>NZ_JAUTWS010000033.1 GCF_030657435.1 Paracraurococcus lichenis | reverse complement strand
GGCCAACAGGGCATCCCTCGAGCGCCAGGTGCGCGACGAAGCGGCCTCGGTCGAGCAGTTGGAAGCGCTGGCACGCACCGCCCCGCAATTGCAGGCGCAGTTCCAGAACCTCGACCGCGACTACAGCGTGCTTCGCAAGGCCTATGAGGAGCTGCTGGAACGACGCGAATCCGTGCAGATCGCCGGCGCCGCCCGCACCGGCGCCGAGCGCGTGCGGCTCGAGGTGGTGGACCCGCCCGTGGTGCCGCCCGAGCCGTCGGGGCCGAACCGTCCGCTGCTCTCCTCCCTGGTGTTGGCGGCGGGCCTTGGTGCGGGTGGGCTGCTCGCCTTCCTGCTCGTCCAGCTCGACCGTGGCTTCTACACCGTGCACGACCTCCGCAAGCTCGGCCTGCCCGTGATCGGCAGCATCTCCTCGGCGACTCCGCTGCCGCCCCAGACCGCGGCGGCGACGCTCTTCGCCAGCAGCCTTGTGCTGCTTTTCGTTGCCTATGGCGCGGTCACCGTCTTCTTCCCGGCACTGCGCAGCCTGGTCTCGAGGTTCGTGGCATGAGCGGCCCGCCCTCCTCCCGTCACCTCGTCGAACGCGCCATGGAGGCGCTGGGCAAGCTGCCGGCACCGCCCGCCGGCCCATCGCAAACGCCGGCCGGCGCTGCGTCTCCCGAGGGCATCGCGGAGGCTGCGGCCGGCGGGCCGTCGGTGCCGGCCGCCACCCCGCCCGAGCCGCGCGCCAGGGCATCGCTCGCCGAACGCGCCCTGGAGGGCGTGGGCGGCATGGCACCGCCCGATGCGGCCGGCACGGTGCCGCCAGCTCCACCCCAGGCTCCGGCAGCGGCCGTCACCTCCGCGCCACCGCCGGCTCCCGCCCAACCCTCGGCCATCAGGCTCGAGACGCTGCATCTCGCAGGTTTCCTCGATCCGGCCAGCAGCAAGCGCAGCCGGACATCCGAGGAGATGAAGGTCGTCCAGCAGCAGGTGCTGCGCGCCCTGCAGACGGCCGAGCCGGCCGGGGATCGCATCAGCCGCCTGGTCATGATCACCAGCGCCCGGCCGGACGAGGGCAAGAGCTTCTGCTCCCTCAACCTCGCGGCCTATCTCGCCCTCAGCGTCACCGAGCAGGTGGTCCTGGTCGATGCCGACGGCAAGCGGCGGGACACGCTGAGCGCGCGGCTCGGCCAGCAGGACAAGCCCGGGCTCAGGCTGCTGGCGGCCGATCCGGTGCAGCGGCCGGAGCGGCTGCTGGTGCCGACCGCAATCGGCCGGCTCTCCTTCCTGCCCTTCGGTCCCCCCGTCGAAGGCGCGGCCGAACTGCCCTCCGGCACCGTGCTGGCCGAGACACTCAGGCGGCTGGCGGCGGCCCTGCCGGGCCGCATCCTCGTGCTCGACACGCCGCCCTGCCTGGCGACGAGCGAGCCCGGCGCCCTCGCTTCGGTGGCCGGCCAGGTGGTCATGGTGGTCGAGGCGGAGCGCACCCAGCGCAACGAGGTGGAAGCCGCGCTCGACATGGTCGAGAGCTGCCCGACCCTGCAATTGCTGCTGAACCGCACCCGCCTGACCCGCAGCGATTCCTTCGGCGCCTACGGCTACTACGGCTACTACGGTGGCTGACCGGCGCCGGCGGCGCCGCTGGCGGGCGGCACGGCCGCGGTGCAGGCTTCCGCTGATCGGCGGCCTGCTACTCCTGCCGCTGGCGGTCGGCCCCGCGCGGGCGCAGGACCGCGCACCGCTCCTTGGCTTCGATCCGCTGGCCCTGCCCGGCCCCACCGCCCCCTTCGGCACCGGCCGACTGACCCAGGGCGCCGGGCCGGGCGTCTGGATCGACCGCTTCGACACCGTCGGCCTGCCCGCCGGGGCGCCGCCGCCCCCCGGTGCGCCGCGCGGCGGCTGGACGCTGACGCCGAGCCTCGGCGTGCAGCTCGGCGCCACCGACAATGTCCGCAACAGCCGCACCAACCGCCAGGCCGACGGCTATGTCCGTCTCAACCCGGACCTCGCCCTGGCCGCCGATACCGAGCGGGTGACCGGTCGCCTGGTCTACCGACCGCTGGCGACCTATAATTTCAACACCCCGGACCAGAACCGGGTGGACCATGTCTTCAATGGCCAGGGCCTGGTCACCCTGGTGCCGGACCTGCTGTTCTTCGATGCCCGCGGTTCGGGCGATGTCCGCTCGCTGTTCAGCGATACCGGCCTGACAAACGACTCCAGCGGCCGGCAGCAGCGCATCCAGGGCACCCGCTACGAGTTCTCGCCCTATCTGCAGCAGCGCATCGGCGGCTTCGCCACGGCCCGCATCGGCTATGTCTTCCGCGGTGCCGCCGATAGCGGCCGCAGCGCCACCCGGCCGGGCGACAGCCTGCCCTTCTTCAGCGGCCAGAGCTTCACCGCCAACGAGGGCTACGGCATCCTCAGCTCCGGTGAGAACTGGGGCCCCTTGGCCTGGGAAGCGCGGACGGTCAATACCGGCTTCGACGGCAGCGGCGTCTACAATGGCGCCTACCGCCAGATCCACACGCTGCAGATGCGCTACGCCGTGACGCGCGAGATCGCGCTGCTGGGCGAGGGCGGCTGGCAGGACCAGCGCTTCAACGGCACGCCGCCCTTCGTGGTGCACGACGCGATCTGGAGTACCGGTGTCCGCCTCTCGCCCGATCCGGACAGCTTCCTGATCATCCGCTACGGCCGGCGCGACGGCTACGATTCCTTCAACGGCAACGGCAATCTCTATGTCGGCAGCCGCACCCGGGTCTTCGCCACCTACACCGACCAGATCGGCACCAATCTCCTGCAGGCGAGCGACCTGCTCACCACCGTCGTGGTGGACGAGCAGGGCAATGCGGTGGACTCCACCACCGGCATCCCAGCCCCGATCGCCTACCGCACGCCCTTCGGTTCCACCCAGAGCAGCGTGTTCCGCACCAAGCGCGCGACCGCCGGCATCGGCCAGAGCTGGTCGCGCGACACGATCTCCCTTCTCTATTTCAACGAGCGGCGGGAGCCTGTGTCGATCACCCCCGGCAATACCGCCTTCAGCACGCGCACCAATTCGTTCGGTCTGTCCTGGACCCACGAGCTCACGCCCGACATCGACCTCCGTGCGCTCGCGCGCCTTGGCTTCACCGAGCAGCAGGGCGGGCGGAACAGCACCAACTACGTTCTGGAAGCGGCGCTGTCCCAGCGCATCACGCCGACCCTGTCCGGCTTCGTCCTGCTGCGGCGTACCAGCCTTCAGGAGGACGGCAGCCAGGGCCAGACTGATCAGAATTCCATCATCCTCTCGCTGCGCCAAGTTTTCTGAAGGAGCCGAGCCGATGCGGATCGACATCTACGGCTTCCGCGAGCCGCCCTTCCTGATGACGCCGGATGCCCGGCTCTTCTTCCCCAGCACGGTGCACAGCCGGGCCTATGCCCACCTGATGTACGGGCTGGCGCAGGGCGAGGGCTTCGTCGTCGTCACCGGGGAGGTGGGCGCCGGCAAGACCACGCTGATCGAGCGGCTCTGCGCCGAGCTCGACCCCGCCACCTATGTCGTCGGCCGCATCGCCACGACCCAGGTGCAGGGCGACGACCTGCTGCGGCTGGTGGCGGATGCCTTCGGCGCCCCGGCGGAGGGCGAGAAGGCCGCCGTGCTGCGCGGCATCATGGCGGCGCTGCGCGGCAGCCCGCGCCGGCACGTGCTCATCGTCGATGAGGCGCAGGCGCTCAGCCACGCGGCGCTCGAGGAGCTGCGCATGCTCTCGAACGTCACCGACGGCAACCGGGCGCTGCTGCAGACCATCCTGCTCGGCCAGCCGCAGCTTCGCCGGCTGATCGCCAGCCCCGACCTCGACCAGCTCCGCCAGCGCATCCTCGCCTCCTTCCATCTCGGCGGCCTGTCGGAGGCGGAGGTGCGGTCCTATGTCGAGCACCGCATGCGGGCCGTCGGCTGGGCCGGCAACCCTTCCTGGGACGAGCAGGCCTTCGCCGTGCTGCACCGGCATACCGACGGCATCCCGCGCCGGATCAACCGGCTCTGCTCCCGCGTGCTGCTGGCCGGCGCGCTGGAGCAGGCGCCGCACCTCTCCGCCTCGCTGGTGGAGATGACCGCGGCCGAGCTCGACGAGGATCTCGGCGCCGGGGCGGAGGGCGGGATGTCGGCGGCCGCGTCGCGCGGCCTGCCCGCCGGGATGGTGGAGCAGGTCGAGGACCTGGCGCAGCGCGTCGAGGCGCTGGAGCGCTCCGCGGCCCGGCGCGAGCGCGTGCTGAACCGGCTGATGGGCCTCTTCGCCGAGACGGGCGGCGACCGATGATGAATGCCGCTCCCCCCGGGCAGGGCCCGCGGAACGCCATGAGCGTGGATGTCGAGGACTGGTTCCAGGTCCAGGCCTATCACGGCCTCGTCCCGCGACGGGACTGGGAGAGCCTGGACCGGCGCGTCGAGCGCAACACCGACCGCCTGCTCGAGATGTTCGACCGCGCCGGGGTGAAGGCCACCTTCTTCACCCTGGGCTGGGTGGCGAAGCGCCATCCGGCGCTGGTCCGGCGCATCGTCGCCGGCGGGCATGAGCTGGCGAGCCATGGCTATGGCCATCAGCGCGTCTTCTGGATCGGCAAGGCGGCCTTCCGCATGGACATCCGCTGCGCCAGGCGCCTTCTCGAGGATGTGGCCGGCGTTCCGGTGCGCGGCTACCGCGCGCCCACCTTCTCGATCGACCCGCAGAGGACACCCTGGGCGCATGCGGTGCTGGCGGAGGAGGGCTACGCCTACAGCTCCTCCGTCTTCCCGGCGCGGGAGGTGCTGAGCGGCGGCGGCTCGGCGCCGCGCGGCCCGCACCGTCCGGACCCGAACGGCGTGCTGGAACTGCCGATGACCGCGGTGCGGATCCTCGGGCGCGACCTGCCCTGCTCGGGCGGCAACTGGTTCCGCCAGTTCCCCTACCGCCTGTTCCGCGCCGGCCTGCTGCGGGTGAACCGGGCCGAGCAGCGCCCCGGCATCTTCTACATCCATCCCTGGGAGATCGACCCGGACCAGCCGCGCCTGCCGCAGGCGGGCCTGCTGACGCAGCTTCGCCACCACAACGGCCTGCGCAGCATGGAGCGGCGGCTGGAGCGGCTGCTGCGCGATTTCCGCTGGGACCGCATGGACCGCGTCTTCCCGGAAGCGACCGGCGGGACGGCACCGCATCCTGTCACGGCCTGAGCCACGCGAGGAAACCAATGTCGGTGAGGATCCGCGACCTCGACGCCGCTTCGGCGGGCGCCTGGGATGCCTTCGTGCGGGCGACGCCGGAGGCGAGCTTCTTCCATCTCGCCCCCTGGGCGGAGGTGATCCGGCGCGCCTTCGGCCACCGCACCTACTACGCCTTCGCCGAGCAGGACGGGGCGGTGGTGGGCGTGCTGCCGCTGGCGCGCATGCGCACGCGGCTCTTCGGCGACCTGCTGGCATCCACCCCCTTCTGCGTCTATGGCGGCGCGGTGGCGGCGACGCCGGAGGCCGCGGCGGCGCTGGAGGCGCATGCGATCGACCTGCGGAAGCGGCTTGGTGCCCCGGCGCTGGAGTTCCGCCGGCTGGCCGCACCCGATCCCGGCTGGACGGAACGCCCGCCGCTCTACTTCACCTTCCGCAAGCCGATCGTCTCCTTCACCGACGACTTGAAGGGGCAGGAGAAGAACATCCCCCGCAAGCAGCGGGCGGAGGTGCGCAAGGCGATCAACCGCTTCGGCCTGACCAGCGTCTCGGACAGCGACACGGACCGGCTGCACCGGATCTATGCCGAGAGCGTGCGCAACCTCGGCAGCCCGGTCTTCCCGCGGCGCTATTTCCGCCTGCTGGCCGCCGCCTTCCCGGACGAGCACGACGTGACGACGGTGCTGCAGGGCGACAGGCCGGTGGCGGCGGTGCTGAACTTCCACTTCCGCGGCGAGGTGCTGCCCTATTACGGCGGCGGCACGCGGGAGGCGCGCGGGGTCTCCGCCAACGACTTCATGTACTGGGAAGTGATGCGCCGGGCGCACCGCGAGCGCGGCGCGACGAGCTTCGATTTCGGCCGCAGCAAGCTCGGCACCGGCGCCTTCGACTACAAGAAGAACTGGGGCTTCGAGCCGACGCCGCTGCACTACTGCTACCGGCTGGCGGAGGGCGCCCGCATCCCGGAGAACAACCCGAACAACCCGAAATACCGGCTGTTCATTGAGGCCTGGAAGCGGCTGCCGGTGCAGCTTGCCAACCTGCTCGGCCCGCCGCTGGTGCGGGGGCTGGGCTGATGGATGGTGACCTCAGGGAGGCCAGGAGCCCGTCGGACGCCGCAGGCGACCGACACGGGAGGGCGGCAGGAACACTCCATCGCGCATCGCTGGACGGGAACCCTGCAAGCCCTGCCGCGCAGGGCCGCCCCCGCCTGCTCTTCCTCGCCCACCGCATCCCCTACCCGCCCGACAAGGGCGAGAAGATCCGTGCCTGGCACATCCTCGACCATCTCGCGGAGCGCTTCGCGGTGGAGGCGGGCTTCCTGGTGGACGATCCGGCCGACCTCGCCCACCTGCCGGTGCTGGAGCGCCGCTGCGCGGCGGTCTTCTGGCGTCCGGCGCTCTCCCGCATGCAGGTCACGGCGCGGGCGCTGCTGCGGGCGCGGCCGGGCCGGCCGCTGACCCTCGGCTGGTTCCACGACCCCGCGCTGCATGCCTGGGCGCAGGCCGGGCTGGCCGCCGGGCGCTACGACGCGGTCTTCGTCTATTCCTCCGCCATGGCGCCCTATGCCATGGGCCCGGCGGCGCGCCGCCCCGGCCTCATCCGCGTGCTGGACATGGTGGACGTGGATTCCGAGAAGTGGCGCGCCTATGCCGCCGCGGCACGCCCGCTCATGGCCAGGGTCTATGCACGCGAGGCCCGCACGCTGCTGGCCTTCGAGCGACGGGCGGCACGCGAATTCGACCATACCCTCTTCGTCTCGGCCGAGGAGGCGCAGCATTTCGCCGCGCTCGCGCCCGATTGCGCGGACCGGCTGGGCTTCGTCGACAATGGCGTGGACCTGGCGCGCTTCGACCCTGCGCGCGACTACCCGAACCCCTATGCGGGCGACGCACCGGCGATCGTCTTCACCGGCACCATGAACTACCGGCCGAATGTGGATGCGGTGACCTGGTTCGCCGAGGAGGTGCTGCCGCTGCTGCGTGCCTCACCGCCGGCCGGCATCGCCCCGCCCGAGTTCCACATCGTCAGCGCCAGCCCCGCCCCCGCCGTGCAGGCGCTGGCGGCACGCGCCGGCGTGCGGGTGACCGGCGCGGTGCCGGACGTCCGGCCCTATGTCGCGCATGCCGCGGTCTCGGTGGCGCCGCTGCGCATCGCCCGCGGCATCCAGAACAAGGTGCTGGAGGCGATGGCGCTGGCCCGCCCGGTGGTCGTCTCCCCGCAGGCCTTCGAGGGCGTGCGGGCGCTGCCGGGGCGGGACCTGCTGGTGGCGGATGGCGCGGCGGAGATGGCGGCGCGGGTGGCGGAAGTGCTGGCGGGACGGCACCCCGGCCTCGGCGCCGCGGGGCGGGCGGCGGTGGCTGCGGGGCATGACTGGGCGGCGACGCTCAGCGGCCTGGACGCCATGCTGGGGCGGAGGACGGTGCCCGCCTGACCCATGGCTTTGGCGACAGGCGGCCCGGCCCGGCTCCGGCTTGCGCGGCTTCGGTTCATGTAAGATAAGGCTAAACAACCTTAAGTTACATGCCGCCGGGAGCCGCGATGATTGCCGCTTATCTCATGCAATTGCCCAGCCCGCCGCGGCGCAACGTGTTCCGGGAATGGGCGGGCGGCATGGGCACCTCGCTGGCCAGCGAGCGGACGGTCGCCGGCCACGACCAAGGCTATTACGACATCCCCTTCTCCGCCCTGCTCTATGTCGCCCGGGTGCTGGAGCAGGAGCGCGTCGCCTACCGCTACCTGGACGGCCAGGCGCGGACCGCCTTCGACGAAGCCGGCTTCCTCGCGCAACTCGCCGCCGACCGGCCGGCGGTGCTGGCAACGGTGGTCAATATCCCCTCGCTCGGGCCGGATCTCGCGCTGCTCGCCCGCGCCCGCGCCGCGCTGCCGGGCCTGCGCGTCCTCCTCCTCGGCCCGACCGCCAAATGGTTCAAGGAGCGGCTGCTACGAGAAGGGCATGCCGACTTCGTCATGGAGGAAGGCGAGGAGTTGCTGACCGGGCGAAACATCGCGCGCCTGGCCGCCGGCGAGGCGCTGGCGGCGCTGGAGGGCGGCAGCGCCTGGGACGGCGCGGCCCTGCGGCAGCAGCCGGCCAGGGCGCCGATGACCTCGCTCGACTTCGTGGATTTCCCGGCCTACGGGCTGCTCGACTTCGGCCGCTACGAGAGCGACTACTATTTCGGCGAGCGCATGCGCTACGCCACGGTCTTCACGACCAAGGGCTGCCCGTACCGATGTGGCTACTGCCCCTATCCCTTCGGCTTCGGCAACCGGCTGATCTACCGCAACCCGAAGAAGGTGGGCGAGGACATCGAGCGGCTGCACCGCGAGTTCGGCGTCGGCCAGATCCTGTTCCGCGACCAGGTCTTCACCGTCAACCGCCGGCATGCCGCGGCGGTGTGCGAGGAACTGATCCGCCGCGACCTGCCGATCCGCTGGGTCTGCGAGACACGCTACGACGTGGTGGACGAGGCGATGCTCGACCTGATGCATCGGGCGGGCTGCCGGGAAATCCATTACGGCCTGGAATCCGGCGACCCCGCGATGTTCGGCGCGGTCGCCAAATCGGACGGGCCGCAATCGCTCGACCTGTTCGAGAAGGTCGTGGGCTGGACCAAGGCGCGCGGCATGCGCTGCCACACCCACCTGATCGTCGGCATGCCGGACGAGAGCTGGGAGACGGTACGCAACACCGGTCGCTGGCTGCGCAAGGTGAAGCCGGATTCCATTCAGCTCGCCTATTTCATGCCCTACCCCGGCACGCCGATCTACCAGGAGCTGAAGGCGAGCCAGGCGCTCGGCGACCCGGATGCGATCGACTGGGAGGATTTCGGCTCCTTCACCCGCCCCGTCATGCCGACGAAGCACCTGACCATCGAGGAGGTGCAGCGCGCGAAGGAGCTTCTCTCCTGGGACCTGCGCTACAGCCTGATGGAGCGGCTGGGCATGCGGGTGCGGCGCATGCTGCGGCTGCGCGAGGCGGCGTGAGCGCGCGGCGCATCCTGTTCCTCAATAACCAGGGGCTTGGCGCGATCGGCGGCGGCGTGAGCATCCTGCGCGCGCTGACCGCCGACCTGGCGCGCGACCACGACGTCGTGCTGGCGACCGAGGATCCGCCGGGCGGCGCCGGCTTCGCGGAGCATCAATTGCCGCGCTTCGCGCCGCCGCGCGGCGGCGCCTGGCGGTTCAAGCCCTGGCTGAAGGCGCGCCACCTGCTGCGCGCGCTGGATCCGGCGCTGGTGCGGTGGGCGGATGTGGTGGTGGCGCTCGATCCGCATTTCGCCCCGGCACTGGCGGCGGCGCGGCCGCGCCGGCTGATCCACCTCTCGCTCTCCTGCGCCACGCGGCAGGAGTGGTTCGGCAATCCCGGCAGCACCGCCTGGTGGTATGCGGCGCAGTATGCGCTGCTGGAACGCCGGCTGGCGCGCCAGGCCAGTGCCGTGGTGGTCGCCAGCGCCCTGCATGCGCGGGAGATGGCGCGCTTCGCCGGCCTGCGGGGCCGCCCGGTGCAGGTCTTCGCGCCGGTCTTCCCGGTGACCGCTGCCAGCACGTCGCCGAATTGGCGGCGGGGGCTGGTGGCCGTCGGCCGCATCACCCCGGTGAAGAACCTGCCGGCGCTGATCCCGCTGTTGCGCCGCCTGCCCGAGACGCGGCTGGCGCTGGTCGGGGAGGGTGACGAGCTCGCGCCGCTGCGGCGTCTGGCGCGGGAGGCCGGCATTGCCGACCGCATCGACTGGGTGGGCGCCGTGGATGACCCGACGCCCTGGATCGACCGCGCGGCGCTGCTGCTGCATCCCTCCCGTTACGAAAGCTTCGGCATGGTGGTGCAGGAGGCAATGCGCCGCGGCACCGTGCCCGTGGTCTTCGCCCAGGGCCGCGGCCGGCGGAATGCCGCGGCCGAGCTGGTGACCCATGGCGAGAGCGGCCTGCTGGTGGACTACGACGACCCGGATGCGACGGCCGCCGCCATCCGCGCCCTGCTGGACGACCCGGCCCGGCTGGCCGCCATGTCCGCGCGCGCGCGGAACGTGGCGGCGCAGCGCGACCGCTTCGACTATGCTGCCCGCTTCCGCGACCTGCTGGCCAGGCTGGGCCAGACGGCCTGAGACGGCCTGGGTCAACCTCCGCGGCGCGTGGCGTATCGCGCCGTGCCGACGGCGCGTTCAGGGACGCTGCGCGCCATCCTGTGCCGGACGCCGGCAGCGGGACGGCCGCCGGCAGCCATGGCCTGGGCGCGGATCGAACCGGAACGTCCCGCATGCGGATGTGGCTGGGGCGGCGGCGGCGCGCCTGCTATCCGGCGCATCCCGCGGCCGTATCCCCGGCCGCCCCGATTCCGGGAAGCGAACCCATGACCCCGACCACCGCCGGCGCGCTGACGCGCCGCGCCACCCTCGCCCTCGGCGCCGCCTCGCTCGCCGCGCCCGCGCTCGCCCAATCCCCCTGGCCGAACCGCCCCGTCACCCTCGTGGTCGGCTTCCCGCCGGGCGGGCAGACCGATTTCGCCGCGCGCGTGCTGCAGAATGGGCTGCAGCAGGCGCTCGGCCAGCCGGTGGTGATCGACAACCGCGGCGGCGCCGGCGGCAACCTGGGGACCGAGACGGTGCTGCGCGCCCGGCCGGACGGCTACACCCTGCTGGTCGGCAATGCCAACCCGCTGGTGATCAACCCGCACACCATGCCGTCCATGAAGTTCAACCCGCTGGAGCTCGAGCCCATCGGGATGATGCTCACCAGCGGGCTGATCTTCGCCGTGCATCCCTCCGTCCCCGCGAAGACCGTGCCGGAATTCGCCGCCTGGGCGAAATCGAAGAAGGGCGACGTGGACTATGGCTCGGCCAGCGCCGGCAGCCTCTCGCATGTCGCGATGGAGCTGTTCCGCGCCCGGATCGGCGGGCCGGAGATGACGCATGTCCCGTATCGCGGCAGCGGGCCAGCCATGCAGGACTTCATCGCCGGCCGCTTCCAGATCATGTGCGACGGCGCCAGCGTCATCGCGCCCTTCATCCAGGCGAACCAGCTCCGCGCCCTGATGGCGACCACGGCCGAGCGCATCCCGGCCTTCCCCGACATCCCGACCGCGGCCGAGGCCGGCCTCGACGACTTCACCGTGCTGGCCTGGATCGGCCTCTTTGCCCCGAAGGGCACGCCGCCGGAGATCATCCAGCGCGCCAATGCGGCGGTGAACCAGGCCTGCCAGGACCCGGCGGTCCGCCAGAATATCACCAGCCGGGGCGACATGCCGGGCGGCGGCACGCCGGAGGAACTGGGCGGGATCATGCAGCGCGACCATGCCCGCTGGGGCGAGGTGGTGCGGGCGAACAACATCCGCGCGGAGTAGCGCGGCCGGGCGGCGGGGCACCGGAAGGTGTCTCGCCAGCCCAGCCCCGCTGCGGCAAGCACGAAGGCCCATGCGCGCCATCGCCCGCCATCGCTTCCGACTGCTGCGCCACCAGGCCCGCCGGGCCGCCGCGCTGCGCGCCATGGTCCGCACCAGCGAGGTGGCGGTCGTCGCCCTCGCCGTGCTCACCGGCGCCGTCGCCGGGCTGCTCGCCTGGGGCATGGGCACGGCGGCGCGCGTGCTGCACATCCTGCTCTACGGCATCGGGCCGGAGATCCGGCTCTCCGCCGCCTTCTTCGTGGCCGACTGGCGGCTGCTGCTGGTGCCGGCGCTCGGCGGCCTCGCCCTCTATGGCCTCAACAACCTGCTCCGCCGCTGGCGGCCGAAACCACCGGTCGATCCCATCGAGGCCAATGCCATGCATGGCGGCCGGCTCTCGCTGACCGATGCGGCGGTCGTCGGGGCGCAGACCATCCTCTCCAACGGCGTCGGCGCCTCGGTGGGGCTCGAGGCCGGCTATGCCCAGGCCGGGGGCGGCTTCGCCTCCCGCCTCGGCCTCTTCTTCGCGCTCCGCCGGGGCGACCTGCGGGTGCTGGTCGGCGCCGGCACCGCGGGCGCGATCGGCGCCGCCTTCGACGCGCCGCTGACCGGCGCCTTCTACGCCTTCGAGCTCGTCATCGGCTCCTACGGCGTCGCCGCGCTGTTCCCCGTGGTCGCCTCCGCGGTCACCGCCGTGCTGGTCGCCCGCGCGCTCGAGGCCGGGACCTATGCCGTGGAGACGCTCGCCACCGGGCCGGTCGGCAACGAGCTCTACCCGCTCGCCCTGCTGGTCGGCCTGCTCTGCGGCCTCTCGGCCATCCTGCTGATGCGCGGGGTGGCGCTGACCGAGGGGCTGCTGGCCCGCGCCATTCCCCCGGCCTGGCTGCGGCTGATGCTGGGCGGGCTCTGCGTCGGCGGGCTGGCGATGGTCTCGACCGTCGCGCTCTCGGCCGGCCATGGCGCGCTGCACCTCGCCTTCGTGACGGAGACCCCGGCGCGCCTCGTCCTGCTGCTGATGCTGGTGAAGGCGGCCGCCTCCATGATCTCGGTCGCCAGTGGCTTTCGCGGCGGGCTGTTCTTCGCCTCCCTCCTCATCGGCGCGCTGGGCGGCAAGCTCTTCGCCGGGCTGGTGGCGCTGGTGCTGCCGCCGGGGCCGGACCCGCTGGTGCTGTCGCTGGTGGGGATGAGCGCCTTCGGCGCCGCCGTCATCGGCGCGCCGCTGGCCATGACCTTCCTGGCGCTGGAGACGACCGGCAGCCTCGCCGTCGCCGGGCTGGTGCTGGCGGCGGTCGCCGTGGCCGGGCTGATCGTGCGGCGGCTCTTCGGCTACAATTTCGCCACCTGGCGCTTCCACCTGCGCGGCGAGGCGATCCGCAGCGCGCATGACGTGGGCTGGATCAACGACCTGACGGCGGGGCGGCTGATGCGGCGCGACCCGCGCAGCGTGCCGGCCGGCATGACGCCCGCGGCCTTCCGCCAGGCGGTGCCGCTCGGCGCCGCGACCCATGCCGTGCTGCTGGACGAGCAGGGCCGCTATGCCGGATTGGTCTCGGTGCCGGAGGTGCATGCCGCGCCGCCCGAGACCGCGACCCTCGCCATGCTGGCGCGGCAGCGCGACCGCATGCTGCTGCCCGGCACCAATGCGCGGGAGGCGATGGCGATGTTCGAGGCCTCGGAGGCCGAGGCACTGGCGGTGGTGGACGGGCCTAACCGCCGCGTCCTCGGCCTGCTGACCGAGGCGCATCTGCTGCGGCGCTACGGCGAGGAGATCGACCGGCGCCGGCGGGAGGAGGCGGGGATCGGGCCGGGGTAATCCCGCCCGGCAGGCGTCCTGACGTCCGCCGGCCGGCATCGCGGCAGCCAACACCCAGGCCGGTTAGCATCCATGCCGGCCGGCCTGAGCCCTCAGCCCCCGGGGTAGTAGAGGGTGACGGTATGCGTCGCCTCGGCGAACATCAGCCAGCGCTCGATGAGCAGGCCGGCGAGGGCGAGCAGCGCCGCGAGCAGCAGCGCCGCCGGCGCCACCCCGCCGCCGAGTTGCGCGGCCAGCAGCGCCAGCAGGACCGGCGCGCCGAAGCCCAAGGCCAGCGCAATGCGCCGCAGCCGGCCGGCATGCTTGCGGGCGACGCGGAAGCCCATCTCGCGCAGCAGGTAGTTCGTCTCGGTATGCGGCGGGTCGAGGGTGCGGACGTGGCCGATGAAGCCGAGGCTCGTCGCGCTCTCGGCCGTCGCCGCCGGGCGCAGGTCGTCGATCATGTTCCAGTAGGCGAGCTTGAGCACCACGCCGGCGATGCCGAGGGTGACGATGAAGCTCGCAGGCCCGCCCACCACGCCGCCGAGGGCCGAGACGGCCGCGATCAGCGCCATCCCCGAATAGGCCGAGAGCAGCAGGTAGCCCGGCGCCACCAGCGGGTGGTGCCATTGCGGGATGGGCCGGAGGGAGGCGTAGATCATCCCCGTGCACCAGACCGTCGCCGCGGCGCCGAGGGCGGCAAGCAGCCCGGCGGCCGTGGCGAGGCCCGGCAGGCCGGCCCAAAGCCCGTAGCCGAAGAGCAGCGCCGGGACATAGGTGACGGTGGCCGAGACGCCCTCCCGCGACAGCCAGGAGGAGCGCCACTGCGTCAGCGCCCGCCAGGCCCGCTGCGGGTTGCCGAGATGCAGCAGGGAGGAGGCGAGGCCGGCCGTGACCAGCACCAGCGCGACGGCGAGGCAGAGCAGGGCGAAGCCGGGCACCGCCGGCACCAGCCCCAGCGGCCGCAGCAGGCCGAGCCAGAAGAGCAGCCCGTAGCCGGCGCCCGAGGCGGTGGTGAAGAAGACGATGGAGGGGGCGGGGTTCATGGCGGGCTCAACCCTCGGCGCGGCTCAGCACCCGGTCCATCCAGCGCAGCAGCGGGTTCTTGATATCCATCTGCGTCGGCGCGTCCTCGACAGGGACGGGGTCCGGCCGGCGCCGCGGCGGCAGGTAGCTGTTGACCGGCTTGTAGCCGAGCTCCGGCATCAGCGGCTGGCCGCCGCGCTCGCGCACCAACTGGCTGACGGCGCTGTCGGGGTCGCCGAGATCGCCGAAATGCCGCGCCTTGGTCGGGCAGGCCAGCACGCAGGCGGGCTGGCGTTGCGCCTCGGGGATCGTCTCGTTGTAGATGCGGTCCACGCAGAGGGTGCATTTCTTCATCACCCCCTGGTCCTCGTCCATCTCCCGCGCGCCATAGGGGCAGGCCCAGGCGCAGAGCCCGCAGCCGATGCAGGTGTCGTGGTTGACCAGGACGATGCCGTCCTCGGCGCGCTTGTAGCTCGCGCCGGTGGGGCAGACGGTGACGCAGGCCGCATTCTCGCAATGCAGGCAGGAGCGGGGGAAGTGGACCGTGCGGCCCGCCGCGCCCTCGCCGGCCTCGTAGCTGTGGACGCGGTTGAACCAGACGCCCTCGGCGCCGGCCGAATAGGGCCGGTAGTCCGGCAGCGGCGCCGAATGGCCGGAGGCGTTCCACTCCTTGCAACTCGTCGCGCAGCCCTGGCAGCCGACGCAGGTGTCGAGGTCGATGACGAGGCCGAGCTTCTTCGCGCCGGGCACCGGGTTGGGCAGGCAGGTCATGCGCGGGTCTTCACCGTGTACTTCAGGATGTCCGGCCGCGGCGGCGCGCCGGGACGGTCGTGCAGCGTGGAGAAATGCGGCTCCGTCTGGCCCGCGCTCTCGGCCTTGGTCACCCGCACGCGGAGATCATACCAGGCGGCCTGGCCCGTCACCGGGTCGGCATTCGCACCCCGGAAACCCTCCTGCGCCGGCAGCCATTCGGAGATGACGTGATTCAGCAGAAAGCCGCGCAGGGCTTCCGGGCTGTCCTCCGAGAGGCCCCAGGCGCCGGCGCGCTTGCCGATGGCGTTCCAGGTCCAGACGGTGTCGGGGTTCACCCCCTCCATCAGCGAGACCTGGCATTTGAGCCTGCCATTGCGGCTCTCCACCCAGGCCCAGTCGTCCTGGACGAGGCCCATCGCCGCGGCGCGTTCCCGCGCCATGTAGAGCTTGTTGGCGCCATGGATCTGCCGCAGCCAGGCATTCATGGAGCCCCAGGAATGGTACATCGCCATCGGCCGTTGGGTGACGGCGGACAGCTCGAAGCGCTCCAGGTCGGCGCCCTGCTGCTCCAGCGGCGGGTACCAGATCGGCAGCGGGTCGCAGTAGGTGCGGACGCGCGCGCGCAGGTGCTCCGGCGGCTGCCGCTCGCCATGGCCCTCGGCGGCCAGCCGGAATTTCTGCAGCGGCTCCGACCAGAGCTGCAGCACGATCTGCTCGGGCCGGGGGATGAAACCCATGGCCTTGGCGCCGTCGAGATAGGCTTGGTTGGCGTGCTTGTACCAGGACTGCTCGGACGGCAGGTGGTCGCGCCAGAAGCAGCCATTCTCGATATAGCGCCGGAGCTGGTCCGGGTTCGGCTCGCCGAGGCCCTTCTTCGACCCGTCCGCGCCGCGGAAGCCGGCCAGCGGCCCGACGCCCGGGGCGCGCTGGTGGTTCACGATGTAGTCCGGATAGTCCTTGAAGCGCGGGCTGCCATCCTCCGTCACGAAGGCCGGCAGGCCGAGCCGCGCGCCGAGTTCGATCAGCACCTCTTGGAAGGGCCGCACGTCCCGGTCCGGCGTGATGACGGGCTGGCGGATGGCATCGCCCGCGCCATGCGCGCTGCCGATGGGGCGGTCGAGCACCGAGATGCAGTCCCAGCGCTCGAGGTATGTCGTGTCCGGCAGGATCAGGTCGGCATAGGGCACCGTCTCGGAGAAATAGGCGTCCGAGTAGATGACGTGCGGGATGACGTAGTCGCCGCTCTCGCGCTTCTCCGTCAGGATGCGGATCACCTCGCCCGGGTTCATGGCGCTGTTCCAGGCCATGTTCGCCATGAACATGAACAGCGTGTCGATCGGATAGGGATCGCCCGCCCCGGCATTGCCGATGACGGTGTGCATCATCCCATGGAGCGCGAGCGGCGCCTCCCAGGAGAAGGCCTTGTCGATGCGGAGCGGATTGCCGGCATCGTCCACCAGCAGGTCGTCCGGCCCGTGCGGGAAGGAGAGGATATTGCCCTGCAGCGGCGTGTTGGGCTTCGCGCCCTTGCCGGCCGGCGGCGGGCCGGGCGGGATCGGCCGCGGGAAGGGCGACTTGTAGCGCCATGAGCCGGGGGTATCGACGGCGCCGAGCAGCATCTGCAGCAGGTGCAGCGCGCGGCAGGTGTGGAAGCCGTTGCTGTGCGCGGAGATCCCGCGCATGGCGTGGAAGGCGACCGGGCGGCCCGTGGTCTGCGCATGGGTGCGGCCCCAGACATCGGTCCAGGGCTGGTCCAGCGTGATCGCCTGGTTGAAGGCGACATCGGCGATCTCGGCGGCGATGCGGCGGATGCGCGCGGCGTCCAGGCCGCAGCGCGCCGCCACCGTCTCCGGCGCATACTCCTCGGCGAGGTAACGCTCGGCGAGCAGGTGGAAGACCGGCTGCGCCGTCCTGCCATCCGGCAGGGTGTAGTCGCCGACCATGACCGGCGAGAGGTCGGCCGCCTTGGCGTTCATGGCGCCGCGCGCGCGGTCCCAGGCCAGCGGGCAGCCATCCTCGTCGCGGGCGAAGAGCCCGTCATCCGCCCCGCCCGGGTTGCGCACCACCAGCCAGGCGGCATTGGTGTAGCGGGCGAGGAAGTCGAGATCGACTTTGTCGTTGCGCAGCAGCTCGTGCACCAGCGCCAGCACGAAGAGCCCGTCGGTGCCCGGGCGGATGCCGACCCATTCGTCGGCGATGGCGGAATAGCCCGTCCGCACCGGATTGACCGAGACGAACTTCGCCCCGCGCGCCTTGACGCGGGAAAGGCCGAGCTTGATCGGGTTGCTGTCGTGGTCCTCGGCGACGCCGAACATGAGGACGTATTTCGCGCGGTCCCAGTCCGGCTCGCCGAATTCCCAGAAGCTGCCGCCGATGGAATAGAGCCCGCCGGCCGCCATGTTGACCGAGCAGAAGCCGCCATGGGCGGCGAAATTGGGCGTGCCGAATTGCGCGGCCCAGAAGCCGGTCAGGCTCTGCGACTGGTCGCGGCCCGTGAAGAAGGCGAGCCGTTCCGGCGCCGTCTCCCGCACCGATTTCAGCCAGCCGGTGGCGATGTCCATGGCCTCGGGCCAGGAGATCTCGCGGAACTCGCCGGACCCGCGCTCGCCGACGCGCAGCAGGGGCGCCGAGAGCCGTGCCGGCGCGTATTGCGTCATGATCCCGGCGCTGCCCTTGCCGCAGATCACGCCGCGATTGACGGGGTGGTCCGGGTTGCCCTCGATGTAGCGGATCCGCCCGTCCTTCAGGTGCACCCGGATGCCGCAGCGGCAGGCGCACATGTAGCAGGTGGTGGTCTTCACCGTGTCGCCGACGGGGGCGGAATAGTCGACGCGCGGGTCGGGTGGCGGCTGCGGGCGCGTCGGCGTCGGCGCTTCCGGCATCGGCTGTTCTGTTCCCCCGTGGACTTCCGCAGCAGTTAGGCACGGTGGGATGATGCGGGCAAATGCCCGCGCATGCCGCGGGTTCCACGATCGATTGGGAGGAAAACATGCGCAAATCACTGAAACAGATGCTCGGTTCCGGCGACCTCGCCGCCGGCGCCTTCCTCGTGGAATTCGTCACGCCCGGCATCGGCCATATCCTGGCCGGCGCCGGCTGCGACTTCGCCTTCCTCGACATGGAGCACAGCGGCTTCTCCGAGGAGACGGTGAAGGCCGGGCTGCGCTTCCTCGAGGCCGGCGGCATCCCGACCCTGGTCCGCATCCCCTCGCGCGAGGCGCATGACATCGCCCGCATCGCCGATGTCGGGGCGGAGGGCGTGATGCTGCCGCTGGTCGGCAGCGTCGAGGTCGCGCGGGCCGCCATCGCCGCGCTGAAATACCCGCCGATGGGCCGGCGCGGCGTCGCGCTGCGCATCGCGCACGACAACTACCGCGCGGCGCCGCCGGCCGAGGCGCTGGCCGCCGCCAATGACCGCACCGCGCTGGTGCTGATGATCGAGACGGCGGAGGGGGTCGAGAATGCCGAGGCGATCGCGGCGCTCGACGGCGTCGATGCGCTCTGGCTCGGGCATTTCGACCTCTCGGCCTCGCTCGGCATCCCCGGGCAGTTCGACCATCCGGCCTTCCGCGACGCGACGCGGCGGATCTGCGAGGCGGCGCGACGGCACGGGAAGGGGCTGGGGCGGCTGGTGACCGGGGAGGCGGAGGCGCGCCGGGCGCTCGCGGACGGCTTCCGGGTGATCGCCTGGGGCGGCGATGCCTGGCTGCTGCAACAGGCGCTGGCCGAGGGGGTGGCGGGGCTGCGGCGGATGGGGGTGGGGTAGGGAAAGCGCCGCCGCGTGGAAACGCCCGGAGGCCTGCATCGGCTCAGGCAGGCGCCAGCCAGTCCTCGGCGCGCAGGCCCTCCACCCGGCGGAACTCGCCGAGGTTGCCGGTGACGACCACGAGGCCGCGGCTGCGGGCATGGCCGGCGATCAGCAGGTCATAGGGACCGATCAGGCGGCCCTGCCGCTCCAGCACCGCGGTGATGTCGCCGGCATGCGCCGCAGCCTCCTCGTCGAAGGGCAGCACGGCCAGGCGCGCCGCGAAGCCTTCCACCTCCCGCCGGTTCTCCACGGGCTTCGCCGACTTTGCCGCGCCGTGCAGCAGTTCCGTCAGCGTGATGGTGGAGATGCAGAGCGTCTCCGCCTCCGCATTGAAGCGCGGCCGCAGGCCCTGCGGCCGGTCGCGCAGCACGCGGATGCAGAGATTGGTGTCCAGCATGTGCCGGAGCATCAGAAGCCCTCGCGGGCCTGGTGCTCCGGCTGCGCGCGCTCCGGCAGGTCGATGCCGGGCGCGGCGAAGAAGTCGTCCCAGGCGGCGTCGGCGGGCAGGATCACCCGCTTCGCGCCGTCACGGATGATCGTCACCTCCTGCACGGAGGCCGGAAAGGCGACCTCCTTCGGCAGCCTGACGGCCTGGGAGCGGTTGCTGCGGAAGAGTCTCGTCACGGTCATCCGGCGCCTGCCAGTGCGGATATACAAGCTGTATATCCGAACTGACGCCGGTGTGCCACCGCTATTATCTGGCCGCCAGGTTCCCGACGCGCCCGGCCATCATCCCGGCATCGACCACGATCTCCGAGCCGTTGACGTAGCCGGACGCGTCGGAGGCAAGGAAAAGCACCGCATTGGCCACGTCCTGCGGCGTGCCGAGCTGGCCCGTGGGCACGCCCGCCTCCGCCAGGACCCGCGGGTCGATCGGCGCGTTCCGCCTGGCATCGGCGGCGCCGGCCGGCATCTTCTCCCAGATCTCGGTGCCGATGATGCCGGGATGGATGCTGTTGCAGCGGATGCCGTCCCGCGCCCCGGCGCATTCCAGCGCGACCGACTTGGAAAACAGCCGCACCGCGCCCTTGGTCGCCGAATAGCCGGCGAGGCCCGCCGAGCCGCGCAGCCCGGCGACCGAGGAGATCATGACGATGGAGCCGCCCTGGCCCGACTTCCGCATCAGCGGGATGCCGTGCTTGGCCGAGAGGAACACGCCGTCGATGTTCACCGCCGTCTGCTTCCGCCAGTCGGCCAGCGACATCTCGGTGATCGGGGCGATGATGGCGATGCCGGCATTGGCGACCAGCACGTCCAGCCGGCCGTGGCGCTGGTCGATCTCGGCGATGATCTCGCGCCAGCGCTCCTCCTCGGTCACGTCCTGCGGCAGGAACAGCGCTTCCCCGCCCGCAGCGCGGATTCCGGCCGCGGTCTCCTCGCCGCGGCGCGTGTCGAGATCGGTGAGGACGACCGTCGCCCCCTCCCGCCCCAGCGTGGTGGCGATGGCGGCACCGATGCCGGCCGCGCCGCCGGTGACGAGCGCGACCTTTCCCTGGACCTGGCCCATGCTTCCTCCTGCTTCTTTCCTGCGGGCGGGAGGCTAGAGCAGATCGCCGCGGGGCGGAAACGCCCGGAGACGTGAAGCCGTCCGGTCAGCCGCGCCGCGTCAGGACCCCGGCGAGCAGCTCCGCTCCGACCAGCAGGCCGAGCCCGCCCAGCGCCACGCCGCCCAGCGACGGCCCTCGCACATGCCAGACCGGCTTGCCGCTGCGCGTGCCCGTGCCGGTCGGGACCGTCCGCGCCACCGCGCCCTCGCTGCGCGTGTCCGGCCGCGCCCGGCGCAGCGCCGCGCGCATGGCCGCGCCGACGCCACGCTCGGTCAGCACCGGCGCGATCCCATAGGCGATGCGCGCCGCGGTGGCGGGCAGGCCGACCGCCACCTCCGCCCGCGGCCGCCGGACCAGGCCCACCACCACCTCGGCCACGTGCTCGGGCGTCAGGAAGGGGCCGGGCGGGTCGATGGCGCGGCCGGAAAAATTGGCGCCGTGCGCCAAGCCGGGCGTGTCCACCAGCGCGGGGAAGACGCCGCAGACATGGATGTCCGGGTAGCCCGTCAGCTCCTGCCGCAGGGACGCGCTGAACCCGCGGATGCCGTACTTGCTCGCGGCATAGGTCGCGGCGAAGGGCGTCGGCGACCAGCCGCCCATGGAGACCATGTTCACCAGCACGCCGCGGCGCTCGCGGAGGAAATGCGGCAGCACGGCATGGGCGCCGTGCAGCGTGCCCATCAGGTTGGTCTCGACCACCCGCTTCTGCAGGTCGAGCAGCGCTTCCCAATAGGGCCCGACCACGCCGGTGCCGACATTGTTGAACCACACGTCGATCCGGCCATGCGCCTCGATGGCGGCCTGGGCCAGCGCCTGCACCGCGACCTCATCCGTCACGTCGGTAACGACGGCGATGGCCTCGGCGCCGAGCTGGCGGCATTCCCGCGCCGTCTCCTCCAGCGGCTCGGCCCGCCGTGCGGCAAGGACCAGCCGGGCGCCGGCACGGGCGAAGGCCAGGGCGCTCGCCTTGCCGATGCCGGAGGAGGCGCCGGTGATGACGGTGACGGCGTTCTGGAGGCTGGGCATGCGGGGCTGCTCCCGGATCGGATCCAGCCCGCCTCAAGCCGCCGTGACGCCTCAGGTTCCCTCGGCCGGGGGCTCCGCGAAGGGCGGCTTCAGCCAGAGCGGGTCCTTGATCTTCTTGAGGAAGGCCGCATGCGCCTCAAGCTCCGCCGCGCCGGGGAGGATCGGCCGCGGCGTCCGCACCTTGGTCAGGCCGCCCAGCGAGACCATCGGCACCGCCACCTGCTGCGCCAGCGTCAGGCCGGGCTGCTTGCCGCCCATCAGCTCCAGATAGACCTGGGCCAGCAGCTTCACGTCGAGCAGCGCGTTGTGGCTGGTGCGCATGGAGTTGTCGACGCCGAGCCGGCGGCAGAGCGCGTCCAGGCTGTTGGGCAGGCCGGGGAAGCGCTTCTTGGCGACCGCCAGGCTGTCCACCATCCGCCCCCGGTCGAGCGGCGGCCAGCCCGCCCGCACCAGCTCGGCATCGAGGAAGCCGAAATCGAAGGGTGCGTTGTGGGCGATGATCGGCGCATCGCCGAGGAAGCCGAGGAACGCCTCCGCCACCTCCGCGAATTTCGGCTTGCCGCGCAGGTGCTCGGCGGTGAAGCCGTGCACCCGGGTGCTCTCCTCCGGCACGTCGCGCTCGGGGTCCAGCAGCACGTGCCAGTGCTGCCCGGTCGGGATCAGGTTGACGATCTCGATCGCCGCGATCTCGATCACCCGGTCGCCGGTGGCGGGATCGAGGCCGGTGGTCTCGGTATCCAGCACCAATTGCCTCATGGCCGCGTCTCCCGCACGAGTTTCCGGATCGCCCGCTGCGCCGCATGGCGCGACAGGCCGGTCCGCACCAGGACATCGGCGCGGCGGCGTTTCTCCCGGTCCGGCACCTGGCGGGAGAGGATGTAGCGCAGTCGCTCCTCCGTCATCCCCGGCCGGCGCAGCACGCGCCAGCGCTGCACCGCCGCCGGGGCAGTGACCACCACCACCAGGTCGCAGCGGCCCTCGCCCTTCGTCTCGAAGAGCAGGGGGATGTCGAGCACCACCATCGGCGTCGCCCGCCGCCGGGCGGCGGCGAGGAAGCGCTGCTCCTCCGCCCGGACCAGCGGGTGGACGATGCGCTCGAGCCGCCGCATCGCCTCGGGCTGGCCGAGCACGGCCCGACGCAGCGCCTCCCGGTCCACCAGCCTGCCGCCGCGGCCCTCGCGCACCGTGCCGGGGAAGGCGGCGGCGATGGGCGCGACGGCGCGCCCGCCCGGGCCCTGCAGCCGGTGCACCATGGCATCCGCGTCGAAGACCGGCACGCGCAGCCGGCGGAAGCTGTCGGCGGCGGTGGACTTGCCCATGCCGATGCCGCCGGTGAGGCCGATGACCTTCATCGGGCCGGGATATCCCCGCCCACGACAGCGCGCAGGTCCGCATCCACCTGCGGCGTCACGCCGAACCAGGCCGCGAAGCCGGGCCGCGCCTGGTGCAGCAGCATCCCGAGCCCCTCGACCGCGGCGAGGCCGCGCGCCCGGGCGGCGGCCAGCAGCGGCGTCTCCCGCGGGACATAGACGATGTCGGCGACCACCGCCCCCGCCGGCAGCGGCGCGAGGTCGATCTCCAGCCCCGGCTGGCCCTGCATGCCGAGCGAGGTGGTGTTCACCAGCATTGCCGCGTCCTCCAGCGGCGGCCGGTCCGCCACCTCGATCGGGCCGCCGAGGGCGCGCGCCAGCGCATCGGCCCGCGCCGGCGTCCGGTTCACCAGCGTCACGCGCGGGCAGCCGGCATCGAGCAGGGCGGCGGCGACCGCCCGCGCCGAGCCGCCGGCGCCGAGGATGACCACCGGCCCGGCGGCCGGCGCCCAGCCCGGCGCGGCCTCCTCGCAATTGCGCAGGAAGCCCCAGCCATCGGTGTTCGACCCCTCGATCCCGCCGTCGCGGAAGACCAGGGTGTTCACCGCCCCGGCGCGGTGGGCGGTGGCATCGACCGAGGTGCAGACGGCGAAGGCGGCCTCCTTGTGCGGGATGGTCACGTTGGCGCCGCGGAAGCCGAGATCGGCGAGGGCGCGGACCGCATCGGCGAATCGCTCCGGCCGCACCGGCAGGGGGACATAGGCGCCGTCCACGCCATGGCGGGCGAGCCAGTGGCCGTGCAGCCGCGGCGAGCGGGAGTGCGAGACGGGCCAGCCGAGGATGCCGGCGAGGCGGGCATGGCCGGAGAGCAGGGACATGCGACTGTGAAGCGCCGGCGGGGCGGGGAGGTCAATGGGCCTCCGGCGCGCGGGGGGAATTCCGGGGCGCTGCCCCGGACCCCGCGAAGGGGGCGAGGCCCCCCTTCGAGACCCCCATTCCGTTGCACGCTGTCGATCCGCGCGCCCTGCTGCCGTTGCAGCGATGAGGCACCCGGGCCGATGCGGGGGAGGCGGAGCGGTGGGATACCGTCGGTCCGAGACGGCAGATCCCACCAGCGGGCACACCATCATGGCCACAGGCAAGTACAGGCTCATCACGCGCAGCGACTTCGACGGACTCGTCTGCGGCATGCTGCTGCGCGAGCTCGACCTCATCGACGAGGTCAAGTTCGTCCATCCCAAGGACATGCAGGACGGGGCGATCCCGGTCACCGACCGGGACATCGTCACCAACCTGCCCTATGTCGAGGGCTGCCACCTCTCCTTCGACCACCATGCCAGCGAGCTGACGCGCTGCGCCGGGCAGGTGCGCGAGAACCACGTCATCGACCCGGCGGCGCCCTCCGCCGCCCGCGTCGTCTACGAATACTACGGCGGCGCCGCAGCCTTCCCGCAGGTCGGCCTCGACCTCATGGCCGCCGTGGACCAGGCGGATTCCGCCCGGTACAGCCGCGAGGACATCCTCGATCCCAAGGGCTGGACGCTGCTGAACTTCCTCATGGACAGCCGCACCGGCCTCGGCCGGTTCCGCGACTTCAGGATCTCGAACTACGACCTGATGATGCGGCTGATCGAGGAATGCCGCACCCACGGGATCGACGAGGTCCTCGCGCTGCCGGACGTGCGCGAGCGAATCGATCTCTACGAGGCGCACCGGGAGCCCTTCGTCGCGCAACTGCGCCGCTGCACCACCGTGCACGGCAGGCTCGCGCTGATCGACCTGCGCGGCGAGGAGACCATCTACGCGGGCAACCGCTTCATGGTCTATGCCCTGTTCCCGCAATGCGACATCTCGGCGCATGTCATCTGGGGCTTCAAGCGGCAGAACACCGTCTTCGCGATCGGCAAGTCCATCCTCGACCGCTCCTCGCCGATCGATGTCGGGACGGTCTGCCTCGGGTATGGCGGCGGCGGCCACCGCGCCGCGGGAACCTGCCAGGTGCCCAATGAGCGGGCCGACGAGGTCAAGGCGGAGATGATCGTCGCGCTGAACGGCGCCGGTCCGGGGGGCGCCTGACCCGGGGCGGGTCGCCCGGCCGCGGCCATGCCGTGACGCGCTGAGCCCGACCCGCCTTGCGGCCAGGCTCCCCGGGATGGAGGTCCGCCAGGGACCGTCCGCGGCGCGGACCCTGGGGCGCCCGCTCAGGCGGACACGTTCCACCCCGCCCGCGGCCGCTCGGCGCGGTCCGCCTGCCGCTCGGCGCGGGCCGCCCGTGACCGCGCGATCAGGGACCGGGTTGCCCGCTGCAGCAGCCTTGCCCGGATGACGCGCACCCGGGCCATGGCGCCTCCCACCAGGGCGCCGTCGATCGCGGCCGCCGCCGCCGCCCAAACGGTCGGGATACCTGGCGACGCCTCGCGCCAGCCCGGCAGCCTCGGGGCGGCGGCGAGCGGCACCCCGAGGGACAGGGCATCCGATGGGCAAGCCTGCGGGCCCGATGCCCCCGGCACACCCGCAGCGATCGTCACAGGCTGGTCCATCTTGCCAAGGTCACATTAACCAGGCGATGCGCAACAGCCGCTGTCCGGAAGGTGTTCCTGCCGCCGTGCCGGCAGGAACACCTTCCGGACAGCCGTGCCCGCAGCCGGTCCCGCGCCACCCCCGGCAAGCGCCCCGATATGCGCCGTCACGGAATCCCGGGCAGGCTTGCGCCTCGGCGATCCGGGCCGCAGGACATGCGGGCCCACCCGCGGACTCCTGCTCCGGCAGCCCGCCGCGGCGGCGGGCACGGGCCCGGCTCAGGCGCCGCCCGCCCGCTCCCACCGGTCCGGCCGGTCCGGGACGAAGGCGATGTCCGCCTCGAGGCCCGCCGGCGCGAAGCGAAGCTCGACCAGGCTGCCCCGGCCCAGGTCGCTGGCCAGCCCGCGCTCCAGCAGGCGCGTGCCGAAGCCGCGACGGCCCGGCGGTCCCGATAGCGGCGGGCCGCCCGCCTCCGTCCAGCGGAGCCGCACGCTCCCGCCCGGCCCGGCCTCGCAGCGGATCGTGACCTGGCCGGCCGGCTGCGACAGCGCGCCGTATTTCACCGCATTCGTGGCAAGCTCGTGGAAGGCGAGCACCAGGGCCTGGGCCTGGCGCGGCGAGACGGCGATGGTCCGGGCTTCGCCGGCAATGGCGATCTGCACCGCCCGGGTCGTCTCGATCCAGGGCGAGAGCGCCGTGCGGATCGTCGTCTCGACCCCGGCCGGCTCCCATTGGCGGGCGGTGAGCATGTCATGCGCCCGGGCCAGGGTGCGCAGCCGCGCCCCGAACTGCTCGGCGAAGCGGGCCGGGTCGCCGCCCGCGGCCTTCAGCGTCGTCGCCGCGATCCCCTGGGTGGTGGCGAGGATGTTCTTCACCCGGTGGTTCAGCTCGGTCAGGATCAGCGCCTGCTGCCGCTCGACGCGCGCCCGCTCGACCTCGGCCCAGGTGCGCGCGGCCACCTCCTCGATGAGGGCGATCTCCTCCGGCGTCCAGGGATGCGGCGCCCGGAAGTTGACGTAGAGCGAGGCGGCGAAGCGGCCGCCGCGGATGAGCGGGACCGAGGCGGCGGCCCGCGTCTCCAGCGCGGCCCAGAGGGCCGGATCCTGGTCCGGATCCCGGGCGAGGTCCGCGGACCACTGGGTCAGGCCCCGCCGCTGCTCCGCGATGGAATGCCGGCCGAAGCCGTCGAGCGGCCAGGCGCCCTGCAGCGGCCCGACCCCATCCGTCCAGCAGGTATGCAGGATGACCGTCGCGTCGTCCGGCTGCACCTCCCCGTAGCCGACGCGGTTCGCGCCAAGGTGGCGGCCGAGCAGCTCGACGCTTGCCTCCATGACGGCCTGCGGCTCCGAGAGGTCGCGCAGCCGCTGCGCCAGCGCCAGGCGGAAGGCCTGCCGCTGCGCCGCCAGCACGCGCCCGGTCGTCTCGGAGACGATGCAGAGCACGCCGCCGACCCCGCCGGCCTCGTCGCGGACGGCGGAATAGGAAACGTCGAAATACACCGTCTCGCCGTAGCCGTGCCGCTCGATGTAGAAGGGCCGGTCGCTGGCGTGGAAGGTCTCGCCCGTCTCGCGCACGCCGCGCAGCAGCGGCTCGAGGTCGTCCCAGAGCTCGGCCCAGTTCTCGCGCGCCGGGCGGCCGAGGGCGCGGGGATGCTTGTCGCCGATCGTCGGTGCATAGGCGTCGTTGTAGAGGGCGACGAATTCCGGCCCCCAGAACAGGACGATCTGCGCCCTGGCCGCCAGCATGAGGTCGACCGTGGCGGCGAGGCTGCGCGGCCAGGCCGAGGGGCTGCCGAGCGGCGTGCCGGCGCCGTCGAGGTCGCGGATGAGCGCGGCCAGGTCCCCGTGCGGCGCGGGCGTTTCGGATCCGGGCAGGGGGGCGGCTGGCTTCGGCATCGGACGACAGAATTGCCCTTGCCGGCGGCGGTTGAAAGGCACCGGACCGATAAAGCACCAAACTTGTCCCGGCACGGCCCATGCACCGCGTCATGGGCGGGAGGGGAGGGAACTCCCCTCCCGCACCCACCCCACCTTTTTCTATGAGTCCGCAGGCTGCAACAGCGGATTCAGAGAAAAAGGAGGGTTGTGGGGGTATCGGGGGGGTTCGGCGCACTGCGCCGAACGTTCTCTCCCTTCCCCCCGGGCTACTCGGCCGGTGCCGCCGCCGCCGCCGCGTGCCGCGTCCAGAGCTCTGGCTTCAGCTCCTCCTCCCGGTTTGGGAAGACCAGGGCGCAGAGGAAGGTCAGCGTGCCGAAGCCGGCCAGCACCAGCATGGGCGTCGTCAGGCCGCCGGTCGCCTCGTGCAGGAAGCCGATGAGGGGCGAGGCCGCGGCGGCGCCGAGGAAGCCGATGGCGAAGCGGATGGAATAGAGCTTGGTGCGCAGCGCCGGCGCGACATAGCGCGCCGTCATGGTCTCGTTCACCGTCACCTGCCCGAAGACCGAGGCGGCGATGAGGGCGGCGAGCGGCAGCACCACCCAGCCCTCGGCGACCGCGAGCAGCGCCATGGCCGGCACCAGCACCATGGCGAGCGGCAGGAAGATCGACTTCAGCGTCCGCCGGTCGATCAGGTGGCCGACCGTGAACTGCGTCAGCCCGCCGCAGAGCGTGGCGAGGAAGGCGAGCAGCCCGACCACCGGCAGCAGGTCGGGCGAGGAGGCCAGCCGCTCCTCCATCAGCTTCGGCAGCAGCAGGGTGAAGGCGTTGAACACCAGGCCGGAGACGGCGGCGATGGTCAGCAGCACCGCGACGGCGCGGCGGACTACGGCCGGCGGGATCGCCGGGAAGGGCTTCTGCGGCCCGGCGGCCTTGGCGGTGTCGAAGGCCGGCTCGCGCAGGTAGAGCAGGCCGAGCGCGATGGAGATGACGCCCGGCGCGACGAAGGCGGCATGCCAGCCGAGCCGCGCCGCGAGCAGCGCGGTGACCACCGGCGCGAGCGCGACGCCGAGATTGCCGAAGACGCCGTTGATGCCGACCGCGCGGCCGACGCGCTGCCCCGCCGCCTCGACCAGCATCGCGGTGCCGATCGGATGGTAGATGGCGGAGAAGGCGCCCATGACGGCGAGCGAGAGGCCGAGGAGCAGCGGCGTGGTCGCCAGCCCGGCCATCACCATCGCCCCGCCCGCGCCGAGGAAGAAGGCCGCCATCAGCGCCTTGCGCCCGAAGCGCTCGGCCAGCCAGCCCATGGGCAGCGACCCTGCGCCGTAGAGCACGAACATCCCGGTGCCGAGGGCCAGCACCGGGCCGAACTCCCGCCCGAAGGCCTCCGGCGCTTGCTGCACGATGCCGAGCACCGCGGTCGCCAGGATCAGCAGCCCGTAATGGGTGAGCGTATGGGCGGCGTTGATGAAGACGATCTGGCGCGTCGCCGGGTCCTGCATCGGGCGATCCTCGGGTCTTGGCGGCTGTTTGGCAGCCATCCTAGGCTGGCCGGAAACAGACGTCCGGCCAAGCCATGTCGCCATCCGGCCATTTGCCGCCCGCGCCCACCCGCCGCCTGCCGCAGGATGCGGTGGACCGGCCGCTCTCCGGCTTCACTCGGGACTATGTGGATGGCGAGCAGGTCCCGCGTCATGCGCATGCCCGGGCGCAATTGCTCTACGCCACGCGCGGCATCATGCGCATCACGACCGATGCGGCGGCCTATGTGGTGCCGCCCGGCCGCGCGCTATGGGTCCCGGCAGGGATGCCGCACGTGACCGCCATGCAGGGGCCGGTCGCGATGCGGGCGCTCTTCCTGCGGGCCGATGCGGCGCAGGCGGGGCCGGCGGGCGTCGCGGTGCTGGCCGTCTCGCCGCTGCTGCGGGAACTGATCCTCGCCGCCTGCTCCGAGCCGCTGGAATGGGACGAGGCCGGGCGCGGCCGGCACCTCACGGCGCTGATCCTCGACGAGATGGCGCGCGCCCCGGCCCTGCCGCTCGGCGTGCCGGCGCTGCGCGACCCGCGCCTGCTGCGCTTGGCCGAGGCGCTGCGGGCCGACCCGGCGCGGGATGCGGACATGGAGTCCTGGGCGGCGGCCTGCGGCGCGAGCCCGCGGACGCTGACGCGGCTGTTCCGGCGCGAGACGGGGATGAGCTTCGGCCGCTGGCGGCAGATGCTGCGCCTGTCGGAGGCCGCGGCGCTGCTGGCGCAGGGCGTGCCGCCGGCGCGGGCGGCCGCGGCGGTCGGCTATGCCAGCGCGCCGGCCTTCGGCGCGGCCTTCCGGGCCGCCTTCGGGACCACGCCGGGCGCCGGGCGGGACTCCGATGTGCGCTAGGACTCATACTTGCTTCACATGGACGTGTGGTATACGATCCGATCCAACGTGTTGCGTTTCGGTCAAGGATCCATCCAGGCCGGGAGGGAGCGAACATCATGCGGGCGCTGGCGATCCGTCACGGCATCCTGGGCTTTGTCGCCCTCTCGACCATCCTCTGGCTCGATCTCGTCTCGGCGGAGATGCTGGCGCGCGTGGCGCTGTATTGCCTGGTCTGGGCCGCCGCATCGACATTGCTCGTGGCGACCGCCGGCGCCGTCATCGCCCTCGCCCGCATGCGCCGGGACAGCCGCCAGCCCTTCTGACGCCAGCCGTCCCGTCCCCAGCAGTTCTGCCCCGTTCGTCCCGCCCCTCTGGCCGGCGGCGCCGGCCGACCGCATCATCGCGCGACCCTGCCCGAGGAGCCGGTCGCGCCATGGCCTTCCACTCGCTGCCCGCCACGCCTGAGACGACGCGCATCGGCGTCTTCGACGCTGGCTTCCCGCCGGTGCTGCGCATCGCGTCCGGCGACACGGTGGAGGTCGAGTGCGTCTCCGGCCGCCCCTCCGTGCTGCCGCCCGAGGGCAGCGGCCTCGCCATCCCGCCCGCGCTGAAATCCGTCGTCGAGGCCAACCGCGAGCCCTGGCTCGGCCACATCATGACCGGCCCGATCGCCGTCGCGGGCGCCGAGCCGGGCGACACGCTCGAGGTCTCGATCGACCGCATCGAGCCGGGCGCGGACTGGGGCTACAACGTGATCCGCCCGCTGGCCGGCACGCTGCCCGAGGATTTCCACGAGACCCACCTGATGCACATCCCGGTGGACCGGGAGCGCCGGGTCTGCCGGCTGCCCTGGGGTACGGAACTGGCCCTCGCCCCCTTCTTCGGCGTCATGGGCGTTGCGCCACCGCCGGCCTTCGGGACCATCACCTCCATCGCGCCGCGCATCCATGGCGGCAACCTCGACAACAAGGAATTGCAGGTCGGCTCGAGCCTGTTCCTGCCGGTGCACGTGCCGGGCGCCAATTTCTCGGTCGGCGACGGCCATGGCGTGCAGGGCGATGGCGAGGTCTGCGTCAGCGCGCTCGAGATGTGCCTGACCGGCACCTTCACCTTCCGCCTGCACAAGCGCACCGGCCAGGCCATGCCGCGGGCCGAGACGCCGACCCACTGGATCGCCATGGGCATCAACGAGGACCTGGACCAGGCGATGAAGCAGGCGGTCCGGGAGATGATCGCCTTCATCTGCGGCCGCACCAATCTCTCGCGCGAGCAGGCCTATGCCTTCTGCTCGCTCGCCGTCGATTTCCACGTGACGCAGACGGTGAATGGCGAGAAGGGCGTGCATGGCCTGCTGAAGAAGGGCCTGCTGTTCTGATGCACGGGGGGAGGGAACAACCATGACCGGGACATTCGGCACCGGCGAGTTCCGCTACGAGGCGGTGGAGGGCTGGGGGCAATTGCCCGAGGGCTGGTCGCTGAAGGAGGTCGCCGCCGTCGCGGTGGACAGCCAGGACCGCGTCTATGCCTTCAGCCGCGGCGAGCACCCCATCGTCGTCTTCGACAGGGACGGCAAATTCCTGACGAGCTGGGGCGAGGGCCTCTTCAGCCGCGCGCATGGGCTGCACATGGGCCCGGACGACATCCTGTGGTGCACCGACGATGGCGACCACACCGTGCGCAAATGCACCCTCGACGGCCGCGTGCTGCTGACCATCGGCCTGCCGCGGCAGCCCGCGCCCTTCATGTCGGGCCGGCCCTTCAATCGCTGCACCCATACCGCGCTCTCGCCCGAGGGCGACATCTATGTCTCCGACGGCTACGGCAATGCCGCCGTGCACAAATATTCGCCGCAGGGCCGGCACCTCCTCTCCTGGGGCCGGCCGGGCATGGAGCCCGGCGAGTTCAACCTGCCGCACAACATCGTCTGCGACGATGCGGGCCTGGTCTATGTCGCGGACCGGGAGAGCCACCGGGTCCAGATCTTCGACGGGAATGGCCGCTACCAGGGGCAATGGACCAATGTCCACCGACCCTGCTCGCTCTTCCTCGGCAAGGGGCGCTGCCCCTGCTGCTATGTGGGCGAACTGGGACCGCAGCTTCCCGTCAACCGCGACTTTCCCAATCTCGGCCCGCGCATCTCGGTCCTCGACATGGAGGGCAAGGTGCTGTCGCGCTTCGGCGAGCTCGGCGGCGGGCCCGGCCAGTTCTGGTCGCCGCACGGGCTCTGCGTCGACAGCCGGGGCGACCTCTATGTCGCCGAGGTCAGCTTCACCGCCTGGCCGCGCTACCACGACGGCAGGCCGCCGCCGCCCGAGGGCGTGCGCTGCCTGCAGAAATACCGCCGTGTTGCCGCCTGAGGCCGGGCGGCTGGACCGCCTGCTGCGCGACCTGCCGCGCCTCTACCCCGGGCCGGGCGGCGCCATCGCGGTGCTGCGCCGGGGCGAGGTGCTGGCGCGGCGTGCCTGGGGCTATGCCAATGCCGAGCGGCGCATTCCCTTCACGCCGCGGACGCTGTTCCGGATGTGCTCCGTCACCAAGCAGTTCACCTGCGCCCTGGTGCTGGATGCCTGCCCGGACCCTATGGCGCTCGGCCCGCTCCTCCGCGCCCGCCTGCCGCATCTGGAGGGGCCGGCGCCGACGGCGCTGCACCTCATGCACAACCAGTCCGGCCTGCGCGACTACTGGGCGGTCGCCATGCTGCACGGCGCGCCGGCCGAATCGGCCTTCGGCGCGGCGGAGGCGGCGCGGGTCATCGCCGGCACCCGGACGCTGCAATTCGCGCCGGGCAGCCGCTATTCCTACGCCAACCAGAATTTCCGCCTGCTCTCGGAGGCGCTGGAGGAACAGACCGGCCGCAGCCTCGCCGAGCTGCTGCGCAGCCGCCTCTTCGAGCGCATCGGCATGGGCACGGCGCTGCTCGCCGCCGACACGCGCGCCATGCCGGACGGGACGGAGGGCTACGAGGGCAGCCAGGCCAGCGGCTTCCGCGCCGCCGAGAACCGCATCCTCTGGACCGGCGATGCCGGGCTCGGCGCCAGCCTCGACGACATGATCGCCTGGGAGCGGCATATCGACGCGACGCGCGACGAGGCGGAGTCGCTGCCGCGCCGCCTCTCGGCGCCCGTCGCCTTCGCCGACGGCAATCCGGCGGCCTATGGCTTCGGCCTCTCCCGCGGGACGGAGTTCGGCCGCGCCGTCATCGGCCATGGCGGCGCGCTGCGGGGCTGGCGCAGCCACCGGCTCTATGTCCCGTCGGAGCGCGTCTCGGTCGTGGTGCTGTTCAACCACCTCGCGGATGCCTCGGCCGCGGCGCTCGACGCGCTGGCGGCGGTGCTGGGCGAGGCGCGGCCGCAGCCCGATGCCACCCTGCCGCCGCCCGCCTGGCTCGGCGCCTGGCGCGAGCCGGAGACGGGGCTCGCAGCCCGCATCGACCTCGCCGCACCCGGGCAGCTCCGCCTGCGCTTCGGCCATTCCGCCGAACGGCTGGACCTGCAGCCCGACGGCAGCGCGGGCAATGGCCGCACGCGGCTGCGTCCCGCCGCCGAGGGGCTCTGGATGGACCGGCCGCAGGAGAACCAGTCGAGCCGGCTCGATCCCCGCAACGGCGAGCCCCGGCCCGACATCGCCGGGCGCTACCGCTGCGAGGAACTCGATGCGGAACTCACCGTCGCCGATGCCGGCGACGCGCTCTACGGCGGGTTATCGGGCTTCCTCGGCCGGGGGCGGATGGAACTGCTGGACCCGATCGGCCCCGATCTCTGGGCGCTGCCCTGCCCCCGGGCGCTGGACCACACGCCGCCGGGCGACTGGACGATCGCGGTGCGGCGTGATGCCGCCGGCCGGGCCGAGGGCATCACCCTCGGCTGCTGGCTCGCCCGCGGCCTGGCCTATCGGCGGGTCGGGTGAGGCACGCCCGCGAAAGCCCCGGCTTCCGTGGACCGCCGCCCGCCGGACCGGTCCGGCCCTGGCTCAGCGGCCCGGCGAGGGCTCCTGCTGCGGCTTGCCGGTGCCGGGCGCCGCCATCTTCGCATGCGCCTTGGCCGCCATGCCGGCCGGGGTGATGGAGGCGATCGCGGTCTGCAGCTTGTTGTGCCAGCCGCTGACCACGTCGCCGTCGCCGCGCATCATGGCCTTGAAGCCGGTCTCGGCGACCATCGCCGGGTCGTCCTTCTTCGCCGTGCCGATCTTGGTGTCGAGCATGTCGGCGCGCTCGAAGAACTCGGTCTCGGTCGCGCCTGGCATCAGCACGGTCACGCTGATGCCATCCTCCTTCACCTCGTGCCGCAGCGCGAAGGAGAAGCTGTCGAGGAAGGCCTTGGAGGCGTTGTAGACCGCCTGGTAGGTGCCCGGCATGAAGCCGGCGATGGAGCCGGTGATCAGGATCCGGCCCTGCCCGCGCTGCCGCATGCCGCGCCCGACCTGCTGGATCAGGTAGAGCGTGCCGGTGACGTTGGTGTCGATGACGTGCCGGACCTCCTTCCAGTCCTGGTCGAGGAAGCCCTTGCCGAGGCCGCGGCCGGCATTGGCCAGCAGCGCCTCGACCGGGCGGCCGCGCAGCGCGCCGGTGAGCCTGTCCACGCCCTCGGTCGTCGAGAGATCGGCCTGCACGGCATCGACCTGCGCGCCGAGGCTCCGGATCTCGGTCGCGACCTGCTCGATCTCCGGCTCGTCGGCGGCGATCAGCAGGTCGAAGCCGTTGCGGGCGCAGATCCTGGCGAGTTCGCGGCCGATGCCGGAGGAGGCGCCGGTGACGACGGCGAGCGGCTGCGAGGCGGTCGAGGACATGAGCCTGTTTCCCAGAGGATCAGGCCCCCCAACAGCCGTGTGGCGGCGCGCGTTCCCAGGGTTCCGCCGGCCACACGACCCGCCTTGTATGTTGGGCGCGCCGATTCAGACCTCCGGGCCATCCGGCCCTTCGGTCATCGGCGCGCCTCAGGACGGCGCCGGCCGCAGCGGCAGCAGGCAGGCGAGGGCGAGCAGCGCGAGCAGCCCGCCGAGGCCGAGCACCGCGACCGCCGGCAGCGCCGCGACCAGCGGCGCCGTCACGGTCGGCGCGCCGGCCTGGGCCAGCAGGATCGGCAGCGCCAGCCGGCCCATCAGCACCGGGTAGCCCTTCGGGCCGAAGAGCGCGAGCGGCACCGCGCCGCGGCTGATGGTGAGGATCCCGTTGCTCGCGCCGTAGAGCACGACGAAGGGCACCGCCGCGGCAGGCCCCGCCAGCACCAGCAGCAGGGCGCCCGCCGGCAGCAGCGCGCCGCCGAGCCTTGCCGCGGTCAGCGGATGCGCCGCCCGGCCCAGCGTGAACTCCAGCAGCCGCCCGCCGACCTGCGACGGCCCCTGCAGCGCCGCCGCCCCGACCGCCGCCGCGGCCGAGAGGCCGAGCCCGCCCAGCACCGCGATGATGTGCACCGAGAGCGTGGCGCTGATGACGGCGCGCAGCGTGAAGAAGACCGCGAGCAGCAGGAAGCTCCGCCGCACCCAGGCGGCGGGCGGCGGCGGGTCCCCGGGCTCCGCCGCCGCGCCCGGCGCAGCCTCGGCCGGCGCCGCCGCGCGCGGCACCAGCAGGTAGAGCGGCAGAACGACGAACAGCACCAGCGCAGCATAGGCGAGGCAGGTGCCCCGCCAGCCCAGCCATGGCACCAGCGCCGCGCTCATCGGCCAGCCGAGGGTGCTGGCGAAGCCGGCGAGCAAGGTGACGGTGGTGATCGGCCGCCGCGCCGCGCGGCCATAGAGCACGCCGAGGGTGGCGAAGGCGGCCTCGTAGAGCCCCAGGGCCATGCCGAGGCCGAGCACCATCCAGCCCAGCGCCCAGCCCCAGAGCCCGGGCAGCAGGCCGAGCAGCGCGAGGCCGCAGGCCAGCACCAGGGCGGAGGCGAGCAGCACCGGCCGGCCGCCCCGCTGCGCGATCGCCGCGCCGACCCGTGGCGCGCAGAGTCCCGAGATCAACAGGGCGAGGGAGAAGGCGCCATAGACCAGCGTCCGGTCCCCGCCGGATTCCTCGACGACGACCGGCGCGACCACAGCCGGCAGGTAGTAGCTGACCGCCCAGGCCAGGGTCTGCGCGGTGCCGAGGATCAGGGCGGTGCGGGTGGCCTCCGCAGGGGCCGGTGCGGCGGGCGGGTTCATCTGGCGTGACAGCGAGGCATGGCGGAAGCCTCGCCCGGCCGCGCCGCCGCGCCAAGCGGATGCCCGGCGGGTTCATCCGCCGGGCAGGATGCTCAGCCCTGCAGGCCCTGCTGCAGCCGCTGCGCGAGCTGCAGGTGCTGCTCGAGATCCGGCAGGGTCTTCTGCACCCATTGCTTGAGCTGCGGATTGTCGCCGGACTGGCCGTAATTGCGGAACATGTCGACGGCCTGCTGGTGCGCCGTGACCTGCTGACGGGCATAGAGCCGGTCGAGCTCCGCGCCGCTCGCCTGCTGGAGCTGCTGCAGCAGCGCGGTATGCTGCTGGTCCAGCCCCTCGGGCTGCGGGCCGCCCTGGGCATTGGTGATCGGGCCGCTCTGCGCATTGCCCTGCGACTCGCGGCCGTTCGGCAGCGGGACATCAGCGCCGGTGCCGGAGCCCGGGATCTGCTGCGCGAGGGTCAGCCGCTCCTTCGTCGTCTTCTCGTGGTCGCGGATCATGTGCTGGGCGAATTCCTTCACCTGCGCATTCTGTGACTTCTCGCCGGCCAGCCGACTGCTGGCGATCTCGAAGCGGTCGCTCATGGTGGCGAGGCGGATGAACTCCGGCGTGGTCACCACCTCGGCGCGGGCGCCGGTGGCGGCCGGCGCGGGCGTGCCGGCCTGCCCGGCGCCGCCGACCTGGCCCTGGACGGCCTGGGCACGCTGCTGCTCGGTCTGGGCCAGGGCCGGGCCGGCCGCGAGGGCCGCGCCGGCGAGCAGGGTCAGTCTCCGGTTGATCCGGTGCATGAAGCGTCTCCCGTCCTGGCCGCCCGGGGGAATGCGGGGGGGAGGCGGCCGGCTGCGGGGAGGAACGGTCGCGGGGCCGTGCGGTTCTGCCGCCGGTTGGGGCTGGCTGCTCGGGCAGGGGGCGAAGGCGACGCGGTGGAAGCCGGGGACGGGCAAGCGCCCGTCATCGCGGACCGGCCGTGGACGCAGATGGTCCGGGCGAAGGCGCGCCCGACCGTCCTTCGGGGTCGCCCGACGAAGCCGCACCTCCCCCGGCAATCTGAACCGGTCGAGGCATAGGCCCCGGCTGGCGGCCCCGGCCGTCGCCGCCTGCAGGCCCGCGCCGCCGATCGGGATCTCCGGCCGGCGTCTGCCCTTCATCACGGCATGGGCCTGGGCGGACGGCGCGCATCCGCCAGGGGGGGGCGGTTGACGCCGTCGCGGCGGCCGGCTTAGCAGTGCCGAGCACATCGAGCAGGTGTTCGCACTCCGATCACGAGGCGGGCATGGGCGAGGCGACGGCGCCGAAGCGGGAGGACCGCCCGGCCGACAACCCGAAGAACCAGGTGCGGTCCTTCGCCACGCCCTTCGCCGTGCTGGGCGCCTTCGGGCCCGGCCTGCCGGCTTTGACGGTCGCCGAGGCGGCGATGCGCGTCGGGCTTGACCATGGCACCGCCCTTCACCTGATCCATACCCTGCGCGACCCCGGCAGCCTGCGCGCCGCACCCGGCGGGCGCCGCGTCCGGCTGGCGCGGACAGGCCTCGGGCCCAGCCTTGCCTCGCGCGACCTGGCCGCGCCCCGCGCGCAGGTGGCGGCGGCCCGCCGCTCGCACGGGGCGACCGGCCCTTGGCAGGTGCCGCGATGACCCGGCCGGTCCTGCGGTTGCTGGCGGACGACCTGACCGGCGCGCTGGACACGGCGGCGGAGTTCTCCGCGCTCTGCGGCCCGGTGCCGGTGCGGTGGGATGCCGCGCCGGCCGAGGGCAGCCTCGCGCTCTCGAGCGACACGCGGGAGGCGCCGCGCGAGGCCGCCATCGCCGCGGTGCGGGCCCTGGCGCCGGCGCTGGCGGGCGCGGGCATCGCCTACCGCAAGCTGGACAGCCTGCTGCGCGGCAACGTCGCGACGGAACTCGCGGCCTGCTGGGCCAGCGGGGCCTGGCGGCACGCCATCATCGCCCCGGCCTTCCCGGCACAGCGGCGCATCGCCCGCGGCGGCCAGGCGCTGGCCGGCACGGCGGAGGGCGGCTGGGCGCCCATCCCCATGCCGGCCTGGGCGGCCGAGGGGCTGGAGGTCCGGCCGGGCCGCCCGGACGCGCCGCTGCCGCCCGGCATCGCCTGGTTCGACGCGGAGACGGATGCGGACCTCGCCCGCATCGCCGCGCTCGGCCGCGCGGCCCAGGGGCCGGTGCTGTGGTGCGGCAGCGGCGGCCTCGCCCGCGCCCTGGCCGGCACCGCCGGCGTGGTGCCGGAGACGGCGTTGCGGCCGCCGGTGCTCGGCCTCTTCGGCTCCGACCAGGCGGCGACCGCGCGGCAATTGGCCGCCTGCGGCGAGGCCTGGCTGCCCCTCGCGGAGGCCGCCGAGGCGCCGCGCGTGGCGCGGCACCTGGACGGGGTGGGCGCCGCGCTGGTCAGCCTCGCCCTGCCCGCCGGCCTGCCGCGCGATACGGCCGCCGCGCGCATCGCCGCCGAATTTGCCGCGCTGCTGCGCGCCCTGCCGCGTCCCGGCACGCTCGTCGTCGCGGGCGGTGAGACGCTGCGCGCCGTCTGCGCCGCGCTCGGCGCGCAGGGCCTGCTCGCCACCGGCCTCGTGCGGCCCGGCGTCCCGCGCTCCCGTCTGCAGGGCGGCGCCTGGGACGGGCTGCCCGTCGTCTCGAAATCCGGCGCCTTCGGGGATGCCGCGCTGTGGCGCGACCTGCTGGCCGCCAACCACCTGCCCCGGAAGGACCACCGCGCATGACCGCGCATCTTGCCATCACCATGGGCGATCCTGCCGGGATCGGGCCCGAGATCATCGTCAAGGCCTGCCGGGCGCTGGCGCCGCGGCTGGCCGCCGGCGCGCTGAAGCTGCTGGTCATCGGCCATGGCACGGCGCTGCACCAGGCCCGGGCCGCCTTCGCGCCGGAGGTCGAGATCCCCGCGGTGGCCGCCGGCGACGACTGGCCGCCGCTCGCCTTCCTCCCCGCCGGGGAGGAGCGCGCGCCGATCGCGCCCGGCCAGCTTTCGCCGGAGGCCGGGCGCTTCGCCTATCTCGCGATCGAGCAGGGCGTGCGCCTCGCCCAGTCCGGCCGCGTCGCCGCGCTGGTGACGGCGCCGCTGAACAAGGAGGCGCTGAACGATGCCGGCCACCACTATGCCGGCCATACCGAGATGCTGGCGGCGCTGACCGGCCGCCGCGGCAGCGTGATGATGCTGGCGCATGGCAACATGCGCGTCAGCCACGTCACCACGCATGTCGCCCTGGAGGAGGTGCCGAAGCGGGTGACGCCGGAGCGCATCCGGCTGGTGCTGGACCTGACGCATGACGCGCTGAGGCGCCTCGGCATCGCGCGGCCGCACATCGCCGTCGCGGCGCTGAACCCGCATGCCGGGGAGGGCGGCCTCTTCGGCCGGCAGGATATCGAGGTGGTGGCGCCGACCATCGCCGCCGCGGTGGCCGAGGGGATGCGCGTGACCGGCCCGGTGCCGGGCGATACGGTCTTCGTCAAGCTGCGCGCCGGGCAGTTCGACGCGGTGGTGGCGATGTACCACGACCAGGGGCACATCCCGGTCAAGCTGCTCGGCTTCCAGGTGGATCCTGCGACGGGTCGATGGGAAGCGCTCTCGGGTGTCAACATCACCCTCGGCCTGCCGGTGATCCGCACCTCGGTGGACCACGGCACCGCCTTCGACATCGCCGGCAAGGGGATCGCCAGCGAGACCAGCCTGATCGAGGCCATCGAATACGCGGAGCGACTCGCCGGCAGCGTGGCCTGACCGGACCGCTGCGTCGCATCGGGATCGCCGGTTCCACCGACATCGATTGCGGTGCCGGCCTCCGCGCCCTGGCCACCGCCCCGGCGGCCAGGGCCGGGCCGGCGACACGATGGCCGTCGCATCCGGTGGGCGCGCCGCGACCACGGCCCTGACGGCATCGCACTCCTGGGCGCCGTTCGGCGCTGCAGGTCCCGACCGCCACCCCGCGGCGGGCCTGCATCCCGCACGGCCTCGTTCAGCAACCCATGTCGCGGCTGCGCGCGGCGGTGCCGGAGGTCCCGGTCCGCCGCGATTGGTATGCGGCGCAGTCCCGCCTCGGGCGGCGCGCCCGCTGCCAGGCCGCACCGAGGCGTCGGGGCGCATGCGGGATAGGGGGAGGCGGGGGCCTGACAGGGCCGGCGATCGACGGCATGGTTGCGAATGATTTGCAGGCGCTATTGCGACTGATTCTTACTTGCGGTAACAGGGTCAGGCCCACTGCCGGATCGACCCGCCTATGTCCCTGCGCCCGACCCCCGCCGCACTCCAGCCGAGCCTGGGCCTGACCGGCCTCGGCGTGCTGGCCGCCTTGCCCGCCGCGGCGCAGACCCCGCCGGCCACGCTTGCCCTGCCCGAGTTGAACGTCCAGGCGCCGACCCCGCCGCGCTACCGTGCCGACGAGACGCCCGTCGTCCGCATGCCCACCGATGTGCGGGAGGCGCCGCAGAGCATCACCGTGGTGCCCCGCGCGCTGATCGAGGAGCGCGGCGCGACCAGCCTGCGGGAAGCGCTGCGCAACGTGACCGGCATCAGCCTCGCCGCCGGCGAGGGCGGCTTCTCCGGCGACAACCTGACGCTGCGCGGCTTCTCCGCCCGCAACGACTTCTTCATCGACGGCATCCGCGACTCCGCGCAGTACACCCGCGATCCCTTCTTCCTCGACAGCGTCGAGGTCCTGAAGGGCCCGTCCTCCATCATGTTTGGCCGCGGCTCGACCGGCGGCGCCATCAACCTCACGACCCGGATGCCGAAGCAGGGCAATTCCGGGGAGCTGACGCTGACCGGGATGACCCCCTTCGGCCTGCGCTCGACCGCCGACGTCAACCTCGCGGCCGGCGATGTCGCGGTGCGGCTGAATGCCATGGCCCATACCCAGGACCAGAGCGGCCGGACGCGCGTGAACAACGAGCGTTGGGGCGTCGCGCCCTCCGCCACCTGGGGGCTCGGCACCAATACCCAGCTCTCGCTGCACTACCTGCACCAGTCGGAGGACAACGTCCCCGATTTCGGCGTGCCCTTCGCCAATGGCCTTCCGGTGCCGGTGAGCCGCGGCGCCTTCTACGGCCTCAACAACCTCGACCGCGAGCGGACCGAGACCGACGTGGTGACGGCGACCATGCGGCACCGCTTCGCCGACGGCATCAGCCTGCGCAACACCACCCGCTACGGCAACTACACGCGCGACATCGACGCGACCGCGCCGCGGCTGATCGGCACCGTCACGCCGTCGACCAACCTCGCCAATGTCCTGGTCAACCGGCAGCCGCAGGTGCGCAACGGCGTCGACACCATCCTGCAGAACCAGACCGAGCTGCGCGTCGTCGCCAATACCGGGCCGGTGCGGCACCAGATCGTCGCCGGGCTCGAGGCCGGGCGCGAGACCGCGCAGCTTGCCCGCTTCACCACCAATGCGCGGCCGGCCGCGAACCTCTTCGCGCCGGATTTCTACCAGCCCTTCACCGAGATCCGTACCCTCAACACCAATACCGAGACCACCGCCTATACGGTCGGCGCCTTCCTCGTCGACCAGATGCAGCTCGGCGAGTATTTCGAGGTGCTGGTCGGCGGCCGCTACGACATGTTCAATGCCGAATACACGCAGCTCGCCGCCGCGACGCGGGTAAGCACCAACTTCAACCGCACCGACAACATGTTCAGTTGGCGCGGCGCCCTGGTGTTCAAGCCCTGGACCAGCGTGCGCACCTACTTCGCCGCCGGCACCTCCTTCAACCCCTCGGCCGAGGCGCTGACGCTGGCGGCCAATACCGCCAACCTCGATCCCGAGCGCAACCGCTCCTTCGAGTTGGGGGCGAGCTGGGACGTCACCCAGGACCTGGCGATCCGCGGCGCGCTCTTCCGCATCGAGAAGACCAATGCCCGCACGCCTGACCCGACCAACGGCACGCTCAACGTGCTGGACGGCGAGCAGCGCTCGGACGGCTTCGAGGTCTCGGCCGCCGGCCGCATCACCCGGGACTGGAACGTGATCGCCGGCTATACCTACATCGACGGCGAGATCACCAAGTCGAACAACCCCGCCGAGCGCGGCAGGCAGTTGCTGAACACGCCGCGCAACACGGCGACGCTCTGGACCAGCTACGACCTGCCCTACGGCGTCCAGCTCGGCGGCGGCCTCAGCTACATCGACGCGCGCTATGGCAACAACACCAATACCGTCCGCGTGCCGGCCTATACCCGCTTCGATGCCGCCCTCGCCTGGTCGGTCACCGAGAAGGTGCAGCTCCGCGTCAATGCCCTCAACCTCACGGACAAGCGGTTCTACGAGGGCGTCTACCAGGGCAACGTGACGCCGGGCGCCGGCCGCACCTTCCTCTTCACCGTCGCGGCGAGGTACTGAGCCGATGCTGGTCCGCATCGCCGGATTGCTCGACGCGGCGGAACTCGCCGAGGCGCAGGCGCTGCTGGCGCGCGCGCCCTGGGTGGACGGGCGGGTGACCGCCGGCCACCAGTCGGCGCAGGTGAAGGACAACCTGCAGATCCCCGAGGGCAGCCCGGAGCACCGGGCGCTCGGCGGTCTCGTGCTCGGCGCGCTCGAACGCTCGGCGCTGTTCCTCACCGCCGTGCTGCCGCTCAAGGTCTTCCCGCCGCTGTTCAACCGCTACGACGCGGGCATGACCTTCGGCGCGCATGTCGACAACGCCATCCGGCTGCTGTCCGGCGGCGGCGGGCGCATCCGCACCGATGTCTCCTGCACGCTGTTCCTGGCCGATCCGGAGAGCTACGACGGCGGCGAGTTGATCGTCGAGGACAGCTATGGCGCGCACAGCGTCAAGCTCGCCGCCGGGGATGCGGTGGTCTACCCCTCGACCAGCCTGCACCGCGTCGCGCCGGTCACCCGCGGCTCGCGCCTCGCCAGCTTCTTCTGGATCCAGAGCATGGTGCGCGACGACGGCCAGCGCAGCCTGCTCTTCGACCTCGACATGGCCATCAACCGCGCCCGCGCCGACCTCTTGCCCGGGCACGGGTCGCTGACGGAGCTGACCGCGGTGTACCACAATCTGCTGCGCCGCTGGGCGGACGCATGACCGCCCGCCGCGCCCTGCTGCTCGGCCATCGCTGGATCGGCCTGGTTCTCGGCCTGGTGCTCGCGTTGCTGGGCGCGAGCGGCAGCATCCTCTCCTTCCAGCGCGAGATCGACGCGGCGCTGCACCCGGCGCTCTTCACCGCCAGCGGGCCGGCCAGCCCGGAGATCGGCTATGCCGCCATCATGCGGGCGGCCGAGGCCGCCGGCCGCCCGGTGGGCGGCATCCGCCCGCCCGATGCGGTCTGGCCGGTCTGGATCGTCTCGCCGCCGCGGGGCGCGCGCGGCGGGCTGACCGGCACCTACGACCCGGCGACGGGGGCGCTGCTCGGCGAGTGGGATACCCGTGCCGGCTTCGTCGGCACCGTGCGGCAGTTCCACGAGGTGCTGCTGCTGCGCGAGCAGGGCGGGCGGGAGATCGTCGGCTGGCTCGGCGTGCTGACGCTGCTCTTCTGCGGTACCGGCCTCTGGCTCTGGTGGCCGCGGCAGGGCGGCCTGGGCCGCGCGCTCGTCACGCTGCGCCGCCGGCCGGCGCTGCTGCTGAACCTCGACCTGCACCGGCTGGTGGGCGTCTGGACGGTCCTGGTGCTGGCCGTGGTCGCCTTCTCCGGCGTCGCCATCGTCTTCCCCGGCTGGTTCCGCCCGCTGCTCGGCATCGCCGCGCCCGGCCCGGGCTTCGGTCCCGCTGCCGGCCCGGCACCCGAGCGCGCCGGCAGCCGACCGGCCGGTGGCCAGGAGCGGCCCCGCGCCCCGGCCGGGCCGGATGCGGATGCGATCGTCGCGGCCGCGCTGGCGCATCTGCCGGGGCAGGAGGTCACCGGCCTCTCGCCGCCCGCCCGCCCGGGCCAGGGCTGGACCGTGACGCTGCGGCCGGCGGGCACCGACCCGGAGGTGCGCGCCCGGACCCTGCTGAGCCTCGACGCCGCCTCCGGCGCCGTGCTGCAGGAGCGCGGGCCGCGCACCCGCGGCCCGGCGGAGGAGGCGCTGGCGCTGCAGCGCTGGCTGCATGGCGGCGCGCTGCTCGGCTGGCCCGGCCGGATCCTGGTCTTCCTCTCCGGCCTGGCCATGCCGCTCTTCTTCGTCACCGGCCTCGCGGCCTGGCTGCTCCGCCGGCGCAACCGCCGCCGCCTCGCCCTCCTGCAAGGCAAGCCCGCATGACAGACGCGCCCGACCTCTCGCCCCTCGCCCTCGTCCTGCAGGCCGACCCGGTCGTGCAGGGGGTGATGGCGCTGCTGCTGCTCGCCTCGCTCGCCGGCTGGGCGGTGATCCTGGAGAAGGCCGTGGCGCTACGCGGCCTGGCGCGGGAGGCGCGGCGCCTCGCCGCCCAGGCCGCGCAGCCCGACCAGCCGCCGCCCGGGGGCGAGGGCCTGGCCGCCGCCGCCATGCGCGCCGGTCAGGCGGAATGGCGCGAGGGGCGCGAGGCGGCCGAGACCGCCGGCGAGTTCCGCGCCCGGATCGAGCACGCCATGCGCGCGAGCGTCGCGGCGCGGCTGCGCGGGGCGGAGCCGGGCCTGCCGCTGCTGGCGACGATCGGCTCGGTCAGCCCCTTCATCGGCCTCTTCGGCACGGTCTGGGGCATCATGCACAGCTTCGCCGGCATCGCAGCCCAGGGCGACACCAGCCTGGCCACCGTCGCACCGGGCATCGCCGAGGCGCTGTTCGCCACCGCCGTCGGGCTCGTCGCCGCAATCCCGGCGACCATCGCCTACAACCGCTGCGCCACCCGCCTGTCGCGCATCCGGCAGGAGGCACTGGCCGCCGCCACCGCCATCGCCCATCGCCTCGCCCGCCAGCCGCGCGTCTTCGCCGGCGGCCGGGCCGCGGCGGAGTAGCCGCCATGGCGATGCTGCTGCCGGGCGGCGATGACGGGGACGAAGCCCGCCCCGTCGCCGACATCAACGTCACGCCGCTGGTCGACGTGATGCTGGTGCTGCTGGTGATCTTCATGGTGACCGCGCCGATGCTGAGCATGGGCGTCCCCGTCGACCTGCCGCGCGCCGCGGCGGCGAGGCTCGCCCCGCCGGAGCCGCCGCTCGAGCTCGGCCTGACCCGCGAGGGCGGGCTGTTCCTCGGCAAGGAGGCGATCGAGGAGGCGGCGCTGGCCGAGCGGCTCTCGGCCGAGCATGCGCGCGCCCCCGAGCGGGCGCTGCACCTGCGCGCCGACCGCGGCATCGAATATGGCGAGGTGCTGCGGGTCATGGCCCTGGTGCAGGGCGCCGGCATCAGCCGGGTGGCGCTGGTCGCCCAGCCGCCGGCCGCGGGGCGCTGAGCGTGGCTCAGCCGTTGCCCCGCCCCGTGCCGATGGAGCCGCCCCCGCCCGCGGCGGCGCCGGGCCGGGCGCCCTCCGCCCGGCGCCTCGCCTGGGCCGGCTCGGCCGGGCTGCACCTCGTCGCCGGCGCCCTGCTGCTGCTCGGCCTGCCGGACCGGGCGCCGGAGCCCATGCCGGTGATCATGCTGGAGATGCCGGCGGCCGAGCCGGCGACCCCGGCGCCGGAGCCGCCGATGCCGGCCGAGGCGCCGGCACCGCCGCAGCCCGTGGCTGAGGCCGCGCCACCCCCGCCCGAGGTCACGGCCCCGCCCGAGCCCGAGACGCCGCCCCCGCCGCCCGAGCCCATGCTGGCCGAGGCGCCGCCCGCTCCGCCGGAGCCCGAGCCGCTGCCGCCCCCACCCGAGCCGTCCCCCGAGCCGCCCCAGGCCGAGGCCGACCTGCCCCTGCCGCCGCCGCCGGTCGCCACGCCGCCCGCGCCGCATCCGCCCGCCGTGCCTCGCCGCCCCGCGCCGCCGCGCCCCGCCCTGGCGGAGGCCGCGCCCGCCGCGCCCGCCATGCCCGCGGCACCGGCCGCTCCGGCGCCGGCCGCCGCCGTCGCGGCGGCGCCCTCGCCCGACTACGTCTCGCGCCTCTTCGCCGCACTCGAGCGGCACAAGGCCTATCCGCAGGAGGCCCGCGGCCGCCGCGCCCAGGGCGTCGCCATGCTGCGCTTCCGCATGCGGCGGGACGGGACGGTCATCGGCTTCCGGCTCGAGCGCAGCGCCGGCGACCAGGCGCTGGACGAGGCGGTGCTGGCCATGATCCAGCGCGCCTCGCCGCTGCCGGCCCCGCCGGCCGACCTCGCCGGCGAGACCATCGAACTCACCGTCCCGGTGCGCTTCGCGCTGCGGTGAGGGATGGCGGCCTGTCGGGTGCCCCGAGTGGCCCGGCACGCCGGATCGGGGACCCGGCAGGCCCGCTGCACGACCTGCCCCCGAGCGGATGCTCCGGGACTGCCGGTGGTCGAGGTGCCATCCAGGCGCCCGGCGCGGCGATGTACCGCTGATTCCGCCGCGACGGCGAGCGGCCGGTCAGGACGCCGTGCCGCCGTCCGGCGGCAGACCGCCTCCATCCGCGCCGCCGGACAACCCTGCACAGACCGAAGACCCGAGGAGCGCGATGCCCCGCCGAGAGCCTGCCGCCCCGTCCGACATCTCCTACCAGGCCTGCCGCAGCCTGACGCCGGACGACCTCGACGCCATGCTGAGGGGCGACCCGCAGGAGGCGGCGCGTTGGCTGGGCGCGGCGGCGCGCTACGGCGTCGTCGAGGCCCAGACCGCCTATGCGCAATTGCTGCTGGACGGACGCGGCGTGGCGCGCGACGCGACGGCGGCCTTCGCCTGGTTCTCCGTCGCGGCCGGGGCCGGATCGGTCGAGGCGACGAACATGGTCGGCCGCTGCCACGAGAATGGCTGGGGCGTCCCGGCCGACGCCGCCGCGGCGGCGCCCTTCTACCGCGACGCGGCGGAACGCGGCTACGACTGGGCGCAGTACAACCTGGCCAATCTCCTGGCCCGCGGCGCCGGCCTGCCGCAGGACCGGGGCCAGGCGCTGCTCTGGTACCGGCGCGCCGCGGCGCAGGGGCATGCGAAGTCGGCGAACCTGATCGGGCGCTTCCTTGAGGAAGGCTGGGAGGTGCCGCCGGACCCGGGCGCCGCGGCGCTCTGGTACCGGCGCGCCGCGGAAGGCGGCGACTTCCGCGGCCAGTTCAACCACGGGACCCTCCTCGCCCGGCAGGGACGCGTCGCGGAGGCGGCGACATGGTTCGGCCACGCGGTCGCCGGCGGCACACGGGGCTTCCTGCGCAGCATGGCCCGCGCGCTGGAACAGGCGCCGGAGCCGGAATTCCAGGCGATCCGCCTGCGTGCCCTGGCGCGCTGCTGCGAGGGCGGCGAGGCCGCGGACGCTTTCGCCTATGCCATGGCGCTGCGGGATTCGGGCGAGGCCGAGGCCGCGCGGTCCTGGCTGCAACGGGCCGCGGCGGCCGGCCATGCCGAGGCGCAGGCGATGCTGCGGCCGGCGTCCCGGACCTCGATGGCGCGGGACCGCCTGCGGCGCCACCTGGCGCGGGCGATGGCCGGGCTGGCGCGCGCGCTGACGCGCCGGACGGTCCGGCACGCGCCGTGACGCGCGCCGGATGGCTTGGCGCCCCGCCCGGGCGGACAGGTCACCGCCGTGGGCGCGCCGGCACCGGGCGGCCCCGGCCGGGCCCGCGCCTCAGCCGCCGCGCGCCGTCTCCGGCACCAGCAGGGCGACGGGCAGGTCCGCCAGCACCGCCTCCGCCGTGAGCGTGCCGCCACCGAGGCTCCGCCCGGTCAGCAGGTCGCGCCAGGCGCCGGCGCCCGCCGGCAGCGGCGCATCGACGGCCGTGTCGCCCCAGGCCGGATCCGCTTCATGCCGGGCGGGGAAGCGGGACGCGACCACCAGCAGCCGCTCCTCGCCACTGCTGCGCAGGAAGGCGCAGAGCTGGTCGGCCTTCGCGCCCGTCGCGGCCAGGGGCTCGTAGCCGCCCTCGGCGAAGAGCGCCGGCCGCGCCCGCCGGTGCGCCAGCAGCGTCGCCGTCAGGGCGAGCTTGGCCCGACCGTCATGCCAGCCCTCCAGCATGCCGAGCATCGCCGCGCGCCGGTCCCGCGCCAGGGCCGTGTCCAACTCCTCGAGCACCCGGCGCCGGAGATCGTAGTCCACGGGACGGCGATTGTCGGGATCGACCAGGCTGAGGTCCCAGAGCTCGCACCCCTGGTAGATGTCCGGCATGCCCGGCAGGGTCAGCTTCAGCGCCGTCTGCACCAGGCCGTTGCGGAAGCCGAGCCGCGCCACGCGTTCCTGGAAGGGCAGGAAGGCTTCGAGGAAGGCGCCGGAGCGGGAGGGGTCGAGCGCCTCGCGCAGGAAGCCGAGCATGCCCTCCTCATAGGCGGTATTCGGGGCGGCCCAGGTGGTGTGCCGCTTGGCCTCGCGCATCGACTTCACCATGGCGCCTTCCATGCGCCCGGCGAAGTCGCGCAGCGCCGCGGCCTCCGGCATGCCGGCGCCGGTCAGCTCCGCCGGCCAGGCGCCGAGCAGGAGCTGGTAGAAGAGGTACTCGTCGTTGCGGTCGGGCGGCGCGGTGCCCTCCACGTCGCCGCGGCGGGCGCGCAGGATGCGGCTCCAGGTCTGGACCTGGCGCGCCCAGTCCTCCGGCATCTCCGAGAGCACCGCGAGCCGCGCCCGCGTATCCTCGCCGCGCTTGGTGTCGTGGGTGGAGGTGCCGAGCATGGCATGCGGCCAGCGCTGGGCGCGCTGCGCATTCGCCTTGTGGAAGGCGGGCAGGGAGACGCCGAAATGATCGGGGTGCCCGCCCACCTCGTTCAGCGCGACGAAGCGGTTGTAGCGGTAGAAGGCGGTGTCCTCGAGGCCCTTGGCCATCACCGGGCCGCTGTACTGCTGCACCCGCATGGCGAAGCGCACCACGCTGTGCCGGCTGAAGCCGCTGCGCGGCTCCGCCACCAGGTCGGTCGTCAGCAGCCGGTGCAGGAAATCGAAGACGCTGGGGTCGAGGTCGGTCTCGTTCCGCCGCGCCTGGGCGATGGCCCAGTCGATGTCGCGCCGGTCGGCCTCGGTGGGGGAGACCGTGCCGTCCACATAGGTGCGGTAGACCGGGAAGCAGGCGACGATCTCCTTCAGCGCCCGCTGCAGGATGTTGCGGGTGAAGTCGGCCGTGCGCGGGTTCTGGCGCCCCACCCGCGCCGCGTCGCGGGCGAGGGTGTTCAGCTCGCTCGCCATCTCGTTCAGCATGATGCGCAGCTTGCAGTCGCGCACCGTCTCGGCGAAAGGCTCGGCGCCGCGGATGAACTCCGCATAGGTGCGGCTGAAGCCTTCCTCCCCCGCCGGGTCCACCAGCAGGCCGAGCACGAGGTTGGCGAATTCGTAGCCCGTGGTGCCCTGGACCGGCCAGTCCTCGCGCAGCGCCTCGTGCCGCGACAGGATCTTCTCGACGACGAGGTAGAAGGGGCGCGGCGCCGCCTCCCGCAGCCGCTGCAGGTAGCCTTTCGGGTCGAGCAGGCCATCGACATGGTCGATGCGCAGGCCCTCCAGCGTCCCGTCCTCGAGCAGCGAGAAGACGAAGCGGTGCGCATGGTCGAAGAGCTCCGGCAGCTCCATGCGCAGGCCGGCGAGCTCGTTGATGTTGAAGAAGCGGCGGTAGTTGATGTCGTCCGCCGCGACGCGGAAATGCGCGGTGCGCCAGTTCTGCTCCCGGATCAGCGCGTCGAGGTCGCGCCAGGTCTCGAGCCGCCCGGGCCGGCCGTTCAGCCGCGCGACGGCGGCCTCCACCGCCTCCCGCACGTCCTGCCGCTCGCGCACCAGGCCGGCCAGCTCGGCCTGCAGGTCGCGGGCGCGGGCATGCACGCGCGGGCGCCAGTTGGGCAGGCCGGAGAAGGCATCACCCAGCCGCTCCAGCTCCGGATGCTCGTGGCCCAGCACGCGCTCGTAGTGCAGCGGGCAGATCGGCAGCTTGTGGGTGCCGTAGGCCCAGACGGCGAAGCCGCCCTCCTCCGGGTCGAAGCGCAGCTCGATCTGGCCGGCCTCCAGCACCGCGCCGTACTGCTCGCCGAGGAAGGGCACCAGCAGCTTGCCCTGCAGGTAGCGGCGGTCCGGGTCCCAGTCGATGTCGAACCAGCCAGCGTAGTCGCTGTCCGGCCCCCATTCCAGCACGTCGAGCCACCAGGGATTGTCGGCGCCGCCGACGCCCATGTGGTTCGGCACGAAGTCGAGCACCTGGCCGAGGCCGTTCTCCCGGAAGGCCGCGACCATGGCGCGGAACGCCGCCTCGTCCCCCAGCTCGGGGTTCAGCCGGCCATGGTCGACGATGTCGTAGCCATGCGAGGAGCCGGGCCGCGCCTTCAGGTAGGGGGAGGCATAGACATGGCTGATGCCGAGCCGGGCGAGGTAGGGCGCGAGCGCCGCCGCGTCGGAGAAGCGGAACCCCTCGTGGAATTGCAGGCGGTAGGTGGCGCGCGGGATCGGCGGCGGGCCGGCTTCAGGCATGGTCCGGGGGTCCTTCGGGCTGCGGGGCGCCGCGCTCGGCGCGGAAGATCTCGGCGATGTCGATGAAGCGCGGACGCGCCGCGAGTTCCTCCAGCGTCATCGAAAGGCGGCGGCGCCAGTTCGGGTGCTCGTCCGAGGTGGCCGGCACGTTCACCGGGTCGGCCTCGTCGGTCAGGTCGTCGATCTGCGCCATGGCGAGGACGGAGGGCGTGCGGGCGAGGAAGGCATGCGCCGCCCGGGCGAGCTGCGGGATGTCGGGCTCCGCATCCCCGGGCAGCAGCGCCTCCTGCCGCAGCGCGGCCAGGAGCTGCGCCTTGTCGCGCTGCCGCGCCTCGCGCTGGCGTCCCGCCTCCGCCGGCTCGGGGTAGAGGCCGAGCCGCTCCTTCAGGACGATGTCGCGCCCCTCCCACCAGCCGCGCAGCGTCGGCAGGTCGTGGCTGCCGACGACGGCGAGCGCCAGGGGCGGATAGGCTTCGGCGGGCAGGAAGGCGCCGGTCTCGCCCTCCTGCTCGAAGAAGAGCACGCGGTAGGAGAGGATGTTCGCCGCCGTCATGCGCTCGCGGAAGCCCTTGGGCACGGTCCCGAGGTCCTCGCCGACGACGAGGCAGCGCTGCCGGTGGCTCTCGAGCGCCAGGATCCCGACCAGGTCCTCGATCGGGTAGGCGACATAGGCGCCCTCGGCCGCGGTCTTCCCCTGCGGCACCCAGTAGAGGTGCTGCAGCCCCATGACATGGTCGATCCGGAGGCCGCCGGCATGGCGCATATTGGCCCGGACCAGCTCGATGAAGCTGCGGTAGCCCTCCTCCCGCAGGGCCCGCGGATGGAAGGGCGGCAGGCCCCAGTCCTGGCCGGCGGGGTTGTAGATGTCGGGCGGCGCCCCGACCTGCGCGCCGGAGACGACGGCCGCCGCATCCGCCCAGGTCTCGGCGCCGGCGCGGTCGGCGCCCACGGCGAGGTCGCGGTAGAGGCCGACCGCCATGCCGCGCGCGGCCGCCGCCTCCGCCGCTGCCTCGAGCTGCGTGTCGGCGATCCATTGCAGCCAGGCGAGGAAGTCGACCCGCTCGCGGTTCGCCGCGGCGAAGGCGGCCACGGCGGGGGAGTCGGGGTCGCGGACCTCCTCCGGCCAGGCATGCCAGTCCGCCTGCGCCGGGTCGCGGCCGGCGAAATGCTCGCGCAGCGCGAGGAAGAGGCAGTTCCGCTCCAGCACCGGCCCGCGCGCGCGCCGGAAGGCCTCGAAGGCCTGCCAGCGCGGCCCGTCAGCGGCGCCGCGGCAGGATTCGAACAGCCGCCCGAGCACCGAGAGCTTGATGTCCGCGACCTCGGCATAGTTCACCAGCGGCGCGGCGCGGCAGGCCTCGAGCCGGGCGCGGAAGGCGTCGGAGGCGACGAGATCCCGCATCTCCGGGCAGTCCAGCAGCTCCGGCACGGCGAGAACGTCGATGTTCAGCGTGTTCAGCAGCAGGCGGCTGGCCGGCGAATAGGGGCTCGCATGCTCCGGGTTGTCGTTGAACATGGCATGCAGCGGGTTGAGGCCGATCACCGCGGCGCCGCGGGCGGCGCTCAGCTCCACCAGGCTGCGCAGGTCGCCATAGTCGCCGATGCCCCAGTCGGTCGCCGAGCGCAGGAGGTAGAGCTGCGCCGCGATGCCCCAGAGCCGCCGGCCTTCGGCGATGGCCGTCGGCAGCCAGCAGCGCCCGGGCGAGACCACCAGGGTCGTCGCCGCGCCGCCGGGATCGAGGGTGAGGCGGTGATAGCCCCAGGGGATGTCGCCCTGCAGCACCAGGCGGCGGCGCTGCAATGGACGGCCCTCGAGGCTCCGCTCGGCGATCAGGGGCAGGCTGCCGAAGCTCGCCCGGCCCGTGACCTCGCCGCCCTCCTCCAGCGCCAGGCGCCAGGCGAGTTCGCCGGTGCCGGCCGGCAGGGCAAGCTCGACGGCGAGCGGGGCGACACCCGCGTGCAGCACCGCGACGGGCGGCAGGGGGCGCGTCCATTCCGCCGCCTCGAGCGCCTCCAGCGCGGCGCGCGCCGCCGCCTCGTCCGCCGCCTCGACACCCATGGCGGCGAGCAGGCTGCGCTTGGTCCCGGTGGAGGCACGCACCAGCTTGCCGCGGGCGTCGCGGAATTCGGGCTCGATGCCCATCCGCGCGGCCAGCGCGTCCAGCGCGGTGCCTTCGGTCGCGGCGCGGGGCTGCCCCTCCGGCGGCGCATCGAGCAGCGCGAGGACGCCGCGCAGCGGGATGGCGACCCAGTCCGGCCGGTTCGCCAGCTCGTAGGCCACCTCGTAGAGCGCCTTCTCCAGCATGAAGAAGCGCAGCACCTTCTCGGCCCCGGCGCGGCCCGCGGGGAGGAAGGCGCCGTCGCCCCCGGCCTCCAGATAGGCGTCGAGATAGGCGCGCGAGGCCTCCGCCTCCCAGGCCGCGGCATGCGCTTCCGGATGGCTGCGCCCGGCCTGCGCCGCCGCATAGGCGAGGGAGCGCAGCATGCCGGCGACGTCGCGCAGCGCCGCATGCTTGGCGCGCCGCTCCGCCAGCGGCCGCAGCGGCTCGCCCTCGAAATCCACGATCACCGCGTCGCCCTCCGCGACCAGCACCTGGCCGAGGTGGTAGTCGCCGTGGTGCCGGACCTTGGCGAAGCCGGGCGCGCCCGAGAGCCCGGCCCGCAGCCACTGATCGAGGAGGTCGCGCCGGGCGAGCAGCGCCTCGGCAAGGGGCCGCGCCTCCGGCTCCAGCCGGTCCCGCGCCGCGGCCAGGCCATCCAGGGCGCGGCGCGCCATGGCCTCGGCCGCCGCGATCCAGGCCTCGCGGTCGCGCGGCGCGACCGGCTCCGCACGGAAGGCGGGGTCGCGGGTGTCGGTCGCGAAGGCACTGTGCATCTCCGCCGTCCGCTGGCCGAGCCGGCGCAGCCAGGCGAGCGTCGCCGCGCCGCCCTCCGGCCGGGCCAGTCGCTCCAGCACCCAGGACCAGCCATCGCCCTCGTTGGGGATGAAGGCCTGCAGCACCGACAGCGTCGTGGTGCCCGCGCCCCCGGCGCGTTCCAACTCGGTCCAACCGAGCATGGCGGGCGTCGCGGTGAAGCCGGCCTCGCCGGTCAGGAAGCGCCCGACCTCCAGCTCTGGATGGGTGCCTTCCTCGAGCTTGCGGATCACCTTGAGGATCGCGCCCTCGCCGATGCGGATGGAGGTGTTCGACTGCTCGGCGCTGCCGCGGCGGATGGCGAAGCCGTCGCCGGGCGCGAGTCCGGCCGCCGCCAGCCGCTCCGCCCCGCCCGTGCGCAGCCGCCCCGCCCCGGCCGTGGCCGGCGGTGCGTCCGGGCGCAGCATCGCCTCGATCCAGGTGCGGACGAAGGCATCGACGGAGAAGGCCTCCACCAGCCGCCGCTCGGCGCCCTCCGTCGCCTGGAGGGCGGCGATGACCTGCGGCTCCGCGGCATCGACCGCCGGCACCAGGGCAAAGGGAACGAAGAGCCGCATCGGGTCCCGGCCGGGGGGCACCACCTGCCAGATCGCCGCCGCGGCCGGCAGGCCCGGCACCGCGAAGGGCAGCACCGCCGCCGCGGTGACCTCGGGCCGGCCCGCATCCTTGGCGGGGTACCAGCGCTGGCGCAGCAGGAAGTCCGGCATGGCCGCCTGGGCGAGGCTCTGCAGGTGTGGCAAGCCAGGGCGGTCGGCCTGGGACCCGGCGCTGTCGGTATCGGCGGAAACAGAGGGGGAAGGTGACACGGGAGGGGGCCTGCGGCGCTGCTGTCGAGCCGGCCAAACAGCACCCCTCGACTGCCGTTCCGACAGGGGCGGACGATTTCGGGCGGGACGCGGAAAAAAGGCGGAGCCGCCGTGCCGCCCATGCATGAAGGGGGGCGGCCAAACGAGCCGCGTCGCGCTTGCCCCTGCGGCGCAGCCGTTACGGATTATGCAAGCGGGTTGCCGAGCCCGTCCTCGGACGGAGCGACGGGGCGCGAAGGTTCCGATGCTGCCTGCGTCGCGGCCTCGGACAGGTCGGGCAGGCCTGGGCGCCGGTCGGCACCGGCCACAACCTCACCAGGCGCACCAGGGCAGCGGCGACTTGCACCACGGGGTGGGCCGGCAGGGCCTCAGGCCGCCCCGGCCTTGACCACGTCACCCCGGCCCGTGGCGACCGGGACGGGCGCCCGGCGCGAAGCGCGGGAAACGCCGGCACGGGAGCGAGGGCCGACTCCGCATGGGTCGGCCCTGCCAGGGTCAGCCCCGACGACGGGATGCCCGACGCGCCAGAGCCATGCCGAGGAGGCCGGTGCCGAAGAGCGTCAGGGTCATCGGCTCGGGCACGGCAGGCGTGGGGTCCGGGGCCTGCAGAATCACGCCGTGCAGGTTGAACTTGAAATCGAGGCCATGGCCTCCGAAGGCGGCGCCCTGGTCGGTATGGATCGTCAGGATGTCGTCGAAGGTGCCGGTGCTCAGCCCCGAGAAGGTCAGCGTCAGATCCATCGCGTCCGATGGATTGAGGGCGGTGGTCGAGAAGGCCGCCAACTGAAAGACCGAGCCCGACAGACCCAGAATGCCGCTGGAGTCGAAGATGGTGAGCTTCGTGAGGTCGCCGAGGTCCGGATCGTCCGTGACGTTGTAGAGGCTGAAGGTCAGGCTGGATGAGTAGCCCTGGAGAATGTATCCGAAATCCAGCGTCGCATTGTCGTTGGCAGCCTGCGCATTGCCGTAGTCGGAATAGAACTCGGGCCCGACGCCGGTGCCGGTGAGCGCCGCGGTCGTCTGGAAAGCGGTGTTCCTGCCGTCGCTGCTGCCGTTCTTGAAGTCGAGTGTTGCATCGGCCGTGGCGGCGCCGCGCGCGGTCGGCGTAAAGCTGAAACTCGTGCTGCCCGAACTGCCGTCGGCGATGCTGAGGTCCGGACCGGTGATGGCGAATCCCGCCCCCGCCGTCGACACGCTGGCCTGTCCGAGCAGGTTCGAAGCGAAGCCGGTACCAAAGGTGGCATAGCTCGAGGTATTCGCCCCGGCCTGGTTGCCATCGCCGACATTGGTCACCGTGATCGTGCCGCTGCCGACGGTGCCGACGCGGACATTGCCGGCGTCTGTCACGGTGGTCTGGCCGATGACGGGCGCCACGCCGGTGCCGTTCACGGTGGTTTGCCGCGTGCCGGAACCGTTCGTATTGCCGATGCCGTTGTTGAAGTTGGCGGTGACCACGGCGCTCGCCGCACCCCGGGCCGTCGGGCTGAAGATGACGTTGCGGGTCGTGCTGCTGCCATCCGTCAGGCTGGCAGTGGTGGGTGTCGCCACGCTGAAGGCGCTGTTGCCCGACGTGATGCCCGACATCCGCAGGTTGGTCGAGGTCTGCTTGCTGAAATTTCCCCCGGGGTCGGTGCCGGCCAGGTTGCCGTTGCCGGTGTTCGTGATCTGCACCTGGCCCGTGCCGCTCTGGCCGACCAGAACCTTGCCCGCATCTGCCGTCTTCGAGAGGGTCGCGGCCGGTGCCACGCCCGTGCCCGTCAAGGTGAGCGTCGAACTGAAGGCCGCGTCGGATCCAACGGCCGAGGCACTCAACGTGGCGGTCGCTGTCTTCGCTCCGGTGCTCGTTGGGGCGAAGGTGTAGGTCCAGGTACGGGACGGATTGCCGCTATTGAGGGTCTGCTGGCCGGTGTTCTGCGAGAACTGGTTGGCATTGGCACCGCCCAGCGCCGACGTCACCTGCCGGCTGCCGATCGGAGCGCCCTGGGTCGCCGTGACAGTCTTGGTGGCATTGGTGCTGCCGACGAGGACGTTGCCGAAAGCGAGAGTAGAATTATTCCCTGCATTGGTCGTGATCGTACCGGCCTGCGCACCCGTCGCCGCCAGCATCGCAACGCCGATGAGCGATGTCGCCCCGAGCGCCCTGGCGCGGAGGCTCGCACCTGCCTGTCGCGCACGCATGCTGACCATCGTTTCCATAACCTCTTGGCGGCTGATCACCAGTTGACCGGAACCTCCCGGAGGCCGGGAATTCGTTCCGTAGTCGCTACATGAGCAAGCCTTGTGCCAAATGTGATGGGACGTTTTGTATCAGGGAGTTACGGCTCGGCGTCGCCCGGGACGCCGGCATTCACGGCGCGATCTGTAAAGTTCCCCGACAAAAGGCATGGCCCAGGGATATTATACATCCTCATGTATTCTTTGCTGTTCGGCCTCTGCCTTGGGAAAGGTCCCTTTTAGGCCCGGAACGGCCCTGTCGGAATCCTTTACGGTTACACATCCAATCGGTCAACGTCGTGGTGCGGCGTGCTGCGCTGGGACAGCCGGTCGCGGTCAGGTCACCGCAACCGAGGGCCACCCATGCCTGAGAGCCGCAAGGCCGAACGGCGCCTAATAACCCTACGGTCGGCGGAATCCGCACCTGAACAGGTCAGGCAGGCTCAGACCATTCGAGTTGCGGCACACCTCCCGCGCGAATTTTCTCCGGAACACACAACTTTATGATAGAAACACAAACCCGCAGGTCAGGTGAGTACGATGGCGCTGGTGAAGTCTTTCGAGTTGCGTCAGGACTCCGAGAGAGGTTCGGACGTGACGGTGTCGCCACGTCCCGCACGTGGAACTTCCGCGGCTCCCGCGACCGCCGGCATCGTCCCGAGGGCGCCTGCCCAGAAGCGCGCACGTACCTTCGCCCGGCAGCAGAAGGCCGCGGAGCGAGTGGCCAGCGCGACCACCCAGGTCGCCAGCGGCATCTCCGAGGCAGGCTCCGCCGTCGAGGAACTGCGGCGGTCGATGGAGCAGATCGCCAGCGGCGCCGAGCAGGCCTCGAGCGCCGCCGAGCAGTCCATGCGTGCGGTCGGCCGCGTCGTCACCAACATCGGCAAGCAGCGCGAAAACGCCGACCTGTCGCAGACCAAATCCGAAGCGCAGCAGACGCTGATCGCCAACGTCGCCGCCCAGATCGCCGCCAGCATCGCCAGCATCGGCCATGCCGCCCGGCGGCAGGCAGCCTCGGTCACCATGGTGGCGGAGCTCGAGAAGCAGGCGGCGAATATCGGCGACATCGTCAAGGCTGTCGCCCGCATCGCCGACCAGACCAACCTGCTCGCCCTCAACGCCGCCATCGAGGCCGCCCGTGCCGGCCAGCATGGCAAAGGATTCGCGGTCGTTGCCGACGAGGTCCGCAACCTCGCCGAAACCAGCGAGAAGAGCGCCCGCGACATCCAGGAACTGGTCGGCCAGATCCAGCGGGAGGTGAAGGTCATCGCCGAGGGGATCAATGCCTCGGCCGCGGCCGCGACCTCCGAAGTCGAGAAGGGGCAGATCGTCACCAACCAGCTCGGGCAGATCCGGACCGATATGGTCGAGATCCTGCGCGGCGCCCGCGAGATCCTGGTCGCGGCCGAGCAATCCAGCGAAGCGGCGAGGGAGGCGCAGAAGGGCGCCGAGGCCATCTCCGCCGCGGCCGAGGAGCAGTCTTCCGCCTGCCAGGAGGCGCTTCGCACCGTCGACCAGCAGACCGGCGCCCTGACCCAGAGCGAGCAGGCCTCATCCGAACTGTCGGAGATGGCCGACGAGCTGAAGAACAGCAGCGACGTCGGCAAGAGCGCCGAGGAGGTCGCCGCGGCCTCCGAGGAGCTTTCCGCCGCGGTCGAGGAGATCAACCGCGCCGCCGCGCAGATCATGACGGCGATCGACCAGATCAGCCGCGGCGCGCAGCAGCAGTCGGCCGCCACCCAGCAATCGGCCGCCGCCGTCACCCAGATCGAACGCGGCGCCAAGATCGCGTCCGAGCGAGCCACCTCGGCTCGCAGCACGAGCCAGGCCATGGTCGAGGCGCTCGGCGTCAACCGCACCGCCGTGGAACAGATCATCGCCGGCGTGCAGCAATCGGTCGAGGAGAACGCGCGCTCGCGCGAGCAGATCAATGCGCTGGAGCAGGTTGCCCGCCGCATCGACAAGATCGTGGACGCCATCACCACCGTTTCCATCCAGACGAACATGCTGGCGGTGAACGGCTCGATCGAGGCGGCCAGGGCCGGCGAGTTCGGCAAGGGCTTCATGGTCGTCTCGACCGACATCCGCAACCTGGCCCGCGACAGCTCCGAGAATGCCGAGCGGATCAAGGACCTGGTGAAGGCAGTCCAGGACCAGATCGTGGCGGTGCGCCGGGACCTCGAGGAGATCGCCACCGCCTCCACGACCGAGATGGAGAAGAGCAAGGCGATCACCGCGAACCTCGCCGCGGTCGAGACGGACATGGCGGTGATCCTCGAAGGCAGCCGGGAGATCGTGGCCAGCGCGAACGATATCCTGACCGCCCTGGTCGAGGTGAAGACGGGCGTCGAGCAGGTGTCCGCCGCCGCGAACCAGGCGGCGCAGGCCTCTGGCCAGGCGGCGCAGGCGGCGCGCGAACAAGCCAAGGGCGCCGAGGAACTGGCGGCCGCCGTCGAGGAGATCGCCTCCCTCGCCGACGAACTGCAGAACAGCGCCGCCTGAACGGCACCGTGACCGATTGCGAGCCGACGATGACAGGTGGGGCCCCATGAGCGAAGCGCACGCTTCCAGTTCCGCGGCCGGACGGCAGTTCGTCACCTTCTGGGTGCAGGACGAGATCTTCGGGGTTCCGCTTGCCGAGGTGCAGGAGATCATCCGGATGCCCGGCGTCGTCCGGGTGCCCATGGCCTCCGCGAACCTCGAGGGGATCGCCAACCTGCGCGGCGCGGTGCTGCCGATCACCAGCCTGCGGCGGGTCTTCGCCATGGAGGACGAGCCGCATGACGACGCGACGCGGGTCGTGGTCATCAACCACGGCGCGCTCTCGGGCTTCGTGGTGGACCGGATGGCGAGCGTCATCACCACCGAGGCGCAGGAGATCGAGCCGATCGACAGCATCGGCAGCACGGTCCGAACCGAGCTGCTGCAGGGCGTCGTGAAGCGGGACGACGGCATGATCCTGCTGCTGGACCCGGCCAGCCTCAATGGGGCGGCCGTGCCGGCGCAGGACCATGCCGCGCGCGGCGCGCCGGGCGGCGAGGCCGCGCCGGCGACGGCGCGCGGCGAGGTGACCGGCCAGGCGGCGGGCGACGAGCTGCAGCTCGTCAGCTTCGAGGTGGCCAACCAGGAATACGCCTTCCCGATCGAGGACGTGCAGGAGATCGTGCAGGTGCCGCCGCGCATCAATACGGTCCCGCGCAGCGAGTCCCATGTCATCGGCGTGATGACGTTGCGCAACCGGCTGCTGCCGCTGGTCTCGCTGCGTCGCATGTTCGGCATGCCGCAGGCGCCCCTCGGCGAGAGCAACCGCATCGTCGTCGTCTCGCTCCGCGGCGGCGGGGCGGGGGCGGAGCGGGTCTCGGTCGGCATCGTCATGGATGCCGTCAAGGAGGTGCTGCGGGTCGCGCGATCGCTGGTCGAGGCGGTCCCGCAGCTGCTGGCGACCGGCGGCGGCGGCACGGAGCTCGAGGCCATCTGCCGCCTCGACGGCGGCGACAGGCTGGTGACGATCCTGTCGGTGGAGAAGATGTTCCCGCAGGGCGAACGGGAGCGCCTGCTCGGCGCCGAGCCCGCCGCCACGGCGGCGTCGGAGGAAGCAGAGATGGCGCAGCAGGTCCAGGATGCGGCGGCCGCCGACGACGAGGAGCAGTTCGTCGTCTTCCGCCTCGGCAACGAGGAATACGGCGTCCCGATCGGTACCGTGCAGGAGATCGTGCGGGTTCCGGAGCAGCTCACGCGGGTGCCGAAGACGCCGGCCTTCATCGAGGGGGTGGTGAACCTGCGCGGCGTCGTGCTGCCGGTGGTCGATCAGCGCCGCCGCTTCGGCCTGCCCGAGGTGGCGCGCAACGATCGCCAGCGGATCATGGTGCTGACAGTCGGCGAGGCGCGCACCGGCTTCATCGTGGACAGCGTGGTGGAGGTGCTGAAGGTGGCCCGCTCCACCATCGGTCCGGCCCCGCGCCTCTCGGCGGAGCAGCATCTGCTGATCGACCGGGTCGCCAATCTCGAGAGCCAGAAGCGGATGCTCCAGCTCCTCGAGGCCGGGCGCCTGTTGAGCACGGAGGAGCAGGGCGCGGTCAGCGCGCTCTGAACCGGCAACCATGCTGAAGGTCCTGATCGTCGAGGATTCGGCGCTGATGCGCCGCCAGCTCCGACGGATGCTGGAGGCCGAGGGCGACATCGAGGTCGCCCTCGCCCGCAATGGCGTCGAAGCGCTGGAGCAGATCGCCGCCTTCCAGCCCCAGGTCGTCACGCTCGACGTCAACATGCCGGAGATGGACGGCCTCACTTGCCTCGGCCACATCATGCGGGACTCCCCGCGGCCGGTGCTGATGGTCTCCTCCATCACGGAGCAGGGCTCGGACGCGGCGGTCCGCGCGCTGGCGCTCGGCGCGGTGGACGTGATGGCCAAGCCGGACGGCACGGTGTCGGTCGGCCTGGACCGGATGCGGGACGAGTTGCTGGCCAAGCTGCGGGCCGCGGCCCGGGCGCGGCCGCGCCGTGCCCTCCGGCTGCGCGACACGCTGCGGGCCGAGCGGGCCGCCGCCGAGCAGCGGCGCGCCGCGGCGGCGGCGAAGGCGATGGCGCGCGGCGCTCTCGGCCTGACCCTCATCGGCGTCTCGACCGGTGGGCCGCGCACGCTCGAGGAGATCCTGCCCGAACTGCCGGCAAGCTACCCGCAGGCGATCGTCGTGGCGCAGCACATGCCCGCGGGCTTCACCGCCTCCTTCGCCAGGCGCCTCGACGGCATCTGCGAGGTGACGGTCACCGAGGTGAACGGGCCGGTCCCCCTCGCTCCGGGCCATGTCTATATCGGGCGCGGCGAGGCGGATGTCGTCGTGGAACGGCGGCTCGGGCGCTTGGTCGCGAACTCGGTCCGGGCCGACGACAGCCTCTGGCACCCGAGCGTGAACCGCCTGGTCCACAGCGCGCTCGGGGTGGCGCAGGCGGGCACGCTCATCGGCGTGCAGCTCACCGGCATGGGCGATGACGGCGCGGAGGCGATGGCCCTGCTGCGCGCGCGCGGCGGCCGCACCATCGCCGAGAGCGAGGAGACCGCGGCGGTCTTCGGCATGCCCGCCGAGCTGATCCGCCGCGGCGGCGCGACCGAGGTGATGAACTGCGACCGCATCGCGGCGCGGCTGCTGCAATGGACGGGTGCTGAGGTTCGGCGATGGGGCTCCTGAAGGCACGCGCCGAACGGCGCATGGCAAGCCGGCCCGGGCGGGCCCGGCCCACCGAGGCGGCGCTGCTCGCCGACCTTGCGGCGGCCGATCCCGGCCTGCGCCGTGCCGCCGCGCAGGCGCTCGGCGCGCATCCGGCCGCCGTGCCCGCCCTGCGCGCGGCGCTGTCGGCCGAGACGAAGCGGCCCGTGCAGGAAGCCCTGCTGGCCGCGCTGACCGACATCGCCTCGGCCGATGCTGTCGCGGCCATGCTCGGATTGCTGCGCGCCGAGGATGCCTGGCTCCGCAATGCCGCGCTCACGGCCCTGCAGGAGATCGGCGCCCCGGCCGCGGCGCCGGTGCGCGCCGTGCTCGATGCCGCGGATCCGGACCTGCGCATGGCCGCGCTGCTGGCGCTGGCCGGGCTGCGTTGCCCGGAGGCGGAAGCCTGGACCATTGCCCGGCTGGAGCAGGAAACGGAGGTGAATGTCTGCGCCACCGCGATCGAGGTATTGGACCGCATCGGCGGCCCGGCCTCCGCGCCGGCGCTCGACCGCCTCGCCGGGCGCTTCGCGGCGGAGCCGTTCCTGGCCTTCGCCGCGCGGGCGGTGCGCGACCGGCTGCTCGGGGAGCCGAAGGCATGAGCCAGTCCGCCCCGGCCGTCCAGGCAGGCGAGTTCGCGCGCTTCCAGGAGATGTTCTACCAGAAGACCGGCATCGTCTTCGGGGAGTCGAAGCGCTACTTCGTGGACCGCCGCCTCACCGAACGCATGAGCGCGACAGGCTCGAAGTCCTTCGAGGACTACCTGATGCTGCTGCGGTTCCGCGACCCGAATGCGGAGGAATTGCAGAACCTCATCAACGTGATGACGGTGAACGAGACCTACTTCTACCGCGAGAAGTACCAGTTCCAGTGCCTGAGCGAGGCGCTGCTGCCCCAGCTCGTGCAGGGAAGGCGGCGCGGGGATCCGCTGCAGATCTGGTCGATGCCCTGCTCGACGGGCGAGGAGCCCTATTCGATCGCCATCCACCTGCTCGAGTCCTGGCCGGAGGTAGACCACTGGGATGTCAGGATCCTCGCCAGCGACATCGACACGCGCGTCCTGGAACAGGCCCGCGCCGGCATCTACGAGGCACGCTCGCTGCAGCACCTGACGGAGGATCTCGTCAGGCGGTACTTCACGCCGACCAGGGACGGCAACTGGCGGATCATCGCCAACCTGCGGCGCTCGATCGAATTCCGCCGCGCCAACATCACCGAAGTGGCCGATGTGCAGCAGTACCGCGATATCGATGTGATCTTCTGCCGCAACCTGCTCATCTACTTCGATGAGGCATCCCGCCGGCGGGCGACGGAAGCCCTGTTCGATTCGCTCCGTCCCGGCGGCTTCATCTGCCTCGGCCATTCCGAATCGATGAGCCGCATGTCCTCCCTGTTCGAAGCCAGGAAGTTCCCCGATGCCATCGTCTATCAGCGTCCGTTCTGAGGAAGCGGCGATGGGGCCGGCCGTCCTCGTCGTGGATGATGCCGCGACGGTGCGGCTCTACTACCGCCAGATCCTCGGCGGCATGGGCTGTGCCGTCGAGGAAGCGTGGAACGGGGCCGAGGGTCTGGAGAAGGCGCTTGTCAGGCCGCCGCAACTCATCCTGCTGGACGTGAACATGCCGGTCCTCGACGGCTACAGCACGCTGCGCGCCCTGCGCCGCGAGCCTTCGCTCTGCGCCATCCCGACCATCATGATCACGACCGAGGCCGGGGGCGGCCAGGCGGAGCGGGCCTATGCCGCAGGCGCCAATCTCTACCTGCAGAAGCCGGTGCGGCCGGAGCGGCTGACCAACTTCACCCGCGTGCTCCTGGGGATGCAGCCGGCATGAACCCCTTGCTTGACCAGTTCCTTATCGAGGCCCGCGAGCTGCTCGACACGGCGAGCGAGGGCCTATTGCGCATGGAACGCGGCAATGGCGGCGCGGAGATGGTGAACACCGTCTTCCGCGCCGTCCATACGCTGAAGGGCACCTCCGGCCTGTTCGAGGTGGCGCCGCTGACGACGTTGGTGCACGCCGCCGAGGACCTGCTCGATGCGGTGCGCGCGCAGCACCTCACCCTGACCGGGACCATGACGGACCTGCTGCTCGGCGCCCTGGATCAGACGCGCGCCTGGCTCACCACCTACGAGGCGAGCGAGGCGCTGCCCGCCGATGCGGCCGCGGTCGCCGCCGAGCGCGGAGCTGCGCTGCGCGCCCTGCTCGGCGGCGGCGCCTCGCCGGCCACGGCCGATGCCGTCGATGCCGGCGCCGTGGCCGGCATGCGCGGCTGGGTCGCGGCCTTCGCGCCGGAGCAGCGGGCCGCCGCCGAGGCCGCCGCCCGCGCCGCCGACCGCGATCTGGTGGCCGTCGCCTATCGCCCCGATCCCGCCTGCTTCTTCCGCGGCGAGGACCCGCTGCATCTCCTGCGGCAGGTCCCGGAGGTGCACGCCCTGGAGGTCCAGCAGCCGGACGCCTGGCCTTCCGCCGACACCTTCGATCCCTTCGACTGCGTCCTGTCGTTCCGGCTGCTGTCCACGGCGCCGCCGGAGGAGCTGCGCCATCTCTTCCGCTACTGCGAGGATGTCGAGATCGCGGCCTATGCGCCGCCGGGCGCCGTGCCGCCGGATGCCGCGACGGTGCAGGAGGTGCTCGACGCGCAGCTCGCGCTGCTGCGGCAGCCTGCCGAGGCCGATGCCGCCGCGGAGCGCGCTGCGGCGGTCGCGGAGGTGCTGCGCCGCATTGCCCGGCACTGCGGCCAGCGGGTGGACGAGGCGGTCCTAGCCAAGGCCAGCGAGGAGGCCGCTGCGGGCCGGACCGAGGCGCTGGCAGCGCTGCTCGAACGGTCCCGGATCAGGCCGCCGCCCGCGCCCGAGACGGGCGGCGCGGTCCATGCCCCGGAGCGCCCCGCCGTCGAGGTCCGTCCCGCAGGGACGGCGACCCTGCGGGTCGATCAGGCCAAGATCGACACGATGATGAACCTGATCGGGGAGCTCATCGTCGCCAAGAACAGCCTCTCCTACCTGGCCCGGAAGGCGGAGGCCGGCGCGAGCGCGCGCGAGCTGGCCCGCGACATCAAGGACCAGCAGGCCGTGGTCAACCGGCTGGCGGAGGACATGCAGGCCGCCATCATGGCGATCCGCATGCTGCCGGTCAGTCATGTCTTCCAGCGCTTCCCGCGCCTCGTGCGGGACGTCGCCCGCAAGCTCGGCAAGCAGGTGGAGCTGGTGCTGGAGGGCGAGGAGACCGAGGCCGACAAGAATATGATCGAGGCGCTGGCGGATCCGCTGATCCACATGGTGCGCAACAGCCTCGACCACGGCCTGGAGCCGCCGGAGGAGCGGATCGCCGCGGGCAAGCCGCCGCATGGCACGGTGCGGCTGACGGCCGCGCAGGTCAACGAGAGCATCATCGTCACCATCGGCGACGACGGCCGCGGCATCGACCCCGATCGGATGCGGCGGAAGGCCGTGGAGCGCGGCATGCTGGATGCCGAGGCAGCCGCGGCGCTGCCCGACGCGGAGGCGCTGAGGCTGATCTTCGCCCCCGGCTTCTCGACGGCCGAGACCATCTCCGACCTCTCGGGTCGCGGGGTTGGCATGGACGTGGTGCGCTCGGCCGTCGAGAAGGCCGGCGGCTGGGTCGCGGTGGACAGCCAGGTGGGGCGTGGCACGACGGTGCAGGTGACGGTGCCGCTCAGCATGGCGGTGGCGCGCATCATGACCATCGAATGCGCCGGGCATCTCTTCGGCATCCCGATGGGCGCGGTGGTCGAGAGCGTGCGGTTGCCGGCCTCCGCCGTGCATCACATCCGCGACCGCGAGGCCTTCGTCCTGCGGGACCGGATCGTTCCCCTGCTGCGGCTGGCACGCCTGCTGGACCTGCCCGGCGAGGCGGCGGCATCGCAGGCCATCGAGGACGCGCCGGTGCTGGTGCTCAGGGTCGGGCAGGCGACGGTCGGCCTGGTCATCGACGCCTTCCGCGAACGCATGGAGGCGATCGTCCGCCCGCTGGAGGGCGTGCTGGCCGGGCTGCGCGGCTTCGCCGGCACGACGCTGCTCGGCGATGGCCGGGTGCTGCTGATCCTGGACGTGGCGGAGCTGATCTGATGCCGATAAGCATGAACGGGGACCTGGCCATCCTCGACGCCCATTGCGCGATCGAGGAAGCGGAGACGCTGCTGGATTGGCTGCGGGCGACCGCCTGTCCCAGGGTGGACCTCTCCGGCTGCACCCACATGCATGCGGCGGTGCTGCAGACGCTGCTGGTGATGCGCCCGACCGTCGTCGCGGCACCGACCACTCCATTCCTGGCCCACTTCCTGGTCGGCCTGCCGTCTGCCGGCGCCGTAGGCTGAGGCAGCCAGCCGTCGGAGCGACCCCTGCGCCGGAGCGCTTCGAGGGTCGCGTGATCCCGCGCCGACGGCGCGGCACGGCGCAACTGCGCCACCATGTTGGGCCGGCGGCGTCGACGTTCCGTGCCCTCGGCTGGATCCGAAAGCATTATGGCCGGCTCGATGAAGCGCCTCTTCTGCGAACAACGCCCGGGATATCCAAATTCCCGTTGAGAGGCGAAGTGGTCCACGATGCAGACACGAATAAGACCGATCATAAGCGCTTGGGGAATTCAAACGGGACCCGTATCCATGCTGCCCGCCTTCGGCGACCATAACCTGTTCGAATGGCTGCAGGCGGCCTTACCGGAAGCCCTCGACAGCCTACCGTTCGGTGTCATCGGCATGACGCCGGATAGCAATGTAGTGGCGTACAACAAGGCGGAGTCCGAGGGTGCTCGCCTTCCCCCCCCCCCCCCGAACGGGTCATCAGGCGCCACATGTTCTCCTCGGTCGCGCCCCGCACCAACAACTTCATGATCGCCGAGCGCTTCGAGACGGAAGCGGAGATCGACGCAACCATCGATTACATCTTCACCCTTCGCATGAAAAGCACTCCCGTTCGGCTCCGCACGCTCAAGCGACCTGACGCCCAGCGAATGTACCTTCTCGTGAAGCGGAGGTGAGCAAGTGGATCCCGCGCAAGAGCCTGACGACCTGGAGCTGCTGACCGATTTTTTATACATTGTCCCCGTCGGGCTGATGCGGTTTCACATGAACGGGCTTGTGGATCTGGCGAATCCCAAGGTGGCGCAGCTCCTGACGCCACTCGTGCCGGACGGAGATCTGTCCAACGCCTACCATGCTCTCGCCCCGGTCGCGCCCGACCTTGCCCGCCGCCTGAACGACGCCACCATCGATTCCGGCATCGTCGTCGATCACGAGCGCTACACCGTGATGGCCGGCAAGCACCGCGCGGACCTCTCGCTCACGGTCCACCGCGTCGACCAGATCTCGTTCATCGCGGTCATCGAGGACGTGACCGCGCAGGCGGAGCAGGAAAGGCAGTTGCGGGAGACGAAGGCGGACCTCACCTGGCGCCGCCACTACGACACCCTCACCGGACTTCCCAACCGCAGCTTGCTGGAGATTCGGCTGGCGGAAGCAGTGGCGGAAGGGGGAGAGACGCCCGTCCTGCTGTTCCTCGACATCATGGGGACCAAGGCCGTCAACGACACCAAGGGATACGCCGAGGGAGACGCCCTGCTGGTCGAGATCGCCCGAAGGCTGGTCGCTGTCGCCGGGCCGGACAATCTGGTCGCGCGCCTCGGAGGCGAGCACTTCGTCGTGCTGTGCCGCTGGCTTGACGAAACCGCCGCCGGCGACCTTGGCAGCCGACTCAGGGAAGCGATCGCCGCCCCTTTCGAGATCGATGGCGACCCGTTCCATGTCTCAACACTGGTCGCGTTGGCGAACGTCGACCAGCGAACGAATTTCGACGTGCTGAAGGCTGCCGACGCCGCCATGCAGCGAGCGAAGCTCGAACTACAGGCTCAGCAGGACGCCGAGCGACAGAGGCAGAAAATGGAGGCGCTCGGCCGCATGATGGGCGGCGTCGCGCACGAGATCAACAACATGCTCCAGCCGATCGGCCTGCTGGTGCAGGACATGATCGAGAGCAAGCT
>NZ_JAUTWS010000329.1 GCF_030657435.1 Paracraurococcus lichenis | reverse complement strand
CGCAGCTCTGGTCGTGTGATGTGCCCCATCACCCCGGATCCCATCAAGAGCCATGAGGAATTGCGGGCGATGACGAAGAGCCCGCTGCTGCGGGTCAGCGCGGTGATGATCTCCATCGCCATGCCATCGGCGAAATAATCCTGCTCCGGATCGCCGCTCAGGTTCACGAAGGGCAGGACGGCGAGCGATGGCAGCCTGGCTTCGGCCGTCGGTGCGGCGATGCCGGAAGCCGGCGCGTCCGATGCCGCAGCGCCGATCTCCTGGACCGCCCCCACGAACCGAACGCCTTTGCGTGGCAGGGTCCGGATCAGCCGCTGGTCCGCGCCGCTGTCGCCGATGGCACTGCGGGCAGCGTTCACCCGGCTGCTCAGCGTCGCCTCCGAGACGATGCGACCGCGCCAGACCGCGGCCAGGAGATCGTCGCGGCTGACCACGCGGTCGCGTGTTCGAATGAGGAATTCCAGCAGGTCGAAGACCTGCGGCTCGACCGCGACGAGGCCGTTGTCCCGGCGCAGTTCGCGCCGGGCAGTGTCGAGCATGCAGTTGTCGAAAAGGTAGCGCACGGCGCTCCCTACTGCTTCGTTTGGAACCGTAGCGCAAGCGGCCTGCCGCGAAAATCAAGCCCACCTGAAGGAGACCTCCAGGTCGTCTCCAAGCGGATGTCCGGCGGCTCAGGCAGTGTCGCCTGACCGCAATCGAGGATCGCACCGATGCAGGACGCCCCCAACGACCCTGCCCGCCGACAGCTCCTGAGCACCATTGCCGCAACGGTCATCGCCGGGCACCTCGGCACTGCCGGCAGCGCCCACGCCCAAGGTGCGACTGGCGCCTTTGCGCCCCTCAAGAAGGTGGATGCTGGCTTGTTGCGCGTCGGCTACGCCGAGGCGGGCCGCCCGGATGCCCCCGCCGTCCTCCTCCTGCACGGCTGGCCCTACGACATCCACACCTATGCCGAGGTTACGCCGCTGCTTGCCGCCGCGGGATACAGGGTGATCGTCCCCTACCTCCGCGGCTATGGCACGACGCGCTTTCTGTCGGATGAGACGGTCCGGAACGGGCAGCAGTCGGCGCTCGCGGTCGACATGATCGCGGTGCTGGATGCGCTCGGGATCCGGCAGGCGGTGATCGGCGGCTGCGACTGGGGCGCCCGGACG
>NZ_JAUTWS010000328.1 GCF_030657435.1 Paracraurococcus lichenis | reverse complement strand
CTACGCCGTGAACAGCGGCAGGGCTTTGCCCTGACGGTCAGGTGATGCGCGGTCGGTGGCGGGGTCGAATGCAGGCAGGTATTCGACCCTATGGACATCGACAAACCTGATAGCTCATCCCTGGCTACGATGCGGGCCGATGCCTTCCGAGAGCGCTTCCGCCGAGCCCAGACCATTGCGGCACAAGTGGCTCGCGTCCAGGCCGCGGGCGGCCCACCGAGCGAAGAAGAGGCGGCGCGCCTTGTGGCCGAGTTTCGTGCCCAGGGAGGTCAGGTCACGATCTGTCCGCCGGCCGACGACGCACCGCTCGACTCCGGTCCCAAGCGCTAGGCTTCGACCACCAGCGGGCCCGTCTGGCGGTCACCTGCCGCTGGTCCAGACTCAGCCGATCTACCGCTGCATATCCTCCGCAATCGGCGGTGCCACGGGCCGCCGGACTACCAACGCGATCGCACCCAGCACGCAGGCCAGGGCCGCCACATCGAAGGCGCCGATCCGGCGCTGCACAAGCAGTGCGCTACTGGCGACACCGATACAGGGCACCACCAACAAGGAGAGGCTGGCGACGGTGGCCTTCAGCCGCCTCACCAAGGGAAACCACGCGGCGTAGGCAAGGGCATTGGCAAACACGACCATGTAGAACAGGCCGAACAGCCCACGCCCTGCATCCGGGTGCAGGTAGATATGGTCGTGCAGCACCAGCCACACGGCAAAGGCTGGCGGCGTTCCCAGCAGCAACTGCCAGGCCGTGATGAGCAGGACGGGGCTGCGGAAGCGCAGATTCTTGCTGAGCACTGTGCCGGCGCCGAAGGTGGCACCCGCCGCCAGGCCGAGCGCCACGCCAAGGCCGCTCGGGCCCCCGGGCCCCGTGGTGCCGGCCAGCACCAGCAGCACCGCGGCGAGCCCGAGGCCGAGTGCCATCAGGGTGCGGCGGTCCAGCCGCTCGCCCAGCAGCGGCACTGCGAGCAGAGAGGCCCAGAGCGGCATGGTGTAGTTCAGGATGGCAGCCTGCCCCGGCCCGACCAGCATCACTCCGGCGATCAGCGCGAAGGGGAAAACCACCATGATCAGCAGGCTGAGCGCGAGCACGCCACGCCACTCCTCCCGGTGTGGCAGGATGGGTCGGCCCGGGCCGCTCAGGCAGAGCAACAGCAGCAGGGTTCCG
>NZ_JAUTWS010000327.1 GCF_030657435.1 Paracraurococcus lichenis | reverse complement strand
TGCTGCGGCGTTACCACGGCCTGGGCGTTGTAGCCCTGCACCCAGCCCTGGCGGGTCTTCATGATGCCGCTCTCGGGGTCGGTTGTGTTGGCGACCTGGTCAGGGTCGACGGTGGCGTCCGCCGGCTTCGGCTTGCGGCCGCGCCGTCGCTTGCCGGTGGCCTGCTCCTCTGCTGCGCGGGCGTCGATCCTGGCCTGCTGCCGGGCCGCGACGTCGGCCGCCTGGCGCTCCAGCTTCGCCTGGCAGGCGCGCAGCCGCGCCAGACGGTCCTCGCGCCTGGCCAGGGCCTTGGGCAGCGTCTCGCGGCCCTCCGGCCCGAACAGCCTGTCCTCGCGCCGGTCAGTGCCCTCCGCCTCGGCCACCATGCGCGCGACCTGCTGGCTGATCGTCGCCGCGCTGCGGTTCGCCTCGAGCGAGGCGTTGGCTTTCACCTTGGTTCCGTCCAGCACCACCAGCCCGAGCCGGATCAGGCCGGCGTCGCGGCACATCTCCAGCACCCGCACGAAGACCGCCTCCAGCCGCTCGACATGGCGCCGCCGGAAGCGCGCGATAACCGTGTGGTCGGGCACGTGCTCGCCGACGATGAAGCGGTAGCCGGCATCGCGCCCGCACAGCCGCTCGATGGCCCTGCTCGAGCGCACGCCGTGGCTGTAGGCGTAGATCAGCACCGATAGCAGCATGGCCGGCGCGAATGGCGCCTGGCCGGCACCACCGAGCTTGTGCGCTGCCTCGAAGGCCGAGAGGTCCATCAACGACACTGCGTCGAGGATCAGATGCACGATGTCGTCCTCGGGCAACCAGTCCCGCATATCCGGCGGCAGCAAGAAGCCCTGCCGGCGCTCAGGGCAGCGGAAGTCGTGGGCCATGCTTTGCCTCGGGCTCGGAGCTGACGGAGGAAGTGAATCAGCCCACACCGGTCAGCTCAAGCCGTAACCGCGCCAATCCTGCAGCCCAGAATCATTGCCAGGAGCGATTCAGCAACAGCCTCTTGACCGACCTGATTAGAGAACCACCGGGGGCACTACCAATCTCCCCTTACGCGAGAGTCAGGGCCACCGTGGGCTGGTATTACCGCGTCTCATTCACACTGGGCCGCGTCGATACCGCTTTATGCTGCGTCAGGCGGCAAACGGACGCTCGGTGGCGGTACGAAGCGCTGTCTTGAAG
>NZ_JAUTWS010000326.1 GCF_030657435.1 Paracraurococcus lichenis | reverse complement strand
ACTGGCCTCGTACATGAGTTGGCGCAGCGCCAGGTGGACCAGCAGCAGGCCGTAGACCTCTTGCTCCACTAGGTCGGCGCGACGGCTGCGCAGCATCAGGCGCTCGCCCGGCAAGCTCACCTTGAGCTCGGCGAAGGCGCCCTCGCTCTCCCACCTCTCGTGGTACAAGGCGGCCAGTTCCGCGGCCGGCGCCGCCACGGGGTCGAGCAAGGTGGTGACCAGCCGGTACAGCGGCTCCGCCCCCGGCACGCCCTCCAGGCGGTACTCGATCACCCGCACCACGAGGCCGCCCTCGTCGCGGCGGCGGTGCGCCGGCGAGGCATAGAGCCGGCTCAGATACGAGCCGTCGGCCAGACGCTGTCGGCAGGGCAGGACCTGGTTGGCGCGCAGTCGCCACAGCAGGTTGGCGCCGCTGGCTGCAGCCTCCCGCCACAGCTCGAAGCCGACGAAGGCTCGGTCGGCCAGGCACAGCATCTCCGGGCGCAGCCGCTCCAGCAGTGCCGGCGCCAGCCGGACCTCGCTGGCATCGTAGCGGTCCAGCGCCGCGGCGAAGATCGCGTGCGTGCCGCATTCCGTCAGGCTCAGCAGTTGCAACTGCGGGTAGCTGCTGGTCCCGCGTGAGGCGCCAGGGCGGCCATAGCGCGCCTCGAGCTCGGGCGCGTCCGGCAGGTCGAGGGTGGTGCCGTCCAGGCTGACGATGCGGCAGCCACGGTACCACGCCCCGGGCACCCCCGGGGTGGCGAAGGGACGGGCGAGGCGCTCGAAGAGCACCCGCACCGGGGCCGCGCCCAGCCGCACGCGGGCCCGGGTGACGGCTGACTTCGTCGCCACCGCCAGTTCGGCGCCGCCCAGCCGCAGCCAGCGCACGCCCTCCAGCAGGCAGCGCAGCACCTCGCCGTAGGAGGACTGTGCGTACAGCGCCAGCGCCATGACATAGTAGACCACCAGGCGCGCCGGCAACTGCCGCTGACGCTGGCTCTGCCGGCCGGTCTCGGCCAACACGGCGTCCACCAGCGCCGCCGGCACCGTGGATGTCAAAACCCCAAGGCTGACCTGGTCACTGATCCGGGCGCCATTCGGCAAGTGCGTCGCTTTGCGGACCATGCCTCGGTCCTCCCGCAGCGGTCAGCGGTCCCACCACCCGACTCCGCCAGCCAGCCCAACCAAAGTCAACGGTATTG
>NZ_JAUTWS010000325.1 GCF_030657435.1 Paracraurococcus lichenis | reverse complement strand
ATGCCACGACGCAAAGCGCCCGCGATCCCGGACGAGTTGCTGGACCAGCTACTGGGCGGGACTGACCCCCGGGTCGCCCTGGCCGACGGGAGCCTGCTGGACGGGCTGAAGAAGGCGCTCGCCGAGCGGGTGCTGAACGCCGAGATGGACCACCATCTCGAGAGCGGGGAGCCGGACGGGCGGCCCAATGGCCGGAACGGCTATGGCGCCAAGACGGTGCTGACCGGCACCGGCAAGATGGACCTGCAGATCCCGCGTGACCGGCTGGCGACCTTCGACCCGCAGCTCATCGCCAAGTACCAGCGCCGCTTCCCGGGCTTCGACGAACGCATCGTCTCCATGTACGCCCGCGGCATGAGCACCCGCGAGATCCAGGGCCATCTGCGCGAGATCTACGGCATCGAGGTCTCGCCCGACCTGGTCAGCGCGGTGACCGACGCGGTGCTGGAGGAGGTTGCGGAATGGCAGAACCGCCCTCTCGAGGCCCTCTACCCGCTGGTCTTCCTCGATGCGATCCGCATCAAGGTACGCGACGAAGGCACGGTCCGGAACAAGGCCGTGTATGTCGCGCTCGGCGTCCGGCCGGACGGCACCAAGGAGGTGCTCGGGCTGTGGATCGAGCAGACCGAGGGCGCCAAGTTCTGGCTGCGGGTGATGAACGAGCTCAAGGACCGCGGCGTGCAGGACATCCTGATTGCCGTGGTCGACGGGCTGAAGGGCTTCCCCGAGGCGATCGCCGCCGCCTTCCCGAAGACGCAAGTGCAAGCGTGCATCGTGCATCTCATCCGCACCTCCTTGGACTACGTCTCCTACAAGGACCGCAAGGCGGTCGCAGCGGCACTGAAGGAGATCTATCGTGCCCGCACCGCCGAACTGGGCGAGGCTGCCCTCGAGGCCTTTGACGAGGGACCGTGGGGACGCAAATACCCCGTCATTGCCCAGACTTGGCGCCGGCACTGGACGGAGGTGATCCCGTTCTACGCTTTCCCCTCCGAGGTGCGCCGGATCATCTACACGACCAACGCCATTGAAGCGGTGAATGCCAAGCTGCGTCGTGCGGTCAGGGCGCGCGGCCATTTCCCGACCGACGAGGCTGCTCTCAAGCTGCTCTTCCTTGTCTTGAACCGGACCATGAAGGAGTGGAAGATGCCCGCAAGGGAGTGGACCGCTGCCAAGGCGCAGTTCGCCATCC
>NZ_JAUTWS010000324.1 GCF_030657435.1 Paracraurococcus lichenis | reverse complement strand
AGCCGGCCGGTGGCGGAATGCTCGCTCGCGAACCTCGGCCTCGCGCTGGCCGAGGCGAAGGCGCTCCTGGCCAAGCTGCAGGGGATCCTGGTGCCGAGCCAGGCGGCGGAATACGCGGCCTGCCACTGCATCTGCCCGCACTGCCGGATGCCGCAGCCGCTCAAGGAGCGGCGTACGCGTCGCGTGCAAACCCTGTTCGGCACGGTCGAGGTGGAGACGCCACGCTTCCGGGTCTGCCGCTGTCGCCCGATGGCACCGATCGCGGCAGCGGTGCCTTCGCCGGTCTGCGCCCTGTTGACCGCCCGCGGCACGCCGGAGCTGGCGCGGGTGCAGGCGGAACTTGGGGCCCGCACCTCGTTCCGGGAAGCTGCCCGGATCCTTGAGACCTTGCTGCCGGCCTCACCGACGAGCCATGAGAGCGTGCGCACCCGCGCCCATGCCGCCGCCCTGCAGCTCGAGGCGGCTGATCGCCAAACCGCGGCGGTGGTTGTGGTCGGAGACACGACCGCAGCGGACGCGAGCCGGCCGATTGTCATGCTCGACGGTGCCTATGTGCGCGCGGTGCCGGGTCAGCAGGTGCGGAACTTCGAGGTAATCTGCGGCAAGGTGGAGCGAGAGGGCCACGGCAGTCGCCGCTTTGGCCTGGTACGGAGTGTGGCCGAGCAGCCCCATGTCCTGCTGCGTGCGGCGTTGCTCGATCAGGACTGGCGGGAGGGCAGCCCGGTGGTCGCAATCAGCGACGGTGACCCGAGCCTGCCTGCGCTGGTCCGCGCGGCGGCGAAGGCGCCTGTCGAGCCCATTCTCGACTGGTTCCACCTCTCGATGCGCGTGCGCCATGTCGAACAGGTGCTGAACGGCTTCTACGCCATGGCGCCGAAGTGCCAGCGTCCCATCGACTGTGCGCATGCAGAGGTCATGCGCTTGCGACACCTGCTATGGAATGGCCGCCACGACGACGCACACGGGCTCCTCGGCGATGTTGTCGAGGTCGCTGGCACCATTGGCCTGCTGAACGGTCCCGGGTTCGAGCCCAAGGTGGCACGCCTCGTCGAGCTTTGCACAGAGCTGCGTGGCTATCTCGAGAACAACAAAGACGGGCTGATCGACTATGGCCAGCGCTACCGGGCTGGCGAGCCGATCTCGACCTCACGGGCCGAGGGCACGGTCAACCAGCTGGTCAATGCGCGCATGAACAAG
>NZ_JAUTWS010000323.1 GCF_030657435.1 Paracraurococcus lichenis | reverse complement strand
CGGCCGGCACAGGATGGGGTCGGTCAGGCGGTCCGGAGCGATCTCATCGGCGGTCTCTCACCGAGGTGGGACCAAACGTACCTGCGCTCTCGAACCAGCCCGTCCCTCGCGGGACCCGCCACGGCGTGGCAGGGCAGCCGGGCCGCCGCTTAGGCGGCCTCGGCCCGCTCCGTCCAGCGGAAGGGCTCGCCCGACCGCCACATCGCGTGCATCGTCGCAGCCAGGCGGCGCGCCAGGGCGACCTTGGCGCGCCGTGCGCCTCGCGTCTTGGCCAGCCGCATGGCCCAGGCCTTCAGGGCCGACCAGCGGCCGCGGGTCATCATCGCGTTTGCGGCCACGTAGAGCAGCCGCCGCATGCCACGGTCACCCATTTTGCTGATCCGGCCACTGACATTGATCTCGCCTGAACTGTACTGCCGCGGTGTGAGGCCGAAATGCGCGCCGACTGTCCTCGAGCGCCGGAAGCGTGCAGGGTCGTCGACGCAGGCCTTGAACGAGATCGCGGTGTGTGCGCCCACGCCCGGGATCGTCATCAGCAGGCGACAGACAGGATCCTGCTGAGCCGCCGCGATGATCTGGCGATCGAAGACGCGGATTTGCCGCATGATCGTGGCGCGCGCCTCCAGCAGGGGCTGGATGATGGGAAGCAAGGCATCGGAGCCCTCGATCCGCTCAAGGACGTCCTCGGCAAAACGGCTTCCGCGCGTCGGAAAGTGGATCCCTTCCAGCCGCAACAGGCCACGGATCGTGTTCTCGAGCGCAACCCGCTGACCATGAAGCGTGCCGCGAGCGGTCAGCAGCATGCCCCGGTACTGGCTCTCCCGCGACTTGATCCAGACCTCGCGAAAGGTGTTCACCCGCATCAGCTCGGCGATGCCGCGTGCGTCGTTGCGGTCGTTCTTGTTCCTGAACCCCGCCTGCAAGGCGGCGGCCGCATGCTTCGCATCGATGCAGATCGCGGGCTGGCCCAACCGGCGAAGCTCCACGCACAACCATGAGGAGGTCCCTCCGGCCTCTACGCCAACGCGCTCACAGCAGAGGTCATTCTCGCGGAGGAAGCGGCTGATCACCTCTGGATCGGTGGTCAGCTTGGCTTCTCGAACTACCCGTCCGCCACCATCCACAACGCACAGAGCAGTCTGCTTCAGAGATACGTCCAGTCCGCAGTAGAACATGACGTCGTCCTCCAGAGCTGGGGTCAG
>NZ_JAUTWS010000322.1 GCF_030657435.1 Paracraurococcus lichenis | reverse complement strand
ATACCTGAAGGTCGGTGGCCGCTGGGCTTACCTGTATCGGGCCATCGACCGCGACGGCAATCTGGTCGACACCATGCTCAGCGAGCACCGCGACATGACGGCGGCTCAGGCTTTCTTTCGTTCGGCCAAGTCGGTCACGGGCATGACGCCCGACCAGGTCACCACGGATGGGCATGGCTCTTACCCGCGGGCAATCCGCAGCACGCTCGGCCGCGACGTCGAGCACCGGACCAGCGCGTATAAAAATAGCCGACTGGAGCAGGATCACCGGGGCGTCAAAGGCCGAACACGATGTATGCGGGGGTTCAAGAGCTTCGCATCGGCGGAGCGGTTCTGTCGAGGCTACGACGAGCTCCGCAACTTCCTCCGTCCCTGCACCCGGCACAACCAATACGCCTCTGCCCGCCGCCGTCGCCTGCTTCACCTCCGTCGCGCCACCAGTGTGCTCGCCATTCTCGAAGCGGCGTAGGCTGAAGTCGGTCTTCACCTCACGTCGTAGGATCTGGCGGGAGTTCTGACAGAACCCTCCAGACCGACCCAGCACAATCAAGCCTCACGCCGAAAGATGGGCCTCTTCACGGCGCTTACAGCAGAGCGGGTCTGGCGCGATGCTGAAGGCGGCGGCCGCGGTCTGATCGCCGGCGATGGCGATCAGAATGACGACCAGGCCAGCATCCGGGTTGGCGATCGCAGCAAGCGAGGCCGAAACCCTGGCCTGGAAGCCTCGAGGCGTTCCTGACCCGTCAGCAGTCGCATGATCAGGCCGAGATTGTAGCCAGCGACGTGGATCAGGTAGCGCTTGTGCAGGTTCTCCCGCCCGCGCAGCCAAGCGCGGCGCATGCCATCGCAGTCCAGAATGAGCGCGAAGCTCCGCTCCACCACCTCGGCGGGCAGCTTGAACGCGACGTGGGCGACACCGGACAGCAGACGAGTGCGGTTGTTGACGACGGCGCGGCGGGCCGCGTCATCGCCGTGCCAGCGCGAGAAGCCGTTGTGCTTGGGCTCGGCGATCCGGGGCTTCCGCCGCCTGTCGTCGAGCGTCTTCAGCACCTCGCGCGAGTGATTCTCGACCACGCCGAATCTGGCGCATCCGTGTGCGGTCGAGCCGCTGAAGGAAGACGGCAAGCCGTGGCGACGCTCGCAGCGCATCCGGTGCTGGGCCTCACCGGAGCAGGGCCCGGTGCAGCGCCGCCTCGAGCTCGTCG
>NZ_JAUTWS010000321.1 GCF_030657435.1 Paracraurococcus lichenis | reverse complement strand
GGATAGCCGATCTGGCGAGGAGACAACGCGGGACCGCGCTGTACTCGCTGCACCATTTCATTGACATGGACTGGATGAGAGAGGCCTACCGACTGACCCGCAAGGATGGTGCCGCGGGCATCGACGGCGTCACGGCGGCAGCCTACGAGGTGCAACTGGAGGCCAACCTACGGGACCTCCTCGATCGCATCCTGTCGGGCCGCTACGAGGCGCCGCCGGTTCGCCGGGCATACATTCCGAAGGCAGACGGAACGCAGCGGCCGCTCGGCATCCCAACCTTCGAAGACAAGGTTGCGCAGCGCGCTATAGCGATGGTGCTGGAAGCAATCTACGAGCAGGACTTCCTGCCCTGCTCTTATGGTTTCCGGCCGGGCCGCTCGGCCCATCAAGCGCTGCACGCCCTGCGCAGCGCCATCTGGGGCCAGCGACTGTACTGGGTCTTGGACGTCGACATACAAAAGTATTTCGACACCATGGCCCACTGCCACCTGCGCGCCTTCCTCGACCGACGAGTCACGGATGGTGTGATCCGGCGGATGATCGACAAGTGGCTGAAGGCAGGGGTCATCGAAGATGGCCTGCTGCGTCATACGACCATCGGCTCCCCGCAGGGGGGCGTGATTTCACCATGCCTTTCGAATGTCTACCTGCACCACGTGCTGGATGAGTGGTTCGAGAGCGAGGTGCGGCCACGCCTGAGAGGGAGAAGTACCCTGGTCCGGTACGCCGATGACCTGGTGATGGCCTTCGAGCACTTCGAGGATGCCACACGGGTTCTGGCCGTGCTGGGCAAGCGTCTTGCGCGGCATGGGCTCACGCTCCACCCCGACAAGACACACCTCGTCGACTTCCGCATCAGACGACCGGAGCGGACGAACCATCCCCAAACGGATGGCACCTCGTTCGACTTCCTCGGCCTGACCCATGTCTGGGGCAGGTCGCGGAACGGAAAGGCCATACTGCGGCAGAACACCGCCAAGGGCCGCTTTGCGCGTGCACTGGCCACGGTGAACGAGTGGTGCCGGACCAACCGGCACGAACCACTCACTGCGCAGCAGGCCCAGTTGGCCGCGATGATGCGAGGCCACTATGCCTACTACGGCATAGGTGGAAATAGTCGGCGATTGCGCTGGTACGCCCGACAGGTCGTGAGGATTTGGCAGAAGTGGCTCTCGCGGAGAGGGCGCCACGGCAATGTCCTGTGGAGCCGTCTCAATGAGCG
>NZ_JAUTWS010000320.1 GCF_030657435.1 Paracraurococcus lichenis | reverse complement strand
CGCCGGATTTTCCACCACCTCCGCGGACGCTACCCGCGAGCGTCGCCACAGCTCACCATCCTCCTTCAGCTGCTCGACCGCACTCGGATAGGCCGGGTTCTTGTCCACCGTGATCGTGCGCGGGTTCACCGTGTGCAGCTGACCCAGCGCCTTGCGGAAGAACCGCTTCGCAGCCTCGGCGTCCCGCTTGGCCGAGAGCAGGAACTCGATGGTCTGGCCGCGGCTGTCGACCGCGCGGTACAGGTAGGTCCAACGGCCCTTGACTTTCACATAGGTCTCATCAACCCGCCACGAGCCGTTGCTCGGCCGCAGATGCGGGCGGATCCGCTTCTCGATTTCGGGCGCATAGGCCTGGATCCAGCGGAAGACCGTCGTGTGGTCCACGTTCACGCCGCGGTCCTGCAGCATCAGCTCGACGTCACGGTAGCTGATGGGGAACATGAGGTACCAGCGGACCGCCCAGAGGATCACCTCGGCTGTGAACTGCCGCCCCTTGAAGGACTGATCCGGCCTCACCGAGGATGCTCACCGCCGCTTTGCCATGCCGACGATTGTACCCGGTCGGTGTGGGTGCCGAAACTTGCAACAGAACCCCCGCTGGCGGTGGACCGGACGGAGATGATGTCGCACTGTCTCGCACCCATCGGCGAGAACGCTGAGGCACGTCGGCTGCGGATCCGCTACTACGAAGACTTCTTCAACCCGACCGGGCTCGCCACCTCCTACGACAACGTCATGTACGAGTACTGCCAGTCCGGCTACGGCGCCGATGCCGGCGGCTGGACCCCGGGGCTACGCGCGCGGCCTCGGATACTCCGATGGGCGGGGCGCCGCGCTCGCGGCCGAGATCGGGGTCGCGCCGACGAACGTAGCCTGCGGTTCGCTGTCCTTTGGGGACGAGACCTGCTTCCACGCGGGCTACCGGGAGTGGCGCCGGCTGCTGTCGGGCGCCGAGGGGGGGCCGGGCCGATGAGCGACGATGCATCTGCCGCCGTCGCTGAGCTGCTGTACCGCGAGGGGCTGCTGCTCGATCGCCAGGACTGGGATGGCTGGCTGGCGCTCTACCTTGAGGACGCAGAATTCTGGGTGCCGGCCTGGACGACTGAGCACACGACCACGACCGACCCAGCCCGCCAGGTGTCGCTGATTTACCACGACTCGCGCTTCGGGCTGGAAGAGCGCGTGATGCGGATCCGGACGCGGAAGTCGGTCACTGCCATGCCGCTGCCGCGCAC
>NZ_JAUTWS010000032.1 GCF_030657435.1 Paracraurococcus lichenis | reverse complement strand
TCGTCCCTCAGATCGTGGCCCGGTTACCAGCGGTAATGGCTGAAGGCCTTGTTCGCCTCCGCCATCCGGTGCGTGTCCTCGCGCTTCTTGACGGCCGTGCCGCGGTTGTTCGCCGCGTCCATCAGCTCCGCCGAGAGGCGCTCTTCCATCGTGTTCTCGCCCCGCTTGCGCGAGGCCTCGATCAGCCAGCGGATCGCCAGGGCCTGGCGCCGCTCCGGGCGGACCTCCACCGGCACCTGGTAGGTCGCGCCGCCGACGCGGCGGCTGCGGACCTCGACGGCCGGCTTCACGTTGTCCATCGCCTCGTGGAACAGCCGCAGCGGGTCGCCGTTCGGGCCGACGCGACGCTTCAGCGTATCCATGGCGGCATAGACGATCCGCTCGGCGGTGCTCTTCTTGCCGTCGTACATGAGCACATTCATGAACCGGCTGAGCACCAGATCGCCGAACTTCGGATCCGGCAGAACCTCGCGCTTCTGGGCGCTATGGCGGCGAGACATTCGTGCCTCTCCTTACTTCGGCCGCTTCGCGCCGTACAGCGACCGGCGCTGGCGACGCTTGGCAATGCCCTGGGTGTCCAGCACGCCGCGCAGGATGTGGTAGCGGACGCCGGGAAGGTCCTTCACGCGGCCGCCCCGGATGAGCACCACCGAGTGCTCCTGCAGGTTATGGCCCTCGCCGGGGATGTAGCTCACCACCTCGTAGCCATTGGTCAGGCGAACCTTGGCGACCTTGCGGAGCGCCGAGTTCGGCTTCTTCGGCGTGGTCGTATAGACGCGCGTGCAGACGCCGCGCTTCTGCGGGCAGGCCTGCAGCGCGGGGACCTTGTTCCGCTTCGCGTTCGGCTCGCGCCCCTGGGCGATGAGCTGGTTGATGGTCGGCATGACGCCCCTTCAGAATCCCGTCCGTCCGTCCCGCGGCCGCGAAAAGCCAATGTGCCCGCGCGGGAAGCTGGTGCTCCCCCGCAGGCGCCCTGACCCGCCCTCGACCTGAAGCAGCCCCGGTAAGCGGGCCGCGGTGCCGAACGCGCAGCGTTGTGGACCAAACTCCCGGCCGCCCGCGCGCCTGTGCGCCCGGCCGTGCCAAGGGGCGGCTAACTACGCGCCCCAGGGCGGGGAGTCAAGCGATTGGCAACCCGACCAAGAAAAAGGCCGGGATCCCTGCGGATCCCGGCCCATTCCGGACGCGTACAGCAGCGCTATACGGCGTTATTCGGCCGCCTGGCGTCCCGCGGGCTCCGGCAGGGCCGGGGCCGAGGACGGGATGCGCGTGCGGTCGCGCTGCGCCGCCAGCGCCCGCAGGCGGTTCATCACCGAGCCCGTGCCGGCCGGGATCAGCCGGCCGACGATGACGTTCTCCTTCAGGCCGGCCAGCGTATCGACCTTGCCGGCGGTCGCCGCCTCGGTCAGCACGCGGGTGGTCTCCTGGAAGGAGGCCGCCGAGATGAAGGACGTCGTCTGCAGCGAGGCCTTGGTGATGCCCTGCAGCACCGGCTCGGCCCGCGCGGGCCGCTCCTTCGCCGCCAGACGCTTCTCGTTCTCGATGTCGAACTCGATGCGGTCCACCTGCTCGCCGATCAGGAAGGTGGTGTCGCCCGGATCGAGGATCTCCACCTTCTGCAGCATCTGCCGGACGATGACCTCGATGTGCTTGTCGTTGATCTTCACGCCCTGCAGTCGATAGACGTCCTGGATCTCATTCACCAGGTAGTTCGCCAGCGCCTCGACGCCCAGCACCCGCAGGATGTCGTGCGGCACGCGCGGGCCGTCGACCAGCGGGTCGCCGGCCTTGACGTAGTCGCCCTCCTGCACCGAGACGTGCTTGCCCTTGGGCACCAGGTATTCGCGCGGCTGCGGCGGCTCGTCGCCCACCTGGTCGGGCACGACCAGGATGCGGCGCTTCGCCTTGTAGTCCTTGCCGAACTCCACGCGGCCATCGATGTCCGAGATGATCGCGTGGTCCTTCGGCCGCCGCGCCTCGAAGAGCTCGGCCACGCGCGGCAGACCGCCGGTGATGTCGCGGGTCTTCGAGCTCTCGCGCGGCAGCCGCGCCAGCACGTCGCCCGCCTTCACCGTGCCGCCGTTCTCGACGTTGAGCACCGAGGCCGGCTGCAGGAAGTACTGCTGGGTCTGGCCGTCCTCCGAGCGCAGCAGCAGCCGCGGCCGGAGGTTGGCGTTCTTCGCCTTGTCGACCGGCTCGCGCACCACCTTCGACGACAGGCCCGTCACCGGGTCGGTCTCCTCGTAGAGCGTGACACCCTCGATCAGGTCGGCGAATTCCAGGGTGCCGGCCCGCTCGGTGATGATCGGCAGAGTGAAGGGGTCCCACTCCGCCAGCTTCTGGCCGCGTGCAACCGCCGCATTCTCCTCGGTCAGCAGCCGCGCGCCATAGGGCACGCGGTAGCGCGCGCGCTCGCGCCCCTGCGCGTCGCTCAGGATGATCTCGCAATTGCGGCTCATCACCACCGGCGCGCCGGCGCTGTTGGCGACGACGTTGCGGTTGGCGATCTTCACCGTGCCGTCCGAGGTCGCCTCGACCGCGGACTGCTCGGCGCCGCGCTGCGCCGCGCCGCCGATGTGGAAGGTGCGCATCGTGAGCTGCGTGCCCGGCTCGCCGATCGACTGCGCCGCGATGACACCGACCGCCTCGCCCACGTTCACGGGCGTGCCGCGCGCGAGGTCACGGCCGTAGCAATGGCCGCAGACGCCGGTGCGGGCGTCACAGGTGAGGACGGAGCGGATATAGACCTCCTCCACCCCCGCCTTCTCGATCAGCTCGGCATGCGGCTCCTCGATCAGCGTGTTGCGCGGCACGATGACCTCGCCGCTCACCGGGTCGGCCACGTCGCGCTGCGCCGTCCGGCCGAGGATCCGCTCGGACAGCGAGGAGATGACCTCGCCGCCGTCCATCACCGCGCGCACGGTGATGCCGCGCTCGGTGCCGCAGTCGTTCTCGACGATGATGCAGTCCTGCGCCACGTCGACCAGGCGCCGCGTCAGGTAGCCCGAGTTCGCCGTCTTCAGTGCCGTGTCGGCCAGGCCCTTGCGGGCGCCGTGCGTCGAGTTGAAGTACTCGAGGACGGTCAGGCCTTCCTTGAAGCAGTTGATGATCGGCTGCTCGATGATCTCGCCGCTCGGCTTCGCCATCAGGCCGCGCATGCCGGCGAGCTGGCGCATCTGCGCGGGCGAGCCGCGGGCGCCGGAGTGGGACATCATCCACACCGAGTTGGTGGGCTTGCCCGCCTCCTGCTTCGAGATCTCCTTCATCATCGCCTGGGCGACTTCCTCGGTGCAGCGCGACCAGGCGTCGACCACCTTGTTGTAGCGCTCACCGGCGGTGATGAGGCCGTCGAGATACTGCTGCTCGAACTCCTTCACCTCGGCCTTGGTCTTGCCGATCATCTCCGGCTTGCTGTCCGGGATGACCATGTCGTCCTTGCCGAAGGAGATGCCGGCCTTCGCCGCCTGGCGGAAGCCGAGGCCCATCAGCCGGTCGGCGAAGATCACGCTCTCCTTCTGGCCGCAATGCCGGTAGACCGTGTCGATGACGTCGGAGATCGACTTCTTCGTCAGCTGCCGGTTGATCAGGCTGTAGGGCGTGCGCGGGTCGACCGGCAGCAGGGCGCCCATCATCAGGCGGCCGGCCGTGGTCAGGACCGTCGTCATCTCCTTCGCGCCTGGCGCCGACGGTGCCGGCACGCGGGCATGGATCGCGGTATGCAGCGTGATGGCGCCGGCGGCCAGCGCCTGCTCCACCTCGCCCAGGCCGCGATAGACATGCGGGCGGAAGTTCAGCGCCTCGAGCTCGTCGGCGGCGAGGTTCTTACCGCCCTTCGCGTCGGCGCTGGCGATCAGCCGCTTCGCCTCCTCGGTCTGCACCGCGGCGGCGCGGAACTCCGGGGTCTCCAGGCTGAGGTAGTAGAGGCCGAGCACGATGTCCTGGCTCGGCACGATGATCGGCTTGCCGTTCGCCGGGCTCAGGATGTTGTTGGTCGACATCATGAGCACGCGCGCTTCGAGCTGCGCCTCGAGGCTCAGCGGGACGTGCACGGCCATCTGATCGCCGTCGAAGTCGGCGTTGAAGGCGGTGCAGACCAGCGGATGGAGCTGGATAGCCTTGCCCTCGACGAGGACCGGCTCGAAGGCCTGGATGCCCAGGCGGTGCAGGGTCGGGGCGCGGTTCAGCAGGACCGGGTGCTCGCGGATCACCTCCTCGAGGATGTCCCAGACCTCCGGCCGCTCCTTCTCCACCATCCGCTTGGCGGCCTTGATGGTGGTGGCGTGGCCGTACTTCTCGAGCTTGGAGTAGATGAAGGGCTTGAACAGCTCGAGCGCCATCTTCTTCGGCAGCCCGCACTGGTGCAGCTTCATCTCCGGCCCGACCACGATGACCGAGCGGCCGGAATAGTCGACGCGCTTGCCCAGCAGGTTCTGCCGGAACCGGCCCTGCTTGCCCTTCAGCATGTCGCTGAGTGACTTCAGCGGCCGCTTGTTGGCACCCGTGATGGCGCGGCCGCGGCGGCCGTTGTCGAAGAGCGCGTCCACCGCCTCCTGCAGCATGCGCTTCTCGTTCCGGACGATGATGTCCGGGGCGCGCAGCTCGATCAGGCGCTTCAGCCGGTTGTTCCGGTTGATGACGCGGCGGTAGAGGTCGTTGAGGTCCGAGGTCGCGAAGCGGCCGCCGTCCAGCGGCACCAGCGGGCGCAGCTCGGGCGGGATGACCGGGATGACCGACATGATCATCCAGTCGGGACGGGCGCCGCTCTCGGCGAAGGCCTCGATCAGCTTCAGGCGCTTGACCAGCTTCTTGCGCTTGGCCTCGGAGCTGGTCTCCTTCAGCTCCGTGCGCAGCCGGGTCGCTTCCTTGTTGCTGTCGATGCCGGTGAGCATGCCCTTCACCGCCTCGGCACCAATGCCGACGGAGAAGGCATCCTCGCCGAACTCGTCCATCTTCGCCTGGTACTGATCCTCGGTCAGCAACTGGTGCAGCTTGAGGTCAGTGAGGCCGGGCTCGAGGACGACATAGCTTTCGAAGTAGAGGACCTTCTCCAGCTCCTTCAGTGACATGTCGACCATGAGGCCGACGCGGCTGGGCAGCGACTTCATGAACCAGATATGCGCGACCGGCGAGGCGAGCTCGATATGGCCCATGCGCTCGCGGCGCACCTTGGCCAGCGTCACCTCGACGCCGCACTTCTCGCAGATGATGCCGCGGAACTTCATCCGCTTGTACTTGCCGCAGAGGCACTCGTAGTCCTTGATCGGCCCGAAGATGCGGGCGCAGAACAGGCCGTCCCGCTCCGGCTTGAAGGTGCGGTAGTTGATGGTCTCGGGCTTCTTAATCTCGCCATAGGACCAGGAGCGGATCTGCTCCGGCGAGGCGATCGAGATCTTGATCTGGTCGAAGGTCAGAGCCTGGCCGGTCTGACCCAGGATCTTCATCAGCTCGTTCATGCGGCCTTCCTTGTGGTCCAGCCTGCCGTCCCCGGGCGATGGGGACGGCTGCGATACGGAAAGGGGGACGCCGGCGCGCTCAGCTGCCGCGCGTCTCGAGATCGACGTTGAGGCCGAGCGACTTGAGCTCCTTCACCAGCACGTTGAAGGACTCCGGGATGCCCGCCTCGAAATTGTCCTGGTCGCGGACGATGGCCTCGTAGACCTTGGTGCGGCCGGAGACGTCGTCGGACTTCACCGTCAGCATCTCCTGCAGGGTATAGGCGGCGCCATAGGCCTCCAGCGCCCAGACCTCCATCTCGCCGAAGCGCTGGCCGCCGAACTGCGCCTTGCCGCCCAGCGGCTGCTGGGTGACGAGCGAGTAGGGGCCGATGGAGCGGGCGTGGATCTTGTCGTCCACCAGGTGGTGCAGCTTCAGCATGTAGATGATGCCGACCGTCACCTTGCGCTCGAAGGTCTCGCCGGTGCGGCCATCGGTCAGCCAGACCTGGCCGGAGCTGTCGAGCCCGGCGCGTTCCAGCATGCCCTCGATATCCGCCATGCGGGCGCCGTCGAAGACCGGCGTCGCGATCGGGATCCCCTTCTTCAGGTTCTCCGCGAGCTCGATCAGCTGGTCGTCGCTCATCGGCGCGATGTCGCGCTCGAAGACCTCCTCGCCATAGGTGGCGCGGAGATGCGCCAGCAGCTCCTCGCGCATGGCGCCGGTGCGGCGGTAGTCCTCGACCAGCTCGCCCACCTGCTTGCCAAGATTGGCGCAGGCCCAGCCGAGATGGGTCTCGAGGATCTGCCCCACGTTCATGCGCGACGGCACGCCGAGCGGGTTCAGCACGAGGTCGGCCGTCGTCCCGTCCTCGAGGAAGGGCATGTCCTCCACCGGCACGACGCGGCTGACCACGCCCTTGTTGCCATGGCGTCCCGCCATCTTGTCGCCGGGCTGGAGCTTCCGCTTCACCGCGACGAAGACCTTGACCATCTTCATCACGCCGGGCGGCAGCTCGTCGCCGCGCTGCAGCTTCTCGACCTTGCTCTCGAAGCGCTTCTGCAGGCGCTCGACGGCGGCGTCGAACTCGCGCTTCAGCGCCTCGATCTCGGCCATCGCCGCGTCGTCCTGCACGCCGATCTGGCGCCAGGTCGCCTTGGCGAACTGGTCCAGCACCTCGTCGGTGATGACGGTACCGGCCTTGACGCCGCGGAAGCCGCCCGAGGCCCTGCGGTTCAGCAGCCGCTCGCGCAGCCGGCTGTGGAAGGACCGCTCCTGGATCGCCTTCTCGTCGTCGCGGTCCTTGGCGAGCCGCTCGATCTCGGCCCGCTCGATCGCCATGGCGCGCTCGTCCTTGTCGACGCCGCGGCGGGAGAAGACGCGCACGTCGACGATGGTGCCCGCGACACCAGGCGGCAGGCGCAGCGAGGTGTCGCGCACGTCGCTCGCCTTCTCGCCGAAGATGGCGCGGAGCAGCTTCTCCTCCGGCGTCATCGGCGATTCACCTTTCGGCGTCACCTTGCCGACCAGGATGTCGCCCGGCTGCACCTCGGCGCCGATATAGACGATGCCCGCCTCGTCGAGGTTGCGCAGCGCCTCCTCGCCGACGTTCGGGATGTCGCGGGTGATCTCCTCCTGGCCCAGCTTGGTGTCGCGGGCCATGACCTCGAACTCCTCGATATGGATCGAGGTGAAGACGTCATCGCGGGCGATGCGCTCGCTGATCAGGATGCTGTCCTCGAAGTTGTAGCCGTTCCACGGCATGAAGGCGACGAGGACGTTGCGGCCGAGCGCCAGCTCGCCGAGCTCGGTGGACGGCCCGTCGGCGATGATGTCGCCGGCGCGCACGTCGTCGCCCACCTTCACCAGCGGGCGCTGGTTGATGCAGGTGGACTGGTTGCTGCGCTGGAACTTGCGCAGGCGGTAGATGTCGACGCCCCGCGTCGTGCCGTCATCGCCGGTCGCCCGCACCACGATGCGCGCGCCGTCGATGCTGTCGATCACGCCGTCGCGCCGGGCGACGATGGTCGCACCCGAGTCCCGCGCGACCGCCGCCTCCATGCCGGTGCCGACCAGCGGCGCATCGGCGCGGACCAGCGGCACCGCCTGGCGCTGCATGTTCGAGCCCATGAGCGCCCGGTTGGCGTCGTCGTTCTCGAGGAAGGGGATCAGCGCCGCGGCGACCGAGACGAGCTGCTTCGGCGAGACGTCGATCGCCGTCACCTCCTCGGGCTTGACCAGGCGGAAGTCGCCGCCCTGGCGCACCGAGACGAGTTCCGACTTGAACTCGCCGGTCTCGGCATCGACCTCGGCATCGGCCTGGGCGACCACCAGCCGCTCCTCCTCCATCGCCGAGAGGTAGCGCGGCTCGCCGACGATCTTGCCGTCCCGCACCAGGCGATAGGGCGTCTCGATGAAGCCGTACTTGTTCACCTTGGCGAAGGTGGCGAGGCTGTTGATCAGGCCGATATTCGGGCCTTCCGGCGTCTCGATCGGGCAGATGCGGCCGTAATGCGTCGGGTGCACGTCGCGCACCTCGAAGCCGGCGCGCTCGCGCGTCAGGCCGCCCGGACCGAGCGCCGAGAGGCGGCGCTTGTGCGTCACCTCCGACAGCGGGTTGGTCTGGTCCATGAACTGGCTGAGCTGGCTGGAGCCGAAGAACTCCCGCACCGCCGCCGCCGCCGGCTTGGCGTTGATCAGGTCGTGCGGCATGACGGTGTCGATATCGACCGACCCCATGCGCTCCTTGATCGCGCGCTCCATGCGCAGCAGGCCGACGCGGTACTGGTTCTCCATCAGCTCGCCGACCGAGCGCACCCGGCGGTTGCCGAGGTTGTCGATGTCGTCGATCTGGCCGCGGCCGTCCTTCAGGTCGAGCAGCACGCGGACGGTCGCGATGATGTCCTGCTTGCGCAGAGTGCGGATGGTGTCCGGCACCTCCTCGGCGGAGAAGCCGAGGCGCATGTTCATCTTCACCCGCCCGACCGAGGAGAGGTCGTAGCGCTCGGCATCGAAGAACAGCCCGCGGAACAGCGTCTCCGCCGTCTCCGGCGTCGGCGGCTCGCCCGGGCGCATGACCCGGTAGATGTCCATCAGCGCCTCGTCACGGTTGGTGTTCTTGTCCACCGTGAGGGTGTTGCGGATCCAGGGGCCGACCGACTGGTCGATGGCGAGCGTCGGCAGCCGCTCGACGCCCGCGGTCTCGATGACGGCAAGCTTCGCCTCGGTCAGCTCGTCGCCGGCCTCGGCCCAGATCTCGCCGGTGTTCAGGTCCACCAGGTCCTCGGCGACGAAGCGGCCGAGCAGGTCGGTGCGGCCGACCAGCACCTCGGTGGTGCCGCCCTCGGCGATCTTGCGGGCGGAGCGCGGCGTCAGCTTGGCGTCCTTATCGGCCACCACCTCGCCGGTCCGGGCATCGATCAGCGGCTCCTGCAGCTTCACGCCGCGGAAGGCCTCCGGGTCGAAGGGGCGCGACCAGCCCTTCGGGCCGCGGGTGAAGACGACCTGGCCGTAGAACTCGTTCAGGATCTCCTCGGCATCCATGCCGCGGATCTCGTTCGGCTCCAGGGTCTGCCCCTTCTCCGCCCGCAGCCTCTCGGTCCAGGCGGAATCGAGGGCGAGCAGCAGGGTCGAGGCCGGGAGCTTCCGCTTGCGGTCGATGCGGACGTAGCAGATGTCCTTGGCGTCGAACTCGAAGTCGAGCCAGGAGCCGCGATAGGGGATGACGCGCGCGGCGAAGAGGTACTTGCCGCTGCTGTGCGTCTTGCCCTTGTCGTGGTCGAAGAAGACGCCCGGGCTGCGGTGCATCTGGGAGACGATGACGCGCTCGGTGCCGTTGATGATGAAGGTGCCGTTGTCCGTCATGAGCGGCATGTCGCCCATGTAGACATCCTGCTCCTTGATATCGCGCACGGAACGAGAACCCGTGTCCTCATCCACGTCCCAGACGATGAGCCGGAGCCGCACCTTGAGGGGGGCGGCGAAGGTCAGGCCGCGCTGGATGCACTCCTCGACGTCGTATTTCGGCTCCTCGAGCTCGTACTGGACGAATTCCAGCCGGCCGCGGCCGGCGAAGTCGTCGATCGGGAAGACGGACTTGAAGACTTCCTGCAACCCGGCGTGAAGACGCGCATCCGGATGCACCTCCATCTGGAGGAAGGCCTCGTAGGAGGCCCGCTGCACATCGATGAGGTTCGGCATCGGCGCCACCTCGGGCAGCCGTCCGAAGCTCTTGCGGATGCGCTTGCGCCCGGTGAACGACTTCGTGATAGCGTTCATGCCTGTCCCGTGTCCCTTCCGCCCTGGCCTTCCGGCCCGGCGCCATCCTCGATCCTGTCCGCCACCGAGTCGGATCCGGCGGCGGGGGCCGCGGACCGCAGAAACGGCAGCACGGACGGCAACCCAAGGGGTTCCCGCCCGTACCTCGCTGATCTGGTCCAGGGGGCCGGCGACGGACGGCCGGCCCCCTGGGGCATGCTGCAGGCGACCTTACTTGACTTCGACGGTCGCCCCGTTGTCCTCGAGCACCTTCTTGATCTTGGCGGCCTCGTCCTTGGAGACGGCCTCCTTGACGGTCTTCGGCGCGCCCTCGACCAGGTCCTTGGCCTCCTTCAGGCCGAGACCGGTGATGGTGCGGATCTCCTTGATGACGTTGATCTTCTTGTCGCCGGAAGCGGCCAGGATGACGGTGAACTCCGTCTGCTCCTCGGCCGGGGCGGCGGCCGCGGCCGCGCCGCCGCCAGCCGCAGGCGCCGCCGCCACCGCGACCGGCGCCGCGGCGGAAACGCCCCACTTCTCCTCCAGCATCTTGGAGAGCTCGGCGGCCTCCAGGACGGTCAGGCTGGAGAGCTCGTCAACCAGCTTTGCGAGATCGGCCATGTCTGTGTACCTCGTGATCTAATGGCTTGGCTTGCCGTTTGCAACACCCGGGCGCCATGCTTGGTCTTTCAAAGCATTGCACCCGGAAACAGTCCTCGGTCCGGCGGGCTCTCACCCCGTGGTGCTCGCCCCTCAGGCGGCCTCGGCCTCGTCCTTCTTCGCGAAGGCACTGAACACCCGCGCCAGCTGCGAGCCAGGGGCCTGCAGCACGCCCGCGATGCGCGTCGCCGGGGTCTGGATCAGACCCAGCAGCTGCGCACGGAGCGTCTCGAGCGAGGGCATCTCGGACAGCGCCTTCACCCCGTCCGGGGTGAGGGTCTGGGTGCCGAGCGCCCCGCCGAGGATCACGAACTTGTCGTTCGTCCTGGCGAACTCCATGGCGGTCTTCGCCACTGCCACCGGATCCTTCGACCACGCGAGCGCGGTCGGGCCCTTCAGCAGGGGCTGGACGCCCTGGAAGCGGGTGCCGTCGAGGGCGCGGAGGGCCAGCCGGTTCTTCGCGACCTTGTACGTCGCCCCGGCTCCCCGCATGCGGCGCCGCAGATCGCTCACATCCGCGACCGTCAGACCCTTGTTCTGGGCGACGAGCACGAAGGAGGTATCGGCGAACACCGCAGAGAGCTGGGCGATGAACTCGCGCTTTTCCGTGCGGTCCAAATCCCGTCTCCAACGATGGCCGGCGCCTGATGGAGGGGCTCCGGCCGGTTCACACGCAGGCCCGCCGCGACGCGGCAGGCCCTGGTTCGCCTGTCTGAGCCGGACCACCAAGCCATGCGCCCCGCCCCGGGCCAACCTTCGGAAGGCTGCCCCGGGACGGCACGAAATCCTTGGCACCCCGTCTATCGCGGGCGGGACGGAGCGTCCCATCAAAGCCCCGGGGAATACCCTTGGGGGCTACCTGCGGTCTCGGACAGGTTTCGGGGAGGCCCGCAGTCCCATCGCGCGAGCGCGACGGGCCCCGCCCGACCTTCCCCTGCCCGCCCACCCGGAGGTGGGCGTATCTCTCATCCCCGCGCGCGCCGCGCAGGGGCCGTCCGGGGGCCTTGCCCCCGGCGGCGTCAGGCCGCGGCTGCCGCGAGGGTGGCGAGGTCCACCTTCACGCCCGGCCCCATGGAGGAGCTCAGCGCCACCTTCTTCACATAGGTGCCCTTGGCGCCGGTCGGCCTGGCGCGCTGGATCGCCTCGATGAAGGCGCGGGCATTCTCGAGCAGCTTGCCCTCGTCGAAGGAGGCCTTGCCGATGCCGGCATGCACGATGCCCGCCTTCTCCGCCCGGAACTCCACCTGGCCGGCCTTGGCCGCGGTCACCGCGCCGCGGACATCCATGGTGACGGTGCCGAGGCGGGGGTTCGGCATCAGCCCACGCGGGCCGAGGATTTTTCCAAGTCGCCCCACCAGGCCCATCATGTCGGGGGTGGCGATGCAGCGGTCGAAGTCGATCTTGCCTTCCTGCACCGCGGCGGCGAGGTCGTCCGCGCCCACCACGTCGGCCCCGGCGGCCAGCGCCTCCTCGGCCTTCGCGCCGCGGGCGAAGACGCCGACGCGCACGGTCTTGCCGGTGCCGTTCGGCAGGCCGACCACGCCGCGGACCATCTGGTCGGCATGCCGCGGGTCGATGCCGAGGTTCATCGAGATCTCGATGGTCTCGTCGAACTTCGCCTTCGCATTCGCCTTGACCAGCGCGATGGCGCGGTCGAGCGAGACCAGCGCGTCGCGGTCGAGGCCGGAGTAGATCGCCTTCAGGCGCTTGCCCTGCTTGGCCATCGGATCAGCCCTCCACCACCGCGAGGCCCATGGAACGGGCCGAGCCGGCGAGCATGCGCACCGCCGCCTCCTCGTCGTTGGCGTTCATGTCCTTCATCTTCGTCCTGGCGATCTCGTGCAGCTGCGACCGGGTGACCCGGCCGACATTGCCGCCCTTGCCGGGCGTGGTGCTGCCCTTCTCGACCTTGGCCGCCTTCAGCAGGAAGTAGGTGTTCGGCGGGGTCTTGGTGATGAAGGAGAAGGTGCGGTCGGAATAGGCCGTGATCACCACCGGCGTTGGGGTGCCCGGCTCCATGCCCTGGGTCGCCGCGTTGAACTCCTTGACGAAGGCCATGATGTTCAGGCCGCGCTGGCCGAGCGCGGGGCCGACGGGCGGCGAGGGATTCGCCTTGCCCGCGGGGATCTGCAATTTGATGTAACCTGCGATCTTCTTCGCCATGATACGTCCCTGAGGGTCAGGGAGCCGCGGTGCCGACGGCGCCGGATCCTTGCCGGTCCGGCACGGATCCGGGGCGCCTCCCGCGTCCCGATGAAGTGAGCGGGCGCGTATGAGCGCGCGCGACGCGGGTGTCAAGCGGAATTCACGGGGTGCGCGATCCTCATGGCGGCGGCCCGCCGGGCTTCCCCGGCCAGGGTCCGGGCTGCCCGGTGGCGCATCGGGCGAAGCCGCCGCATAAGCGCCGGCGGCGATGCATCCGGCAGCGCCCGGCTGCGTCATGCCCCTGGGCGCCGCCGCTGGGCGCGGCGGAGACGGAGGACCGACCATTCCCCTGCCCGGCTGGCGCGACTGGCTCTTCTCGGCCCGCTCCTTCGCGGCGGCCATGCTCGCGCTCTGGCTCGCCCTCTGGCTCGACCTGCCGCGCCCCTATTGGGCGGTCGGCACGGTCTATATCGTCATCCAGCCGCTCTCCGGCGCGCTCCGCGCCAAGGCGCTGGCGCGCTTCGCCGGCACCTTCGCGGGCGCCGCCTTCAGCGTGGCGGCGGTGCCGAACCTGGTGGATGCGCCGCCGCTGCTCGCGCTCGTCCTTGCCGGCTGGGTTGCCTGCTGCACCATGGGCTCGCTCTACGACCCGACGCCGCGCAGCTATGCCTTCCGCCTCGCCGGCTTCACCGCCGCGCTCATCGCCTTCCCCTCGGTCGATGCACCGGGCGCGATCTTCGACACCGCCCTCGCCCGGGTGGAGGAGATCGGCCTCGGCATCCTCTGCGCGACGCTGGTGGACCAGGTCTTCCCGCGCCCTTCCGCCCCGCTGCTGCTCGCGCGCGTCGAGGCCTGGCGCGCCAGCATGGCCCGCTTCGGGGCGGAGGCGTTGGCCGGCCGGCTGGACGAGGCGCGCTTCGTCGCCGACCGGCGGCAGGTGGCGCGCGACGGCGCCGCGCTCGACACGATGTTCGAGGAGGCGCGCTACGAGGCGGCGGCGGAGCGCGCCGGCCTCGCCTGGGTGCAGGCCCTGCGCGCCCGGGCGCGGGCGGTGCCGGCGCTGATCTCGGCGGTCGCCGACCGCGCGCAGGGGCTGCGGCGGGACGCCCCGGCGGCGCAGGCCGCCATCGCACCCTCGGCGCAGGCCGCCATTACATCCCCAGCGGCGCAGGCCGCCATTGCACCCCCGGCGCAGGTCGCCATCGCACCGCTCCTGGAGGCGGCCGGCGCCTGGCTGGCCGAGACCGCCGATCCGGCCCGCCGGCCGGCCGCGCTGGCGGCCGCGCCCGACCTGCTCGCCCGGCTGCGGTCGGCGGAGCGGGAGGCGGCCGCCGCCGCCGGCGACTGGCCCACGCTGCTGCGGGAGGGGCTGCTCGCCCGGCTGCGGGAACTGGTCGAGACCTGGGCGCGCGCCCTCGCGCTCGAGCCCCGCCCCGGCGCGCATGCCCCGCCGCCGCGCCTCGCCGCGGCGCCGGTGACCAGCGGCCAGATGGATCCGCTGCTGGTCGGGCTGACCGGGCTCTCGGTGCTGCTGGCCGTGCTGGCCTGCGACATCGCCTGGGTTGCCACTGCCTGGCCGGAGGGCGGCACGGCGACGATGATGGCCGCCGTCTCCACCGCCATGTTCGCCCAGCTCGACGACCCGGCGCCGGCCATCGCGAATTTCCTGACGATGACCGGCATCGCCGCGGTGGTCGGCGCGCTCTATCTCTTCGCCGCGCTGCCGGCGATCGACGGCTTCCCGCTGCTCGCCTTCGCCCTCGGCCTCGTCTACCTGCCGATGGGCGCGCTGCACGCGCAGCCCGCGACCATCGGCACGGCCCTGCCGCTGCTGGTCAATACCGTCGCCCTGATGTCCCTGCAGGAGACCTATGCCGCCGAGTTCGCTTCTTATGTGAACGGCGCCGTCGCGCTGCTCATCGGCTTCGCCGCCGGCCTGGTCAGCACGCGGCTGGTGCGCGCCTTCGGGGTGGACTGGCGGCTGCGCCGGCTGGTGGCGGCGGACCGGCGCGACCTGGCGCGCCTGGTCGAGGGAAGGCAGGCCGATCTCCGCCGCAGCGTCGCCGCCATGCTCGACCGCTTCGAATACCTGGCGGGGCGCATCGGCTCGGCCGATGCCACGACCCTCGAGGTGAGCGAGCTGGCCGAGCTGCGGGCGGCGATCAACGTGCAGCGGCTGCGGGAGGTGGCGCCGCAGCTCCCGCCAGCCCTGCGCGGCGGCATCGAGGCGACGCTCGCCGCGGTCGCGGCCTGGGCACGCGGAAGGGCGACGCCGGAGACGGTGGCGGCGCGGCTCGATGCGGCGCTCGGCCTGGCGATGCCGGTCCGCGACCGGGCGGCGCGGCAGGCGGCGCTCGCCCTGTCGGGCCTCCGGCGCGCCCTCCTCCCCACGGCGCCGCCGCCGGCCCCGACGCATCCGGCCCCGGCCCTGGAGCAGGCGGCATGACCGGCGAGTTCGACCTGCACGGCATCTTCGTGCCCTCCCTGCTCGCCTGGGCGGCGCTCGCCCTGCCGGCCAATGCGCTGGTCCGGCGGCTGCTGCAGCGCCTCGGCCTCTACCGGCTCGTCTGGCACCGCCCGCTCTTCGACCTCGCCCTCTTCGTCATCCTGCTCGGCGCCATCGCCGCGCTCGGCACCCGGCTCCTGGCATGAACCTCTCGCAACTCGTCCGGGTCGGCGTGACGCTGACCGTCGTCCTCATCGCGGCGCTGACCGGCTGGCAGCTCTGGCGCTACTACATGGAGGAGCCCTGGACGCGCGACGGCCGCATCCGGGCCGAGGTGGTGAGCATCGCGCCCGACGTGACGGGCCTCGTGCAGGAGATCCTGGTGCGCGACAACCAGGCGGTCCGCCGCGGCGACGTCCTGTTCCGCATCGACCGGGACCGCTTCGCGCTGGCGCTGCAGCAGGCGGAGGCGGTGCTCTCCTCCCGCCATGCCAGCCTGCTGCAGGCGCAGCGCGACCAGCAGCGCTACACGCGGCTCGACCAGAGCGCGGTCTCGATCCAGCGGCAGGAACAGGCGGTGACCGACGCGCAGGTGGCCGAGGCCAACTACCAGCAGGCGCTGGTGGAGCGCGACACCGCCCGCCTGAACCTCGAGCGGTCGGAGGTGAAGGCGCCGGTCAATGGCCTCGTCACCAACCTGGAGTTGCGGCCGGGCGACTACCTCTCCGCCGGCACGGCGGCGATGGCGCTGGTCGATTCCGACAGCTTCCACATCTCCGGCTATTTCGAGGAGACCAAGCTGCCGCGGATCCATCCGGGCGACCGGGTGACCGCGCATGTGATGGGGGAGCGGGCGCCGATCGAGGGCCATGTCGAGGGCATCGCCGCCGGCATCACCGACCGGGAGCTGGCCGCGGGCGCGAACATGCTGGCCAATGTGAACCCGACCTTCAGCTGGGTGCGCCTGGCGCAGCGGGTCCCGGTGCGGATCGCCATCGACCGGGTGCCGGAGGGGTTGCGCCTGGTCTCGGGCCGCACCGCGACGGTCACGGTCCTGCCGCGCGAGGGCGCCCCGGCGGCGCAGGCGGCGCGGTAGGGCGGATCGCTGCGGCCCGGCCGCTACCCCGCGACCAGCCGCAGCACCTGGATCGCCGCGCCGATCACCATCAGAGCCAGGATGATGCGGGTCAGCGTCCTTGGCGACGGCATGGCGGGGTCAGCCCCGCCGCGGGCGGGCCTGACGGGCGATGATGCCGCGCAGCAGGTTCTTGAGGGCCAGGGCCTCGGCCTCCGGGTGGCGGGCGAGGACCTCGGCCTCGTGCTGCTTGGCAGCCTGCACGAGATCGGCCGCCATCACCTCCCCGCGCGTGGTCAGCGCCACCCGCACCACGCGGCGGTCCTTGCTATCCTGCATCCGCCGGACCAACCCGTCGCGGACCATGCGGTCGAGCAGCTTGGTCATGGTGGGCTGCTGCAGCAGGCAGGTCTCGGCCAAGCCGGTCACCGTCTCGCCGGGGCTGCCGACGAGGCTGGCGAGGACCCGCCAGACCGGCACGCTGATGCTGCGGCGCCGGAGCTGGTCGTGGAACTCGGCGGAGATCAGGTGGGAGGCGCGCGCCAGGAGGTAGAGAAGGTAGTCGTCGATGAACCGCTCTGACGCGGGGCTGGAGGAAGGCTGCAGCATTTCGTAACCGATCCGGTAGCTGGGCGATTTGCGACATAATACCGATCTTTTTTCTTGATTGCTCGCAAAATAGTTCGCCTTAGGGATGAATGCGGCTTCATAAATTCTGCGTGTGTGATACGGAACGAAGAAAGGAGACGTGCATGCTGACCGACCGCATCGAGGCCGCCTGGATCGAGGCCTTCGAGACCGTCCTGCGGTTGTGCAAGGCCGAAGCCGGCATGCCCGTCTGTCTCCTGGCGGAAAGCCAGTCTCGTGCCCTGAACATCGATCTTGCGGAGCTGGCCGCGCTCCGGCTCGGCTGCCGGCCCATGCGGGTGGTGGTCCCGACCCCGCCGCAGGCCGTCCCGCTGCCGGTGCGCTCGACCGGCGCCTCGCGCGCCCTGCAGGGCCATCCCGGCGTATCGGCGGCGCTTGCGGCCTGTCCGCTCATCCTCGACCTCACGTTGGAAGGACTGCTGCACGCCCCGGAACTGGCCGGGATCCTGCGCGCCGGCAGCCGGGTGATGATGGTGTCCAACGAGCACCCGGAGGCGCTCGCGCGGCTGGTGCCGCGGCCCGAGGACGAAGCCCCGGTCAAGGCCGCCGTGAAGCGCGCCCGTGCATCGAAACGCATGACGGTCGTCTCCGCCGCCGGCACCGATCTCACGATTGCGATGGAAGGGGCAGCGACGGCCGGGGTCTGGGGCTGGACCGACCGGCCCGGCACGGTCGCCCATTGGCCGGGGGGCGTCGTGGTGTCCTTCCCGCGCGCCAGCAGCGTGAACGGCACCCTGGTGCTGGATGCCGGCGACGTGAACCTGACCTTCAAGCGCTACCTGGAACGTCCGGTCCGCCTGCGGCTGGAGGACGACCACATCGTCTCGATCGAAGGGGAGGGAACGGACGCCGAACTCATGCGGCGTTATCTTTCCGCGTTCGCCGAGCATGAGGGCGGCGGCCGGGCCGCCTATGCGGTCTCCCATGTCGGATGGGGCATGAACCCCCGGGCGCGCTACGAGGCGCTGGCCATGTATGACAGGCGCGACACCAACGGCACGGAGCTCCGGGCCTTCGCCGGCAATTTCCTGTTCTCGACCGGCGCGAACGAGTTCGCCGGGCGCTTCACCGAGGGGCATTTCGACATCCCCGTCCGCAACTGCACCATCGCGCTGGATGGCGAGCCGGTGGTGGTCGAAGGAAGGCTCGTCGCATGACCACCATCACCCTGCTGCATGGCATCGGCGGCGCGAGCTGGCGCCCGCTGCTGCCCGCCCTCGCCCCCGCCCCGGTGCTGGACTGGCCGCTGCCCGGCTATGCCGGCAGCCCCATGCTCGCGGAATCGAGCTTCGCCGCCTGGTCCGGGGCGCTGCGGGACCGGCTGGAGGCCGAGGACATCCCGCGGGTGGACCTGATCGGCCATTCCATCGGCGGCATGCTGGCGCAGGACTTCGCCCTCCGCTTCCCGGAGCGGGTGCGCGCCCTGGTGCTCTATGCCACCACGCCCGCTTTCGGCGGCCGTGACCCGGCCTTCGCCGAGGCCTTCCTGCGCGACCGCCTCGCGCCGCTCGATGCCGGCCATGACATGGCGGCCCTGGCGCGGGAGGGCATCCCGGCCATGCTCCGCCCCGGCACCGCGCCGGCGCTGGTCGAGGAGGCAACGGCCGCCATGGCCGCGGTGCCCGAGGCCGCCTACCGCGCCACCGTCCGCACGCTGACGACCTTCAACCGGCGCGACGACCTGCAGCGCATCGCCGCCCCGACGCTCATCATCGGCGGGGAGAAGGACCCGCTCGCCCCGCCGAAGACGCTCGAGCGCATGCGCGACGCCATCCGCGGCGCGCGCCTCGTCGTGCTGCCGGGCTGCGGCCATCTCGCGCATCTCGAGGACCCCGCCGGCTTCAATGCCGCGGTGCGGGACTTCCTCCGCGGGGTGCGGGAGGGATGAGCGACGGCGCCTGGACCCTCCATTGGCTGGAGGCCGAGGGGAGCCTGGCGCCCTGGCGCGACCGGATCGAGGCGGAGGTCGCCGCCGCTGCCGAGGCGGTCGGCCGCGCGGTGCCGCGGCCGCGGGTCGACCTCGTGATCCAGGCGGTGCCGGGCGGCGGCATCCCCGGACTCGGCATCGGCTCGCATGCCTTCCGCCGGGGCCGCATCGACCTCACCTTCGATCCCGGCTCGGCCGACCTGCCCCGCAGCCTCGCCGGCGACCTGCTGCGCCGCATGGTGGCGCATGAGGCGCATCACTGCCTCCGTCATGCCGGCCCGGGCTATGGCCGCACGCTCGGCGAGGCGCTGGTGAGCGAAGGCCTCGCCGACCACTTCGCCGGCGAGCTCTTCGGCCCGCCGCCGCTGCCCTGGAACGCGCCCTTCACCGAGGCCGAACGCGGCGAGGTCCTGGCGCGGGCGGAGCCCCTGCTCCGCGCGCCGCGCTACGACCATGCCGCCTGGTTCTACGCCGATGGCCGCAGCCTGCCCCGCTGGGCGGGCTACCGGCTGGGCTACCTGCTGGTCGGCGCGCATCTCGCCGCGCATCCCATGGCCCGGCCCTCCGGCCTCGCCGGCGCGCCGGGACGCGACCTGCTGGACGATGCCTGGCCGCGGCTCCGACCCTGAGGGAAGCACCCATGCCCGAACGCCCGGCCGACGCGCCGATCTTCGACCCCGAGGCCTTCCGCCTGACGGCGCAGGAGGCGGAACTCACCGCCCGCGCCCGCGCCTTCGGCCAGGCCGTCCTCGCCCCGCGCGCCGCGCGCTGGGACCGGGAGGCGAGCTTCCCGACCGACAACTACCGCGACATGCACGGCAAGGGGCTGCTCGGCATCTGCATCCCGCGCGAGGAGGGCGGCCTCGGCGCCGATTTCCGGGCCTATTGCCTGACCGCGGCGGAGATGGGCCGCTATTGCGGCGCCACCGCGCTGACCTGGAACATGCATGTCTGCAGCACGCTCTGGACCGGCGCGCTGACCGAGGACCTGGAGATGGACCCGGCGCTGCGCGACGAGCACCGCCGTCGCCGGCAGAAGCATTACGACCGCATCCTGCGCGACGGCGCGGTCTATGCGCAGCCCTTCTCCGAGGGCGGCGCGGCGGCCGCCGGCGGCGTCGCCTTCGGCACCACGGCGCGGCGCGTGCCGGGCGGCTACCTCGTCAGCGGCAAGAAGATCTTTGCGAGCCTCGCCGGCCATGCGGACTTCTACGGCGTGCTCTGCACCGAGGTGAAGGAAGGCGAGGACCGGCTCTCGCGCCGCGACACGCTCTACCTCGCGGTGCCGCGCGACGCGCCGGGCGTGACCGTCGAGGGGGACTGGGACCCGCTCGGCATGCGCGGCACCGTCTCGCGCAACCTGCTCTTCAGGGATGTCTTCGTGGAGGAGGACGCGGCGCTGATGCCGCCCGGCCTCTACTTCCAGGCGGCGACGCGCTGGCCGCACATGTTCATGACCCTCTCGCCCACCTATATGGGCCTGGCGCAGGCCGCCTACGACTTCACCGTCGCCTATCTCCGCGGCGAATGGCCGGGCATGCCGCCGGTCAAGCGCCGCATGTATCCCACCAAGCAGATCGCGGTCGCCGAGATGCGCGTCATGCTGGAGCAGACCAAGGCGCTCTGGTTCCAGGCGATCACCGATGCAAGGCCCGATCCCTTGAAGGAGCAGGTCCTGCGCGCCTGGGCGGCGCAGCACACGGTGATGGAGAACGCCGCCGCGCTGGCGGCCAGGGCGGTGCGCACCTGCGGCGGGCAGTCCATGCTGAAGACCCTGCCGCTCGAGCGCATCTACCGCGATGCCCGCTGCGGCTCGCTCATGCTGCCCTGGACGGCCGAGCTCTGCATCGACCGCATCGGCCGCGACGCCCTCTACGAGAAGGGCGAGACGGATGACTGAGGCTGCGGCCTGATGTGGCGCTGGATCGAGGAGCACGCCGCGGCGCGGCCGCAGGCCACCGCGATCGGCTTCGAGGGCGAGGCCATCGCCTATGCCGGGCTGCAGCGGCGCATCCTCGCCTGCACGGCGATGCTCGCGGCGCGCGGCATCGGCCGCGGCGACCGCGTCGCCTTCCTCGGCGCCAACCATCCCGCGCAGCTCGTGCTGCTCTTCGCCTGCGCGCGGCTCGGCGCCATCCAGGTGCCGCTGAACTGGCGCCTCGCCGCGCCGGAGCTGCGCTTCATCCTCGAGGACAGCGGCGCTGGCCTGCTGCTCGCCACCGCCGACATGGCGGAGGCGGCGCACCGGGCGCTGCCGCCGGGCTGCGCGCTGCTGGCCGCGGAGGCGGCGGAGGCCGATGCGCCGGCGCCCGCGGCGATGGGCGGCGACGACGACCCGGTGCTGCTGGTCTATACCTCCGGCACCACCGGCCGGCCGAAGGGCGCGCTGCTGGACCAGCGGGCGGTGCGGACCAATGCGCTGAATGCCGAGCACGCCTTCGGCCTGACCGCCGCCGACCGCGTGCTGACCGTGCTGCCGATGTTCCATGTCGGCGGGCTCAACATCCAGACCACGCCGGCGCTCATGGCGGGGGCGGAGGTGGTGCTGCTGCCGCGCTTCGACCCGGCGGCCTTCCTCGCCGCCCTCGCGGCGCATCGCCCGACCCTGACGCTGCTGGTGCCGGCTGTCATGCAGGCCCTCGTCGCGCATCCCGGCTGGGCAGCGGCGGACCTCTCCTCGCTGCGCGCGGCCGGCGCCGGCTCCTCCGAGGTGCCGCTGCCGTTGATCGAGGCCTTCCACGCGCGCGGCGTGCCGGTGCAGCAGGTCTATGGCGCGACCGAGACCTGCCCGATCGCCATCGTGCAGACGCGGGCGGAGGCGCTGGCCGCGCCCGGGAGCCTCGGCCGGCCCGCGCTGCATGCCGCGGCGCGGGTGGTGGACGCCGCGGGGCGCGCGCTGCCGGACGGCATGCCGGGCGAGATCCAGCTGCGCGGCGCCAACCTGGCGCGCGGCTACTGGCAGGCGCCGGAGGCGACGGAGGCCGCCTTCCGCGGGGGCTGGTTCGCCTCGGGCGATGTCGGCGTCCGCGATGCGGAGGGCCGCTACTGGTTCACCGACCGGCTGAAGCACGTGATCATCTCGGGCGGCGAGAACATCTACCCGGCCGAGCTGGAGCGCGTGCTGCGCGATGCCCCGGGCGTCGCCGAGGGCGCGGTCTGCGGCCGGCCCGACCCGCGCTGGGGCGAGGTGCCGGTCCTGGTCGTGGTGCCCGGCGAGGGCTTCGACCGCGACGCCCTGCTGCGCCATTTCGCGGGGCAGCTTGCCCGTTTCAAGCATCCGCGGGACGTCGTGGTGGTGCCCGCGCTGCCGCGGACGGTGCTGGGGAAGGTGCAGGTCGAGGCGCTGCGGGCGCTGGCGCGGGGCGGATAGCGACGGCGCCGCGCGCCGCCGGGGTCAGCCGGTCCTGCGCAGGGCGCAGCCGGCGCGGCCTCCCCTGGAAGGCCGGCATGGTGGCATGGCCGGGCGCCGCCGCACCGCGGCCCCGCAGCAGCAGGGCGGCGCAGCGCAGCATGATGGCGAGGTCGCCCGCCAGCGTCGGCGGCGCCGCGGCGTAGCGGACATCGAGCGCGAGGCGCCGCGCCCAGGGCACGGCATTGCGCCCCTCGGCCTGCGCCAGGCCGCAGAGGCCGGGACGCACCCGCAGCCGCCGCCGCTGCGCCGGGGTGAAGCGCGGCAGGTACTCCACCGGCAGCGGCCGCGGCCCGACCAGGCTCATCTCGCCCCGCAGCACCTGCAGGAGTTGCGGCAGTTCGTCGATGGCGCTCGCCCGCAGCAGCCGGCCGAAGCGGCCGAGCCTCTCGGCATCCGGGCCCGGGCCGGCGCGCAGGCTGCGCAGCTTCAGCACCCGGAAGGGCCGGCCGTCCCGGCCGCTGCGCCATTGCCGGAACAGCACCGGGCGGCCGAGCACGCCGAGCACCGCGAGCGCCGCCATGGCCAGCAGCGGCGCCGTCGCCAGCAGCAGCAGCGCCGCCGCCCCGATGTCGAAGGCCCGCTTGCCCCAGCGCTCATACATGTCTGGGGCGTGCCTCCACCGCGAGCGAGAGCAGCAGGCCGAGCCCGAACCAGACCATGCGGTTGCCGAGATCGGTCGAGACCATGGCCGTCAGCGCGACCGGCAGGGTCAGCGCCGCGATCCGCGCCGCGCGCCCCGGCGCGACCCGCCGCATCTCCCGCAGCGCGACCAGCGCGCCGCCGCCGAAGGCCAGCAGCCAGAGCAGCAGGCCGGGCAGCCCGCCCTCGGCCAACGCCTCCAGCGCATGGTTGTGCGGATGCAGCGCCCGGGCATCGCCGCTGCCGGCGGCCAGGGTGAAGCCGCCGGTGCCGAGGCCCCAGGGCGCCGCCAGCCCGGCCCAGCGCAGCGCCTCCCCCCAGAGGATCAGCCGGGCGGGCGTCGCGGTCGCCGGATCGCCGAAGAGCCGCTCGAGCGTCCGCAGGCCGGGCTCGGCCCCCGGCAGGGCCAGCAAGGCGGCCAGCCCGCCGGCGCCGAGCAGCGCCATGCCGGCCAGCCAGCCGAGCGCGGCCCCCGCCCGGCCCCGCAGCGCCAGCAGCAGCGCCGGCGCCCCCGCCGCGCCGAGCCCGAGGCCGAGCAGCGCCGCCCGCCCGCCCGGCACCAGCACCGCGGCGGCGAGCGCCAGCAGCACCGCCAGCCAGGTCAGCCGCCCGGCCCCGCCGCCCTCCGCCAGCCGCACCGCCGCGACCCCGCCGCCGCAGGCGATGGCGAGGCCGGCAAGCTGGTACTGCACGCGCAGCCTCTCCGGATCCGCGCCGACAGCGCCGCCCAGCACCACCTGCCCGCTCGCCACCCCCCAGGCCGTCGCCGCGCCGACCAGCAGCCCGATCCCAACCACCGCCAGGGCGAAGCGGCGGAGGACCGCCTCCTCCGCCCCGACCAGCAGCCCGGCCAGCAGCATGGCGGGACCGAGCAGGACGAGTTGCGGCAGCTTCTCCGCCAGCACGGCGCGCGAGGCGCTCCAGCCCCCGGCCAGCACCAGCCAGAGCAGCAGCAGCGCCGCCGCCAGCAGGGAGCCGGCCAGCACCGGCCGCAAAACCCAGGCCCGGCCCACCGCCAGCAGGCCGAGCAGCGGCAACAGGCCGAGCGCCGCCAGCAGGGTCAGGTCCAGCGGCAGCACGGCGAGGCCGGGCAGCGACTTCAGCGCGCCGGCGAATTGCAGCACCGCCGCCAGCAGCCCGGCAGCGGCCGCGAGCAGCCCGGGACCGGCGCGCGCGGTCACTCCGCCGCCGCCCGGATCGCCTGCGGCGGCACCGCCGGCAGCCGCGCGGCATGGCGTAGCAGGATCGCCAGGGCCGCCGCCGCCACGGCCGCGAGCAGAGCGGCGACGGCGAGCAGCAGGAGCAGCAGCGGCCGGTTCGGCAGGGAGGGCCGGATCTCGACCATCGGCGCCGAGACCAGCCGCGCCGCGACCGCCTCATCCGCCGCGACCACCAGCGCGCCGCGCTGCTGCTGGCCGAGCAGGTCATAGAGGGCGTTGCGGAGATAGAGGTCACGCTCCATCGCCAGCCGCGCCTCGATCGCCGCGATGCGCCGGCGGGCGAGGCCGGCGAGGTCGGCGCGCACCTTCGCCTCGGCCTCGGCGTGCAGCCGTTGCAGCGCGTCCAGCGCGGCCTCCCGGTCGCGGTGCGCGAGCGTCAGGGTGACGGTGACGGTGGCGATGTTCTGGGTGACGGCCAGGCTCTGCTCCAGCCAGGTCTGGGCGTCGTCGAGGTCGGCCGCGAGCCGCAGGTCGAAGGCCCGGCGGATCCAGCCGAGCGGCGCCTCCCCCCGCAGCGCGGTCAGGTAGGCCAGCAGGCCGGTGTCGCGGGCGAGCATCGCCACCGCCTCGGGCGCGCGCAGCGCATCCAGGTAGACGGCGAAATTGCCGCTGGGCCGGTCGTCCGGCAGCCCGGCCCCGACCAGCGGCACCGGCGCGAGCAGGGTGGACGTGGCCATGCTGGTCGTCTCGGCCGGGGCGACGATGGCCTGCGCCACGTAGCGGCGCGGCAGGGAGAACAGGAGGCCGGCCAGCACCGCATAGAGGCCGAGCACGGCCAGGGCGATCCGCCAGCGTGTCTTCCACAGGCGCCGCAGCAGCAGGTCCAGCGGCATTCGGCCTCCGCCTCCAGGCGCGGCCTATTTGTACACGGAATGGCGAGAATCAACCCAGGATTGCGCAGGGCATTGAATCACAGTTTTGAGACTTGTGACCGGCGAACAGACGCGGGCCAGCAGCACGGGCGCCGGCCGGACGCAGCCATAGGCCGGGCTCTCCCAGCCCGGCTCCAGCCGGACCGCGACCGGCGCATCGGCGCCGATGCGGAGCGACCCGAGCGGCCCCTCCACCCCGTCCGGCAGCAGCCGCCAGGCGGAGGGGGCGAGGCGCCAGCGCAGCACCGCCTCCCGGAAGGGGCCGGAGATCACGTCCTCCACGATCCAGCGGCGTCCCTCGACGCGGAGGCGGCGGGCATGGCGCCGGCCGCGCCAGTCCTCGATCCAGGCGCCGTCCGGCAGGTCGCCCGTCCGCGGCCAGCGGGCGAAGAGGAAGCGCGAGACCCTCGGCATCTGGTCCTCGCCGTCGAAGGCGATGGTGTTGTGCGCCGCGGTGCCGGTGAAATGCGCGTGCCACCAGGCCTGGTCGGGCGGCGGGTTGTAGGCGCCGGTGCCGCCGTCGCGCAGCAGCGCCAGCCCCTCGTCCCAGAGCTCGAGATGCAGCAGGTCGGCCTGGCCGGGGCGGAAGCGCAGCGGGCCGGTGCGGAGGACGGCGCGTGCGCCCTCGGCCTGCCAGCCCCGCAGCCCCGGCCCGGCCCAGGCCGCCGGCGGCGCCGGCAACACGGGGCCGGCCGGCAGGCCGAGCCAGAGGCAGCCCGGCTCCTCGCGCGCGCCGATGGAGCCGCCGCAGAACAGCCGTGCGGCGCGCTCGAGGCTCGGCCTGGCATCGTCCGGGCCGGCCAGGGCGAGATCGGCAAAGGCCGAGCCGTCCTGGTGGCCGAGCCGCGGCAGGATGCCGGTCGCCGGCGCCGCGAGGCGGTGCAGCCAGCGCGTGGCCGCCGCCGCCCGCTCCATGGCCGCGGCCGCCGGCGCCGGCCCGCCCAGCCGCCGCCGCAGCCACTCGGCGACCGAGAGCACGTCGAGCAGCAGGCGGTGGTAGCCGGTCGAGAGCGGGGCGAAGGCCCCCTCGGGCGAGACCAGCCGCAGCAACGCCGCCTCCAGCCGCCGCAGGCCGCGCCGCGCCCAGCCGGCCTCGCCGAGCAGCAACCCGCAGATCATCAGCCCGGCGGCCTCCGAGACCGTGTGGTTGTTGTCCTGCGCCAGGGCATAGGCCGGCGTCGCGGCGATGCGGCAGCCATGCAGGGCGAGCAGCGCGCGGGCGCCGGGCGGCAGGGCGCGCTCCGCCCCGAGCAGCGCGAGCGCGAGGCCGAGATGCAAGGCGCGCAGCGCCGCCTCCTGCCCGCAGGCCCAGTTCGGCCCGCGGAAGGGCGGATTGGCGGCCAGCCAGTCCGCCAGCAGCGCCTCGGCCCGGCCGGGATGGCCGCCGCCCGGGTCGAGCCGCGCCGCCTGGGCCAGCAGCGGCAATTCCGCCCAGCGGTTGCGCTCCCAGACCGGGCGGATGTCGCCGGGTTGGAAGAGGTCGAGGTGCAGCGCATGGCCGTCCGCGGGAAAGGGCCCGTGCCAGTCCGGCGGCGCGACCCCGGCCGCCCGCGACAACAGGACGACGCGATGCCAAGCCGGCAGGCCCCGCGCCGGCGGTACCCCGGCGGGCAGGAAAGGTCCGTCCGGCAGCGCGGCATCCCGCAGCCGGGCGCGCGCGATCCGGCGGCCGGCGACCCGGTGCCAGGCCGCCAGCAGCACCGGGCGCGGCCCGAGGCGGCGGGCCGCATCCACAACCATCGGCAGGCGCCGGCCATACGACATTGAACACAGGAGTAGAAAATCCACCAGATTCGATGCAACTGTGCGTCGATGTGATTCCGTGCCCGGAAGGGGGGCTTTCCTGCTGCGCCGGTCCGGTCCAACCCTCTGCCGCCGCCTGATCGCGCTGCTGCTGGCGCCGCTGATGGTGCCGCTGCCCCTGCGCGCGCAGACCGGGTCGCCCGGCGGCTTCCTCTCGCCGCCCGCCCTGCCCTCCACCCTGCCGGGCGGGCTGCCGCTGCCGAGCCTGCCGCCTTCCGCCCAGCAGGACATCCTGCAGCGGATCATCGATGCCGGCGCCGGGCGGCCGGTGCCGAGCCCGCTGCCCTCGGCGCCGCTCGCCCCGCCCCCGCCGGCCATCGCCGCGCCGGCCGCGCCACCGGACGACCCGCCCTCCCCGGCCGAGGCCTTCTTCGCCGCGCGCGGGGCGGGCGGCGCCTGCCAGCCCGCGCCCTGCACGTCGGCGCCACTCCGGCAATTCGGCTACGAGTCGCTGCGCGGCACCCCCGCCGGGCAGCCCGCCGGGATCGGCTTCGGCGCCCTGCCGGAGGATTACCTGCTCGGCCGCGACGACGAGGTGATCCTGGCCTTCCGGGGCCGCGCCCGGCAGACGCTCAGCCTCCGCATCGGCCGCGACGGCATGCTGCTGGTCCCGGACCTCGCCCCGGTGCCGGCCGCCGGGCGGACGCTCGGGGAATTGCGGGCCGACCTCGAGGCGCGCTCCGCACGCGAGCTCGGCGGGTCGGAGGTCTTCGTCTCCATCGGCCAGGTGCGGCAGATCGCGGTCTTCGTCGGCGGGGAGGTGGCGCGGCCCGGGCTGCAGGCGCTGACCTCCATGGCCTCGGTGCTCGATGCGCTGGTCGCGGCCGGCGGCGTCCGGCGGACCGGCTCGCTCCGCGCCATCCGGGTGGAGGGGCCGGGCGGGCGGCGGACCCTCGACCTCTATCCCGTCATCGCCGGGGAGGGCGCGGCGCCCGACCTCAGGCTGCGGGAGGGGGAGCGGATCCTGGTCCCGCCGCTCGGCGCGGTGGTGGCGATCGGCGGGGAGGTGACGCGGCCCGGCATCTACGAACTGCCCGCGGGCGCGGCGCAGGCGCCGCTGGCGACGCTGCTGCGGCTGGCGGGCGAGCCGCTGCGGCCGACCGGCCACCGCTTCCTGCTGCAGACCACGGATGCCGAGGGCCGCCGCAGCGTACGGGAGATCGGGCCGCGCGACGCGCTCCGCCGCGGCGATGCGCTGCGGGTGGAGCCCGGCTCGGATGTGGTGGCGCAGGACCTGCGGCTGGCCGGGCATGTGGTGGCGCCGGTGCTGCGGGCCGCGGGCGGCCGGGCGCGGAACCTGCGCGGGCTGCTCTCCGACCCTCGGCTGGTGAAGGCGGATCCCTATCCGCGGCTCGGCGTGGTCTGGAGGACGGAGCCGCGGACGCGGACGCGGCAATTCCTGCCCTTCGACCTCGGCCGCGTGCTGCAGGGCCAGGCCGACCTGCCGCTGGCCGAAGGCGACGAGGTCATCCTGCTCGGCCTGCCGGACGTGCTGTTCCTGGCGAGCCCCGGCGTGCAGCAGGCGATCCGCGGCGATGCGCCGGATCCCGACCAGACCGCCCCGGCGCCGGCCACGGGGCAGCCCCTGTCCACCGCCGCGGGCATGCCGGGGACGCCGCCCGCGCCGGCGCCCGCCGCCGCGGCCCAGGCCCCATCCGCCACCTGCCCGGCGCTGGTGCAATTGGCGGTCGCCGCCCAGGCCTCCCGCCAGCGCTTCGCGCATGCCCGCGCCGCCGGCTTCCCGGATATCGGCCTGCTGCCCTGCCCGCAGGTCTTCCTCGACTACCCCGCGCTGCTGCCCTTCCTGCTGGACCAGAGCGTCCTGTTGACGGGCGAGGTGCGGCTGCCCGGCCTCTACCCCGTGCTGAACGACACCGGGCTGGAGTCGGTGCTGGCGGCGGCCGGCGGCGCGACCGATACGGCCGACCTCGCCGCGGTCGAGCTCTCGCGCGAGCCGGCCGACCAGAGCGCGACCCTGCCGCTGTCGCGCACGCTGCTCGACCTGCGCTCGCGCAATTTCGCCGCCGTGCGCCTCTCCCCGCGCGACGCGGTGCGGCTGCCGCGCGGCTTCGGCGACCGCGACACCGGGCCCGTCACCCTGGTCGGCGAGTTCGTCCGGCCCGGCGTCTACGACATCCGCCGCGGCGAGCGCCTCTCCGAGGTGATCGCCCGCGCCGGCGGGCTGACCGCGCAGGCCTATCCCTATGGCGCGGTCTTCAGCCGGGAGAGCGTGCGGCAGCGCCAGCAGGAGGGCTTCGCCCGCACGGCGCGCGAGCTGGAGCAGGGGCTGATGCAGGTCGCGGCGGGCCAGGCAGTGGCGGGCATGCGCGGCTCGACCGACCTCTCCGGCGCCATCCAGGCCGGGCAGGCGCTGGCGGGGTCGCTGCGGCAGGCGCGGGCGGCGGGGCGGATGGTGGTGGAAGCGAATCCGGTGGTCCTCGCCGGCCGGCCCGACCTGGATGTGCTGATGGAGCCGGGCGACCTGGTCGCCATGCCGAAGCGCCCGAACGAGGTGACGGTGGTGGGCGCCGTGCTGAACCCGGGCAGCCTGCAATTCGCGACGGGCTGGAAGGCCGGCGAGTATGTCCGCGCCGCCGGCGGCGAGCAGCGCTTCGCCGATAGCGGCCGCGCCTTCGTGGTGCTGCCCAACGGGCAGTCGGCGCCCGCCGGCCTCGGCGCCTGGCAGGCCGGCGGGCCGCCGATCCCGCCCGGCAGCACCGTGGTGGTGCCGCAGGACCCCTCGCCCTACGAGACCTGGGGGTTCCTGCGCGACGTCACGCAGGTGCTCTCGCAGGTCGCGCTGTCGAGCGCGGCCCTCGCGGTCATCGTGCGGTCGAGTGGGCGCTAGGCCCGGGGCGCGTCACGAGGGGGGCGCTGCGGGGTCCCCATCGTGCGAGGCACGATGGGGTGCCCCTGCCCCCCTCGACCCCCCGCCAGGGGTCAAGCGACCCCTGGACCGGCGTGGGTTTATCGCCATGGGAGGGACCCCCGCTGGGGGTCCCTCCCATGGCGATGACTCTCGGGATCCAAGGGCCTTAAGCCCTTGGCGAGTGGGGTCCGGGGAGGGCAGCGCCCTCCCCGGGTGGCTGGCCCTGTGCCTCGTCCTCTCGACCGGCGCGCTGGCGCAGGAGGTGCCCGCGACCGGCTCCGACTATGGCGGCGCCGGGCTGGTGGAGATGCGCAATGCCCGGTTCCGGCCGGACGCGACGCTGGAGGCCGGGGCGGCGCTGCGGCGGCAGCGGCAGTTCTGGTTCCTCTCCTTCCAGGCGCTGCCTTTCCTCGAGACCACCTTCCGTCTGACGGACCGGCTGGACGGCACCCGCGGCTGGGGCACGACCAACGACCGGGCCTTCGACCTGAAGCTCCGGCTCTGGGAGGAGGGGCCCTGGCGCCCGGCGCTCGCCGTCGGGCTGCAGGATGCCGCGGGCACCGGGATCTATGGCGGCGAGTATGTCGTGGCGTCCAAGCGCTTCGGGCCGCTGGACCTGACGCTGGGGATGGGCTGGGGGCGGCTGGGGACCGGTGCGGACCTGCCCAACCCGCTCGGCCGCCGGCCGCGGCGGCGGGATGTGGGCCAGGGCGGCACGCCCGCCTTCGGAAGCTGGTTCCGCGGCGAGGATGTGGCGCTGTTCGGCGGCGTCGAGTGGAGCCTGCCCGCGCTGCCCACCCCTTTCGGCGATATGGAGGGGCTGCGCCTCAAGGCCGAGTGGTCCGGCGACGCGCTGCGGGACGAGCGCGGCGGCTATCCCGCGCGCAGCACGGACCTGCGGGGCGAGGCGCGGTCGCGGCTCAATCTCGGCCTGCAATGGCAGCCGAACGACTGGCTCGATGTCGGCGCCCACTTCGTCCACGGGACGGATGCGCTGCTGCGGGTCTCCCTACGGATGGACCCGGCCCGGCCGCCGGCGGCGCCGCGCCGGGCCCCGCCGCCGATGGCGGCGCGGCCGGAGACCGGCTCCGAGGCCGCGCTCGCCGGGGCGCTGGTGGGCGCCGGCTTCCGCCCGCTCGGCATCGAGGTCGCCGGGGCGGAGGCGCGGATCGCGGTGGAGGGCGGGCGCTTCCCGACCCTCGCCCAGGTGGCCGGGCGGGTGGTGCGGGCGGCGCAGCCGCACCTGCCGCCGGAGGTGGAGCGGATCGAGGTCGCCTGGCACCGGTTCGGCGCCCCGGTCGCGCGGCTGGTGGTGCTGCGGGAGGCGATGGAGGGCGCCGCCGCCGGCCTGGGCAGCGCGGAGGAGGTACTGGCGACCTCCTCCCTGCAGGCGGCGCGGCCGGCCGGGCCCGGGCTGGCGGCGCCGGGCCTCGCCTGGGCCATCGAGCCGCGGGTCGCCCTGCAACTCGGCGATCCCGGCGCCGGGGTCCGCTGGCAGGCGGGGGTGGTGGCCGGGGCGCGTCATGGCCTCGGGGAGGGGTTCGCCCTCGCCGGCAGCCTCGCGCAGGCGGTGGCCGGCAACCTGGACGAGGGCCGCCCCTCCGACAGCCGCCTGCCGCATGTCCGCAGCGACATCGCCCGCTATGCGCGGGAGGGGAAGACGTCCCTCCCGACCCTCTATGCCGAGCGGATCTGGGCGCTCGCGCCGGACTGGTTCGCGCGGGTCACCGGCGGGCTGCTCGAGCCGATGTTCCAGGGGGTGCAGGGGGAGGTGCTGTGGCGGCCGCATGACCGGCCGCTCGCCCTCGGGATCGACCTGGCCTGGGTGGCGCAGCGCGACTACCACGGCGGCTTCGGGGCGCTGGGATACAGCGTGGCGACCGGCCATGCCTCGCTTTACGCCGACCTGCCGGTCTGGAACCTCTACACGGTGCTGCGGGCCGGGCGGTACCTGGCCGGCGACTGGGGCGGGACCATCGAGGTCGGCCGGCGATTCGAGAGCGGCATCGAGGTGGGCGCCTTCGCCACCCTCACCGACGTGCCCTTCCGCCGCTTCGGCGAGGGCAGCTTCGACAAGGGGATCTTCCTGCGCATTCCGCTGCAGCTCCTCGGGCCGGAGACGGCGGCGCGGGCCGGCGCGGTGATCCGGCCGGTGATCCGCGACGGCGGGCAGCGGCTGGTGGTGGACAACCCGCTCTGGGAGGTGACGCGGGAGGGGCGGGTGGATGCGCTGGCGCGGGGGTATATGGGCTTCCTGCGGTAATGCGCCCGGGCCATGTCCGCCCGCCGCGGCCCCGGATGGCGTGGACCGGCCGGCCGCCGGACCTTCAGGCCCGCGCCTGCCGGTGGCCGCCCATGGACAGGGCCGTGCGCCTCGGCGCCGGCTGGGCCTTCGACGGCGGGATCCTGGGGAGCGGCTTCTGCGCCAGATGCTTGTGCGCGAAGTCGGGGTCCCAGAACTTGATCGGGATCTCGTTGATCAGCATGGTCTCGAGATCCAGACCGGTTCCGGTATTCAGCTCGGCCTGGTTCCAGGTGGAGTGGCATCGGACGCAGGACCGCACTTCGATCAGGCCTGCGCATTCGGGATACATCAGCCACAGGCTGGCCTTCGCCCCACCCCCGCCGGCGCCGTTGTGCACGAGCAGCACGACCGCGCGCGAGACGGGGTGCCGCATCTTCTGCGCCACGTCGTACTGGATGTAGTGCCAGAGTTGCCGCCAGGTCTCGGCCGTCAGCCGCCATTCGGAGGTATAGCCGCCGGGTTGGTTGGGGTACTGCTTGTCGACCTCGACATCGAGATCGGTCGGGATGTTGCGAAGGAAATTCGCCAGTTCGCCGAAGGCGCCCTGCCCGCCGAACCAGTGCCACTGGATGCAATAATCCGCCGCATCGCCCTTGATGCGCATGGCGTGCCTCCCGCCGCCTCTATGCGGCATGCCGGCCGGGCTCCGGTCGCAGCCGGATTGCCTCGGCCATGGATGGTCCCGGCAGGCTGGTCATGCGGTGGCGAGCGGCCTTGCCATGCGCGCCCCGGACCGGCTGGCACTTGTCGCAGAGGCTTCGCATGTTTCGGCATCACCGCTACGCGATCGCCAGCGCAATGACCACCGCGCCTGCGGGGAAACGGCCCCGGACGCCGCGCCGCCGGGCCGGAGGCGACCGCTCCGCGGGGCCGTCGCCGCGTCGGCAGGTCCGGCCCGACCGCGGGCCGCGGCCCGCCGGCCGGGCGTTCTTTCGCGGGAAGGCTTGTCCCGTCAATTGAGAGGCTGCACACCCCGTCCGCAATGACCCTGGCCGCCCTTTCCCAGCACCTGGTCTTCGCCTGCCTGCTGGCCCTGCTCTCCGCCGGCGCCGTGCGGGCGATGATCGCCTTCCCGATCCTCGACCACCCCAATGCCCGCAGCGCGCATGTGCGGCCGACGCCGCGCGGCGGCGGGGTCGGCGCCGTGCTCGCCTTCGTCGTCGGCATGCTGGTGCTCTACCAGGTTGCCGACCAGGCCCGCATCGCGGAGCGGCAATTCATCGGCGTCATCCTCGCCGCCATCGCCATCGCCGGCGTCGCGCTGGTGGACGACATGCGCAGCCTGCCGGCGCGCCTGCGCTTCGGCGCGCAACTCGCGGCCGCGCTGGTCGCGGTGGCGAGCGGCCTGACCATCTCCCGCCTCGCCATCCCCTATGTCGGCCCGGTCGAGCTCGGCCTCGGCGGGGTGCTGCTGACGGTCTTCTGGATCCTGGCCTGCACCAATGCCGTGAACTTCATGGACGGGCTCGACGGCCTGGTCGGCGGCACGCTGCTGGTCGCCTGCGCCGCGCTGACCGCCATCGCGGCGCTGCAGGGCGGCGGCTTCGTCTATGCCGCGGCGTTGTTCCTGACCGCGGGCTTCGCCGGCTTCCTGCCCTTCAACCTGCACCCCGCACGCATCTTCATGGGCGATGTCGGCAGCCAGTTCGCCGGCTTCATGCTGGCGGTGCTGGCGGTGGCGGCCAGCCGGTTCGACGTGAACCAGTTGAGCTTCCTGATCGTGCCGCTGCTGATCTTCGCGCTGCTCTTCGATGCCGGCTTCACGCTGCTGCGGCGTGCCGTCATGGGCGACACGGTCGGCGCGCCGCACCGCACCCACCTGTACCAGATGGCGCAGCGGGCCGGCATGGGCACGCGGCGGGTGGCGGCGACGCATTGGGGCTTCACCGCCTTCCATGCTGCGCTCGCCCTGGTCTTCCTGCGGCTGCCGCCGCTCTGGAAGCCGCTGGTGGTGCTGCCGGCGCTCGCGGTGCAGCTCGGCTGGCTGGCGGTGGTGGCGCTGCGGGTGCGCCGCGCCGGGCTGGGCTGGCGGGGATAGGCGCCCGGGGGCCGGGCACGCACGCGCCGCCAGGGCCTATGGCCCGGGAAACTCCACGGCCAGCAACGGCAGGCCGGGACCGATCCACTGCTCCGCCTGCAGCACCGCGCCGCTGTCGGCCTGCACCCGGAAGCGGTTGGTGAAGCGGCCGGCGCCCTCGGCGCGGCAGGCTTCCTCCACCTGCAGCAGGCCCGCCTCCTCCGCGGGTTGCGCCGAGAGCCGGCATTCGACCGGGATGCCGAAGCGCATGCCCTCCACCGCGCGATCCTCGTCCATCAGGTCCACCAGGCGGCGGGCGATGGCGGGGCGGTCGAGCAGCGCCGCGGGCGCGGCCAGGGGGTCCGGCCCGTCGAAGCGGGTCGCGGCCAGCACCTCCCCGAAGCCCGAGGTCGCCACCACGCGGCCGCCATCCGTCTCCACCACCAGGTTGCCGGCGGTGCGCCAGAGGCGCCGGTCGCCGGCCGCCTGCAGCAGCGCGGCATGGTGCGTCCGTCCGCGCAGGGTCAGCCGCAGGGCGGGACCGGCGGGCTCCGGCTCCTCCTGCTCCGAAAGCAGGTGTTCCGGCAGCAGCCCGGACCACAGCGTATCGCCGCAGCCGGCCAGCAGCAGGAGGGAAAGCACGAGGGCCGCGGCCATATGCATGATCGAAACCTAACGCCATTCCGCACAGTCGGGCGAGCGATTCCAGGAACCCGCTCAACTTCGCATATCGAAGAGATGGTTCATGAACCAGTCATCCCCTGCGGTTCGCCTGGCGGATGCGGCGCGGACAGCGGTACCGAGTCGCGGCGATACATGTGATGCTGCGGCGCAACACAATCGTCCAGGGCGCGTTGTCAACAGTTAGTCTTGCTTGAGATGCGGCATCGGGCCTGGTTAGGCTTCCGCCATGATTTCGCCGCATTTCCTCCTGCGCCGATGCGTCCCGCCGGTCCTTGCCGGCCTCCTCCTCACCCCGCCGGCCCTCGCGGAGCCGGATGCCAGCCCCGCCCAGCGCCTCACCGGCCAGGACAGCCGCTCCGTGCTGCCGGCCGAGCCCGGCAAGCTGCGCTGGGAGACGCCGGCCGGCGGCCTCTGGATCCAGGGCGAGGCGTCCGCCAGCGAGCGCGAACCCGCCCCGGTCGCCGAGCCGAGCTTCGAGCATGGCGCGGTCGCCCTCGGCGCACAGCGGGAGCTGGTGCTGCTGCCGCACCTCTCGCTCGCGGTCGCGCCGCAGCTCCGGGTGGAGGCGGCGGGCGACCCGCATGGGCTGCCGGTCTCCCGCAGCCTGAACGGGACCATGCAGCAGGACCTGATCCTGACCCTGCCGGGAGAGGCGAAGCTGCTCGGCTCGCTCGGCGTCGTGGACCGGATCGGCGGCCTCGCCACCGGCCCCTCCGGGGTGCGGCTGCTGCGGACCCGCGCCTCGCTCGCCCTGCCGGCCCCCTCCGCGGCCCTGCCGCTGAAGACCGAGCTCCAGGTCACCACCACCCGCAGCCTCGGCGCCGAGCGCGGGCCCGACACCCTGCTCTCCTGCGAGCTCGGCCTGGTCGTCGCCTGGGGCGCGCTGGCGCCGCTGCGCTTCGCCGGTTCCTGCCCCGGCCAGGCCGAGCGGCGCGTGACGCTCGGCATCAGCGGGACCTTCTGACCGGGGCCGCGGCGCGCAACCGCCTTTTCCGTCTTGCGCTGCCTCAAGGCCGGCGGCGCCGCGCGGGCGCAGGCTGGCGGCATCGAATCTCGAGGAGCAGGCCATGTCCCAGCTCACCGCCCGCGACCTGATGACCCCCGACGTGGTGACCGTGCCGCCGGAGACCCCGGTCATCGCGGTGGCGCGGCTGCTGTCGGAGCGCGGGATCTCCGCCGTGCCGGTCCTGGACAAGGCGGGCAAGGTGCGCGGAGTCGTCACCGAGGCCGACCTGATCCGCCGCCTGGCGGGGGAGGCGGACGAGCGCCCGGGCTGGCTGCGCTCGCTCTTCTCCGACCCGGGCGAGCAGGCCGACCGCTATGCCCGCACGCATGGCAGCACGGCCGAGGAGATCATGACCGAGAGCGTGGTGGCGGTGACCGAGCAGGACACCGCCACCCACATCGCCCACCTGATGGAGGAGCGCGGCATCCGCCGCGTGCTGGTGCTGGAGGAGGGGCGGCTGAAGGGCATCGTCTCCCGCGCCGACCTGCTGCGGGCGCTGGTCTCGCCGCCGAAGCTGGAGGGCGAGCTCTCCGACGACCGGATCCGCCAGGCGGTGCTGGCGGCGATGCGCAAGGAGCCCTGGGCCGATACCTTCTACACCCTGGTCGAGGTCAGGGAGGGCGTGGTGGAATTCCACGGCTTCATGCGGACCGAGCAGGTCAGGCGCGGGCTGAAGGTGCTGGCCGAGCAGGTGCCGGGCGTGAAGGGCGTGGTGGACCTGACCCAGCCGATGCCGACCTATCTCTACGTCGGGGTCTGAGGCCCGGCCAGGCTGGACCCGGCGCGGCCCGCCCTGCCAATCTGGCGGCATGGAGAGGCCGCTGACCGAGTACCGCTTCCTGCATCGCCTGGCGGAGCTGCCCTTCGTCCAGGCGATCTGGCTGTTCGGCAGCCGCGCGCGCGGGACGGCGCGGGAGCGGAGCGACATCGACCTGGCGATCCTCTGCCCGGAGGCGACGGTGCTGGACTGGGACCGGGTGATGCAGATCGTCGAGGAGGCGGACACGCTGCTCGAGATCGACGCGGTCAGGTTCGACAGGTTGCCCGTCCACACATCGCTTCATGATTCGATCCTGCGGGACCGCCGCATCCTGTTCGAGCGCGTGCCGGCATGAACAACGATCCCGAGGAACGCCGGGCCATCCTGCTGCGGGCCATGGACCGGTTCGAGGAGGTCCTGGCGAAGGATCTGGAGGCCGAACCCGCATTGGTGGATTCGGCGATCCAGCGGTTCGAGTTCTCCATCGAACTCTTCTGGCGGCTGCTGCAGTCGGTGCTGGAACGCGAAGGCGTCCGCGTGGCGAGCCCGCGGGCGGCCTTCCGCGCGGCCTATGCGCAAGGCTGGCTCGACGGCGAGGCGATCTGGCTCGCAATGATCGACGACCGCAATCGCACCTCGCATACCTACGACGAGGGCATCGCGCAGGACGTGCTCTCCCGCCTGCCGTCCCATCTCCAAGCGATGCGGGAGGCCCTCGCCAGGATTCCGCGCGACTGACCCGGCGTCACCCCCGCGCCGGCTCCCTGACACCCGCCAGGATCACCGCCCCCAGGGCGAGGAACCCCACCACCGTCGCCATCCCCGCCCGCTGGCTCTCCGTCGCCGCCGTGACCGCGGCCAGCACCGCCGGGCCGAGGAAGCCGGTGACGCGGCCCGACAGCGCGAAGAGCCCGAAATGCGCCGCGACCTCCCCGGGCGGCGCGAGGCGCGCCATCAGCGTCCGGCTCGCTGCCTGGGCCGGGCCGATGAAGAGGCCGAGCGCCAGGGCCAGTGCCCAGAACATCGCCTTGCCCTCTGCCAGCAGCAGCCCGGTGCCGAGCGCCATCAGCGCGAGCAGCGCCAGCATGACCGTGCGCTGCGAGCCCATGCGATCCTCGATGAGGCCGAAGCCCGCGGCGCCGAGTCCCGCGGTCAGGTTCAGCGCGATGCCGAAGAGCAGGATCTCCTCGAACCCCATGCCGAAGACGCCGGCGGCATAGATGGCGCCGAAGGCGAAGAGGGTGTTGAGCCCGTCGGTGTAGAACAGCCGCGCCAGCAGGAAGCGCGCCATGGCCGGGTTGCGCGGCAGGCCGCGCAGCACCGCCATGACCTCGCCGAGGCCAGCGCGGAGCGCGGTGCCCCAGGCCGGGCGCGCCCCGCCGGACGGGGTCCCGGCGTCGGGCAGCATGACCAGCACCGGCCAGCCGAAGAGCGCGATCCAGCCCGCGGCCAGCAGCGCCGTCGCGCGCACATGCTCGGCCTGCGCGCGGTCGAGGCCGAGCGGCGAGGGGTCAGGCCGCACCAGCACGACCAGCGCGATGACGAGGCAGGCCAGCCCGCCGGCATAGCCGAGGCCCCAGGCGAGGCCCGAGACCCGGCCGATCCGCCCGGGCGGCGCGACCTGCGGCAGCAGCGCGTTGTAGAAGACCATCGACAGCTCGAAGGCGATGGTCGCCAGGCCGACGCAGGCGAGCGCCCAGGGCGCGAAGGCGGGGTCGGGCCGCGCGAACCAGATCCCGGCGGTCGAGACCACCAGCAGCGCGGTGCAGGCCGCGAGCATGCCCCGCCTGCGCCCGCCGGCATCGGCAATGGCGCCGAGCAGCGGCGAGAGCAGCGCGATGCCGATCCCGGCCGCCGTCTGCATCCAGCCCCATTGCGCCTGGCCCGTGACCGGATCGGGTGCGATGCCGCGGGTAAAATAGGCGGCTATGACGAAGGTGGAGACGATGGTCGGGAAGGCGCTGTTCGCCCAGTCATAGAGGGCCCAGGCCCAGGCGCGGCGGGTCATGCAGGGGGCGCGGCGATCGGCATCCACCGATCAGGGCGGCGGCGTCCCGCCGGGTCAAGCCCGGGCGGGATCGCCGCGGCCCGGCCGGGCAGCATCGCCGAGGCTCAGGCGAGCCCCCGCAGCGCCCGCGCCGCGACGCCGATGGCCGCGAGGTCGCCGGCCTGCGCCGCCTCCTGCGCGAGCGCCGCCACCTCGGCCGCATCCGGCACCGCCCCGCGCAACTGCGCCACGGCGAGGCCGCCCTGCGCCTGGCCGAGATCCTCCAGCAGCGCCGCCCTGGCGCGCGGCCCGAAGGCGCCGGGCGCGGGCGCAGCCGCCGCGGCCTGCCGCAGCGCCTCGATCCGGAAGCGGGCGCCGACCTCCGCCCAGGCAGCGGCCGCGGCCTCGGGCGCGGCGCCCGTCTCGGCCGCAAGCCGCAGGATGATCGGCGCGGCGGCGAGGCGCGGGGCCGCGGCGGCCAGCGCCACCGCCCGCTCCGGCAGCCCGGCCGCCTGCCAGGCCTCGGCCGCCGCTGCCTCGGGCGCGGTCGCGGCCAGGGCGGCGAGGCCCGGGCGCAGCGTCCCGATGGCGGGGCCGATGGGGCCGCTGCCGCCGAGCAGGGCCTGCGCCGCCTCCTGCTGCAGCCGCCGCAGCGCCAGCAGCACCTCGAGCTTCGGCCCGGCCGGCGCCGCGGCGGCATCGGCGGCATCGGCCGCCGCGGGGATGCCGAACCCCTCCCCCGCCAGCCAGGCGGCGCGGGCGGCGGCGACCGGCCCGGCCTCGGCGGCCAGCCGCGCAAGGCCTGCGCAGCCGAGCCGGTTCGCCACCTCGTTGGCGATGGCGGTCGCGACCAACTCCCGCCGCAGCCGGTGGCGGGCGATCAGCTCCGGGAAGCGCTCCTGCAGCGGCCGCGGGAAATAGGCGGCCAGGACCGGGCCGAAGGCCGCATCGTCCGGCAGGTCGCTCTCCTCCACCGCCTCGGTCAGCCAGAGCTTGGCGAGTGGCAGCAGGGCGCAGATGGCCGGGCGGGTCAGCGCCTCGCCGGCCGCGATCCTCGCCCGCAGGGTCGCGGCATCCGGCAGGCCGGCGACGCTGCGGTCCAGCACGCCGGCCGCCTCCAGCCGCTGCATCAACAGGGCCTGGGCGGGCAGCGCCTCGGCCCCGGCGCGCTCCTCCAACGTGACGGCGAGGTGCTGCTGCGCATTGTCCCGCAGGACGAGCTGCGCGACCTCGTCGGTCATCTCCCGCAGCAGCGCGTCGCGCTGCACCCGCGTCAGCCGCCCCGCGGCTTCGGCATCGGCGAGCAGGATCTTGATGTTGACCTCGTGGTCGCTGGTGGAGACGCCGGCGGAGTTGTCCAGCGCGTCGGTGTTGATCCGCCCGCCGCCGCGCGCGTATTCGACCCGCCCGGCCTGGGTCACCGCGAGGTTCGCGCCCTCCCCCACCACCTTCGCGCGGAGGTCGGCGCCGTTGACGCGGATGGCGTCGTTGGCGCGGTCGCCGGCCTCGGCCTGGCTTTCCGTGCCGGCCTTCACATAGGTGCCGATGCCGCCGAAATAGAGCAGGTCCACCTTCGCCGTCAGGATGGCCTGCATCACCTGCGCCGGCTCGGCGCGCTCGGCCTCGATGCCCAGCAGCGCGCGCACCTGCGGCGAGAGCGGGATGGTCTTCAGCGTGCGCGGGAAGACGCCGCCGCCCGCCGAGATTTTCTCCGGGTTGTAGTCCGCCCAGGAACTGCGCGGCAGGGCGAAGAGCCGCTCGCGTTCCGCGTAGCTCGCCTCCGGGTCCGGATCGGGGTCGAGGAAGATGTGCCGGTGGTCGAAGGCGGCGACCAGCTTCGTCTTCCGGCTGATCAGCAGCCCGTTGCCGAAGACGTCGCCCGACATGTCGCCGACGCCGGCGCAGGTGAACTCCTGCGCAAATATGTCGTGGCCCATCTCGGAAAAATGCCGCGCGACCATGACCCAGGCGCCGCGGGCGGTGATGCCCATGGCCTTGTGGTCGTAGCCCGCGCTGCCGCCGGAGGCGAAGGCATCGCCCAGCCAGAAGCCGTATTCGGCCGAGAGGCCATTGGCGATGTCGGAGAAGGTGGCGGTGCCCTTGTCGGCCGCGACCACCAGGTAGGGATCGTCGCCGTCGCGCCGCGCCACGCCCAGGGGCGGCACCACGCGGCCCTCCACCAGGTTGTCGGTGATGTCGAGCATGCCGCGGACCAGCGTCCGGTAGCATTCGATGCCCTCGGCCATGAAGGCCTCGCGGTCGGTCGCGGGCGGCGGATGCTTCAGGATGAACCCGCCCTTGGCGCCGGTCGGCACGATGACGACGTTCTTGACCCGCTGCGCCTTCATCAGGCCGAGGATCTCGGTGCGGTAGTCCTCCCGCCGGTCGGACCAGCGGATGCCGCCGCGCGCCACCGGCCCGGCGCGCAGATGCGTGCCCTCCATCCGCGGCGAATGCACGAAGATTTCGCGCCAGGGCCGCGGCGCCGGCATCTCGCCCGCCGCGGCGCTGTCGATCTTCAGCGACAGCCAGGGCTTCCCCAGGTGGTAGTTGGTGCGCAGCACGGCATCGAGCAGCCGGCGCAGCCGCGACAGGATGCGGTCCTCGTCCGGGTTGGCGACGCCGTCCAGCAGCGCGACCCATTCCGCGTCCAACGCCGCCTCGTCGCGCGTCCCGTCCGGGTCGAAGCGCGCGTGGAAGAGGTCGAGCAGCAGCCGCGCCGCCCGCGGCTGCGCCGCCAGCGCCGCCTCCACGGCCTGCTGGGAGAAGGCGAAGTTCACCTGCTTCAGCCAGCGGTACATCGCCCGCAGCAGCCAGCACTCCCGCCAGTCGAGCCCGGCGCGCAGCACCAGCCGGTTGAAGCCGTCCGCCTCCGCCCGGCCCTCGAGCAGGGCGGAGAGCGCGTCGAGCAGCGCCCGGAAGCGCGTCGGCTGCGCCTCGGCGGCGGGGCTCAGGGTGAAGACATGCAGCACCACCTGCCCGCCCTCGGTCGGGCAGAGGCGGTGCGGCACCTCCTCGATGGCGCGGAGGTCGAGGCTCTCGAAGAGCGGCAGGGCATCGGCGAGCGGCAGCGGGCCGCCGGGATTGGCCAGCCGCAGCACCAGCCCCGCAGCGCCCGGCGGGCGGTCCAGGCTGGCGGCGGGCCGGCCCTCCGCCAGCGCCCGCTCGGCGAGCGCGAGATCGGCGACGCCCTGCGCGCCGGTCGCGCCCTCCCGGTAGGCGGCGGGGAAGGCGTCCCGCCAGCGGGCGAGCGCCGCCGCCGCGCCGGCCTCGCCGCGGCCGGCCGTCAGCGCCTCCGCGAGGCGGTCGGGGAAGCTGCGGGCGGCCTGCGCCACCGCCGCCTCCAGCACCGCGGCGTCCACCTTCGGCACGCGCCCCGGCGTGGTGCCGATGATGTAGTGCACCCGCGCCAGCGGCGCGTCGCCCATGGCGATGTAGTAGGCCGAGAGGTGGCCGTCATAGGCGCGGGCCAGCATGGCACCGACCCGCTCCCGCAGCCGCGTGTCGAAGGTGTCGCGCGGCAGCCAGGCGATGGCGGAGACGAAGCGCCCGAAGGGATCCTCGCGCAGCACCAGCGCCGCGCGCGGCCGCACCTGCAGGTCGAGCGCGCGGCGCGCGCCCGCGAGGATCGCGGCCTCGGGCGCCTGGAACAGCTCGTCGCGCGGCCAGGTGTCGAGGATGTTGCGCAGCGCCCTGCCGTCATGCGCCTCCGGGTCGTGGCCGGCGGAGGCCAGGATCCGCCCCACCTTCTCCGCCAGCATCGGGATGCTGCGCGGGTTGCGGTTGTAGGCGGCGGCGGCGAAGAGGCCGAGGAAGAGCCGCCCGCCCGCGACCCGCCCGTCCGGGCCGTAGATCCGCGTCGCCACCACGTCCGCGTGCTGCGGCCGGTGCACCGTGCTGCGCATGTTCGCCTTGGCGACGGTGACCGGGGTCGGCTCGGCCAGGGCCGCGCGCACGGCGGGCGGCAGGTGCGCCGGGTCGCGCAGCACGTCGAAGACCGGCAGGTCCGCGTCGCGCAGCAGGCCGAGATTCTCCGCCGCCACGATGGAGACCTCGCCCTCCGGCGAGACGGAGAGGCGGCGGTGCCCCAGCAGGACGTAGTTGTCCTCGAGCAGCCAGCGGAGGAAGGCGGCGGCGCCCGGCTCCGTCCCGGCCGGCGCGGCGGCGACCTCGTGCCCGGCCGCCCGCAGCGTCTCCGCCATGGCGGGGAAGTCGGCCACGGCCTGGCGGACATCGCGCATGGCACGGGCCAGCGCCGCCTCCAGCGCCGGCCAGTCATCCGGCGCGGTGCGGGCCTGGCCGGGCAGCATGGCGGCCGGCTGGGCGCCGAGGGTGATGCGCATCATGCTCTCGGCGGTCCCGCCATCCGGCGGGTCGAGCGCGACCAGCCGGCCGGCCGCGTCGCGCCGCACCGGCACCACGGGGTGGAGGAGCTGCCGCACCACCCGCCCCTGCCGCGCCAGCGCGCCGAGGGCGCTGTCCACCAGGAAGGGCATGTCGTCGGTGACGATCTCGGCGACCGCATGCGGGCCGCCCGCCTCCCCGGGGCCCGGGCCGGGGGGCAGGATGCGGATGCGCGGCGCGCCCCCCGGCCTCTCCTGCGCCAGGGCGTAGAGGCTGGCCGCGGCCGCCGCCACCGATTCGGCCGGCATGCCCGCCAGTTCCGGCGTCGGCACCCCCTCATGCAGCAGGCGCAGCAGCCGGGCCGCCGCCGGCGGCAGGTCCGGGGCAAGCCGCGCCAGGGCCTCCTCCGCGGTGCGGAGCAGTTCCTGGCGCGCGGTGTCTCCCACCGGGGCGAGATCGGTCATGGCGGCGTTTCTCCCTGGCGGGAGCATAGGTCGGGCGACGCCGGCCGGGGCACAAGCCTTCGGCAGGGCCGCCGCCACGCAGCCCCGGCCTGCCCGCAATCCATCGATTTCCGACAGTGAATGCAGAGGCGCCGGCACCTTCGGCTTCCTAAAAATGTTGCGCAACAAGGCAGCGGAGGAAAGGCCGTCATGAAACTTGCCAGAATCGCCGCGCTGGGCCTGCTGGGCCTGGCTTTCAGCGCCGGCGCCCAGGCCGCCAACGTGCTCGAGACGATGCGGGCCGACCCCAATCTCAGCACCTTCGTCGGCATGATCGACAAGTCCGGCATCGCCAGCCAGTTGACCGGGTCCGAGAAGGTGACGGTGCTCGCGCCCACGAACGGCGCCTTCGACATGGTCGGGCCGTCGGACCTGCGGGGAATCGAGTCGAATCCGCAGCGGCTGCGGAGCTTCGTGCTCGGCCACATGCTGTCGGGCCAGCGGACCGCCATCTTCGGCACCGAGCATACGACGGCGAGCGCCAAGACCCTGTCGGGCGCGACCATCGAGGTCGAGGGGACCGGCATAGGCAGCGGTACGATCAACAACCATGCCAAGGTGGTCCAGGGCGATATCCGGGCCGACAACGGCGTGATCCACAAGATCGACCACCCGCTCGGCGTGCGGTGAGGCAAGGCGCCGGGGCGGCGCCGGTCGGCATGGACCATCGGCGGTGCCCCGCCCCGGCGCCCCGCCTGCACCTGCCGACGCATGCGCAAGGGGCATGACCCGCAGGGGGCGGATCGGTTAGGTTTCGCCCCCATGAGCATGACCCTCGCCGAGCTGCTCGCGCCGATGACGCCGGAGCGGTTCTTCGCCGAATTCCACGACCGCAGGCCGCTGCACATCCGCGGCGGCGCGGCGAAATTCGCCCATGTGCTGTCCTGGCGGCAGATCAACCGGCTGCTGGACATGACGCATATCTGGTCCAGCCAGTCGCTCAAGCTGGTGCTGGACGGCAAGCCGGTGGCGCCCGACGACTACTGCGCCCGCGCCACCAGCCGCGACAACGACCAGGTGATGCAGCCCGTCGCGGCGCGGGTGCGGGACTGGGTGGGGCGCGGCGCCAGCGTGGTGCTGAACGACGTCGACAGCCTCACCCCCGGCCTCGCCGCCGTCTCCCAGGCGCTGGAGGGTGCCGGGCTCGGCAAGGCGCAGGCCAATGTCTACATCTCCTGGCAGAGCCACAAGGCCTTCCCGGCGCATTACGACACCCATGATGTCTGGGCGGTGCAGGTGGAGGGCGAGAAGACCTGGAATGTCTGGGAAGGCCGGGCCGACTACCCCATCCCCCATCCCGCCTTCCGCACCGAGGCACAGGCGCATCACGAGCAGGCCAAGGGGCGGCTGCAGGAGAAGGTGCTGCTCAAGGCCGGCGACATCCTCTACCTGCCGCGCGGCTGGTACCACGACGCGCTGGCCGAGGCGCCGGCCAGCGTGCATGTCGCCTTCGGCCTGCATGCGCCGCTCGGGATGGACCTGCTGAACATCCTGCACGAGCGGGCGCTCTACGATGCCGAGTTCCGCAAGCCCCTGCCGCGGCAGGACGGCACGGCGGCGGCGAAATTCGCCCTCACCACGCGCGCACAGCAGCTTGCCCAGCGGATGGCGGAGCTGGCGCGCGACCCGAAGGTCATGGCCGCGCTCGAGCAATTCGTCGCCGGCTACCGCTTCGCGCGCGGCGGCAACGACCTGCTCGCCGCCCGCGGGCTGGCCGCGCCCGAGGCGCCGTCCGCCATGGCCGAAGAGGGGCCGGCCTTCAAGGTCCTCGTCCCCGGCACGAAGCCGGTGCGGCGCGGCGCCGGCTGGGTGCTGCGGACCGACCAGGGCAGCCTGCCGCTGGCGAATGCCGAGGTGGAGGCGGCCGGCTGGGTCCTCGCCCGCCCCGACGTGGCCGAGCCGGAGTTGCGCGCCGCCCATCCGGAAGTGGATGCCGCCGCCCTGCTGGCGCGGCTGCGCGAGGCCGGCCTGCTGGCCGCCGCCTGATGCTGCTGCCCGCGCTCCTCCTCCTCGCCGCGCTGCTGCCGGGCGCGGCGCTGGCCCAGCCGCGCTCCTTCACCTGCGTCGGTGCCGAGCAATTGGAGGAGGATGTCTTCGCCATCCCCTTCCCCCGCGGTGCCGCCGCGCCGGGCGAGACCGCCCGCGCCAACCTGGCCGCGGCGGCCGAACGGGCGAAGAAGGAGCCGGAACGCAATCTTTGCGTCCTCGGCCATGCCGGGGCGCAGGAGGGCGGGGCGCAGACCGGGCTGCAACTCGCGGCGAAGCGCGCCGGGGAGGTCGCGGCGGCGCTGGCGAAGCTCGGCCTGGACCGCGACCGGATCCGGGCGGAGGCACGCCGCGCCGCCTTCGCCAAGGGGGCGGTGCCGGAGGCGCGGAGCGTGACGGTGGTGCTGCTGCCCTGGATGCCGGCCGCGCCGCGGCCGCCGGAGCCGAAGCCCGGGACGCCGGCGCAGGCCCCGGCGGCGCCGCGGCCGGCAGCGCCGCCCGACCAGCCGGCGCCGGGCCGCGCCACCCCGGCCGTGCCGCCGCCCGCGGAGGCCGCGCCGCTCCGCCCGCAGGTCCTGCCGCCCCTCGTGCCGGAGCCGCCGTCGCCGCCGGCCGAGCCGGCCTCCCGCCCCGCGCCGGCCCCCGAGAGCGCGCCGCCCGGCGGCGTCCCGGAAACCGCCCCCGCGCGGCCCTGACGGCGCGGCTTGCCGGGCCGCCACGCGCCCGCCATGACGCGCCGCGCAACGGACCGTCGCCGGAGGACGCCCGACCCATGAGCCTCGCCCGCCGCAGCCTGCTGGCTGCCCCCCTCCTGCTGCCGGCCGCCGGCGCCCGCGCGGAGGCGCCCTGGCCGGAGCGGCCGCTGCGCCTGATCGTCCCCTTCCCGCCCGGCTCGACCCCGGACACCACCGGCCGCGCCGTCGCCGCGCATCTCTCCCGCACCCTCGGCCAGCCCTGCCTAGTGGAGAACCGCGCCGGCGCCGGCGGCAATATCGGCACCGACGCGGTCGCCAAGGCGACCGACGGGCACACCATCGGGCTGACCATCAACGGGCCGCTCAGCACGGCGAAGGCGCTCTACCCGGACCTGCCCTACGACCCGCAGCGGGACCTCGCCATGGTCTCCCTGCTGGTGCGGGCGGCGCAGATGCTGGTGGTGCACCCGGATGTGCCGGCGCAGGACCTCGCCGGCTTCGTCGCGCATGTCCGGGCGAATCCGGGCAAGCTCGCCTTCGGCTCGGTCGGCTCGGGCTCGGGCGGGCACCTCGCCATGGCGGACCTGATGGCCCGCGCCGGGCTCGAGATGCTGCACGTCCCCTATCGCGGCTTCCCGCCGGCGACCCTCGACCTGGTGGCGGGACGGATCCAGGCCATGGTCATCGTCTCGGCCGGCATTCTGCCGCAGATCCGGGAGGGCCGGGTGCGGGCCCTGGCGGTGACGGCCGAGCGGCGCATCCCGCAGGCGCCCGAGGTCCCGACCCTGGCCGAGGCCGGCTTTCCCGATGCCGCCAGCTATGCCTGGAATGCCCTGATCGCGCCGGCCGCCATGCCGGCCGCCCGCGTGGCGCGGCTGGCGGAGGAGGCCGGCCGGGCGCTGGCGGAGCCGCAGGCCCGCGCCGCGCTCGAGGCCGGCGGCTTCGAGGTGGTGGCGAGCGGGCCGGCGGAGGCGACGCGCTTCGTCGCCGCCGAGACCGCGCGCTGGAGCGGGCTGATCGCGCGGCTCGGCATCACGGCGGAGGCCTGAATCCGCCGGGCCGGCGGCCCCGGATTTGGATGCGCCCCCGGTTGTCTTCGCCGCCCCGCCGGGCCATCTGCCGATTTGCGCTGCCAGGGGTGGCGCACTAGTGTCCGCCGGCATGCCGGGACCAGGCGCGGGGCGACCGCCGCCGGACACCGCGGCAGCAGGTGGTCGTCACGCGATGCCGGCCGGGCGGCGCGGGCGCGACAACAGAGACAGGGTTATCGGGGCGTCACATGGGTTCCTTCAGCATCTGGCACTGGCTCATCGTGCTGCTGGTCGTCCTGCTGCTCTTCGGCAGCGGCAAGATCAGCAACCTCATGGGCGACCTCGCCACCGGCATCAAGTCGTTCAAGAAGAACATGAAGGACGACGAGCCCGACGCCTCGCTGGCCGAGAGCGCGCCGCCCGCGGCCACCCCGCCCACCGGCACGCTCAGCGGCCCGGCGGCGACGCACAGCCAGGCCGGCACCACGACGACGAGCCGCCCGGCCGCCTGACGGCCGCCGAGGACCAGCGTTTCGACCGGCCCGCGGCAGGCGCCGCGGGTCGGCTCTGCAATTCCCGCATTCCATTGTCCGTGCGATCCGGTGTAATCACCGCGACCCATGCGGGGATAGCCCCGCCCTCGCCGGGATCGCACGATGCTCGATGACGTTTTGGCGGCCCCGCCCGCGGCCGATGCCTTCGCCGCCGCCACGGCAGCGATCATCCAGGCGGGCCGGCGCATGGACCGCTTCGGCTGGGTGCCCGCGACCGCCGGGAACATCTCCCTCCGCCTGCCCGATGGCAGCGTCGCCATCACCCGCTCCGGCGGCCACAAGGGCTTCCTCGACGCCGATGGCGTGATCCGGGTGGACCTGCAGGGTCGGCCGCTCCGCGCGGGTGACCGCTCCTCCGCCGAGACGGGCCTGCATTGCGGGATCTATCGCCGCTTCCCCGGGGCCGGGGCGGTGCTGCACGGCCATTCCGTCCCCGTCACCCACCTCTCCCGCAGCGGCGGCGACGCCATCCTGCTGGAGGGCTACGAGCTGCTGAAGGCCTTCCCGGGCCTGCCGACCCATGCCGGCACGATCGCGCTGCCGGTGGTCGACAACGACCAGGACATCGGCCGCCTGCAGGCGGTGGTGGAGCGGCGCTGGGACGCGCTGGCCGAGGTGCCGCCGGGCTACCTGATCCGCGGCCATGGCATCTATGTCTGGGGCGCCGACATGCCGACCGCGCTGACGCGGCTGGAGGCGCTGGAGTTCATGCTCGCCTGCGAGCTGGAGAAGAGGAGGGCCGCCTGAGATGAGCCGTCTGACCGTGTGGGAGGCCGGGACCGGCCGCGAGGTGCTGCGGACCGAGGACGCTGCGGAGATCGCCCGGGCGCTGGGTGCCATCGGCGTGCGCTTCGAGCGCTGGGAGGGCGTCGCGGTGCCCGCGGATGCGACGAACGAGCAGGTGCTGGAGGCCTATCGCCCCCATCTCGACCGGCTGATGGGCGAGACCGGCGCGGGCAGCGCCGATGTGGTGTCGCTCACGCCGGATCACCCGCAGGCCGCCGCCATGCGGCAGAAATTCCTGAGCGAGCACATCCACACCGAGGACGAGGTGCGGTTCTTCGTGCGCGGCAGCGGCGACTTCGTCATGCATGTGGACGGCAAGGTCTGGGACGCGCATTGCGTGCAGGGCGACCTGATCAGCGTGCCGGCGAATACCAGGCACTGGTTCGATGCCGGCGATCGGCCGCGCTTCACCGCGCTGCGGGTCTTCACGGACAGCTCCGGCTGGGTGGCGCATTTCACCGGCGACGACATCGCCGCGCGCTTCCCGGTCGCGGCCTGACGTGGCTCCGCCGCGCGCCGTCCTGACGGATATCGAGGGGACGACCACCAGCATCGCCTTCGTCAAGGACAGGCTCTTCCCCTTCGCGCAGGCGGCGCTGGAGGGGTTCCTGGCGGCGCATGGCGCGGCGCCGGCGGTCGCGTCCATCCTGGACGACGTGCGCGCCGCCGCGCCGGGGCAGGACCCGGTCGCGGCGCTGCGCGGCTGGATGGCGGCGGACGCCAAGGTGACGCCGCTGAAGGCGCTGCAGGGGCTGATCTGGCGCCAGGGCTATGCCGATGGGCGGCTGAAAGGCCATCTCTGGCCCGATGTCGCGGCCTGCCTGCGCGCCTGGCGGGCCGGCGGGGTCACGCTCGCCGTCTATTCCTCCGGTTCCGTCGAGGCGCAGCGCGACCTCTTCGGCCATTCGGAGGCCGGCGACCTGACGCCGCTCTTCGCCGGCTTCTTCGACACGCGCGTCGGCGCGAAGCGGGAGGCGCCGAGCTATGCCGCGATCGCCGCGGCGCTCGGCCTGCCGCCCGAGGAGATCCTCTTCCTCTCCGACGTAGCGGAGGAACTGGACGCGGCCAGGGCCGTAGGCCTGCAGGCGTGCCAACTGGTGCGCGCGGCGGACGGGACGGTCCCTTCCGGCCGGCACCCGGAGGAAGCCGACTTCCCCGGCGTCGCCCGCCGCTTCGGGCTGTCCGCGGCATGACGCGCGCGGAATTCCTGGCGCGCTTCGGCAGCGTCTTCGAGAACCGGCCGGACCTCGCCGAGGCGGTCTGGGCGCTCGGGCCGGACACCGGCTCGGCCGAGGCGCTGCATGCCGGCTTCGCCACGGTCCTGCACGGCCTCTCGGGCGAGGCGCTGACGGATTTCCTCAACGGCCATCCCGACCTCGCGGGCCGGCTGATGGAGCGCGGCGAGGTCACGGCGGACAGCGCCCGGGAGCAGGGCTCGGCCGGCCTCGATGCGCTGGATGCGGCGGCCCGCGCGCGCTTCCTGGCGCTGAACGAGGCCTATCGCGCGCGCTTCGGCATCCCCTTCATCATGGCGGTGCGCGACCGCAGCGCGGCCGAGATCCTCTCGGGTTTCGAGGCGCGGCTCGGCAATGCGCCGGAGGCCGAGCGCGCCGAGGCGGTGCGGCAGATCGAGCGCATCCTGCTGCTGCGGCTGCGCGACCGCTTCGCCGGGTAGCCTCCCCGCCGCCGTCAGGCCGGATGCGCCCGCAGGTGCTCGAGCAGCAGCGCATTGACCTGCTCCGGCACCTGGTCCGGCGCGTAATGGCCGACGCCCGGCAGTTCGACGAAGCGGTAGGGCGCCTCGATGAAGTCCCGCGTGCCCTCGGCAGCCATGCGGCCGACCGTGTCGTCGGCATCGCCCCAGACGAAGAGCGTCGGCACGCGGATCTTCGGGATCGGCCGGTGCACCGTGCCGCGGGCGCGATACCAGGCGAGGGCCGCCGACATCGCGGCGTCGCTCCCCAGCACCGCGAGGTGCTTTTCCGTCTGCGCCGGCGGGATGCGCTGCGCCGCGTGGCGGGTGCGAAGCCAGGCGCAGTCCCCGGCCAGCAGCTTCGGCACCGCATCGGGCTCCAGGAACCATTTGTGGTGGCTGGAGCGCCGGGGCTGCTCCGGGTCCTCCGCCAGGGCGCGGGCGAAGGCGCCGGGATGCGGGCGGGAGAGCATGGTGAGCGAGGCCAGACGCTCCGGCCAATGCGCCGCGATCTCCCAGGAGAGGCTGCCGCCCCAGTCATGCCCGACCAGGTGGAAGCGCCGGCCGGCATGGCCGAGCGCCGCGGCCAAGTCCAGCGCATCCCGGATCAGCAGCTCGATGTCGTATTGCGCGACGTCGCGCGGATCCGGCCGCGCCCCGGCCGAGTAGCCCCGCTGGTTCGGGGCCGCGGCGAAGAAGCCGGCGGCGCCGAGCGCCGGCACCTGCGCGTCGTAGAGGTGGCGGGAGACGGCGAAGCCGTGCAGCAGCAGGACCAGCGGCGCCGCCGGGTCGCCGGCGACTGAGACGTCGAAGACCAGGCCCGGCCGGGTCTCGACCTTGCGCGTGTCCATCCCCTGCCCTCCGCTCATCCGGGCGCCCTGGCCCATTGCTCCAGCACCGCGACGGCCTCTGCCACCAGGGCCTGCCGCGCCTTCATCCGGCCCTGGCCGATGGGCGCGCCGGCCTCCCGCCGCAGCGCCGCGACATCGCCGCCGCGGCGCTTCTCCTTCGGCACGGCCGAGAGCGCCCGCGCGCTGTCGGCGAGGGAGGCGGCATAGACCACGCGCGCGATCCCCGCGATCTCCATGGCGGCGACGCAGAGCGCGCAGGGCTCGCAGGAGGAGAAGAGCACGCAGCCCGAGAGGTCGAGCGTGCCGAGCTTCGCGCAGGCGTCGCGGATGGCCTCGGTCTCGCCATGCGAGGTCGGGTCGTGGCGGGCGCGGGAGCGGTTGAAGCCCTCGCCGACGACCGCGCCGTCCCGCACCACGACGGCGCCGAAGGGCTCGCTGCCCGGCGTCGCCGCAGCCTCGGCCGAGAGGGCGATGGCGCGGCGGAGGAAGGTCTCGTCGTCCATGTGCGCAGCCTAAGCAGGCTTTCGCGGGTTGGACCACACTTCGTGCGAGCCGACCCGCGAAAGCCTGCTCAGGATCCGCTTGCGGCGCGAAGCCCGAGGGGTCTGGTCAGCGCGCCCCCTGCTCCTCCGCGAGGATGGCGCGCAGCCCCTCGCGGTAGCTCGGGTAGCGCCAGGCGATGCCGAGCGTGGCCTTGGTCGCGGCATTGGCGACGCGGCGGTTCTCCGCCCAGAAGCTGCGCGCCATGGGCGACATGGCAGGCCATTGCCGCTCCAGCGGCACCGCGGGCGGCGGCGCGATGCCGAGCAGGCGCGCCGCCTCCACCACCACCACCGCGCTCTCGGCCGGTTCGTCATCGACCAGGTGCAGCACGCGCAAGCCGCCGTCCCGGGGCTGCGCCATCGCCGCCAGCACGGCATGCGCGATGTCCTCGCGGTGGATGCGGCCGAACAGATGGCCGGGACTGAGCGTCCGCCGCGCCGTGCCCGCCCGCAGGTCGTCGAGGCTGCTGCGGCCGGGCCCATAGATCCCGCCGACGCGGAAGACGTCCAGCGCGCGGCCGCCGGACGCGGCCTCCCAGGCCCGCTCCGCCGCCAGCCGCCGCCGGCTGCGCTCCTGGCCCGGCGCGGGCGCGGTCGCCTCGTCCACCCAGGCGCCGCCGCGGTCGCCATAGACGCCCGTCGTGGAGAGATAGCCGAGCCAGCGCAGCCCCGGCGCCGCGCGGATCGCCGCGGCATGCGCGGCCAGCACCGGGTCACCCTGCTCGCCCGGCGGGGCGGTGACGAGCAGATGGGTGGCGGCGCCGATCGCCGCGCCCGCCGCCGCGAAACCGACCACCGCGACGCCCGCCGGCGGCGCCGCCTGCGCCGGGTCGCGCGCCGTGCCGGTCACCGCCCAGCCCGCGGCGGCGGCCGCCCTCGCCACCGCGCTGCCGCTGTAGCCGAGGCCGGCCACCACCAGCCGCCCCGGGATGCCTCTCTCTTGAGCCGTCATGTCCCCGATCTGGCGCCGATTCGCGCAAAGGGCTAGGGTCTTCCGGTGAAGCGCATCCGCCCCGTCCTGCTCGGCGCCCTTGCCGCGGTGCTGCTCGCCGCTGTCGCCGGGACCTTCCTCGTCCTGGTCCCGGGGCCGGAGGCGGAGGCCGCGGGCGAGGCGCTGCCGCTGCCGCCCGAGATCCCGCGCCTCGATGACAGCCCGCAATACGAGGAATGCCTCGGCCTGCTGCGGCGCGACCCGGATGGCGCGGCGAGCTTCGCCGAGGGCTGGGAGGCCGCGGGCGGCGGCGAGGGCGCGCGGCATTGCGGCGCGCTCGCCCTGCTCGCGCTCGGCGAGACCGAACGCGGGGCGGAGCGGCTGGAACAGCTTGCCCGCGCTAGCCAGGCGAGCGCGCCGGCGCGCGCCGCGGTCTTCGCCCAGGCGGTGCAGGCCTGGATGCTGGCGAACCAGTCCGGCCGGGCCTTCGCCGCGGCGACCATGGGCCTGACCATCGCGCCGGACGATCTCGACCTGATGACGGACCGTGCCGTCGCCCTCGGCACGCTCGGCCGCTACCAGGATGCGCTGCAGGACCTGGAGCGGGTGCTGGCGACCGATCCGGACCGCGCCGAGGCCTGGGTGTTCCGCGCCGCCGCGCTGCGGCGCCTGGACCGCGTGGACCAGGCGGCCGCGGCGGTGGACCGGGCCTTGCGGCTGGCGCCCGACAGCGCCGAGGCGCTGCTCGAGCGCGGCATCATCCGCCAGCTCCGCGGCGACACCGCGGGCGCGCGGGCGGACTGGCAGCGGGCGATCGCGCTGGCGCCCGACAGCGCCACGGCCGACCTGGCGCAGCAGAACCTGGCGCTGAACGAGGCCGGGCCGCAGCGGCGATAGCCGCGAAGGTCCGGCGCGCCCCGGGTTGGCGGGCGGCGGGGCGCCAGCAGACAGACTTGCCGCAGCGGCGATAGCCGCGCGCGCCCTGGGCTGGCGGGCGGCGGCTCAGAAATCCAGGTCAGGGTAATGCGCCGGCGGCGTGATGCCGCTCACCCGCTCGGCAAGGATCGCCCGGAAGCAGGGCCGCGACTTGCAGCGGGCATACCACTCCTTCGCCGGCTCGTTCAGGCTCCAGTCGATGTCGCCGATATAGTCCAGCGCCGAGAGATGCGCAGCGGCCGCGAAATCGGCGAGGCTGATCGAGGCGCCCGCCAGCCAGGCCCGGTTCTCCGCCAGCCAGCCGATGTATTCGAGATGCGGCCGCAGGTTCTGGTAGCCCGCGCGGATCGCCGTCGCATCCGGGTTGCCGCGGCCGAGCAGGCGCTTCATCTGCTTCTCGAAGAGCAGGTTGCACGTGACCTCGCCGTTGAACTTGCCGTCGAACCAGGCGACCAGCCGCCGCACCTCGACCCGCTCGGACAGCGTGCGGCCGAGCAGCCCGGTATCGGGATAAGCCTCGTCCAGGTACTCGCAGATCGCGTAGCTGTCGGCGATGGCGAGGCCGTTCGGCTCCTGCAGCACCGGCACCTGGCAGGCCGGGTTCATCTCGAGGAATTCGGGCCGCCGCTCCCAGACGCGCTCGACGCGCAGCTCGAAGGGAATGCGCTTCTCCGCGAGCGCGAGGCGGACCTTGCGGGCGAAGGGCGAGAGCGGCAGGTGGTAGAGGATTCGCACGGGATGACTTATGCCATCCGCGCCGGGGCGGGGAAAGCGCCCGAAGGCGCCTTCCCCGGCCGGATCACTCGGCGGCGACGGCGGCTGCCTCGGTCATCGGCACCGGCAGGTATTTCGCGTATTCCTTCGGCACCACGTGCCAGAAATGCGCCCGCTCCTGCGCCCAGTTGTTCAGCAGCCGGGCGGCGAGGCGCGAGCCCGTCTCCTGCACGTGCCGCTCCACCAGCCCCTTCAGCACGCCTTCCCAATGGGCGGAGGCGAGGCGCGACCAGAGCACCGTGTCCGGGTTGACGCGCATCTCGAAGGTCTCCTCCGGGTCGTAGAGGAAGGCCATGCCGCCGGTGAAGCCGGCGCCGAAATTATCGCCCACGGGCCCGAGGATCAGGACGGTGCCGCCCGTCATGTACTCGCAGCCATTGGCGCCGACACCCTCGACCACCGCCGTCGCGCCGCTGTTGCGGACGGCGAAGCGCTCACCGGCCTGGCCGCCGGCGAAGAGCTCGCCGGCCGTCGCGCCGTAGAGGCAGGTATTGCCGATGATGGCGTTCTCGTTCCAGACCAGGGAGGAGCTGGGCGCCGGCCGCACCACGATGGTCGCGCCCGAGAGGCCCTTGCCGACATAGTCGTTGGCGTCGCCGAAGACCTCGAGCTTGAGGCCCTGCACGGCGAAGGCGCCGAGCGACTGGCCGGCGCTGCCGCGCAGCCGCACCTTCAGGTGGCCCGGCTGCAGGCCGGTCATGCCGAACTTCCGGGTGATCTTGCTGCTGATCTTAGTGCCGATGGCCCGGTGGGTGTTCCGGATGTTGTACTGGAGCTGCATCTTCTCGCCGTGCTCGAAGAGCGCCGCGGCGTCACGGATCATGTCGGCGTCCAGCGTCTCCGGCACCTCGTTCCGGCCTTCGAGCGTGCAGTAGCTGGCATGGCCGCCGGCATCGGCCTGGACCAGCAGCGGGTTCAGGTCGAGGTCGTCGAGGTCCTCCGAGCCGCGGCTGACCTGCTTGAGCAGATCGGTGCGGCCGATGATGTCGGTCAGCTTGCGGAAGCCGAGGGATGCCAGGATCTCCCGCACCTCCTCCGCCACGAAGGAGAACAGGTTGATCACCTTCTCCGGGGAGCCGGCGAATTTCTGCCGCAGCGTCTCGTCCTGGGTGCAGACGCCGACCGGGCAGGTATTGCTGTGGCACTGCCGGACCATGATGCAGCCCATGGCGACGAGCGAGGCGGTGCCGATGCCGAACTCCTCGGCGCCGAGCATGGCGGCCACCACCACGTCGCGGCCGGTCTTGATGCCGCCGTCGGTGCGCAGCTTCACCCGGTGGCGCAGGCGGTTGAGCTGCAGCACCTGGTGCGTCTCGGACAGCCCCATCTCCCAGGGCAGGCCGGCATACTTGATGGAGGAGACCGGCGAGGCGCCGGTGCCCCCCGAATGCCCGGAGACCAGGATCGCGTCCGCCTTGGCCTTGGCGACGCCTGCGGCGATGGTGCCGATGCCGCTGCGCGAGACCAGCTTCACGCAGACCGTCGCATCCGGGTTGATCTGCTTCAGGTCGTAGATGAGCTGCGCCAGATCCTCGATCGAGTAGATGTCGTGGTGCGGCGGCGGCGAGATCAGCGTCACGCCGGGCGTCGAGTGCCGGAGCTTGGCGATCAGCCCGGTCACCTTGAAGCCGGGCAACTGGCCGCCCTCGCCGGGCTTCGCGCCCTGGGCGACCTTGATCTCGATCTCCTTGCAGGCGTTCAGGTACTCGGCGGTCACGCCGAAGCGGCCCGAGGCGATCTGCTTGATGGCCGAGTTCGCGTTGTCGCCATTCGCGCGGGGACGGGCGCGCGCCGGGTCCTCGCCGCCCTCGCCCGAGTCGGAGCGGGCGCCAATGCGGTTCATGGCGATCGACAGCGTCTCATGCGCCTCGGGGGAGAGGGCGCCGAGGGAGATGCCGGGGGCGACGAGGCGCTTCCGGATCTCCGTGATGCTCTCGACCTCCTCGAGCGGCAGGGCGGTGCGGCCCTCCGTCCGGAAGTCCAGCAGGTCGCGCAGCGCGACCGGCGGCAGCCGGCGGACGGCTTCCGAGTAGCGCTTGAAGGTGGTGTAGCTGTCGGTCTCCACCGCCTTCTGCAGGGTGTGGATCAGCCCGCCGTCGAAGGCATGGCTCTCGCCGCGCTTGCGCAGCTTGTAGAGCCCGCCGACCGGCAGCGTCACCGCATCCGCGTCCCAGGCGGTGCGGTGCAGCGCCAGCACGCGGCGGGCGATGCCGGGCACGCCGATGCCGGAGATGCGGGAGGGGATGCCGGGGAAGAACTCGGCGACGAGGGCGCGGGAGAGACCGATGGCCTCGAAATTCATCCCCCCGCGGTAGCTCGACAGAACGGAGATGCCCATCTTGGACATCACCTTCAGCAAGCCCTTGTCCACCGCCTTCTTGTAGCGGGCGACGCAGTCCTTCAGCGAGGCGTCGCCGAACAACCCGCGCCGGTGCCGGTCGGCGATGCTCTCCTGCGCGAGATAGGCATTCACCGTGGTAGCGCCGGCGCCGATCAGCACGGCGAAGTAGTGCACGTCGACGCATTCCGCCGAACGCACATTGATGCTGGTGAAGGTGCGGAGCGAGGTCTTGACGAGATGCGCATGCACGCCGCTGACCGCGAGGATCATCGGGATCGGCGCGCGCTCGGGGCCCTGCGCCTCATCGGTCAGGATGATATGGGCGCAGCCGCTGCGCACGCCCTCCTCCGCCTCGCGCCGGATGCGGTCGAGCGCCCGGCGCAGGCCGATCTCGCCGTCGCTGACCGCGAAGGTGCAGTCCACCTCGCAGGCCGTCGCGCCCATGTACTGGCGCATGGCCGCGAATTCGGCATTCGACAGCACCGGGCTGTCCAGCATCAGCATGTCGCACTGGGTCGGATCCTCGTCGAGGATGTTCCCGAGATTCCCGAGGCGCGTCTTCAGCGTCATCACCCGCGTCTCGCGCAGGCTGTCGATCGGCGGGTTGGTGACCTGGCTGAAGGTCTGGCGGAAATAGTGGTGCAGGCCGCGGTACTGGCCGGACAGCACGGCAACCGGCGTGTCGTCGCCCATGGAGCCGATGGCCTCGGCCGCCTCCTCCACCATCGGGTGCAGGATGGTCTCCAGCTCCTCGAGCGTGTAGCCGACCGCGAGCTGGCGGCGGCGCAGCTCCTCGCCCTGGATCGCCACCGGCTCGCCGGCCTCGGCGCGCACGATGCCGTCGATGCGGATGGTGCGGTCCGTCCACTGGCCGAAGGGCCGGCGTCCGGCCAGCATGTCCTTCAGCGCCGCGTCCGCATAGAAGCGCCCCTCGGCGAGGTCGACGCCGATGCACTGGCCGGGGCCGACGCGGCCCTTGGCGACGATCTGCTCCTCCGAGACCTTCACCATCCCGGTCTCGGAGCCGACGATCAGCAGCCCGTCCGCGGTCTCCGTGTAGCGCAGCGGCCGGAGGCCGTTGCGGTCGAGGCCGGCGATCACCCAGCGGCCATCGGTGCCGCAGACCGCGGCCGGCCCGTCCCAGGGCTCCATGACCGCGTTGCAGTAGAGGAAGAAGTCGCGGTGCGCCGCCGGCATGGTGGCGTTGTTGCCGATGCTCTCCGGGATCAGCATGGCCTTGGCCATGGGCGCGTCGCGGCCGCCGCGCACCAGCAGCTCGAAGACGTTGTCGAGCGTCGCGGTGTCGGAGCCGCCGGCCTGCACCACCGGCTTGATGTCGTCCAGGTAGGGGTCGAGCACGGGGTGGGAGAGCCGGGTCTCGTGGCTCTTCATCCAGTTGGCATTGCCATGGACCGTGTTGATCTCGCCGTTATGGGCGATGGTCCGGAAGGGCTGCGCCAGCCGCCAGGTCGGGAAGGTATTGGTGGAATAGCGCTGGTGGTAGATCGCGAACCGGCTCACGAACCGCTCGTCGAGCAGGTCGGGGTAGAACTCCGTCAGGTGCTCCGCCAGGAACATGCCCTTGTAGATGACGGAGCGGCTGGAGAGCGAGCAGAGGTAGAGCTCGGGGATCTGCGAGGCGATGGCCTGCTTCTCGATCCGCCGGCGGATGACGTAGAGGTCGCGCTCGGCCGTCGCCTCGTCGCGCTGCTCCGGGTCGTAGACCAGGATCTGCTCGATCTCGGGGCGGGTCGCATTGGCCTTCTCGCCGATGCAGCCGATGCTGATCGGCACCTGCCGCCAGGAATAGATGCGGTAGCCCGCGGCCAGAATCTCGGTCTCGACGATCTGCCGGCAGCGCTCCTGCGCGCCGAGGTCGGTCTTGGGGAGGAAGACCATGCCGACCGCGATGCGGCCGGGCTGCAGCCGGTCGCCGCCGCGCTGCACGACCTCGGCGAAGAAGTCCTGCGGGATCTCGACATGGATGCCGGCGCCGTCGCCGGTCTTGCCGTCGGCATCGACGGCGCCGCGGTGCCAGACCGCCTTCAGCGCGGCGATGCCGGCCCTGACCACGTCGCGCCGCGGCTTGCCGTCGAGCGCGGCGACGAAGCCGACGCCGCAGGCATCGTGCTCGAGCGTGTCGATCCCCGCCGCCTCCAGCCGGTCGCGGTTGGCCGCATAGGCCGCAGCGAAGGCGGCGCCGCTCTCGTTCATGCCATCCATGGTCATCTCCCTGTCCATCCGATTCAGATCTCCGCGCCGTCCCGTCGCTCCGATCATCGGATGGATCACTCCGCCGCCGCGGCCAGCTTCTGGCCGGCCTTCGCCCTCACGTAAGCATCGATCTGCTCGGCCGCGTCGCGGCCGTCGCGGATGGCCCAGACCACCAGCGAGGCGCCGCGGACGATGTCGCCGCCGGCGAAGACGCCGGGAAGGTCGGTCATCATGGTGCGGTGGTTCACCTTCAGCGTGCCCCAGCGCGTCACCGGCAGGGCGGGTTCGTCGAAGGCCCTGGGCAGGTCCTCCGGGTCGAAGCCCAGCGCCTTGATGGCGAGGTCGCAGGGGATGGTGAAGGCGCTGCCGGCGATCGGCGCCACCTGCTGCCGGCCCGTCGCGTCGGGCAGGCCGAGATGCATGCGGATCGCCCGCAGGCCGGTCACCGTGGTCTCGCCGGTGAAGGCCTCGGGCGCCGCGAGCCAGGCGAACTCGACACCCTCCTCCTCGGCATTCTTCACCTCCCGCATGGAGCCCGGCATGTTCGCCTTGTCGCGGCGATAGAGGCAGGTGACGGAGGTCGCGCCCTGCCGCACCGCGGTGCGGACGCAGTCCATGGCGGTGTCGCCGCCGCCGACCACGACCACGCGCTTGCCTTTTGCGTCCAGCGCGCCGGAGTCGAATTCCGGCACGGGATCGCCGAGGTTCTGGCGGTTGGAGGCGGTGAGGTAGTCGAGCGCCGGGACGATGCCGGCGAGGCCCGCGCCGACGCAGTCGATGTCGCGCGCCTTGTAGACGCCGGTCGCGATGAAGACGGCATCATGCCGCTCCCGCAGCTCGGCGAGGGTGACGTCGCGGCCGATGGCGCAGTCGAGGTGGAAGTGGATCCCGCCTTCCTCGTACTGCTTCCAGCGGCGCAGCACGACCTCCTTCTCCAGCTTGAAGTTCGGGATGCCGTAGATCATCAGGCCGCCGACGCGGTCGTAGCGGTCGTAGACATGCACCTGGTAGCCGCGCAGCCGCAGCTTCTCGGCCGCGGCCAGGCCGGCCGGGCCGGCGCCGATGATGCCGACGCTCCAGGGCAGTTCCTGGCGCGGCTTCGGCGCCTTCACCCAGCCCCGCTCCCAGGCGGTGTCGGTGATGTACCGCTCCACCGCCCCGATGGTGACACTTTCAAAACCCTTCTCGATGACGCAATTGCCCTCGCAGAGCCGGTCCTGCGGGCAGATGCGGCCGCAGATCTCGGGGAAGGTATTGGTCGCCGAGGAAACCTCGTAGGCTTCCTCCAGCCGGCCTTCCGCGGTCAGCTTCAGCCAGTCCGGGATGTTGTTGTTCAGCGGGCAATGGACCGAGCAGAAGGGCACGCCGCACTGGCTGCAGCGGCTGGCCTGCTGGGCGGCGGCGCCGGTGTCGAACTGCTCGTAGCGGTAGATCTCGCCGAAATCGGCACGGCGGGCCGCGATGTCGCGCTTCTCCGGCTGGGCCTGGGAGAGGCGCACGAATTGCAGCATCCGTTCGGCCATTGGCGCGATCCTTGCTGGGCCAGCCTGCGACGAGGCTGAGGCGGCGAAATTCACAACGAATGCCCGTCGAGGACGGGACTGCGCGCGGCGGCGGGCCGCCTGCGCCACGCCCGGACCGAAACCGGGCGCGTGCATCCGGCCGCGCACGGCGGCGTTGTGCGCAGCAATACGCAGCCTCGCGACGCTTGGCGAGTCCTTTTTCGACACTAGGTCAGTGGATATGACCTTTATTCGGGCCGCGCCCCCGATCCGTTTACTGTCTGGTCATGTGCCCAGACTCTTCGGGGCCGAATCGGACCTATCGGTCCGCCGGCACCGGCCGCCGCCCGCCGCCCGGCCGGAACCGCAGGAGATAGCCGGGCACCACCGCCTCGACCGATTTCGGCGTGAGGCCGAGTGCGGCCAGCCCCGCCGCCCCCTGCGCGACCACGTTGTCACGCTGCAGCATCAGCAACTGGTCGCGGGTCAGCGGCGGCTTGGGCAGGAACTCCGAGAGCTGCGCCTGCAGCCGCACCAGCCCCGCGGGCATGTCCAGCATCCGCCGGCGATGGCCGGTGGTATCCAGGATGAAGCGCAGCAGGTCGCGGAAGCTCCAGACCTTCGGCCCACCGAGCTCGAAGGTCTTGCCCGGCGCGTCGTCGCGGGTCGCCGCCGCCACCACGGCATCGGCGACGTCGCCGACATAGACCGGCTGGAAGCGCGCATCGCCCTCCACCACCGGCATGACCGGCAGCAGCCGCGCCATGCCGGCGAAGCGGTTGAAGAACTGGTCCTCCGGCCCGAAGACGATGGAGGGGCGCAGGATCACCGCCTGCGGGAAGGCGGCGCGCACCGCCGCCTCGCCCTCCCCCTTCGTCTTGCCGTAGCGGCTCGGGCTGTCCGGGTCGGCGCCGATCGCCGAGACATGCACCAGCCGCTCGACGCCCGCCGCGGCCGAGACCCGCGCGACGGTCGCCGCGCCCTCGCGGTGGATGCGCTGGAAGTCGCCCGGCTTCCGCTCCGCCAGGATGCCGACCAGGTTCACCACCAGGTCGGCGCCGGCGACCGCGCGCGCCACCGCGCCGGCATCGTCCACGCCGGCCGCGAGCGGCACGATCTGCCCGACGCGGCCCTGGGTCTGCAGGAAGCGCGCACCGTTCGGATCGGTGACCGCCACCCGCACCACGTAGTCCATGTTGGCCAGCCGCTGGACGACGTAGCGGCCGATGAAGCCGGAGCCCCCGAAGACCGTGGCGACCTTGCGTACCGTGCTTCCGCGCATGCTTCCGAGGCTCCGGGCTGATTGGGGGCGGCGGACCATATGGCGCGCGCAGGGCAGCGCCAAGGCGTGCAACGGAGGCCGCACGAGGGCGCTTGACGCCCCCCGCCCGCGGCTCTACATGCGCGCTCCCGGCGGACAACACACCGTCGGCTCCGCACCCTGTGCCCAGGTGGTGGAATTGGTAGACGCGCTGGCTTCAGGTGCCAGTGACCGCAAGGTCGTGAAGGTTCGAGTCCTTTCCTGGGCACCATCTCCTCCGCGAGGTCCCCTCGCCGAGGTCCGCCGGAACCGGCTCCGCTGAACCCGCTTCGGTCGAACCAAGTTCAGGCGTCGTGCGAACCACCCTCTTTGCGCGCGGCACCGCTTCAGGGAGCCCCGCCGTGATCCACCTGCACCGGCACGACCTGCCCGAAGGTCTCGACCTCGGCCCGATGGTCGCGATCGATACCGAGACGATGGGCCTCAACCCGCACCGGGACCGGCTCTGCCTCGTCCAACTCTCCGCGGGCGATGGCGACGCCCATCTGGTGCAGATCGTCCCGCCCGGCCTCGGCGGCCATGGCGCCGACTGCCCGCGGCTGAAGCGCCTGCTGGCGGATCCCGCCACCACCAAGCTCTTCCACTTCGCCCGCTTCGACTGCGCCGCGCTGAAGCTGCATCTCGGCGTGACGGTGGCGCCGGTGGTCTGCACCAAGGTCGCCTCCAAGCTGGTCCGCACCTTCACCGACCGGCACGGGCTGAAGGACCTCTGCAAGGAGCTGCTCGGGGTCGAGATCTCCAAGCAGCAGCAGAGCAGCGACTGGGGCGCGCCGGAGCTGACCTCGGAGCAGATGGCCTATGCCGCCTCCGACGTGCTGCACCTGCACGCGCTCTGGGCCCGGCTCGAGGGCCTGCTGCGGCGGGAGGGCCGGCTCGACCTGGCGCAGGAATGCTTCCGCTTCCTGCCGACCCGCGGCGCGCTGGACCTGCTCGGCTATGCCGATCCGGACATCCTGGCGCACTGACCCGTCCGGTCGGGCGGTCGCCCGACCCTGCCACACCATGGCACGATTCTTGTCCGGTACGCGAACGGCTCATTGACCCCCGCTCCCGGCCGGCCCATACACGCGGCGTGGACCCGACCCTTGCCGTCCCCCGCCCCTGCCGTGACCCTGTCCCCGGGTTGACCCCCCTGGCCGCCGGAGTGCGCCCGTGAAGCAGGACCGGTCCACCCCCCTGCGGCCCGCGCCGCCGCGCGTCGCCCTCGCGCCGCGGCACATGCTGCCGCCCTCGCGCATCCGCCGGGCGCCGACCTCGGGCCAGCTCGCCCGCCGGCGCTTCCTGGTGGCCTGGACCAAGCGGCTGCTGCCCCTCCTCGCCCTCGCCCTGCTCGCGGCGGTGGCCTTCTGGCCGGAGATCGAGGGGACCGAGGAGCGCTCCCGCGTTGCCTTCCGCCGCACCGTCCAGCCGCGGGCCGAGGCGCTGCGGGTGGTGAACCCGCGCTACCAGGGGGTGGACGACCTGAACCGACCCTTCACCATCACCGCCCGCACCGGCGAGCAGGAGGGATCGGCCGAGATCCTGAACCTCGACGAGCCGCGCGGCGACATCCTGCTCAGCGACGGCGCCTGGGTCTATGTCGAATCCCATACCGGCCGCTACGACAAGCCGGCCGGGCAGCTCGACCTCGCGGGCGATGTCACGATCTACCACGACGACGGCACCATGATGCGCACCGAACAGGCTTCCGTGCAGGTGGAGGCCGGGACGGCCAGCGGCGATGCGCCCGTCGCGGTCCAGGGCGGCTTCGGCACCCTGACAGCGGAGGGCTTCCGGCTGCGCGACCGCGGCGCGGTGGTGATCTTCACCGGCCGGTCGCATGCCGTGCTGGAGGGTGGCCGCTGATGCGCCGCCTCGCCGCCGCCCTGCTGGCCCTGCCGCTCTCCGCCGCCGCCCAGGGCATCGACATGTCCAAGGGCGGGCCGGTGGACCTGACCGCCCAGGACGGCATCGAATGGCGCCAGGCGGAGCAGGTGGTGATCGCCCGCGGCAATGCGCGGGCGATCCGTGCCGGGGTGACGGTCGATGCCGACCGGCTGCTGGCGCGCTACCGCCCGGCCGGGCAGCGCGGCGGGGCGCCCGTGGCGCAGCAGGCGGCGGCGCCCATCGACGCGGCGCCCGGCGGCAACAACGAGATCTGGCGGCTGGAGGCCGAGGGCCACGTCACCATCAGAACCGCGACCGACACCGCCAAGGGCGACCGCGCGGTCTACGACGTGGACCAAGCGGTGCTGGTGCTGACCGGCCGCGACCTCTCGCTGACCACCCAGGCCCAGGTGATCACCGCCCGGGAGAGCCTGGAATACTGGTCGCAGAAGCGCATGGCGGTCGCCCGCGGCAATGCCCTGGTCGTCGAGCCGGCGGAGAACCGCCGGATCGCCGCCGACACGCTGGTCGCCTATTTCCTCGAGGGCGTCGGCGGCCCGGGCGGGCAGCCCGCCGCCGCGCCGCCGCCGCGCCCGGCCCTCGCGCCGGGCGAGAAGGAGCCGCCGGGCGCCGGCCGGATGGACCGGACGGAGGCCTATGGCAATGTCGAGATCCGCACGCCGACCGAGGTCGTGCGCGGCGACCGCGGCGTCTACAACGCGCAGACCGGCATGGCCCGGCTGCTCGGCCAAGTCCGCATCACCCGCGGCGACAACCAGGTCAACGGCCGGGAGGCCATCGTGAACATGCGCACGGGCGTCGCCCGGCTGGTCTCCGCTCCCGGCACCCGGGTGCAGGGCCTGATCGTGCCGCAGCAGGACGGCGCCCAGGGGGGAGCCCAAGGGGGCGCGCAAGGCCAGCAGCCGCCCGCGCAGCAGCAACCCGGTTCGGCGAGGATCGGCCGATGAACGACGCCTCGCCCAACCCCCTGCTCAAGGCCCTCCCCGGCGAGGGCGGCCTCGCCGCCTATGGCCTCGGCAAGCGCTACCGCAAGCGGCCGGTGGTGCGGAACGTCTCGATCAACCTCAGGCGCGGCGAGGCGGTCGGGCTGCTCGGCCCGAACGGCGCCGGCAAGACCACGACCTTTTACATGATCACCGGCCTGGTGCAGCCGGACGAGGGCCAGGTGGTCATGGACGGCCACGACGTGACCCACCTGCCGATGTACCGGCGGGCGCGCCTCGGCCTCGGCTACCTGCCGCAGGAGGCCTCGATCTTCCGCGGCCTCTCGGTCGAGGACAATATCCGCGCGGCGCTCGAGGTGGTCGAGCCGGTGCGCGAGCGGCGGGAGCAGATGCTCGACGCGCTGCTGGCCGAGTTCGGCATCGCCCATCTCCGCCGCGCGCCGGCGCTGGCGCTCTCGGGCGGCGAGCGACGGCGCTGCGAGATCGCCCGGGCGCTTGCCACGCACCCCTCCTACATCCTGCTCGACGAGCCGCTGGCCGGCATCGACCCGATCGCCGTCGGCGAGATCCGCGACCTGGTCAAGCACCTGAAGAACCGCGGCATCGGCGTGCTGATCACCGAGCACAACGTGCGCGAGACGCTGGAAATCATCGACCGCGCCTATATCCTGCACGACGGCCAGGTGCTGATGGAGGGGGCGCCGCAGGACATCGTGGCGCATGAGGGGGTCCGCCGCGTCTATCTTGGCGAACGCTTCAGTCTGTGATCGCATCATGCTGGTAGTCGCAACTCCGCTGCTGCCTGCCCCAACCGGACCCTCGGCATGAGCCTGGCGCCACGCCTCGACCTGCGTCAGTCGCAGTCCCTGGTGATGACGCCGCAACTGCGGCAGGCCATAAAGCTCCTGCAGTCGAGCAACCTCGAGGTCGCCGCCTTCGTCGAGGAGGAGCTGGAGCGCAACCCGCTGCTCGAGCGCGACGAGCGGCCGCTGCCCGGCCCGGATGACGGCCACCGCGTCGATCCCCTGCCCGCCGTGCCGGAGGCGCCGGACGCGCATGCCGCCGCGACCTCCGACGCGCTGCCGCAGGAGCATGCCGGCCCGCTCGATGCGGAGTGGGACAATGTCTACGACAGCGGCGGCGGCTACGAATCCCCCTATGGCCGCGGCGGCCGTGCCGACTTCGCCGAGGACCTCTCGGGCGTCGAGGATCTCGCCGCCGGCGGCAGGACGCTGCGCGAGCATCTCGGCGAGCAGGTGCGCCTGACCTTCGCGGATGCGCGCGACCGGCTGATCGCGGCGCAGATGATCGCGCTGGTCGATCCGGCCGGGCGGCTGACGGTGGAGGACGCGCAGATCGCCCAGGCCATGGGCTGCGAGCTGGCGAAGGTCGCGGCGGTGCGGGCGCGGCTGCAGCGCTTCGACCCGGTCGGGATGTTCTGCCGCAACCTCGGCGAATGCCTCGCCGTCCAGCTCGCCGAGCAGAACCGGCTGGACCCGGCGATGCAGGCGCTGCTCGACAACCTCGAGCTCCTCGCGCGGCGCGACCGCACCGGCCTCATGCAGGTTTGCGGCGTCGATGCCGAGGACCTGGCCGACATGATCGCGGAGTTGAAGCGCCTCGATCCCAAGCCGGGCGCGAGCTTCGACGCGCCGCCCGCGCCCGCCGTGGTGCCGGACGTGCTGATGCGCCGCGCCGAGGGCGGCGGCTGGATCCTGGAGCTGAACCCCGAGACGCTGCCGCGCGTGCTGGTCAACCGCGGCTTCTATGCCCGGTGCCAGGTCGGCGCCCGCAGCAAGGACGACAAGGTCTTCCTGGCGGAGAAGCTGCAGAGCGCGAACTGGCTGCTCAAGAGCCTCGAGCAGCGCGCCAGCACCATCATCAAGGTGGCGCAGGAGATCGTGCGCCGCCAGGACGCCTTCTTCCGGCACGGCGTCGAGCATCTCCGCCCGCTCATCCTCCGCGACATCGCCGAGGAGGTGCAGATGCACGAGAGCACGGTCAGCCGGGTGACCGCGAACAAGTACATCGCCACGCCCCGCGGCACCTTCGAGCTGAAGTATTTCTTCACCACCGCCATCGCCGGCACCCATGGCGGCGAGCAGCACAGCGCCGAGGCGGTGCGCTGGCGCATCCGGGCGATGATCGCGGCCGAGGATCCGGACGCGGTACTGTCGGATGATGCAATCGTCGAGAAATTGCGCCAGGAAGGCGTGGACATCGCCCGCCGAACCGTGGCCAAATACCGTGAGGCGCTGCGGATTCCATCTTCGGTGCAGCGCAAGCGGGAGAAGGCCGTCCCGGCCTGATCCTGTCCCCCGGCCCACTCAGCGCCCGGGGGGCACGCACACGGCGCCAGGCGCCGCGGGCCCCGCCGGGCGGCCCCTCCCCATGTCGGGAAAGGAGGGACTGCCCCCATGCACATCACGGTTGCCGGCAAGCAGGTCGATACCGGGGAAGCGCTGCAGACGCATGTCCGGGAGGGCCTGACCACCATCGCGCAGAAATATTTCGACCACGCGGTGGAAGCCAATGTCACCTTCCGGCGGGACGTGAAAGGCAAGGGCGGCGCCTTCGCCTGCGACATCAACCTCAAGGCCGGCCGCAACCTCTTCATGCGCGGCGAGGGCGAGGGGCCCGATGCCCATCGCGCCTTCGAGGTGGCGGCCGACCACGTGGCCAAGCGCCTGCGCCGCTACCGCCGGCGGGTGAACGAGCATGCGCGGAGCCTGGCCGAGACCCGCGACGAGGCGCCCGAGACCGCGACGCAATACGTGCTGCAGCCGGAGGACGAGGCCGAGGACACGCCGCCCGAGGCAACGAAGGTTGACCACAGCGTCATCGTCGCGGAACAGCCGACCGAGATCGCGCGCCTGACGGTGAGCGAGGCGGTGATGCGCCTCGACCTCACGCATCAGGTCGTGCTGATGTTCCGCAACAGCGCCTCCGGCGCGCTGAACGTGGTCTACCGGCGCACCGATGGCTGCGTCGGCTGGATCGACGCGCCGGCGGCCTGAGCGAAGCCCACGGGGATTCCGCCACAAGGGGATCCTCCGGCGCGCGGGTCGGGCACGCATCCGGTGCGCCCGACCTCGTCGCCCAACCTCATCGCCCGGCCTCGTCGAGAGCATCCGCGGCGGCGCCGTGCTGCCGGGCTTCGCCGCGCCGCTCCCGGACTAGCGGCCGGCTGCCTCGCCGGACCGGCGCGCGTCATACCACCGTGCCTAAATCAAATCCTGACCTGTTGGATGTAGGGGTAGCTGGTCAGGGAGTGCAGCCGGTCTTTGGTGAGGGCGCGCCAAGCGGTTCGGATCGCCTCGACGATGGCGTCGTAGTCGTCGAGGAGGCGGTGGCTGAGGTGGCGCTCGCGC
>NZ_JAUTWS010000319.1 GCF_030657435.1 Paracraurococcus lichenis | reverse complement strand
ACATTCCCGCGCATGGCGCGGCGCAGCTTCTCGGGCGAGAGGGCGCGGAACTCGTTCCACTCGGTCAGCAGCACCAGCGCATCCGCCCCCTGCGCCGCATCGAGGGCGCTGGTGGCATAGTGCACCGCGCCCGGCAGCAACGGCTGCGCATGGCCCATGCCGGCCGGGTCGAAGGCGCGCACCGCGGCGCCGGCCTCGACCAGCCGCGGCACCATCACCAGGCTCGCCGCGTCGCGCATGTCGTCGGTCTCGGGCTTGAAGGTCAGGCCGAGCACCGCCACCACCTTGCCCGCGAGACTGCCGCCGCAGGCCGCTACCACACGGTCGGCCAGCGCCGCCTTGCGCGCCTCGTTCACCGCGATCGTGGTCTCGACGAGGCGCACCGGCGCGCCGTGGTCCTGCGCGGTCCGCGCCAGCGCCAGGGTGTCCTTGGGAAAGCAGGAGCCGCCATAGCCCGGGCCGGGGTGGAGGAACTTGCGGCCGATCCGGCCATCGAGGCCCATGCCGCGCGAGACGTCGTGCACATCCGCGCCGACCCGCTCGCAGAGATCGGCGATCTCGTTGATGAAGGTGATCTTGGTCGCCAGGAACGCGTTCGCCGCGTACTTGATCAGCTCGGCCGTCTCGATCCGGGTCGCCAGGATCGGCACCTCGATCAGGTTCAGCGGCCGGTAGAGCCGCCGCAGCACCGCCAGCGCCCGCTCGCCGCCCGCGCCCGCCATGGTGCCGATCACCACCCGGTCCGGGCGCATGAAGTCGCCGATCGCGCTGCCCTCGCGCAGGAACTCGGGGTTCGACGCCACCTCGATCGCCAGGTCCGGCCGTGCCCGGCGCACGATCTCCTGCACCTGCCGCCCCGTTCCCACCGGCACCGTCGACTTGGTCACCAGCACCAGCGGGCCCTGCGCGGCGCGGGCCACCTGCTCGGCCGCGGCATAGACGTAACTGAGGTCGGCATGGCCGTCGCCGCGCCGCGAGGGCGTGCCGACCGCCAGGAAGACCGCATCCGCCCCGCGCACCGCCTGCTCGAGCTCGGTGGTGAAGCTGAGCCGCCCGTCGCGGACATTCTCCGCCACCAGCGCATCCAGCCCGGGCTCGTAGATCGGGATCCGCCCCGCCCGCAGCGCCTCCACCTTGGCCGCGTCGGTGTCCACCAGGCAGACCTCGACGCCGAACTCGGCAAAGCAGGCACCCGACACCAGGCCAACATAGCCGGCGCCGATCATCGCTATGCGCATCG
>NZ_JAUTWS010000318.1 GCF_030657435.1 Paracraurococcus lichenis | reverse complement strand
TAAAGGTCGCGTCCAAGGTCACCGTGACCGCCTCGGCGCTGGCACTGGCGGGCGTCTCGGTTGCGGATCGCATCGGCGAGGTCTCGGCGACCTTGAAGGTATGGCGGCGCAAGCTCTCCGGATCCAAGCCCGCATCGACTGGGAACATCTGACCGAGCAGGTCAGCCGCGGTCCGGTAGGTCAGCAATACAGAGAGCTGGGCGCGCAACCGGTCCAGCTCCGGGGTTGAGCGGACACGTGGTGGCCAGTCCACGCCAGCCTCGGCGGAGCCGCATCCGGCACAGTGGAAACGGGGCAGCCGGACCGTCACCTGTCCGAACAGTGTTGCAATCTCGTGCTGACGATAGTCTTTCATCCGACACGGGGTGCCGCAGTCCCGGCACTCCGGGCGGAGAGCGGCATGAAGACGGGCCTGCGCGGCGACGATCTCCTGCTGCACCCCGGCCAGGAGCTGCTTGCTCTCGGCCAGGGTCAGTCCCAGGCTGGCCAGGTCGGCGAGGGTGTCGGGCCTGGAGATTTGCACGACGTCGGTGCTGTGCTCCGTCCCGTCGGCCTCAACACTCACCAGTCTCACGATCCAGGCCACGTCGGCACTACCTCAGCGGGGAAAACGAGCCAGAGCATACCCGCTCTCGGTGGCAGACCCCCAATTCTGCGGCAGTCCCGAACTTGAGGGCGCGAGTACCGGGAAGACCACGAAAATGGGCGAGAACGCGGGGCCGCAGCCCTGCGCTGCGATCCGACCCACCAGATGTCCCGGCTATGGATGCGTAGGTGCCGCCGGCGACCAAGCCTCCGGCACCAAAGAGTGCTCTTCTTGCCAATGCTGTCATTTGCCCGCGCCATGCTCCCAGGTGCTCTGCCGTCAGCGACCAACCAGGGCACGCAGCCACCCGGCGCAGCCAAGCACCAATTCCATTGGGACATTTCGTGGACGGCTGGACCGGAGGGATGTGGTTGTTGCGGCACAAGCTGGCCTGCTTTGGACGCTGTGATCAAGCGCCAAGCGGATTAGAAAGTCTAGCGTTCCGTTTGGCTTTCCAAAGCTCTCCGACTGGATTTCCAGGCGTGGTTCGGAAACAGCCAGTTTTTGGGTTACTGCCCACGTGCCGCGGGGACGATCAGGGGTTGTGTTGCAAAGTTTGCGACGAGCCGTGGGTGGTCGTGAACGGCCGCGACAAAGCCTGATCAGGCGGCGACCTGGAACAGCTCGGCGACGAAGGTGGCCTGCGCCCGCATGT
>NZ_JAUTWS010000317.1 GCF_030657435.1 Paracraurococcus lichenis | reverse complement strand
GGGAGTGGCAAAAACTTGGGGCGCTACGCCGCGAGTTGGACCGCCTGCTGACCGAAGCGACCGTCCAGGACCGCGGCTCGGACCTGGAGCACACGGTGGGCGCCCCGCGGTGACCAGCGCATCTGCCGACGCTTGTTCATGCGCGCGTTGACCAGGTGGTTGACCGTGCCCTCTGCCCGAGAGCTCGAGATCGGCTTGCCGGCCCGGTAGCGCTGGCCGTAATCGATCAACGCGTCCTCGTTGTTTTCGAGGTAGCCGCGCAGCTCTGTGCAATGCTTGACAAGACGCTCGCCCTTCGCCGCCACCGTGGCGCCGTCGGGCAGGGCAGCCTTCTCCAAGCAGCTCACGATCCGATCCAGAGCCCGACATGCCTCTCCGTGCTTGCCGTTCCAGAGCAGGTGCTGCAGTCGCTCAACTTCGGTCTGCGCACGCTCCAGTGGTGCGCGGTCTGCCGGCTCCAGCGCAGTGAGGCCAACGAAGGTCTGCTCGATATGGCGCACGCGCGTCGAGAGGTGGAACCAGTCGAGAATGGGCTCGACCGGCGCCTTCGCCGCCGCGCGGACCAATGCAGGCAGGCTCGGGTCACCGTCGCTGATTGCGGTCACCAGGCTGCCCTCCCGCCAGTCCTGCTCGAGCAACGCCGCGCGCAGAAGGGCATGGGGCTGCTCGGCCACACTCCGCACCAGGGCAAAGCGGCGGCTGCCATGGCCCTCTCGCTCGACCTTGCCGCAGATCACCTCGAAGTTCCGAACCTGCTGACCCGGCACGGCGCGTACGTAAGCACCGTCGAGCATGACAATTGGCCGTCTCGCGTCCACTACAGCCGTGTTGTTGACCACTACCGCCGCCGCGGCCCGCCGATCGGCCGCCTCCAGCTGCAGAGCAGCAGCATGGGTGCGGGTGCGCACGCTCTCATGGTTCGCCGGCGAGGCCGGCAGCAAGGTCTCAAGGATCCGGGCGGCCTCCCGGAACGAGGTGCGAGCCCCAAGTTCCGCCTGTACCCGCGCCAGCTCCGGCGTGCCGCGGGCGGTCAAGAGGCCGCAGACCGGCGAGGACACCGTTGCTGCCAAAGATGCCAGCGGACTGCAGCAGCAGATCCGGAACCGTGGCGCCTCCACCTCGACCGTGCCGAACAGGGTCTGCACTCGACGCGTGCGCCGGTCCTTGAGCGGCTGCGACACCCGGCAGTGCGGGCAGACGCGGTGGTGGGCCGCGTATTCCGCCGCTTGGCTCGGCACCAGGATCCC
>NZ_JAUTWS010000316.1 GCF_030657435.1 Paracraurococcus lichenis | reverse complement strand
GGCCTATGAGCAGGACCCGACGGCGGTGCGGCGCTGGCTGCGGCGGGAGTACCCGGCGATCGCGGCGCGAGCCAAGGCAGAGGGTGGCGTGATCTTCTGGGGCGACGAGAGCGGCTTGCGCTCGGACGACGTGCGCGGCCGCAGCTATGCCCCGCGGGGCGAGACCCCGGTGGTCCGCCCCAACCACCGGCGGGCCAATGTCGGCCTGGTCTCGGCGGTGACCAACCGGGGCGAGGTGCGCTGGATGGTCCTCGACGGCGCGATCAAGGCACCCACCCTGATCCGCTTCCTCGAGCGCCTGGTGCGCGACGCCGGGCGCAAGGTGTTCCTCATCCTCGACCGCTTGCAGGTGCACCGGGCACGGCTGGTCCGCGACTGGCTGGCGGGGCGCGAGGATCAGATCGGAGACTATGCAAAGCCGTGGGGGGCATGGTTCCCGGGCCGTCGATCCGGTACGCTCCTGACCTGCAGCGCCGCGGTGAGCCGCTTCACCTTCTCCAGCCGGAGCCGAGGTCAGCCAACCCGACCGCCTCCCCACGCTCGATCCGGCCACCTCGGTCTTTGTTGCCACTCCGGGTTCCAGCTCCGCGACCAGCTTCACCCGCCACACCAGCTTTGGCACCGGCGTCGCTCCTTCGCCCCATACCCGAGGAACTTACCAAATAGGCGGCCGCCCGGCCCTCCCCCACAGCTTTGCATGCTCTCGCTGCCGGCGGGCAGGGTCGATGGGGGCGTCCTGCATCGGTGCGATCCTCGATTGCGGTCAGGCGACACTGCCTGAGCCGCCGGACATCCGCTTGGAGACGACCTGGAGGTCTCCTTCAGGTGGGCTTGATGTCCGCGGCAGGCCGCTTGCGCTACGATCTCAGGAGAATCAACAGGGCGCGCCGTGCGCTACCTTTTCGGCAACTGCATGCTCGATACCGCCCGGCGCGAACTGCGCCGGGACAACGGCTTCGTTGCGGTCGAGCCGCAGGTCTTCGACCTTCTGGAATTCCTCATCCGGACACGCGACCGGGTGGTCAGCCGCGACGATCTCCTGGCTGCGGTCTGGCGTGGCCGCATTGTCTCGGAGGCGACGCTGAGCAGCCGGGTGAACGCAGCCCGCAGTGCCATCGGCGACAGCGGCGCGAACCAGCGGCTGATTCGGACCCTGCCGCGCAAAGGCGTTCGGTTCGTGGGGGCGGTCCAGGAGATCGGCACTGCGGCACAGGACGCGCCGGCTTCCGGCATCGCTGCACCGACGGA
>NZ_JAUTWS010000315.1 GCF_030657435.1 Paracraurococcus lichenis | reverse complement strand
GCAATATTTTGCTAAGACGCTGATAAAAAAGGATTTTTATTTGCGTACAGGCTCTAAGGCATAAAGACTTCGGGGGGAGGAAATTGGTATGAGCGAGGTCCATATCGTCGCAAGGGGCTTGGGATTTCCGGAAGGCCCGGTTGCAATGGCCGACGGCAGCGTCGTTCTGACCGAGATCAATGGCGGCTGGGTTACCCGCGTCGCTACCGACGGTACGGTGACGCGGCTGGGAAAGGCGGCAGGTGGACCAAACGGGCTCGCGCGCGCGCCGGACGGGTCACTGATCCTCTGCAACAACGGTGGAAGCCGCTACCTGCCCGGCAATTTCATGGGGCAGGGACCCTCGGACGATTACGAGTATGGCTCGGTCGAGCGGGTGGACCCCGAGAATGGTGCGCGTAGGTTGCTCTATAAGGAAGCGAACGGCCACAAGCTTTCGGCGCCGAATGACTTGGTGTTCGATCGGCATGGGGGCTTCTACTTCACCGATCTCGGGAAGCGCTATCATACCTCGCGCGACCACGGCGGGTTGTACTACGCGCTACCGGATGGCTCATCGATTCGGGAAATCGCTTACCCCATTTTGAGCGCCAATGGCGTGGGACTCTCTCCAGACGAGACGATCGTCTATGTCGCCGACACGGAGTCCGCGCGCCTGTGGGCGTTCGAGATAGAGGCGCCCGGCGTGCTCCGGAAAGAGCCGTTCCCATCACCGCATGGCGGGCGTTGCATCGGCAGCCTGCCTGGCTTTTGCCGCTTTGACAGCTTGGCCGTGACGGCATCCGGCAATATCTGCGTTGCCACCTTGGTCACTGGCCAGATCACGGTGTTTGCTCCGGACGGACGCGTGCTCGACCAGATGGCAATGCCCGATACCCATCCGACGAATATCTGCTTTGGTGGGTCGGATATGCGCACAGCCACCATCACGCTCTCGGGCGAGGGCGCGGTGGGGCAGATGCGTTGGCCGGAACCCGGGCTGAAGCTGAACTTCCAGCAGTAGTGGCACAGGCCCACCACGGACACCAAGGCGTGGGCAAGCGCAAGGAAGGCATGACGCAACAGTCGGCGAGACCGGATCGGGAAAACCAGTGGGCAACAACGCACCTCGAGTACGCCACCTTGGACTGGACGTGTTCCGCGAACTCCCATGCGGGCCGCCGATCCAGGGCCGGGATGGCGGCCGGACAGATGGCGGCATCCCAGTACGCGGCACTGCATCCCTGACGTTTTCCCTTGCGCCGCAGGGGG
>NZ_JAUTWS010000314.1 GCF_030657435.1 Paracraurococcus lichenis | reverse complement strand
AGTGCTGTATGGATCGGGGCTGTGACGTCGCTGTCCGCCACAGGCCCGGCGGTGGTCTGCACCGCGGTGATGATCCGCGGCCGCTCCTCGTCACAGGTCTCGCTCAGATGCACCTTGTAGCCGATCCAGGTCGTGCTGCGCTTGCAGGCATAGCGGGCATTGGCATCGTAAGGTGAGTTGATGAGCCTTGCCGCGGGCGGGATCTCGTCGCGCTCGCTCCGCCAGCGCACCTGGCCGTCGGCAAGATAGAACTGCTGAACACAGACCCGGCGTAGCATTTCGGCGGCGGGCAGGTGGCGGAGCCACTCCGGCGTGGCAGCAGCGGCAAGCGCCGCGAGCAGATGATGGCCGTCCTCGCCAATCTGCTGCACCCAGGCGGCTCGTTTGGTAGCCGAACGTGGCAGGCGGTCGTCGAAGGCACGCGCTTCGTACGCCTCGGCCCAGTGCGGCAAAACCTGCGGCAGCAACCATTCGGGCGCCACCAGGGCCAGCACCTCCAGCGTATGCCGCAGCGTCTCGTGAACACACTCGAGCCGGTTCAGCGCACGGGCGGCGGCCAGGACGTGGGTGGCGTCCGTGCGCTGGCGGCCTCCGGCTTTGAGCAGGTGATGCGCCGCCGCGATCTCCAGCACCGCATCCAGCAGCAGGGTCTCGGCCGCGCCCGCAACCAAGCGTGTGCGGAACTCGCTCAGCACCGAGCTGTCAAAGCCAGGGTCGGTGAGTGACAGGCCGAGCAAATACTTCCAGTCGATCCGCCCCCGCACCGCATCCGCCGCCCCTCGATCCGACAAGCCCTCAGCGAACTGCAGCAACGTCACCAAGGCCAGACGCCAGGGCGCCGCCGCTGGCTGACCCTTGCTCGGGAACAGCGATGCAAAGCGGTCATCGTCGAAGACGGGGCCAAGCTTGTCACGCAGGCTCAGCAGCAGATTGCCACGCGGGAAAGCTTGCCGCGCCACCTTGACCGTCGCGTCCGGAACTGGAAGGGGCGCTGCAGGGTGTAGGCACATGGCCGGCCTCGATGTTGCAGGAACAGCTTCATCAATGCCTGGCTGGCGCGATCGCGGCATGCTGCTTACAGCGGCAAAGCCGCCGCTGTCGCCAAGCTCGGGGGGCTGTCTGGCACGCTGCAGACCTTGCGGCGTGGGCCGCAGGCAAATGCGCCAAGGCTCACCCAACCAAAGGGCGCATCATTCAACCAACTTCCGCCTTTCCGATTTCGCCAGCAGTATCAAACTTGCAACAGAACCG
>NZ_JAUTWS010000313.1 GCF_030657435.1 Paracraurococcus lichenis | reverse complement strand
CAAGCTGGGCGTAGTAGCGTGCCTCGGCCTCAGCGGGCGGGATATAGCCGATCGGCTCGAGGAGGCGGCGGTTGTTGTACCAGTCGACCCACTCCAAGGTGGCGAACTCAACCTCCTCCAGGCTGCGCCACGGGCCACGCCGCCGGATCACCTCGGTCTTGAACAGGCCATTTATCGTCTCGGCGAGTGCGTTGTCGTAGCTGTCACCGACGCTGCCGACGGAGGGCTCGATCCCGGCTTCGAGCAGCCGGTCTGCGTACCGAATCGCAACGTATTGGCTGCCCCTGTCGCTGTGGTGAATGAGGCCGCCCTTCACCGGTCGGCGGTCGTACAGCGCCTGCTCCAGAGCATCGAGGACAAAATCGGCATGCGCCGACCTCGAAACGCGCCAGCCGACGATGCGACGGGCGAAGACATCGATGATGAAGGCCACGTACACGAAGCCCTGCCAGGTCGCGACATAGGTGAAATCCGACACCCACAGGGCATTCGGATGCGGCGCCTCGAACTTGCGGTTCACCTTGTCCGCCGGGCAAGGGGCAGCCTTGTCGGCGATGGTGGTCCTGGTCTCCTTGCCGCGCACGGCGCCACGCAGGCCCATCTGCCGCATCAGGCGCTCCACCGTGCAGCGGGCCACCTCGATGCCCTCGCGGCCAAGCTGGTGCCAGACCTTGCGGGCGCCATAGACCCCGAAGTTCGCCTCGTGCACCCGCCGGATCTGCTCCATGAGCACCAGGTCCTGCCGGGCCCGGGGCGAGGCCTTGGCCGGATCGGTGCGTTGCGCAACATGGGCGTGGTAGGTCGACGGAGCGATCGGCAACACCCTGCAGATCGGCTCGACCCCGTAGACCTCGCGATGATCGTCGATGAAGGCGATCATGGCTTCGAGCGGCGGTCGAGCTCCGCCATCGCAAAATAAGCTGACGCCTTGCGCAGGATCTCGTTCGCCTGACGCAGCTCGCGGACCTCGCGTTCGAGCCCTTTGATCCGCTCCTGCTCCGAGGTTGTCGGCCCTGCCGCCCGCAGTCCCTGATCGCGTTCGGCCTGCCGCACCCACTTGCGCAGGGTCTCGGCCGTGCAGCCGATCTTCGCCGCGATCGAGCCTATCGCCGACCACTGCGAGGCGTGGTCGCCGCCGTGGTCCAGCACCATCCGCACTGCACGTTGCCGGACCTCAGGCGAAAATCGGTTCGAGGTCTTCTTCGTCATGGCTCTACCTTCTCAAGGGTTAGAGCCTCCGGCAAATCCGGGGCGGTTCA
>NZ_JAUTWS010000312.1 GCF_030657435.1 Paracraurococcus lichenis | reverse complement strand
TTTTTTTCCTGCCTGCTGGATCCGGCCTGCATGGCAGGCATGCTCCACCGGGCTTGCCAAGAACTACGATCCCGTCAGCCTGTTCTCGTGACGAGGGCAGCCTGCCTAAGCCCGGACCAATCCGCACGCGAGAGGAGGACTCCGCCCGCATGTCGCGTCCCCAACTCGGCCACCTGACCCTCGTCGCACGTGATCCGCAGGCGCTGCAGGACTTCACCGATCAGCTCTGGCTGCGCCTGCGTCGGGAGGCGGAGGAGGCTTATGGCCGTGCGCCGCAGCTCGCCGCGCTCTTCCTCGAATCCATCACCAATCAGCCGAGCTTCGAGATCGCGGTCATGCACCGCGTCGCCTCCCGGCTGAAGAACGATGTCATCCCATTGCCTCTGATCCTGCAGGCCTTCCATCGCGCGATGCTGGCCGATGCCGGCATCGCGGAAGCGATACGGGCCGACATCACGGCGGTGTACGAGCGCGATCCGGCCTGCGAGCGCTTCCTCGAGCCCTTCCTCTACTTCAAGGGCTTCCACGCCATCGAGGCGCACCGCCTGACGCACTGGCTCTGGGGCAATGGCGAGCGGGATTTCGCGCTCTATCTGCAGAGCCGGACCTCCGAGGTCTTCCAGACCGACATCCATCCGGCCGCACGCTTCGGCCGCGGCATCTTCCTCGACCATGCCACCGGCCTCGTCGTCGGCGAGACCGCCGTGGTCGAGGACGACGTCTCCCTGCTGCAGGCGGTGACACTGGGCGGAACGGGGAAGGAGGCGGGCGACCGCCATCCGAAGATCGCCCGCGGCGTGATGATCGGCGCCGGCGCCAAGATCCTCGGCAATATCCGCATCGGCGAGAATGCGCGCGTCGCGGCCGGCTCGGTCGTGCTGCGGCCGGTTCCGCCGCATGCGACGGTCGCCGGCGTGCCGGCGCGGGTGGTGCGCACCCAGACGCCGGACCACCCCGCGCAGACCATGGACCAGGTGTTGAGCGACCTGTCCTACGAGACCTTCGACTACGTGATCTGACTGGCAGGGGTCGGCTGCCGGTTCTCCACCAGCACCGGCTGGCCGGGCAGGCGCGGCGCGCGCTCTGCCATCATCCGCCCGACCGTGTCCCTCATCCCACCCGGCAGGAAGGTAACCACCAGCGTGACCGACCGCGTCGGCCAGGCCGGCTGCGCCTGGGCGGCGACGGGCTGCGCCGTAGCGCCGGGCAGAACGGCGCGATGCCGGGCCAGGGCGCCGTGTCCCGGCATCGCCCCGGCCCTC
>NZ_JAUTWS010000311.1 GCF_030657435.1 Paracraurococcus lichenis | reverse complement strand
TTCTCATCCGGGTTCAGGTCGGGACTGTAGGACGGCAGGTAATGCACCTCGATCCTGGTGCTGTGCATGGCGAGCCAGTCCCGCACCAGACGGGCACGGTGCACCCGCAGCCGATCCAGGATGAGGAAGACCTTGCGGCGGGCCTCCCGGATCAGGCGCATGAGGAAGCGGATCAGGGTCGGCGCGTTGACCGCGCCATCGACCACCATCCAGCGCAACTCGCCCTTGTTGGCCACCGCCGAGATCAGGCTCAGGCTGGCTCGCTTGTGGCAGACCCGCACCACCGGGGTCCGGCCACGCGGGGCGTAGCCGAGGCCGCGCACGTCATCCGAGCGCAAGCCGGTCTCGTCACCCCAGAAGATCACGCCCCGGGCCTGCCGGGCCCGCGCCAGGATGGCCGGATACTCCTGCCGCAGCCAGCGCCGCACCGCCGCAGGGTCCTGCTCGTAAGCCCGACGGATCGGCTTCTGGGCGGTGAACCCCCAGCGCGCCAGGTACTTGCCCACCGTGCGCACCGCCAGCCCGACCCCGCAGCAGCGCGTGATCAACAGGCCCACCGCCGCCCGGCTCCAGAGCGCAAAGGGCATGCCCAACTCGTCCGGGGTATGGCGCCGGATCAGGCCCTGGATCTCGGCCTCCTGCGCCGCGTCGAGCAAGCGTTGCTCATCCGGCTTGCGGCCCCGCGGCTTGCTGACCAGGCCCTTCGCCCCCTCGGCCGCGAAGCGCTGGCAGATATTGATCACCCCGGTCCGGCTCAGGCCAACCTGCCCCGCGATCTCCCCATAGCTCAGGCCGCGCTGGCGAAGCCCGATCACCTGCCGCCGGCGCTCCTCTTGGGCGGCGGCCGGCAACTTGCGCATGTCCACGTGCTTCATGCTCCTGGACTTGGCATGCCCAAAGGGCAGGTCAAGACAATGAGGGCCGGATCAATAAGATAGTGGAACAAGACCATCGGCGCGTTAAACGCCTGATCAGGCCGGGGCTGGGCTTCTGCAGTTTCCACACGGCGCGACGAACACTGGCGGGCTACGAGGTCATGGCGATGGTGAGGAAGGGGCAGGTACGGAGGGTTGGTGGACGCGACATGCGGGCGCAGGCCACATTCATCGCCGAGCTGTTCCAGGTCGCCGCCTGATCTGGCTCGTGTCGTGGCCGCTCACGACCACCCACGGCTCGTCGCAAACATTGCAACACAACCCTCGCAGCGCATCCGGTGCTGGGCCTCACCGGAGCAGGGCCCGGTGCAGCGCCGCCTCGAGCTCGTCA
>NZ_JAUTWS010000310.1 GCF_030657435.1 Paracraurococcus lichenis | reverse complement strand
GATCCACGCTGACGAGGCAAGTGGATGGGATGCGCTGCACGCCCACTACGTCGTCAAGCGGATCAACCATCAGGTCGCGTACAGTCTGGACGGCACGCACACGAACGGGGCGGAAAGCTTCTTCTCGCGGATGCGCCGGGCCGAGATCGGGCACCATCACCACATCGCCGGCACCTACCTTGCTCGCTATGCCCAAGAGGCCGGCTGGCGCGAGGACCACCGGCGCGATCCGAACGGCATGCAGGTCCGGCTGGTAGCCGGGCTGGCGATGAAGGCGCCGCCGAGTGTGGACTTTTGCGGGTACTGGCAGCGGGCGCGGATCTAGACTCAATCCGAAGCGACCATCACCATGCCTACCGTGGAGGCAGGATGCAACCATGTCTGATGCAGAAAAGAACTTAGAAGTTCTGGCTCGCGTTGATGCCGCGACCAAGGTGTTTCACGTAGTTATAGCGGCGGTTGTGCATCGCCTTCCCGCCCAGGACCGCGATGCAATTCGTAATATGGTTGCCAGTCAAGCGAACGCCCTCGCGGAAGCCTACGAGCAGTTCGGGATAGGTCCGAACGCGAACTCGGCTGTAGAGGTCGGCGCTCGATACTTGCATTTAGAGACTAGGAGGCTTTTGGCGCACATCGACGGCTCTCCGCCCCTTCCGGGCGACGAAGCATAGCTCGCCTCGCAATCACATCTGCGTCCCGCATCGCCCTTAGATTTTCAATCGCCGTCTCGACGTCGCCAGGCGACATCGCCTCCGCTAAGTGCCTTTCCAAAGCAGTCATATCCAGAAGGTCGAGCCAACGGGAATCGAAGTTGCTGCTCAAGCCGGGAAGATCGCTGCCGCTTTCCATTTGTGATGAACGCCAAAGATGCGAGCGGGATTCCTAGCAGGCCAACGTCGGAGCCTCTACCTCGCCAGCCGCCAAACCACCTCCAGCCCGCGTTCCTCGCAGATCAAACCGCCTTTGGCGTAGCGCCGCAGCGTCACCTGCACTTTGTTCACCAGTTCCGCCCGGCGCGCCGGTTCACTGAGGTCCAAATGATACTCGACCTCCAACCGCTCCACCACGGCTCTTGCTGTCAGCGGTTCCTCAGCAATCCGTAGCATGCTAAGGATAGCCCGCGAGCATTCCCCATGGCGGAACATCGGCGGCCGGAGCCGGCGCAGACGCGGCTTGATCTTGTGCGGCAGTCGCGCGGGATCAAACAGCCGAATCGCCGTGTCCACCGCATCCCGTGCCGCCCGAAGCTCGGCCACGCGCCTTCCTAG
>NZ_JAUTWS010000031.1 GCF_030657435.1 Paracraurococcus lichenis | reverse complement strand
AGGTGGTGTAGGAGGCGGTCACCGTAACGGTGGCGGCCATCGTGGTGGTCCTGGGTAGGGTTGGGTTGCTGAGACCAACAACCCCTGGACCATGGACCAGCCACGATGACCGACGACACGATGGCCTTGCGCGGGTTTCTGGAGAAGTCCTCCGACGCCGACCTGCTGCGCGAGATGATCGGCTTCGCCGCCGAGCGGCTGATGGCGCTGGAGGTGGCTGGCCTGACCGGCGCCGCCCCTGGCGAGCGCAGCGAAAGCCGGATCAACCAGCGCAACGGCTACCGCGAGCGCGACTGGCAGACCCGCGCCGGCACCGTCGAGCTCCGCATCCCGAAGCTGCGCCGCGGCAGCTACTTCCCGGCCTTCCTGGAGCCCAGGCGCACCGCCGAGAAGGCGCTGACCGCGGTGATCCAGGAAGCCTACATCCAGGGCATTTCCACCCGCTCGGTGGACGACCTGGTGCGCGCCATGGGCCTGGACGGCGTCAGCAAGAGCCAGGTCAGCCGGCTCTGCGCCGAGATCGACGAGCGGGTGCAGGATTTCCTGACCCGCCCGATCGAGGGCGACTGGCCGTACCTGTGGCTCGACGCCACCTATGTGAAGGTCCGCGAAGCCGGCCGCATCGTTCCGGTCGCCGTCACCATTGCCGTTGGTGTGAACAGCGATGGCCGGCGCGAAGTGCTCGGCATGGCGATCGGCGCCTCCGAGGCCGAGACTTTCTGGCTCGACTTCCTCCGCTCACTGACGCGCCGCGGCCTACGCGGGGTGAAGCTGGTGATCTCCGACGCCCATGAGGGCCTCAAGGCCGCCGTGACCAAGGTGCTGCGGGCGACCTGGCAGCGCTGCCGCGTCCACTTCATGCGCAATGCGACGGCACACGCCGGCAAGACCCAGCGCCGCCTGGTCTCCGCCTGGATTGGCACCGCCTTCGCCGAGGCTGATGCCCCTGCCGCCCATGCCCAGTGGCGCCGTGTCGCCGACCAGCTCCGCCCCAAGGTGCCCAGGCTCGCCGAGTTGATGGACGCCGCCGAGCATGACGTGCTGGCCTACATGGACTTCCCACGCGAGCACCGCGCCAAGATCCACAGCACCAACCCCATCGAGCGCCTCAATGGCGAGATCAAACGCCGCACCGATGTCGTCGGCATCTTTCCGAACGAGGCCGCCATCACCCGCCTCATCGGCGCCATTCTGCTGGAGCAATCCGACGAATGGGCCACCCAGCGCGCCCGCTACATGACGCTGGAAACCATCGGCAGCGTGAGCGACAATCCCACCGTCAGCCTGCCCGCCGTGGCCGCCTGATACAGCGGCCAAACCCGCCAAGGAGCACAACTCCTACACCACCCCTCGGGGCACAATCACGCATCGAAGGCCTGCACGGTGTGTTCCGGCAATTGCCCTCGCTCGCAGACCTCCTGCCAATCGAGGGATGCGGCAGCTTTCGGGCGACGGGCGGCAGCCCAGGTTCGCAACACCGCGACGCAGAAGAGTGCCTCCGGCTCAAGGTCGCGTACCGGGCGACCCTGGTCCACCTCGTTACGATGCATGCAAGCCGCCATCCCTCTACTCCGCGGTATGCTGAGCGCCTCGCGGCGGCGCCGATGGGTCGGAGAAAGCCGCAGTGCAGGTCTTCGGTTGGTGCGTGGTTGCTCCCGGTCCCTCGTCCAGCGGGGGCTTGCCGACTGCCCGTGCGGGGACGGAGGCATCGGAGCCGAGGTGACGCCGCGGATCCGAGCGCGGACTGCAATCCGCCGCCATGAACGCGGACAGTGTCGCGGCGCCGAGCGAATGATGACGGAACAAGGAGGCCTCCTCGGCTAGTGGTGGGTCGGGAGGGACAGCGGCCAATGCACGGCATCCCCATCGTCGATCCCGGCGAGGTCGACCAGGAGACGCGGCCGCAGCTTGAACCCCGCCGTGATCAACAACTCGCCCAGACCCTGGAGGGGCCCGAGGGCAAACTGGGCGCCGATGTCGGACAGCAGGCCGTCCCGCAACACCTCCTGCGCCAGGCCGGTCTCCCGGCCCTGTGCCAGCCGCGCGGCGTGCAACAGGCGCTGCTCGTCCGCACCCAGCCGCGGGCAGCGCGGGCAGCCGATCTGCACCGGTCGCAGCGCGGTGCGGGCGATGACGCGCATGACCATGTCCAGCGCGGGAGCGGCGGCGGGGACGCCGACCTGCGCCGCGATGCCGCCGAGGCGCAGCAGCGGATCCGTGGCCTGCCGGACGTCATCGACCCACCCGCGGATGGCGAGGAGCAGCAGTGATTCAGCCGGGTCGAGCGCCTCGGTCGCGCTGGGATAGCCATGCAGGATCCGCGGCGCGAAGGGCATGATGCGGCCCATGGGCGTGCTCCGAGTGATGGTCGGCGGCATTGAAAGCCAATTGCGAGTGCGTCGCAACTGCAATTTGATCCGGCCGATCGTCCTCCGGCGGCCTCCGCCACGGTGGCGACGGCACCCGGGTCCGCGGCCGCCCCGAGCCGGTGAACCTCCCGATTGGCGCCGCGCTCATGCAGTGCCTGCTGCAGCAACCAGCGGGATGGGGAGGATGGAATGCGTCTGGCTCTGATCCTGGCGGCAACCTTCGTTCTTGCGGCGCCGCTCCATGCCGCCGAGCACGACATGGACTGGTTCGTGAAGAATCCCAAGCAGCGCGCGGCGTGGTTGCAGAAATGCCGCCACCACCCACGAAATGCCGCGCAGACATGCGAGAACGCCCGCCAGGCCGATCTGCGTGCCTATTCGGCCGAGTCCGCTGCCAAGCTTGACCGCGGCACTTCGGAACCGGCAGCACCGCCTGTCCCGAAGCAGTAAGGGGCAGGACATCTACCGCAGAGCCGTCTGAAGCGGCGCCGGCTGCCTGTCCCGCGGAGGCAGCGGTCTTCCCAGGCTGCCGTACCGTGAGGAGACCGCACAGGTGCAGGGGCGCGGTCCCAGGGCGCTGCCTGCGCCAGACGCGCCAGTACCGCCCGGCGGAACAGGCATCCACGCCGGGATCAGCCGCTGGCAGCGATCCTGATCGGGATCTCGGGCAAGTCCTGTCGCAGGAGCCGCCGCGCCACAGCGTCCCGGCGCAACTCCCACTGACCCGGCCGGCATCCCCGGCCGGCCGCCAGCAGCGAATGCGCCGTGCCGAGCGGGTTCAGGACATCGGCCGCCGCCCCGCCTCGACGCCCACCAGACCCATCCGCATCACGCGGGCGAAGGGCGGCGTCGGCAGCGTGCCCGCGATCATGCCGCGCAACTACCCAAGGCCGGAAAGACCGCCGATACGGTCCCGCCGCAGCGGGCCCTCGGTCCCCGCCCCCGTCAGAAGCTCTCCTTGAAGGGCCGCAGGTCCAGTTCCTGCGTCCAGGCGGAGCGCGGCTGGCGGTGGATGTGCCAATAGGTCTCGGCGATCGCCTCGATGCCGAGCAACCCGTCCTCGCCACGCTCGGCCACCGCCTCGGGCCGGCGGCTGCGCAGCCGCTCGCCGTCGATGCCGCCGTCGATCACCACATGCGCGACATGCAGGCCCAGCGGCCCGTACTCGCGTGCCATGCTCTGCGCCATGGCCCGCAGCCCGGCCTTGGCGGCGGCGAACTGCGCGAAGCCCGGCTTGCCGCGCAGGCTGGCCGAGGCGCCGGTGAAGATCACCGTGCCGCGGCCGAGCGGGACCAGCCGCCGCGCCGCCTCCCGCCCCACCAGGAAGCCGGAGAGGCAGCCGACGCGCCAGAACTCCTCGAAGGTCTCGACCGAGAGCGTGCGGAAGTCGAGCCGCTGGTTGTTGCCGGCATTGGAGACGACGAGGTCGGCCGGGGCGCGGCCCTCGCCGGGCGCCATGCCACGGTCGAAGAGCCGCAGCACCTCCGCCTCCCGCGTCGCATCGGTCGGCACCGCCTCCGCGCTGCCGCCGGCCGCCTGGATGGCGGCGACGACCTGCTCCAGCCTGGCGCCGGTCCGGCCGGCGGCCAGCACGTGGTAGCCCCCCTGCGCGAAGCGCCGGCACAGCGCGGCGCCCAGGCCCCGTTCGGCGCCGACGCCGACCACGATGGCGGTGGGTGTGGTCATGGCTTTCTCCTCCTCGGGCTCAGGCTGCGGCGGGCGCCACCACCGCCGGGCGCGGCGGCCGGATGGCCAGCGCGAGCGCGGCCGCGACGAGGCAGGCGGCACCGGCCAGGGCGAAGGCGGGCAGGTAGCTCGCCAGCGCGTCGCGGCTGAGGCCGGCGCCGAGCGCGGCGACGGCGGCGCCGAGCTGGTGCGCGGTGAAGACCCAGCCGAAGACCAGCGGCGCACGCTCCCGCCCGAAGCTCTGGCCGGCGAGCTTCACCGTGGGCGGCACGGTGGCGATCCAGTCGAGGCCGTAGAACACGGCGAAGACCGACAGCCCGTAGAGCGAGAAGTCGCTGAAGGGCAGCAGCAGCAGCGACAGGCCGCGCAGCCCGTAATACCAGGCCAGCAGCGCGCGGTTGTCGTAGCGGTCGGACAGCCAGCCGGAGGCGATGGTGCCGACGAAGTCGAAGACCCCCATCATCGCCAGCACCGTCGCGGCCTCGACCTCCGGCATGCCGAAATCGCTGCAGAGCGGGATGAAATGCGTCTGGATCAGCCCGTTGGTCGAGAGGCCGCAGACCAGGAAGGTGGCGAAGAGGATCCAGAAGGCGCGGGTGCGTGCGGCTTCCCCCAGCACGGCGAAGGCATTGCGGACAGGATTGCCGGCGGCGGGCGCGGGCGGCGCGGCGGCGCCGGCCGCCTCGCCATAGGCGGCGAGGCCGAGATCGGCAGGCCGGTCGCGGCCGAGCAGCAGGAACAGCGCAGCCGCGAGGCCGCAAACGATCAGCCCGGGCGCCATGGCACTGCGCCAGCCCTCCTCCCGCGCCAGCCAGGCGGCGAGCGGCAGGAAGGCGAGCTGGCCGGTGGCATTGGCGGCCGTCAGCAGGCCCAGCACCAGGCCGCGGCGCTGCACGAACCAGCGGTTGGCAACGGTCGCGCCCAGCACCAAGGCCGTCATGCCGGTGCCGATGCCCGTCACCACGCCCCAGAACAGCCAGAGCTGCCAAACCTGCGTCATGGCCATGGAGGCGAGGCAGCCGGCGACCACCAGCGCCAGTGCGGTCGCCACCGTCCGCCGCAGGCCGTAGCGCTGCAGCAGCGCCGCGGCGAAGGGCGCCATCAGCCCGAAGAGCAGCAGCCGCAGCGCCAGCGCGCCGGAGATCGAGGCGGTGTCCCAGCCGAATTCCCGCTGCAGCGGCAGCAGGAAGGCACCCAGCACGCCGAGCGCGCCGGCCGAGGCGAGGGAGACCAGGAAGGTCAGCCCCACCATGACCCAGGCATAATGGATGCCGCGGCGCGCCAGCGCGGCGGCGAGCAGGTTGGCGGCCATCTCTCGAAATCCTTCCGGAATGGGGGGCAGGTCAGTCGCGGGCCGCGCCGAGGTGCCGGCGGCCAAGGGCGAGGAGGCGGTCGGACAGCGCCGGATCGTCCACGGCGCGGGCAAGGGTCAGGGTACCGACCAGCATGGCGAGGGTGGCCAGGGCCGCGTCCTCCCGCGCATCCGGACGGTCTTCCTGCAGCAGCGCCGCGATCCGCCCGGCCAACCGGCGGAGGCCGGCGGTATAGGCGCTGCGGAGAGCAGGGCCCTGGCGCGGCATCTCCGAGCCCAGGGCGGCGAGGGCGCAGCCGCCGCCCGGCGCGTCCCGGTGCCGGCGGGAGAGGTACCGGCGGACCAGCATGCCTAGCTCCGGGGCTTCCCCGGGTGGCAGCAGGGACTGCGTCCCGCTGTCCAGCGCCGCCGCCAATGCCTCGGCCGCCAGGCGGTCCTTGGAGCCGAACTGGCTGTAGAGGCTGCCATGGCTGAGCCCGGCGGCGCCGACCAGCGCGTCGACACCGGTGCCCTGCAGGCCCCGCTCGCGGAACAGCCGCGCGGCCGCCTCGAGGATGCGAGCGCGGTTCTCGGCCGACTTCTCCTTCGAAACCTTCATCCAGACCCTCGACGGACGGCGCCGCGGGCAGGGCGGCGACGGGGCTATTCAGACTGATCGTCATGAAAAAAGCAATGGTGATGATCGTCACGAAAAATCGCGGAGGGTTGCGTCGGACCTGCCGCCCGAAGCCTGGCCCGCCTGGACGCGCGACCGGTTCCGGCCATTGTCCTGGCCGGGACGTGGACGAGCCCGCCTGACACGACGCCGCGGCCGCCCCCGCCAGGGACAAGGCCAGGGACAAGGAACGAGGTTCGAGTGGTGACCCGCATCTCCATCGCCGTCGGGGACCAGCACTCCGTCTCCGGACTGCTCGACAGGCCCGACGGCGCCAGGGCTCTTCTCGTGCTGGCGCATGGTGCCGGGGCGGGCATGGAGCATCCCTTCATGGCCGCGGTCGCCGCCGGCCTCGCGGCGCGCCGGATCGCCACGCTGCGCTACCAGTTCCCCTTCATGGAAGCCGGCTCGAAGCGCCCGGACCGCCCGGCCCTGGCAGAGGCGGCCGTGCGCGCCGCGGTCGCCGCCGCAACGGAGAGGGCGCCGGACCTGCCGCTCTTCGCCGGGGGAAAGTCATTCGGCGGGCGCATGACCTCGCAGGCGCAGGCCGCGGGTCCATTGCCCGGCCTGCGCGGGATTGTCTTCCTGGGCTTTCCGCTGCACGCGGCCGGGACACCGTCCGACCTGCGTGCCGAGCATCTCGCCCGGGTCCAGGTTCCGATGCTCTTCCTCCAGGGCACCCGGGACGCGCTGGCAGACCTCGGGCTGCTGCGCAGCGTGGTGGCGGGGCTCGGCACCCGGGCGACGCTCCACGAGATCGCCGGGGCCGACCACTCCTTCCATGTTCCGGTCAGGTCGGGCCGAACGGAGGTGCAGGTGCTCGACGCGATGCTCGATGCTCTCGCCGGATGGATGCTGGACATTGCCAACCGCCACTCGGGCTGAGCGGGACGCGCTGCGCTCCTGCATCGGCCGGGGCACACCAGGGCTCCCGAGCGGTGGCCTACTTCCGCCGCGCCGGGCTGCCGCAGAGCACGACGTTCGGCAGGTCGGTGGCGCCTGCCTCTCCGGGGTGGAAGGCGACCATGAACGTGGTGCCCCTGCGCGGTGGCGGAGTGGCCTTGCCGCAGGCGAGGTAGGCGCGGAACGCCGGACCCTCCGCCGGGATCACCTCGACCGCGAGACGGCGGTAGCCTGCCGGGCCGAGGGCGACTGCCCTGGCCTGCGCCGCTCCGCGCAGGCCTCGTGGCCGCAGGGACAGCATGCCGGTGAGGGCGAAGCCGCCCAGCAGGAGCGTGGACATCATGGGAAAGTCTGCGACGATGGACATGACCGCATGGTCGCCCGGCCTCGGCCAGACGGCTGTTGCGCAGCCCACACCGCGACGCCGGGAGCGTCGGCGCGGAACAACCCTGCGGGTCGGTCAGCGCTCGCGCCGATCGTGACGGCCCGAGAGGAACGACGCGCCGCGCCTGCGCGGCCTGGAGGATGGCGAGCACGCCCTCGGCACCGCGGAGATGCAGCAGGCGACGGCGGCTGGCAGCGATAGGCTGGTCGTGGCGGGCGCGGGGGCGGAGGAAGTCGCGGAATTCATCCTGGCCTCGACGGAAGCGCTCCGCCGCATCGAAGCGCCTCGAGCCCCGCATACGTCGCGTCCGCTCCTTTACGTCCCGATGGTCCTGCGCCGAGGATGAAGCCGACCTCGCTCCCGCCGACCACCGCGACGCGTGCCGTCGTGGTCGGCGCTTCCATGCCTGGGAGGTCACGCGCAGCCTTCGGACCTGAACGCACCCCGCCGCGGCCGGACCGCGGCCTACTCCTCCACCGGCACCCCGGCCTCCGCCACCACCCGGCGCCAGCGCGCCATGTCCTGCCGCCAGCTCGCATCGAAGGCGGCGGCGTCCTCGGCCGCCGGGACCGCGCCCAGCGCCCGCAGCCGCTCCTGCCCGGCCGGCGAGGCCGCCGCCTCGGTGAAGGCGCGGGAGAGCTGGGCGAGGGTCGCGGGCGACAGCCCGGCCGGGCCGAAGGGGCCGACCCAGCTCGTCACCACGAAATCGGCGATGCCCGCCTCCGCCATGGTCGGCACCTCCGGCAGGCTCGCCGCCCGCGTTGCGGAGGTGACAGCGAGCGCCCGCAGCGCGCCCGCCTGCACCTGGCCGATGACGGAAGGCAGGTTGTCGAAGATCACCTGAATCTGCCCCGCCCGGAGATCGGCCGAGGAGCCCCCCGAGCCGCGATAGGGCACATGCGTCATCTCGAGTCCGGTGCGCAGCCTGAACAGCTCGCCGGTCAGGTGGATGGAGGTGCCGACGCCGGAGGAGCCGAAATTCACCCCGCCCCGCTGCGCCCGGGCCCAGCCGACGAACTCCTGCACGCTGCGCACCGGCAGCGCCGCACTCACCACCATCACATTGGCGAAGTCGGCGACGCGGGCGATGGCGGTGAAGTCGCGGTCCGGGTCGAAGGGCAGGTTGCGCTTGACCGCCGGCGTCACGCCATGCGAGCCGCCGCCACCCATCACCAGCGTATGGCCGTCCGGCGGCGCCTTGGCGACTAGGTCGCTGCCAATGATCCCGCCGGCGCCGGTGCGGTTCTCCACCACCACCGGGGCGCCGAGCCGGTCGCGCACCAGCTCCGCCATCACCCGCGCGACGAGGTCGAGCGAGCCGCCCGGCCCGTAGCCGACGATGAGGCGGATGGGCCGCCCCGGCTCGATCTGCGCCGCGGCCGGCATGGCGGCGGCGAGCAGCAGCAGCAGGGATGCGAGAAGACGGATCACGACGGGACTCCCCAGCCTCCGGCGCCGGCGGTGCCCATGACCAGCCGATCGCCCGTGTGCAGGACCGTGCTGAGCTTCGACCGGATCTCTTCCCTCACCCCGTTCTGCCTGTCGATATAGGCCTCCGCAACCTGCCCCGGCCCGCCGCCCAGCGCGCCGCGCGGCGCGTTCAGGTGCCGCTCGCCACGGAAGCTGAGAGTCAGCGGGCCGCGCAGCACCTCGTATTCCCGCAGGATGCCGCAGCCGCCGGGATGCACGCCCGCGCCGCCGGAGCCGCGCCGCACCGCGACCCGGCGCACGCGGAGCGGCGCGTCGCTCTCCAGCATCTCCGCCGGCTGGTTCATGGTGTTGCTGACATCGGTCGAGATGCCGTTCACGCCGGGCCCGTAGGCGGAGCCGCCGCTGCCGCCTGCGATCACCTCGGTCACGACATAGGGGCTGCCATCCTCCCGCCGGCCGCCGAAGGAGACGATGCAGGAGACGCCGGCATTGGCGGCCGGGATGCGCTCGGGCAGCGCCTCCGCCAGCGCGCCGAGGATGGCGTTGGTCAGCACCTTCACCGTCGCGGTACGGGCGTTCACCGCGGCCGGCGGGCGGGGATTGACCAGGCTGCCCTCCGGCAGCACCAGGCGCAGCGGGCGGAAGCAGCCGCCGTTGTTCGGGATGTCCGGCCCGGTCACCGCGCGCAGCGCGAAGAAGGCGCCGGCCATGACGCCGGCCGGCGCCGCGTTCACCGGCCCGCGCACCTGGGGCGAGGTGCCGGTGAAGTCGATGGTCAGCTCATCCCCCGCGACCGTCACCGTCACCACGATCGGCACCGGGCGGTCGAGATCGACGCCGTCGTTGTCGAGCCGGTCCTCGTAGCGCCAGCTTCCGTCGGGGATGGCGCGGATGGCGGCGCGGGTCGCCGCCTCCGCCAGCCGCACCTGCTCCCGCAGCATCGCGGTCAGCGGCGCGGCGCCGTGCTTCGCCGCGAGCTCCTGCAGCCGCGCCGCGCCGGTCCGGCAGGCGGAGATCTGCGCGTTGAGGTCCCATTCGAAGGCATCGGCGGTACGGATGTTGCGGCCGATGATGCGCATGATCTGCGCGTCGATCTCCCCCTCCCGCGCCAGGCGCAGCGGCGGCAGGCGCAGCCCCTCCTGGTAGATCTCGGTCGCATGGGTCGGGACGGAGCCGGGCGTCAGCCCGCCCATGTCCTGGTGGTGCAGGATGGTGGTGGAGAGGGCGACGACCTGCCCCTCGGCATGGACCGGCACCAGCAGCGAGACATCCGGGATGTGGGTGCCGCCGTCATAGGGGTCGTTCATCAGGTAGATGTCGCCGGGGCGCATCTCCTCCACGGGGAATTCCCGGATCAGCCGCCCGACCGCCGGCACCAGGCAGCCCAGCAGCAGCGGCAGGGAGACGGACTGCGCCAGCACCGTGCCGTCGGGCAGGAAGAGGCTGGCCGAGGCGTCGTTCGCCTCCCGCACGATGGGGGAGACGGCGCTGCGCAGCATGACGCCCTGCATCTCCTCGGCGATCGCCTCCAGCCGGCGGCGCAGGATCTCGATGCTGGCGGGGTCGAGGCGGGCGGGCTCGAGGCGGGCGGCGGTCATGGCGCGGCGCGCTCCATCAGCAGGTGGGTGGCGGCGGCGGAGAGCCGCCAGCCCGGCGGCACCAGCAGGGTGCTGTCCGCCGTCTCGAGGATGGCGGGCCCCGCCAGCACCGCCCCCGGCGCCAGGCCGCGGAGGATGCGGGCGGCGGTGAACCCCTCGCCGAGCCAGGCGCGGCGCTCGCCCTCCGGCCCGGCGGCGCCCTGGCCGGCGATCAGCGCCACGCCGCGCGGATGCGCCCGCTGCACCACGCGCAGCGTCACCAGCCGCACCGGCGCGTCGCGGGTATGGCCATAGGCGGCGCGGTGGGCGGCGATGAAGCCGGCGCGCAGATCGGCGCCGGGCGTCGCGCTGTCCGGGGCGATGCCGACCTGCAGCGTATGGCCCTGGCCGACGAAGCTGGCCTCGGCCGAGACCTCCGTCGCATCGGCCCGCGCCCCGTCCCGCGCCATGGCGGCGGCGCAGCGCGCCGTGAGACCCTCGATCGCGGCGCGCAACTCCGCCTCCGGGATGCCCTCCACCGCGCGGAAGAAGCCCTGGCCGGCATCGTGCTCCAGCGGCGCCTCCAGCAGGCCGGTCGCCGCCAGCACGCCCGGGGCGATCGGCACTACGAGCCGGTCCATGCCCAGCTCCTCGGCGATCGCCGCCGCATGCAGCCCGCCGCCGCCGCCCGCCGGCACCAGGGGCAGGGCGCGCGGGTCGCTGCCGCGGCCGACGGTCATGCGCCGCACCGCCTCGACCAGCGCCGCATTGGTGATGCGATGGATGGCGGCCGCCGCCTCCTCCAGGGAGAGGCCGAGCGGCGCCGCCACCTGCTCGCGGATCGCCGCCGCGGCCGCCTCCGGGTCGAGCGGCATGGTGCCGCCGGCGAAGCGCGCGGGATCGACCAGGCCGAGCACGACGGAGGCATCGAGCACGGTCGGCCGCGTGCCGCCGCGGCGGTAGCAGGCCGGGCCGGGATCGGCGCCGGCCGAATGCGGCCCGACATGCAGCCCGCCCGCCGCGTCCAGCCAGGCGATGCTGCCGCCGCCCGCGGCGATGGCGAGCACATCGGCGGTCGGCACCCGCACCGGGATGCCGGCGACGCTGCCATCCTGCCGCAGCACCGGCCGGCCGCCCTCGATCACCGCAATGTCGGCGCTGGTGCCGCCGATGTCGATGGAGATGCCGGCGGCATGCCCGGCCTCCCGCAGCACGCTGGCGGCGCCGATGGCGGCGGCGGAGGGGCCGGAGAGGGTGAGGCGGATCGGCCGCGCCCGCGCCGCGGCGGCGCCCAGCAGCCCGCCGCGCGAATGCATCACCTGCAGCGCCGCCGGCACGCCGCGCGCCGCCAGCATCGCCTCGATGCGGCCGAGATAGGCGTCCAGCACCGGCTTCAGCGCCGCGTCGAAGACCGTGGCGCAGGTCCGCTCGTATTCGCGGATCGCCGGATCCACCTCCGAGGAGAGGGAGATGGCGAGGCCGGGCGCGGCCGCCGCCACGATCTCCCGCGCCCGACGCTCATGCGCGGGGTTGAGGAAGCCGAAGAGGAAGCAGATGGCGACGGCCTGCACCCCCTGCGCGGCCAGGGCGCGGGCGGCCCCGGCCACCGCCGCCTCGTCCAGCGGCAGCAGCACCGCGCCATCGGGGCCGATGCGCTCCGGCACCTCGAGCCGGCGCTCCGCCGGCACGACATGCACCGGGGTCTGCGGCCCGAAGACCAGGTCGTAATTGGAGGCGCGGGTCATCCGCCCGAGCTCCAGCACATCGGCGAAGCCCGCGGTGGTGATCAGCCCGGTCCTCGCCGCCTTCCCCTCCAGGATGGCGTTGGTGGCGACGGTGGTGCCGTGCAGGAGGCGCACGACCTCGGCGGCGCCCTCCGGCAGCAGCCGGTCCAGCGCCGTGCCGACCGCGCGGGCCGGGTCGTCCGGGGTGCTGGCGACCTTCAGCCGGCGGAAGCTGCCGTCGCCGGCGCGGCAGACGGCGTCGGTGAAGGTGCCGCCGATGTCGATCCCGATCTCGAACCCCATGGCCTCAGTCCAGCCTCACCTGTCCGGCGCGCACCACGGCGGCCCATTTCGGGATCTCGGTCTCCAGCAGCGCCCGCAGCGCCTCCGGCGGGCCGCCCTCGATGGCGAAGCCCTGGCCGGCGAAGAAGTCCCGCACCTCCGGCGCCTCCAGCGCGGCGCGCAGCTCGGCCGCCAGCCGCGCGACGATGGCGGGCGGGGTGTCGGCCGGGGCGAAGAGGCCCTGCCAGGAGAGCGCGAGGAAGCCCGGCAGCCCCGCCTCCGCCATGGTCGGCACCTCGGGCAGCAGGGGGTGGCGCGTCGCGCCGGTCACGGCGATGGCGCGGATCGCCCCGGCGCGGAGCTGCGGCAGCACCACCAGCAGGTCGCCGAACATGCTGGCGAGGTTGCCCGCCACCAAATCGTTCAGCGCCGGGCCGGAGCCGCGATAGGGCACATGCGTCAGCCGCGTGCCCGCCTGCATGTCGAACATCACCCCGGTCAGATGCATGGAGGTGCCGTTGCCCGGCGTGCCATAGGTGAGCCCGCCGGGATCGGCCTTGGCGAGCGCGACGAACTCGCCGAGCGTCCGCGCCGGCAGGTCGGGCCTCGCCACCAGCACCAGCGGCGCGGTGACGACGAGCGAGACCGGCGCGAAATCCTTCAGCGGATCATAGCCGAGCCGCGGGAAGAGGCTGGGCGCCACGCCATGCGTGCCGGTGACGCCGAAGAGCAGGGTGGTGCCGTCCGGCGCCGCGCGCGCCACCATCTCCGAGCCCGTGGTACCGCCGGCGCCGGGACGGTTCTCCACCAGCACCGGCACGCCGAGGGCGGGCGAGAGCCGCTCGGCGATGCGGCGTGCCAGCAGGTCGGTGCTGCCGCCCGGCGGGAAGGGCACGACGATGCGGATGGGGCGCGCCGGCCAGCCCTGCGCCGCCGCCGCGCCGGCAAGGAAGGGCAGGGCGAGCAGGGCGCGGCGCAGGGGCATGGGTGGTCCTCTCAGGCGGCGCGCCGGAAGCGGTCCGGCGCGAAGGGGGCGATGTCGAGCTGCGGCGGGCGGCCGGCGACGAGGTTGGCGATCTCCCGCCCCGTCGAGGGCGCGCCGCACATGCCGACATGGCCATGGCCGAAGGCGAGCCAGGCATTCTCCACCGCGGGGGCGCGGCCGATCACCGGCAGGCTGTCGGGCAGGCAGGGGCGGTGGCCCATCCAGCGCGTGGTGCGGGAGGCGTCGAGATGCGGGAACATCTCCCTGCCCCGCGCCAGCAGCGCCTCGGCGCGGCGCCAGTCGGGCGCGGCCTTCAACCCGGCGAATTCCACCGTGCCGGCCAGGCGCAGTCCCATCGCCATGGGGTTCACCATCAGGTTGTGCTCGACCGCCATGACGGTGTGGCGGAGCCGCAGGTTGCTGCTCTCGACCGTCACGTGGTAGCCGCGCTGGGTCTCGAGCGGGATGCGGGCGCCGAGCTGCGCGGCGAGCCTGCCGGACCAGGCGCCGCCGGCCAGCACCACGCCCTCGACCTCGAGGCGCTCGCCACCCTCCAGCCGCAGCGCGCGCAGCGCACCGCCCCGTGCCTCCAGCGCCGTGACGCGCCGGCGGACGACGACGGCGCCGTCGCGCTCGCACTGCGCGAAGAGGGCGCGGGTCAGCGCCGCCGGGTCGGGCGTGGAGCCGTTCTCCGGCGCCAGCAGGCCGAAGCGGAAGCGGCCCTTCAGGTCCGGCTCCAGCGCCTCCAGCTCCTCCTGCTCGACATCGCGCAGCTCGACGCCGAGGCGGCGGCGGAGGTTCATCCCCCAGGCCCAGGCGGCGGCCGCCTCCCGCCCCGAATACACGTAGAGGCAGCCGCTGCGGCGCATGTGCGACATGCCGCCGGCGCGCTGCAGCAGCGGCTCGTAGCACTCGAAGATCGGCGCCAGCAGCCCGCGCAGCGCGGCGGCGATCCGCGTCACCTCGGCCGGGTTGGAGACGCGGAGGAAGCGCGCCAGCCAGGGCGCCGCGATGGGCGCATAGGACCAGCGCACGGCCAGCGGCCCGAGCGGATCGAGCAGCCAGCGCGGCACCTTCTTCCACATCCCGGGCATGCCGACCGGCAGGCAGGCGGAGGGGGAGAGCGAGCCGGCATTGCCGAAGGAGGTCGCCTCGGCCGGGCCGAGCGGGTCGATGAAGGTGACCTGGTGGCCGTCGCGCTGCAGCCAGGCGGCGCAGCAGGTGCCGACGATGCCGTTGCCGATGACGGCGATCCGCACCGCGCTACTTCGCCACCAGGGCGCAGCCGCCCTGGTCCAGCGGGCGGAAGGCCTGCTCCGGCGGGATGGTGGCGATGCGCTCGTAGTAGTCCCAGGCGTAGCGGCTCTCGCCCGGCGCCTTCACCCGGAAGACATGCATGTCGTGGATGGCGCGGCCGTCCGGGCGGATGGTGACCGGGCCGAAGAGCGGGTCCTGGATGGGCCCGCGCCGCATCTCGGCGACGACCATCTCGCCCTCCAGGCTGTCGCTGCGCTTCGCCGCGCGCAGCCAGGCGAGGGTCGCGGAATAGACGCCGGCATGGTCCATGGTCGGCATCCGCCCGCCCATCCGCGCGCCCCAACGGCGCGACCACTCCCGGGTGCCGTCGTTCAGGTCCCAGTAGAAGGGGGAGGCGAGCAGCAGCCCCTGCGCGGTGTCCAGCCCGAGGGCATGGACATCGGAGATCAGCAGGAAGAGCGCCGCGATCCGGGTGCGGCCGCCGCGCAGCAGGCCGAATTCATGCGCCTGCTTGATGGCATTGATGGCGTCCGTCCCGGTATTGGCCAGCGCGATCACCCGCGCGCCGCTCGACTGCGCCCGCAGCAGCAGGGAGGACATGTCGCCGGTGTTCAGCGGGTGCCGCGCGGCGCCGAGGTTGCGCCCGCCCGCCGCAGTCACCGCCGCCTGGGCATCGCCCTCCAGCGCATGGCCGAGCGCGTAGTCGACCGTCAGGTAGTACCAGCTCTCGCCGCCCTGCTGCACCAGGCTGCGCGCCACCGCATTGCCCTGCGCCCAGGTGTCGTTCACCCATTGCACCGTGGTCGGGGCGCAGAAGCGGCCGGTGACGGCCGAGGAGGCGGTGGAGGAGGCGAGCGCGGTGCGGTGCCGCTCCTTCATCACCTCGATCACGGCGAGGCCGACGCCGGAATTCGGCAGGTCGACGATGGCGTGCACGCCCTCGGTGTCCACCCAGCGGCGGGCGATGGCGCTGCCGACATCCGGCTTGTTCTGGTGGTCGGCATGCACCACCTCGACGCGGATGGCGGGATTCTCCCGCATGAAGTCCTCGGCCGCCATCTGCGCCGCGGTGACGCTGCCCTGGCCCACCTGGTCGGCGAAGGGGCCGGACATGTCGGTCAGCACGCCGATCTTCACGGCGGTGACCTGCGCCGCCGCCGGCAGGGCCAGCAGCAGGGCGGCAAGCAGGGCGGCGGGCAGGCGCATCCAGGTCTCCACGGTCAGAAGAGGTCGAAGTATTCGCGCTGCTCCCACTCCGAGACCTCGGCGTTGAAGCGGGCGATCTCGGCGCGCTTGAGGCGCAGGAAGTAGTCGACGAAGTCGCCGCCGAGCCCCTCGCGGAAGACCGCGCTGGTCTCGAGCGCGGCGAGCGCCGCCTCGAGCGTCGTTGGCAGGGGCGGCGCCGCGGTCTCGTAGGGCGCATCGGCCGAGGGCCCGGGGTCGCGCCGGGCGGCGAGCCCGGCCATGCCGGCGACGACCTGGGAGGCGAGGTAGAGGTAGGGGTTGGCCGCCGGCTCGCCGACCCGGTTCTCGATATGCGTCACGGCGGAGCCGGGCTGCCCCAGCACGCGCAGCATGACGCCGCGGTTGTCGATGCCCCAGACCGCGCGGTCCGGCGCCAGGCTCATCGGCCGGTAGCGGCGGTAGCCATTCAGCGTCGGCGTGGTGAAGGCGGCCGCGGCCTGCGCCTCCGCCAGCAGGCCGCCGAGCCAGTGCAGGCCGAGCGGCGAGAGCGGCGCGCCGTCGGTGGAGGCGAAGGCGTTGCGCCCGGCGGCGTCGCGCAGCGACTGGTGCAGGTGCCAGCCGCTGCTCATCACGTTCGGCAGGCGCGGGCGGCACATGAAGCTGGCGTGGTGGCCGTGCCGCCGCGCCACCTGCTTCACCGCCGAGCGGAACAGCACCATGGCATCGGCAGGCGCGAGGCCGACCCCCGGCGCGAAGGTGAACTCCACCTGGCTCGGCCCGTATTCCACCTCGACCGAGCGGAGATTGAGGCCGAGCGCCGTCACCTCCCGCTGCAGCACCTCGAGGATGGACTGCATCTGGTCCAGCCGCGCCTCGGTCAGGTACTGGTAGCCCTGGGTCAGCAGCGCGACCTCGGGCGGGGAGCCGGGCTGGCCGGCATCCTCCGGCGCCAGCTTCGGATCGAGCAGCCGCGTCAGGTGGAACTCGACCTCGAGGCCGGTGACCAGCTCGTAGCCCGCGGTGGCGAGGTCGCCGAGGACGCGGCGGCAGAGGCCGCGCGTGGCGAAGTCGACCTCCCGCCCGTCCGGCCAGTAGGCGTCGCAGAGCATCCAGGCGGTGCCGGGCGCCCAGGGCAGCGGCCGGTAGGTCGCGGGGTCCGGCACCAGCACGAAATCCGCCGCGCCCTGCACGTCCCGCATGCCGATGCCGCCGCCCGCGGAGAAGACCGGCACGGTCGTGCGGTGGGCGGTGTCCTTCAGCAGCAGGGTCGAGGTGAGGGAGACACCGTCCTCCATCGCCCCGGGCAGTGCCGGCAGCGTCACCGCCTTGCCGCGCAGCACCCCATGCTGGTCGGGGAAGGCGAGGCGGACCAGCGAGACGCCCTCGCGCGCCGCGCGGGCCAGCACCTCCGCCGCGGCGGCGGCGGCCTCGGCGTCGCGCAGCCCGTGTCGGGCGACGAAGCCCATCACTCCGCCGCCAGCCGGGCCCAGGGGGCGCCCTGGCGGCGGCGGCGATCGACCTCCGGCCAGTACTGCTCCCAGCCCTCGGTCGGGCCGATGCCGTCCATGGTGGCGGGGCCGGTGACGCCCGGCGCCGCGGCGGCGTCCAGCGCCATCAATGGCGTCTCGCCCCGCTCCACCGCATCCATGGCGCGGAAGAGCAGGCGGCGGTTGGCGGCGATCGCCTTGTCGGAGGAGGCCAGGTGCTCCCGCGTGCGGTCCTGGATGCGGCCCTGGCTCTCCACCGCCCATTGGTCATGGACGTTGATGTCCTCGCCCATGCCCGTATAGGTGCGGCGGCGCTGCTCCTCCGCATCGAAGCCGTAGGCGTTGTGGCGCCCGACCTTCGGGCGGTAGTCCGGCAGCTCGTAGAGGGCGAGGCGCTGCTCGCGCATGCGCGCCTTGTCCACCGGCGCGGCGAAGCTGGTGAAGATGGCGAACCAGTAGCAGCTCCCGTCATCCACCGGGACGTGCCACTGGGTGATGGTCATCTCGGCCGAGAGCGGGATGGCGAAGGCCTGGGGGAAGACCAGGTTGGTCACCCGCACATGCGTATGCGCGTCGCTGAGCCGCCGCAGCGCGGTGATGCGCAGGCCGTGCGGCGCCGGCTCCACCTCGATCCGCGGCCGCGGGAATTCCCGCAGCACGCGCGTCATCGGCATGTCGCTGTCGGCCGAGGCGGCGCGGAACTGCTTGCCGTAGCTCTGCGACGCGTCCTCGTCCTCGAAGAAGCGGTGCAGGAAGCTGGCATGCGCCGGGTCGATCCCGACCTCCAGCGCCTGCAGCCAGTTGCACTCGATCAGCCCCTTGAAGGCGAAGACATGCGTCGCGGGCGCGGCGAAGCAGTCGAGCGCGGGGAAGGCGGGCGGCGCGCCCTCGCCGAGGAAGGCCCAGAGGATCCCGCCCCGCTCCTCCACCGGATGGGCCTTCTGCCGGATGCGGTCGCAGAGCCGGCTGCCCTCGGGCTCGGCCGGGGTGTCGAGGCATGTCCCCGCCACGTCGAAGAGCCAGCCATGGAAGGGGCAGCGCAGCCCGCCATCCTCCAGCCGCCCGAAGGCGAGGTCGGCATTGCGGTGCGGGCAGTCGCGGTCGAGCAGGCCGACCCGCCCCTGCTCATCGCGGAACAGGACGAGGTCCTGGCCGAGCAGCCGCACCGGCCGCACCGGGCGCGGGCCCTCCAGCTCCTCCGCCAGCGCGACGGGCTGCCAGTAGTGCCGCAGCAGGGCGCCGCCGGGCATGCCGGGGCCGACCTGGGTCAGGCGACGATTCTGCTCGGCGCTCATCATGGCGGGCTGCTCCTGTTCGAAGACCGAACACCTGTTCAATTCTAAGGCTAGGTTGGTTAGGCTGGCAATGGTTCTGGCCAGAGGGAGGGCGAGGTGCCGAGGCTTGCGGCAGCGGACAGCGCACGGCGCGCCGGGGAGCCCCGGGACCTGTCGGAGGCGCTGGCGCGCGGCCTCTCCGTCCTCCTGGCCTTCGATGCCGGGCACGCCGCCATGACGCTCGCGGATGTCGCCCGCCGCACCGGCCTGCCGCGGGCCACGGCGCGGCGGGCGCTGCTGACCCTGGTGCATCTCGGCTTCGCCGAGGCGGAGGGGCGGCTCTTCCGGCTGACGCCGCAGGTGCTCCGCCTGGCCGGCGCCTATCTCGGCGCCTCGGCCGCCTCCACCGTGCTGCAGCCGGCCTGCGACCGGCTCTGCGCCGAGCTGGGCGAGACCTGCTCCGTCGCCATCCTGGACGGGGAGGATGCCGTCATGATCGCCTATGCCTCCCCCCGGCGGCTGCATGCCGCCGGCGCCGGACCTGGCCTCCGCCTGCCGGCCTTCTGCAGCGCGGTCGGCCGGGTGCTGCTGGCGCACCTGCCCGAGGCGGAGCAGGAGGCCGTCCTGGCGCGGCTGCGACCGGAACCCGTCACCCCCTTCACCGTCACCGCCAAACCGGCGCTCCGGCGCATCCTGGCGGAGGTGCGGGCGGCGGGATTCTGCCTGGCGGACCAGGAGGCGGAGCTCGGCTTCCGCTCCATCGCCGTGCCGCTGCGGCGGCCGGACGGGCGGGTGGTGGCGGCGCTCAACACGGGCTGCGCCGCGGCGCAGGCGAGCCTCGAGGCCATGCACCGGCACTTCCTGCCGCGGCTGCTGGCCGAGGCGGCGGCGCTGCGCGGGCAGCTGCTCTGAGCCGCGGCAGCCAGCCGAGGCTGCCGGAGGTCCTGGCCGACGGCCTCGTCGGGCGGTTCGCCCCGCCGGCACGCCTGCCCCCGCCCTGCGGCGGCTGGACGCCGCGCTGCCGGAGGCGCTCGCCCCGCCCGCCATCCCCGCCCGGCTTGCAGGTCCTCTCGCTCATCCGCGCTCGCGCCTCCCGCCGCGACCAGGCCGCATCGGGGCCCCGGAGGTCGTGACCGGGCCGGGACCCGGCGCAGGCTGGCCAGGCCCCGGGCGGCATGCTGGGATGGCGGCGCCCTGCCGGGTGCGAGACCTGGGGACTCCATGACCGACGCGCCGCCCCTGCCGCCGCCGCCCGAGGCCGGAAGCCCGCTCGGCCGACCCCTGCGCCGCCGCGAGGACCGCCGCCTGCTGACGGGAGAGGGCAGGTTCACAGAGGACATCGCCTCCCCGCCCGGCTGCCTGCATGCCGTCTTCCTGCGCAGCCCGCACGCGCATGCCGGGATCGGCGCCATCGATGCGGCGGCCGCACGGGCCCTGCCCGGCGTCGCGGCGGTGCTCACGGGCCGCGACCTGGCCGCGCTGGTGGCGCCGCTCCGCATGGCCCCGCCGATCGAGGGGCTGCAGCCGATGGAGATGCCGGTGCTGCCGGTGGAGGCCGCGCGCTTCGTCGGCGACCCCGTCGCGCTGGTGCTGGCCGAAACCCGCGTCGCGGCCGAGGACGCGGCGGAGCTGGTCGGGATCGCCTGGGACCCGCTGCCCGCCATCGCCTCCGTCGCCGATGCCGCCGCGCCGGAGGCGGCGCTGGTGGACCCGGCGCTGCCCTCCAACCGCGTCTCGCTCCAGACCTTCGCCACGCCGGGGCTGGAGGCCGCCTTCGCCCGCGCCGACCGCGTGGTCCAGGCGCGCTTCGGCCAGCAGCGCCAGACCCATGCGCCGATGGAGCCGCGCTCCGCCCTCGCCCTCTGGGACAATGGCCGGCAGCACCTGACCATGCAGGTCGGCACCCAGGCGCCGCATCCCTACCGCAGCGCCCTCGCCGTGCGGCTCGGCCTGAAGGAGTGGCAGGTCACGGTCGAGAGCCCGGAGATGGGCGGCGGCTTCGGCCAGAAGATCATCCCGCTGCGCGAGGATCTCTGCATCGCGGCCGCGGCCCGCCTGCTGCGCCGCCCCGTGCGCTGGCGGGAGACGCGGGGCGAGAACCTGACCGCGGTGCTGCACGCGCGGGAGGAGGTGGTGACGACGCGCGCCGCCGTCGCGGCCGATGGCCGCATCCTCGGCCTCACCTGCGCCATCGACGCGGATTTCGGCGCCTGGTCCTTCTTCCCCGCCAACTACATGGCGCGCGTCGTCGCCATGATCCTCCCCGGGCCCTACCGCATCCGCGACTACGGCTACGAGGTCTCGGTCTGGCTGACCAACAAATGTCCCTCCGGGCCCATGCGGGCGCCGATGGCCATCACCTCCTGGGTGATGGAGGGCACGATGGACGCCATCGCGCGCGCGCTCGGCCTCGATCCACTGGAGGTGCGGCGGTGCAACTCCCTGACGGAGGCCGACCTGCCCTGGATCACCGCCACGGGCGAGCGCTACGACGCGGTGACGCCGCTCGCCACGCTCGAGGCCGTGGCGGAGCAACTGGGCTACGCCGCGCTGCGCGCGGAGCAGGCGGCGCGCGGGCCGGCGGCCGAGACGCTGCTCGGCATCGGCCTCTGCACGGTAGTGGAGAGCAACACCTACAGCTCCGCCTTCTACAGGGCGGCCGGCATCCCGGGATCGGGGCACGAGGTGGCGAGCCTCCGCATCGAGCCCTCCGGCGCCGTCATCGCCTCCTGCGGCCTGATGGGCTCCGGCCAGGGCTACGACACGACCCTGGCGCAGGCAGCGGCCGCGGGCCTCGGCGCCGCCGTCGAGGAGGTGCAGGTGCAGATCGGCAACAGCGACACCGCGCCCTATGGCATGGGCAGCCGCGGCGCGCGGGGTGCGACGGCCGGCGGCGGCGCGCTCTACCTCGCCGGCCTGAAGCTCAAGGCGAAGCTCCTCGCCATCGCCGCCGCCATGCTGGACCTGAACAGCGCGGACGCGCTGGAACTGCGCGACGGCGTCGTGCTGCGCCGGCTCGCGGAGGGCTGGGCGGAGACCGGGCTGACCCTGGCGCAACTGGCCCGCACCGCGCATCTCGACCCGCTGCGGTTGCCGCCGGGCCTCGAGCCCGGGCTGCACCAGATCCTCGCCTACGACCCGCCGGGCACCACCTATACCAACAGCACCCATGCCTGCGCGGTGGAGGTGGAGCGCGCGACCGGCACCGTCCGCATCCTGCGCTACATGGCGGCCGAGGATTGCGGCACGCGGATCAACCCGATGGTGGTGGCGGGGCAGACCCATGGCGCGACGGCCATGGGCCTCTCCGGCGCGCTGCTGGAGCACGCGGCCTATGGCACGGACGGCCAGGCGCTGGCGGGCAGCTTCATGGACTACGCCATCGCCCGCGCCGACGACCTGCCGGCCTTCGAGCTCTCCCATCACGACACGCCCAATCCACGCACGCCGGCCGGCATCAAGGGCATGTCGGAGGGCGGCACCATGGGCGGCATCGGCGCGCTGATGAACGCGGTGAACGACGCGCTGGCGCAGGTTGGCGCGCGGCTCGAGGCGCAGCCGGCGACGCCGGCGCGGGTCTGGGCGGCGCTGCGGGGGGCCGCGGATCCGACCCGGGCCTGATCCGCGCCGTTACGCCCCGGTCGCCGGACGTGGGAGAGCGATGCGGGTCTGGATCCTGGCCGGGCCGGCCGCGATCGCGCCGATGGGCACGGCCCGGGCGCAGGGCGGCGGGAACAGCGTGCTGCGCGTGGTCCCGAGCGCGGATGTCGCGGCTTCGTCGAAGCCGTCGATCGCCACCACCAGGAAGCCGAGCGCGATGACGAGCCCCTGGAAGCGCGAGACGGGATGGCTGCCGATGACCTCCCGGATGTCGATGCCGTGTGGCATCGGCATCGGAAATCTCCCTCGGTCCCTTGCCGGCAGGCATGCGCGGGGCCGCCCCCCTGCCGGACGAGGGGGCGGCCCGAACCGGCTGGTCGCGGGTGGCTGCGCTCAGTCGATCGCGGAAGGATGCCGGGCGAGCGGCGTCACCGTGACCTGCATGAAGGGGAAGAGCGGCAAGGTGGACAGGATGGCGTGCAGCGCATCGTGGTCGGGTAGGTCGAAGATGCTGACATTGGCGTATTCGCCGGCGATGCGCCAAAGGTGGCGCCAGGTTCCCTCCCGCTGCAGCGCCTGGGCGCGAGCCTTCTCCGCGGCCTTCAGTGCCTCGAACTGAGCGGCGTCGATGTCGTCCGGCACGCGCACATCCATCCGCACGTGGTAGAGCATGTGATCCTCCTCAATCCCGCGCGTAGCGGCGCAGCTTGTCCTGATCGAGCGTGACGCCGATGCCCGGACCCTGGGGCAGGTGCACCTGGAAATCGGCGAAGCGCAGCGGCTCCTCCACCAGGTCGTCCACCAGGATCTGCGGGCCGAAATGCTCGCAGCCCCAGGCCAATTCGCGGACGGTTGCGAAGGCCTGCAGATGCGCAGCGGCGCCCGCCGAGCTTTCCAGCAGGCAGCCGCCATAGAGGGCGATGCCGGCGGCTTCGGCGACCGCCGCGACCTTCTTCAGGCCGAGCAGGCCGGCATGCTTGACCAGCTTGAGCGAGACCGCATCGGCGGCGGCGGCCTGCGCCACCGCCAGCATGTCGTGCGCATCGAAGACGCATTCATCGGCCAGCAGCGGCGGCGTGCCGGGCCGCGCCCGCAGCCGCGCCATGGCGCCGATGTTCCAGGCCGGCACCGGCTGCTCCACCAGCGCAATGCCCAGCTCGGCCAACTGCGGCAGGCAGCGCACCGCCGTGGTCTCGTCCCAGGCCTGGTTGGCATCCACGATCAGCCGCGCGCGGCCTTCGAGCGCACCGGCGAGCCGGCGCAGCCGGGCCAGGTCGGCCTCCGGCGCCTGGGCGCCGATCTTCACCTTGAAGGTGTCGTGCAGCCGGGCCGCGAGCTTGCCTTCCGCTTCCTCGATCTCCTGGGCCGGATCACCGGAGGCGAGCGTCCAGAGCACCGGCACGCTGTCCCGCACCTTGCCGCCGAGCAGAAGGGCCGTCGGCACGCCGAGCGTCCTGCCGACGGCGTCGAAGAGCGCGGTCTCGGTCGCCGCCTTGGCGGCGTTGTTGCGCTTGGCCGCCGCATCCAGGCGGGCGGCCGCTGCCTCGAACCGGTCGGCCGGCAGGCCGATCAAGGCGGGGGCGAGATAGGTGTCGATATTGGCCTTGATCGCCTCGACGCTTTCCTCGCTCCAGCGCGGGCCGCCGAGCGTCGCCGCTTCGCCGATGCCGGTGGCACCGTTGGCGAGGCGCAGCTCGACGATGACGTAGCTCTGCGCGGCCACGGAGGTCTGGGAAAGCTTGTGCTGACGGACCGTCGGCACATCCACGATCGTGCTGCGGACGGACTGCACGGCGAGGTCGCGCCGGAGATCCGCGGGGATGGTGATGGTGCTGTCGGGCATCGCTGGGCTTCCAATCGGGACGCGAAGGGGGTGGACGGCGCGCGCCGGGCCTCGGGCGCGCCGCCTGATCTCCCGCCGGGGCGGGGCAGTTCGTCGGTTGTTGCGCCGACCTCAGGCCGGCGCGTGCTCGCGGTTCACCAGCGTGGTCGGCGCGGCCATGGTCTCGGCATGCAGGACGAAGTCGAAGTCGATCTCGGCATAGGGCGCATTCAGGCCCCTGGCGTGGATCGCCGCCGCATCCGTGACCCGCTTGACCTCGGGGATCAGCCCGTCGCGCGTGGCGAAGGCGAAGTCGTCGTGCAGGTACTCGTCGCCGTCGATGTTGATCTGCGTCGTCAGCTTGCGGAAGCCCTGCGCGACGACGAAGAAGTGGATATGCGCGGGCCGGTGGCCATGGCGGCCGAGCGCGTCCAGCAACTGCTGCGTCGGGCCGTCCGGCGGGCAGGCATAGCCGTTCGGCAGGATGGAGCGGAAGCGATAGCGGCCCTCGGCATCCGTCTCGATCCGGCGGCGCAGGTTGTACCTGGACTGCGAGGGGTCGAAGCCCGAATAGCCGCCCTTCGCATTGGCGTGCCAGACATCGATGACGGCGCCGGCGACCGGCTTGCCGTCCACGTCGCGCACCTGGCCCTGCATGAAGAGCACCTCGCCCGGCTCGGTGCCGTCGTCCAGCCGCGCCTCGCCCTGCGAGAGCGGCGCGCCGGCCAGCCAGAGCGGGCCCTCGATGGTGCGCGGCGTGCCGCCTTCGAGGCCCGCCTTCCGCTCCGCCTGGTCGAGGCGCATGTCGAGGAAGGTCTCGAGCCCGAGGCCCGGGACCAGCAGCCCGACCTCGTTCGACTGGCCGACGCGCGTGAGGTAGCTCATCGCCGTCCAGAACTCGTCGGGCTGGACGTCGAACTCCTCGATGGTGCGGAAGAGGTCCGACACCACGCGGTGCACGATCCGCTTCAGGCGCAGGTCGCCGCCGCCGTCGCCGAGACCGCTGACCTTCATCAGCAGGTCCTTGACGTCCTTGGTCTCCATCAGGCTGTCGGTCATCACGCGTTCCTCCTTGGGGGTGGTGGTGGATGGTGGATCAACCGAGGTCGCCGCCCGCCACGGGCAGGGTGACGCCGGTGATGTAGGAGGCCTCGTCGGAGGCCAGGAACAGGATCGCCGCCGCCTGCTCCTCGACGGTGCCGTAGCGCCTGAGCAGGCTGGAGGCGGTGGTCTGGTCCACGATCCGCTGGTACCAGGCCTTCTCCTGCTCGGTCGGCGGCGCCGCGTTGCGCGGGATGCGGCGCGGCGGCGCCTCCGTCCCGCCCGGCGCGGTGCCGCAGACGCGGATGCCATGTTCCGCATATTCCCAGGCGAGGCAGGCGGTGATGGCGTTCACCCCGCCCTTCGCCGCGGCGTAGGGCACGCGGTTCAGCCCGCGCGTCGCCACCGAGGAGACGTTGACGATGACGCCGCTGCCTGCCGCCAGCATGGCCGGCAGCACCGCGCGGCAGCACCAGAGCGTCGGGTAGAGCGAGCGGCGGATCTCCGCCTCCACCTGCTCCGGCGCATACTCGGCATAGGGCCTGGCCCAGATCGTGCCGCCGACGTTGTTCACCAGGATGTCGACGCGGCCGAACGCGCCCTGCGCCGTCGCCACCGCCGCCTGAGCGCCGGCGAAGGTCTCGAGGTCGGCCTGCACCGCGATGGCATCGGCGCCGGCCTCGAACCGGACCTCCTCCACCAGCGGGGCGCGGTCCACCAGGGCGACCCGCGCGCCTTCGCGGGCCATGCGCAATGCGACCTCCCGGCCGATGCCCTGGGCGGCGCCGGTGACGATCGCGGTCCTGCCGGCGAAGCGGCCTTCGAAGGTCGTCATCGCCGCCTCACGCCGCCAGCCGCGCGGCATCGGCCGGGCCGCTCGGCGAGAACTTCTCGAAGTGGAAGCTTGCCGGCATCACGCCCTGCGCCGCCAGCCAGCCACGGACCGCATCCACCATGGCGGGCGGGCCGCAGAGATAGACGTCCACGTCGCCGCCATGCAGGTGCTCCGGCGCGATATGGGCGGTGACATAGCCCTTGCGCGGGTGCCCGCTGGCCTCGGCCGCCACGACCGTAGTGAAGCTGAAGCCGTCGAGCCGCGCCGCGCAGTCCTCGAGCGCCTCGACCGCGACCAGGTCGGAGTCGTTGGTGACGCCATAGACCAGGTGCACCGGCTGATCACAGCCCTCCGCGGCAAGCTTGCCGAGCATCGAGAGGAAGGGAGCGAGGCCGGTGCCGCCGGCGAGGAAGAGCAGCGGCCGCGTCACCGCGCGCAGGTAGAAGCTGCCGGAGGGGCCACTGAACTCCATCGCCGCGCCGGGCTTCGCCTGGTCCCGCAGCCAGGTGCTCATCAGCCCCTGCGGAATGTCGCGCACCAGGAAGGACAGCGCCTCCGCGCCCGGCGCGGAGCTGAAGGAATAGGCGCGGCGCTGGTCGCTGCCCGGCACGCGCAGCGAGACATACTGGCCCGGCAGGAAGGCGAGGCCGGCCGGCGCCTCCAGCGAGAAGGCGAGGCTGGTCTCGGAGAGCCGCTCCACCCCGCGCAGCGCCACCGTGAAGTCCTGCGGCCTGGTCTTGCAGGCGGCGGATGTGGTCGGGATGGCGACGACCAGGTCGGTCCGCGGCCGCGCCTGGCAGGCCAGCGCGAAGCCCTCGGCGGCCTCGGCCTCCGTCAGCGCGTCCTCGATGTAGTCGCCGCCGTCGTGGCGGCCGGACTCCACTCGGCACTTGCAGATGCCACAGGCACCGTCGCGGCAGTCCAGCGGGATGTTGATGCCCTGGCGGTAGGCGGCATCGGCGATGGTCTCGCCCTCCCGCGCCTCGACGAAGCGGGTGACGCCATCCTCGAAGCTGAGTGCGATGCGGTGCGACATGTCGATCCCCTCCCGCTCAGACGTGGTAGATGTCGACGACGTGGTGGATGTAGTCGTTCTTCAGGACTACCTTCTTCGCCCGGATCAGTGGCTGCTCGCCGGTCGTGTCGATGGTGTAGAAGCTGGTGCCGAAATAGGTATCCGTCGTCTTGTAGCGGTAGCTGAAGGTCACCCAGTTGCAGCGCAGCCGCACCAGGCCGCCGGCCTGCTCCAGGATCTCGACATTGGAGATGCTGTGGCTGGTGCGCGGCTCCGGCAAGCTCGTCGCGCTGCTGCGTTCCGTGCGGATGCGGAAGACGCGATCCTCCAACCCGCCGCGGTTGCCGTACCAGATCAGCGAGATCTCGGTCTGCGGGTCCTCCGTCAGACGGTCGTCGTCGTCCCAGGCCGGCATCCAGAATTCGGCATCGGCGGCGTAGAAAGCGAGCCAGGCGTCCCAGTCCTTGTCGTCCAGGGCGCGGGCTTCCCGGTACAGGAAGGCTTCGGCGTCCTGGCGGGTGAAAGCGGCGCGGGCGGGTGCTTCGATCGTCGTGGACATCGTCTTTCTCCTCCTCAGCCCTGGGACTTGCCGGCCTCGGCGGCCAGCGCGCGCTGCATCGCTTCCTGCCAATACCTGTGCTGCACGACGAAGAGGCCCTCGTCCTCGGTCTTCACGCCGCTCATCAGTGGCCTCAGGCCGATCGCCTCGGCGGCCGCATCCGCACCTTCGATCCAGTGCTGCGCCCCGCGCGAGAGGTCGTTCCAGCGCGCGGCGCGCGCGCCCATGGAGAACTGGCACGCCCGGAATTCCTCGAGGTCGTCGGGCGTCGCCATGCCGGAGGCGTTGAAGAAATCCTCGTACTGGCGGATGCGGCGGGCCCGTGCGTCGGGCGCCTCGCCCTTCGGCGCGATGCAGTAGATCGTCACCTCCGTCTTATCCACGGATATCGGCCGGTAGGTGCGGATCTGCGAGGAGAACTGGTCCATCAGGTAGACATTGGGATAGAGGCAGAGGTTCCGGCTGCGCTGCACCATCCAGTCGGCAGTCGCCTGGCCGAACTGCGCCGCCAGCTCCGCGCGCCGGTCCCAGTTCGGCCGGTCCTCCGGGTTCGCCCAGTTGGTCCAGAGCAGCAGGTGGCCGTTCTCGAAGCTGTAGAAGCCCCCGCCCTGCTTGGCCCAGCCGCCGGCGCTCATGGCCCGCGTGGTGTCCTCGCGCGCCGCTTCCTTGCGGCGGCCGGTCGTGGCGGCGTAGTTCCAGTGCACGGCCGACACGTGGTAGCCGTCTGCGCCGTTTTCGGTCTGCAGCTTCCAGTTGCCGTCATAGACATAGGTGGAGGAGCCGCGCAGCACCTCCAGCCCCTCCGGCGACTGGTCCACGATCATGTCGATGATCTTCGCCGCCTGGCCCAGATGCTCGCGCAGCGGGACCACATCCGGATTCAGGCTGCCGAAGAGGAAGCCGCGATAGCTCTCGAACCGCGCAACCTTGGTCAGGTCGTGGCTGCCGCCCTTGTTGAACTGCTCCGGATAGCCCGCGCCCTCCGGGTCCTTCACCTTCAGCAGCTTGCCGGCGTTGCTGAAGGTCCAGCCATGGAAGGGGCAGGTATAGGTGCTCTTGTTGCCGCGCCTGTGGCGGCAGAGCATGGCGCCGCGATGGCTGCAGGCATTGATGAAGGCGTTCAGCTCGCCCTGGCGGTTGCGGGCGATGACGATCGGCTGCCGCCCCATCCAGGTGGTGAAGTAGTCGTTGGCGTTCGGCACCTGGCTCTCATGCGCCAGGTAGATCCAGTTGCCCTCGAAGATATGCTTCATCTCGAGCTCGAAGAGCCCGGGATCGGTGAAGATGTCGCGGGCGACGCGGAAGGCGCCCTTTGCGGCGTCGTCTTCCAGCGCGGTCTCGATCGTGGTCTGGACGTTGTCGAGCATGGTCGCGTTCCTCAGGCTTCGGGGTCTTGCTGGGCGGTGCTGTCACCGCGGATGATGGCGAGGATGGTCCCGGCGCAGCGGCCGCATTGCGCGCGGCAGCCGCAGGCGGCGTAGACCTCGGCCGGGCGGCGGGCGCCGTCGCGGATGGCTTCGCCGAGCTGCCGGTCACTCAGGCCGTTGCAGAGGCAGATGTACATGGCGGCCGCCTCAGCCGGTCCGGCCGCGGGCGGGCCGCTTGCGTCGCGTTGCGCAGTGGGATGTGCTGGGAGCCATCTGTTTCCTCCGATGACCCTTGGTCGCACCTTTCATTGCTTCGAATCCAAGACTAAAAAGGTCGCAACCATACCCGGGAGGTATCGTCTGGACTCGCGGCAGCTCCGCTACTTCGTCACCGTGGCGCGCGAGCGGAACTTCACCCGCGCGGCGGAGTCGCTGCGCATCGCCCAGCCGCCGCTCAGCCGCGCCATCCAGCAGTTGGAGGAGGAGTGCGGCCTGCCGCTGTTCGACCGCACCAGCCGGCCGCTGTCGCTGACGGATGCCGGCAAGCTGCTGTTCGAGCAGGCTGTGCAGGTGCTCGACCGCATGGAGGAGATGCGCGCCATGGTGGCGCGGCTGCGGGAGGCGGAGCGCACGCGGCTCGGCATCGGCTTCGTCGCCTCCACGCTCTACGGCTATCTGCCGGAGGTCATCCGCCATTACCGCGCCGCGCGCCCCGGCGTGGAACTGACCCTGCTGGAAATGACGACCATCGAGCAGGTGGCGGCGCTGAAGGAGGGCCGCATCGATGTCGGCTTCGGCCGCATCCCGTTCAGCGATGCCGCGATCGAGCGCGTGGTGCTGCGCAACGAGCAGCTCTGCGTCGCCCTGCCGCTGGCGCATAAGCTGTCCTCACGCACCGGATCCCTGAAGCTAGCGGAGCTCGCCGACGACACGCTGGTGGTCTATCCGCGCCTGCCGCGGCCGAGCTATGCCGACCAGGTGCTGGCGCTGTTCCGCGACCGGGACATCAAGCCGGCAGCGGTGCACGAGGTGCGAGAGCTGCAGACCGCGCTCGGGCTGGTCGCGGCGGAGACCGGCATCTGCATCGTGCCCGGCTCGGTCGAGCGGTTGCGGCGCGACAACGTGGTCTACCGGCCGCTCGACGAGCCCGGCGCGATCTCTCCGATCATCATGAGTACGCGGCGCGGCGACCCCTCGCCGGAGATCGACCTCATCCTGCGGCTGGTGAAGGAGATGTACCGCAAGGTTGGGATCACTTTCGGCGCCTGATTGACTGGCGGCCGCTCACGTCCGTGGCGGTCCGGCAAGCACGGCAAAACTCAATGACAACCCACGCACAGGGCCAGTTCGAGCGACCGAGGACCACCATACGCAGCCATCGCAGTCCGTGTAGGTTCTCGGAGGCACATTGTCAGGCAGCAACATTCTCGGCGGCCGCGTCGCCCCGCCCGTTTGTAACATGGGCGATGGTCACCGGACCAAAGGCGGCGTCCTGCTCCAGTTCCAGCGCGCCTTCGCGGCTGAGCTCGAGGCCGGCCAGCAGCGTGCTGGCTAGGGCGCTGCGGCGGCCGTGTGCGGGAGCACGTCATTGGCGGGGTAGAAGCGCAGCCCGAAGCGGGCGCCGAGCGTGCCAGTGTGAATGGCGCAGCGAACCTGCAGCAGCCGGTCGGCGCCGCGCCAGGACCAACTCGCCTGCTGCGACTTGGCCATCCGGCGGTTCACCAAGAGGTTGGCCGTGCCCTCGGTCAGCGCCGTGCCGACCCGCAGCCTGACCCCCAGTCTCGCGGCAGTCCCTCCGGCCATGTCGGGCCGGTTCGCTCCAGCCTATCCAGCTCACTTGCAGTTATGCGAAAAATCGGCGATATGATTGCGAAACCCGCGGCTGGCCGTCTCATCGTGCCCTTCCGCGCCTTGCGGAACTTTGCGATGCCTATGCGCTTCACCGGCCGGCTGGCGATCCTCGAGGGCACCTGTGCCGCGGAAGAGGCGGAGCCCCTGGCCGCCTGGCTCCGCGAGACCACCTCTCCTGGACTCGACCTGTCGGGATGCGACCACATGCACACGGCGGTGCTGCAGGCGTTGCTCGCCTTCCGGCCCCGCATCGCCGCGGCGCCGGCGGATCCCTTCTGGGCCCAACTCGGCCTGCAGGCCGAGGCCACGCCAGAGGATGGCGAAATTCCGGCGTCCCTCCTTTCGGCCACCGCTCTGCCGACCGAGGTCCTTCCCGAGGCCCCGATGGCGGAGCCGGCCCCGGCCGCCGCCGAGGCAACGCGCAACTCCGTCGCCGAAGCCCCTGAAGCATCCGCCCCCGGGGCCGGGCCCGCGGCTTCCGCGGAGCTACGGCGCCGGGTGCAGTCGCGCCGTCGGCGCCCGCTGCAGGATCCATCTCCCATCCATCTGGGCCCCGCAGACCGGCGGCTTGTCGAGGAGGACACCCATGCCTGATCGGCCAGAAACCGCCGCCTTCGGCTCCGACCGCGGCGGCGTCGGCAAGTCCAAGGCCGCCGAGCTGCGCATCAGCCGCCACCTGCTGGAGCATGGCCGGCTGCCGGCCATCATCGAGGTGGAGTCCGATCCCCGCCTGGCGCAGATCTACGGCGAGGAGGCGGTGCGGCTCTTCCGCATCGCCCAGGACAAGCTGGTGGACCTGGAGCGCAACCCGAGTCTGATCTACCGGATGTGGGACCAGATCGGCGAGATCTGCATGTCGGCGAAGGGGGATGTCGTCCTCGACATCGGCGCCAACCTGACCCGCACCTTCGCCCTGTGGCTGAACGAGTACGGCGAGGACGGCCCCTTCGGCGAGGGTGCGCCGCTGATCTTTTTTGGTGTCACCACCGGCGACGGGCATGCGGTGCAGAGCGTGAACCAGGCGCTGAGCTACGTGGCGCAGGCGGTGCCGGAATCCCGCCGCTGCATCGTGATCAACGAGCGCGACGCACAATTCCCGCTCGCCTCGGACGCGCCCGCGGTGCGCGGCATGATGGCGGCGCACGGCTTGGCCGCGGTGCTGCGCATGCCGGCCTGCATGTCCCCCGGCCTGCCGCATGTAGTGGACCGCCACCTGCGACTGGACGAGGCGGCGGCGCGGCCGGTCGCCTGGTGGGAGCGGGAGTGCGGCCTATCGCGGCTGGAGGCGGTGCGGGCGCAGCGCCGGCTGATCGCCTTCCTCGACGAGGGCACCCGCATGTTCGATCCCGTCTACGGGGCCGTGCCCGAGGCCGCCTGAGGCCCTGCAGTGCGGAGGAGGCCCGCTCCATGGCCATGCCGCTGCGCCGGCAGGATCTGCGCCGCCTCCGCGCCGCGGCGGAGCGGAACTGGGAGGAGGCGAGCCGCGCCGAGGCCGACCGCCTGCTCGGCATCGCCGACCCGGCGGCACGGGCCGAGGCCTACCAGGCGCTGACCGCGCGGCTGGCGGCCGCCGGCGACACGCTGCTGCCCGCCGACCATGCGCGGATCTGCCGCAGCTTCGGCCAGGTCTCGGCGCTGGCGCAATCGTCTTGCGCGCGGGTCAGGGGGCCTTCCTCGGGTCCCTCCGCCGCCGGAGGCACGCCCGCCTCCGGCGGATCTGCCCGCCGGCACCACCGCCATTCCATTGAGGCCTGGATGCGCCATTGGCGGTCTGTCGAGGTGCGGGCCGCCGAGGCCGCGGGCGCAGCCGGAGAGAGGCTGGGCATCGCCGCGGCACGCGAGCGCATCGCGGCGGCGCTGCGGCGCTGCGGCGCGCCGAACGACAGTGAGCTGCTCGGCCATCCGCTTCTGGCCGCGTGGCTTGCCGAGGCACGGTGGGCACGTGAGGCCCAGGTAGCGCTGCAGGCCTCCCTACGGAGAGCGCTATGCCAGGCCGCGGATCTCCACGACGTCGGCCAACAGTTTCGGAGCGATGTCGATCACTGATACCGGTCAGCATTTTTGCTGGCCGGTATGACCCGTGCAATACGATGGTTCAGGTTGGACCGCTTGCCTCCCAGGCCATCAGGCCAGGAGACGATCCCCGCGCTTCGGCTGGATCGGGATCGGCTTGACCGGTGGCTGGCCGCGCAGCCGCCCGACCTCCTCCACCGTGCAGCCCAGCGCGGCGGCCAGAAGCTCGGCCCCTGCCGGGCCGCAGACACGGCCCTGGCAGCGACCCATGCCAACGCGGCTGAAGGCCTTCGCGCGGTTCACCTCCGGCGCCGGGACCATGGCGCTTTCCTCCGCCGCAGCCGCGCGCAGTTCGCCGGCGGTGATCGCCTCGCAGCGGCAGAGGATGGTGTCGTCCGCCATGCCGGCGGCGAGCGCGGCGGGGAAGGGGAAGGCGCGCTCGAGCGCGGCGCGGAACCGCGCCTGCCGCCGCAGCGCGCCGTCGAGATGCGCGATCAGCGCCGCATCCACTCCCTGCCCCGCATCCTCCAGCAGGGCGAGCGCAGCGCGCGCCCCGGCCAGCTCCGCGACATCGGCGCCGCCGATGCCGGCGCCGTCACCGGCGAGGTAGAGGCCCGGCAGCGGCGTGCGGCCGGCGCGGTCGCGCTGCGGCACCCAGTTGCGCTGCACCGGGTCGAAGGCGAAGGGCACGCCGGCGAGGTCGGCCAGTTGCGCCTCCGGCTTCAGCCCCCAGCCGAAGGCGACCGCGTCGCAGGCCGTCACCTGCTCCCGCCCCGCCGCATCGCGCCAGCGCAGCGCCGCGACGCCCGCGGCATCGCCCTCCATCGCCAGCGGCACCACGCCTTCCGCGACCGGCACGCGCCGCGCCCGCAGCCTGGCGATGTAGTACAGCCCCTTCGCCAGCGTCGCCGGCGCGCGCAGCAGCCCCGGTGCGGCGGCGAGCTTGGTGGCGAAGGGCGTGGTGTCCAGCACCGCCGCGACCTCCACCCCCGCCTTGGCGTACTGGTAGGCCGCCAGCCAGAGCAGCGGCCCGGTGCCGAGGAAGGCGACGCGCCGGCCGATGGCGCAGCCCTGCGCCTTCAGCGCGATCTGCGCCGCGCCCAGGGTGGTCACGCCCGGCCGCGTCCAGCCCGGCAGCGGGACGACGCGGTCCATCGCGCCGGTGCAGAGCAGCAGCGCCTCGTAGCCGATCTCCTGCTGCACGCCGCCCTGCAGCGCATAGAGCGTCCGCGCCTGCGGCCGGATATGCCAGGCCAGCGTCTCCGGCCGCCAGTCCGTGCGCGGCTTCAGCGCGTCGAGCGCAGCGTGCAGCGACGCGGCGCGCTTCGCCTCGAAGCCATAGAGCGCGTGAGCGTCGCGGCGGAAGCCGGCGGGCGGGCGCTGGTAGATGCGGCCGCCGCCATCCGGCGCCTCGTCGATCCAGGTGGGGGTGACGCCCGCGCGCACCAGTTGCTCCACCGCGCGCACGCCGGCGGGGCCGGCACCGACCACCGCGACCCTCATGACCGCCGCACCTCCATGCCGGGCGCGACCAGCGTGCCGCAGGCGCGACAGCGGCCGAGGCCCGCCACCGTCACCCAGCAATCCTGGCAGGCGCCCATCAGGCAGAAGCCGGCGCGGCGGCCGTCGCCGAACTCGCTCTCCCGCAGCCAGCCGGCGCCGGCGGCGAGGATGGCGGTCAGCAGCGTGTCGCCCTGGCGCGCCGTCACCTCCTCACCATCCAGCCGGAAGCGGAGCTCCGGCCTCTCCTGGTCCAGCACGCGCTGCAGCCTCACAGCATCTCCTCCCGCTGGCAGTTCACCAGCAGCTCCGCGACCGAGGCGGTATTGGGCAGGCGCAGCAGCGTCTCCACCAGCACCGCGATGTCCTCCGGCCGGCTCATATGATCGCGCGGCAGCTTCGTCACATGCGCCGTCATGTCGGTATCGACGAAGCCGGGGCAGAGCGCGGTGGCACGCAGCCCATGCTCCCAGCCCTCCCGCCGCGCCGCATGGGTCAAAGCGAGGACGGCATGCTTGCTCATGGCATAGCCGACATTCTCGTTGCGCACCCGTTTGCCGGAGAGCGAGGCGATGTTCACCACCCGCCCCTCTCCGCCGGCGATCAGGTGCGGCCAGGCCAGCCGCAGCAGCCGCATCGGCCCCTTGACGTTGACCCGCCAGAGGCTGTCGAGCGCCGCCTCGTCCTCGTCCAGCAGCCGCGCCTTCGAGTTAATCCCGGCGGCATTCACCAGGGCGTCGATGCGGCCGAAGCGCGCGGCGGTCGCCGCAACCCAGGCCGTGGCGGAGGCGATGTCCTCGGCCTCGTAGGCATGCAGGGCGAGGCCCGGCGCGGGATCGAGCCGGCGGGGGTCGCGCAGTCCGGCGCTGACCTGGAAACCGGCCGCCAGCAGCCGCTGCACCACGGCGCGGCCGATGCCGCGCGCGGCGCCGGAGACCATGGCGACGCGCCCCGCCGCTTCGAGCATCCCTTTGTCCTCCGCTCAGGCGAGCTCGGCCGCGCGCAGGCAGGCGACGCGGCGGGACTCGCCGAAGGGTTGCAGCACCGGCACCACCGCGGCGCAATCCGCCGCCGCATGCGGGCAGCGCGTGCGGAAGACGCAGCCGGATGGCGGGCTGGCGGGGCTCGGCGGCTCGCCCAGCAGCGGGATGCGCGGCGGGCGCTGGCGCGGATCGAGCCGCGGCGTCGCCGAGAGCAGCGCGCGGGTATAGGGATGCGCCGGGGCGCGGAACAGCAGCTCCGCCGGCCCCTCCTCCATCACCCGGCCGAGATAAAGCACCGCCACGCGGTCGCAGAGCTGCCGCACCACAGGCAGGTCGTGGCTAATGAAGAGCAAGGCGAGGCCGAGCTGCCGCCGGAGCTCGGCCAGCAGCGCCATGACCTGCGCCTGGATCGAGACGTCGAGGGCGCTCACCGGCTCGTCCGCCACCAGGAATTCCGGGCCGGTGGCCAGCGCCCGGGCGATGCCGATGCGCTGCCGCTGGCCGCCGGAGAATTCATGCGGGAACCGGCCTGCCTGCGCCGGGTCGAGACCGACCTGGCGCAGCAGTTCCTCCAGCCGCCGCGCCCGCTTCGCAGCGGGCAGCAGGCCATGGATAGCGATGCCGTCGAGGATCTGCGCCCCGACGCGCCGCCGCGGGTCGAGGCTGCCGAAAGGGTCCTGGAAGACGATCTGCATGCGCCGGCGCAGCCGCCGCCATTCCGCGCGCGAGGCGGACTGCAGATCCTGGCCGTCGAAACGCACCGTGCCGGCGCTGGGCGGCAGCAGGCCGAGCAGCAGGCGCCCGAGCGTGCTCTTGCCCGAGCCGCTTTCGCCGACCACGCCCACCGCCTCGCCGCGCGCGACCGCGATGTCGACGCCGCGCAGCGCCTGCACGCCCGGCCGGCGCAGCAGCCCGCCGCCGCCGAAGCTGCGCGACAGGCCCGTCGCCTCGACCAGCGCGCCCGTCATGCCGCCGCTCATGCCGCCACCGCCGGCTCGTCGGCGCGGATGCAGCGGACGGCGCGGCCGCCCTGCTCGGCCAGCACCTGCGGCAGGGCACAGGCGGGCGCGGCCCGCGGGCAGCGCGGCGCAAAGCGGCAGCCGCGCGGCCAGTCCTGCGGCGGCGGCACGGTGCCGGGGATGCCGGCGGCGATCCCCTCGCCCTCTGGCACCGCCGCCAGCAGCGCACGGGTATAGGGGTGCCGCGGCGCGGCGAAGACCTCGGCGACCGCGCCCTGCTCCACCACCTGACCAGCATACATCACGGCGACGCGGTCGGCGATCTCGGCCACCACGCCGAGATTGTGGGTGATGAAGACCAGCGCCATGCCGGTCTCCCGCTGCAGCCCGGCCAGCAGGTCGAGGATCTGCGCCTGCACCGTGACGTCCAGCGCCGTGGTCGGCTCGTCCGCGATCAGCAGTGCCGGATCGTTGGCGACGGCCATGGCGATCATGACGCGCTGACGCATGCCGCCCGAGAGTTCGTGCGGCCAGGCGCGGGCGCGCCGTTCCGGATCGGCGATGCCGACGCGGCGGAGCAGCGCGACGGCGCGGGAGGCGGCCTCCTTCGCGGAGACGCGGCGATGCGCGCGGATCGCCTCCGCCACCTGCTCGCCGATGCGGTGCACCGGATTGAGGCTGCTCATCGGGTCCTGGAAGACCATGGCAACCGGGCCGCCGCGCAGGCGCCGGCGCTCCGCCTCCTCCAGCCGCAGCAGGTCGCGGCCCTGGAACCAGGCGGCGCCGGCGACCGGCCGCGCCGCCGGCGGCAGCAGGCCCATGATGGCGGTCGCGGTCAGCGACTTGCCGGAACCGCTTTCCCCGACGATCGCCAGCGTCTCGCCCGCCCGCACGGAGAAGGAGACATCCTCCACCGGCCGGATCGCGCCGTGCGGCGTATCGATCCCTATGGTCAGCCCCTGCACCGCCAGGACCGCCTCCTCGCGCGGCGCCGGCAGGAGGCCCGGCAGCAGCCGGTCCACCCAGCGCGGCGGCGCCGGCCGCGCGGTGCGCGGATCCACCGCGTCGCGCAGCGCATCGCAGAGCAAGTTCATCGCCAGGATGGTCAGCGAGAGCGCCAGGCAGGGCCAGAGCAGCAGCAGCGGCGCCTGCGCCATGGTGGCGCGCGCGCCACGGATCATCAGCCCCCAGGAGGGCTCCGGCGGCACCACGCCAAGGCCGAGGAAGGACAGACCGCTCTCCAGCACCACAGCCGAGGCGACGGCGAGGGAGATCTGCACCAGGACCGGCCCCGCGACATTCGGCAGCACGGTGCGCAGCAGGATGCGGCCGGTCGGCGCGCCGAGCGCCCTGACGGCCTCGACATAGTCGTGGCTGCGGGCCGACAGCACCTCGGCATAGGTCAGGCGCACGAATCCCGGCAGATAGAGCACGGCCAGCACCAGCATCAGCGTGCCGGCGCCGGGACCGAGCAGCGTGACGACCAGCAGCGCCAGCAGCACCGGCGGGAAGCACAGCAGGATGTCCATGCTGCGCACCGCCAGCAGCTCGCCGATCCCGCGGAACCAACCGCCGACCAGCCCGAGCAGCGTGCCGAGGGCGCAGGCGATGGCGGCGGAGGCGAAGGCGACGGCAAGGCTGACCCGCGCGCCCCAGACCAGGCGGGAGAGCACGTCGCGGCCGAACTCGTCCCGCCCCAGCGGACTGCCGGGCATGGGGCCGGCCAGGCGCTGCGCCACATCCTGGCGAATCGGGTCCGGCAGGCCGAGCAGCGGCGCCGCGAGCGCGACCAGCACCACCAGCAGAACGAGGCCGCCCGGCAGCCAGAGCCGCCTCATGCCCGGCGGATCCGCGGGTCGAGCGCCGCATAGGCGAGGTCCATCGCCAGGTTCAGCAGCACGAAGAGCGCCGAGATGACCAGCACGATGCCGACCACCATCGGGTAGTCGCGCGCCTCCACCGCCCGCAGCAGCGGGGTGGAGAGGCCGGGCCAGTTGAAGACGTATTCCACCAGCACCGTGCCGCCGAGCAGCGAGCCCATCTGCAGCGCCAGCACGGTCAGCACCGGCACCAGCGCGTTGCGCACGACATGGCGGCGGATGATGCGGCCGGGCGGCAGCCCCTTGCCGCGGGCGGTGCGGACATGGTCGCGCGAGAGGGTGTCCAGCACCGCGGCGCGGGTCATGCGGAACACCACCGCGACCAGCCCCTTGCCGATGGCGATCGCCGGCAGCGCCAGCAGCAGCAGGTGCCGCCCCGGGTCCTGCGCCAGCGGCACGTAGCCGCCGGCCGGCATCCAGCGCAGGAGCTGGGCGAAGAGCAGCACCAGCAGCGTGCCGACGACGAAGACTGGGACCGCAAGCAGCAGCGCGGCGAGCGCGGAGGCGATGCGGTCGAAGGCGCCGCCGCGATGCAGCGCGGCCTGCGTGCCGGCGGGAATGCCGAGCAGTACCGCCAGCAGCGCGCCGGCGCCGATCAGCTCCAGCGTCCGCGGCAGGCGCAGCAGGATCTCGTCCAGCACCGGGTAGTCGTCGACCAGCGAGGTGCCCAGGTCGCCGCGCGGCAGGCCGGCGAGGAAACCGAGATACTGGTCGAGCAGCGGCCGGTCGAGCCCGAGCCGCTCGTGCAGCTCCGCCACCGCGCCGGGATCGGGCGCGACGCCGCCGGAGGAGAGCAGCAGCTCCGCCGGATCGCCCGGCACGAGATGGATGGCGAGGAAGACGATGCTGGCGACGCACCAGACCAGCAGCAGGCTGACCGCGATGCGCCGTGCCACCCAGATCATCCGGCGATCGCCGTCTCCTCGAGCGTGATGCCCGAGAAGAAGGAGAGCGCGCCGGGCATGTTCCTGAACCCGGTCACCGTCTTCGGCATGGCATAGCCCTGGCTGCGCCAGGCGAGCCCGCAGATCGGCACCTCTTGCAGGGCGATCCGCTGCGCCTCGCGGTACAGCGCCTTGCGCTTCGCTGCATCGAACTCGGCGCGGGCCTGGCCCATCGCCTCTTCCAGCGCCGGCACGCGCAGCCCGATGCTGCGGACATAGCTGGGGGAGAGCGAGCCGTCGACGAGGTTCGAGAGCCCGTCCGGATCGTTGTTGTCGGTGGCCGTGCCCTGCACCGCCATCTCGTACTGGCCGCGGTTGCCGAGGTTGACCCGCGTCGCCCAGTCGGGCAGGCGCAGCTCCGCCTGGATGCCGATGGCGGCGAGGCTCTGCTGCACCACCTCGGCCGTGTCCTTGTGCATGCCGTATTGCGCGGTGGCGAGGATGGAAGTGGCGAAGCCGCCGGCCAGGCCCGCTTCCGCCAGCAGCCGCTTCGACAGCGCCGGGTCGTAGTGCCAGCCCTTCGCCAGCTCGGCATCGAAGAAGGCCGATTGCGGCGCGATCGGCAGACCTTCCAGTGGCGCGCCGCGGCCGAAGAAGGCGGCCTTGACGATGTCGTCGCGCCGGATGGCATGCGCGACGGCGCGACGCACCCGCGCATCCGCGAGCGGGCCCTTGGTGGCGTTGAACAGCAGATACATGAAGGGGCCGAAGACGGCGTCCAGCGTCAGCCGCGGATCGGCCTCGATGCCCGCCATCGACTGCCAGGGGACGTATTCGATCAGGTCCACGTCGCCCGCCTGCAGCGCCGCGACGCGCAGGTTCTCGTCCGCATAGGCGATGATGCGGACCTCCTTCAGCCTGGGCAGGCCGGGCTTGTAGTACCTGTCGAAGGCAACGAGGTCCATGGCGGTGCCGCGTTCCTGCCCGCGCACCACGAAGGGCCCGGCGCCGATCTGCTGCTGCGGCGTGGAGCGGCGGGAGACCATGCCCATGTGGTAGCTGGCCATCCAGTAGGGCAGCGTCGCCACCGGGGTCTTCATGATGATGCGGATGGTGCGCTCGTCCGGCGCCTCGATGCGGGCGATGCCCTGCATCTCCGTCCGGTAGAAGGCGGTGGAGCGTTCCGCCGCGATCTGCTCCAGGTTCCATTGGATGTCGGCGGCGGTCACCGGGTCGCCGTTCTGGAAGACTGCATTCGGGCGCAGGCGGAAGACCCAGGTCTCCGGCCCCTCGTTGGTCCAGGATTCCGCCAGCTCCCCGCGCAGGTTGCCCGATGTGTCGTAGGAGAGCAGGCCGCGATGGATCAGCAGCTTGACGGTCGCCGCCGCGGTGCCGGTATTCGCCCAGGCCTGCACGCTGGGCGGGAAGGCCGAAAGTCCGAAGCGGAACTGACCCGGCGCGCGCTGCGCCCGTGCCTGCGGCAGCGACAGGAAGGGCAGGCCGGCGCCGGCGGCGACCAGGCTGCGACGCGTCAGGCGCATGCTCATCCTCCACTCAGGCCTTGCCGTAGATCCGCGCCGCCTCCTCCGCGGTGAGGCGGCCTTCCGCGACGTCACGCGCCACGGCCTCCCTCGTCCGGCCGGAGGGCGCGCCATAGCCGCCGGCGCCGGGCGTGATGATCTCCACCCACTGCCCCGCCTTCAGGTCGCCATTGCCGAGCGCGAAGGGCGTGACGTCCGGGGCGAAGACGAAGCGGCCCTTGCCGCCGGGCAGTCCGCCCTGCAGGCCCCAGGGCGCGGAGTGCAGGCGCGACCCGTCGACGCGCAGGCGGCAATCGGCCTCCGCCCGGTAGACGCGGCGCAGCCCCATGCCGCCGCGATGCGTTCCGGCGCCGCCCGAGCCGTCCACCAGCTCGTAGCGCATGAGGGTCAGTGGGTATTCGATCTCCAGCGCCTCGACCGGCAGGTTGGAGGTGTTGGTGGTGTGCACATGCACGCCGTCGAGCCCGTCCTTGGTCGCGCGGGCACCGAAGCCGCCGCCGATGGTCTCGAGATAGACCCAGGGCTCGCCGGTGCCGGGCTGGCGGCCGACGAAGCTGGCGACGACGCAGGCGCCATTGTGCGCGGCCGTCACGCGTTCCGGCACCGCCTGGGCCAGCGCGCCATGGATCAGGTCCACCACGCGCTGGCAGGTGGAGAGGCGGGCATTGACGGCGGCGGGATGCGTGCAGTTCACCACGCTGCCCTCGGTCGCCGTCACGGTCAGCGGCCGCGCCAGGCCGGCATTCGGCAGCAGGGTCGGGTCGACCACGGTCTTCACCGCGTAATAGACCGTCGCCAGCAGCGCGGTCATGACCATGTTGATGCCGGCGCGGACCTGCGGCGGTCCGTCGAAATGCAGGCGCATGGCATCGCCCCGCACCTCGATCTCGACCGAGAGCGGCAGCTCGCCCGCGATCTCCGGGCTGTCGTGCCGGTCCTCGAAGCGGTAGGTGCCGTCGGGAATGGCGGCGATGCCGGCGCGCATCTTGCGCTCGGCATAGTCCAGCAGGGCATCGCCCGCGGCCAGCACCACCTCGGTGCCGTATTTGGCACACAGCGCCTGCATGCGCTGCACGCCGAGCCGGTTGGCGGCCATCTGGGCCCGGAGGTCCGACAGGCGCTCCCGCGGCACCTGGCAGTTCAGCAGGATCAGCTCCTGCACGTCCCTTTGCAGCTCGCCCGCCTTGTAGAGGCGGATGGGCGGGATGCGTAGGCCTTCCTGGAAGATATGCGCGTGGCCGCGATCGGCGAAGTCGGAGTGGTGTGCCAGATTGACAGCCCAGCCGATCATCCGCTCGCCGACGAAGATCGGCTCGGCCAGCACGATGTCGGGCAGGTGCGTCCCGCCGCCCTCATAGGCGTCGTTGCCGCAGAACACGTCGCCCGGGCGCATGCCGGACATCGGGTGGCGCTTGAGGATATGCTCGACGATGCCGATGAAGCTGCCGAGATGGATCGGGATGTGCTCCGCCTGGCAGAGCGTGCGGCCGGCGAGGTCGAAGAGCGCGGTGGAGCAGTCCCGCCGCTCCTTGATGTTGGTGGAGTAGGAGGCGCGGACCAGCGCCTCCCCCATTTCCTCGACGATGGAGGAAAGGGCGGAGCCGATCACCTCCACGGTGATGGGATCGACCTGCGGGCGCGCGATGTCGAGGGCGGCACTCATGCCATCGCCTCCAGGATCAGGTTGTCGTAGGCGTCGACGCGCGCGACCATGCCGGGCAGCACGACGGTGGTGCTGTCCATCTGCTCGGCGATGGCGGGGCCGGCGATGCGGTTGCCCGGCTGCAGCCGGTCGCGGGCATAGACCGGCACGCCGACCCAGCCGCCGGCCTCCGGCAGCCAGACCTCGCGCCTGCCCTCCAGCGCCGCGGAGGGATCCGGGCCCGCCAGCGGCTTCGGCTGGAACTGCGCCTTCCGCACCTGGCCGATCGCCTCGACGCGGAAGGTGACGAGCTGCACCGGCTCATCCTCCGCGACGAAGCCATAGGCGCGGCGATGCGCCGCGGCGAAGGCCTCGCCCATGGCGGCGAGGCTGGCGGGCGTCACCGGGCCCTCCGGCACCGCGATCGGCAGCTCGTAGTTCTGGCCGGCATAGCGCATGTCGGCGGTGCGGTTGATGCGGCGGGCACCGTCGCCGATGCCCTCCGCCTCGAACCAGCGTCCGGCCTGCGTCTCCAACGCCGCGAAGGCCGCCTGCATGGGCATGACCGCCGCCTCGCCCAGCGCGGTCAGCCGCGTGCTGGCGAAGTCGGCGCGCAGGTCGGTCAGCAGCAGGCCCATGGCGCAGAGGATGCCGGGATTGCGCGGCACCAGCACGCGTGGCATCTCAAGCTCCTTCGCCAGCCGCGCCGCGTGCAGCGGGCCGGCGCCGCCGAAGGCCATCAGCGTGTAGTCGCGCGGGTCGTGGCCGCGCTGCACGCTGATGACGCGGATCGCCTTGGCCATGTTGGCGGTGACGACGGAGAGGATGCCCTGCGCGGTCGCCATGGTGTCCATGCCGAGGCGCCTCGCCAGCGTCTCGATCGCGGCCAGCGACAGGTCGCGGCGGATCGGCATGCGGCCGCCCAGCAGATGCGTCGGATGCAGGTTGCCGAGCACGACATTGGCGTCGGTGACGGTCGGCTCCGCATTGCCCTTGTCGTAGCAGACCGGGCCGGGCGCCGCGCCGGCGCTGCGCGGCCCGACCTTCAGCAGCCCGCCGCTGTCCACATAGGCGATGGAGCCGCCGCCGGCGCCGACCGTGTGGATGTCGAGCATCGGTGCCTTGATGGGGTAGCCATGCACGATGGCCTCGCCCGACAGCCGTGGCTCGCCGTCCTGCAGCAGCGCGACATCGGTGCTGGTGCCGCCCATGTCGAAGGTGATGAGGTCGGGAAAGCCGGCGAGCCGGCCGATCGCCTGCGCCCCGACCACGCCGGTGGAGGGGCCCGAGAGCACCATGCGCACGGGCATGGCGGCCGCGGCGTCGAAGCCGATGACGCCGCCATTCGACTGCGTGAGATGCGGCGTCGCCGCGACGCCGAGTTGCGCCAGCCGTTCCGCGAGGCGACGGATATAGCCCTGCATGACCGGGCCGAGATAGCTGTTCACCACGGCGGTCGAGAGCCGCTCGTATTCGCGGAACTCCGGCGCGATCTCGTGGCTCGTCGTCAGGAAGGCCTCGGGGAACTCCTCCTCCAGGATGCGGCGCGCCGCCGCCTCGTGCTCCGGCCGGACGAAGGCATAGAGGAAGCAGACCGCCACGGCCTTCACCCCGGCACGCTTCAGCGCCCGCGCCGCCTCGCGCACCGCCTGCTCGTCCAGCACGGTCTCGATGCTGCCGTCGTGGCGCACGCGTTCCGGCACTTCCAGCCGCAGGTCGCGGGAGACCAGGATCTCCGGCTTGTCCACCTGCAGGTCATAGAGGTCGGGGCGCTTCTGCCGGCCGATCTCCAGCAGGTCGCGGAAGCCGTCCGTGGTGATAAGCCCCGTGCGCACGCCGCGATGCTGGATCAGCGCATTGGTGGCAACCGTGGTGCCATGGCCGAAATAGGCGACATCGGATGGCGGGCGGCCGACGCGGCCCATACCTTCCTCGACGCCCTGGGCGATGGCGCGGGAGGGATCGTCGGGCGTGGAGGAGACCTTCCAGACCTCGACGCGGCCGGTCGTCTCCTCGAACAGGCAGACATCGGTGAAGGTGCCGCCGGAGTCCACGCCCACGCGCCAGGCCATGCATCGCTTCCCGTGCAGTGCTGCGACAAAGTCTTCCACGCACCTCCGGGCGAGGCAACCCGCCTCAGCCGTGCAGATGGCAGGCGACGCCACCCTGCCCGCCCGACAATGCCGTCCAGCGCGGCAGGCTGCCCGCGCAATGGGCCATGGCCTGCGGGCAGCGAGGATGGAAGGGGCAGCCTGGCGGCGGATTGGCGGCCGAGGGGATCTCGCCGGCGATGCGCGGCAGCACGCCGCGCTGCGCCGGATCGGGCACGGGCGAGGCGTCGCGCAGCATCCGCGCATAGGGGTGCATGGGCTGCGTCAGCACGCGCGCGGCGGGCCCTTCCTCCACGATGCGGCCGAGATACATCACCGCGACGCGGTCGCAGAACCAGCGGATGACCGAGAGATCGTGGCTGACGAAGAGGAAGGCGAGGCCGCGGCGGCGACGGAGCGCCTGCAGCAGCAGCAGCACCTGCGCCTGCACCGAAACGTCGAGCGCCGAGACCGGCTCGTCCGCGACGATCAGCTCGGGCTCCACGGTCAGCGCGCGGGCGATGCCGATGCGCTGGCGCTGGCCGCCGCTGAACTCATGGGGATAGCGGTCCAGTGCGGCGGGCGGCAGGCCCACCTCCTCGAGCAGCGCGGCGGCGCGGCGCCTCGCCTCGGCGCCGGTGGCGAGGCTGTGCACGCGCATGGGCTCGGCCAGCGCCGCGCCGATGGTCTGGCGTGGATCGAGCGAGGAGAAGGGATCCTGGAAGACGATCTGCATGCGCCGGCGCAGCGCCTTCAACTGCGCGCCGCGCGCCGCCAGCACGTCCTGCCCGCGCCAGCGCACCGTGCCGGCATCGGGCTCGACCAGCCGCAGCAGGGCGCGCGCGGCGGTGGACTTGCCGCAGCCGCTCTCGCCCACCAGGCCGAAGGCCTCGCCCTCGCCGATCGTGAAGGAAATGTCCTCCACCGCTCGCACCGTCACGCTGCGGCGGCGCGGGACGCCGGTGGTGGTGACGAAATGCTTGCGCAGCCCCTCGACCGTGAGGACCGGCTCACTCATGGCGCAGCTTCGGGTCGGTGGCGTCGCGCAACCCGTCGCCGACCATGTTGAGGCCGAGCACCAGCAGCAGGATGGCGAGGCCAGGAAAGATCGCCAGCCAGGGCGCGTCGAGGATGTTCTCGAAGCCGTCGCGCGTCATGCCGCCCCAGGTCGGCGTCGGCGGCTTGGGGCCGAGGCCGATGAAGGAGAGCGAGGCCTCGACGCGCACCGCCGTCGCCAGCCAGAGCGTGCCCATCACCAGCACCTCCGGCAGGATATTGGGCAGGATGTGGCGGAACAGGATGCGGGCGTGACTGTAGCCGAGGGCGCGGCCGGCCTCTATGAAGGCACGTTCCTTCAGCGACAGCGTCGGCGCGCGGGTGATGCGGGCGAAGGGCGCGATGGCGGTCAGCGCGATGGCAAGGACGAGGTTCACCAGGTCCGGCCCCAGCAGCGCCACGACGATCAGGCCGAGGATGAGCGAAGGGAAGGAGAGCAGCACGTCCATCGCCTGCATCACCAGCAGGTCGAAGCGCCCGCCGACATAGCCGGAGACGAGGCCGATCGCGCCGCCGACCAGCATGGCAACGGCTATGGCGCCGAGGGAGACGGCGAGCGAGACCTGCCCGCCCCAGAGCAGGCGGGAGAGGATGTCGCGGCCGAACTGGTCGGTGCCGAGCCAGTAGTCGCCGCCGGGCGGCCGCAGCCGGTCGAGGATGTTCTGCTCCGTCGGGTCGAAGGGCGCGATCCAGGGCGCCAGCACCGCCGACAGCAGGACGGCGAGGCAGAGCGCGGCGCCGACCAGCGTGACGGGCGTGGCGGTGGCCCGCGCCCAGGCGACGCGCCAGGCGGCGGGCGCAGGCGGCAGCTCGGCCTCGGCCGCACTCATGCCGCCTTCACCCGCGGGTCGATGACGCCGTAGAGCAGGTCGGTCGCCGTGTTCACCACGACGATCAGGACGCAGTAGATCGTCATCAGCCCCTGCAGCATGGTGTAGTCCCGCTGGTTCAGCGCGCCGACGATGACCTTGCCGAGGCCGGGACGGTTGAAGACGATCTCGGTCAGCACCGAATTGCCGATCAGGATGCCGACATAGAGGCCGACCACGGTGACGATGGGCAGCGAGGCATTGCGCAGTCCATGCACCCAGACGACGCGGCGCCAGGGCACGCCCTTGGCGCGGGCGGTGCGGATGAAGTCCTCCCCCATGCTCTGCAGCATGGCGCTGCGCGTCACGCGGGTGATGTAGGCGGCCATGACCAGGCCGAGGGTGATGGCGGGCAGCACCAGCTTGTGCAGCCGATCGAGCGGATCGGACAGGTCGGCCGAGCCGATGACCGGGAACAACCGCCAGTGCAGCGCGAAGGCCAGAAGGAGAAAAATGCCGGAGACGAAGACGGGGAAGGAGAGTCCGAGCAGCGAGAGGATGCGCGCCGCCACGTCGATGGCGCGGTTGCGGTGCAGCGCCGCCCAGATGCCGGCCGGCACGCCGAGCAGGATGCCGAAGACCATGGCGGCCAGCGTCAGGTCGAGCGTGTGCGGCAGCACTGCGGCGATCTCCGCCGTGATCGGCCGCCCCGTGACCATGGAGGTGCCGAAATCGCCCGTCAGCGCGCGGCCGATGAAGCTGCCATATTGTTCCCAGATCGGCCGGTCGGTGCCGAGCTTCGCGCGCAGCGCCGCCGCGGCCTCCGGCGTCGCCTGGTCGCCCAGGATGACGAGCGCCGGGTCGCCGGGGACGATGCGGACGATGACGAAAACCAGCGTCAGCACTGCCAGCAGCGTCGGTGCCGCCGCCAGCAGCCGCCGCACGGCGAAGAACAGCATTCAGCGCAGCCGCGTCTGCTCGGTGATCACCGGCCCGAGGCTCATCGACCCCGTCAGCCTGTAGCCGTAGTCCAGGCTGTCCCGGCGGGCGAAGACCAGCAGCGTCTCCACCAGCGGCACGCCGCAGACCTGCTGCACGAGGATCCTCTGCGCCTCGGCCCAGAGCCGCATCTGCTCCTCCCGGCTGGTGCTCACGCGCGCCGCATCGATCTGCGCATCGGCCTGGTTGCAATGGGAGAAATTGGTCACCGCGGTCGGCGTCTTCACGATGGACCGGCCGTGCCAGAACTGGTTCAGGTAGATGTCGGCGATCGGGAAGCGCGCCGCGGAGTAGTAGACCAGTGGCGAGAGATCCTGGCGGACCTGCTGGTGGAAGGTCGCGTGCTCCACCACCTGCAGGTCGAGCGTGATGCCGGACCGGCGCAACTGCTGCTGCACCACCTGCATCATGTTCAGCATTTCCGGGAGTTGGGTGTGGATGACCTTCACGGTCAGGCCGTTCGGGTGGCCGGCCTCGGCCAGCAGCGCCTTCGCCCGTGCCGGGTCGTGCGGCAGCACGCCGGCCTCGGTGAAGCCGAGATAGCCGCGCGGCACCAGGCTCTGCCCTTCGCGGCTCACGTCCTGGCCGCGCCAGCGCACCAGCTCCGCCCGGTTCACCGCATGCGCCAGGGCCTGCCGCACGCGGATGTCGTTGAAGGGCGGCTGGGTGATGTTGAGGTTGAGGATCGCCAGCTCGGCGGGCTCGAAGATGTCCACCGTGACGCCCGGCTGCTGCCGCATCCGGTTCACCCAGGTCTGGTCGGACCGGCCGTAGTTCAGGTCCAGCTCCTTGTTCTGGAAAGCCAGGTCGCGAGACGCATCGGAGGGGATGAAGCGGTAGGAGATTCGCCCGATCTGCGGCGTGCCGCGGAAATAGCCGGCATGGGCGACCAGTTCGGCGCTCTGATTCGGCGTCACCTTGTCCAGCGCGAAGGGGCCGGTGCCGATGGGCGCGCGGGTGAAGCCGTCGCCCCGCTCCTCCGCCGCACGCTTCGAGACGATGTAGCCGCCGGAGTAGTTGGTGAGGATGCCGAGCAGGCTCGGGACATTCTCCTTCAGCGCCACCTTCACGGTGTGCGGGTCCACCGCCTCGACGCTCTCGAAAGCGCGGAAATCAGCCGAGAAGGCGGAGGAGGAGGCGGTGCCGGCCTTCTTCAGGCTGAAGACGACGTCATCGGCGGTCAGCTCGCCATAGCCGCCATGGAACGGCACGCCGCGGCGAAGGAAGAAGGTCCAGGTCCTGCCATCCGCGCTGCTGTCCCAGCGTTCGGCCAGATCGGGCTCGATGGTCGCGGGGTCGGAGGAGCCGGGGGCGAAGCGCACCAGGCCGTTGAACATCCAGCCGACCACCACCCGGTCGATGGTGGAGGTGGCGAAATGCGGGTCGAGCCGCCCGACATCCTGCGCCGCCATGCCGACGCGCAAGGTGGGCTGCGCCGCCGCGCCCAGCGCCATTCCGACCGAAAGCGCCGTGCCCAGCAGCAGCGCCCGCCAACCCGCCATCATCCTGCTCCCCCGGCCCTAAAGCCGCGATTTCCATTCATCCTCGCCCGGCGTCTCTGGCCGCGCGAAGCGGCCGATGTCGAAGGGCTCGAGCGGTATGTCGGTCCTGCCATCCAGCACCAACTCGGACAGCACCTCGCCCACCGCCGGGCCGAGCATGAAGCCGTGGCCGGAGAAGCCGAATGCATGGATCAGGCCAGGCGTGGTGCGGCTCGGCCCCATCACCGGGATGACGTCGGGCGTCAGCCCGTCGATGCCGGTCCAACTGCGGATGATCAGCGCGCCTTCCAGGCGGGGGATCAGGCGGATTGCCTTCTCCATGGCATTCGCGGCGGTATCGGGGCGCGGGCGGGACATCGGGACGGCGGTGTCGCCCTCGCCTCGCCCACCGCCCAGGATGACGTTGCCGCGGGCGATCTGCCGCAGATAGACATCGCCGCCGACCACGCCGATGTTCAGCCGGCAGAAATAGGGCAGCGGCTCGGTCACCAGCATATTGGGGTGCAGCGGCTCGATCGGCGCATGCTCGCCGAAGGCCCTGGCCACCTCGGCGCCCCAGAAGCCCGCACAATTCAGCAGCACCGGCGCGCCGAAATCGGCGTCATTCGCCGTGACGTGGAAGCGCGTGCCGTCATGCGCCAGGGTGGTGACGGCGTGGCGCTCCAGGATCTTCGCCCCTGCCGCGCGCGCCGCCTGGGCCAGCGCCGGGGCCAGCAGGCGCGGGTTGGCGGAGCCGTCCTCCTCCAGCAGGCTGCCGGCGACCACCTCCTCGCCGAAATAGGGATGCTCGGCGCGGATGGCGTTGCGGCCGATCATGCGCGGGGCCAGGCCGTGCTCGGCGGCCATGGCGTTCCAGCGCAGCAGGTCGGCCTCCTCCGCCTCGCTGCGGGCCAGCTTCAGGTGGCCGGAGGGATCGAATTCGGCGTCCGTCCCGACCAGCGCCTTCATCCGCGCCCAGATTTCGCGGGACCGGCGGGCCAGCGGCAGCTCCGCCGGGTGGCGGCCCTGCTGCCGCACGCCGCCATGGTTGACGCCCGAGGCCTGGCTGCCGACCAGGCCGCGCTCCAGCAGGATCACCCGCGCGCCGCGCCTGGCCAGATGCAGCGCGGCGGAGCAGCCGGCGCCGCCGCCGCCGATGATCAGGACGTCGGCCTCACGCATGCACGGCAAGCTCCCCGATGGCGCCGTCGGTCGCAACATGGCACCGCGCGGCATGGCCCACCGCGGCCTCGACCAGCACCTGCTCCCGCTCGCAGCCCGCACGGGCCAGCGGGCAGCGCGGCGCGAAGCGGCAGCCCGCCGGCATGGCGTCGAGCGGCGGCACACGGCCCGGGATGGCGGCCAGCGCCTGCTCCGGCGCGTCGATGCGCGGCACGGCGGCGAAGAGCGCGCGGGTATAAGGGTGCCGCGGCCGGGCGAAGATGGCGCCGACCGGCCCCTGTTCCACGATCTCGCCGGCATACATGACCGCGACGCGGTCGGCGATCTGCGCCACGACGCCGAGATTGTGGGTGATGAACAGCACCGCCATGCCGTGCTTCGCCCTGAGGTCGGCCAGCAGCCCCAGCACCTGCGCCTGGATCGTCACGTCGAGCGCCGTCGTCGGCTCGTCTGCCAGCAGCACGGCGGGCTCGCAGGCCAGCGCCATGGCGATCATGACCCGCTGGCGCATGCCGCCGCTGAACTGGTGCGGATACTCCCGCAGGCGCTGCGCGGCGGAGGGAATCTTCACCTCCTCGAACAGGGCCCGCGCCCGCTCAAGCGCCGCGGCGCGCGGCAGGCCGCGATGGATGCGCAGCGATTCCGCCACCTGGTCGCCCACCGTCATCACCGGGTTGAGCGAGGTCATCGGTTCCTGGAAGATCATCGCCAGCCGGTCGCCGCGCAGCCTTTCGAGGTCGCGGTCGGGCAGCCCGGCCAGGTCCTGTCCGTCCAGCAGGATGCGCCCGGCGGCGACGCGGCCCGCCGGCGGCTGCACCAGCCCCATGACCGAGAGCGCGGTGACGCTCTTGCCGCAGCCGCTCTCGCCCACCAGGGCCAGCGTCTCGTTGGGCATGAGGCGGAGGGACAGGTCGCGCACCGCGGCGTGCCAGCCGCCGCGGATGCGGAATTCGGTGCGCAGGCCGATGAGCTCGAGGGCCGGGACGGTCATCACGGGACCAGCCTGCCTGCGACGCCGCCGGTCGGCAAGCCGGGGTGCCTGGAGGGCCTCGGCACCCACCCTCGCGTCTCGGCCGCCGATGGTGCATGCCGCCGAAGGCGGACCGCGACGGATGCTACAGCCCGTAGACCGCCTTCGCGTTGCCGGCGAAGATCGCCCGCCGCTCCGCTTCGCTCATCTGGCACTTGAAGGCATAGCGCGGGTCATCGCTGTCCCAGTGCGGGTAGTCGGTGGCGAAGAGCAGCCGGTCCCAGCCGATCCAGTCGATCAGCTTGCGCAGGTGCTCCGGCTCCTCCGGCTCCTCGACGGGCTGGGTGGTGAACCAGAAGCTCGACTTCAGGGCTTCGGAGGGCTTGCGCCGGAGGTGCGGCACCTCGCTGCGCAGCGCGGGCCAGTGGCTGTCCATGCGCCAGCCAAGGCCCGGCACCCAGCCGAAGCCGCCCTCGATCACCACGAGCTTCAGGGTCGGGAAACGCTCCGTCACGCCTTCCAGGATGAAGCTCGCCACCATGGCGGCGAGCGACATGGCCACCGCCTGATGCTCCTCGTAGTAGGTGGAGGGCCAGCCGCCGCCGGTGACGGAATGCCCGCTGGTCCCCAGCGTGTGCAGGCCGAGCGGCAGGCCGTGATGCGCCGCCGCCTCGTAGATCGGCCAGTAGCGGCGGCTGCCCAGCGGCTCCAGCGCGCGCGTCACCATGGAGACCTGCACGAAGTCGGGATGCCCGGCCCAGCGCTCGATCTCCCGGACCGAGGCCGCGGCATCCTCGCCGGGGATGGCGATGGTGCCCTTCAGCCGATTGTCCTTGGACGTCCAGTCGTCGTGCTGCCACTCGTTCACCGCGCGGGAGACCGCCTCGGCGAAGCCCGGCACGCGCTCATCCATGCCGCGGACCGAGAGCGGCTGCAGCATGCCGTATTCGATGTCGTGGAAGTCGAGGTGCTGCTGCCGCATGAAGTCGAGGTCGCTGCCCGGCGGCCCGCCGGTCGGCGGCCAGGAATCGCGCCGCGACAGGGCCGGCGCCGATTTCGGGTAGGGGTAGGTGGTGGCGAAGGGCTGGCGCAGCCGCAGGCCGTATTCCTGCCGGTGCTGCCGCCAGCGGGGCGGCAGCCAGCGGTCGAGCTCCTCGGCCGAGCGCATGGCAGGATGCACGTCGCAATCGACGATGCGCAGCCGGGTCTCCGCCGGGCTGTCGGGACGCGGAAGGGTGGTGGCACTCACGGCACGCTCTCCTGCAGCCTGGGGTAGGTGGCCAGCGCGTTCTCGCGCAGCACGCGCGGCCGCAGCCGCTCCGGCAGGCCGGGCGGCAGGGCCTCGGTGCCCTCGAAACGCCAATGCGGCCAATCCGTCGCAAACAGCAGCAACTCGTCGCCGCCGATCATCTCGAGCAGCGCGGCGAGGTCCGCCGGGTCGGGCGGCGCATCGAGCGGCTGGACCGAGATGCGGACATGCTCGCGGAAGATGTCCGCCGGGTTGCGGTCCACCCAGGGCACCTCCCGCCGCAGGGCGCGCCATTCCTTGGTGCCGCGCCAGAGGAAGCTCGGCACCCAACCGATGCCGGCATTCAGCAGCACGACCTTGAGTTTCGGGAAGCGGCTGAAGACGCCTTCCGCGATCAACGAGAGCAGCTGGCTCTGGAAGGTCTGGGCGAAGTTGACGTGGTCCTCGATCAGGTAGGTCGGCCAGCCATTCGCGCTCGGGGCATGGCGGGTGGCGCTCGACACCTGGAGGGCGATGGGCATGCCGTGCCGCTCCGCCGCCTCGAAGATCGGCCAGTTCGCCCGGCGGCCGAGCAGCGTCTCCGCCGCGCCCAGCATCAGCACCTGCACGAATCGGCGGTCGGGGGCGCGGCGCTCGATCTCCTGCACCGCGAGTTCGGGGCTCTCGACCGGGACCAGGATGCCGGCCCGCAGTCGGCTGTCCCGGTCGAGCCATTCCCGCGCCACCCAGTCGTTCGTCGCCCGGCACAGCGCCGCGGCCATGTCGATGTTGTGCAGCGCCGGGGCACCGAACAGCGTGTTGAGGATGCCGATGCCGGTGCCGAAGGGCTCCAGCACCTGCTCGCGCAGCAGGTCGAGGCTGCCGCCCGCCAGCCCGCCGGCCGGCCGCCAGTCCCGCCGCGCGGTGATCGGCGCCTGGCGCGGCCAGAGCGAGAGATCGAGGTCGTCGAGCCCGCGTGAGACGATCTCCTCGCGCCAGTGCTCGTCGAGATAGGGCAGCAGCGCCATGCAGCCGGGCAGCGCCGGATGCAGGTCGCAATCGATCGCGCCGCGCGTTCCGGCCGACATGGACATCCTCTGCGCTCCGGCCGGGTCGCCGCCCCGCCCTCGTTCCCGGCAGCATGGGTGCCGGGTCCGCCGGGGTCAACGGCAAGCCTCGGGGCGGCTCTCAGGCCTCGATGACCACGTAGTCCTCCTCGATCCTCACCGGCACCGTCTCCGCCACGTAGGGTCCCTGCACCAGGCGCGCGCCGGGCGCGACCTCCACCGGATAGGGCCTGATCCGGATCCGCGACGGGTCGCACCAGGACTGGCCCGTCCGGATGTCGAATTCCCAGCCATGCCAGGGGCAGCGGATGATCTCGCCGGCGCGGGAGAGGTGGAATTCGCCAGGCCGGTCGGAGGTCACGAGGCCGGTGATCTCGCCCTCGCAGAGCCCGGCGCCCTGGTGCGGGCAGCGGTTGACGAGCGCGTAGAACGCGCCGCCCAGGTTGAACACGACGATGCCCCGACCCTTGACGTTGACGAGGCGGCGGCTGCCGGGCGGCAGCTCGGAGACCGCGGCGACGACGTGCTTGCTCATGGTGCGGCCGATCCCCCCTGCTCTTGCCCGGACGCTATCACCCGTGTCCGGCCATCGCCAAAGGCGGCCCGGCGAAGTGGCAGGCCACCGCGCCGCCCTGGTCGTCCGCACGCAGTTCCGGCTCGACCTCCCCGCAGAGCGGCTGCGCCAGCGGGCAGCGGGTGACGAAGCGGCAGCCGCGCGGCGGGCTGATCGGGTTCGGCGGCTCGCCCCGCAGCGGCAGGCTGCGGCGGCCGCGCTCCAGCGCCGGGTCGGGCACCGGCACCGCGGCGATCAGCGTGCGGGTATAGGGATGCCGCGGCGCGCGGAACAGCGCCTCGGCCGGCGCGACCTCCATGACCTTGCCGAGGTAGAGCACCACGATGCGGTCGCAGACATGCCGCACCACGGCGAGGTCATGGGCGATGAACAGGTAGGTCAGGCCGAGGCGTTCCTGCAACTCGACCATCAGGTTGATGATCTGCGCCTGGATGTTGACGTCGAGCGCCGAGACCGGCTCGTCCGCCACGACCAGGTCGGGCTGCAAGGCGAGCGCCCGGGCGATCGAGATGCGCTGCCGCTGCCCGCCGGAGAATTCATGCGGGAAGCGTGCGGCGGCCTGGGCCGGCAGGTTGACCATGTCGAGCAGCTCGGCCACCCGCCGCGCCGCCGCGGCGCGGTCGGCGACGATGCCGTGCAGCAGCAGCGGGCCGGCCAGGATCTCCCCCACCGCCATGCGCGGGTTGAGCGAGGCATAGGGATCCTGGAAGATCATCTGCATCCGTCGCCGCAGCGGCCGGATCGCCGCCTGCGGGAGATGCGTGATGTCCTGCCCGGCGAAGCGGATCTGCCCGGCGGTCGGCTCGTGCAGCCGGGTCACCAGGCGAGCCAGGGTGGACTTGCCGCAGCCGGACTCGCCGACCAGCCCGACCGTCTCGCCGCGCCGGACCGTCAGGTCCACCCCGTCCACGGCCCGCAGCCTCCGGCGGGGCGCGAGAAGGCTCTCGCGCGGCAGGTCGAAATGCTTGGCCAGGCCGCTCAGGACCAGCAGGGGCTCCGCGGTCGCGGCCACTTGCGGCGCGGCCTGGCGGGGGTGGGCCGGCACCCGCAGCACGCCGCCCTCCTGCGTCACCCAGCAGCGGGCGGACCGGCCGGGGCCGATCGGCAGCAGCGCCGGATGTTCGGCGCAGCGGTCCACGGCGAAGGGGCAGCGCGCGCGGAAGCGGCAACCGGTCGGCCAGGCCCGCGGGTCCGGCGGCTGCCCCTCGATGGTCGTCAGGCGCCGCCCTTCCGTCTGGCTGTCGAGGCGCGGCGCCGCATTCAGCAGCGCCCAGGTATAGGGATGCCGCGGGTCGCCGAGCAGCGCCTCCGGCGCGCCCTCCTCGACCACCTCGCCGGCATACATCACCAGCACGCGGGAGCAGATATTGGCGATGACGCCGAGGTCGTGGCTGATCAGGATCACCGCGGTGCCGAGATCGGCGTTCAGCCCGCGCAGCAGCTCGAGGATCTGCGCCTGGATCGTCACGTCGAGCGCGGTGGTCGGCTCGTCCGCGATCAGCAGTGCGGGTTCGTTCGAGACGCCCATGGCCAGCATCACGCGCTGCCGCATGCCGCCGGAATACTGGTGCGGGTAGCTGCGGACCGCCCGCGCCGGCGCCGGCACGCCCATGCGGCCGAGCAGGGCGAGGGCACGCTCCCGCGCCGCCTGCGGCGCGAAGCGGCCATGCGCCGTCATGGCCTCGACCAGCTGCCGGGCGATGCGCAGCACCGGGTTCAGCGAGGTCATGGGGTCCTGGAAGACCATGGCGATGTCGCGGCCGCGCAGCTCGCGCAGTTGCTCCTCGTCGAGCTGCGCGAGGTCCTGGCCGCGGAAGGCGACGGTGCCGTCCACGATCCGCGCCGGCTCGTCCAGCAGGCGCATGATCGACTTGGCGCAGACACTCTTGCCCGAGCCGCTCTCGCCGACGATGCCGAGCGTCTCGCCACGCCTGAGGTCGAAGCTGACGCCGTCCACCGCCCGGACCGGGCCGGCATCGGTCAGGAACCAGGTGCGCAGGTCGCGCACCTGCAGCAGCAGGTCATCGGCTTCGGGCATGGGGGTCCAGCCAGTCGCGCAGGCCATCGCCCACGAAGTTGAAGCCCATGACCACCGTCAGGATGGCGAGGCCGGGGAAGGTCGCCACCCACCATTGCTGCACCAGTTGCCGCCCTTCCCCCACCATCGCGCCCCATTCGGCGGTGGGCGGGATGGTGCCGAGGCCGAGGAAGGACAGGCCGGCGAAGACGAGGATGGCGTTGCCGAGGTCGAGCGTGACGAGCACGATGAGCGGGCCGAGAGCGTTCGGCAGGATCTGTCGCAGCAGGATATGCGTCGGCGGGAAGCCGATGGACCGCGCCGCCTCTACATATTCCAGGTTGCGCTGCGCCAGCACCAGGCTGCGGGCGAGCCGGGCGAATTTCGGCCACCACACCACCAGCATGGCGATGCAGGTGTTCACCGTGCCGATGCCGAGCGCGGCGGCGATCGCCATGGCGAGGATGATCGGCGGGAAGCAGAAGACCAGGTCGGTCAGGCGCATCATCGCCTCCTCCGCCCAGCGTCCGGCATAGGCCGCGACCGCGCCGACCAGCGTGCCGAACAGGGCGCCGAGCAGGACCACGACGAAGCCCACCGCGAGCGAGACGCGGGCGCCGTGGATCACCCGCGTCAGCACGTCGCGGCCCAGCGTATCGGTGCCGAGCCAATGCGCCGCGGAGGGCGACTGCAGCCGCGCCGCGACATCGACGAAATCCGGCGCGTAGGGCGTGACCAGCGGGGCCGTGGCGGCGAGCAGGACCCAGGCGAGGATGACCGCGCCGCCGAAGGCGGCCAGCCCGTAACGCCGGCGCCAGCGCTGCCCCCGCGTGGCGACTGAGGGCAGGGCAGGCACGGTCATGCCTTCACCACGCGCGGATCCAGCAGCGCATAGGAGAGGTCGACCAGGATGTTCACGACCACGAAGACGACCGCCACGATGATGGTGATGCCCATGATGGCGGGGAAGTCGAGAGCAACGGCACTCTGGTAGGTGTAGCGGCCGAGGCCGGGCCAGGAGAAGACGGTCTCGGTCAGCACCGCGCCCGAGAGCAGGTTGGCATAGGCCAGGCCCCCCAGCGTCACCACCGGCAGCATGGCGTTCGGCGCGGCATGGCCGAGCACGATGGCGCGCCGGCGCAGCCCCTTGGCGCGGGCAACGCGCACATAGTCCTGCGACAGCGCCTCCAGCATCGCGGCGCGGGTGGTGCGGGTGATGAGGCCGAGCGTCGCGCTGGCGAGCACGATGGAGGGCAGCACCAGATGCGCCGCGGCGTCGTGGAAGGTCTCCCAGTCCTGCGCCAGCAGCGTGTCGATCAGCAGCAGGCCGGTCACCCGGTCCGGCGGGAAGGACACCGGGTCGAGCTGCCCGGGCCCCGGCGCCCAGTCGAGCCAGCCATAGAAGATCGCCAGCATGATGAAGGCGAGCCAGAAGGTCGGCGCCGAGACGCCGACCAGCGAGACCATGCGCGCGAGGTTGTCGATCCAGCTGTCCCGCCGGACCGCGGCGACGATGCCGAGCGGCAGGCCGACCAGGAGGGAAAGGAGGAAGGCGGTCGAGGCGAGTTCGACGGTCGCCGGCGCATAGTCCCGGATATCGGCCAGGACCGGACGCCGGGAGACGATCGAGGTGCCGAGGTCGCCCTGGAACAGGCCGCGCAGGAAGATCCAGTACCGGTCCCAGATCGGCAGGTCGAGGCCCCATTTGTGGCGGAACTCGGCGACGGTGGCCGGGTTGGAGGCGGCCATGTCGCCGAGTTGCGACAGCACCGGATCGCCCGGCACCGTATTGGCGATCAGGAAGACCACCAGGGTTGCCAGCAGCACCATGGCGGCGGCGGTGACGAGCCTCGCCGCGATGTAGCGGAGCATGCGGCGGTCAGCCCGCCGGCTTCGCGCCGTCGAGTTCGACCATCCAGCCGGCCGCGGTCAGGTCCAGCCCGGCGACGCTCTTCCGGACTGCGACGCGATAGACCGGCTGGATCAGGACGAAATGATTGGCCTGATCCACCATCATCTCCTGGTACTGCCGCCACAGCCCGGCCGCATTCGGCAGGTCGCGCTCGGCCGCGGCGGCGGCGATCAGCTTGCGGATGGGCGCATCGGGCGGCACGTCCCAATGGACCCGCTTGGCCACGCGGTCGACGGTCGCCGCGGCCCAGAGGAGGTTCTCCGGCGCCGGCGGGTTCCAGAAGGTCAGCGCCGCCTGCAGCTTGCCGCCGAGGTAGAGCGTGCGCATGTTCACCTGGTCCATCGGCGCGAGCTCGGCCTTGATGCCGACGCGCGCGAGGTCCGCCTGGATCTTCTGCGCCAGGCTCTGGTAGGGCACGCCCGCGATGGCCGCATTGCCGTAGGCGAGCTGGAAGGTGAAGCCTTGCGGCAGCCCGGCCTCGGCCAGCAGCTTGCGGGCGCGCGGCAGGTCCTCGCGGAAGCCGATCTCGCGGGTCAGCGCCTCCGTCGATCCGTTCACCCCGACCGGCAGGAAGCTGGTGGGGCGGACCGCGGCGCCGCCGATCAGGTTGCGGATGATGCCATCATAGTCGATCGCGTAGCCGATCGCCTGCCGCGCCGCCTTGTTCTGCAGGGCCGGATTGTCCGGGCTGGCGGCGACCGCCATGTAGATGAAATCGAGGCTGGTCGCGCCCTTCACCTCGATCGCCGCGCTGTCCTTCAGCGTGTCGAGCTGCTCGGGCAGCAGGTTGAAGGCGAGGTCGATGTCGCCGCGCTGGATGGCGAGGAGCTGCGCCGCGCTCTCGCCCATGTGCCGGATCAGCACCCGCTCGTAGCCCGGGGTGCCCTTCCAGTAGTTCGGGTTGCGCGCCATCTGGATCTGCTGGTTGCGCTGCCAGCCGACCAGGCGATAGGGCCCGGTGCCGGCCGAATTGCCGTTCAGCCATTCGGTGGCCTTGTCGGTCTCCTTCGCCTCCGGCGCGTCGTTCCCGCCGCGCTCGACGACCAGGGCCTTGTCCATGGCGACGAATTCGGGTGCGGCGATGATGGTCAGCAGCGGCTGGGACGGGTCGGACAGCTCGATGTCGAGCGTCGCGGCATCGACCGCCGTCACCTTGGCGATGTGGCCGACGTACTGTGCCGGCTGGTCCTTGATGTTGATGACGCGGCGCAGGCCGAACTGCACGTCCTCCGCCGTCATGGTCCGGCCGGAGGGGAATTTGACGCCCTGGCGCAGCTTGAAGCGGATGGTCTTGCCATCCGGCAGGGTGCTCCATTCGGTCGCCAGCTGCGGCCGGATGGTGATGTAGTCGCCCGGCGCGAAGGTCACGAGCGAGTCATAGGCGGCGTGCGTCGGAAGGGGGTTGCTGTACTGGTAGACCCGGGCGGGGTCGAGCGAGGTTGGGTCGCTGATGTCGAGCCCGATGACCAGGGTGCCGCGCCGGGCCGCGCTCTGCGCGGCAGCAGGGCGGGCTTCGGCGAGCACTGTGCCGAGCAGCGCGGCCTGGCCGCCGATGAGCTGGCGCCGACCGAGTCCGACCCGTCGATCCTCTGCCATGTTCCCTCCCGATTGGCCCGCCGGGAAGCCGCCCGGATGGCAGGCACGAAGTATGGCCCTGAAACGCGAGCGAGTGAAATGGCCTTGCAGCCCACGCCGGAGATGCCGACCATGCAGGAGGTCGGCTTCGCGGATTTCGCGGTGACCCCCTTGGATCGCCCTCTACGCGCCGGCCGGCCTGCGCGCGGGTGGGGGAGGCGGGCCAAGCGGGCCGAACCGCGATGGACGCGCGGTCATGCCGCCGCTCCCTCGGCCGCGGACAACGGATCGCGGCCCCGGCTTCGCGGAATGTCATGCCCGATCGCGCGGTTGATGGCGTTGGCGCTGGCCAGGACGCGGTTGCAGGCGGCGCGGTCGGTCGTGGGTTCGTATTCGTACGAGGTTTCCGTGCCGAAGCCGGCGGTTCCCATGAGGCGGGAATGCAGGAACTCACCGGGCAGGATGGTGTCGCCGAAACGATCTCGCAACAAGGCCATTGGGCTTCCTGGCTGCGATCGGTAGGGTCGTAGGCGGTCACCAGGATGCGGGAGAAAGCGAAGTCGAGCTCCTATGGACGCCTCCCCTGGTGGTTGCTCAACACCTCCACCTTGGCTCATCGATGCCCTCGGGGGGCATCCACCCCATCACGGTGACAAGGTGCTGCTGGTGCTCACCATTCGGCATGGACGCCTCTTGACTGTTCCGAATGATGAGTATGGCATGGCATTTGCTGCAGTGTTTTGCTGCAGTGTTCCGTGCGATGAGTTGGCGCGGTTGGCCCCGGCGCTCGGCCGGGACCGTGCGGACAGGCACGATCACAGTGGCTGGCATGGAGGATGCACGAGGATGCGGGTCGCTGATTGCGTGGAGATGACCATCGCGGACGTGCAAGCCGGGTTTGCCACCGGAGCCTTCACTGCCGAACAACTGACCGAGGCATTCCTCGACCGCATCGGCCGCTTCAACGAACGGCTCAATGCCATCATCTTCGTCAATCCCGATGCGCGGGCCGATGCACGTGCCATTGACGCCCGCCGCGCCGCCGGAGAGGCGCTCGGTCCACTTGCTGGCGTGCCGGTGGTGGTCAAGGACACCATGGACATGGTGGGCTTCCCCAGCACCGGCGGCTGGTCGCTGCTGTATTCGAAGACCGGCGGCGTGGACCTCATGCCGGGCACCGACGCGCCGGTGGTCGCGCGGCTGCGCGCCGCCGGTGCCGTCATCCTCGGCAAGACCAACGTGCCGATCCTGAGTGCAAGCGGCACGAATGCGAACAACTCCTGGGCCGGGCCGACGCTGAACGCGCACATGCCGGACCGCGCGCCAGGCGCCAGCACGGCCGGGACGGCGACCGCGGTCGCGGCCTCCATGGCTGTGCTTGGCCTCGCCGAGGAGACCGGCGGTTCCATCCAGAACCCCGCCGCGGCGCAGGCGCTGGTCGGCATCAAGCCGACCTTCGCCCTGGTGCCGAATGCCGGCGTCATGCCGCTGGCCAGCCAGCGCGACGTCGTCGGGCCAATCGCCCGTTGCGTGCGTGATGCCGCGCTGACGCTGGACGTGCTGGCCGGCTTCACCACGGAGGATCCGAAAACGGTCGCCGGCCTGGGCAATATCCCGGCAGGCGGCTATGCCTCCCTCCTGTCGGACACGGCGCTGCGGGGCAAGCGCCTCGGCCTCTACGGGCCCGGTTGGCGCAACCAGCCGCTGTCGGAGGAGACGCAGGCGCTCTATGCCCGCGCGCAGTCGGAACTGTCGGCGCGCGGTGCCGAGCTGGTCGCCGACCCCTTCGCCGGCACCGGCTTCGCCGATATCCGGAAGCCGGTCTCGGAGGAGTACGCCTTCGACGCGCGCGGGCTGGAATCGGCGCCGCACGACATGCAGAACTACCTGCGCCGCATGGGACCGCTGGCCGCGCTGCAGAGCTTCGCCGCCTTCGCCGAGGCGACGAAGGCGCAGGGCGCGCTCGATCCCGGCGGCGTGCTGCACTACCTGCACCTGCTGCCCGGCTTCGCCGAGGCGCTGGCCAATCCCGATGCGCCGCCGCCCATGCCGGAGTTTGTCGCCGCCCGCGCTGCCTATCGCCGCATCTTCGACGAGGTGATGGCGCAGCATGCGCTGGATGCCCTGGTCTTCCCGCATGCCCGCGCCGAGCTGCCGCCGCTGCACGGCAAGGAGCTGATCGCCGAGACCACCGTCAGCGAGATCAACATTGCCGGCCTGCCCGGCGTCACCATGCCGGCGGGCTGGTATGCCTCCGGCGCGCCCTTCTGCCTCATCTTCGTCGGCCGGGCCTTCGAGGAGGCGAAGCTGCTGGCGCTGGCCCATGATTACGAGCAGGCGACGAAGCACCGCAAGCCGCCGGTGCTGGCCTGATGGAGGACGCGGTCAAGTTCGCCTTCGACATGCTGGCCTTCGTATCGGTGATGGTGCTGATCGTGCTCGGCCTTGGCGTCATCGCCAGCATGATGGGCATCTTCAACTTCGCTCATGGCGAGCTCGTGCTGCTCGGCGCCTATACGGTGTACCTGAGCAGCGAGGCCGGGTGGGGCACCTGGCCCGGGCTGATCGCCGCGCCCTTCGTGGTTGGCCTGGTCGGCCTGCTGCTCGAACGCACGATCATTCGGCGGTTCTACCGGGCGCCGATCATCGCCATGCTCGGCACCTATGCGATCGGGCTGATCATCCGGGAGATCGTGCGCTTCCTGCTGGGCGGGCACTACAAGTCCATCCCGGAGCCGATCTCCGGTGCCATCAGCCTCGGCGTCGTCGATGTCTCCGCCTGGCGCAGCTTCATCATCCTGACGACCATGGCGGTGATCGGCGGGTCCTGGCTGCTGCTGTCGCGCACCGCAATCGGCCTCCGCGTCCGCGGCGCGCTGGAGAATCCGGCGCTGGCGCGGGCCTGCGGCATCTCGACCGGGCGGCTCTACGCGCTGACCTTCACCTTCGGCGCGGCGCTGGCGGGGCTGGCGGGGGCGTTGATCGTGCCTCTCTACGCGCTCTCGGCCGATATCGGCATCCGCTTCCTGGTGCAGGCCTTCCTGTCGGTCATGCTGGGCGGGGTCGGCACCTTCGAAGGGCCGGTCTTGGGCGCTGCCGCGGTCGGCGGGCTGGCGGCCTTCCTGCCCTGGGTCGTCATCCCGGTGCTGGCGGATCCGCTGGTCTTCATCATCTCACTGGCGATCGTGCGGTTCCGGCCGCAGGGTTTCATCGCCTACGGCCGCTGAGCCAGGGTGCGATCGGGTTGGGGGAGAGGAGAGGCAGGATGGGACTGAACAGGCGCGATCTTCTGCGCGGATCCGGCGGGCTGGCCGCCGCCGGCTGGATCGGGTCGCTGGCGACCGGCTTCGTGCTGCGGCCAGGCTGGGCGCATGCGGCGGGGCCGATCAAGATGGGCATCGCCACCGATATCACCGGCGCCATCGCGCCTTCCGGCAATGCCAACTGGCAGGTTGCCCAGTTCGCGGTCGAGCAGATCAACAACGCCGGCGGCATCCTCGGCCGGCCGATCGAGCTGCACCTGGAGGACACCGCCTCCGACCCCAAGATCGCGGTTGGCAATGTCCGCAAGCTGATCCAGGAGCGGAAGGTGGATGTCGTCTGCGGCGGCATCACCAGCGCCATGCGGCAGGCGATCAAGGACCCGATCGTGAACCGCGGCCGCACGCTCTACATCTACCCGCAGCTCTATGAAGGGCAGGAATGCACCCGCTTCCTGTTCAACACCGGCCCGACGCCGGCGCAGCAATGCGACCGTCTGATCCCCTACCTGATCAAGACGCTGGGCAAGAAGCGCTTCGCGATGCCCTCGGCCAACTATGTCTGGCCGCAGTTGCTGAACAGGTACGCCCGCAAGGTGATCGAGGCCAACGGCGGCGAGGTGGTGTTCGAGGAATACTACCCCCTGGACCAGGCGGAATACTCCGCCACCATCGGCAAGATCCGCGATGGCCGGGTGGACTGCGTGTTCAACACCGTCATCCCGCCCGGGCTGCAGCCCTTCGTGAAGCAGCTCTATGAGAGCGGCTTCCAGAAGAATGGCGGCGTGCTGAGCTGCGTGTACTACGACGAGAACCTGCTGAACTACCATCCGGCGCAGGAGATGGAGGGGCTGGTCTCCTGCCTCGACTACTTCCGGGCCGTCAACGACCCCTTCGGCAACGCCCTGCAGGAAGGCTACGAGAAGAAGTTCCCCGGCACGCGCTACCTGTTCACCGCCGGCTCGGCCTCCACCGGCATGTACCGCGCCGTGAAGTTCTACGAGGCCGCGGTGAAGGCGACCGGCGGCAAGCTGGGGCGGGAGGACGTGGCGGCGGCGATGGACAAGGCCGTGCTGCCGGACGGCCCCGGCGGCGGCGCGGAGATGGTGCCGGGCAAGTTGCACGCCAGGATGAACATGTACATCGCCATCTGCCGCAACGAGGGCGGCAAGACCCGCTACGAGGTGATCGACAAGGCCGACATGGTGGACCCCCGGGAATGCTGAGGGCATGAGCGTCGCGACCACGCCGGCAGCGACCGCGGCGCGCGCCATGCGCCGCGGCGGCATCCGCATCCTGCCCTGGATCGAGCTGGCCGTTCTGGCCGCGCTGGTCGCGGCACCCTTCCTGCTCGCCGAGCGGACGGAGCTGATCACGCTGGTGACCAACGTGATCATCCTCTCGCTGCTCGCGCTCAGCTTCGATCTGTGCTGGGGCTTCTCCGGCATCATGTCCTTCGGCCAGGCGCTGTTCTTCGGCGTGGCCGGCTATGTCGTCGCGCTGGTCGGGCGGGACCTGGAATTCAGCCAACTCTGGGCCACGCTGCCGCTGGCCATGCTGGTCGGTGGCGTGCTGTCGGCGCTGCTCGCGGTCTTCCTGCTGCTGGGGCGGAAGACCCCGACCTCCATCTTCGTCGCCTTCGGCACGCTGACGGGCGCCTATGCGGCGGAGCGCCTGGTCGCGGGCTGGCAGTATGTCGGCGCCGGCAATGGCCTTTCCTCCATCAAGCTGATGGCCTTCGGCGAGTACGAGTTCGTGGAGGGGACGGAGTTCTACTCTCTGGCCCTGGCGGCGCTGATTGCGGTCTACTGCATGTCGCGCTACCTGATCCGATCGCAGTTGGGGCTGGTGCTGGCGGGCATGCGCCAGAACGAGGAGAGGCTCGCCTTCTTCGGCTACCGCGTGCAGGTCTTCAAGGCGCTGGTCTTCACCGTCGCAGGCGCCATCGCGGGGCTTTCGGGCGCGCTCTACAGCTACCACCAGGGCTTCACCGGCCCGACCAACCTCGGGCCCGGCCTGTCCACGACGGCCGTCATCTACTGCCTGTTCGGCGGCAGCGGCACGCTGATCGGCCCGGTGATCGGCACCGCGGCGATCGAGATCCTGAACTATGTCCTGGCGGACATCGAGGCGGTGCGGAGCATCTGGCCGGTCATCCTCGGCGTCGTGCTGCTGGTCGTCGTCACCTTCCAGCCGAACGGGCTGCTCGGCCTGGTCGTCTCCGACCGGGAGCGCATCGGCTCCTACGGAAGGCGCTGATGGCGCTTCTGACGGTTGCAGGCGTGACCAAGGTGTATGGCCCGCTGCGCGCGCTCGACGGCGTGGACCTCGAGGTCCACGCCGGCACCTTCCACGGCCTGATCGGCCCCAATGGCTCGGGGAAGAGCACGCTGCTGAAGGCGATCGCCGGCGGGCATGTCCCGACCACCGGCCGCATCACCTTCGACGGCACCGACATCACGACGGCGACGCCCTTTCAGCGGTCACGCAGCGGCCTGTCGCTGAAGTTCCAGATCACGGCGGTGCTGGCCGAGCTGTCGGTCTACGACAACGTGCTGCTGGCCCTGCAATCCACCGAGGGCTACGGGGCGCTGCTGCGCAGCCGGTCCCGCCACCGGCTGCACGACGATGTCATGCTGGCGCTCGACCGGTTCCGCCTGGCGGACAAGGCCGACGATCTGGCCGGGGCACTGAGCCATGGCGAGCAGCAATGGCTGGAGATCGCCATGGCGCTTGCGCCCGGCCCGAAGCTGCTGTTGCTGGACGAGCCCACGGGCGGGATGAGCCCGGAAGAGCGCCGCGTCACCGGTGAGCTGCTGGCGCCCATCAAGTCCGAATGTGCGCTGGTGATCGTCGAGCATGACCTCGACTTCATCAAGAACATCTGCGACCGGCTGACCGTGCTCGATCAGGGGAAGGTGCTGGGCACCGGCACGGTCGCGGAGATCGAAGGCAATTCCCGCGTGCAGGAGATCTATACCCGCCGTGTCTGACGTGCTCGCCGCGCCCTTGCTGGAGATTGCGGGCCTGAATGCCGGCTATGGCCGCAGCCAGGTGCTGTTCGACCTGTCCCTCACCGTGCCGGCCACGGGGGCGATCGCCATCCTCGGCCGCAACGGCGCTGGCAAGACCACCCTGCTGAAGACAATCGCCGGCGAGATCCGCCCGATGTCCGGCCGCATCCGCCTGGGCGGCGAGGAGGTGGCGGGCACCGCGCCGGAGCGCCGCGCGCGCCTTGGCATCGGCCATGTCCCGCAGGAGGATGCGATCTTCGCCCGGATGTCGGTCCGCGAGAACCTGCTGCTCGGCGGCGGCGGCGCCCCGCCGAAATCCGCCATCGAGGAGATGCTGAACTTCTTCCCCAAGCTCGGCACCCGGCTGAACCAGACCGCGGCGACCCTGTCGGGTGGCGAGCGCAAGATGCTGGCCATCAGCCGCGCATTGCTCGGCCGCCCGCGCGTGCTGTTGCTGGACGAGCCGACAGAGGGGGTCTGGGTCGGCGTCATCGAGGAAATCGCCGACCGGCTCCTCGATCTGTCGAAGCGCATGAGCATCGTCCTGGTCGAGCAGCATGTTGAGCTGGCTCTGCGTGTCGCCGGCGCGGCCTATGTCATGGACCGTGGCAGTATCGCCCTGCATGGCCCGGCGGCGGAGATCCGGCACGATCCGGCGCTCCTTCGCTATCTTGCACCGTAGCTGGGGCCGCAGGATAGCCGGGTGAAAGCGAACAGCGTTCAGCCTTGCCAAAGGGCGGGGAGTCACTCCCCTTGAATCCACCCTGCCCGATCGGCGCTGGCATCCGCTCCCTGCCGCAGGGGGCGTCGGAGGCTTGCGGTCGGGCATACGCCGTACCGCTCTCCCGTTGATGTGCTTCAATGCGGCTATTGGGAAAGGGTGGTCCGCTCGGTCGTACCGGATCACCTGAAGCCGCAGTCGCGGGAGAGAATGAGGAACCGCGGGAAACTGCGTGCATCAGCCTTCCGGCTTGGGAGGACGCTATGCATTCCAGACGAGACATCCTGCGCCTCGCCTCGGCGGCGAACTTCGCCGTCCTCGGCACCCCATACATCGTCAGGCGGGCAGCCGCACAGCCGGTCCGTCCGCCCGCCTCGCCAGCGCTGACCCACTGGCTGGACCCGCTACCGGTCCCACCCGTGGTTTCCGCCACCGGGATCGGCACGCTGACCGCGCGTTCCTACTCGAGCCACAAATTTCACACGGAGCTGCCCGGCAACGCCAATACGTTCGGATTCGGCGGCGCCGATTACCTAGGCCCCACAATCGAGGCGCGGCGGGGCACGCCAGCCAGCATCACCGTCAGCAACCAGTTGGGAGCACACCCGCTCGCTGGCTCCATCGACACGGCGCTGCACGGTGCGGTCCCCGCGGACGCGACCGCGCCGCGCATCTCGACCCACCTACACGGCGGGAACACGGAGGCAGGCAGCGACGGCTTCCCGGAGGACACCTTCGCGCCGGGCGGCAGCAAGACCTACAGCTATGCCAACGACCAGCAGGCGGGCAACATCTGGTACCATGACCACGCGCTCGGTATCACCCGGCTGAACGTCTATGCCGGGCTGGCCGGCGTCTACCTGATGCGCGATGCGGTGGACACCGGGGCGGCGAACAACCCGCTCGGCCTGCCGAGCGGCGCCTTCGAGATCCCGCTCGTTCTCCAGGACCGTCGCTTCAACGCGGACGGCACCCTTTACTACACGCCCGCACCCTGGGCGCCCGAGTTCTTCGGCGACGTCGCCACGGTGAACGGCAAGGCCTGGCCGAACCTCGACGTCGGCCAGGGTCTCTACCGCTTCCGCGTCTACAACGGGTCGAGCGCGCGCTTCTACAACCTGAGTCTGTCCAACCGGCAACAGATGGTCCAGATCGGCACAGACACCGGGCTGCTCGATGCGCCGGCGCCGCTCAGCGCAGTGCTGCTCGGCCCCGGCGAGCGGGCTGACCTGCTGATCGACTTCAAGGCTTTGCCGGTGGGCACGAAGGTCGTCCTGCAGAACGATGCCGTGACGCCCTTCCCGAGCGGCACGCCGCGCAACCCGCGCGCCGGCGGTGCCCCACTGCCGCAGGTCATGCAATTCACGGTGGTGGCTGCCGCACAGGGTCCCGGCAACACGCTCGCCGTCCCCACCGGGCCGCTGCGGGACGGCGTCGCCTTGCCCACCGTGGCGGCCTCACGCACCGCCCTCGCCGGGCGCGTGGCGAAGGTGCGCAACCTGACCCTGGTTGAGGTGCCGGGCCCGGCCGGCCCGCTCGTCGTCCTGCTCAACTACCTCTACTGGGACGAGGCGTCGATGGATTCGCGCTTCGCGGAGAAGCCGCTGGTAGACACGGTGGAGCGGTGGAACATCATCAACCTGACGGTGGACGCCCACCCGATCCACCTCCACCTCGTCCAGTTCCTGATAGAGCAGCGGCAGAACCTGCAGACGACGCAGTACCTGAAAGCCTACAACGCCACGGGGCCGCGCACCGTGACCCCCGGCATGAGCCCGCCGCCCGCGGGCGGGCCGACGGTGCCGGCCGGCTACCCGCCGCTGGACCCGACGCCCTTCCTCCAGCAGCGACCCGTCCCGCCGGCCGCCAGCGAGGCCGGGTGGAAGGACACGGTGCAGTGCCCGCCCGATATGGTGACCAGCATCCTCGTGCCCTTCGGAGGCAGGGTGGCGAACGGCGCGTTTGGTCGCTCCTTCACCGGACGCTACGTCTGGCATTGCCACATCCTCGATCACGAAGATAACGAGATGATGCTGCCCTACGAGGTGGTTGGCGCCTGACGCCACTGTGCCGGGGGTGGCCGGTCCCGCCTGCCCCGGCGCGTCGGCTCTCCGGAGGCGGGCCGGCCACGCGCGACGATGCCGTGTCGTAACAGCCAGGACAGGGATTGCCGTGCCGAGCCCCGCCCGGGGCCCGGCGTGCGGCGCGAGCGCGGCTTCGCCCTGGTGGTGGTGCTGTGGTCGATGGCACTGCTCGCGCTGCTCGGTGCGCGGGTCGTCGCCACCGGGCGCGGGGAACTGGCCTTGGCGGCGAACCTGCGGACCGCGGCAGCAGCGGAGGCGCTCGCGGACGGGGCCCTGTACGAGGCGATCTTCCACCTGCTCGCGGGCCCCCCGCATCGGTGGGCGCCGGACGGCGCGGTACGCGAGTTGCGGCTGCCGGGCGGCTCCGCCCGGATCCGCATTGAGAACGAAGCCGGCAAGATCGGCCTGAACTCCGCCCCTCCCGAACTGCTGCGGGCGCTCTTCCTCCGGCTCGGGATCGATGAGGGGCGCGCCACCCGGCTCGCCTCGGCGATCCTGGACTGGCGCAGTCCCGGCCAGCGGGCACGACCGTTCGGCGCGAAGGATCCGGAGTACCGCGCCGCCGGCCGGGTTTACGCGCCACCGCTCAGCGGCTTTTGGAGCCTCGACGAACTCGGGCTCGTCCTGGGCATGACCCCGGAGCTGCTGGCGCTGGTCACACCCCACCTCTCGCTATACGCGGGGCGGGAGCCGGACATGCGCTTCGCTGACCAGGTCGTCGCCCAAGCCGTGCTGGACGTCGCGGGGCCGGATCGGGCGGAGTACCTCGCGGCGACGGCGAGGGTGGACCAGCCGGACGTGGTGCTCATCACCGCCGCGGCGGTCACGGAGGATGCGAGGCGTGCGCGGTTCACGCGACGTGCCCATGTCAGGCTTGGGGCGGGCATGCATGGCAGAGGCTGGAAGGTTCTCAGCTGGGAGGTCCCGGGCGACTGAAGGCTGCCTTGATGGTGTGGAGATCGCGTCCCACGATATGTGTGCTGGCGCACTCGGTAGCGTCCGCGGAGGTGGTGGAAAATCCGGCTTTGGCCGGGGTGTAAGGCTGGGGTGGCCATCGGACCTGGCGGATAGGGTGGAGTTGCGACGCTCCCACCCCTGATCGACCGAGGACCCGATGACCGAGGAGAGACTGCCACTGGCTGACCTGCTGGCGAAAGCTGGGGATGGCGACTTCCTGCGCAGCGTCGCCGAGGCGGTGCTGCAGATGCTGATGGAGGCCGATGTGGAGGGCCTGATCGGCGCCGGGCGGCACGAGCGCACCGGCGAGCGGTTGAATTATCGGAACGGCTTTCGTGACCGCACCTTGGACACCCGGCTGGGGTCGCTGCAGCTGCGGATCCCGAAGCTGCGGCAGGGCAGCTACTACCCGCCCTTCCTGGAGCCCCGGAAGGCCTCGGAGAAGGCCCTGGTA
>NZ_JAUTWS010000309.1 GCF_030657435.1 Paracraurococcus lichenis | reverse complement strand
CAGGGCTGTTCAACGCTGTGCGGCACCGGGGGTGAGTCCTCGCTGCCACAGGTCGGCGGAGAACAGCGCCGGCGGGATGATGACGGGATTCCCGGATCGCCGAACCTCTGACTCATAGGGCGGCAACCAAGGGGGAGGTTGCCGTGACCGCGTTCGCGCCGCTGCTGGGCCTGCTGCAGGAGGTGCCTGATCACCGCCGGGCGGAGGGCAAGGTCTACCAGTTGGCGTACGTCCTGCTGTTCTCCATCCTGGCCATCGTCAGCGGCGGCAACTCGTACCGCAGCATCGTCACCTTCATCGAGATGCACCGTCCCCGGCTGAACGAGGTGTTCGGCCTGACCTGGCGGCGAGCGCCGGCGCACACGGCCATCCGCTACATCCTGCAAGGCTTGGACTGTGACGCGGTGGAGGCAGCCTTCCGTGGCCACGCCAAGCTGTTGCAGGCGGCCCACGCCAAGCCGGGTGGGGGTAGTCTGGCGATCGATGGCAAGACCCTGCGCGGCAGCTTCGACGCGTTCCGCGACCGCGCCGCCGCGCACCTGCTCGGCCTGTTTGCCACCGACACGGCGCTGGTGCTGGCGCACAGCGAGGTCGACGAGAAATCGAACGAGATCCCGGCTGCTCAGGCGCTGCTCGCCGAACTCGGCCTGGCTGGACACCTGGTCACGCTCGATGCTCTGCACTGCCAGAGAAAACCTTCGAGCTCGCCGCAAAGGCCGGCGCCGACCTGATCATACAGGTCAAGGACAACCAGCCTACCCTGCATCAGCAGGCCAAGGACTTCTGCGCCAGCGCTGCCCCGCTTTCCACAGCCAATAGCCGTGATCGGGGGCGCAACCGCCAGGAGGAGCGCAGCGTCACCGTCTTCAATGCCGCCACTGCCTTCACCGACACCGAGTGGGCGTCCCTTATCGGTGCCGTGATCCGGATCGAGCGCGACGTTCTAACCCGCAATGCCAAGACCGGTCTCTGGCATCGCTCCTCCGAGACCGCCTTCTATCTCGCCACCACCGCGCTGCCTGCCATTCGCGCCGCCTCTGCCATCCGGGACCACTGGAAAGTCGAGAACACCTCGCACTACACCCGCGACGTCACCATGGGCGAGGATCGCTCCCGCATTCGCTGCAATCCGGGCATCTTCGCCCGTCTCCGCAGCTTTGCCTTCAACATCCTCAAGGCCAACCGCCGAAGTTCACTCCCGCAGGACCGCCTCCGCGCTGCCATCGGTGGCGTCGATTACCTCCTTGGCCTCCTCAACATTCCACAGCGTTGAACAGCCCTG
>NZ_JAUTWS010000308.1 GCF_030657435.1 Paracraurococcus lichenis | reverse complement strand
GGATCTGCGCCCGCGGGCACTTCGTCTCGCGGGCCGTCGTGAGCGGGTCCACCCCGGCGCAGCGATAGTAGCACCTGCCAGGCCGGTCACCTTGCGGGGCCGAGTAGCAGCCGTGGATCCCGAGGCCGCACCGGCCGCACTTCAGCAGGCAGCGCAGCATGTAGTCGCGCTTCTTGTTGTGGCGGAACGCCAGCGCGGCATTGCGCGCGAGCGCGGCGCGCACGCCATCCCACGTCCGCTGGTCCACCAGCGGCGGCACCGAGATGGCGATCCACTGCTCGGGCGGGCGCGGCCGTCGGCAGGTGCGCTCCGTGCCGCGACGGGAGTGCCCCCGGCGCTGCCTGGGGGCGACGTAGTCGAAGCGGTTGGCGTAGGTGACGCCGACATAGACCGGGTCGGTCAGAATGTGATGCACGACCGAACTCGACCACTGCGCGCGCCCTGACCGGGTCACCCAAGGGCCGGCGTCCAACCGCTTCGTGCACTGGCGGACGGTGAGCCCGTCCTCGACCACCCAAGCGTAGAGGTCTCGGACCATGGCGGCCTCCGCCTCGTCGATGACAAGGCGGGCGAGAACGGCGCCGCGGCGCCCCTCGTAGCGGTAGCCGTAGGGGGCCTTGGAGCCGACGATGCCGCCGTCGCGCGCCCTTTGCAGCTTGCCGCGCCGGAAGCGCTCGGCCAGTACGGCGCGTTCGTATTCGGCGACGGCGCCCTGGATCTGTAGCAGGAGCTGATCATTCGGATCGTCGGAGATCGGGCGGTGCAGGAACGCGACCTCGCAACCGGCGCGACGGAACTCCTCCATCAGCAGGACCTGGTAGGCATACTTGCGGGCGAGCCGGTCGGGGCTGAACACCGCCACCACGTCGACGGCGGCGTCGCGGACGGCGTCCCTGAGCGCGTCCAGCGCAGGGCGGTCCAGGCGGGAGCCGCTGTAACCCTCGTCGCGGAACACGTGGGCTTCGGCGAGCACGTGGCCCCGTGCGGCCGCCCAGTCCCGCAAGGCCGCGACCTGGCTGCCAATGGTCTGTTGCTGTTCTTGGCGCTCGGTGGAAACGCGGGCGTAGATCGCGGCGCGCATGGATCATCATCTCCCGGATGCAGGGGGGCTGGCCGCGCACGGCCGCCCGAGCGGGCGGTCCGGCGTCAGCGGTTCGTGGCGCGAGGTGTCGCTCATGAGGCGGCGATAGGCCTGATCGAGCCGCTCCGGACCGTCGCGGGTGCGAACGGCGGTCGAGCGGATCGTCCAAGCCGCAGCGGTCGGGGAGCGTTGGCCGGCGGGCATCGGGG
>NZ_JAUTWS010000307.1 GCF_030657435.1 Paracraurococcus lichenis | reverse complement strand
TGGGTTTCACCCGATCTCGTGGACAGTTGATGGGCTTGGTTGATTACGCGGCTGCAGTGGCGGCTTTCTGTTCCTCTTTCTCGTAGGTCATAGGCGAGCGGTAGCCCAGTGCTGAGTGAAGTCTGACCGGGTTGTACCAGGCCTCGATGAAGCTGAAGGTCGCCATGCGCGCCTCGGCGTGAGAGGCGAAGCGGCGTCGCGCGAGCAACTCGCATTCGAGGATGGCGAAGAAGCTCTCGCACATGGCGTTGTCATAGGCATCACCGACGGAGCCCATGGACGGCCGAACGCCGGCTTCCTTGCAGCGCTTGCCAAACGCCAGCGACGTGTATTGCGACCCCTGGTCCGAGTGGTGGATGACATCACCTGGACGGCGCTGGCCGATGGCCATCTCCAGCGCATCAAGTACGAGTTCGGCGCGCAGGTGGTTGGCGGTGGCCCAGCCGATGACCTTGCGGCTCCAAACATCGAGCACCACGGCCAGGTAGAGGAAGCCCACTGCCGTGGGAATGAACGTAATGTCCGCTACCCACAGCTGGTTGGGGCCGCTGGCGGCGAACTTGCGATCCACCAGGTCCGGGGCCGGTCTGCTGCTGTCGTCGCGGCGCGTTGTCACCGGTCCGCCGCGGCGGTGGCTGGCACCGACCAGCCCGGCGCTGCGCATCAGGCGCGCAATGCGCTTGCGGCCGTGCCGTTCGCCGCTGGCTCGGAGCTCAGCATGCACTCGCGGCGAACCGTAGGTCTGCCGCGAGGTGGCGTGCACCGTCCGGATCCGCCGCAGCAAGACCGCATCTGCCTCGGCATGGGCTGACAATGGCCGGTCGAGCCAGGTGTAGTAGCCGGCACGCGAGACGCCGAGCAGGCGTGCCATCTTGGCAATCGGGAAGGTGGCCTGGTTTGCCTTCATGAACTCGAAGATCCGGACGGGATCGTGCCGGTCTCGCGGGCAAACCAGGCCGCTGCTCGAGAGAGAATGTCGCGCTCCTGGCGCAGTTGCTTGTTCTCGCGCCGCAGGCGGGCAAGTTCCTCGCGTTCGGCCGTGTTCAGAGCAGCCTCGGCGGGTGCCGGCTTTGCTTCACGCCGACCCTCCTGCCGATCAGCAACGGCAACCCAGTTCCGGATCGCCTGGGCAGAGGGTTCGAACTCGCGGGCAAGGTCGGCTGGGTCGCGTCCTGAACGGACCAGCTCGACCATCTGGCGCCGGAACTCCGGTGCATATGCAGGATGGCTTTTGGGCATCAGCGACACCTCACGCGAAAGCTTCGTTGATGTCCACTGAAACGGGGCAAATCCA
>NZ_JAUTWS010000306.1 GCF_030657435.1 Paracraurococcus lichenis | reverse complement strand
GACTTCCCGCCGCTGCCCGTAGCCCGGCGGTGATCCGGTCCACGACAGCGGCCATGTCCAGGGTGAGGCGATCGCGCCGGGGTGCCCGGTGTCGCATCCTGGCTGCTCGGCCGTTCAGGCCTTGCGTGCGGGCTCGCCCTGCCGCCCAATAGCCACGCTGGATCCTGCCACGAGGGGAGACGCGCCATGTCCGCGACCATGCAAGTCCACTCTGCCGCTGCACCAGTCCCGGGAGAGGAGCGCGTTGTGCAAGGAACCCCACCCTTTGACGCAGGTCGCCTTGACTCGCTCCTCGAGGCAGCGGATGTGGATGCCGTGGTGACGACCTCGCGCCAGGCGGCGCAATACATGCTCGGCGGCTACAGCTTCCCGTTCTTCGATCACCGTGACGCCATAGGCCTCAGCCGCTACCTGCCAGTCATGGTGTATGTCCGCGGCCGCCCTGACCTGACAGCCTACATCGCGCACCGGCTTGAAAAGCATGAGCACCAGCTCGGACGTTTCTGGACGCCGGTCGTAAGGACGGTGTCGGGTACGACCACGGACGCCATGGAACATGCCGTCGCGCATCTACGCGGTCTGGATGTGCCGCTGCGCCGGGTCGGCATCGAGCCCGCCTACCTTCCCTCGGACTCGGCTGCCGTGCTGCGCGATGGATTGGAGAATTGCACGCTCCTCGATGTCAGCCAGGCGCTCGAGCGCCTGCGCGCGCGCAAGAGCCCAGCCGAACTCGCATTGCTACGCGAGGCCTCGGAACGGGTGGTCGCGTCCATGCTCGCCACCTTCGCCGCCTGCGCGCCGGGGAAGACCAAGTCCGAGCTCGTCGCTCAGTTGCGGCACGAGGAGGAGCACCGTGATCTGACGTTCGAATACTGCCTGATCACAGCCGGCGCCAGTCTGAACCGGGCCGCCTCGGCACAACCGGTCCAGGCAGGCGATATCCTCTCGCTCGACTCTGGTGGCCGTTATCGGGGGTATATCGGCGACCTCTGCCGCATGGGCATCGTCGGCGAACCGGACAGCGAACTGGAGGATCTGCTGGCCGCGGTAGACGCGATCCAGCAGAAGGCCCGTGGCAAGGTGCGTGCCGGCGTGCGGGGCGGAGAGGTGCAATCCGCCGGTGAGGATGCCGCGACGGCGTCGCCGCTGTTCAGGCACCTGGAATTCCTGGCGCACGGCATGGGTCTGGTGCAGCACGAAGCACCTTGGCTGACGGCGCATGGCCCCATTCCCTATGCGGCCCATGACGCGGAGCGCGAACTCGAGGCGGGGATGGTGCTCTCGGTGGAAACGAC
>NZ_JAUTWS010000305.1 GCF_030657435.1 Paracraurococcus lichenis | reverse complement strand
CTCCTCGAGAAGAAACAGCAGGCTTCTTCGAATTCGTGCACAACGGCCGGCGCCTCGGCAAATCTCCTCTCGACGCCCTTGTCGCCGCTCTGGTCGTGTGATGCACCCCTTCACCCCGGATCCCACGAGAGCCACAAAGCCTTTCCAATCATGGGCTACGGTTTTGACAGGACAACGGTGGGTTTGGCAGGTACGCGCAGGATCTCTGGGCGTGTGCACTCCATGAGCTCCCTAATCACCGGCAGGTCGACCCCGGTCAGGCCGGCGGCTCGCATCACGCGCCAGGGCGGAATTGCGCCGTCGGATCGTCCGATCTCGAACACGGCCCTGCGTCGCTTGTAGGCCGCTGCACTCTCGACGGCGCCTTCGATGAAATTGATCGTTCGAGGCAGGCTGCGCGACCTTAGGCGGATCCAACCGGTCCGGCCTAGAGCCGCTCTCTCGATCGCCGCGTAGGTCAGCCTGGAGGGCGGCTCCAACTTCATCAGCACCGCCGCAGCGTGTTCGCATCTGCCGAGCGTCTCCGCGTCGCGCGTCGACCAGTTCTGGCGAAAAACGGGCATCCGCCTGGGTCCAGCGCCGGCAGCGCGAGACGTCGAGGGCGGGATCGCGGTCCTGCTCATCCGAGCGTCGACTCTTCCGCCAATACGCCACGTCACCGGCAGCCCAAGCCTTTTCGCCTCGGCCACCACCGTTTTAGGGTCGAGGCAGAGCGCTCGTCCCGCCGCTCGAAGCGAGACACCCTCGCCGACAAGTCGCCGCAGTTCGGGCTCAAGCAGCGCACCGTAGCGGTAAAAGCGAGGCTGCGTCTGACCGCCGTCGGCCGACAGACCGCGCGAATAAACGTAGCCGCACCTGCACGAAAAGCGGGCCACCACACGACCCTTGGTCGTGTAGGAAGTCAGGTCAATGACGACCGCTTCCCCGGTGTGGGATGCGAGTGGGTTAAGGCAAGGCCATGGTCCCGCGCCAAATGGGCCGACCGCCCTCGAAGCAACGTGTGGCTGCGCGTCAAGGAATGCGTCCATGAGCACGTGCAGCAGCGGATGCGTCCCGCGCCGCGCAGACCGGACGAGTCCCGGCATCCAACTCGTTAGCGCCTCTGGCGACGAAGTTGCCGGCAGACACGCGGCAGCCGGCGCGAAGAAGGCGGCGGCGCGCTCCAACATCGTCATCTGGTCCACGCGGCGCAGAGATCTCATGATTCCAGCACCGGCGAGCCTCGTGCGGCGCTCTTCGGCCGAACCTCCGCCGACGCCACTGCGCAGGACCTCCTCCTCCCTGCGGGCGATCATGAT
>NZ_JAUTWS010000304.1 GCF_030657435.1 Paracraurococcus lichenis | reverse complement strand
TTGACTGTGAGAGTGTTGGCGTTGTCCGGCGGGTCTGACCCTCAAGTTGATTGACCCTGTGTCATCGCATTGACCTGTCGGCCCGCCGGACGACGCCCAGCGATCAGGCGGGAAGTGACCTCATAGGAGCCTGAGGCCGTCCATCCCGTCACAGTCCTGTCCGCTCGCCGGATCGCCGGGACAGCGCATCTGCGGAGGACAGGCGACATGAGCGAGGCCATACTCCCCGACATCATCGTCGGCGTCGACACCCACAAGCACACCCACGCCGCCGTGGCGATCACTGGGCTCGGCGCTCGTCTCGGGGAACTGACGATCGAGGTCAGCCTTGAGGGCTACCGCGAACTCGAGACTTGGGCCCGGTCATTGGGAGCCATCAGCGCCTTCGGTATCGAGGGCACGGGCTCGTACGGCGCCGGCCTGGCGCGCTTTCTCCGCGCCGCGGGCCATACCGTCCACGAGGCGGGCCGCCCCGATCGCGGGCTGCGCCACCGGCATGGCAAGACCGACCACCTCGATGCCGAGGGCGCCGCCCGCGCCGTGCTCGGCGGGCAAGCCACGGCTTTGCCCAAAGCCGGCACCGGCGAGGTGGAAATGATCAGGCATCTCAAGGTCGCCCGCGACACCGCGGTCAAGGCGCGCACCCAGGCCATGTTGGCGCTCAAGGCCATCATCCTCAACGCTCCAGCGGCTCTGCGCGAGCAGCTCGATGCACTCGCCGGCAAGATGGCGCTGGTCCGGCATCTAGCGGCCTTCCGGCCGGGGCCGTTGACCACGACCACCGCCTCAGCCAAGGCCAGTCTGCGCGCCATCGCCCGGCGCTGGCTCCACCTTGACCTCGAGATCAGGTCACACGACGCCCATCTCAACCGGCTGACGGAGCGGTGCGCGCCGGAGATGGTCGCGGCGCACGGCATGGGGACCGCGACCGCGGCGGAGATGCTTGTCGTCGTCGGCGACGAGCCGGAGCGGATCCGCTCCGAAGCCGCCTTCGCCAAACTCTGCGGCGCCTGCCCGGTCCCCGCCTCGAGTGGCAAGACCAGCAAGCACAGGCTGAACCGCGGGGGGCACCGGCAGGCCAACGCCGCTCTCCACCGCGTGGTGGTCGTGCGGATGCGCACTCACCAGCCGACCCTCGACTACGTCCGCCGCCGCACCGCCGAGGGCAAGAGCAAGCGCGAGATCATCCGCTGCCTCAAGCGCTTCGTCGCACGCGAGATCTTCGGCTATCTCTGCCGTCGCCCCAAAGCCGTCCGCCCAGCACAAATCGCCACTTGACCTCTATAGGAGCATCAATGCC
>NZ_JAUTWS010000303.1 GCF_030657435.1 Paracraurococcus lichenis | reverse complement strand
GGGACTGTCGGAATTTCCGTGTAGGGCCGTGTTGATCAGGCGGTGACGAAGCGGTCCTCGAACAGGATGGCGAACTGCGCCTTGGCGGCAGACCACTCCCTGGCGGGCATTCTCCAATCCTTTGATGCCAGGTTCAACACCAGATACAGCAGCTTCAGCGCGGCCTCGTCGTGCGGGAAGTGACCGCGGGCGCGTACGGCGCGGCGCAGCTTGGCATTGAGAGCCTCTATGGCGTTCGTGGTGTAGATCAATCGGCGCACGTCAGCGGGGAAGGAATAGAATGGGATCACTTCCGCCCAGTGTCGGCGCCAAGTCTGGGCAATGACGGGATATTTGCGACCCCACGGTCCCTCGTCAAAGGCTTCCAGCGCCGCTTCGCCCAGCTCGGCGGTGCGGGCGCGGTAGATCTCCTTCAGGGCCGCCGCGACCTCGCGGCGGTCCTTGTACGAGACGAAGTCGAGCGAGCGGCGGATGAGATGCACAACGCAAGCCTGGACCTGGGTCTTCGGGAAGACGGCGGCGATCGCCTCGGGGAAGCCCTTCAGCCCGTCGACGACCGCGATCAGGATGTCGGCCACGCCGCGGTCCTTCAGCTCATTCATGACGCGAAGCCAGAACTTGGCGCCCTCGGTCTGCTCGATCCACAGGCCGAGGACCTCCTTGGTGCCGTCCGGCCGGACGCCGAGCGCGACATAGACAGCCTTGTTCCTGACTGTGCCCTCGTCGCGCACCTTGACCCGAATGGCGTCGAGGAAGACCAGCGGGTAGAGCGGCTCGAGCGGGCGGTTCTGCCATTCGGCCACCTCGTCGAGCACGGCGTCGGTCACCGCGCTGACCAGGTCGGGCGAGACCTCCATGCCGTACAGCTCGCGCAGGTGGCCCTGGATCTCGCGGGTGCTCATGCCGCGGGCATACATCGACACGATCTTGTCGTCGAAGCCGGGGAAGCGGCGCTGGTATTTGGCGATGAGCTGCGGGTCGAAGGTCGACAGCCGGTCGCGCGGCACCTGCAGCTCGAGCTTGCCGGTGCCGGTCAGCACCGTCTTGCTGCCATAGCCGTTGCGGCTGTTGCTGCGCCCATCCGGCTCGCCGCTGTCGAGATGATGGTCGAGTTCGGCATTCAGAGCCCGCTCGGCCAGAGCCTTCTTGAGGCTGTCCAGCAGGCCCCCGTCGGTCAGGGCAGATCGGGCGTCGGCACCATTCAAGAGCTGATCCAGCAACTCATCCGGGATGGCAGGCTGTTTGCGTCGCGGCATACGATGGTCCTCTCAGCAGCATCGTACGGCCCGAAACACGGAATTCCGGATAGTCCC
>NZ_JAUTWS010000302.1 GCF_030657435.1 Paracraurococcus lichenis | reverse complement strand
GGGACTATCCGGAATTTCGTGTGGGACCGCGATGATCAGGCGGTGGTGAAGCGGTCCTCGAAGAGGATGGCGAACTGCGCCTTGGCAGCGGTCCATTCCCTCGCGGGCATCTTCCACTCCTTCATGGTCCGGTTCAAGACGAGGAAGAGCAGCTTGAGGGCGGCCTCGTCGGTCGGGAAGTGACCGCGCGCCCTGACAGCACGCCGCAGCTTGGCGTTCAAAGCCTCTATGGAATTCGTGGTGTAAATGATCCGGCGCACCTCGGAGGGGAAAGCGTAGAACGGGATCACCTCCGTCCAGTGCCGGCGCCAGGTCTGGGCGATGACGGGGTATTTGCGGCCCCATGGCCCCTCGTCGAAAGCGTCCAGCGCTGCCTGGCCCGCCTCGGCATTGCGAGCACGGTAGATCTCCTTCAGCGCGGCCGCGACCAGCTTGCGGTCCTTATAGGAGACGTAGTCCAGCGACGTGCGAATGAGATGGACGACACAGGCTTGGACTTGCGTCTTTGGGAACACGGCGTTGATGGCCTCAGGGAACCCCTTCAGCCCATCGACGACGGCGATCAGGATGTCCTGCACGCCGCGGTCCTTGAGCTCGTTCATGACGCGGAGCCAGAACTTGGCGCCTTCGGTCTGCTCGATCCACAGGCCGAGGACCTCCTTGGTGCCGTCGGCACGGACGCCAAGGGCGACGTAGACGGCCTTGTTGCGGACCGTGCCCTCGTCGCGGACCTTGACCCGGATCGCGTCGAGAAAGACCAGTGGGTAGAGCGCCTCGAGCGGGCGGTTCTGCCATTCCGTCACCTCGTCCAGGACGGCATCCGTGATGGCGCTGACCAGGTCGGGCGAGATCTCGATGCCGTAGAGCTCGCGCAGATGCCCCTGGATCTCGCGGGTGCTCATGCCCCGGGCGTACATCGACACGATCTTGTCGTCGAAGCCGGGGAAGCGGCGCTGGTATTTGGCGATGAGCTGCGGATCGAAGGTCGCCAGCCGGTCGCGGGGAATCTGCAGCTCCAGTTTGCCGGTGCCGGTCAGCACCGTCTTGGCCCCATAGCCGTTCCGCCCATTCGACCGCCCGTCCAGCTCGCCGGTCTCGAGGTGATGGTCCAGTTCGGCGTTCAGCACCCGTTCGGCCAGGGCCTTCTTGAGCCCGTCCAGCAGGCCCCCGTCGGCCAGGGCGGCCCGGGGATCGGTCCCGCCCAGCAGCTGGTCCAGCAGATCGTCCGGGATCGCGGGCTGTTTGCGTCGAGGCATACGATGGCTCCTTCAGCAGCATCGTACGGTCTCCGACACGAAATTTCCGATAGTCCCG
>NZ_JAUTWS010000301.1 GCF_030657435.1 Paracraurococcus lichenis | reverse complement strand
TGATCCTCGGTAGGGTTGGGTTGTCGAGACCAGCAACCCGAGCCTTGGACGACCACGATGACCGACGACAGGATTGCCCTTCGTGAGCTCTTGGAGAAGGGCTCCGACGCGACCTTCCTCCGCGAGATGATCGGCTTCGCCGCGCAGCGGCTGATGGAGCTGGAGGCGGAGGGGGTGTGCGGCGCCGCCCATGGCGAGCGCAGCCCAGAGCGGGTGAACCAGCGCAACGGCTACCGCGAGCGGGACTGGCAGACCCGGGTCGGCACGGTCGAACTGCGGATCCCGAAGCTGCGGAGGGGCGCTTACTTTCCCGCCTTTCTGGAGCCCCGCCGGACGGCCGAGAAGGCGCTGACGGCGGTGATCCAGGAGGCCTATGTCCAGGGCATCTCCACCCGCTCGGTCGATGACCTGGTCCGGGCCATGGGCATGGACGGGGTCAGCAAGAGCCAGGTCTCGCGGCTCTGCGCCGAGATCGACGAGCGGGTCCGCGACTTCCTCGACAGGCCGATCGAGGGCGACTGGCCCTACCTCTGGCTGGACGCGACCTACGTGAAGGTCCGCGAGGCCGGGCGGGTCGTCCCGGTCGCCGTCACCATCGCGGTCGGCGTCAATGCCGACGGGCGGCGCGAGGTTCTCGGCATGGCGATCGGCGCCTCCGAGGCCGAAGCCTTCTGGCTAGACTTCCTGCGCGCCCTGGCCCGCCGTGGCCTGCGCGGGGTCAAGCTCGTCATCTCCGATGCCCATGAGGGGCTGAAGGCGGCGGTCACCAAGGTGCTGCGGGCCACTTGGCAGCGCTGCCGCGTTCATTTCATGCGCACGGCGACCGTCCATGCCGGGAAGACCCAGCGCCGCCTCGTCTCCGCCTGGATCGGCACCGCCTTCGCCGAGGCCGACGCCCCCGCGGCCCACGCCCAGTGGCGCCGGGTCGCCGACCAGATCCGCCCCAAGGTGCCCAAGCTGGCCGCCCTGATGGACGCCGCAGAGGAGGACGTCCTCGCCTACATGCACTTCCCCACCGCGCACCGCGCCAAGTTGCACAGCACGAACCCGATCGAACGGCTGAATGGCGAGGTCAAGCGACGCACCGACGTGGTCGGCATCTTTCCCAACGAGGCCGCCGCCATCAGGCTGATCGGCGCCATTCTCCTCGAGCAATCCGATGAATGGGCAACCCAGCGCTCACGCTACATGACGCTGGAGACCATCAGCCCTCTCAGCGATACTGCCGCCGTCAGCCTGCCAGCCGTGGCCAACTGACCAGGCGGCCCAGCCCGCCAAGGAGCACTGCTCCTACACCACGCCTCGGGGCACGATC
>NZ_JAUTWS010000300.1 GCF_030657435.1 Paracraurococcus lichenis | reverse complement strand
GGGCGAGGTCCTATGCCGTCGAACCGCCGGTCGCGGCACGGGCCAGCGGTCAGTCCTTCAGCGCTGCCCTGAACTTCGCGGCGAGCGCCTGCAGGTCGAAAGGCTTTTTGATGACCGCGGCGTCGTCGGACAGCGCCACCCGCGCGTAGCCCGTCATGAACAGCAAGGGCTAGTGTCCCGATTCTGAAGTTTCTAGGCACTTGCTCTGGACGCTGGTGGTTCGCTGGCAGAACCGCTGGACGGCGGCGAGAATGTCGTCGGCGCTTTTGGTCCAGCGGAAGGGCTTCGGGTCCGCGTTGTGCGCGTCGATGTAGGCCTTGATGGCGTCTTCCAGCTCGGCGGTGGAGCAGTGGGCACTGCGCCTGATCTGGTCGTCGGTCAGCAAAGCGAAGAACCGCTCGACCTGGTTGATCCAGGAGCTCGAAGTCGGCGTGTAGTGCACGTGCCAGCGCGGACGCTTGGCGAACCAGGCGCGGATCAGCTGGGTCTTATGGCTGGAGGCGTTGTCCATCACGACATGGATGTCGAGTTCCTCGGGAACGTTGGCTTCCACGGTGTCGAGAAAGCGGCGGAACTCGGTGGCGCGGTGCCGCGGCATGCACCGGCCGATCACGCTGCCGGTCTTTACGTCAAGGGCTGCGAACAGCGACGTCGTGCCATGTCGCTTGTAGTCGTGGCTGCGACGCTCTGCCTGCCCCGGGCGCATCGGCAGCATGGGCTGGGTGCGGTCGAGCGCCTGGATCTGGCTCTTCTCGTCGACGCACAGCACCACCGCCCGTTCGGGAGGGCTGAGGTAGAGGCCGACAATGTCGCGCACCTTGTCGACGAACAGGGGATCGGTCGACAGCTTGAACGTCTCGGTGCGGTGCGGCTGTAATGCGAAGGCCTTCCAGATCCGCTGCACCGTCGAAGGCGCCAGCCCGGCGGCCTTGGCCATGCCGCGCGAACTCCAGTGCGTCCGGCCAGTCGGCAGGGTCTCCAGCGTGGCGGTCACCACCGCATTGACCTTGGCATCGTCAACCGTCCGTGGCGCACCCGGCCGGGGCTCATCCAGGAGCCCTTCCAGGCGCCTCTCAGCGAAGCGCCCACGCCAGGTCGCCACCGTCATCCGCGCCACACCGAGGCGCTCGGTGATCGTCAGGTTGCTCAGACCCTCCGCCGCCAGCAGCACGATCTCGGCGCGCACCGCGTCGCCGCGGGAGACCTTGCGCCGACGCAGCCGAGCCTGCAGCTCAGCACGCTCATCCTCCGTCAGCTCGATCCGGACAGCCTTTGGTGCGGCCATGCCTAGGCCCCTTGCTCATCGTCGGCTGCCAGCGAATCACAGCCCAGAACCGCTGC
>NZ_JAUTWS010000030.1 GCF_030657435.1 Paracraurococcus lichenis | reverse complement strand
GGAGGGCGCCACTGCTCAAACAACACCGGGACCTCCCGGAACGTCTTGAACGCCTCGCCGTCCAGCAACTCGTCTCGGAAGGCTTGCCTGCATGCCCTGCCATCCACGCGGGGCACGACGGATTTCCTCCTCTACCGGGCGCGTAGCGGCAGAGCTGAGGCCTTCGCACCGGCCACGGCTCGCCACTGGTGACGGCCAATGCCGTATCGGAACCGGTCGATGCCGACAGAGCCGAACCCGTCACCGCGGATCCCAGCCTGACCGGGCCTGTCGTCCATGGCATCCCGCTGTGTGCCGGACGCGTGGTCGCCGCGCGACATGGATTTGGCGAGAGGTTTTCGTCCAGAGAAGGGACGGGCCAGAGCGCGATCGCCTTGCGCAAGGACTTTATTCCTGTCATCCTGGCCCCTCCGGTCCGGAGGTCAGGCCATGCTTCCAGGCGCACATCACCACCCGCTTCCGCACCAGACCAGCACCCGCAACGCCTGCCCCATTGCCGCCGCAATCCACCCCGCTCCTTTGTCCGAATCTGCATCTCGCCCACATAAAATCCCTGGTTCCAAGGGCCTTAAGCCCTTGGCGGGGTGGTTCGGAGGGGCAGCGCCCCTCCGATCTCCAGCCCCGTTGCGCCCCGCCGCTGCCGGCGGCAGGCTGCCGGCAATGAGGGAAGGAGAGGTCCGCATGGCATTGGGACGGCGCGATGCCGGTCTGCTGGCGCTCGCCGCGGCGCTTGGCGCGCCGAGCATCCTCCGCGCGCAGGCGGCCTGGCCGGACCGGCCGGTGCGGCTGCTGCTCCCCTTCGGCGCCGGCGGCGCGGCCGATACCCTGGCGCGCAGTCTGGCCAGCGCCTTCGCCCCGCAGGCCAATGGCCAGTCGCTGGTGGTGGAGAACCGCGGCGGCGCCGGCGGCACCATCGCCGGCGCCGCGACCGCGCAGGCGAAGCCGGACGGCTATACCCTGATGCTGGCCGATCTCGGGGTCAATGCCATCGCGCGGGAGTTGCAGCCCTCCGTCCCCTACGACCCCGCCACCGCCTTCACCCCGGTCTGCCACCTGGTAAACCTGCCGCTCGCCTTCGTCGTGCCGGCCGCGCTGCCCGTCGCCGACATCCAGGGCTTCGTGGCGCTGGCCCGCAAGCGCGGCGACATGGTCTATGCGCATCCCGGCATAGGCTATGCCGGGCACCTCGCGCAGGAGTTCATGAACCGCGAACTTGGCCTGAGGATGACCCCGGTGCCCTATCGCAGCGGCGCCGAGGTGGCGCGCAGCCTGCTCAGCGCCGAGACCGAGAGCACCTTCATGACCGTCTCCACCTCGCTCCCCTTCATCCGGGAGGGGAAGGTGAAGGCGCTCGCCGTCTCCTCGAAGGCGCCGGTGCCGCAGTTGCCGGGCGTGCCGCCGGTCGCCGCCGTGCTGCCGGGCTTCGAGGCGATGGTCTGGCACGGCATCCTCGGCCCGGCCGGGATGCCGGAGGAGGTGACGGCGGCGGCCAACCGGATCTTCAATGCCGTGCTGGCCGAACCCGCGGTGCGGGAGGCGGCGGTGGGCCGGCAGGCCGCCGAGATCGTCGGCGGTACGCCGGAGCAGTTCGGCACCTTCATCCGGGGCGAGATCGCGCGCTGGACGCCGCTGATCCGCGCCCTCGGCCTGCGTGCGGAGTGAGCGAGACGATGAGCGACGCGAAACCACCGGTCCCGGCCCGCCCGGCTTCGACAGTCCTGCTGATCCGCGACGGCGAGGCCGGGCTCGAGGTCTTCATGGTGGTCCGCCACCGGGAGATCGAGTTCGCCGGCGGCGCCCTGGTCTTCCCCGGCGGACGCGTGGAGGAGGACGATACGGCGCTGGGCGGGGCCGACCCGATGGATGGCTTCCGCATCGCCGGCATCCGCGAGACCTTCGAGGAATGCGGCGTCCTGCTGGCCCGCCCGAAGGGCAGCGCCGCCGTCGTGGACGCGACGCGCCTGCTCGGGATCGAGGCGCTGCACCGGACCCGCGTCGCCAAGGGGGAGCAGCCGCTCTCGGCCATGCTGGCGGAGGAGGGGCTGGAGCCGGCGACCGATGCCATGGTGCATTTCGCCCACTGGATCACCCCGGCCAGCCGCAGCAAGCGGTTCGATACGCAGTTCTTCCTCGCCGCCGCGCCGCCCGACCAGGTGGCGGTGCACGACGGGCACGAGAGCGAGGACAGCGTCTGGATCCGCCCGCTGCAGGCCATCGCCGAGGCGAACGAGGGCAAGCGCCGGCTGGTCTTCGCCACCCGCAAGAACCTCGAGAAGCTCGGCCGCTTCGCAACCGTGGAGGAGGCGCTGGCGGCCTCCCGCCAGGCGCGCGTCGTCACCGTGCTGCCGGAGATGGTGCAGACCGGGGAGGGCTGGCGCCTGACCATCCCGGCCGAGGCCGATTACGGCGGCGCGGTCTTCGAGGTGCTGGACGCGCCGGCGATCTGAGGGCGGGGCGGTGCGGCGGTCAGGCATCCCCCACGATCTGCACCACCTCACCGGTGCCGCCGCACTCGGCGCAGGCCGCCTCGCCCTGCCTGCCGCTGCCATGGCAGGCGGGGCAGGGGACCATGCCGGTCTGGCCGGTCCCCGGCGCCGCCTGGTCGCCCGGGTTGCGGGGCGTGCCCGCCGCGTCCTCGGCCTTCGCCATGCCGTGCCTCCCTGCCGTCTCCGCCCCTCGAACGGCCGCGCCACGCCGCCGTTCCTTCCGCCCGCGGGGGGTTGCCCCGGCCGCCGCCGTCGGGGCATGAACCGCCTCCATTCCCCGGAGCCCCGCCGCCTTGGCTGCCCTTCGCCCCGCCGCCGACCGATGACGCGCGTCGTCCGCTTCGCCGCGGCGAGCGTCGTCATCGCCTGCGCGGTCCTCGCCCTGAAGACCGGCGCCTGGTGGCTGACCGGCAGCGTCGCCCTGCTGGCCGATGCGCTGGAGAGCGTGGTGAACGTCGCCGCCGCCGCGGCGGCGCTGGTGGCCGTGCGCTATTCCGCCCTGCCGCCCGACGCCAACCACCCCTATGGCCATACCAAGGCCGAATATTTCTCGGCGGTGCTCGAAGGCGCGCTGATCATCGTCGCCGCCGTCGCCATCCTGCACGAGGCCTGGGGTGCCTGGCTGCGGCCGCATGCGCCGGAGCAGGCGACCGCCGGCCTGCTGGTCTCGGCCGCCGCCACCGGCATCAACGGCGCCTGGTCCTGGCTGCTCTTCCGCCAGGGGCGGCGGTCGCGCTCCCCGGCGCTGCTCGCCGATGCGCGGCACCTGCTGGCGGATGTCGTCACCTCGGCCGGCGTGCTGGTGGGCGTGACGGGCGTGGCGCTGACCGGCCTGCTCTGGCTCGACCCGCTGCTGGCGGCACTGACGGCGCTCAACATCCTCTGGTCCGGCAGCAAGCTGATGCGCGAGAGCGTCGGCGGCCTGATGGACGAGGCGGTGGAGCCCGACCTGCTCGGCCGCATCCGCCACGCCGTCTCGACCAGCGCCGAGGGGGCGATCGAGGCGCATGACCTCCGCACCCGGCATGCCGGGCGGCTGACCTTCATCGAGTTCCACCTGGTGGTGCCCGGGCAGATGACGGTGGATGCCGCGCACGCGATCTGCGACCGCATCGAGGCGGCGCTGAAGGCCGAGATCGAGGGCGCGACGATCACCATCCATGTCGAGCCCGAGGGGAAGGCCAAGCATCACGGGGTGCTGGTGCTGTGACCGCGCTGGCGCGCATCGGGGCGCTGCCGGTGGCGGAGCGGGACCGTGCCTTGCCGCGCCAACGGGGCAGGCGGGTGCTGCCGGCCTGGGCGCCGGCCGCCTCGCTGCTGCTGCACGGGGCGGCGCTGGCCGCCGTGCTGGTGCTGATGACGCGCCCGCCGCGGCCCGAGGCCCGGCCCGAGACCGGGGTGGAGTTCGTCTGGGAGGACTCGCAGGAATCCGAACTGGTGCAGGACCGGCCGCCGGAGATGCCGGCCGCGCCGGCGGTGGCCGAGGCGCCGCCGGTCCCCGATCCCGTCCCGGCGCCGCCCCCGCCGGTGCCGCCCCTCGCCGCGCCGGCTCCGCCGCCACCCGCGGCCGCCGCGCCGGAGCCACCGCCCTCCACGCTCGCTTTGGCGCTGCCGCCGCCCGCCGACCTCCCGGCGCCCGTGACGCTGCCGCCCCCACCGCCGCCGGCCGCGGAAGCGCCGCCGGAGGAGCGGCCCACGCCGGCGGCCGAGGAGGCGCTGCCGCTGCCGCCGCCCCCGATGCCGGCGCCCGCCGCCCCGCCGCCGCGCCCGGCCCGGCAGGCCCCGGCGCGCCAGGCCGTGGCGGCCGTCGCGCCGCCGCTCGCCCCGGCCCTGCCCGAGGGCACCGGCAGCCAGGCTATCCCACCCGGCGGCAGCCGCGCCACCGGCCGGGTCTCGCCCCCCGGCCCGCTGTCGAACGTCCACAACCCGGAGCCGGAATACCCCTACCTCAACCGGCAGCGCGGCGAGCAGGGGACGGTGAAGGTGCGGCTCTCGATCTCCGAACTGGGGACGGTGACCGCGGTGGAGGTGCTGGAGAGCTCGGGCTATCCGGCGCTGGATGAGTCCGCGAAGCGGGCGGCGATGCTGTCTCGCTTCAGGCCGGCGATGCGCGATGACGTGCCGATCCCTGGCACCATCCGCACCTCCTACCACTTCCAGCTCAGATGATGGGTGGACGGCATGGTCAGGCTCGATGTCATCACCACGCGCGGCGGCGACCAGGGGGAGACCTCGCTCGGCGACGGCACCCGGGTCCGCAAGGACGCACTGCGGGTCGAGGCGATGGGCGCGGTGGACGAGGCCAATGCGGCGCTCGGCCTGCTGCGGCTGCAGACGGCGGGGACGCCGGAGGAGGATGCGATGCTGGCGCGCATCCAGAACGACCTCTTCGACCTCGGCGCCGATCTCTGCATCCCGGGCACCGAGGGCGACCGGCTGCGGGTGAGCATCGGCCAGTGCCTGCGGCTGGAGCAGGAGATCGCGGCGATGAACGCGGCGCTGCCGCCGCTGCGGAGCTTTGTCCTGCCCGGCGGCTCGCCGGCCGCGGCCGCGGCGCATCTGGCGCGGACCCTGGCGCGGCGGGCGGAGCGCGCGGTGGTGGCGCTGGCGGCCGCGGAGGCGTTGAACCCGGAACTGGTGCGTTATCTCAACCGGCTCTCGGACCATCTCTTCGTCCTCGCCCGCCGGCTGAATGGTAACGGCGCCGGTGACGTGCTCTGGGTGCCGGGGGATGCGCAATAACCCTGACTATCCGCCGGCCCGGGCCGGCGTTATGTCACGCCCATGAGCGCTCCGATTCCCGATCTGGTCTACGATATCGGCCTGCACCGCGGCCTCGATACCGAGTTCTACTTGCGCAAGGGCTTCCGCGTGGTGGCGGTGGAGGCGCGGCCGGATTTCTGTGCCGATGTCACCGCCCGCTTCGCCGCCGAGGTGGAGGCGGGGCGGCTGACGGTGGTGCATGCCGCGCTCGCGCCGCGCGGCGGCGAGGTGGTCTCCTTCTTCGTCAACGACGTGAAGGATGACTGGGGCAGCACGGAGCGCGCCTGGGCGACCAAGGGCGGGCACGAGGTGACCGAGATCACGGTCCCGACCGTCACGCTGCCGGAGCTCTTCGACCGCCACGGCGTGCCGCGCTACCTGAAATGCGACATCGAGGGCATGGACGAGGAGTGCATGCGCCAGTTGCTGGCGGATGGGCGGCGGCCGGACTTCGTCTCCGCCGAGGCCTCCTCCTTCGACATCTTCGCCTATCTGCGGGCCTGCGGCTATGACCGGGCGCAGTTGGTCAACCAGGCCTTCCACTGGGCGACGCACCCGCCCCAGCCGCCGCTCGAGGGGAATTACGCGGCGGCGAGCTTCACCGGCCACCACAGCGGGCTCTTCGGGCGGGAGCTGCCCTGGGACCGCTGGTCGGACTTTGCCGAGATCACCGGCCGCTGGTACGACTTCGTCTCGCTGTCGCGGCGGGACGGGCTGCTGGCGCATGGCTGGCTGGACGTGCATGCCTGCCGGGCGGAGAGCCTCGGCGGCTGATCCCGGTCCGGGCGCCGCCTCACCCCCGCGCCGCGCCCGCCAGCACCACGCCCGCGCCCAGCAGGCAGAGCCCGGCGCCCGCCAGGTCCCAGCCGGTCGGCGCCTGCCGCTCCACTGCCCAGAGCCAGCCGAGCGAGGCCGCGATATACACCCCGCCATAGGCGGCGAAGGCGCGGCCCGCCGCATCGGCCTCCACCCAGGTCAGCGCCCAGGCGAAGAGAGCGAGGCTGGCGGCACCCGGCAGCAGCCACCAGGCACTCGCGCCCTGGCGCAGCACCGCCCAGGCGGCGAAGCAGCCGGCGATCTCGGCGAAGGCGGCGAGGGCATAGGCGAGGGCGCTGGTCATCCGGGCAGGCTTACCGCGCCGCGTGCCGTCATGCAGCCTTCGGCGCCGCCTGCCGTTCTGCCCGACGGCAAGGGGAAGGGGCAGAGCCCATGGCGCATGGCGGGTCGCGGACGGTCATCCTGGCGGCGCTGGCGGGCAATTGCGCCATCGCCGCGACCAAATTCGCCGCCGCGCTCTGGACCGGCTCCTCGGCCATGCTGTCGGAGGCGATCCATTCCAGCGTGGATACCGGCAACCAGGGCCTGCTGCTGCTCGGCCTCCGGCGCGCGGCGCGGCCACCGTCCGCGCGGCATCCCTTCGGCCACGGCATGGAGCTGTATTTCTGGGCCTTCGTCGTCGCGCTGATGATCTTCGCGCTCGGCGGCGCCGTCTCGGTCTACGAGGGCTGGCAGAAGATCCGCGCGCCGCATCCGGTCGAGGGGGCCTGGATCAACTTCGCCGTTCTCGGCGCCTCCGTGCTGTTCGAGGGGCTGTCCTTCCGCGTCGCGCTGCGCGAGTTCCGCCGTGCCCATGCGGGCGAGCCCTTCTGGTCCGCCATCCGCCGCAGCAAGGATCCGGGCGTCTTCGCCGTGCTGCTCGAGGATGCGGCGGCGCTGGCGGGGCTGCTGATCGCGCTGGTCGGCCTCGGCCTCGCGGAGTGGCTGGCGCTGCCGGTGCTGGACGGCGTCGCCTCGATCGGCATCGGGCTGCTGCTGGTGGCCTCGGCTGGCTTCCTGGCGAACGAGACACGCAGCTTGCTGACGGGCGAGGCCGCCTCGCCGCGGACCGTGGCAGCGATCCGCGAGATGCTGCTGGCCGATCAGCGGGTCGCCGCCGTCGAGGAGTTGCTGTCGATGCATCTCGGCCCGACGGAGGTGCTCGTGGCGGTGACCATCGACTTCCGCGACGACCTGCCGGGCGGCGAGGTGGAGCGCGCTGCAGCAGAACTGACGCGGCGCGTCGAGCAGGCGCATCCGGAGGTGACGCGGCTCTTCCTGCGGCCGCGGCGGATGCCGGCCTCGGTGCAGGCCGCCGCCTGATCTCGCGTCAGCAGAGGCGCGAAGCGCGCTCGAATGCGTCGAGCGACCCCAAGCCCAAGCCATGAGGCCGGAGCCGCGTCAAGCCTGCGCCTTTGGCGCACCGTGCGAAGCGCGGCTGCGGGCTTGACGCGGCTCCGGCCTCATGGCCGACAGCGATGGTCGCCTTCGACGGTGTCGAAGGCGCGTTCAGCGCCTCCGACCCGACGGGGACGCGCTACAGCGCGAAGCGCGTCCCGACCAGCACGCTCCGCCCCGGCGTGGCGAAGCCGTTCACCGGCTCCCAGCGGCTGTTGCCGAGGTTGCGGGCCTCGAGGAAGAGCGCGATCTTCTCCATCGCCTGCCAGCTCGCCGTCAGGTTCACCACCGTCCCCGCCGGATTGCTCCGGGCATAGGGCACGCTCTCGCCGGTATTGGTGTAGCTGGCGAAGGCGCCTTCCGGGCTGCGGCCGGTGAAGAGCACCGTCGGCGCGATCACCACCCGCGGCAGCGGCACGACGCGCGCGGTGATGCTGACGACGTGCTCCGGCCGCCGCGGCAGGCGCCGGTCGGTCGCCTCATCGAAGGCCTCGGTGATGGTCCAGGCCGCCGTCGCCTCGAGGCGCGGGGAGGGGCGCAGCGTCAGCCCCAGCTCCGCGCCATGGATCCGCGCGCGGTCCACGTTCACCAGCGTGTTGAACTCGTTGTTGTAGTTGATCAGGTCGCGCACGCGGCTCTGGAAGAAGGTGAAGCTCGGCATGGCGAAGTTCGGGATGCCGAAGGCCGCGATGTCGGTCTCGGCGCCGATCTCCCAGCCCAGCGAATGCTCCGGCTTCAGGTCCGGGTTGCCCTGGAAGAAGCCTGAAATGACGCCGTAGCGCTGGAAGAGCGAGGGCGCGGCGAAGCCGCTGCCGCCCGAGACGCGGATGCGCGAGCTCACCTCCGGCAGCGCCAGCACCGCGCCCAGCCGCCAGGTGGTCGCGCCCTCGATCCCCGTCACTGCGTCGTGCCGGAGGCCCGCGGTCACGTCCAGCCTGTCCCAGGCGCGGTACTGCAGCGTGGTCCAGCCCGCCGTGGTGTGCTGGTTGGCGTCCACCGTCGTGCGGAAGAAGGAGGAGCCGCTGGCCGACAGCGCCTCCTCGCCCGTATGGGTCACGCCGAAGGCGACGGTCCCCGCGGTCAGCGCGCCGAGGTCGGGCAGCCGCACGGTGTTGCCCCAGTCCAGCGTGGTCCGCGTCCCGCGGTAGTAATCATTGGTCGAGGCCGTGCTCAGGCTGTCCGGCAGGTTGGTGTAGCGCCGCCGGTCCTCGGTTGCCGCGATGCGCAGCCCGGTGGTCCAGAGCCCGTCCAGCAGCTTCGTCTCGCCGCGAAGCTGGCCGTACCAGCGCCGGTCCTCGCCGGTGTAGTTCGGGTCGTCCTGCGGCACGCTGTCGAGGCCGAAGCGGTTCTCCCGCCAGCGCAGCAGCGCCTCGACCCGCGTGCCATCCAGCGGCGTCCAGCCAAGCCGCGCCGTCGTCGCGGCGCCGCGGAAGCCATCGCGCTCGGGGATGTTGGTCTCGAAGCGCGGCGCCATGGCGTTGAAGCCGCGGGTCGAGAGCGAGGTGCCCGAGAGCAGGTAGTCGAAGGCGCCGATGGTGCCGGTCGCGCCGAGGCCGCCGCGGAGCGTGTTCTGCGTGCCGCCCGCAAGCTCGCCATAGGGCTGGAACTGCCGGTCCGGCGGCGCGCGCCGCGTCACCAGGTTCACCACGCCGCCGATCGCCGCCGTGCCGTAGAGGGCGGAGGCGGGGCCGCGCACCACCTCGATCCGCTCGACGTCGAAGAGCAGGTCGTTGCCGAAGTTGAAGGCGCCGTTCGGGTCGGACGGGTCGTTGATCGGCACGCCGTCGAGCAGCACCAGCACGTTGCGGCTGGAGGCGCCGCGCATGAAGCCGCTGGTCTGCTGGCCAAGGCCGCCGGTCGGCGCGACGCGGAAGCCGGGCACGGCGGTCAGCGCCTCGGCCAGGCTCTGGTAGCCGCGCTCCTCGATGTCGCGGCGGGTCAGCACGGTGATGGCGGCCGGCACGCGCTCCTGCGGCGTCGGCACGCGGGTGCCGGTGACGATGGTGTCGGGGATGGCGGCGGCGGTCTGGGCGAGGGCCGGTACGGCCAGGGCGGCGAGGCCGCCGGCCAGGGCCAGCGGCGTGAGACGGGTGGCGATGCGTCGCATGGTGGTTCCCTGCGGCGTTGACGGACCTATCCCGGCCGCGGCTGCGGCCGGGACGACGGACGTCGTTCCCGCAGACGGCGAGGCCGCGACGCGGCCCCGTGATCCGCTGCGCCGGTGCACCCCGCCCGGCACGCGCGAGACAACTCTGCGCCGGCCGGTCTCCTGGCTCGCGGTGCGGGGCGCGAACCCCGTGGCCCTGCCGCCTTCTCGCGCGTCGGGGATCATCCCCTGTGGCGCAATGGCGTCTGGCAGGACCTCACCGCCTACAGTTGCGGGGGCAGCCGCGGCCTGGCCGGATCACGCTGGACCTGCGCTGCACGCGATGCGCGATCCACGCGCTTCGCCCCCGCAGGCCCGACCCGGCCTCACGCGTTCCCGTTTCAGCCCTTGCGGGCCACCGGCGCATGACGCGGTGGTAGCAGCGGGTGGGGGGAATTGGCCAGGGGGCCGCCGATGCGGCACCGCAAGCTCTCCGCCGGTTGTGTCGCCGGGCGCGGCAACAGCCACCCCCGATCCTGCGCTGCAGCATCGCCGGCCCGCACCGGTCCCCCCGCATCCGGAATCCCGATGGACGTCTCCCCGCTGGTCCGCCGGCTCGGCCTCGCCGCGCCGGTCCTCGCCGTCCTTGGCGCCTGCAGCGCGCTGCTGGTCGGGTTCCCGGCGCCGCCGGGGCTCGGTGGGCATGACGCCGACATCGCCATCGCCTGGCTGGGGCAGGTCACGGCCGCCCTGGCGGATGGGGACCCCTGGCCGCGCTGGCTGCCGCAGGCCGCCTTCGGCTTCGGCTCGCCGGCCTTCTACATCTACCCGCCGCTGCTCTACTGGGTAGGCGGCCTGGTGGGGCTGGCGACCGGCCTCGGCCCGGACCTCGCCCTTCGCCTGACTCTCGCGCTGGTGGCGCTGGCTGGCGGCGGGGCGATGCTCCTGCTGCTGCGGCGGGAGGGCTGCCCGGACCGGGCGGCGCGGACGCTCGCCGCCCTGTATCTGGTCTTTCCCTATGCCGCCTTCATCGACCCGATCCACCGGGGCGCGGCGGCGGAATGCGCGGCGCTCGCCGCCCTGCCGGTGGTGGGCCTCGCGCTCCGCCTGCCGCCAGCGCGCCCGGCGGCGATCGCCGGGCTCGGCGCCGCCTTCGCGCTGCTGATCCTGACGCACCTGCCGATGGCGGTGCTGATGGCCGGGCTCGGCGTGGTCCACTACCTCCTGCGCTGGCGCGGCTGGCGGGCGCTGGCCGTCTTCGCCGCGGGGCAGGCGCTGGCGGCGGCGCTGGGGGCGCCGGTGCTGGTCCCGGCGCTGTCGCTGCAGGGGCTGATCTCGCCGGAATACTGGACGCTCTGGCCGGGCTGGCGGCCCTCGACCTGGCTGCTCTTCCAGGATCCCACGCATCTCCGGCCGGGCGGGCACCTGCTCTACTACGCCTGCTTCGCGTTGCTCCTGCTGCTGGCGGGGCAGGTGATCGCGCTGCGGCGGTGGGCGCGGGCGGGCTGGGGCGGGGCGGACCTGCCGCCGCTGCTCGCCGGCCTCCTGGCCCTGGCGCTGACCACGCCGCTCACGAAGCCGGCCTGGGACTACCTGCCGATCCTGCCGCTGGTGCAGATCCCGCTGCGCGCCTTCGGCCCGGCGAGCCTTTTCCTGGTGCTCGCGCTCGGCCGGCGGCTGGCGGCGGGGGCGGCGCGGCCCGGGCGCGTGCTGCTGCTCGGCCTGCTGCCCTCGGCGGCAATGACGGCGGCGCTGCTGCTGGCGGTGACGCTGCTGCCGGAGCGCGGGCCGCGCGGCGGCTACCGCTTCCTGCCCTCGGAGGCGCGGGCCGCGGCCGCCATGGCGAGCCCCGGCGGGCATCCGCCGGAATACATCCCGCGCTGGGCGCATGCCGCCGATTGGGCCGAGATCGGCGTCCGGCAGGTGGCGCCGCCGGCGGCGGTGCAGGGCCTGCCGGCGGTCGTGCAGGGGGAGGGGCGGGTGGCCGAGCGCCGCACCGGCGCGACCTACCGGCTCGAGATCGACTGCGCGACGGCCTGCCGGGTGCTGGCGCGGCAGTTCTGGTGGCCCGCCTTCGTGCTGGAGGGGTTGCCGGGCGCCCCCACCCTGGACCCCGCGACCGGCATGGCCGCGGTGGAGGCGCCGGCGGGCCGGCATCTCGTCGCCTTCCGCCGCCGCTGGCTGCCGTCGGAGTGGATCGGCCTCGGGGCCTTTGCCGCCGGCCTCGCCGTGCTGGCGGTGCTCGCCTGGCCCCGCCGCGCGATCGCCCCCGTCGCCGGGGGCGCCGGGCTCAGAACACGTATCCCAGCGCCTTGACGCCGATCCAGCAGACCGCGATCAGCACGCCGGTGGCGACGACGCAGCCGCCGATGGTCAGCCCGACGCCCCAGGCAGTGACGCGGTTGTCGTGCTCGACCAGGCCGAGGGCCATGACGATATTGCCGAAGGCCGGCGGGCCATTGGTGCCGGGGCCGGGCAGGATCAGCATCAGCGCGACATAGGCGGTGAGCCAGCCGAAAAGCCGGTCACCGGCCGGGGAGGTGAAGAAGCCGGGCCGCGGCTTCACGTAGCGCTCGACCTTGCTGAGCCAGGAGGAGGAGGCGCCGGCGAGGCGCAGCAGGTCGTCCCGCTTGATGCTCTGGCGGGCGATGAAGCCGGGCAGCGACGGCACGCGGCGGCCGAGGCCCATCTGGATGCCGAGGATGAGCACCGGCGTGCCGAAGACCGAGGCCATGCCGGGCAGCAGCGAGGGCAGCAGCAGCAGCAGGATCAGCAGTCCGAAGGCGCGGTCGCCGAAGGCTTCCGCCATGTCGCCGAGCGAGATGCGCTCCCCCGGGCAGCGCGCCGCCACTTCCGCGACGATGCGGGAGATCGGCGCGCCGGCGCCCCCATGCCCATGCGAGGCGTCAGCCGTCGCGATCGGCGCCTCGATATGCCCGTCCATTCCCGGTCTCAGACCCTTCGTCCCAGATGCCTATGACCTGGCGCCCATGCCCTGTCGCCCTGCGGCCCTTCTTTACGGGCTCGTCACGGCGTCGGCATCCTAAGCGCAACGCCACGTTCATGCACCGGGAATCTTTCGGAAAACAGAACACGCCGGCGCAACGGCCGCGTGTTCCGGCAGTGGCCGCAGGCAGGGTTCCCATCCACCCGCGGCCGGGCCCGCGGTCAGGTGCCGGTGAAGACCGGCTTGCGCTTCTCCATGAAGGCGCGGCGGCCTTCCTTGTAGTCGTTGCTGTCGAAGCAGGCGGCCATGGCGGCCTGGATCTTCGCCATGTCGCGGTCCGCCCGATCGGCGCAGACCGCCTTGACCGTCCGCTTGTTGGTCGTCAGCGAGAGCGGCGCATTGGCGGCGAGCGTCGCCGTCAGCTTCGCCACCGTCTCCTCCAGCGCCGCGGCCGGCACCACCCGGTTCACCAGGCCGATGCGCTCGGCCTCGCGCGCGTCGAAGCGCTCGCCGGTCATCAGGATCATATGGGCATGCGCGGGGCCGACCAGGTCCACCAGGGCGCGGACCATGTCGAAGCCATAGGCGATGGAGAGCTTCGCCGCGGGGATGCCGAACTGGCTGTCCTCGGAGGCGATGCGGATGTCGCAGGACATGGCGATGCCGAGGCCCCCGCCCATGCAGAAGCCGCGGATCTGCGCGATCACCGGCTTCTCGTAGGTGGAGAGCTTGAGGCGGCCGGCGCTGGTCAGCCGGTCGTACTCCTTCTGCGCATCGGCGTTGTTGCGCACCTTCTCGAACTGCGAGATGTCGGCGCCGCTGACGAAGGCCTTGTCGCCCGCGCCGGCAAGCACGACGCAGCGGACGCCCGGATCCTCGGCGAAGATGTCGAGGGCCTGGCCCATCCCCTCCCACATGTTCACCGACATGGCGTTGCGCTTCTCCGGCTGGTTGAACACCACCCGGCCGACGCCGTCCTGGATGCTGGCGAGGATCTTCCCGTCCGCGAATTCGGTGCTGCTCATGCCCCGCCCAGTGCTCCCTTGGCTCTGAGGTCGGCGATCTCGTCCTGCGAGAGGCCGGCCTCCATGAGGATCTCTTCGTTATGCTCGCCGAGGCGCGGCATGTCCCGGTAGAAGCCGGTCTCCAGGCCCTCGAGGTTCACCGGCTGCGCCACGACCTCGATGTCGCCGCGCGTGCGGTGGCGCATCGGCATCGCCATCTCGAGATGCTGGACCTGCGGGTCCTCGAAGACCTCCCGGATGGTGTTGACCGGCCCGCAGGGGATGCCGGCCTCCTCCATCAGGGTGACCCAGTGTTCGGATGGCTTGGTCTTCGTGACCTCGCCGATCACCTCGTTGAGGCGCTTGCGGTCGGCGCCGCGGCCCTTCGGCGTCTTCCACTGCTCGACCTCGAGCCATTCGGGGTGGCCGACGGCCCTGGCAAAAATGTCCCAGAGCTTGGGGGAGGAGGCCGCGATGTTGATCGGCTTGTCGGCGGTCGGGAAGACGCCCATCGGGATGTTCACGGGGTGGTCGTTGCCGGCCTGGCCCGGGACCTCCTTGTCCATCAGCCAACGCGTCGCCTGGAAGTCCAGCATGAAGACCTGGGCCTCGAGCAGCGAGGTATGGACATAGCCGCCCTGGCCCGTGCGCTCCCGGTCGTAGAGCTTCATCATGATCCCCATGGCCAGCAGGTTGCCGGCCGTGAGGTCGTTGATCGGGATGCCGACGCGCATCGGGCCGCGGCCCGGCTCGCCGGTGATGGACATCAGCCCGCCCATGCCCTGGGCGATCTGGTCGACGCCGCCGCGGGTGGAATAGGGGCCGGTCTGCCCGAAGCCGGAGATCGAGGCGTAGATCAGCCGCGGATTGATGCCCTTGAGGTCGTCATAGGCGATCTTCAGGCGGTGCTTGACCTGCATCCGCATGTTCTCGACCAGGATATCGGCGGTCGCGGCGAGCTTGAGGAAGGCGGCATGCCCGGCCGGGTTCTTCAGGTCGATCGAGAGGCCGCGCTTGTTGCGGTGCAGGTTGATCTGGTCGAAGCCGTCGCGCGCCCCGCCGAGGCCGTCGCCCTGGCCCGGCGGCTCCACCCGGATGACATCCGCGCCCCAGTCCGCGAGGTGCCGCACGCAGGTCGGGCCGGCGCGGGCGAGGGTGAGGTCGAGCACGCGCAGGCCGGCGAGCGGCAGCCTGGTCTCGGTGACGAGCTTCGGGTCGATCGGGCTTTCGGGCATGCGGTTCCTCCCCGGGTCGCCGGCAGGTTAGGGCCGGGCGCGCGGGGAGGCCAGATGCCCCGCCGGGAGTCAGCCGGGGCGGCCCGAGGCGGCGGGCCGCGCAGGCCCCGGGCCTGCGAAACGCGACGTCCGGTCCGCCCGGGTTTACAGCCGCTCCCAGAGGTTGTTCTCCGCCTCCAGCCGGCCGCTCTCGTCCGCCAGGAAATCGCCGCGGGAGACGATGCCGACCAGCCGGTGGCCGTCCACCACCGGGACATGCCGGAAGCCGCCGTCGCGCATCAGCCGCAGCGCCTCGATCGCCCGGCAGTGCGGCGGCATGCATTCGGGGTTCGGCGTCATGACGTCGCGCAGCCGGGTGGCATGCGGGTCGCGCCCCTCCGCCCCGATCCGGCAGATGGCGTCGCGGCCGGTGAAGATGCCGAGCAGCCGACCATGCGGGTCCGTCACCAGGATTGCGCCGATGCGGTGGTTCCGCATCTCCTGGCAGGCATGCTGGACGCTCGCCTCGGCCGGCAGGGTGACGGGATGCCGCCGAGTGATGATCTCGTGCATGTGCCGGTTCGTCATGGCGCCCTCCACCCGCGTTACGTTCTTGCGACAGCCGCGGCGAGCATCGGGCCAATGCGGCCTGCCGGCCTTGATCCCGCGCAACGGCATGCATCGCATTCCCGCGCGCGGCCGGCAGCCGGCGTCACCGGCGGCCGGGCCGCGCATTTCGGCCTCTGCGTCGGACGGCGCCGGCGGCAGGGGCGCTCAGGCCGCCAGCGCCAGGATCTCCGCAACCTGCTCCGGCCCCGCGATCGGCCGCGGATTGCGCGGCACCCAGGGGGTGGCCATCGCCGCCTCGGCGATGCGGCCGAAGCTCTCCGGCCCGATCCCGACCGCCGAGAGGCTGCGCGGCATGCCGAGCCCGGCGATGACGCGGTCCAGCAGGTCGCCCGCGGCCTCGCCCGGGGCGCCCATGGCAGCCGCGACCAGCGCCTGCCGCCCGGCATCCGCCGTGGCGTTCCAGCGCATCACCGCCGGCAGCATGATGCAGGAGGTATGGCCGTGCGGGATGTCGAAGACCGCGCCCAGCACATAGCCGATGCCGTGGCTCGCCCCCATCGGCACGCCGGTCGCCAGCGGCGCCATGGAGAGCCAGGCGCCGAGCTGGCAGTCGAGCCGCGCCTCAAGGTCGGCGGGATCGGCCTTCACCCGCCCGAGGCCGGAGACCAGCAGCGCGAGGCCGCGCAGCGCCTGGGCATCGGCATAGGGATGCGCCTCCTTCGAGCAGATGCCCTCGACGCAATGGTCCACCGCGCGGATGCCGGTCGAGAGGAAGAGCCATTCCGGCGTGTGCAGGGTCAGCGCCGGGTCGAGCACCACGGCCTGCGGGATGATGCGGGGGTGGCGGAACAGCTCCTTCACCCGTGTCCGCTCGTCCGTCACGCCGGAGATGGCGCTGAACTCGCCGGCCGAGAGCGTGGTGGGGACGGAGACCTGCCGCACCGCTGGAGGCTTCACCGGCGCCGGGGCGCGTAGCGCATCCATCGCCTCGGCCGAGCGGATGTCGTTGGCGAGGCAGAGCTGCACCGCCTTGGCACCGTCGGTGATGGAGCCGCCGCCGATGGTGACGATCAGGTCGGCGCCGGCCTCGCGGGCCATCCCCGCCGCCTCGACCACCGCCTGGCGCGGCGTGTGCGGCGGCATGCGGTCGAAGACGGCCGCGACCTTGTTGCCGAGCGCGGCGCGGATGCGGGCGATCTCATCGGTCTGCCGCTGCAGCGTGCCGGAAACCATGAGCATGATCCGCTCCGCCCCGGCGCGCCCGGCGATCTCCGCCAGCGCCTCGGCGGCCGCGCGGCCGAAGACGACTTCCTCCATGGCGCCGAAGACGACGCGGCCCTGCTGCGGCATGGCGCTTCCTCCCGCTTGTCTGCCTTGGCGGCAGCATAGCGGGGCAGGGGCGTCAGGCGGAACCGGCAAGCCGCGCCTGCCCCTCCGGGCAGAGGTCGCGCAGCACGCAGCGGCCGCAGGCGGGGTTGCGGAAGAAGCAGCAGCGCTGGCCGTGCCGCATCAGCACCTGGTGGTGGTCGTAGACCTGCTGCGCGTCCCACTCCGCCGGCAGCAGCGCGGCGAGCACGGCATGCGACGGGCCGACCGCGAGGCCTCGGGGGATCAGCCCGAGCCGCTGCGCGACGCGGTGGTGGTGGCTGTCGACCGGCAGGGCGCGGCCCCGCAGCGTGCTGAAGGAGAGGACGGCGGCCGCGGTCTTCGGCCCGACGCCGGGCAGCACCGCGAGCCAGGCCGCCGCCTCGGCCTCCGGCATGGCCTCGAGATGCGAGAGGTCGAGCGTGCCGCGCTGCCCGGTGATGGCACGCAGCGTGCGCTGCAGGGCGGGGGCCTTGGCCTCGGGCCAGGTGACGCCGGCGATGGCCTGCTCCACCGCCGCGACCGGGGCGTCGCGCACCGCCGCCCAGTCCGGGAAGGCGGCGCGCAGCGCCTGGAAGGCGCGGGCGCTGTCGCGGTTCTTGGTGCGGTGGGAGAGGAGGGAGGAGACCAGCTCGTCCAGCGGCGGCAGGGCATGGAAATAGGCGATGGGGCAGTCGTATTCGGCGCAGAGCCGGGCATGCGCCTCCAGCGCCAGGGCGCGCTTCGCGGCGTCGGGCGCGGGCGGCAGGCGGGCGGTGCGGCGGGGTGCCTGCAGCGGCAGGGAATCGGCATCAAGGGGCATGGCGGCTAAACGGCCAACGCAACCTCTGGTTCAGGCCGCGCCCGCCCGGGATGCGGGCGCCTCCGGCAGCGGAGCCGGGACCCGTGGCCGCCCGACCGCGTCCGGTGCCCGCCCGCGGGCAGCGTGCCCTATTCCGGCTCGAACCTCGCCAGCCGCAGCAGCGCCGCGTTGCGCGCCACGTCGCGCTCGATGAAAGCGGCGAACTGCTCCGGCGTCTCCGCCAGTGCCTCGATCCCCATATCGGTCAGGCGCCTCGCCACCTCCGGCCTGCGCATGCCCTCCTGCAGCGCGGCGTTCGCGCGCGCCACGATCTCCGCCGGCAGGCCCTTCGGCCCCCAGAGCCCCCACCAGGAGAAGAACTCCCAGCCCGGCAGCCCGGCCTCCGGGGCGCTCGGCACCTCGGGCGCCGCCGGGCTGCGCCTTGCCTGGCTGATCGCCAGCGCGCGCACCCGTCCCCCGCGCAACAGCGGCACCATCGCCAGCACCGGATCGACCATGAGCTGGATGTTGCCCGCCACCATGTCCTGCACCGCCGGCGCGGTGCCGCGGTAGGACGCGATCGGGATGTCGAGCCCGGTCATGCGGTTGAACTCGACCGTCGCCAGATGCCCCGCGGCGCCGAGGGAGGAGGTGCCGAAGGTCCAGCCGCGCGGGTTCGCCCTCACCGCGGCAACCAGTTCGGTGATGTTGCCGGGCGGCAGCGCCGGGTTCATGCAGAGAAGCAGCGGCCCCTGGCCGGTCCGCGCCACCGGCACCAGGTCCGCCAGCGGGTCATAGCCCGGGTTCCGCATCACCCAGCGCGCCATCACCTGGATCGAGGCGCTGCCGCAGAAGGTGTAGCCATCGGGCGCCGCCTGCGCGACCGCGATGCCGCCGACCGTGCCGTTGCCGCCCGGGCGGTTCTCGACCACCACTGTCTGCCCGAGCCTGTCCTGCAGCGTCTGCGCGGCGATGCGCGCCATGCCGTCGGTGCTGCCGCCCGGCGTGAAGGGCACGATCAGCCGGATGGGGCGGTTCGGCCAGGCACCCTGCGCCCGGACGGCCGGCATCGCCAGCGCGAGCCCGGCCGCCCCCGTTCCCACCATCACCCCCCGTCTCCGCATCGTCCCGGCCCCGATCGCATGGATCCGCCGGACCCTACGCAAGCCTCCCGGGGATTGCGCCCGGAAAGCGACTGCGGCGGCCTCCTCCCCGCATGGCCCGGCCCCCGTGCGGGCCAGGCGACGGAAGCCCGGCCGGGACGCCGAAGCCCGCTGCGGATCACCGCGCATCGCGGTATCGGAGGGGCATGGACCCGGTCGACCTCGCCCTCTGCCTCGCCGTCGATGTCTCGGCCAGCGTCGACTACGACGAGTTCGGCCTGATGGTCGGCGGCTATGCCGCGGCCTTCCGCGATCCCGGCATCGCGGCGCTCTGCGCCGGCGGGCCGCGCGGGGCGATCGCCGTCGCCATGCTCTTCTGGTCCGGCGCCTGGCCCTCCATGCGCCCGGCCGCGGGCACGCCGGAACTCGCCGTGCCCTGGATGCGGGTGGACGGGGAGGGGGCGGCGGCCGCGCTGGCCGAGGCGATCGACGGCGCCCCCCGCCTGCCCCTGCCGGGCGCGACGGCGATCGGGGAGGGGATGGCGGCCGGCCTCGCCCTGCTGGCGCGCTGCCCGGCGCCGGCCACGCGGCTCGTGCTCGACGTCTCGGGCGACGGGCGGCACAACCAGGGCCGCCCGCCCGGGCCGGTGCGCGACATCGGCGTCGCGGCGGGCGTGACCATCAACGGCCTCGCCGTGCTGAACGAGGAGCCGGACCTGCTCGAGCATTACCGGGCCGAGGTCATCGGCGGCACCGGCAGCTTCGCCATGGCCTGCGCCGACTATGCCGCCTTCGCCGAGGCGATCCGCGAGAAACTGGCGCGGGAGATCGCCGGGCTTCTCCTGTCCGGCATGGATCGGGTATCCCCGGCACCTTCCTGACAGGTGCCGCTCCCATGCTGTTGCTCATTCCGGGCCCCGTGCAGACCAGGCCCGAGACCCGTGCCGCCATGGCGCAGGACATCGCCCCCTGGGACAACGACTTCCGCCCCGTCTATGCCGGGATCCGGGACCGGGTGCGGGCCCTGGCCGGCGGTCGGGAGGGCGAGCACGCGACGCTGCCGCTGCAGGGCGGCGGGCATTTCGTGATGGAGGCCGCGCTGCGCACCTTCATCCCCGAGGGCGGCAAGGTGCTGGTGCCGCAGAACGGCGCCTATGCCGACCGCGCGGTGCGGCTGGCGAGCGCCGCCCACCGGCAGGTGGTGGCGCTTCCCATCCCCGACACGCGCTCGGCGAGTGCCGAGGAGGTCGGCGCGGCGCTCGCCGCCGACCCGGCGATCTCCCATGTCGCCATGATCCACAACGAGACGGGCAGCGGCATCGTCAACGACGTCGAGGGCATCGGCGCCGCGGTGCGCGCCGCGGGGCGGCGGCTGATCCTCGATTCCGTCTCGGCCTTCGGCGCACTGCCCTTCTCGCTCGCCGACCACCCCGAGGTGGACGCGATGCTCTTCACCAGCGGCAAGTGCCTCGAGGGCATGCCGGGCATGGGCTTCGCCGTCGCGCGCGTCGACCGGCTGGAGGCCGCGGCCGGCCAGGCCGGCTCCTGGTGCCTCGACCTCTCGGACATCCACGCGCATGCGCTGCGCGCGGGCTGGGGCAGCATCCGCTTCACCCCGGCGGTGCAGGTGATCGCCGCCTTCGCCGTCGCGCTCGACCTCTACGCCCAGGAAGGCGGGCAGCCCGCGCGGCTCGCCCGCTACCGGGAGAATGCGCGGGTGCTCTACGAGGGCGTGAAGTCGCTCGGCCTGACGCCCTATCTGGACTGGGCGGATCAGGGGCCGGTGATCGTCACCGTGCACCAGCCGGCGGACCCGGATTTCGCGCTGCAGCCCTTCGTCGACGCGCTGAAGCGCCGCGGCGTGCTGATCAGCAATTTCTGGAACACCCATGCGCCGAGCTTCCGCGTCGGCTGCATCGGCGCCGTCACGCCGGACGACATGCGGATGGCGGTGGCGGCGATCGGCGGGGCGCTCGACGAGCTCGGGATCCGGGACCGGGCCGCCTCGGCGGAGGTGCGGGAGATCGAGGGCGACCCCGGCACCCAGTCCGCGACGAAGCGTGCCTGAGGGATCGGCGGGCGCGGCCTCGGCCGCGCCCGGCCCTGCGATCAGAAGCGGTAGCGGACGCTCGCGCCGACGACCCAGGGGTCGAGGTTCACGCGGGCATGCACCAGCCCGGAGTTCACGCTCGCATCCGGGCGCAGCAGGATCTTCTTGGCATCGACGTTGAGCAGCCAGTTCGGCGCCAGCTCGTAGTCCACGCCCGCGACCATGGCGAAGGCCGGCGTCGAATCGACGCGCACGCGGCTCACCGGCGCCGTCTTGCTGCCGCCATAGCCGTAGAAGAAGGTGTAGTTGATGCCCGCGCCGAGATAGGGGCTGATGCGGGAGGTCGGCAGCGGGTGGTACTGCAGGGTCAGGGTCGGCGGCAGCACCCAGACATGGCCGAGCTTGACGTCGGTGTTGAGCGCCGAGCCGCGCAGCGTCAGGTCGTGCTGCGTCGTCGCCGCGATCAGGTTGGCCGCGATGTTCGGCGTGAAGAAGTAGGTGAAGTCGAGCTGTGCGGTGCCGCTGTTGCTCGCCTCGACCTTGCCGCCGACCAGGCTGGTCCGGCCGCCGTCATTCGCGGGCAGCACGCCGATGCCGCCGAGGCCGATGACGAAGTCGCCCGCCTTCTTGCCGCGGACCTCCTGTGCGGCGGCGCCGGTGCTCACCGCGGCAGCCAGCGCCAGGGCACCGGCCAGCATCCCAAGGGACTTGCGCATTGTCTTCCAGTTCCATTCCAGGCGCCGTGTCGCGCCTGACGCCGGATTAGGCGCGGAACCGAGATGGAACCTTGAGGGAGATCAAGTTCCTGGCGAAACCAACACTGGATCGCGACACACTGTGGCCAGCGCGGCACAGCGGGAAGGCAGCAGGGATCAGCCCTTCTTCTTCTTCTTGGCAGCCGCCTCGCCGGTCGGCTGGCCGGCGGCGGCCAGTGCCTCGAGCCGCCCGGGCAGCACCGCCCGGATCTCCGGCCGACGCTCCTTGTCCTTCTTCCAGTGCTTCTTGTCCTTCCGCGTCATGCCGCAGCCGAGGCACCATCCGGTGGCCTCGTCGTAGCGGCAGATATCGATGCAGGGGCTGGCCATGCCGGCCCCTGCGGCAGCCGCTGCCAGCGGTCAAGCCGGCGCGCCTTACCCGGAACGTCACATATGCGGGTCCTGCATCATCTCCTGCGGCACCACGTCGGAGGAGATGAGGATGACGGGCTGCGAGCCCCTGTTCTCCCACCAATGGGCATGGCCGGGGCCGAATTCCGGCGTGGTCTCGCCGGTGCGGTGCAGGATGGGCACGGCGCAGAAGGCGCTGTGCTCGGTGATCTCGCCGACGACGACGGTGACGATGGAGGGCCTGTCGTCATGCTGGTGCGTCGGCACGATGCCGCCCGGCAGGACGATCAGGCGGCGCGTGCGCAGCAGGACGTCGCCGACGCCGCGCCAGCCCTTCAGGTCGACGGTCGTGAGGATCTCGCGCAGCGTGGCGACGTCGGGCGCTTCCTCGATGGCGCGCGGCCTGGTCAGCCGGTGCTCCTCCGGACAGCCGCCGGCGCGGGCCGTGGCGAGGGGGGAGAGGGCCGCGGCCAGGGCAAGGCCGGCGGCGAGGACGAGGGGTCGCATGGGTCTGTCTCCGTGATGGCGCGCCCATCCTCCCGCGGCGGCCCGGGGCGCGGAAATGCCGCCTGGGAACCGTCTCCATGCGCCCGCGTCATCGGCCGCCGCTTGCTTGCTGTGCGCCCTGGCTTCCGGTAACGCTGCCGCGCAACGGGGGAGAGGAGCCTGCGCATGGCCACGGATCTCGAGATCGCGCGGGCCGCGACCCTGCAGCCGATCACCGCCATCGCCGCGACGGCGGGCATTCCGGAGGAGGCGCTGATCCCCTTCGGCCGGCACAAGGCCAAGATCGACTACGGCTTCCTCAAGGCCCAGGCCACGCAGCCCCGCGGCAAGCTCGTCCTCGTCACCGGCATCAGCCCGACCGCGGCCGGGGAGGGCAAGACCACCACCACCATCGGCCTCGCCGACGCGCTGAACTCCATCGGGGCGAGGACGATGATCTGCCTGCGCGAGCCCTCGCTCGGCCCCTGCTTCGGCGTGAAGGGCGGCGCGACCGGCGGCGGCCGGGCGCAGGTGGCGCCGATGGAGGACATCAACCTCCACTTCACCGGCGACTTCCACGCCATCACCGCCGCCAACAACCTGCTCTCGGCGATGGTGGACAACCATCTCTACTGGGGCAATGGCCTCGGCCTCGACCCGCGGCGGGTGACCTGGCGGCGCGCCATGGACATGAACGACCGCAACCTGCGCAACATGGTGGTTGGCCTCGGCGGCGCGGCGCAGGGCATCCCGCGCGAGGACGGCTTCGACATCACGGTCGCCTCGGAGGTGATGGCGATCTTCTGCCTCGCCTCCGACCTGCACGACCTGCAGGAGCGGCTGGGCAGGATCATCGTGGGGCAGACGCGGGAGGGCCGCAGCGTCACCGCACGCGACGTCAAGGCGGACGGCGCCATGGCCGCGCTGCTGCGCGACGCGCTGCAGCCCAATCTGGTGCAGACGCTGGAGGGCTCGCCCGCGCTCGTCCATGGCGGGCCCTTCGCCAATATCGCGCATGGCTGCAACAGCGTGGTCGCGACCCAGCTCGGCCTCTCGCTCGCGGATGTGGTGGTGACCGAGGCGGGCTTCGGCGCCGATCTCGGCGCGGAGAAGTTCCTCGACATCAAGTGCCGCAGCGCCGGCCTCGCGCCCGACCTCGCCGTCGTGGTGGCGACGGTGCGGGCGCTGAAGATGCATGGCGGCGTCGCGAAGTCCTCGCTCGGCGCGGAAGATGTGGCGGCGGTCGAGCGCGGCGTCGTGAACCTCATCCGCCATGTCGAGAACATGCGGAAATTCGGCCTGCCCGTGGTGGTGGCGCTGAACCGCTTCACCACCGACACCGCGGCCGAGATCGCCGCCGTGCAGCACGCCATGGCGCGCATCGGCGCGGAGGCCTTCCTCTGCACCCATTGGGGCGAGGGCGCGGCCGGCGCGGCGGACCTGGCGCGGGCGGTGCGCAAGCTGCTCGCCGAGGGGCATGCGAAGTTCCGCCCGCTCTACCCGGATGCCCTGCCGCTGGCCGAGAAGCTGCGCGCGATCGCGCGCGAGATCTACCACGCCGCCGAGGTGCAGATCCCGCCCGCCATCGCCGCGCGCCTGGCGAAGTTCGAGGAGATGGGCTTCGGCCATGTCCCGGTCTGCGTCGCCAAGACCCAGTACAGCTTCAGCGCCGACCCGACGAAGCTCGGCGCGCCGGAGGGGCATGTCCTGCCGGTGCGGGAGGTGCGGCTCTCGGCCGGCGCCGGCTTCGTCGTCGCGGTCTGCGGCGACATCATGACCATGCCCGGCCTGCCGCGGCACCCCGCGGCGGAGAGCATCGGGCTCGACGCCGAGGGGCGGATCGAGGGGCTGTTCTGACGCCCGCCTGAGCGGGCCGCGGCGGGGCGAGACCCGCGCGGCCCGGCGGCCGCGGCCGCCACGGCGTCATCTCCCCCGCGGCTGCTCGTATCGGTTGCGGCGAAACCCGCCCTGCACGGGGCAATTGATGCACTCATGACCAATCCATGAGTGCCCCACGCAAGCGTGCATCGATGCTGGGCGGGCCACACGCAAGGGTGTGCCCGCCGCGACACCGCCAGCCGCGGGCATCGGATAGTGTCGCGCCCGGCGAGATTGCAGCGCGAGGGGGCCACCGGTTTTCGATGAAAGAGGACAGGGCGCCCGAGGCGGACGCCTTCGCGACCGCGGTCGCGGCCGAGATCCCGCGGCTGCGCCGCTTCGCGCGCGTGCTGGTCAGGCACGGCGATGCCGCCGACGACCTTGTGCAGGAGACCCTCATGCGGGCGATCGCTGCCCGCGAGCAGTTCCAGGAAGGGACGAATCTCCGCGCCTGGCTGTTCACCATCCTGCGGCACGCGCGGGCGGCGGCGGTGCGGCGCGCGGCGCGCAGCCCCTTCCTCTCGCCCGAGACGATGCCGGAGGCGGCGATCTCCGGCGGGCAGGAGGAGCGGCAGGCGATGCGCGACGTGATCGCCGCCTTCCGGCGCCTGCCGCCTATCCACCGCGAGGCGCTCTGGGTCGTGGTGGTCGAGGGGCTCGACTATGCCGAGGCGGCGAAGGTGCTGAGCGTGCCGGCCGGCACGCTGCGCTCCCGCCTGTCGCGGGCGCGGGAGGCGCTGCGGCGCGGCGTCGGCCTCGAGCCGAAATCCGGCCCGGAGGCGGAGAGCGAGGAGGGCTAGGATGGGTGCCGCCGGGCGGAGGCGCGCGGCCGAGTCGGAGGCTAGTCCGCCTGGCCCTTGAGGATGCGCAGGAAGCGTTCCGGTACGGGTTCGGTCAGCACGCCGGCATGCAGCCCCTCGAGGTGGCGGCGCAGCCAGGCATCGAACTCCGGTGGCTCCGGTGGCGGCTCCGCCAGGGCCTGCGGCAGGGCGGCGAGGGTGGTGTCCAGCATCCCCGTGCCAATGCCGGCCGGGGCCGACGGTTCCGTCGAGGCGGTCACTGACTCGGTTACCCCCTTGGATCGCCCGGTCTGCGGCAGGGTCGACATGTGGTCGGTGCGCTCCGGTCCCCGCCAGGACCGGCGAGTCTGAACGCGAAAGTAGATAAAGATCGGTTTACAAGCAAGTACAGGTTATTGACCGCGGCGCCGAGGTGGCGGGTGGGTCCGGATTGCGCCCGGGCGTCCGGCTGCGCAGAGTGCCGCATGCCCCAGGACGACCCGATCGCGCTGCTGCAGGCCGGCGCCGCCCGCCACGCCGAAGGCCAATGGACGAAGGCGGAATGGCTCTACCGCCAGGTGCTGAAGCGCCGGCCGCAGGACCCGAATGCCCACAACCTGCTCGGCGTGCTCGCCCGCCAGCGCGGCGATGCCGCGGGCGCCCTGCGCCATACCGAGCGGGCCCTGGCCGCGTCGCCGGAGGAGCCCGTCTTCCTGGCGAATCGCGGCGCGGCGCTGGCCGAGGCCGGTCGGCTGGCGGAGGCGGTGATCGCCTTCCGCGCCGCGCTGGCCCGCCGGCCGGAAGACCCGGTGACCCTGCGCAACCTCGGTCAGGCGCTCTGCGGCCTGGGCGATCCGGCGGCGGCGCTCCCGCCGCTCGCGCAGGCGGCGGCGCTGCTGCCGGAGGCGCCGGAGCCGCGGCTGGCGCTGGCGCATGCGCGCCGGGAGGCGGGGGATGCCGCGGGGGCGGCCGCCGCGGCCGGGGAGGCGCTGGCGCGCGCCGCCAGCCAGCCCGCGCTGGCCGAGCAGGCGCGCTTCCTGCTGGCGGCGCTGGGCGGCGGACCGGCGCCCGGGCGCGCCCCGGCCGCCTATGTGCGCGACCTCTTCGACCAGTTCGCCCCGCGCTTCGAGGCGGAACTGACGGGCCGGCTGGACTACCGCACGCCGGCGCTGCTCGCCGGGCTGCTGGAGCGGGCGGGCCTGGCGCCGGCGCGCCGGCTCCGGGTGCTCGACCTCGGCTGTGGCACGGGGCTCTCGGGCGCGGCGCTGGCCGGCTTCGCCCGGCGGCTGGAGGGGCTCGACCTCTCGCCGCGGATGCTGGCGGAGGCGCGCCGGCGCGGGCTCTACGACGCGCTGCACGAGGCCGACCTGCTGGACTGGCTGCCGCGGCACCCCGGCGGCTTCGACGTGGTCGCCGCGGCCGACGTGCTGAACTACCTCGGCGACCTGGCGCCGGCGCTGGCGGCGATCCATGGCGCGCTGGCGCCGGGCGGGGTCGCGGCGTTCAGCCTTGAGGCGGGGGTGGGGGCGCCCTTCGCGCTCGGCGCGGCGATGCGCTTCCGCCACGACGCAGGGCACGTGGCGGGGCTGGCCGAGGCGGCGGGCTTCGCGGTCCTCGCGCAGGAGGCGGCGGTGCTGCGGCAGGAGAAGGGCGCGCCGGTCGAGGGCCTGCTCTTCGTGCTGCGGCGGGACTGAGCGCGGCGACGGCACGGAGAACAGGACGCGGCGGGCGCTTGTCGGACCCCGGGCGCGACGGCGCCGATGCGACCCGCCGCCGCGCCCGCGCAGCCGCGCTGCTACTCCCCGTCGGGCCGCAGGAAGGCGAGGTCCGCGCCCTCCGTCGCCTGCAGCACCTGGTCGTAGACCAGCCGGTCCCAGCCGCGGCGCGGGCGCGGCGGCGGGGCCCAGGCGGCGCGGCGGCGGGCAAGCTCGGCCTCCTCCACCAGCAGGTCGAGCCGCCGCTCCTTCACCGAGAGCCGCACCCGGTCGCCGGTCTCGACCAGCCCGAGCGGCCCGCCGGCCGCGGCCTCCGGCGTGATGTGCAGGACGATGGTGCCGAAGGCGGTGCCGGACATGCGGCAATCGCTCATCCGCACCATGTCCTTCACGCCGGCCCGGGCCAGCTTCTTCGGGATGGGGAGATAGCCGGCCTCCGGCATGCCGGCGGGCGTCAGCGGGCCGACATTCTTCAGGATCAGGATGTCCTGCGGCGTGACGTCGAGGTCCTCGGCATCGATCCGGTCGGCGAGGTCCGCGAGCCCGTCGAAGACGACGCAGCGCGCCTCCGTCTCGAACAGCGCCGGCGTCGCGGCGCTGCGCTTGAGGATGGCGCCGTCCGGCGCCAGCGACCCGAAGAGCGAGACGAGGCCGCCGACCGGGCTGATGGGCGCGTTGCGGGCGCGGATGATGGCGCGGTCGACGAAGGGCGTGCCGGCATCGATCTGCTCGGCCAGCGTCCGGCCATAGAGGTCGATGGTGTCGAGGTGCAGCAGGTCGCGCAACTCCCGCAGCAGCGCCACCATGCCGCCGGCGGCGTGGAAGTCCTCCATGTAGCCCTCGCCGGTGGGCTTGAGGTCCACGAGGACGGGTGTCTCCTCCGACAGCGCATCGAGCCGGCGGAGGTCCACCTTGACGCCGGCGCGGCCGGCGATGGCCGTCAGGTGCACCAGCGCATTGGTCGAGCCGCCGAGCGAGAGCAGGACCCGCAGCGCGTTCTCGACCGACTTCTCCGTGATGAGCTGGCTCGGCTTCACGGGATGGGTGATGAGGCGGACGGCGAGTTCCCCGGCCTCCTCCGCCATGCGCAGCCGGTCGGAATGCACCGCCGGGGCGGAGGCCGCCATCAGCGGCATGAAGCCGAGCGTCGCCGCGAGGCAGGCCATGGTGGAGGCGGTGCCCATGACGCCGCAGGTCCCGGAGGTCGTGGCGAGCTTGCCTTCGATCTCGCCGATCCGCTGCTCGCTGACATCGCCGGCGCGGTAGCGCGCCCAGTAGCGGCGGCAATCGGTGCAGGCGGCGAGCCGCTCGCCCTCGAAGCGCTGGGCGAGCATCGGGCCGGTGACGAGCATGACGCTCGGCACATCGGCGCTGGCGGCGGCCATGAGCTGGGCGGGCACGGTCTTGTCGCAGCCGCCGATCAGCACCGCCGCGTCCATGGGCTGGGCGCTGAGCATCGCCTCGGTGTCCAGCGCCATCAAGTTGCGGTAGTGCATGGAGGTCGGCGTCAGCGAGGGCTCGCAGAGGCTGACGGTGGGGAAGGCGAGGGGCAGCGCGCCGGCGGCCAGCACGCCGCGCTTCACCGCCTCCTTCAGCTCGGGCACCGAGCGGTGGCAGTTGTTGTAGTCGCTGGCGGTGTCGGCGATGCCGACCACCGGCTTCTGCAGCGCCTTCCGCGAATAGCCCATGGAGGCAGCGAAGCTGCGGCGGAGATAGAGGGCGAAGTCGCGGTCGCCGTAATTGGCGACGTTGCGGGAGAGGCCCTTCTGTGTGTCGGTCACGCGTGTCCTCCGCCATCGGCCGCGCGGCCCCGCCCCGATCAGGCGGGGCGGTGGCAGGTGCGGCAGAGTTTGTTGCCGTCGGGGTCGCGCCGGGCGGCACCGTCGTCGTCGGCATGGTAGTGCGGCCGGAGGCCCGGTCCACCCTCATCCATCCCGCCCGTCCGGGGCGCCGCGGCGCGGACCGCATCGACGGGAGGGCGGCGTCAGGGAGTGTCGCCCAGGAATTCTGCGGAAATCGTCTCTCGGGCCCTTGAGAGTATCACGAAGTTCGTCTTCTTTTTTGCCATATTTGAATCTTTTGCTCCGTTCTGGAAACGGTGCCTGGCTTGTTGATGACATGGCGAAAGTGGACTGCAGACGCGGACAGATTCTTGGCTGGGTCCTGACGACACATGGATGTGGATTTCAGGAAAAGAGAGGTTAGAACAAAAATAAAACAAGATCAAAACACAATATTTTCCAATTTATCATAAATAAATAAGGGTAGTATTATTTAGAGATTTCATTTGATGTCTGACGATAAAATACCTCAAATTGACGGGATTGTTGGGGCGCGCAACATCGTCCGTAGGGGTGCGGCGGGGCCGGCCTTCCGTCCTATGTGCCGGAGTCGGCACAGGAGCCGCGGTCATTTCCCGTACAGCTTCTGAGCGGACCGGGGCCGCGGCCACGGCGATCGCGCCCTTCCTACAACTCCCATCCTTCAAGGTTTTTCAGCATTTCTCTTGAAGCAAAATCGTTCTTTATTCGAAAGATCGGTGGCTTGGTTTGCCAACGATAAGCGTCCATCTCTCTTCTTGATCCCATATACGATTCCTGTCCCACATACCGCTTCAATCTCCAGACGTTCTTGTCCTGTTTGACCCATTCGGCACTTTTGAATGGGTTCAGTTGCATGACCGGATCATCTTCAGTCAGTCCTTTCTTGATTTCGATAAATCCGAGACTTCTATAGAAACGCGTCGCTTCCCCATCGAGGGAATGAAGCGCCACTGCCCCGTTCAAGCCGCTCCGCTCGGAGTAGTTCACAGCAAACTCGACAAGTATCGCACCTGCCGCGCTGGAGCCGGGATGGGTCACGAGATAATGTATCATCGTGCAATTCTCTTTGATGCCGAACCCTTCGTTCGGCTCGATGTTCTCCATCGCAAGAATTCCGATCGGAACTCCGCCTACAACATAACCAAATACTTCCCACTCCTCTGAATAATAATATTCAAGATGATTCAGTATATGTTTTGTCGATTCCAGACGCTTATTCCATTCTTTGACCTCTCTTGGTGTGCCGGAGGATGGATTGGAGAAGGTGTACTTGGGAATTCTGCCTAGGCCCATGGGATTGGTCCTTTCAGAATCATTCGGCGCACGCATTCACCTGCCGGCCAAGCGGGAACCGCAAGCGCAATCTTATCCGTCACGTTCAGGTTTCGGAGAGGTCCCGACCATCGGGGTAAACCGCCCCGTCCGGGGGTGCCATCACGGGCGCAAGCAGAGTTTCGGCGTCGAGCCCGGGGTGGCGCGCGGTGGCCTCCGGCAGGGCGCCAAACTCGGCCTCTCCCGGCGTCGGGATCGGCGGCGCGGCGTGGACCGCCCGGACCGGCTCCCGCAGCGCGGCGTGCAGCGCATCGGGCATGCCGGCCACGAGGTCGAGCGAGCGCAGCGGCCCGGTCAGGCCGGCGGCATGGCGCTGGGCCAGGCTGTCGAGCAGCCGCAGCACCATCCAGCCGACCGGCAGCAGCATGCGGTCGAAGAAGACCATCGGCTCGGCGACCGGCCGCCCCTGCGGGTCGGCCAGGTTGACCGGCGCCGTCTGCCCGACCACCGGGCCGCCATCCACGACCTCGGTCATCCGGTGCAGGGTCCAGATCTCCTCGGTGCCGTTCCGTGCCGCCAGGTCCGCCCAGGGGGAGGGCCCGGCGCCGAGCCCCCGCGCCAGGTCGGAGGGGTGGCAGTTGTAGGCGCCCGCCGGCACGCTCTGCAGGATGGCGGTGTCGAGCACCTGGCCGAAGCCGCAGGTGACGATGGCATGCGGCCGCCAGGCGGCGAGCATCCGCCGGAAGCCCGGCGTCTTGATCTCGCCGGTATAGACGGGGCAGCCGATGTCGAAGGCGCTGCCGACCAGCGCCAGCTTCATCTCCAGCCGCTCGCCTTCCGTCATCAGCGCCCAGGCGCGCTTGCGGAGGCTGATCCGCGCCTCGGGGCTGAGCGGGTCGTCGGTCACCACCGCGACGAGGTCCACGCGCCCGGGATAGCGGTGGAGATAGGCCAGCACCGCCTGCAGGGCGGCGCGGCCGATCCAGAAGCTGCCGAGGAGCACGATCCGGACGGCATCCGGGGCCTTCGGCAGGCCGACCGGGCCGGGCGGGAGCAGCAGCCTGCCCCAGCGCGCGCCCTCCAGCCTCCGGGTGGCGGTGCCGGGATAGGCCGCCTCGAGGCAGGCCAGGAATCGATCCAGGCTCCTCGTCGCCGGCCCGGGTCCGTGGCCGGGCATCATGTGCAGTGCGGGATGGACAGGAATCGGCTGGTTCGTCATGGGTGCCCGTCTCAAATATGTCGGTGTCGCCCTGCCAGCCGCCCGGTTGCGGAGCGGGCGACGCCTGCTACCGAAAGACTATCTAACTTAGCAACCATTCGTGGAAGAAAATTTTGATACATCGCTCTCGGCGGGAAATTCGCCGCGGCCGGCCTCAGCAGGCTTTCGCGGGTTGGGCCATACTTCGTGCGGCCCAACTCCTTGAAGCGAAAGCCTGCTGAGGATTTGTTGCGGCGCAAACCCCGAGGGGTTTGCTGAGCGATGCCCGAAGGCGCGCGGTGGCAGCCGGCGCTATTCGGCCTTGATGCCCCGCTCGCGCACCACCCGGCCCCAGGTCTCCGACTGCCGCTCCAGGAAGCCGGCGAATTCCTCGGGGGAGGAGGCGAGGACATCGACCCCCTGGCCTTCCTCCAGCCGCCGGCGCGTCGCCGGATCGGCCAGCGCGCTCGCGAGGGCCGCGTGAAAGCGGGCGACGACCGGGGCCGGCACGCCCGCCGGGCCCAGCATGCCCCAGAAGGCCTCGGCCGCGACGCCGGGGAAGCCGGCCTCGGCGAAGGTCGGCACGTCGGGCTGGATCCGCGACCGCGTCGCCCCGCTCTGCGCCAGCGCCCGCAGCCGCGTGCCGACCTGGCCGCCCAGCCCGGCCGGCGAGGCGATGGCGAGGTCGACCTCCCCGGCCACGGCCGCGCTCGCCAGCGGCCCGCCGCCGCGATAGGGGACATGCGTAAGCCGTAGCCCGGCCGTCTGCTGCCAGACCTCCATGGTCAGATGCGCCAGGCTGCCATTGCCGACCGTGCCGTAGGTGATCGTCTCGGGCCGCGCCCGCGCCGCCGCGGCGACCTCCTGCAGGCTCTGCCAGGGCCGCCCGGCCGGGGTGGTCAGCAGCATCGGCGCCGTCGCCACCAGCATGACAGGCGTGAAGTCGCGCCGCGCATCGAAGCCGGCCTGCGGGTTCAGCGCATTGACCGTGGCGTGGCTGTCGAAGACCAGCACCCAGGTCTGGCCGTCCGGCAGGGCCCGCGCCGCGGCGGCGGTGCCGAGCGCGCCGGCGGCGCCCGAGCGGTTCTCGATCACCACCGGCACGCCGAGCGTCGCCTGCAGCGAGGGCGCGAGCAGCCGGGCGATGGTGTCGACGCTGCCGCCGGGCGGGAAGGGGGCGATAATGCGGATCGGGCCGGCGGGCCAGGCTTGCGCGAGGGCCGGCGTGGCGACCAGGGCGGAGAGGATGGAGCGGCGGCGCATCAGGCAGGTCCGGCAGAGGGTCGGCAGCGGCCTCGTCCCGAGTCCGTCGCGGCGTCAGGCTCGGCCATGCCGGGCCGCGCGGCAATCCCGCCGGGCAGGCAAGCGGGCCTTCGCCGGCCCGGCGGGCTCGGGCGCATCGCCCGCGGGCCCGGCGCCACGCGGCCCTTATGTGTTGGCGGGCCGATTCAGACCTCCGTGCCATCCGGGGCACCCCACGAAGCGCTGCTTCGTGGGGACCCCTCCGGCCCTGCGGTCATCGGCGCGCCTCAGGCCGCCGGTCGCGTCCCGCCCGCCGCCCGCGTGGCCAGCAGGGCGCGGCGGATCTCGCCCTCGGCCTTCTCCAGCTCCTTCGTCGCATTCGCCCGCTGCGCCTGGGCGTCCTGGGCAATGCGGAGGGAATCCTCGATGGTGGCGACCAGCGAGGCATTGGCGCGCTTGACCGCCTCGATGTCGAAGACCCCGCGCTCGAGCTGCACCCGCGCCTCGGCATTGCCCTGGCGCAGCCGCTCGGCATTGCCGACCAGCAGCTCGTTGGTCAGGTCGGTCGCCTCCTTCAGCGACCGCCCGGCCTCGCGCATGGTCTGGATGGCGAGCGCCTGGGCGAGCTGCTGGCGCCAGAGCGGCACGGTATTGGCGATGACGCTCTGGATCTTCGCCGCGAGCGCCTTGTCGTTCTCCTGGATCAGGCGGATGGAGGGCAGGGCCTGCATCGCCACCTGCCGCGTCAGGCGCAGGTCGTGCACCCGCCGCTCCAGCTCGTCGCGCGCGCTGCGCAGGTCGCGCAGGCGCTGCGCCGCGACGCTGTCGCCGCCCTCGACCTCCTGCGCCATGGCGGGGATGGCCTGCTGGTCGACCCGCGCCAGCACCGTCTCGCCGGCGGCGATGTGGTCGCCGAGGGCATGGAACCACTCGAGCGTCGCGCGGTAGAGCCGCTCGAGCTTCTCGACATCCTCGAGCAGCTTGGTGCGGTGCGCGTCGAGCCGGTCGCCCACCTCCTCGACCTGGCCCTTGATGGTCTCGTAGCGCTGGACGACCTTCGCCGTCTCGGCGCCGGCCTTGTTGAAGAGGCGCGCGAAGAAGCCGGGCTTCTCGGCGAGGCCGCGCATGTCGAAGCCGCGCAGCGTGCCGAGCAGCGTCGAGAGGGTGACGCCGGCCTCGCCGGCCTCGCGGTTCCGCGCGCCCTCCAGCATCGCATCCGCCGCGACCGTCGCGCGGTTCTGCGCATCCTGGCCGAAGCGCAGGATGCTGCCGGGATCGGCGATGTCGATCCGCGAGGCCAGCTCGGCGACCGCCGTCTCGCGGCCCTCCGGCACCCTCTCCAGCGCCGCCTGCAGGGCCTCGGGCGTGATGCTGGGCAGACGGGTGCCCGTGGTGGCGGTGCCGCTCATCGGTAGCCTTCCTCGCGCAAGCGGTCCGACAGGACCTTCACCTGGATCTCCAGCGCCTCGGTCTCCTCGCGCGCAATGCGGCTGCGCAGCTCGGTGGCCGTGCGGGTCAGCTCCTCCAGCAGCGGCGGCAGCGCCGCGGGCGGGGCCGCGCCGGCCTCCAGCCGCTGGACGATGCGCTCCACGCCGTCGAGCTGGACGGTGAGGAAGCGCCGCGCCATGGGCAGCCGGTCCGGCCGCGCCGTCAGGTCGTCCAGCACGCCCTCCATCGCCTGCGCGACGCCGCGCAGCCGCGGATCGGCCAGGCGCTGCGCCGCGGATTCGATGCGGGCGAGGCGGGCACGGCTCTCCTCGATCGGGCCGGGCGGGGCGGGGGGAGGCGGCGGCGGCTCGGGCGGGGGCGGCGGCGCGGCCTCGGGCAGGGCCTGGTACATCAGCCGCGTGCCGAGCAGGGCGCCGCCCGCCATGACGAAGGGGAAGATGGTGCCGAGATCGGCCGCGAAATGCGCGGCGAGCCCGGTGCCGACCGCCATCAGCCAGGCGGCGCGGTTGGCGTCGCCGGTGCGGCCGCGCCGCAGCCGCCGCGCCGCCAGCAGGCTGGCGCCGAAGCCGAGGGCCGCGCCGAGCACGATCTGCTCGTCGCCGCCGATGGCGGCGATCAGGCCGGCAAGCACCAGCGGGGAGGCGAAGATCGGCAATCCGTAGCCGCGCCAGCGGGCGCGCAGCCCGATCCAACCGTCAAGCAGGTCCTGGAACATCAGTCGAACAGGCTGGCCAGGCTGTGGAAGAGCGCGATGACGCCGGTGAGCCAGGTCGTCACGGTCAGCAGCAGCCCGCCCCAGGCCCAGACCAGGGGGGTGTGCAGCGGCGGCGGGGGCGGCGTGGTGGCGACGGGCCGGTCCATGGTGGCGCAGAGATCGCCCCGCACGGTCCGGCGATCAAGCGCCGGCCGCGAAACCTTGCGTGACGATGCGGGGAGGCCCTTCGCCCCCTGGCGCCGGACTGGGGGTGTCTGCCCGCCGCGCCGCGCGCTATGGGCGAGGGCAGGATGCATGGGAGGATGCCTATGGACAGGATCGCCGTGGTGGGCGCGGGCCTGATCGGCCGGGCCTGGTCGATGGTCTTCGCGCGGGCGGGGCTCGCCGTCTCGCTCTGGGACAAGGTGGACGGCGTCGCCGACCGCGCCATGGGGCTGATCGGCGGGAGCCTCGCCGATCTCCGCGCCGCCGGGCTGGTGCAGGAGGCGCCGGAGACGATCCTCGCCCGCATCACCCCGGCCGCCACGCTGGCGGACTGCGTCGCCGGCGTCGTCCATGTGCAGGAGAACGGGCCGGAGCGGGTCGAGCCGAAGCGCGAGCTCTTCGCCGAGCTCGACCGGCTCTGCCCGGCCGAGGTGGTGCTGGCCAGCTCGACCTCCGGCATCCCCGCCAGCGAGTTCACGGGCAACCTCGCGGGACGTGGCCGCTGCCTGGTCGCGCACCCGGTGAACCCGCCCTATCTGGTGCCGCTGGTCGAGCTGGTCGGCGCCCCCTGGACCGACCCGGCGGTGGTGGCCCGCACCCGCGCCCTGATGGAGCGCGTCGGCCAGGTGCCGGTGACCGCCTTCAAGGAGACGCGCGGCTTCGTCCTCAACCGCCTGCAGGCGGCGCTGGTCGCCGAGGCCTTCCGCATGGTCCGCGACGGGGTGATGAGCGCCGAGGACGTGGATGCCTGCGTGAAGGACGGCCTCGGCCTGCGCTGGTCCTTCATGGGGCCTTTCGAGACCATCGACCTGAACGCGCCGGGCGGCGTCGAGGACTATGTCGGCCGCTTCGGCCCGCTGATGGGCGGGATCACCGAGGAGCAGACGCCCTATGACTACGACGCGCCGACGGTCGGGCGCGTGACGGCGGAGCGGCGCGCCGCCCTGCCGGTGGAGAGGATCGAGGAGCGCAGCGCCTGGCGCGACCGGCGGCTGATGGCGCTGGTGGCGCACAAGCGCGGCCAGCCGCACTGACGGGCTGACGGGACGGTTCGGGGCCGGCTGCCGGCGGGTCCGGCAGCCGGCCCCGCTCGCAGCGCTCACCGCGCCGCCCGGCCGACCACGCCGCTCTGCCGCAGGACGCGCGCGAGGCGGTCGAGCAGCGCCTCGGGCGAGGCCGGCTTGCGCACCAGGGCGAAGGGCCCGCTCCGCTCGGCCTCCTCGAAGCGGCCGGGCATCGCGTCGCCGGCATGGCCGGTCACCAGCACCGCGGGCAGACGCGGCAGCAGGCTGCGGGCGCCGACCACGAGGTCGAGGCCGTCCTGCGTGCCGGGCATCGTCAGGTCGGTGATCAGCGCATCGGGCCGCAGCCCGTGCCGCAGCATCGCCAGCGCCGCGGCGGCGTCCTCGGCCTGCCGCACCGCATAGCCATGGTCCTCGAACTGCGCCGCGAGCACCGCCCGCACCTCCGGCTTGTCCTCGACCAGCAGCAGCGTCGCGGCGCCCGGCGGCAGTCCGGCGAGGTTTGCCGCAGGCAGGTCCGGGATCTCGTATTGCGGCGGGACCTCCTCCTGCACCCGCGGCAGCCAGATCGAGACGGTGGTGCCGCGCCCGGGCGCGCTGTCGATGGACAGGCCGCCGCCGGACTGCTCCGCGAAGCCGCGCGCCATGGCCAGGCCCAGCCCCGTGCCCTTGCCCTCCGGCTTGGTCGTGAAGAACGGCTCGCTGACGCGGGCCAGCACCTCGGGCGGCATGCCCTCGCCCTCGTCGGCCACCAGGATCTGGACATAGACGCCGGCGGCGAGGCCGGAGGGGGAGCCGGCCTTCCTCGGCACGGCCACCGCCTTCGCCGCGAGGGTCAGCGTGCCGCCGCCGGGCATGGCATCGCGGGCATTGTTGGCGAGATTCGCCAGCACCGCCTCCAACTGGCTGCGGTCGGCGAGCATCGGCGGCAGGCCGGCCGCCGCCTCCACCCGGATGGCGATGTTCGGGCCGATCGCCGGCCGCAGGAACTCGGCCATGCCGGCCAGGAGCGGTCCGGGGGCGAGCGGCTCGGCCCGCAATTCGCTGCGGCGGGCGAAGGAGAGCAGCCGGCCCGTCACCGCCGCGCCGCGTCCGGCCGCCTCGCCCGCCAGCCCGAGATAGCGCTGCACCGCGGCCGGGTCGCTGTGCAGGCGCTTGCTGGCGAGGGTGATGCCGCCCTGGACGGCCTGGAGGACGTTGTTGAAGTCGTGCGCGATGCCGCCGGCGAGCCTTCCCAGCGCCTCCATCTTGGAGGCATGCGCCAGCCGGGCCTGGCTCTCGGCCAGGGCCCGGCCACGCTCCTCGGCGAGGCGGTCGAGTTGCTCGGCCTCGCGCGCCAGCACCGCCTCCGCCTCGCGCCGGGCGGTGACGTCGAAGTTCAGGCCCACCATGCGGGTGGCGCGGCCATCCGGGCCCGGCACCGCATGGCCATGGCCCGCGAGCCAGCGCACCCCGCCCCGGTGCACGACGCGGAACTCGTGGCTGAAGACGCCGTCGCCCGCGGCCAGCGCGCTCTCGATGGCGGCCGTCAGGCCCGGCAGGTCGTCCGGGTGGACGGTCGAGAGCGCCTCCTCGCCGCTCGGCTGCCCGCGCGTCGGGTCGAGGCCGAAGAGCGCGAATTGCCGCGCGTCCCATTCCAGCCGATCGGTGGCGAGATCCCAGGACCAGTAGCCCATGCCGCCCGCCTCGAGGGCGAGGCGCAGCCGGACCTCGTTCTCCCGCAGCCGCTCCTCCGCCGCGCGGCGCTGCCCGGCATCGAGCAGCACGCCCGGGAAGCGCAGCGGCGTGCCGTCGGGCGCGTGGTCGACGCGGCCATTGGCCTCGATCCAGCGGTAGATCCCGTCGCGCCCGCGCACGCGGTACTCGTGGCTATAGGCGCCGCCGCGTCCGATCACCTCGGCGATCGCCGCCCGGAGACCCGCGAGGTCGTCCGGATGCACCGTGGCGATGACCTGCTCGAGCGCCAGCCCCGTGCGGCCGAGGGCCGGGTCGATGCCGAAGCTCTCGGCGAAGCGCTCGTCGACGGTGAAGCGGTCGCTCGGCAGGTCCCAGTCCCAGGTGCCGAGGATGGCGCCGGCGCGGAGGGCGAGGTCGACGCGCTCGGCCTCGATCCGCAGCCGCGCCTCGCTCTCGCGCAGCGCCGCCTCGGCCTGCCGGCGGTCCTCGATATCGGTGCAGGTGCCGACCCAGCGGGCGATGCCGCCCCCGCCGTCGCGCACCGGCACGGCACGGCCGAGGAACCAGCGGAAGGCGCCGTCGTGGCGGCGCAGGCGGTATTCGATATCGTAGCTGCCGCCGCTGCGGATGGCGGCCGTCCAGGCCTCGGCGGTGCGCGCCCGGTCCTCGGGATGCAGGATCCGGAGCCAGCCGTCGCCCGTCAGGGCATCCTGCGGCAGGCCCGTATACTCGGTGAAGCGCGGGTTCAGGTAGATCGCGCCACCCTCGGCATCGGTCTCGAAGAGCAGCGAGGGGATCGCCTCGGCCAGGGCGCGGAAGCGCGCCTCGCTCGCGGCCAGCGCCGCCTCCGTCGCGCGGCGGTCGGTGATGTCGCGCTGGCCGCCGCGCACCAGCCGCGCGCGCCCGGCCGCGTCGCGCACGAACTCGCCGCGGGCGGCGATCCAGCGTTCCTCCCCGGTCTCGGCGCGGAGGATGCGGAACTCGTGCTCGAAGAGGTCCGCCGCCGGGTCCGCGACCATGGCCGCGCGGCGCTCGCCGAGCCAGCCGCGGTCCCCGGGGTGGACCAGGGCGGTGTGCCCCCCGCCCGGCGCCATCCCCGGCGCGGGCCCGGCGGGATCCAGGCCGTAGAGGCGGAACATCGTCGCCGACCACTCCGTCCGTCCGGTGGCCAGGTCGCATTCGAAGATGCCGACCCCGGCCGCCTCCTGCGCAAGCCGCAGCAGGGCCTCGCTCTCCCGCAGGGCGGCCTCGGCGGTCACGCGCTGGCTGACATCGCGCACCACGCCGGTGAAGAAGCGCTCGCCGCCGACCTCGAAGGAGCCGACCGAGAGGTCGATCGGGAATTCGCTGCCGTCGCGCCGTCGCCCCATCAGGGTGCGGCCGGGCACGCCGATCGCGCGCGCCTGCCCGGTCGCGCGGTGGGCGGCGAGGTAGCCGCCGTGCCGCGCCGCCTCGGCTTCGGGCATCAGCCGTTCGAGGTCGCGGCCGAGCAGCCCGTCGGGGTCGTCGTCATAGCCGAAGATGCGCAGCGCGGCGCGGTTGGCCAGGACGACGCCCCCGGCGGCATCGGCGACCAGGATGCCGTCGGCCGCGGTCTCCACGACGGAGCGCAGCCGCGCCTCGCTCCCGGCGAGCGCCGCCTCGGCCTCGCGCCGCTCGGTGGCGTCGAGGTTCACGCCGATGACGCGGCGCGGCGCACCGTCCGGGCCGTGGTCGAGGAAGCGGCCGCTGGTCTCGATCCAGCGCTCGGCGCCGTCGTCGCGGCGGCGGATGCGATAGGCCAACCGGAACGGCGTCGCGCCGCGCATGGCTGCCCGGTTCGCGGCCTCGATGGCGGGCCAGTCCTCGGGGTGGATGCGGTCGCACCACATGGCATAGGTGGCACGGCCGGAGGGCTCGGGCGCGTAGCCGAACATCCCGAAGTGGTTGGGCGACCAGACCGCCTCGCCGGAGGCCAGGTCGACGTCCCAGGTGGCGAGGCCGGTGCCCTCGACGGCGAGCCGCAGCCTTGCCTCGCTCGCGGCCAGCGCCGCCTCGGCCCGGCGCTGCGCCGTGACGTCCTCCAGGACCTCCAGCACGGAACCAGGGCCGCCTTCCTTCTCCTGCCGCAGCACCTTGCGCGCCGCCACGACCACCTCGCGCCCGTCGCGCCTGCGGTGCCGGAGGTCGCCCGCCCATTCGCCGTCTCGCCTGAGCGCCGCCTCGATCTCCCCCCGCGTCACGGGGAAGACGGTCCGCAGCAGGTCATGCGAGATCCGGCCGACCGCCTCCGCCGCCGTCCAGCCATAGAGGCGCTCGCAGCCCTTGGACCAGTGGCGGATGGTGCCGTCCATGTCCCGCGCCATGGCGGCCCCGAGGTCGAGGGTCGCCAGCAGGTCCCGCAGGCGCGCCTCGCTCGCGGCGAGCGCCGCCTCGGCCCGCTTCCAGTCCGTCACGTCGATCGCCACGCCGAGCACGCGGAGCGGCGTGCCGTCCGCGGCGTATTCGCAGCGCGCCCGCATCTCGACATCGAGGACGGCGTCGGTATCGGGCCGGACGACGCGGTACTCGAAATGGGCGCCCGGATCGCGGCGGTCGAGGGCCTCGGCGCGCTGCCGCGCGATCCGCCCGGCATCCTCGGGATGGATGGTGGAATGCCACTCCTCCAGTGTCATGCCATCCCGGTCCGGTGCGAAGCCGAAGACCTGCATGGCCCCCGGCGCGCAGCGCAGCATCCCGGACCGGAGGTCGAGGCTGAAGCTGGCGATCCTCGCCTGCTCCTGCGACAGGCGCAGGACCGCTTCGCTGTCGGCCAGCGCCTCGGCCGCGCGGCGGCGCTCGGTGATGTCGGAGGTGAGCCCCGCGGCCCGGCGCGGCGCGCCCGCGGGCGTCGGCACCGGCCAGCCGCGCTCGCGCAGCCAGCGCAGCTCGCCGTCCGGGCGCCGGATCCGGTATTCCAGGTCGTAGCCGGTCGTCAGCGCCCGGGCGCGGAAGGTGGCGACGGCGCGCTCCCGGTCCTCCGGGTGGATGGCCTCGATCCAGGCGGCGTTGGGGCCCGGCACCGCCGGCAGGGGGCGGCCGAAGATGCGGGCGAAGGCCGGGCCGATATAGAGGCTGCGGCCCGTCTCGGGCTCGCACATCCAGAAGACGTCCTCGACGCCCTCGACCAGCAGGCGCATTTGCGCCTCGGAGGCGGCGAGTTCCGCCGTGCGGGCGGCGACCGCGGCCTCCAGCCTGGCATTCGCGGCGGTGAGGCGGGACAGCGCGGTGCGGCGTTCGGCCGTTGCCGCCGCGAGGAGCTGCGCGGTCGCGGTGGCGACCGCGATGAAGAGCTGGAGCAGGACGGCCTGCCCGGACGGGGCGAGGCTGCCGTGGTCGAAGGGGCCGAACCCGGCCGCGACGGCGCCGACCGCGCAGAGCGCCAGGAGCGCGGAGGCCGAGGCGGTGGCGAGCGGGCCGAGGCGGAGCGCCGCCCAGAGCAGCGGCGGCATGGTCAGGAAGGGCAGCGGGACCATGGGCGTGGCCAGCCAGAAGACCGCCGCGGCGGCGCCGAGCACGGCGGCATGGGCCGCGGCGGCCTCCAGCCACCAGAGCGGGCCCGCCGCGGCCCTGCCGGGGCGGCGCCATGCGGGCGCGGCCGCGAGGAGGAGGGGCGCGACGACCAGGTTGCCGACGACGTCGGCGGCCCACCAGACGGGCCAGACCGCGGCGAAGGGAGCGCCGGCGAGCGCATTGGCGGCGGCCGCGCCGACCGCGCCGCCGACGGCCGGCGCCGCCAGGGCAGCCGCGCCGAGCGCCACCGTGTCGCGGAGCCGGAGGCCCGGCTGCGGCCTGCGGCCGCGCAGCAGCAGGCGGAGGAGGGCGGCGCCTGCCAGCACCTCGAGGGCATTGGCCAGGACGAAGCCGAGCACCAGGAGCGGCGGACGCCCCATCACCAGCACGTCCGCGGCCAGGTTCGCCGCCGCCGCGGCGCCGATCAGCGGGGGCCAGCGGCGCGGCGGGGCCAGCAGCAGCGCGGCCAGGTAGAGGCCCGCGGCGGGCCAGACGCTCGCCACCGCGACGGGCCGCAGGGTGAGGGCATGCCCGAGCAGCGCCGCGAGGAGGTAGGCGAGGCCGAAGGCCAGGACGCGCGCGGCGTCCCCCCCTCGCGGCGCCCCGGGCAGGGCGCCTGCTGTCACGCTGGTCCTCACGGCGCGGTCCCGGGCCCGATATGCTCGCTCAGCCGGGCGAAGCGGCGGCGCACCGCGGCGCGGCAGCCGCAGGCGGCGTGCTCCAGCGCGGCGCGGTCCAGCACCAGCACCCGCCCGCGCCGGACGCGGAGCATGCGGTCCCGCCGGAGGGAGAGCAGCGCCGGGCTCAGGGTGGCGCGATGGATACCCAGCCTCTCCGCGAGGAACTCCTGCGTCAGGGGGATGGCCGGCTCGCCGCGCGGGGCGCGGTCGAGCGCGGTCAGCAGCCAGGTGGCCAGCCGGGCAGGCAGCGGGTGCCGGCCGTGGCAGGCGGCCGCGTGCAGGGCCATGGCGACGGAAGCCTCGGCGTGGCGCGCCAGGAGGCGCCGGAGGAGGGGCGAGCCCGCCGCGGCATCCGCCAGCCGCGCGGTGGCGATGCGGTCGGCGGGCCCCGGGATCCGCACGATCCCGCGGGTCAGCGGGTCGGGCTCCGGGTCCGCCGCGTCCAGGCCCAGCCCGGCCGCGCCCTCGTCGCCGATGGTCGCCATCTCGGCGCTGCCGCCCTCCGCCAGCGGCAGGGCGAGGGCGATCATGGTCCCGGCATGCGGGAAATAGACATGGCCGGGGACGATGCCCGGCTCGAAGAGGACCTCGCCGAGGGTGAGCGTCACGGCGTCCAGATGCGGCGCCAGCCGGGCGCGGTCGCGCTGCGGGAAGGTCGAGAGCAGGCGGTTGCCGGGCCGACCGGGGGATTGGCGGGCCGGACGGGCCCGGGTAGCGGATCGGAAGCGGGGCGCGATATCCGCCGAAGGCTGCAACCTTTGCGATTTCAATAGGGATCCATATGTCTTGGCCACGACATATCAATTAAACGGGAAGATGTTCGGGCGCCACCGTTTTTCACAGCGGGCGCCAGTCGTTGCAAGTTCCTTGGAAGACGTGACGGAATAAATCCAGCGCCTGGCGACCGAAGATCCAGACTGAGAAGGGCCAAGGGAAGAGATGTGTCGGTTTCCGCAATGGAGGTCATGCGGATCCACTCCGTGGCCTCGCAGGAACGTTCAGCAGGAATTCCAGGCGAAGCCATCAGGAGGCATTCTTCTCTTTGCAATGATTGTGGATCTGCCGGCGGAGCTCCGCGGCGCGCCTGCCACCCCGCGCCTCCGCCCCGGAGAGCCGCGACGCCCGCCCGCCAGGGCCGCCGTGCCGCGCCGACCGCGGAACGCCGGCTGTCGTGAAGGCCGTCGCCGCCGACCCTTGCGGGAGATGGCTTCGATATCGTGATGCCCAGGTGAGGCAGGCTGCTGCACCCTCCGGAATTGCCGTGCGGGATCGGCGCATCCGGGCCGATCCCGCCGGTACGGGTAGGAAAGGGAGGACGGCAATGAGCGCGAAGACGAGCATCGAGACCCTCTTGCGCGACGCGGTGGCAAGCGGCGTCGCGCGCGGCATCGCGGTCGCGGCCGGCGACAGCCGGGGCACGCTGGTCGAGGCCGCGGCCGGCGAGCGGGCGCCCGGCCAGCCCATGGCGCCGGACACCGTGGTCTGGATCGCCTCCATGACCAAGGCGATCACCGCCACCGCGGCGCTGCAGCAGGTGGAGAAGGGGCGCCTGACGCTGGACAACCCCATCGCCGAGGTGCTGCCGGAGCTTGCGCATCCCGAGGTGCTCGTCGGCTTCGCCCCGGAAGGCGGGGAGGCGATGGTCCGCCCGGCCCGCAGGCCGATCACGCTGCGCCACCTGCTGACGCATACCAGCGGATTCTCCTACGACATCTGGAATCCCGGGATTGGCGCCGTCATGGCGGCGCAGGGCATTCCCGGCATCATCACCTGCCAGCGCGCCGCGCTGCGGACGCCGCTCGTCGCCGATCCGGGCGAGCGCTGGGAATACGGCATCGGCATCGACTGGGCCGGCCTCGCCGTGGAGAAGGTCACCGGCAAGCCGCTGGCCGATGTCCTGCGCGAGGATGTCCTCGGCCCGCTCGGCATGCGCGACACCGGCTTCCGCCTCGGCGAGGCGCAGCGCGCGCGGCTCTCGGCCATGCATGCCCGCGGCGAGGATGGCGCGCTGGCGCCGATCGAGTTCGAGATCCCGCAGGATCCGGAATTCCACATGGGCGGCGGCGGGCTCTACGGCACGGTGCGCGACTATCTCCGCTTCTGCCGCATGTGGCTGAACCGCGGCACGCTGGACGGCGCGCGCATCCTCTCCGAGGCGATGGCGACGGAGGCCATGCGCGACCAGATCGGCCCGCTCTCCGTCACGCCGATGAAGACGGCGCTGCCGGGATCCTCGCACGATGTCGAGCTCTTCCCGGGCATGCGGAAGGGCTGGGGCCTGTCCTTCCTGATCAACGAGGAGGCGGTGCCGGGCGGCCGCGCCGCGGGCAGCCTGGCCTGGGCCGGCCTCGCCAATACCTATTACTGGATCGACCCGCAGCGCGACCGGGCCGGCGTCATCGCGACGCAGCAGCTTCCCTTCGGCGACCCGAAGGTGCTCGACACCTTCGAGCGCTTCGAACACGCGGTCTACGCGGGCTGAGCGGGTCGGGCCCGGGCGACGCGCCCGGGCCTATTTCTTCTCGACGCCCCAGAAGACCGGGATCGTCGTCGGCCGCAGCCCCTCGATGTTGGTGCGGTGCGCGGCGAGCGTGCGGAACTGCCCGGCATTGATATAGGGCAGCACCTGGTAGGCGCGGGCCTGCACCGCATCCAGGATCTGCTTCCGCTTCGCCGTGTCCGGCTCCTCCCACCAGCTCCGGCGCAGCCGCTCCAGCTCCTCGTCGCAGGGCCAGCCGGCGAGGCCGCCCTGGCAGGGGCTGGCGAGGTAGAGGTTGGTCAGCGGGTTCTGTGCGTCGAGCACATTGGCGACGGTGACGAAGAGGTTCCAGCCGCCCTGCTCGACGGGCTCGCGCTTGTTGCGGCGCTGGGTCACCGTCGCCCAGTCCATCGCGGGGACATCCATGGCGAGGCCGCCGCGCTGCATCGCCTGCGCCATGGTCAGCGTGACCGCGTTGTTGATCGGGCTGTCCGTCGCGTTGAGAAAGACCACCTTGCGGCCGTCATAGCCGGCCTCCCGCAGCAGGGCGCGCGCCTTCGCCGGGTCGGCCTCCCGCAGCCCCTCGGCGCTGGCCTGGCTCTCGAGCGGCGTGCCGCAGAGGAAATAGGCGGGGCACCAGGGCACCTGCTCGCTCGGCCGGATGCCGGCGGCCTGCAGGTTCTCCTGCTGGTTCACCATGTGCAGCAGCGCCTGCCGCGCCTTCGGGTTGTCGAAGGGCGGGATGGCGTGGTTGGGCCGCAGCCAGACCATGAAGCCGGTGGGGTTGAGCGCGAAGAGACGGATGCCGCGGTTCCTCTCCAGCACCGGCACCAGGTCGGGCGAGGGCTGCTCGATGAAGTCCACCTCGCCGTTCTGCAGCGCCGCGCCGGCGGTCGCGGCATCCGGCATGGCCAGCCATTCCAGGCGGTCGATCTTCACCACCTTGCCCCCGGCGAGACCGTCCGGTGCCTCCGGCCGCGGCCGGTAGGCGGGGTTCCGCAGATAGACCGCGCGGTCGCCGGCGCGCCATTCGGCGGCGCGGAAGATGAAGGGGCCGGAGCCGGTGGCGTCCGTCACCGCGGTCGTCGCCGGCGTCTGCGCCAGCCGCTCCGGCATCACGAAAAGGGCGCTCGCGGTCGGGCGGGCCAGCGCCTCCGTCACCAGGGCGAAGGGGCGGGCGAGGGTGAGGCTGAAGGTCTTCTCGTCCACCACCTCGAGGCTCGCGGTCGCCGCCGCCAGCGCCCGGCCCACCACGTCCCGCTGCGCCCAGCGTCGGATGGAGGCGACCGCATCCGCGGCCCGCACCGGCGCGCCGTCATGGAAGGCGAGGCCGTCGCGCAGGGTGAAGCGCCAGGCCATGCCGTCCGCGGAGCGCTCGAAGCGCTCCACCATCTGCGGCTGCGCCTCCCCCTTGCTGTCCAGCGCGAAGAGCTGGTCGTAGACCATGAAGCCGTGGTTCCGCACGAAGGCGGCGGTGGACTGCACGGGATCGAGGCTGGTCAGGTCGTTGATGAGCACGACCTTCAGCGTGGTCTCCGCGGCGGCGGGCAGGGCCAGCAGGGCGGAGAGCGCGGCCGCGGCGAGCAGGCGGGCGGGACGGGGCAGGGCGGGCAAGGCGGGATCCTCGGCTGTCATTGCCATGCTGGCCCGGGCCCGGCCGCCCCGCAACGCGGATTGACGCCCCCGTCCCCGCATCGGACGATCATGCCCAGCAAGGAGACCGGCCATGAACGTTGCGACCCCGCCCGCCTCGCTCCGCCCCTGGTCGGAGGAGGAATGGCGCGTCCGGTGCGACCTGGCGGCGCTGTACCGCCTCTGCGCCCATCACAAATGGACGGACTGGATCTTCACCCATATCAGCGCCCGCGTGCCCGGGCCGGAGCACCATTTCCTGCTGAACCGCTACGGCGTCATGCACCACGAGATGCGCGCCAGCGACCTGGTGAAGATCGACCTCGACGGCAATCCGGTGGAGGACCAGCCGGGCTGGGACGGCAGCGGCGAGCTGGTCAACAAGGCCGGCTTTGTCATCCATTCCGCCGTGCATGCGGCGCGGGAGGATGCGCATTTCGTCATCCATACCCATACGCGGGACGGCATCGCGGTCTCCGCCCAGAAGGACGGGCTGCTGCCGATCAGCCAGCACGCGCTGAAATACTACGGCCACCTCGCCTATCACGGCTACGAAGGCATCGCGCTGGACGAGGACGAGCGGGTGCGGCTGGTGAAGGATCTCGGCACCCACGACGCCATGATCCTGCGCAACCACGGCCTGCTGGTCTGCGGCGCGAGCGCCGCGCATGCCTATCACGAGCTCTACTACCTCGAGCGCGCCTGCTCCGCCCAGGTCGCGGCGATGAGCGGCGGCGCGCCGCTCATCTTCCCGCCGAAGGAGGTCTGCGAGCGCACCGCCGCGCAGTACCGGCTCCCCGGCAGCGACCATATCCGCGCCCTGGCCTGGCAGGCGGCGCTGCGGCTGATCGAGGGCGGGCCGGACTGGCGGAGCTGAGCGGCACCGCCACGAGAAGGGACATCCCGGGCATGACCACCACGCTGATCCGCAATGCCGACGTCGCCATCGCCTGGGACGCCACGGAGAAGCAGCACACCTACCTCACCGGCGCCGACATCGCCTTCGAGGATGGCCGGCTCACCTTCGTCGGCCGCGGCTATGCCGGCCCGGTCGACGAGACCATCCCCGGCAGCGGCCTGATGGTCATGCCGGGCCTGGTCAACATCCATTCCCACCCGTCGAGCGAGCCCATGAACAAGGGCTTCACCGACGAGGTGGGCACGCCCGGCCTCTACAACTCCTCCCTCTACGAATACCTGCCCATCTTCCGCGGGGATGCCGAGGCGGTGCCGAGCTGCGTGCGCGTCGCGCTCTCCGAGCTGCTGCTCTCGGGCGTGACCACCGTCGCAGACCTCTCCATGGCGCATCCCGGCTGGCTCGACCTGCTCGGCGAGAGCGGCATGCGCGTCTGCATCGCGCCCATGTTCCGCTCCGCCCGCTGGTTCACGAAGAACGGGCATGTGGTGGAATACGCCTGGGACGAGAAGGCGGGCGAGAAGGCCTTCGCCGAGGCGCTGACGCTGATCGAGCGTGCCGAGCAGCACGAGAGCGGCCGCCTCTTCGGCATGGTGGTGCCGGCGCAGATCGACACCTGCACGCCGGAGCTGCTGCAGGACAGCCGCGCGGAGGCGCGGCGCCGCGGCGTCTCCTGGCAGATCCATGCCGCGCAGGCCGTCGCCGAGTTCCACGAAATCACCCGCCGCACCGGCTTCACGCCGATCGGCTGGCTGCACGAGCAGGGGCTGCTGCAGGAGCGCAGCATCATCGGCCACGGCATCTTCCTCGACGACCATCCGAGCACGCCCTGGCACACCCAGCGAGACCTCGACATCCTGGCCGAGACCGGCACCACCGTGGCCCACTGCCCGACCGTCTTCGCCCGCCGCGGCATCACCCTGAAGCATCTGGGGCGGTACAGGCGGCGCGGGGTGAACATGGGCCTCGGCACCGACACCTATCCGCACAACATGCTCGACGAGATGCGGCTGGCCGCCTATCTCGCCCGCACCCAGGCGACGGATCCGCGCAGCCTGACCACGACCGAGCTGTTCGAGGCGGCGACCATCGGCGGCGCCAGGGCCCTCGGGCGCGACGACATCGGCCGGCTGGCGGCGGGCTGCCGGGCGGACCTGGTGCTGGTGGACATCACCCATCCGATGATGCGGCCGGCCCGCGACCCGCTGCGCAGCCTGATCTATGCCGCCGGTGACCGGGCGCTGAAGGCCGTCTATGTCGACGGCACCAGGGTGGTGGAGGATGGCGAGGTCCTGACCATGGACTACCGCGCCGCCGCCGCCCACCTGCACGAGGCGCAGAAGCGCGTCGAGGACCGCGTGCCGGAACTGGACTGGGCGCATCGCCCGGCGGAGAAGATCGCGCCCTTCACCTTCCGCTGGAGCTGAGGGCCGGCCCTCAGCCAGTCCCGCCGCGGCGCTGCCGCCGCAGCCGCTCGCGTTCGGCCCGGTCCTCCTCGATCATGCGCAGGAGATCCTCGGGGACCGGCTCGCAGGCGACCTCGTCGAAGGCCTGGCGCAGGCTCTCGCGCAACCAGAGGTCGAAGGCGTTGTCGCCCGGCTGAAGCTCGGCCGGGGCGTCCGTGCGGCGGCGACGTGCCGGCAGGTCGGTCATGGGCCCGGGCTCCCCTTCTTCGCCTGTCATATGCAACGCCGGGGCAGCCCCTTGGCTGCGACCGCGCGCACATTGTCGGCAATTGATATGCTGCTGACACAGCCGCCGAAGCCTCCGGCGCTCGCCTTGCCGCGCCGCCCGCCGTCGGTATCCTGCCCGCCCCGAAGGAGGAGGGGCGCCCATGACCGCAACCATCGTCTCGCCGCGCCTGATGCGCATCGGCGGCGGCAGCGTCGGCCAGATCGCGGAGGTGCTGGGCCTCTTCGGCCTGTCCCGCCCCCTCGTCGTCACCGATCCCTGGATGCTCTCCTCCGGCACGGTGGAGCGCTGCCTCGCGCCGCTGCGGGCCGCCGGCCTCGCGCCGCAGGTCTTTGCCGAGACGGTGCCGGACCCCACCGACACGGTGATCGAGGCCGGCGTCGCCGCCTTCCGCGCCGGCGACTACGACTGCCTGATCGGCTTCGGCGGCGGCAGCCCCATGGACACGGCCAAGGCCATCGCCATCCTCGCCGCGGCCGGGCCGGGGCAGAAGATGCGGGACTTCAAGGTGCCGGCCCAGGCCGACAAGGCGGCCTGCCCCATCCTCTGCATCCCGACCACCGCCGGCACCGGCTCCGAGGCGACGCGCTTCACCGTCATCACCGATACGGAGACCGACGAGAAGATGCTGATCGCCGGCCTCGGCGCCCTGCCGCTGGCGGCCATCGTGGATTTCGAGCTGACCTACAGCGTCCCGGCGCGGACCACGGCCGATACCGGCATCGACAGCCTGACCCATGCGCTCGAGGCCTATGTCTCGAAGCGCGCCAACCCGCATGCCGACAGCCTCGCCCTCTCGGCCATGCGGCTGATCGGGAGGCACCTCCGCATCGCCTACCACCAGCCGCAGAATGCCGCGGCGCGGGAATCGATGATGCTCGGCGCCATGCAGGCCGGGCTCGCCTTCTCCAACAGCTCCGTCGCGCTGGTGCATGGCATGAGCCGGCCGATCGGCGCGCATTTCCACGTCCCGCACGGCCTGTCCAATGCCATGCTGCTGCCGGCGGTGACCGAGTTCGGCCTGAACGACGCCCTGCCGCGCTATGCCGAGGCGGCGCGCGCCATCGGGGTGGCGACGGAGGAGGATGCCGACCAGGTCGCCGGGTCGAAGCTGCTCGAGGAGCTGCGGGCACTGAACCAGGAACTCGGCGTGCCGACGCCGAAGGAGTACGGGATCGCCGCCGGGACCTGGGAGGGGCTGCTGCCGCTCATGGCGAAGCAGGCGCTCGCCTCCGGCAGCCCGGCGAACAATCCGCGCGTGCCGACCGAGGCGGAGATCATCGCCTTGTACCGCAAGGTCTATGCCTGAACCGCCCTGCCGGGTTGCTGCCTCGGTAATGGCTTGCGGCGGCGCGGGGCGGGGTGACCCTCGTGGTGTCCGACCCCGAGGGGAGGACGCGATGAGCGTGATGGGCCTGCCGATCCGCGACGACGTGTCGGCCGGCGGGCTTCGCCGGCTGGCCCGGCCTGCGGGCGACCGGCCTGCGGGCGAGCGGGCGGCGGCGCGGAGGCCGGCGATGACTGCCATCGCGGGTTGGCCCGCGGCCAGCGCCCGGCGCTGCACCCGGGTCCACCTGGTCGCCGCCTTCGGGCCGGCCATCGGCGAGGCGATCCGCATCGCATGCCTCGCGCTCACCCAGGACCGACTGCGGGCGCTGATCCGGATCGTTCTGTGGCGCTTCCGAGCGGACAGGCCAGCGTCACGGCCCGCAAGAGGTCACCAGCGCAGGCCATGATGCCGGATGGTCCGGCTTGCCTCGCCGGTGACATTGCGACGCTTGGGTGGCGCCACTCAGGCGCCGGTCGTTCTACCCCGCCGTCTCCGGCACCACGGGCGCCTCGGCGGGGATCATCTCCTCCTCCAGCACCCGCCAGATGCCGCCCGTGAGGACCTCGCTCGGGCGGAAGCGGCTCTTGTAGGACATCTTCCGGCTCTCCGGGACCCAGTAGCCCAGATAGACGAAGGGCAGGCCGAGCACCCGCGCCCGGGCGATCAGCCAGAGGATGGCCCAGGACCCCAGCGAGCGCCGCGCCTCCGCCGGGTCGTAGAAGGAATAGACGGCCGAGAGCCCGTCGCTCAGCCAGTCCGTCAGGCAGGCGCCGAGCAGCCGGTCATGCGCGTCGCGGAACTCCACCATGCCCGTGGTGATCGGCGTGTCCTCGACCATGGCGCGGTAGTCGTAGAAGCCCATCGCCGCCATGTCGCCATCGCCGTGCCGCGCCTGCTGGTAGCGCTGGAAGAGCTGGAACTGCTCGGCGGTCGCGCGCGCCGGCATCTCGAAGCCGGCAAGGTCGGCGTTGATCTTCTGCAGCTTCCGCTGCGCCCGGTTCGGCTCGAATTCCGGCGCCAGGATGCGGATCGGGACGCAGGCGTTGCAACCGGGGCAGACCGGCGAATAGGCGATGTTGTGGCTGCGCCGGAAGCCGGCGCGGGACAGGCGGTCGTGCAGCGCCTCCGCCTCCGGCCCGGTCAGTTCGGTCACGATCTTCCGCTCCGTCCTGCCGGCCAGGTAGGGGCAGGGCAGCGGCGCGGTGGTGTAGAAGAACTGCGGACGGCGATTGGGACGGTGCAGCATCGGCCAATGCAGTGTCGGGGTGGGGAGCGCTGAAATCAACCACTTCGATGCAACGAGGTTCGCCGGGAATCAAGGATCCAGGCGGATTCGCCCGCGCAGCTCCTCGGGCGCCCGTCGCAACGTGATCATGGCGCCGTCCCGCCAGCGGGCCAGCAGGTCCCCCCAATGGGCGGAGGCGGGATTGCCGGACTGGCCGGTGGCGATGACCGCGAGCGTCCGGTCGGGGTCGGCGAGGTCGGCGACGAGCCGCAGTCCGGCACCATGCACGTGCTCCCAGGGGTTCGGCCCGGCGCCGCGGATGCCGCCGCGCATCACGGTCCATTCGTCGCCGCCCGTCGCGGCGGCCAGGGTGGTGAGCGGCCCGAGGCCGGGGAGCATGCGCAGGATCGGGTGGCCGAACTGCGCGACATGCACCCGCCCCCAGCGCCAGGCCGCCGGGTCCGGCCCCTCGGTGACGGTCAGGCCCTCGACCGCCTCCCGCAGCGCGCGGCCGGCAAGCGCGGCGCAGTCGCCGCCGCACCAGGCGGCGCCGCCTCCGTCGGGCGCGAGCACCTGGCGGAGGAACTCCGCGCGTGGCCGCACCGTGCCCTCCGGCACCCCGCCCTGCGCCAGGGCCAGCCGGCCGACCGCGGCGATCCAGGCATTGAAGACGAGGCCCTCCGGCCGGTCGGCGGCGACGTCGCCGTCCCAGGCCAGCAGCAGGTCGAGGGCCGCCCCGGCCGCGCCCTCCGGCCGGGGGATGCGCCGCAGCAGCGCCCCCGGCCCCAGCAGGTCCTGCGCGAAGGCGGAGACGGTGTCGCGCTGGATGGCGACGAAGCTGGCAACGTCGTGCCGCGGCCGCGCCGCCAGCAGCGTGCCGAGGCGCCGGAAGCGCCAGTCGTCGGGCCAGTCGCGGCCGAGGAAGACCGGGCTGTCCGGCGGCACCGGGCGGTTGTTGGCATTGGCGATGGCGCCGCTCGCGGGGTCCTCGACATGCGGCATGGCATCGAAGGGGATCCAGCCGGTCCAGTCATGGCTGCCGTCCCAGCCCGGGGCGGGCAGCATGCCGTCGCCGGCGCGGCGGATCGGGGTGCGTCCCGTGAGGTACATGCCGATGCGGCCATGCCGGTCGGCGGCCATCAGGTTCTGCGGCGGGCTGGAGATCAGGGCGGCGGCCGCGCGTGCCTCGGCGAGGCTCCCGGCCCGGTTCAGCGCCAGCAGCCCCGCCGCGGCGGTATCGGCCGGCGCCAGATTGGCCATGGCGACGGCGAGGACCCGGTCGGCGGGCGGTGCGTCATCGAGGTCGGAGACCACCGGCCCGTGCCGCGTCTCCCGCACCCGCAGCGTCACGGGCTCGGCGCCGCGGATGCGGATCACCTCCTCCCGCACCGCGAAGGGCTTCGGGCCATCCGGCGTCTCATAGGCATCCCGCCCGGCCAGGCGTTCGACGAAGACGTCCTGGGTGTCGGAGGTGGTTGTCGTGAAGCCCCAGGCGAGGTCGGCATTGCGGCCGATGACCATCAGCGGCACGCCCGGGCTGGTGGCGCCGGCGAGCAGGCGCCCGTCGGCCAGGTCGATCCGGGCGAGGTACCAGAGGATGGGCGCCTGGAAGCCGAGATGCGGGTCGGAGGCGAGCAGCGGCGCCCCTGTCGCCGAGCGGCCGGGCCCGACCGTCCAGGCATTGCTGGCCGAGGCGGGGAGGGTGCCGGGCTCCGGGAAATGCGGCAGGGCCGCGGCCAGGCGCGCGAGGTGCCCGGGATCCACCGCCGCCAGGTCCGGCCGGCCGGGGCTGGCATCCTCCGGCCAGAGCTCGCGCTGCCGCTCCGGCGGCAGGGTGGCGGCGAGGCGGGCGCGGGTGATCTCGCTCTGCCAGTTGGCCGAGAGCCAGATGCCCATGACCTTGGCCCAGAGCAGGCTGTCCGCTGGCTTCCAGGGCTCCGGCGCGCCGAGGGCGAGGAATTCCGGCGCGGCGAAACGGCCCCGGGCGGCTATCCAGGCATTCACCCCAGCGGCATAGGCCTCGAGCAGGGCGCGCGCACCGGCGGGCAGGGTGGCGAGGTCCGCCTCCGCCCGGCGGGCGAGGCCGAGGGTACGGACGAAGCGGTCGGCGCGGAGCGTGGCGGTGCCGGCGATCTCCGACAGCCGGCCGGAGGCGCCGCGACGCATCATCTCCATCTGGAACAGCCGGTCCCGCGCATGCAGCCAGCCCAGCGCCATGGCGGCATCCGCCTCGGTGCGGGCGGCGATACGGGGGATGCCGTGCTGATCGAGCGTGACGATGACGCGGGCGGAGAGGCCGGGCAGGCGAAGCTCGGCATTCTGCGCGGGCAGCGTCCACCAGACGGCGCCGGCGGCGAGCCCGGCGGCCGCCAGCGGCAGCGCCAGCAGGCCCAGCAGGATCCGGCGCGGCCAGCGCCAGGGGCTCCGGCGCGGCGGGCGGGTCAGCGGGCGGCGGCCGCGGCGCGGCCCGGTCGGGTGCGGATCATCGGCCGGACCATGCCCGCGCGCCGCCGCCGCGTCCATGCGCGCGGTGCCGGCCGGTGGCGATGTCACGTCCCGGTCACCGGCCGGGCGGGCCTTGACCGCCGCCGCGCAAGGCGCAGAAGCGGGGCATGCAGGAAGGCCGGGCGGACCGGCCGCGCGGAGGAAATCGCATGGCCAAGGCGACCGCCTACCGGGGCGTCTTCCCGGTGGTGCCCACCATCTTCGACGCTACCGGCGCCCTCGACCTTGAGGGGCAGAAGCGCTGCGTCGACTTCATGATCGATGCGGGGTCGGAGGGGCTCTGCATCCTGGCCAACTTCTCCGAGCAATTCGTGCTCGAGGACGCCGAGCGGGAGCGGGTGATGCAGGCCGTGCTGGCGCATGTCGCCGGGCGCGTGCCGGTGATCGTCACCACGACGCATTTCAGCAGCGCGGCCTGCGCCGAGCGCAGCCGGCGGGCGCAGGAGTCCGGGGCGGCCATGGTGATGGTCATGCCGCCCTATCACGGCGCGACGATCCGGGTGGGGGAGGCGGCGATCTTCGACTTCTTCCGCCGGGTCTCGGAGGCCATCTCGATCCCGATCATGATCCAGGACGCGCCGGTCGCCGGCACGACGCTCTCGGCGCCCTTCCTCGCCCGCATGGCGCGGGAGATCCCGAACGTCGCCTATTTCAAGATCGAGGTGGCGCAGGCCGCGGCCAAGCTGCGGGAGCTGATCGCGCTGGGCGGCGAGGCGGTGGTCGGCCCCTGGGACGGGGAGGAGGCGATCACGCTGCTCGCCGACCTCGATGCCGGGGCGACGGGGTCGATGACGGGTGGCGGCTTCCCGGACGGCATCCGGCAGATCACCGATCCCTATCTCGCCGGCGACCGGGAGGCGGCAGTGGCGGCCTATGCGAAGTGGCTGCCGCTGATCAATTACGAGAACCGGCAATGCGGGCTGCTCGCGGCCAAGGCGCTGATGGAGGCGGGCGGCGTGATCCGCTGCGGCGCGCCGCGGCACCCCCTGCAGCCGCTGCATCCGGCGACGCGGGAGGGGCTGCTGGACGCGGCGCGGCGGCTCGACCCGCTGGTGCTGCGCTGGGGGAAATAGCCACGCCCGCGTCGTGAGCGCCCCTCGAGGGGCGCTCGACGCCGTCGAAGGCGCCCGAACGCGCCTTCCGGCGCCCGCTGACGCGGTCTAGCATCCGCGGCAACGACAGCGATCAGGAGGAAACGCATGCACGGCATCGTGTTCACGGGCGACCGGGAGCTGGAGATCATGTCCTTCCCCGACCCCACGCCGGGCTTCGGGGAGGTGGTGCTGGAGATGAAGGCCTCCGGCATGTGCGGCAGCGACCTGAAGCAGTACCGCCGGCCGCGCGGCCTGCGGCAGAACAACGGCCTCGCCACCGCCGACGGGCCCGTCATCGCCGGGCACGAGCCCTGCGGCGTCGTCGCGGCCGTGGGCCCGGGCGTCGATCCGCGCCAGGCCAAGATCGGCCAGCGCGTCATGGTGCACCACTACCAGGGCTGCACCACCTGCAACCACTGCCGCACCGGCTGGCAGCAGCTCTGCCAGAAGACCTCGGTCAAGGTCTATGGCAACAACGCCCATGGCGGCCATGCCCAGTACATGGCGGTCCCGGCCAATACGCTGGTCCCGCTGCACGAGGCGCTGAGCTTCAAGGCGGGCGCGGCCATCTCCTGCGGCACCGGCACGGCCTGGGGCGCGCTGCGGCGGATGAACATCTCCGGCAACGACACCATCGCCATCTTCGGGCAGGGGCCGGTCGGCCTGTCCGCGACCCAACTGGCGACGGCGATGGGCGCGCGGGTCATCGCGCTCGACATCTCGCCGCAGCGGCTGGAACGCGCGAAGCAGTTCGGCGCGGCGGACGCGATCAACCCCTCCAACGTCGATCCGGTGGCGGCGATCCGAGACCTGACGCATGGCCTCGGCGCCGACCTCACCCTCGACACCTCCTCCTCGCCGCAGGCGCGCATCCAGGCGATCCGCGCGCTGAAGGTTTGGGGCACCTGCTGCTTCGTGGGCGAGGGCGGGGAGGTCACGATCGACGTCTCGCCGGACATGCTGCGGCGGCAGGCGACGGTCATCGGCTCCTGGACCTTCTCCTCGGTCGGACAGGAGGAATGCGCGCAGTTCATCGTCGACCGCGGCATCACGGTGGACGACCTGTTCACCGAGGAATGGCGGCTCGACCAGGCGGAGCAGGCCTATACGCTCTTCGACACCCAGACCAGCGGCAAGGGCGTCTTCCTGCTCTGAGGCCTTCCGGGACCGGCGCCCTCAGTCGCCGGTCCAGGCCAGGTGGTCCGGCGCCGCGGCGGCGGGTGCGCCCCCGGGCAGCAGGACGACATGGGCACCGACGATCAGGGCGAGGACCGCGAGGTTCGCCAGGATCAGCAGCACCGGGATGCGGCCGGCGGCGCGGCGGGGCCTCACCGGACCGCTCCGGGCCTGCGGCCGGCGATGCGCGCGCAGCCGCCCTCGCGCTGCGTGGAATGGCTGGTCTGCATGGCGCTCGCTCCTTCACCTGTCGCGGCGAGACTGGCGCGATCGGCGGGCGGCGTCCGTGCGGTGGCGCACCTCCCGCAGCACCGGCCGGCGGGCGCGGATCACTCCGCCGGATGCCCCATCGGCGTCGCGGCGATGGCGGCGATGCGGTCGGGCGTCGCCAGCATCTCGAGGCCGCCGAGGAGGGCGAGCATGACCATCGGCACCAGCAGGAGCGACCGCGGCCATCCGGCGCGCAGCCCGCTGGGGTGACGGTCGGGCCGGTAACGGATTGGGGTGATCATCATCGTCGTTCTCTCCACGCCTTCCTGGCGTGGGAAGTGTCCCGGTGACATCCGCCGCGGCGCCATGCGCAAACGCACATAGTATGCAATACAAGCGCGGAATGGTCCGCGGCCCGGCCGCGGGACGGCCGGGCTCAGCCGCAGATCACCCGCTCCACGCGACCGTCGCGCAGGAGGATCGTCGCGCGCTCCGGCCGGTAGTCCCGCGTCATGGGCTGGCCGGGGCCGGCGACGCGCGCGGTGCGGATGCCCGGCATCCGCTCCATGGCCGCGATCGCCTCCTGCTCCGTCAGCCCGGCCAGCGCCGCGAGCCCGGCCTGGTGCGCGGCGCAGCCGCCGGTGCCGGGCGGGCCGGCGGTCTGCGCCTCCGCCGCGGCGACGGCGGCGGCCAGGATGAGGGCCGCCGCGAGCCAGGCGCGCGCCGGGCCGAGCCTGGCTAAGCCGGCGCGCAGCGCCATGACCCTCAGGCCATGTTCACCATAATGGTCTTCTTGTGCATGAAGTGCTCCAGCATGGCCTCCAGCGAAGCCTCCTTGCCGAGGCCGCTGCTCTTCACGCCGCCATAGGACAGGTTGGCCTGCACCACGAGGTTCTGGTTGATCTGCACCAGCCCCGCCTCCAGCCGGTGCGCGAGATCCAGGCCGACCTTGAGGTTGTTGGTCCAGAGGCTGGCGGCGAGGCCGTACTCGCTGTCATTCGCCTCGGCCAGCACGGCCTCCGGGTCGTCGAAGGGCGCGATGACGGTGACGGGGCCGAAGATCTCCTCGCGCACCAGCCGGCTGTCCTTGGTCAGGCCGGTGAAGATCACGGGCTGGATGAACAGGCCCTTCTTCAGCGCCGGGTCCTTCGGCATCGCGGAGCACACATGCGCGGTCGCGCCCGGGGTCTTCGTGCCTTCCTCGATGAAGCCGCGCACCTTCTCGAGCTGCCCCTCGCTGACGATGGTGCCGATATCGGTCTTCTCGTCCAGCGGGTCGCCCATGACCATGTTGTCGACGGCCGACGTCATGGCCTGGACGAAGCGGTCGAAGATCGGCCGCTCGACATAGATGCGGCTCGCCGCCGTGCAGCTCTGGCCCTGGCGGGTGAAGCGCATGGAGGTCAGCGCGCCCGACACTGTCTTGTCGAAGTCGCAATCGGCGAAGACGATCATCGGCGACTTGCCGCCGAGCTCGAGCGTGACCGGCACCAGCTTCTCCGCCGCCGCGCGGGCGACGATCTTGCCGGTCTCGACCGAGCCGGTGAAGGTCACCTTGCGGACCTTCGGGTGCTCGACCAGCGGTGCGCCGCAGTCCGGGCCGAAGCCCGAGAGGATGTTGAAGCAGCCCGCCGGCAGCACGCGGTTCATCAGCTCGCAAATGCGCATGACCGCGAGCGGCGCCTCCTCGGCGCTCTTGACCACCACCGTGTTGCCCGCCACCAGCGCCGGCGCGACCTTCAGCGCCATCAGCAGCATGGGCACGTTCCAGGGAATGATGGCGCCGACGACGCCGAGCGGCTCGCGCACCGTCACGCTCAACACGTTGGGCGCGAAGGGCACGCTCTCGCCCTTCAGCTCGGAGCCGAGGCCGCCGAAGAACTCGAAGATGTCGGCGACCACGCCGGCCTCGACCCGGCTCTCCGTCCGCAGCGCCTTGCCGGTCTCGAGCGCGATGAGCCGCGCCAGCTCCTCCTGGTGCTCCTTCAGCAGGGCGGCGCACTGGTAAACGAGCGCGCCGCGCTTGCGCGCCGGCACCTTGGCCCATTCCTTCTGCGCGCGGGCGGCGCTCCGGACGGCGGTGTCCACGTCATCCGCATCGCCCTCGGCGGCGCGGGCGACCTCGATGCCGGTCGCCGGGTTCACCACCGCGAAGGTCTTGCCGTTGCGGCCCGGGACATAGCCGCCATCGATGAAATGGAAGCCGGACAGCGCCTTCGCCAGCGCGAAGGGGTCGAGGACCGGCTCGGCGGGGGTGGGATGCGGGCGGTCGAGCATGGCGTTGCCTCCTCAGCGGTCGGCGGACCATGGCGCCGGGGAGGGGCGCGGGCAAGGGAGGGTCAGCGGAGCCTGCCGCGCCAGGCCAGGGATTGCCGGTTCAGCCCCGGCAGCAGCCCGGGCTCCGCGGCGATCCGCGCCGCCGCCGCGACGGCCGCCTGCAGCTGCGCCGGCGTCAGGTGGCGGATGGCCGGGCGCCGCACCGCCGCGTCCCAGCGGCCGCCGAGCGCCGCGTCCAGGCAGACCCGCATGAAGCAGTGGTCCCGCCGGATCGGCCAGCGCTGCGCCACGGCCATGCCGGGCAGGACGCGGCGGGTCAGGTCCAGCCAGCGGGCCAGCAGGGCGGCGCGGTCGGGATCCGGGTCCTCGGGCGGCGGCATGGCGGGCCAGCCGCGCGATCCCGCCAGCCACCTTGTATATTGGGCGAGCCGATTCAGACCTTCGGGCCATCCGGCCATCCGGCCATCCGGCCATCCGGCCATCCGGCCATCCGGCCATCCGGCCATCCGGCCCTTCGGTCATCGGCATGCCTCAGCCCGGCCCGCGCATGGTGGCGGCGAGGCTGGCGCCGGCCGCCAGCATATGCGCCCGCATCTCCCGCCCGGCCGCCTCGCCATCGCCGCGCAGCACCTCCCGCAGCACCGCCTCGTGCTCGGCGAAGCTGCGGCGCAGCCGGTCCGCGCCGTGGAACTGCGCCCGCCGGAAGGGGGCGAGGCGGAGCCGCAGCGCCTGCGCATGCTCGGCGAGGAAGGCATTGTGGGTGCAGCGATAGAGGGCCGAGTGGAAGTCCCGGTTCAGCGCGTCGTAGCCGCCGACATCGCCGGCCGCGACCACCGCCGCCGAACGCTCGTGCAATGCCTGCAGCGCGATTCGCTCGGTCGCCGTCATGCGGTGGGTGGCGAGGCGGGCGCACATCGCCTCGGTCTCCGCCATCACCTCGAACATCTCGCCGAGGCGTTCCATGGTGAGCGCCGCGACGCGCACGCCGCGGCGCGGCTCGATGGTCACCAGCCCGGCCGCGGCCAGGTCCCGCAGCGCCTCCCGCACCGGGGTACGGGAGGCGCCGAAGCGCTCGGCCGCCTGCTGTTCCTCGATCTCGGTCCCGGGTGGCAGGCGGCCGGCGATGATCTCCTCGGCCAGGGCCAGGCGGATGCTCTCGGCCAGCGTCGTGGCCGCCGCCACGAGCGGCACCACCCGGGCCTCCTCCGCGTTCCCCTCGCGCGCCATGCCGCCCGTTCCGTCCTGTCCCGCGGCGAGGCCCGTGGGCTTCGCCATGAATATACAGAAACCGTCTTGTCAGGTCGTCAAGCATACTGACACAATCGGAAACACATCGTGTGTATACCAGAACGGGCCAGCAGGCCCTTGGAGCGAGCATGCAGGACGTCGTCGCGAGTGCCCCGCCCAGCCCCTCCGCCCTGCCCGAGACCCGCACCTGGCTCGAGCGCCTCTGGTCCAGCATCGCCGAGCGTGGCCGCCCCTATGCCGATGTCCCCTCCGAAGGCCTGCCGCCGCTCGAGCGCGCGCGCCGCCTGGCCCGCTCGCTCCTCTCGGAGCGCGGCGAGGCCTCCGGCGCCGCGGTGGCGCGCGAGCTGCACGACGCGGTCTGCGGCCTCGCGGGCGAGGACCGCCTCGGCTTCTTCCGCTTCCTGGTCGAGGATTTCGGGCCGGAGCCCGAGCGCCTGCGCAAGGCGGCCGAGACCTGGCTGGCCACCCCGACCATCGAGGCCGCGGCGCGCCTTGCCGAGGTCGCCGAGGCGCCGCGGCAGGAGCTGCTGCGCCGGATGAACCTGGCCCCCGGCGGCACCCATGCCCTGGTCACGCTGCGCGAGGAGCTGACCGGCCTGACCAAGTCCGAGCCGGTGCTGAAGGTGCTGGACAGCGACCTCCGGCACCTCTTCGCCTCCTGGTTCAACCGCGGCTTCCTGGAGTTGCGCCGGATCGACTGGCAGACGCCGGCCGCGGTGCTGGAGAAGCTGATCCGCTACGAGGCGGTGCACGAGATCCAGGGCTGGGAGGACCTGCGCCGGCGGCTGGAGGCGGACCGGCGCTGCTTCGCCTTCTTCCACCCCTCCCTGCCGGGCGAGCCGCTCATCTTCGTCGAGGTCGCGCTGGTCAAGGGCATGGCCGAGGCGGTGCAGCCGCTGCTCGCGCGCGACGAGCCACCGGGCAGCGCGAAGGATGCCGACACGGCGATCTTCTATTCCATCTCCAACTGCCAGGAGGGGCTGCGCGGCATCTCCTTCGGCAATTTCCTGATCAAGCAGGTGGTCGAGGAACTGAAGGCCGAGCTGCCGCAGCTCACGCGCTTCGCCACCCTCTCGCCGGTGCCGGGCTTCCGCCGCTGGCTGGAGCACGAGATCGCCGGCGCGCCGGAGGGCGGGCTCTTCCGCGCCGAGGAGGCCACCGCCCTCGGCGGCACCGGTCCGGCCGAGGCCTTCAAGGCCATGACCGAGGGCGCCTGGTGGACCGACGAGGCGAAGCGGGAGGCGCTGCGGGCGCCGCTGCTGCGGCTCGCCGCCACCTACCTGACGCGGCCCAATTCCGGCACGGGCGGCATCGACCCGGTGGCGCGCTTCCACCTCGGCAACGGGGCGCGGCTGGAGCGCATCAACTTCCTCGGCAATACCGGCGGCCGCGGCATGCGCGAGAGCTACGGGGTCATGGTGAACTACCTCTACGACCGCGAGCATATCGAGGCGAACCACGAGCGCTTCGTGCATTCCGGCCAGGTCGTGCGGTCCGCCGGCGTGGACGGGCTGCTGAACCTGCCGCGCCTCGCCCCCGCCGCCCCGTCGCGTTCCGCCTTCGCGCGCCTGCTCGGCGGCGAGGAGAAGTCGCCACCCAGGCCCAACTGAAAAACACCGGGAGGAAACGCCATGTCGCCGCAAACGGCCACCATCCTCGGGTTGGTGGCGATGTTCGTCATCGCCACCGCCCTGCCCATCAACATGGGCGCGCTCGGCCTCGCCATGGCCTTCCTCATCGGCACCACCCTGGTCGGCATGACGGCCAACCAGATCATCGCCGGCTTCCCCGGCGACCTCTTCGTCACGCTGGTCGGCATCACCTACCTCTTCGCCATCGCGCAGAAGAACGGGACGATCGACTGGCTGGTGCACCAGGCGGTGCGGGCGGTGCGGGGGCGGATCGCCGCCATTCCCTGGATCATGTTCGGCGTGGCGGCGGCGCTGACGGCTGTGGGCGCGGTCTCGCCGGCCGCCTGCGCCATCCTCGCCCCCGTCGCGCTGCAATTCGCTCGGCAATACAAGATCAGCCCGCTGATGATGGGCCTGCTGGTGATCCATGGCGCGCAGGGCGGCGGCTTCTCCCCCATCTCGATCTATGGCGGTATCACCAACCAGGTGGTGGCGCGCTCCGGCCTGCCGGTCGGCGAGACCTCGCTCTTCCTGGCGAGCCTCTTCTACAACCTGCTCTGCGCCGTCGGCGTCTTCCTGGCCTTCGGCGGGCGCGACCTGCTGGGCCGGCGGGCGATGCCAGACGGCGTGACGGGCGACGAGCACGGCCCCGTGGGGCTGCCCATGTACGGCCACGGCACCAGCGCCGATGCGGCGATCGCGGCGCCGGCGCATCCGGCCCTGGCGCGGCTCGACCTGCAGCAGATGGCGACGCTGGTTGGCCTGGCGGCGCTGGCCGTGGGCGCGCTCGCCTTCAACATGAATGTCGGGCTGGTCGCGGTGACGGTCGCCGTCGTGCTGACGCTGCTCGCGCCTTCCGAGCAGAAGGGGGCGGTGGACAAGATCGGCTGGTCCACCATCCTGCTGGTCGGCGGCGTCATCACCTATGTCGGCGTGCTGCAGAAGTCGGGCGCCATCGACAGCGTCGGCCAGGGCGTCTCCGGCATGGGCGCGCCGCTGCTGGCGGCGCTGCTGCTCTGCTACATCGGCGGCGTGGTCTCGGCCTTCGCCTCCTCGGTCGGGGTGCTGGGCGCCATCATCCCGCTCGCCGTGCCCTTCCTGCAGCAGGGGCAGATCGGGGTCGCCGGCATGATCGCGGCGCTCGCCATCTCCTCCACGGTGGTGGACGTCTCCCCCTTCTCGACCAACGGCGCCCTGGTGGTGGCCAATGCGGCGCCGGAGGAGCGGGACAGTGTCTACAAGAGATTCCTCATATACAGCATCCTGGTGGTGCTGGCCGGCCCGCCGCTGGCCTGGCTGATCTTCATCCTGCCGGGCTGGATGTAGGGGAGGGGCCTCGCTTCGCCCACCTATGAAGCCTCGCCCGTCTGGTGCATGACATGGCAGAGACGACGACACCCCAAGGGGAGCAGACGATGCAGGAAACCAGGGGCCCGCTGACGGGCATCCGCGTCCTCGACCTCACGCGCGTGCTGGCCGGTCCGACCTGCACCCAGATGCTGGGCGACCTCGGCGCCGAGATCATCAAGATCGAGCGGCCCGAAGCCGGCGACGACACCCGCGGCTTCGCCCCGCCCTTCATCCCGAACACCAAGGAATCCGCCTATTTCGTCGGGGTGAACCGCAACAAGAAGTCGGTCACCGTGGACATCGCCAAGCCCGAGGGCCAGGCGCTGGTCCTGAAGCTGCTCGAGCACTGCGACATCCTGGCCGAGAACTTCAAGGTCGGCGCGCTGGCCAAGTACGGCCTCGGCTACGAGCAGTTGAAGGCGAAATTCCCGAAGCTCATCTACTGCTCCATCACCGGCTTCGGCCAGACCGGCCCCTATGCCCCGCGCCCGGGCTATGACGCGCTGATCCAGGCCATGGGCGGCGTCATGTCCCTGACCGGCGAACCCAATGGCTCCCCGCAGAAGGTGGGCGTGCCGGTCGCCGACCTCTTCGCCGGCCTCTATGGCTGCATCGGCATCCTCGCCGCGCTGAACCACCGCAATGCGACGGGGGAGGGGCAGCAGATCGATATCGGCATGCTGGACACCCATGTCGCCTGGCTGGCGAACCAGGGCATGAACTACCTGGCGACGGGGGAGAATCCGCCGCGCCTCGGCAACCAGCACCCGAACATCGCGCCCTACCAGGAATTCCCCTCGAAGGACGGCTACATCATCCTCGCCGTCGGCAACGACCCGACCTTCGAGCGCTTCTGCAAGGCCTTCGGGCAGGAGCACCTGCTGAGCGACCCGCGCTTCGCCACCAACGCCATCCGCGTGCAGAACCGCCAATTGGTGACGGACACGCTGACGCCGGTCATGAAGTCGAAGACCACGGCCGAGTGGATCGAGGCGCTGGAGGCGCTCAAGATCGGCTGCGGCCCGATCAACACGCTGGAGCAGGTCTTCGCCGACCCGCATGTGAAGGCCCGCAACATGGTGCTGGAGATGCCGCACCCGACCGGCGAGACGGTGAAGGTCATCGCCAACCCGGTGAAGCTCTCCGCCACGCCGCCGACCTATCGCAGCGCGCCGCCGGTGCTCGGCCAGCACACCGCCGAGGTGCTGGGCGGGCTGCTGGGCCTGGGCGAGGCGGAGATCGCCGGGCTGAAGGAGAAGGGCATCACCTGACCGTCACGGGGCGGACCGTCCCGGCTTGAGGCAAGGCAAGGACCCCGGCGGAAGCCCGGGGCAGGGTGCGCGGAAGGCAGGTCCGGACTGCCCGCGCACCCCGCGGTAGGAGGGGAGCGTCCAGCACCAATCGAGAGGGTCCCTGATGCGCCGCAACCGCCTGCGCTACCTCCTGCCGCAGGGCTTCTTCACCCTGGCCTGGACCGAATGGGGGCCGGATGACGGCCGGCCGGTCATCTGCGTGCATGGCCTGACCCGCACCGGGCGTGACTTCGACGCGCTGGCCGCGGCGCTGGCAGCGGAGGGGCGCCGGGTCCTCTGCCCGGACATGCCGGGCCGCGGTGCCTCGGACTGGCTGCCGGACCCCGCCCTCTATGTCGCCCCGACCTACAATCTCTGCCTCTCGCACCTGCTGGCGTGGCTGGAGGGGCCGGTCGACTGGGTCGGCACCTCGCTGGGCGGCATCTGCGGCATGCTGCTGGCCGCGACGCCGGGCCATCCGATCCGGCGGCTGGTGCTGAACGACATCGGCGCGCATGTGCCCAAGGCCTCCATCGCGCGGATCGGCGAATATCTCGGCCATGCCATGGAATTCCCGGATCTCGAGGGGCTGGAGGGGCATCTGCGGGAGGCACATGCACCCTTCGGCGCGCTGACCGATGCCGAGTGGCGGCACATGGCCGAGACCTCCGCACGCCCGGCGGCGGGCGGGCGCGTCGCGCTGCACTACGACCCGGCGATCGTCACCGCCTTCCGCGCGGTGGAGCCCGCGGATATGGACCTGACGGCGGTGTGGTCGCAGGTGACGGCGGAGGTGCTGGTGCTGCACGGCGCCGAGAGCGACCTGCTGCTCGCCGAGACGGCGCGCGCCATGGCGAGGCGGCCGGGCGTTCGGACGGTGGAGATCCCGGGCTGCGGCCATGCGCCGGCGCTGATGCATGCCGACCAGATCGGGGTGGTGGCGGAGTTTCTGCGTTCGGGCCTTTAGACGCGTCGCGAGCGGTCTGCCGCGGACATCGATCAAGGCTCCGCAAGACCGGTGCGGGCCGCGCGCCGGCGCGCGCCGGCTCGGGTCATCACGGGGCGAGCCTCCGCCGCGCCCCGATGTCCAGAATGCGGCAACCATCGGCTGGCAAGCGACCGGAATGCTGCCTGTCTCGCGCTGATGGCGCGGCAGGCCCGCTCCCCCTTGCGGCGGAGCCATTGCACCGGTCGGAGATCGTCTGTGACCCCAGGACATGCTGTTGCATCCGTGCCGGATGGGCAGGCTTTCGGCAGGCTGTGGCGTGATGGTGGACGGGGTGTTCCGGCATTGATCGGGCGGCCGGGATTCGCGACGCCGGATCTTTCGTCCCTGGTCCGGCATGCGGCATCCGACCTGGCGGGGCAGCCGAATCTCCAGATTGAGGGTGCCCATCCCGCCGCCGGGAACTGGATCTTCGCACCGCCCGGATTCCGCCCGCCCTTCAACCTGCGCATCGTCTTCAACGCCAAGACGAGCGGCAACGTCATCGTCTTCGCCGAAGGCGCCATGCCCTTCGGCACGATCAAGCTGGCAGGACAGGATGCTCTCCTGGTCTTCGGCGGCGACATGCGCTTCCCGAGCCACTTCGACGTCAACATCAACGGCCGGGACAACACCTTCTTCTGGGGCCGCTACGGCAGCTCCAACGGCCTGCATGCCAACATCGAAGGGCCGGGATGCGGCGTGGTCATCGGCGAGGACTGCATGGTCGCCAAGGGCGCCAGCATCTACACCTCCGACGTGCATCCGGTCATCGACATGGACACCTCGGAGTGGTTCAACCCGCCCGGCGACGTGGTCGTCGAGCCGCATGTCTGGCTGGGCATGGAGGCCCTCATCCTCAAGAAGACGGCAATCGGCTTCGGCGCGATCGTCGGGGCGCGGTCACTCGTGACCCGCGACGTGCCGCGGCGCGCGCTGGTGTCGGGATCGCCGGCCAAGGTCCGGCGGACCAATGTGAGCTGGCTGCGGCCCGGGGTCCCGAACCCGAGGCTGATCGAGGAACTGAAGGCGACGGAAGCGGCGTTCCTGGCAGGTCACGCCGAATCGTCCTGAAGGCGGAAGACCGCCTGGACGTCAGGCCGGCCGGCCGCTTCGCGCCCGCGTGCCGACGCGCCGCCGACCATGGAAAACGGGGCGTGGCGAATACCTTTTCCCTGCTTTGCGTTCCCGCTGGCATGGTGCCCTTCCATCCCCGCCCGCCCTGGCTGACCGGCCGGCTGCAGACCATTCGCGCGCTGCGCTGGCCCATCGCCGCGCCGCTGACCGAGGGGCATCGGTTATGGCTGCCGCTCGCGGATGGCGATGCGCTGGCCGCGATGCTGCACTTTCCCGCGCGGCCCGCGCGGCCCATGCCGCTGGCCGTGCTGGTCCATGGCCTCACGGGCAGCGAGGACGATCCCTATCTGCGGGAGGCCGCGCATGGCCTGCTGCGCCGCGGCTTCCGCGTGCTGCGGCTGAACCTGCGCGGCAGCGCGCCGAGCAACCCGCGCAGCACCAGCCACTACCATATCGGACGGTCGGAGGACCTGGCGCAGGCCCTGGCCGCGCTGCCGGAGACGCTGACGCGCGACGGCGTGGTGGTCGCGGGCTGGTCGCTGGGCGGGGCGCTGACCCTGCTGCTGCTCGGGCGCCTGACGGAGACGCCGGGTATGCCGCGCATCCTGGCCGGCGCCGCCATCGGCGCGCCGCTGCAGCCCGAACTGGCGCATGCGACCATCGATGCCAACCCGATCCTCGGCCGCGCCCTGCTCGCGCTCTACCGCCGCGAGGTGCTGGCTGTGCCGGCGAAGGACCTGCCGCCCGCGCTACGCAAGGCGGCACGGGAGGCGCGCTCGCTCCGGGAATTCGAGGCGCGGGTGACCGCGCCGCGCTTCGGCTATCCCTCCTATGGCGTGTTCTGCGAGGTGAACCGCCCGGCCGCCGTGCTGCCGCGCATCCGCGTCCCCACGTTGGTCATGCTGGCGGCCGACGACCCGCTGGTGCCGCTCGCCTCCATGGACGGCATCGCCTGGGCGGACTGCCCGGCGGTGCTGCCGCTGCCCGTCGCGGGCGGCGGGCATTGCGGCTTCTACGACCGGCGGGCAGAGGCGATGTCGGTGCGCGCGCTCGCCGCCTTCTTCGAGGGCGCGGCGGAAGGGCGGCCCGCCGCGCTGCCGGACCTCAGAATCCCGGCCGCGGCGTGAGCTCCATCATCACCTGGTCGAGCCCGCCATCGACCAGCAATTCCGCCCCGTTGACGTAGCTGCTGCGCGGCGAGGCGAGGAAGGTCACCGCATCGGCGATGTCCTGCGGCGTGCCGATGCGGCGGCTGGGCAGCATCTTCTCCCGCCGCTCCTTCACGTCGGGCTGCTGGTAGAAGCTTTCCGACATCGGCGTGCGGATGAAGCCGGGGCTGACGATGTTGCTGCGGATGCCGTCCGGCCCCCATTCCAGCGCGAGCTGGCGCGACAGCATGGCGACCGCGGCCTTGCTCGGCGAATAGGCGCCGCTGCGCGGCTGCGGGTTGGACGCCGCGATGGAGGCGATATGCACCATCGCGCCGCCGCGGCCGATCATCTGGTGCCGGAAGGCCTGGGCGCAAAGCAGATAACCCGTGAGGTTCACGGTGAGCAGCGTGTTCCACTCCTCGAGCGGCAGGCTCGCCAGCGCGCCCGGCCGCAGGATGCCGGCATTGTTCACCAGGATGTCCGCCGGCCCGATGCGGTCGGCGCTGGCGAGCGCCGCGTCGGCGATGCTGCCTTCGCTGCCGGTGTCGCAGAGAATGGCGGTGACGCGCCCGCCGGCATCGAGCAATTGCCGCTCGAGCGAACGCAGCGCATCCATCTCGCGGTCCAGCAGCGCGACGGCGCAGCCCGCATCGACGAAGGAGGTTGCGATGGCGCGGCCCATGCCACCGGCGGCGCCGGTGACGATCGCGATCTTGCCCCCGAGGCCAAGCCAGTCGGTATTGCTCATATCCACCCTCCCGGTCCCGCCGAATGAGACGCATCCGGGACGGAGGAGGTCAAGGCCGTATGGCGGTGCGCGGTCAGCCCGCGCGCAGGCGTTGCGCAGCCTCCACGGCGAAATAGGTGAGCACGCCATTGGCGCCCGCGCGCTTGAAGCCCATCAGGCTCTCGAGCATCGCGCGCTCATGCTCCAGCCAGCCGTTGTTCACCGCCGCCATGATCATCGCGTATTCGCCGCTCACCTGATAGGCGAAGGTCGGCACGCCGAACCTGTCCTTCACGCGCCGGACGATGTCGAGATAGGGCATGCCCGGCTTGACCATGACCATGTCGGCGCCCTCGGCGAGGTCGAGCGCGACCTCGCGCAGCGCCTCGTCCGAATTGGCGGGATCCATCTGGTAGGTCTTCTTGTCGCCGCGCAGCGCCTTGCCCGACCCGAGCGCGTCGCGGAAAGGGCCGTAGAAGGCGCTGGCGTATTTCGCCGCGTAGGACATGATGCGCGTGTCGACGAAGCCCCGCGCGTCGAGTGCCGCACGGATGGCGCCGATGCGCCCGTCCATCATGTCGGACGGCGCGATGACGTCGATGCCCGCCTCCGCCTGGTTCAGCGCCTGCTTCACGAGCACCGCGACGCTGTCGTCGTTGTGGACATAATCGCCGCTGCGGGTCCCGCGGATCACGCCGTCATGCCCGTGATCGGTATAGGGGTCGAGCGCGACGTCGCCGACCAGCCCGACCTCGGGATAGGCGCGCTTCAACTCGCGCGCGGCGCGGCAGATCAGGTTGTCGGGGTTCAGCGCCTCGGTGCCCTCGGCATCCTTCGCGCCGGGCGGCGTCGCCGGGAAGATCGCCAGCGCCGGCACGCCGAGCGCGACCGCCCGCTCCACATGCTTCGCCACGCGGTCGACGGTGACGCGCACCTGGCCGGGCATGGAGGCAACCGGGCGCTCCTCGTTCGTCCCTTCGACGACGAAGATCGGCCAGATCAGGTCGTCGACCGAGAGCGTGTTCTCGGCGACCAGCCGCCGCGTCCAGGCGTCGCGGCGGTTCCGCCGCATCCGCACGGTGGGGTAGGCGCCGGGGGAGGGCGCCTCCTCCCGGATGTCGAGTTGCCCGAGGGCCGTCCTGCGATCCGCGTTCATCAGCCTGCCGCTTTCAGGGCCTGGTCCAGGTCCGCGATGATGTCGTCGATATGCTCGATGCCGATGGAGAGCCGGACATAGCCCGGCGTCACGCCGGTCTGGGTCTGCTCGTCCTCGGAAAGCTGGCTGTGCGTGGTGCTGGCGGGGTGGATCGCCAGCGACCGCGCATCGCCGATATTCGCCACGTGGTAGAACATCTGCAGTGCGTCGATGAAGTGCTTGCCCGCTTCCGCGCCGCCCTTCAGCTCGAAGCCCAGCAGCGCGCCGTAGCCGCCCCTGAGATAGGCATCGGCCCGGCGCTTCGCCTCGCCCGCCTGCACGCTCGGGTGGATCACCTTCGTCACGCTCGGCTGTTCGCTCAGCCAGGCGGCGACGCGGATGGCGTTGGCGCAATGCCGCTCCATGCGCAGCGGCATGGTCTCCAGCCCCTGGATGAACATGAAGGCGTTGAAGGGCGACATGGCGGCGCCGAGGTCGCGCAGCAGGCAGGTCCGCATGCGGAGGATATAGGCGATCGGGCCCAGCGGCTTCACCGCCTGCGTCCACACCGCGCCGTGATAGGACGGGTCCGGCGTGTTCAGCGTCGGGAAGCGCGCGGCATGCGCCTCCCAGTCGAAATTGCCGCCATCCACCACTATGCCGCCGATGGAGGTGCCATGGCCGCCGATGAACTTGGTGGTGGAATGCATCACGACGGCCGCGCCGTGCTGCAGCGGCCGGCAGATCACCGGCGCCGCGGTATTGTCCATGATCAGCGGCACGCCGAGCTTGCGGCCGATCGCCGCGACCTCGCCTATGGGGAAGACCTGCAGCTTCGGGTTCGGCAGCGTCTCCGCGTAGTAGCAGCGGGTGCGGCTGTCGGTCGCGCGGCCGAAGGCCTCCGGATCCGCGGGATCGACGAAGCGGACCTCGACGCCCATGGACTTCAGCGTATTGGCGAAGAGGTTCCAGGTGCCGCCGTACAGATCGGTGGAAGAGACGATGTTGTCGCCCGGCGTCGTCAGGTTCAGCACGGAGAAGGCGGTCGCCGCCTGGCCGGAGGCGACCGCGAGCGCCGCGACGCCGCCCTCGATCGCCGCGATGCGCGTCTCCAGCGCATCGGTCGTCGGGTTCATGATGCGGGTATAGATGTTCCCCAGCTCCTGCAGCCCGAACAGCCTCGCGGCATGGCCGGTATCCTGGAACTGGAAGCTGGTGGTCTGGTGGATCGGCACGGCGACGGAGCCGGTGGTCGGGTCCGCCCGGTGGCTGCCGCCATGCAGCGCCAGGGTCTCGGGGCTGGTCCAGCTCGGCTTGGCCATTCTGCGATCCTCCATGGGGATTTTCGTGCAGAGTCGTGCCATTTTCCGAGGGGGCACGGAAGGGGGAGCACGGCCGGCGCGACCCGGCCGCTCGCGGTTGGAGGATGCGCTGTGCTGCGGCACACGCCGCGACGCGCCCAGGGCGACACGGGGCGCGACGGCATGCGCGATGGTTGCGCTCTCGGACCGCGC
>NZ_JAUTWS010000003.1 GCF_030657435.1 Paracraurococcus lichenis | reverse complement strand
GCTTCCCTGCGGCCGCCCCGGAGCATGACGCCCCGGCTCGACCGGCACCAGACCCTGCCGGGTGGGAAGACCCGCCTCATCGGCGGGGCCGAGAACCTAGTGGCGTGAACCACCAAGGTCAAGGCATTTTTTGGCTCCCGCGGCGGAACCGGCCGGTCCGCCACAGGTGCGCGGCTTCTAGTCTCCGCCCCTTCCCCTGTCAAACCACCTTATCGCAGGCGCGTTAGAACCGCGGCCGATCTCACCTTGTGTCGTAGCCGGATAGTTCAAGCTGTTGACTTTGCGTGATTCCCCCGGCCAGGGTTACGCCACATTTCAGCCCTGGGAGGGGTTTCCATGCTGCATCGCCTCCGGCGCCGCGCGCGCTGGCTCTCTGTTGCGTGCCTTGTGATGGGCGGCCCCGCCGCCCCCGCCTTCGCCGATCCGATGCCACAGGGCTACCGCCCGGTCCTCGCCCCCGGCGTCGTGCCGGCGCGGCCGCGCCCCACCGTCCGTACCGTCGTCGCCCGCCGCGGCCAGACCATCGCCCAGGTCCTGGCCGCGGCCGGCGTCGAACGGCGCGAGGTGGAGCCGGCCGTCTCGGCCCTCGCCTCCGTCCTGCCCACCCGCGCGCCGCTGCCGGCGGGGCGGGAGGTCACGCTGCGCCAGGCGCCCGAGGACGACGCGCTGCTCGCCATGACGCTCGAACCGCAGCCCGGCCGCACCGTCACCGTCACCCGCACGCCCACCGGCTGGATCGCGCATGAGGCCTGGCCCGGCCAGCGCCGCAACCTGGTCCTGGTGCGCGGCACGATCCGGGAGGACCTGCTCGACGACCTCCGCATCGCCGGCCTGCCCGATTCGCTTGCCCGGCAGCTCGTCGAGGGCCTGGCGCATGAGCTCGACTTCCAGCGCGAGCTCCGCCCCGGCGACAGCTTCACCGTGCTGTTCGAGCGCTGGCGGGACACCGAGGGCGGGCTGCTGAACGACGGCCGGACGCTGCATGCCGGCTTCTCGCTCGCCGGGCGCGGGCTCTCGCTCTGGCGCTACGATGCGGGCGAGGGTCCGGACTGGTTCGACGACCAGGGCCGCAGCCTGCGCCGCAGCTTCCTGCGCACGCCGCTGGACGGCGCCCGCGTCAGCTCCGGCTTCGGCATGCGCCGGCATCCCGTGCTGGGCTACACGCGCCAGCACCAGGGGATCGACTTCGCCGCCCCGACCGGCACGCCGGTGCTGGCCGCGGCGGATGGCGAGGTGACGCAGATCCGCTGGATGTCGGGCTATGGCCGCATCATCGAGCTGCGGCACGAGGACGACCGGACCACGCGCTACGCGCATCTCTCCGCCTTCGCGCCAGGGCTGAAGCCCGGCGACCGCGTCCGCCAGGGAGAGGTGATCGGCAAGGTCGGCCGCACCGGCCTGGCGACCGGCCCGCACCTGCATTACGAGTTGGCCGAGAGTGGCCTGACACTGGACCCGGCGCGCGCACGCATGCGGCCGGCAACCGAGCTGGCGGGCCAGGAGCTCGCCGCCTTCCTCGCGGTGCGCCAGGGCCTGGCGGTGCAGGTCGCGCATCTGCAGCCGATGCAGGAGGTGGCCGCAGCCGCCGAATGACCGCCGGGTCGCCCACGAGGTCGGAGCGCGCGCTGCGCCTTCGACCGTGTCGAAGGCGGCCCTTGCCGAACGCCATGCCGGGGCTTGTGGTCGCTCGACGGTGTCGAGCGCCCTCGATGCGGGCGGAGACCTACTCGATGAAGAACGGGGTTTCGTCCTCCGGCAGGCCGCGCAGCCGCAGGTCGAAGCGGAAGGCGCGCAGCCCCTCGGCCTCGCCATCCGCCACGGCCACCAGCCGCGCCCGCCGCGCCGGCGGGACCAGCGCGAGCACGGGATCGACCTCGTTCGCCGCCTCAAAGCCCGGAAAAAAGACCGTGGTGGAGAGCTGCCGCATCAGCCCCGAGGCCATCACCACCAGGTCGATGTGCGGCGCCCGCGCCTGGTTGCCCTCGAGGAAGCCGCCCGGCAGCACGGTGGCGAACTCGTAGCGCCCCTCCGCATCCGTCCAGGCCCGCCCCCAGCCGAGGAAATCCGAATCGGCCAGGTGCGCCTCCGGGTCCGCGGGATGCCGGAAGCGCCCTGCGGCATCGGCCTGCCAGGCCTCGAGGATGGCATTGACGCAGGGCGTGCCGCCCTCCCGCGTCACCCGCCCATGCAGCCGGATGCGCTCGCCGCGCGGCGTCGGCGCCGCCTCCGGCGTCAGCCGCGTCAGGTCGTTGTCGCCGGCGCGGAAGAAGGTGCGCGGGAAGAAGGGCCCGATCGTGTGCTGCGAGGTCGGCCGGTGCATCGCGCCCTCCCTCACGGCAGTTCGGGCGTCGCGGCACGGCCGCGCAGCACGATGTCATGCACATAGGCCAGCCAACCGAGGCCGACCTCCTCGGGCGGGACAGGCCGCGCCACGAGCCGCTCCCGCGCCGCCGCGTCGGGCACCGACATCAGGATTCGGTCCAGCGGGTTCAGCGGGTCGCCCGGGAAATACATCTGCGTCACCAGGCGCGAGAGGCTGGACGGCCCGAGCACGGAGAAGTGCACATGCGGCGGTCGCCACCAGACGCCGGGCGCCGGCACCGGATAGGCCCCGGGCCTGATCGTGAAGAAGGCGTAGTGCCCCTCCTCGTCCGTGCGGATGCGGCCATTGCCGACGAAGTTGGGGTCGAGCGGCGCGTCGCGCGTGTCGTTCGGGTGGAAGTAGCGACCGGCGGCATTGGCCTGCCAGAGCTCGACCACCGCGCCGCGCACCGGCCGCCCATCCTCGTCCAGGATGCGGCCGCCGATATGGATGAGCTGGCCGAGCGCCATCCGCCCCGGCGCCACCACGGCCAGGTTGTCGTCGCCGCAGGGCAGCTTGCGCCAGAGCTCGAGCGGCCCCGTGACCTCCGTCCGCGTCGGCGGCCGGCGAATCGGCGGCAGGGCGGGCGTATGGGTGAAGGTATTGGTGTAACCCTCGATCGGGACCGCGGGCTCGATGCCCGGGGGCCAGGGGTCAAAGCGTTCGGGCAGCCCATCCATGCCGCGGTCCTCCCTTTGCGGCGAGCCTAGAGCAAACGGCGCCTGAGTGGACCCACGCAGGCCACCGAATTTGTTCGCCCGGAACGAAAGCCCCGGCCCTCCGAGGCGCGCCATGGCTCGCCTCCGACAGCCCGGCGCGGGATAGTCTGGGCAAAGGAAGGGGAGGAACGGCATGGATACCCGGAGGGTGCAGCGCGGCCCGGCCCGCATCGCCTATGCCGCCTGGGGGCATGGCCCGGCGGTCCTGCTGCTCGCCTCCCTCGGCCGCGGCGCCGAGGATTTTTTCGAAGTCGCGCCGCTGATCGCGGCGCAGGGCTTCCGGGTGCTGGCGCCCGATCCGCGCGGGATCGGCGACTCGGAAGGGCCGATGACGGGCCTGACCCTCTACGACCTGGCCGAGGATGCGGCGGCGGTGCTGGAGGCGGAGGGCACCGGCCCTGCCCTGGTCGCCGGCCATGCCTTCGGCAACTGGGTGGCGCGCGCGCTCTCCGCCTGCCGGCCGGAACTGGTGCGCGGCGTCGTGCTCCTCGCGGCCTCCATCACCCAGAACCTCGACCCGGCGGTGCGCGCCTCGATCGATGGCAGCTTCGACCCAGCGCTCAGCGAGGCGGAGCGGCTCGGGCATCTGCAGCGCGGCTATTTCGCGCCGGGGCATGACGCCCGCGTCTGGCTGACCGGCTGGCACCCGCCGGTCGCCCGCATGCAGCGCGCGGCGACCGCCGCGACCGACCAGCGCTGGCGGCGCTGCGCCGACCGGCACGCGACGCTCTATGTCGCCGCAGCGCTCGACACCATCGCGCCGGTGCCGACCGAGGCGGCGCTGCGCGAGGCGCTCGGCGATCGCGTGGCGCTGACGGTCATCCCCGATGCCGGCCATGCCCTGCTGCCGGAGCAGCCGGCGGCGACCGCGGCGGCGGTCGTGGCCTTCGCGGGCCGGGCTGACGCTGCCCGCCATGGCCGGGCGGAAGGCCCGGCCATTCCACGCATCGGCGCGTAGGACAGCGTTGCCGCACGCGCCTATACGGTACCGAAGACGCGTGCGGCGTCGCTACCGCGCCTGCGTCCCGCCGGACGTCACCGGCACCATCGGCGCGCCGCCGCCGGCGACGACATCCGCTGGCGTCTCGCCCACCGGCAGCGGCCGCGGCGCCGGGCCGGCCTGCATCCAGGCGGTGTCGCCGGGATGCGTGCCTTCCGGCAGCGTCGTCTGCGGCTTGCCCGCCGCCATCCGCACGCTGACATTCGCCGGCTCGCCCGGCATCAGCGGCCGGTAGGGCACGGCGGCATTCATCCCCGGCACGCCCTGCACCACCGAGCCCCAGGGCAGCGGCGTATAGGGCTTGCCGGCGGCCATGCGCTCCGGCTCGGAAAGCTTGTTGCCATCCGTCGAGACCAGGGCGCCGTTGCGGTCGCGCCAGGTCGGAATCGGGATCAGCGCGCCGCCCTCGCGCGGCCGCTCCGCCCCCGGCGGGGCATCCGGCACCGCGGCCGGTGCCGGCGTCGCGGCCGGGGACTGGTCGGTGTTCGGGCCGCTCTGGGCCAGCGCCGGCAGGGCGAGCAGGCCAAGCGTGGCCGCGAGGGCCATCGGGTTCCGCATGGGCGTTCCTTGTCGTCGTTTGCGGTCCCGACGGTGCCGGGACGGAGCATCCCCAACAGGTGACGCCGCCCGGGGTTGCGCTACCCCTCCGTCCGGAAGTCGAAACGCCGCTGCCGTACCGACCAGCCGTAGCGCGGATCGCCCTCCAGCAGGTGCAGGTGGTCGCCGATGCGGTTGCGCTCCAGCCAGGCGATGGTCGACTCGAGCTCGGCCAGCGTCATCTCCGCCCGGCCCTTGCCCATCACCCGCTTCAGAGCGGCGGAATAGGCGTGGTGCGCGACGGCGCCGCGCGGGATGCGCAGCCCGCCCTCGTCCTCCAGCACCTGCGCCGCGACCATCTGGCCGATACGGCTGCGCAGCGCCCGCTCCCGCACCGAGGGCGCCTCGGCCGGCGCCGTCTCCTCCGGGCGCGCATGTTCCGGCCTGGCGGCGGCGAATTCCGGTCCCGGCGCCAGCCGGTGCCAGTGCATCGCCGTGGCATTGGAGGCGAGCGGGATGATCGGCGCCTCGCGCTCCATCCCCTCGGGCAGGCCGGGCAGCTCGCCCTGGCGGCGGCGCGCCTTCTCCCGCGCCAGCGTGCCCTGCTCGCGCTCGATCCGCTCGCGGAACTTGCGGAACAGCAGGTCGTCCGGGTGCAGCACCACCGCCCGCTGCGTCTCGTAGGGGCCGGCGGCGAAATCGACGCGGGTAGCGCGGGCGATCATCTGCTCCAGCCAGGCGCGGGAGCGGATATGGGTCAGCGCCGCGCAGACCGAGACGCTCGGCGCGTCCAGCCCCTCATAGGCCATGGCGACGGTGACCAGCACGGAGGGCTCCGGCCGCAGCCGGAAGGCCGCCAACACTTCCTGCGCGTCGCGCTCGTCCGAGGTGGCGATGCGCGCGACGGTATCCGCCTGGCCCTTCGGCAGCCACTCGCGCAGCCAGTCGAGGTAGCGCCGCGCATTCTCCTGGTCGGGTGCGACCACCAGCAGCTTGCCGAGGCCCATCGCCGTCTCGCCCGGCGGCAGGCCGAGCCGCGCGCGGCGCTCCGTGCGCAGGTCGCGGGTCTGGGCGAAGGCGCGGCGGAGCAGGTCCTGCGCGAAGCCGGTCCGCAGCGCGGTGAAGAGCGCGGCACGCCCGACCTCCGGCGGGCCGGAGACGGGATGCGGCCCGGTGCGGCGGCGCTCCTCGTCCAGCCACTCCGCCTCCCCGTCCAGGGCGCCGAAATCGACGGGCAGCACGGCCTTCTCGGCCAGCGCCTGGGCGCGGCTATAGCCGATGACGGCGAAGCCGGGCGCCTGCAGGTCCACCTCCCGCGTCCGCGCGCCCTGCCCCCGGCGGTAGGGCAGCCAGAGGATCGGGCGGCCATCCGCCCGCTCCAGCGTGCCGGAGAGCAGCAGCCGCACCGCGGCGTGCTCGAGCAGCGGCAGGATGGCGCGCGACCAGGCGGCTTCCTCCGGCGCGTCCGGGTCGGCCTCGGCCGGCAGGTGGTGCACCTCGTCCACCACCAGCAGGGTCTTCTGCTTGCGGAACTCCGCCAGGTGCAGCTCCGGCGCCGCGGCGACGCCCTGGTAGGTGGTGATCCAGCCCTGCAGCCCGCGGCAGGGGTCGGGGGCATTCTCCGCCGCGCGGACCGAGACGGCATGGTCGAGCGCGAGGCGCCAGTTCGGGTCGGCGAAGGCTTCCTCCGCCTGCAGGCGCAGGCTGTCGCGGGGAACGATCCAGCAGACCCGCTCGACGATCCCGGCCCAGATCAGCCGCGCCGCGGCGATGACCGGCAGCAGGCTCTTCCCCCCGCCCGGGGTGACCGCCGCCAGGATGTCCCGCAGCTCCGTCTGGCCGGTCGCGATCGCCTCCACCACGCCGGCAAGCTGCTGCTGATGGCTGCGGAGGGCGCGGTGCATCACCCCCGGCAACGCGCCAGGAGCAAAACGGATTCCTGGGACCCGCGACTTTTCGCCCCCGGGGGTGCGGGATACAAAGGCCGGCAAACGCCCCGAGGAGGAACCGTCCCCGTGCCCGAGCCCCGCCGCTTCCGAGTCGGCTACCTCTCCCACGTCCCGCATCAATCCTTCCTCGACACCGCGGCGCAGCACCCGGAGCTGGAGATTCTCCGCATCCCGCTCGAGCAGCCCGACTCGGCCGTGCTCGATGCGCTCCGCGGCGTGGATGCCTACTACTGCATGGCCTCCCGTGACGAGTTGCCGAAGCCCTTCCATGTCCAAGCGGCGCTGCTGGAGCAATTGCCGGACCTGCTGATGGTGGGCAGCACCGGCGCCGGCTACGACCCGGTGGACCCCGAGGCCTGCACGGCGGCCGGCGTGCTGCTGGTGAACCAGGCCGGTGGCAATGCGGAGGGCGTGGCCGAGCACGCCGTCGGCATGATGCTCGCCCTGCTCAAGCGCATGCCGGAGGCCGGGGCGGCGATGCGCGCGGGCCATGCCCGGAACCGCAATGCGCTGATGGGGCGCGAGCTGCGCGGGCGGACCGTGGGGCTGGTCGGCATCGGCCATGTCGGGACCCGCGTCGCGGAGATCCTCGACCGCGCCTTCTCTTGCACCGTGCTGGCCTGCGACCCCTACCTGGACAAGGAGACCATCGCCGGCCGCGGCGCCCGCAAGGTGGAGATGGACGAACTCCTGGCCGAGAGCGACGTGGTCAGCCTGCACCTGCCGCTGACACCCGAGAGCCGCAGCCTGATGGGCGCCGACAGCTTCGCGCGCATGCGGAAGGGCGCGATCTTCGTCACCACCGCACGCGGCAATATCCATGACGAGCCGGCGCTGCACGAGGCGCTGCGCAGCGGACACCTCGCCGGCGCCGGCCTCGATGTCTGGGAGCAGGAGCCGCCCGCGCCGGACCACCCGCTGCTGCACATGCCGAATGTCATCGTGACGCAGCACACCGCGGGGGTGACGCATGAGAGCCGGGCGAACATCACCCGCATCGCGGCGCTGGCTTTCGCCGATGCGGCCAAGGGGAAGCTGCCGCCGCGGATCATCAACCCGGCCGTGATCGGGCGCTTCCGGGAACGCTATGCCGCCAGGCTCGGCCGCCCCATCGCATAGCGGGCCCTGCCCGCTCCACCGGCGGGCGGGCGCGCCTTGCACCACCCGCGCACCGGGCGCAGCATCCGCGCCCGCAGGCAGCACGGGGGGTACGGGCCATGGTCGATCTGGTCATCACCGGGGATTGCGTGGTCACCCCGCATGCCATCGGCCCGGCGGACGTGGCGATCGCCGGCGGCAAGGTGGTGGCCGTCGCCGCCCGCGGCGCCTTCCCGCTGGCGGCCGGCACGCGGCTGGTGGATGCGACCGGCAAGGTCGTGATGCCCGGCGGCATCGACCCGCATACCCATTGCCTCTGGCCCACCTACGGCCCGGGCGGCACGATCGATTACACCAAGGGCCCGAGCGTGGTCGGCAAGGCGGCGCTGTTCGGCGGCACCACCACCCTCATCGACTTCACCCGCTGGACGCATGGCAAGACCGTGCAGGGCGCGATCGAGGAACGGATGGCCGCCTGGCGGGAGGATGGCTGCCCCTGCGACTGGGCGCTGCACACCATGGTGGAGGGCGACCTGCCGCCCGAGCTGCCCGCCCAGATCGGCGAGGCCATCGAGGCCGGCCATGCGACGGTGAAGATCTTCACGACGGACATCACGCCCAGCCGCAAGGGGCGGATGGTGGATTTCGGCGACATCTGGGAGGTGTTCCAGGTCCTGTCGAAGAAGGGTGGCCTCGGCGTCATCCACTCCGAGGACAACGACATCGTCATGCACATGTACGCCAGGCTGTTCCGCGAGGGCCGCGCCGGCTTCGAGAACATGGCGGAGGTTCACAACACCCTGTCGGAGGACATCTCCTTCCGCCGCATCATCCGCCTCGCCGAGCATGTGCCCGGCACCGCCCTGTATATGATGCATGTCTCGGCGGGGAATGGCGTGCGGGCGATCCGCGAGGCGCGCGGCCGCGGCCAGCCCGTCTATGGCGAGAGCCTGCACCAGTACATGCTCTACACGCAGGAGGACTACAAGAAGCCGAACGGGCAGATCTACCACACCTATCCGTCGCTGAAGTCGCAGGCCGACCAGGACGAGCTCTGGCGCGGCGCCAAGGACGGCACCATCGCCTGCGTGGCGACCGACGAGCTCTGCTGCTCGCTCTCGGTCAAGACCCAGGGCAAGCGGATCGACGACACCACCGGCGGCAATTCCGGCGTCGAGCCGCGCGTGGCGCTGATGTATTCCGAGATGAGGAAGCGCGGCTTCACGCTGCGGCAATTCGTCGACCGCGTCTCGGCCAACGCCGCGAGGATCATGGGGCTCTATCCGCGGAAGGGCGCCATCGCGCCCGGCTCGGATGCCGATATCTGCATCCTCGACCCGGCGCTCCGCCGCACCGTGCGGGCCGAGGCGATGCACGAGAGCGACTACAGCCCCTGGGAGGGCCGCGAGGTCGAGGCCTGGCCGGCCATGACCATCCTGCGCGGGAAGATCGTGGTGGATGGCGACACATGGCTCGGCGACGACCGCGGCGGCGAATGGCTGCCGCGCAAGGTGCCGGACGAGATCCGCGCCGCCGCCGCGCTGTGACGCCGCCCGAATTGCGCGACCTGCTGGCCGATGCGCTGGCGCTGTGGGAGGTGGAGGCGCGGCCGCGCGTGGCGGGAGACGGCGTGGCACTCGCCGCGCCGGATGGCACGGCGCTGCGCGTGACCGCGGCAGGGCCGGACGACCTGCCGGTGCGCTGGTGGGTGGAACGGCCGGGCCAGCGGCGGCCCTGCACCTCCGTCCTCGGCCTGCTGCGCAGCCTGCGCAACGCGGTCGGCGCCCGGACGGACGAGGTGCGGCGTCTCCGCGTGGCACGGCCGGAGGAATGATCCCCGTCTCGGTCGTCACCGGCTTCCTCGGCGCCGGCAAGTCGACGCTGCTGCGCCGCGTGCTGCGCGACCCCGCCTGGGCCGACAGCGCCGTCATCGTCAACGAGTTCGGCGAGATCCCGCTGGACCACGACCTGATCGCCGCCAGCGAGGAGAGTTTTGTGAGTGCCTCCACGGGGTGTCTCTGCTGCGTGGTGCGCGACGACCTGACGAGGACGCTGCTGGACCTTCTGCGCCGGCGGGAGGCTGGCGAGGTGCCGCGCTACGAGCGCGTGCTGATCGAGACCTCCGGCCTCGCCGATCCAGCCCCCATCCTGCACGCGCTGATGACGGACGAGGCGCTCGCCGCGACCCACGCCCTGCAGGGCGTGGCGACACTGGTGGACGCGCTGCATGGCGAGGCGGCGCTGGCCCGCCACCCGGAGGCGCAGCGGCAGGTGATGCTGGCCGACCGCATCCTGGTGACCAAGCCGGACCTCGCCCCGGCGCCTGAGGCGGCGATCCGCGCCCTGAACCCGGCCGCGCCGCTGCGGGCGGCGGAGCAGGGCGCGGCGGAACCCGCCTGGCTCTTCGCGCCAGCGCCCCGCCCGGCGGACCTGCCCGACTGGGCGGCGCGCCACACCGCGGGCCTGACCTCCATCGTCATCGAGCGCGAGGCGCCGATCCCGGCGCTGGCGCTCACGCTCTGGATGCAGGGCCTGGCCGAGCATGCCGGCCCGCGCCTGCTGCGCCTGAAGGGCCTCGTGGCGCTGGCGGAAGACCCGGCGCGCCCGGCGGTGCTGCATGCCATCCAGCACATGGTCCACCCGCTCGAATGGCTCGACCGCTGGCCCGGCGCGGACCGCCGCAGCCGCATCGTCCTGATCGGCGAGCGCATCCCGCGCCACTTCCCGGCACGCCTGCTGGCGGCGGTGGAGGCGGAGGTCGCAGAGGCGTCAGCCGGCCGCCGCTAGCGCTCCGCCAGCGCTTCCGCGACGATGGCATTGTCCGCCGTCGCGGCGAAACCGGGCCTGCGCGTGATGGCGCCCGCGGTGAACATCGCCGTCTCCAGCCGGGTGAAGGCCTCCTCGGGGTAGAAGGGATCCGCGGTCCAGAGCCCGACCGCCTTGTAGCGGGCGAGGCAGCGCGCCAGCAGCTGCGGCGACAGGTCCGGGAAATGGCCGGCGATGCACTCGGCCAGCACCTCCGCGCTGCTCTCCGCCACCCAGGCGAGCGTCCGCGCCAGGCCGCGCAGCATCGCCTTGAACTCGGCCCGCTTCGCCTGCAACAGGTCCACCGTGGTCGTGAAGGTGGTGTAGCCCGTCACGCCGCGCCCAGCCGCCGCGTACCAGACGGCGCCGCCGACATCCTCGAGCTGCGTGACGAAGGGCTCGAAGACCTGCGCGACATCGATCCGCCCGTCCAGCAGCGCGGCGGCGTTCTCCGCCATGCCCGCATCCGTCACGCGCGGCACCAGGGCCGGATCGAGGCCGGCGAGGCGGATGTCGTGCTGCAGCGTCCACCAGGGCGTCGGCACCTCCGACACCGTGCCAAGCCTCAGCCGCGCGAGGTCCGTCAGCCGGAAGCCGGGCCGCGGCCCGCGCCCGACCAGGAAAAAGGGGTCGCGCATGACGACGGCGCCGAAATTGCGCAAGGGGCTGGCAGGGTCGGCCTCATGCGCCAGCAGGATGCGCATCGGCCCGCCCCAGGCGAGGTCCGCGACGCCGGCCAGCACCGCGTCCTTGGCATTCGCCGGGACGGTGCCGCTGCGCAGCGTCACCGCCACGCCCTCCGCCGCGTAGTCGCCGCGGGCGAGTGCGGCATAGAAGGGCGCGTAGAAGACGGCGCGGAACGGCTCCTGCAGCGTGATCGGGGTCATCGGCCTCTCCGGGTCCGGCGGGATGGTGGCGCGCGTCTTGCCAGCACCGCAAGCCCATCGAAGACTGAGGCCATGCCGACGCGCCGCGCCCTGCTCGCCACGCCGCTCCTTTCCGGGCCCGCCCTGGCGCAGGAGCGCTTCCCGAACCGCCCGATCCGCCTCGTGATCCCCGTCGCGGTGGCCGGCGTCACCGACATCGTCGGCCGCATCCTGGCCGATGCCATGGGCCCGCTGCTCGGCCGGCCGGTGGTGCCGGAGAACATCGCGGGCGCCGGCAGCACGGTCGCGGCGCAGGCCTTCCAGCGCACGCCGCCGGACGGCCACACGCTCTTCATCGCCACCAACAACCACGCCGTCATGAAGGCGATCTACCCGCAATTCCCGCACGACCCGGTGGCGGATTTCGTGCCGATCGCGCTGGTGGCGCGGCAGCCCTTCATCCTCGCGGTCAACCCGGACCTGCCGGTGCGCGACGTGCCCGGGCTGCTCGCCTGGCTGAAGGCGCAGGGCGAGGCGGCGAATTACGGCGCGACCAATCCCGGCGGCAGCAACCACATGGCGGGCGAGCTGCTCCGCCAGCGCGCCGGCGTCACCTTCACCATCGTGCCCTACCGGGCCGCCGCGGCCTCGGTGCAGGACCTGGTCGCCGGGCGCATGCAGGTGACCATCGACAGCCCGACGATGATCCTGCCGCTGATGCGCGACGGCAAGCTGCGCGGCCTCGGCGTCTCCACCGCCACGCGCTCCGCCGTGGCACCGGACCTGCCAAGCCTCGCCGAGGCGGGTGTCGCCGGCTACGACATGACGGTCTGGCAGGTGCTGATGGTCCGCCCCGGCACGCCGCCCGAGGCGCAGGCGGCGCTGACGGAAGCCGCGCGCAAGGCGCTGGCCGACCCCGCCGTGCAGCAGCGCCTGGCGGCCGCAGGCTGCGAGACCTGGCTCGACACTTCCCCGGCGGCCGCCGCGTCCCTCATCCGGTCCGAGATCGCGCGCTGGACCCCGATCGTCGCGGCGATGAACCTGTCCCCCGGCTGACTTGCCGGCCCGACCCGCCGGTGGTCAATTGCCCGCCCTGAGAACACCTGGGGAGGAAGGGGCGCAAGCCCCGGGCAGCATGGCGGATCCGGCGCAACTCTTCTCGCTGCAGGGCGCGACGGCGCTCGTCACCGGCGCATCCGGCGCGCTCGGCGCGCATTTCGCCCGCATCCTGCACGCCGCAGGCGCGCAGGTGGTGCTGGCCGCCCGCCGGACGGAGGCGCTGGAGGCGCTGGCCGCGGAACTCGGCGAGCGCGCCCGGGCCGTGCCGCTGGACGTGACCGACAGCGCCGCCGTCGCCCGCGCCTATGACGCGGCGGAGGCGGCCTTCGGCGCCCCCTGCGACATCATCGTCAACAATGCCGGCATCGCCGTGACGCGCCCTTTGCTGCAGCAGACGGAAGCGGACTGGGACAGCGTGCTGGACGTGAACCTGCGCGGCTGCTTCCTGGTGGCGACCGAAGGCGCGCGCCGCCTGGTCGCGGCGAAGCGCGGCGGCTCCATCATCAACATCGCCTCCATCGGCGGCCTGCGCATCCTGCAGGGCGTGGTCGGCTATACCGCCTCCAAGGCCGGGCTCGTGCAGATGACGAAGCAGATGGCGGTGGAGCTGGCACGCTACGGCATCCGGGTGAACGCCCTCTGCCCCGGCTATGTCGAGACGCCGATCAACACGGAGTTCTTCGCCTCCGAGGCCGGGCAGGCCGTGGTCAGGCGCGTGCCGCAGCGCCGGCTCGGCCAGCCGGAGGACCTGACGGGGCCGCTGCTGCTGCTCGCCTCCCCGGCCGGCGCGCACATGACCGGCGCGGCGCTGGTGGTGGATGGCGGGCATTCGGTCAATCCTCTCTAGGACAGACGCATCATGGACTTCTCCCTCCCGCCCCAGATCGACGAGATCCGTCAGCGCATCCGCGCCATGATCGAGGAGCGGATCATCCCGCTGGAATCCGACCCGGCGAGCTATGACGAGCACGAGAACATCCGCAAGCCGCTGCTCGAGGAGCTGCGCGCCGAGGCGAAGGCCAAGGGCCTCTGGGCGCTCGGCATGCCGCAGGAGAGGGGCGGCGGCGGCCTGCCCATGGTCGGCCTGGCCGCCTGCTACGAGGAGATGAACCGCTCCATCTTCGGCCCCGTCGTCTTCCACGGCGCGGCGCCGGATGACGGCAACATGCGCCTGCTGAACATGGTGGGGACGGAGGCGCAGAAGGAGCGCTGGCTGCAGCCCATCATCGACGGCAAGGTGCAGAGCGCCTTCGCGATGACCGAGCCGGACGGCTGCGGCAGCGACCCGTCCATGACCTACACGCGGGCGGAGCGGAAGGGCGATCGCTGGGTGATCCGCGGCCGCAAGCACTACATCACCGGCGCGGCGGAGGCGAAGCACTTCATCCTCATGGCCCGCACCGGGGAGGATGACCGCAACGGCCTGACCGCCTTCCTCTACCACGCGGACCAGCCGGGCTGGCGCATCATCCGCCGCATCCCGATCATGGGGCCGGAGGAGCATGGCGGGCATTGCGAGCTGGAATTCGACGGGCTCGAGATCACCGACGAGAACGTGCTGATGAAGGTGGGCGACGGGCTGCGCGCGACGCAGATCCGCCTCGGCCCGGCACGGCTGACGCATTGCATGCGCTGGACCGGCATGGGCCGCCGCGCGCTCGAGATCGCCATGGCACGCGTCGAGGTGCGGAAGGCCTTCGGCAGCACACTGATCGAGAAGGAGAGCGTGCAGCAGATGATCGGCCAGGCGGCAATGGAGCTCGACATCGGCCGTCTCCTGACCATGCGCGCCGCCTGGCTGCTGGACAATGGCAGCCTCGCGCGGAAGGAGATCTCCATGGCCAAGGTCGTGGTCGCCGACGCGCTGCACAAGGCGGTGGATACCTCCCTGCAGCTTCTCGGCGCCCGCGGCTATTCCAAGGACACGGTGGTCGAGTGGATGTACCGCTATGCCCGCCAGGCGCGGCTGGTGGACGGCGCCTCCGAGGTGCACCGGATGGTGCTGACCAACTTCCTCCGCCGCCAGGGCAAGGATTTCTTTGCCTGGGGTGCCGGCCGTGGATGACGCGGCCAGGCTCAACACGCTGCCGCAGCTTGCGGCGAACCACGTCCCGCTGACGCCGATCTCCTTCCTGCAGCGGGCGGCACGGATCTATCCCGACCGCACCGCGGTGATCCATGGCGCGCGGCGCCTGACCTATGCGGAGATGGCCGACCGCAGCCGGCGCCTCGCCGCGGCGCTGCATGGCGCGGGCGTCGCGCCGGGCGATGTCGTCGCCATCCTCGCGCCCAATACCCCGGAGATGCTGGAGGCGCATTACGGCGTGCCCATGGCCGGCGCCGTGCTCCTGACCATCAACATCCGGCTCGACGCCGCCGCCATCGGCTTCATCCTGCGCCACAGCGGCGCGAAGCTGTTCCTGGTGGACCGGGAATTCGTGGGCGTAGCCCGCGTGGCGCTGGCGGGGCTGGAGGCACCGCCGCCCGTCATCGACATCGCCGACCCGGAGGGTCCGGACGGCGCGCCGCTCGGCCCGACGGAGTACGAGGCCTTCCTCGCCGGCGGCGATCCTGACGCGCCCATCCGCATGCCGGCGGACGAGTGGGAGGCGATCGCGCTCTCCTACACCTCTGGCACGACAGGTGACCCGAAGGGCGTGGTCGCGCATCACCGCGGCGCCTACCTCAATGCCTGCGGCAATGCGCTGGCCTTCGGCCTCTCGCCGCGCAGCGTCTATCTCTGGGCGCTGCCGATGTTCCACTGCAATGGCTGGACCTATACCTGGGCGGTGACGCTGCAGGGCGGCACCCATGTCTGCCTGCGCGCCGTGCGGCCGGACGCCATCTTCGCCGCCATCGCCGAGCACCGCGTGACGCATATGTGCGCCGCGCCCGTGGTGCTGACCATGCTGATCCACGCACCGGAGGAGCAGAAGCGCCGCTTCGCGCATGAGGTCGCCATCGCCACCGGCGGCGCCGCCCCGCCCTCCCCCGTCATCGCGCGGATGGAGGAGATGGGCTTCGCGGTGACGCATCTCTACGGCCTGACGGAGTGCTACGGCCCCGCCACCATCTGCCTCTGGCAGCCGGGGCTCGAGGACATGCCGCTGCCGGAGAAGGCCGCCTTCATGGCGCGCCAGGGCGTGAACCACCCGATGCTGGAAGAGGCAACGGTCCTCGACCCCGACACGATGGCGCCGGTGCCCGCCGATGGCCGCACGCTCGGCGAGGTCATGCTGCGCGGCAATACCGTCATGAAGGGCTACCTGCACAACCCGCGCGCCAACGAGGCCGCCTTCGCCGGCGGCTGGTTCCATACCGGCGATCTCGGCGTGCGCCATCCGGACGGCTATATCGAGGTGAAGGACCGCGCCAAGGACATCGTCATCTCCGGCGGCGAGAACATCTCGACGCTCGAGGTCGAAGAGGTGCTCTATGCGCATCCATCGATCATGGAGGCCGCCGTCGTCGCGCAGCCCGACGAGAAATGGGGCGAGGTGCCGCATGCCTTCGTCACGCCCGCGCCGGACAAGGCGCCGCCGACCGAGGCTGAAGTGATCGCCTGGTGCCGCGGGCGCCTCGCGCATTTCAAATGCCCCAAGCGCGTCACCTTCGGCCCGCTGCCCAAGACCAGCACGGGCAAGATCCAGAAATTCGAACTGCGGCAGCGGCTGCGGAGCGTGTAGCCTTCCCGGCAACGACCCCCGGGAGGACCACGTCATGCCCCTCGCCCGCCGCGGCCTGCTGGCCGCCCCGGCCCTGCTTGCCCTGCCTGCCCGCGCCCAGGGGCCGGCCTCGCCCTGGGCGCCGGAGAAGCCGGTGCGCATCCTCATTCCCTACACGCCCGGCGCCATCAACGACGCGCTCGGCCGGCTGGTCGGGGAGCGCTTCCAGGAGGTGCTGGGCCAGCCCGGCCTGGTCGAGAACCGGCCGGGCGCCAGCGGCTCGCTCGCCATCGCGGCGACGGCGCAGGCGGCGCCGGACGGCCACATGCTCGTGGTCGCCAATACAGCCAACCTCTGCATGAACCCCTTCCTCTTCGCCAATACCGGCTACGACCCCCGCCGGGACATCACGCCGGTCGCCGTCGTCGCGCGGGTGATGAACGTGCTGGTGGTGAAGGCGGAGGGGCCGATCCGCAGCGTGCCGGAGCTGATCGCGGCGGCGAAGGCGCAGCCGGGGAAGCTCACCTTCGGCAGTTCCGGCGCCGGCAGCAGCCCGCATCTCGCGGCCGAGCTGTTCAAGGCGAAGACCGGCACCGACATCACCCATGTGCCCTATCGCGGCAGCGCGCCGGCGCAGGTGGACCTGGTCGCGGGTCGGCTGACCATGTCCATCGACAACCTGCCGAATGCGCTCGGGCATGTGCAGGAGGGCCGGCTGCGCGCGCTCGCCGTCACCGGCCGGGAACGCGACCCGGCGATGCCCGATGTCCCGACCTTCGCCGAGCTCGGCTTCCCCGAGGTCGAGGTCTATGTCTGGTTCGGCTTCGTCGGCCCCGCCGCGCTACCCGCGCCGATCCGCGACTGCCTGTCCCAGGCCATCATCCGCATCGCGCAATTGCCGGAGACGGCCGAGCGCATCACCCGCGCCGGCGCCACGGTCTGGACCCGCGACCCCGCGCAGATGGGCGCGCTGATCGCGGCGGAGCTGGACAAGTGGGGCGGCGTGATCCGCGGCGCCAACCTGCGGCTGGAATAGCCGACCGAACTCCCCGGCCGCTCGCGCGTAGGACCGGGCGGGCGGCCCCCGGGCGCGTCCGCGGATCAACCCGGCACGGGCCGCGACGCCCGGGGAAGGTGAACATGGACCAGGCCGAACGCCTGTTGCGGCCCCTGGCCGGCCAGGTGGCGCTCGTCACCGGCGGCAGTTCCGGCATCGGCGCGGGCGTCGTGCAGGCACTCGCCGCGGCCGGTGCGGCGGTGGCGGTCAACTACGCCTCGCATCGCGAGGCGGCGGAGGAGGCGGCCCGGCGCATCGAGGCGGCGGGCGGCCGCGCCATCGCGGTCGGGGCCGATGTCGCCGAGGAGGCGGCGGTCGACGCCATGGTCGCGCAGGTCACCGAGCGCTTCGGCCGGCTCGACATCCTCGTCGCCAATTCCGGCCTGCAGCGCGACGCGGCCTTCCGCGACATGTCGCTCGCGGATTGGCGGAAGGTCATCGACGTGAACCTGACCGGCCAGTTCCTCTGCTGCCGCGCGGCGCTGCGGCGCTTCCTGGCGCAGGAGGAACGGCCGGACCTGTCGCGCGCTCGCGGCAAGATCATCTGCATGTCCTCGGTGCACGAGGTGATCCCCTGGGCAGGGCACGCGAATTACGCGGCCTCCAAGGGCGGCATCATGCTGATGATGAAGAGCCTGGCGCAGGAGGTGGCGCCGCAGCGCATCCGGGTGAACGCGATCGCCCCGGGCGCCATCCGCACCCCGATCAACCGCGAGGCCTGGGAAACGAAGGAGGCCGAGCGCCGGCTGCTGGAACTGATCCCCTATGGCCGCGTGGGCGAGCCCGAGGACATTGCGGCCGCCGCCGTCTGGCTCGCCTCCGACGCCTCGGACTACGTCACCGGCACGACGCTCTTCGTCGATGGCGGCATGACGCTCTATCCCGGCTTCGCCGACAACGGCTGACCGCGCCGCACGGCCGCGGCGAGGGTCGTTGCGCAGCCAGGGAGGTGACGCCGGGTGCCGGCGCGGGCAGGATCGAGGCAGGGAGAAGCCAGCATGTCCGGACCGCACCCGAACGACGCGCAGCGCCTGGTCGCCGACCTCAATGCCCTGCTGCGGCTGAAGACCACCGTGACAGGCATGAAGCTCTTCGAGACGGTGGAGGCGATGGAGGCCATCCCGCGCATCCGCCGGCCGAAGACGGTGCACACCACGGACCAGATCGTCTCCATGGCCTCGCGCCTCGGCTGGACGGTCGGCATCACGGCCGAGGACCTGGTGGGCCAGCAATGCCGCGCGGTCGTCGGCCTCGCGCCGCGGGACGAGACGGGGTCGCGCTATGTCGGCGTCTGGCACGGCGATGCCGAGAGCGCGGCGGGGCGGCAGCAGGCGCTCTCCTGCGTGCCGCATGGCCGCTACCAGGCGCTCGCGGTCAGCCCGCTCGAGAGCGGCCGGCTCGATCCGCCCGACATCGTGCTGGTCTATGCGACGCCAGGGCAGATGATCATCCTGATCAACGGCCTGCAGTACACCGGCTACAGGAAATTCGAGTGGTCGGTCGTGGGCGAAACCGCCTGCGCCGACAGTTGGGGCCGGGCGCTGGCCACCGGCGAGCCGAGCCTCTCGCTCCCCTGCTTCGCCGAGCGGCGCTATGGCGGCGTACCGGACGAGGAGATGCTGATGGCGCTGAAGCCGGAGGACCTGCGGAAGGCGGTCGAGGGCATGCAGGCGCTGGCGAGGAACGGCATCCGCTACCCGATCCCGCCCTACGGCATCCAGAACGACCCCTCGGCCGGGATGGGCGTCAGCTACGCCAAGGCCTGACCTGGAGCATTCTCACGCTGACCATGCAGCGTGAGATTGCTCTCGCCTTTTGAGTTGCAGAGCAGATTCACGCCTGCGAGCGTTTCCACTCTGCGGCGATCTGCTCTGGCCGCGCCAGCAGGTCGCGCGCGCGCAGCACCACCGGCTCGACTTCCCCGTCGAGGGGGGCGAGCGCGGCGGCGAGCAGGCCGTGGCCCTCGCCGCCGCGGCCGGTCCCGGCCAGCAGCCCGGCCAGCGGCATCGCCGCCTGCAGCCGGAACAGCCCGGCCCCCTGCGCCTCGGCCAGCGCCACCGCGGCCCGCAGGTCGGCCTCCGCCGCCTCCATGCGGCCGGCGCGCCGGTGGATCCCGCCGCGCCGGCGCAGCAGCGTCGGCTGCTCCCAGGCCGTGCCGCAGTCCGCCATCAGCGCCAGGCCTTCCTCGATCCGCTCCAGCGCCCTCGCCGTATCGCCGGCGCGCGCCATCAACTCGGCCTCCATGCCGAGGAAGCCGGAGACGAAGGCCAGCGCCTCGGCCTCGCGGTTCCAGCGGATGCAGTCGCGCACCAGTTCGAGCCCGGCCGCGGCGTCGCCCTGCTCGCCGAGCAGCACGCCGACCAGCGCGCGGGAGGCCATGGCGAGGTAGCCGATCTCGTGCTCCTCGCAGAAGGCGATCGCCTGGCGCAGCCGGGCGATGCAGGCCTCCGCGCTGCCGCCGTCATAGTCGAAGCGGCCGAGAGCGTAATGGCCATAGGCGATGGCGAAGGGGAAGCGCGATGCCTCGGCGGCGGCGAGCGTCGCGACCAGGTCGCGCCGCGCCTCGCCGAGCCGCCCGGTGAAGGCGCGCGCCCAGGCGGCGTAGCAGCGCGTGCTGATCACCGTCACCTGCGCCGCCAGGCCGTAGCGGCGGTCGCGCTCCGGCCGGGCATCCTGCTGCCGCGCGAGGTCGAGGCTCGCCATCGCCTCCCGGTAGCGGCCCATCAGGAATTGCGAGTGGCCGAGCGCGCTCCAGGCGATCGCTAGGCCGCCGCTCGAATCCCGCGCCGCCGCATGGGCCAGCAGCGCCTCGGCGCGCTGCATCGCCAGCCCGACCGCGCCGCGCATCCAGGCATGGCTCCACTGGCCGTGCATGGCATTGCGGAGCTGCGGCTGGCCCGGCAGCCGCTCGGCCAGCACCCGGGCGCGGTCATAGGCCTGGCCGGTCTCCAGCGCGCCATGGCCGCGCAGCGCCAGCAGCGCATTGCCCGCGAGGAGCTGCATGTCGAGCTCGGCGCCGTCATGCGCCTCGCTCTCCGGCAGGCCCTGCAGCAGGGCGATGCCGCGGCGGAGCTGCACCAGCGCCTCCTCCATGGCGCCGCGCCGGATCGCCTGCTGCGCGCCGCGCAGCCAGCAGGCGACCGCCTGCTCCGGCTGCATCGCCTCGGCGCGGTGATGCGCGATCACCTGCGGCCGCGCCTCGGCCGCCTCGGGGAAGCGCGCCTCCAGGATGTCGGCGACGCGGGCATGCAGGTCGCGGTAGCGCTCCCGCGGCAGCAGGCCCATGGCGGCGTCCTGCACCAGCGCATGGCGGAAGCGATAGGTGCCGCCCGGCGCCTGGCCGTGCCGCTGCAGCAGCCGGGACTCGACCAGCCGCGCCAGCACGGGCTCGAGCGAGGCCGCATCGCGCTCCAGCACCAACGCCAGCAGCGCCGGGTCGAATTCCCGGCCGATGACGGAGGCGACCTCCGCCACCTCCCGCGCCTCGCCCAGCCGGTCGAGGCGCGCGAGCAGCGAGGCATGCAGGGAGACGGGCACGCTGGTCCGGTCGCCGCCGCGGCGCCGCGCCGGCTCCGGCCCGCCGCCGGCCTGGGCGATCTGCTCGGCGACCGCGCGCGTCAGCTCCTCCAGGAACAGGGGCACGCCATCGGCGCGGCGGAGGATGTCGCGCGCCGCCTCTGGCGGCAGCGGCACGTCGCGGGCGACGTTGCGCACGAGTTCCGCCGCCTCGGCCTCGCCGAGCGGCGCGAGGTTCAGCCGCTCCACGCCCGGCGCGCCCAGCCAGGGCGGCAGGAATTCCGGCCGGGCGGTGACGACGGCCAGCACCGGCAGGTGCGGCACGCGCTCGATCCACTGCGCCAGCAGCTCGCGCGTGGTGGGGTCGGCCCAGTGCGCGTCCTCCAGCACCATCAGCACGGGCCGGGCGCGCGTCACCGCCACCAGCCCCTCCATCAGGGCGAGCAACAGGCGCTCGCGCCGCCGCTGCGGCGGCATGGGCGGCACCGGCGGCAGGTCCGGGCCGGAGAGCGAGAGCTGCTCCGCGACGAGGGCGAGGTCGACCGGCGGCAGGTCGGGCAGCAGCGCCCGCAGCTTGGCGATGCGCTCGGCCGGCGTCTCGCCGCGCTGCATGCGGCTGTCGCGCTCGAGCTGCTGCAGCACCGGCTGCAGCGGCATGCCCTGCTGGTGGGGCGCGGCGAAGTAGCGGACCGCGACACGGCCCTGGCCCTGGGTTTCCCGCAGGAGTTGGGCGACCAGCCGCGACTTGCCGATGCCGGCCTCGCCCGAGACCAGCACCGTCCGCCCCTCGCCGATCTGGGCGGCGCGCCAGAGGCAGCGCAGGCGCTCCAGCGCCGCGTCGCGCCCGACCAGGGGCAGGGTCGCGCCTTCGGCACGGGCGGCGAAACGGTCCGGGCTCGCGGCGACGCCCAGCGCCTGCCAGACCGGCATGGGCTCAGGCCAGCCCTTCACCGGATGGGCGCCGAGGCTGCGGAACTCGAACAGCGCGCCAACCAGGCGGCGGACGCTGTCGGAGACCAGCACCGTGCCCGGCTGCGCCAGCGCCTGCAGCCGCGCGGCGAGGTTGGGGGTCTCGCCGAAGACGTCGAGGTTGCGGGGATCGCCGGTATCGGCGACATCCGCCACCACGACCAGGCCGGTCGAGATGCCGATGCGCACCGCGAGGCGCGGACCGGCGCGGCCGGGCGCCGCCAGGGCCACCGCGTCGAGGATGCCGAGGGCGGCGCGCACCGCGCGCTCGGCATCGTCCTCCTGCGCCGCGGGATAGCCGAAATGCACCATCACGCCGTCGCCGACGAGGCGGCCGAGATGGCCGCCATGCCGCAGCACCACCTCCGCCGTCAGGCGGTAGAAGCGGGCGATGGCCTCGGTGAACTCCTCCGGGTCGCGCCCGGCGGCGAGGGCGGCGGAGCCGACGACGTCGCAGAACATCACGGTCATCGGCCGCAACTCGCGCGAGCGCGGGGCGCCGAGGCGCGGCGCGGCCGCGCCGGGCTGGCGCAGGCCGCATTCGCTGCAGAAGCGCGCCGTGGGGGCGAGGACCGTGCCGCAGCCGGCACATATGGGGGCCATCGGCTCACCCTCGGGCGACAGGGGTCTCTCCGCCATCGGCGCCAATGCGACCGTGCCTTTCGCGCATCCTCTCGGCACCCCGGCGGCGGGACCGGGTGTCGCCACGGAGCCGGGATGATCGTGCCGTATATGCCATGGTGCAGGCGTATCGCGCCATGGCACCTGCGTCACGCCGGCGCGGTGGTGTGCGATTCTTGACACATGCCGCCGCCGGAGCCGGCTGCGTGAGGCCGAGGCAACAGGCGGCCGGCGGCGGCGTTGAGGCCGGTCCAGCCGGAGAATGACCACCATGGCCCCGTCCGACCCGATCCAGCCGCCCGACCTGCCGGGCCCCGAGATCCCGCCCATGCCGCCCGGCCCGCCCTCCCCCGCGCCGGGGCCGAGCCCGCTGCCGCCGTCGCCCGGGCCGGAACTGCCGCCCGTCAGCCCGCCCGGCCCGCGGGAGATGCCGCCGCCCCAGGCGTCAGGCGCCTGACCGCACACGCGGATTTCCACCGCGAGGCCGAGCGCCGGCGCATCCGTTGCCGTCCGAACCGCGTTGGGTGCGCGCCGGCCGCCGCTTGCGGCTGGCACGACCGCGAGCAACAGGAAGGACAGGTTCATGGCGGGTTCCAGCGGCGATGCGCCGCATGGCGGCGGCCGGAACAGCAACCCGGGCAATTTCGCCAACAACCGGGAGAAGGCTTCGCGTGCCGGCCAGATCGGCGGTTCGCGCCAGGGGGCCGCGACCAATCCCGGCAATTTCGCCAACAACCGCGACCGGGCACGCGAGGCCGGGCATCTCGGCGGCATGCACCAGGGCAAGGAGAACAACCCGGCCAACTTCGCCAACAACCCGGTGAAGGCGCGGCAGGCCGGCCATGTCGGCGGCACCCATCAGGGGCGGGAGAACAACCCGGCCAACTTCGCCAATGACCGGAGTAAGGCGAGCGAGGCCGGGCGGCTGGGCGGCCAGCACCGAGGCGGCGCCAGGCAGACGGAGGCGACGCCCGAGGCGCCGGTCGCGGAGCCGCAGGCCTCCGAGTAGCGGCGCAGCCCCGGCCTGCTCTCCGGGGCGCGCTGTCCAGCCGGCGGCCCCATGGTCTAGTCTCCCTCCGACACACGGAGGGAACGGATGGGACCGCTCAAGGGCCTGCGCATCCTGGAATTCGCCGGCATCGGGCCGGGCCCCTTCTGCGCCATGGTGCTGGCCGACCTCGGCGCCGAGGTGGTGCGGATCGACCGCAAGGACGGGCCGCCCGGGGCGCGGGAGGACTTCACCGGCCGCGGCCGGCGATCGGTCGCGCTCGACCTGAAATCGCCCGCGGCGGTGGCCGCGGTGCTGCGGCTCTGCGACGGCGCGGATGCGCTGATCGAGGGCTTCCGGCCGGGCGTCATGGAGCGGCTCGGCCTCGGGCCCGATGTCGTGCTCGGCCGCAACCCGCGCCTCGTCTATGGCCGCATGACCGGCTGGGGGCAGGAGGGGCCGCTGGCGCAGGCCGCCGGCCACGACATGAATTACATCGCGCTGACCGGCGCGCTCTGGTCCATTGGCCGGCCCGGGGAGCGGCCGGTGCCGCCGCTCAACCTCGTCGGCGATTACGGCGGCGGCGGCATGCTGCTGGCGGTCGGGTTGCTCGCCGCGCTGCTCTCCGCGAAGACCACGGGCCAGGGTCAGGTGGTCGATGCCGCCATGGTGGACGGCGCGGCGCTGCTGATGGCGCCGATCTATGCCATGAAGGCGCGCGGCCGCTGGCGGAACGAGCGCGGGTCCAACATGCTGGACGGCGCGGCGCCCTGGTACGACACCTATGAATGCGCCGATGGGCGCTGGCTCTCGGTCGGCCCGATCGAGCCGCAATTCTTCGCCCTGCTCTGCGCGAAGCTCGGCCTCGACGCCAAGGACTTCCCCGACCGCATGGAGCCCGCCGCCTGGCCGGCGCTGAAGGAGCGGCTCACCGGCATCTTCCGCACGCGCACGCGCGACGACTGGTGCGGGCTGCTGGAGGGGACGGATGCCTGCGTCGCCCCCGTCCTCGACATGGAGGAGGCGCCGCGGCACCCCCACACCGCCGCACGCGGGACCTTCGCCCTGCGGGACGGCGTGGTGCAGCCGGCGCCCGCGCCGCGCTTCAGTGCCACGCCGGCCGAACTGGGCGCGCCCGCGCCGTTGCGGGGCGAGCATACCGAGGCGGTGCTGCAGGATTTCGGCTTCACCACGGCCGAGATCGCGGCGCTGCGCGCGGCCGGGGCGGCGGGCTGACCGCCCCGCCCGCCCGGGCTCTTGCAGGTGTGATTCGATAGCAAGCTAAGATAGACTGACGCCACTCCAGGGAGGATCAGCATGGACACCAACATCGCGTCCGGCGGCGCCCGCCTGACCGGCCCGCGCACCGTCTATACCGAGGCGCACGAGGCCTTCCGCGACACGGTCCGCCGCTTCTTCGAGAAGCATGTCGTCCCCTATCACCGGCAATGGGAGCGCGACGGCATCGTCAGCCGCGAGGTTTGGCTGCAGGCCGGCGAGGCCGGGATCCTCTGCCCCATGCTGGCCGAGGAGCATGGCGGCGCCGGCGCCGATTTCGGCTACAGCGCCATCGTCATCGAGGAGATCGCCCGGACCAACTGCACCGGCCCCGGCTTCCCGCTGCATTCCGACATCGTCGTCCCCTATATCGAGGACCTGGCGAGGCCCGAGCGAAAGCGGGAGTGGCTGCCGCGGATGGCGCGCGGCGAGATCATCGGCGCCATCGCCATGACCGAGCCGGGGATGGGCAGCGACCTCAAGGCCATGCGCACCACGGCGCGGCGGGAGGGCGACCACTACGTCATCAACGGCTCCAAGACGTTCATCAGCAACGGCCAGTTGGCGGACCTGGTCATCGTCTGCGCCAAGACCGATCCGGCGGCCGGGCGGAAGGGCATTTCCCTGATCTGCGTACCCGGCGACGCGCCGGGCTTCCGCCGCGGCCGCAACCTGGAAAAGATCGGCCTGCACGCGCAGGACACCTCGGAGCTGTTCTTCGAGGACGTCCGCGTCCCCGTCGAGAACCTGCTGGGCGAGGAGAACCGCGGCTTCTCCTACCTCATCCGCAACCTGCCGCAGGAACGCCTGGTCATCGCCGTGCGGGCGGCGATGGGCATGGAGGTGATGCTGGAGAAGACCGTCCAGTACGCCAAGGAACGCCAGGCCTTCGGCCAGCCGGTCATCGACTTCCAGCACAACCGCTTCAAGCTGGCCGATGCCAAGGCGCAGGCCGCCATGTTCCGGGTCTTCGCCGACCACTGCCTGGCGCTGCACATGCGCGGCGAGCTGACGGTGGAACTGGCCGCGGCGGCGAAGCTGCTCGGCGCCGAGATGCAGAACCGGCTCTTCGACGACTTCCTGCAGGTGCATGGCGGCTACGGCTACATGGCGGAATACGAGATCGGCCGCGCCTGGGCGGATGCCCGGGTCGGCCGGATCTATGGCGGCAGCAGCGAGATCATGCGCGAGATCATCGGGCGCACGCTGTAGCCGGGGCCGACCGCCGATGACCCTCCCGCGCCGTGCCCTGCTGGGCGCGGCGGGCGCCCTCGCCGCGCCCGCCTTCCTCGCACCCGTCCTCGCCCGGGCCCAGGGCCGCTTCCCGGAGCGGCCGATCACCCTGCTGGTCCCCTTCACCCCCGGCGGCGCCACCGACGTGCAGATGCGCGCCCTGGCCGAGGCGGCGTCGCGCGCCTTCGGCCAGACGGTGGTCACCGAGAACCGCCCGGGCGCCGGCAGCACGCTGGGCGCCGCCGCCGTCGCCCGGGCGAAGCCGGACGGCTACCTCGTCGCGCAGATGACGCTGCCGGCGCTGCGCCTGCCCTTCCTGCAGCGCATGCCCTACGACCCGCGGCGCGACTTCACCCCCATCCTGCACCTGACCGGCTATACCTTCGGCGTGCTGGTGCGCGCCGACGGCCCGTGGAGAACCTGGCAGGACCTGGTCGCCGATGCCCGCGCCCGGCCGGGGACGCATCGCTGGGGCAATACCGGCGCCAACGGGACGCCGCACCTCACCATGCTCGACCTCGCCGAGCGCGAGCGGCTGGAGGTGGAGCACATCCCCTTCCGCGGCGAGGCCGATGCCTATCCGGCGCTGCTCGGCGGCCATATCGAGGCGACCGCCGCCGGCACCGGCGGCGCGCAGATGGTGACCGACGGCAAGCTCCGCTACCTGAACTTCTGGACGCGCGAGCGCGTGCCGCGCTTCCCCGAGGTGCCGACGCTGCTCGAGCTCGGCTACGAGAGCATGGTCGTCACCTCGCCCTATGGCCTCGTCGCGCCGGCCGGCCTCGACCCGGGCATCCGCGCCGCGCTGCATGAGGGCTTCCGCCGCGCGCTGCACGACCCGGCGCATCTCGCGGTGCTCGAGCGCCTGGACCAGCCGGTCGAATATCTCGACAGCGAGGCCTATGGGCGGCTGCTGGCCGAGACCATCGACGCGGAGGAGCGGCGCGTGACGCGGCTCGGGCTGCGCGCCGGCTGACGCGCGGGCCCCGGCGGCGGTCCCGCCGTCCCCGCCGGAGACTCCTCTGTGCGCCGCGCCACAGCGGAACGCCGAACTGTGGCGCATATCTCCCGCATGCAGTTTTCCAGACGGGAGAGACACCATGTTCCAGGCATTCGAGCAGCACCGGCACTGGTGGGAAGACGCGGCCGCGGCCCTCCTGGCGCTCGGCTATATCGGCGGCTTCCTGCTGGCGGTGGAGATCGCCGTCGCCAAGCTGCTCTTCCGCAGCTTCCTCTGATCCCGGGGCGCTACCTCGCCGGCAGGTAGCGCTCCTTCAGCAACCGGCGCAGCAGCTTGCCGGCCTCGCTCCGCGGCAGTTCCGCCGCGATCTCCCAGCTCCGCGGCCGCTTCGGCCCCGCCAGCCGCTCCCGGCACCAGGCCTCCAGCGCCGCCACCTCCGGCACCGCCCCGGCGCGCGGCACCACCACGGCATGCACCTGCTCGCCCATCTCCGGATGCGGCACGCCGACCACGGCGACCTCCGCGAGCGACGGGTGCTGCACCAGCACCGCCTCGATCTCCGCGGGATAGATGTTGACGCCGCCCGAGAGGATCAGGTCGGCGCGACGGTCCGAGAGGTAGAGCCAGCCCTCCGCATCCAGCCAGCCCAGATCGCCCAGCGTCGCCCGGCCGCGGTCGTCGTAGCAGGCGGCCGTCTTCTCCGGCGCGTTGTGGTAGGCGAAGCGCGGCCCGCCGGAGAAGCGGATGCTGCCGGTCACGCCGGGCGCCACCTCCTCCCCGTCCTCGCCGGTGATGTGCACCGAGACGCCGTTGACCGGCCGGCCGACGCTGCCCGGCCGCTGCAGCCAGTCCCGCGGCGAGATCACCGTCGTGCCCACGCCCTCCGACCCCGCATAGTATTCCCAGAGGATCGGCCCCCACCACTCGATCATCGCGCGCTTCACCGGCACCGGGCAGGGCGCCGCGGCATGGATGGCGCCGCGGTGGGAGGAGAGGTCGAAGCCGCGCCGCACCGCCTCCGGCAGCGCCAGCAGGCGCACGAACATGGTCGGCACCCATTGGCTGTGCGTGACGCGGAAGCGCTCGATCGCCTGCAGCGCCAGCGCCGGCTCGAACTTCTTCAGCACGACCACCGTGCCGCCCTCGGTCAGTGTGCGGTAGACATAGCGGTTGGGCGCGGCGTGGTAGAGCGGCGCGGGCGAGAGGTAGACCGTGTCCTCGCCGAAGCCGTAGAGCGACTTCCAGGTCATGTCCCATTCCGGCGCGTCGCGCTCGGCATAGGGGATCAGCGGCCGACGGATGCCCTTGGGCAGGCCGGTGGTGCCGGAGGAATAGAGGAACTCGCGCCCGACCGGCCGCTCCGGCAGCGGCGCGGCAGGGTCCTGCGCCGCGAGGCCCGCCTCGTAGCTCCCGTAGCCCGGGATGCCTTCGCCGAGCGCGTAGCGCGCGCGGTCGCCGACCGCGCCCTCCGCGACGAGCGCCGAGGCCAGCGGCGCCAGGGCGGGGCTGGCGATCAGCAGCCGCGCGCCGCTGTCCTGCAGGACATAGGCGACCTCGTGCGGGCGGAGATGGATCGAGAGCGGCGTGTAGTAGAGCCCGGCGAGCCGCACCGCCTCGGCGATTTCGAGGAATTCCGGCCGGTTGTCGAGCAGCAGCGCGATGCCCTCGCCCGGCTGCAGGCCAAGCCCGATCAGCCACTGCGCCGCCTGCCGCGCGCGGGCGTAAAGCGCGCCATAGGTCACCGCCTCGCCCGTGTCGGGGAAATGCGCGGCGAGCTTGTCCGGTTGGCGGGCGGCCCAGTGCGCCAATTGCGGCATGCGTTTCCTCCTGCTGGGGGCGCAGCGTGGCGGCGGCAGCGGCGGCGCGTCAATCCGGCGCGGGCAGAGGCGCTTGCGGAAAATGCGGGCGACACCCGCGCGAGTTGTGCCATCCTCGCCACGCCGCAGCCCGCTGCGGACCCGAGAGGGGGAGGAACACCAAGATGACGATCATGAGCCGCCGCGGCCTGCTCGGCGCGGCCACGGCCGGTGCCGCCGTCTCCATGCTGCCCGGCCAGGGCGCCCGGGCCGCCGCGCCCTTCCGCAACGACCAGGCGCCCGCCTGGCACCGCTTCCGCTGGGGCGAGTTCGAGGCGACCGTCGTCTCCGACGGCTACCTGCCGCTCGGCAAGCCGCAGGACAGCTTCGTCGGCCCCGGCGCCAACCAAATCCCGACCCTGCTGACCAACGAGTTCCTCGACCCCGGCGCGGCGACGCTCGAGCAGAACGCGCTGGTGCTGAACACCGGCCGCCAGCTCATCCTCTTCGACACCGGCATGGGCGAGAGCATGGGGGCGGATTCCAAGATGTGGGGCCCGACCACCGGGCGGCTGCTGCAGAACATGCGCGCGGCCGGGATCGAGCCCGAGCAGATCGACATGGTCATCGCCACCCATGCGCATTGCGACCACATCTGGGCGCTGGTGGACGGCGATGGCCGGCGCGTCTTCCCGAACGCGCAGGTCGCGATCAACGAGGCCGACGTGAAGTTCTGGACCGACGACGGCAACAAGAAGGGCCCGGCCTTCATGGCCACCTTCGTCGAGGGGGCGAAGAAGAACCTCGGCGCCTATCGCGACCGGCTGGTGATGGTACGCGACGGGCAGGAAGTGGTACCGGGCATCACCGGCGTCTTCGCGCCGGGCCATACCATCGGCCATACCGTCTACTTCATCACCTCGCAGGGCCGCACGCTGGTGAATTCCGGCGACCTGGCGCACCACCAGGTGCTGCTGCTGCGCTACCCGATGATGGAGTTCTCCTTCGACACCGATCCGAAGCAGTCGGCGCGGACGCGCAGCCGCATGCTGGACCGGCTGGCGAGCGACAGGCACGAGGTGCTGTCCTACCACTTCCCCTGGCCCGGGCTCGGCCATGTCCGGCGGGAAGGCGAGGGCTTCGCCTGGGTGCCGTCGCCCACCAACGTGACGACGCTCTGATGCCGCATCCGATCGCTGCCGGGCCGGGGCCCGGCAGCGTGAGTCGGCCGGGCCAGGACGGCGCCGCGGCGGCGCTGCCCGAGTTGCGGGAGGCCGATGCCCCGCCCGACATCGCGGCGATCTACGCGGCGCTGCGGCAGGCGAGCGGCGTGCCGCTGGTCAACCTGATCCACCGCCACCTCGCCACCCTGCCCGGCGTGCTGCCCTGGGTGTGGCAGGCCATCCGCCCGCCGCTCGAGGACGGCCGCCTCGCCGGCGCGCGCGAGCGGCTGGCCGCCGCCGTGCCCATCCCCGAAGTCGCGCCGCTGCCCGCGACGGCGCTGCCCGACGCGGAGCGTGCCGCCATCCTGGCGCTGGCCGAGACCTATACCCGCGGCAACCTGACCAACCTGATCCTGCTGACGGCGCTGCGCCGCGCGTTGGACGGCGCGCCCGCCGACCCGGCGCCGCCGCCGCCCGCCCTGCCCGCCCCGGCCATGCTGCCCGCGCCGCCGCCCCTGCCGCGCCTCGACGACCTGCCGCCCGGGACCGCGGCGGCGGTGCGGGCCCTCGCCGCGCGGCATGGCGAGGCCGGCGTGGTGCCGAGCCTCTACCTCCACCTCGCCCATTGGCCGGAGGTGCCCGCGCTGCTGCCCGACTGGCTCGGCGCGGCGCTGGAGCCCGATGCGATCGCCGCCGCGCGCGACGCGACGGTGCGGCTGGCCGAGCGCGAGGCCGATGCGCTGCGCCCCGCCCTCGCCCTGGCCGGCGCGGTGCCGGGCGGGCATGGCCCGGCGGTGCTCGCCGTGCTCGGCCGGTTCACGCGCGCCGTCATCCCCGCGATGGTGCCGATCGGCCTCGCGCTGCGCCGCTGCCTCGCCACGCCCTGCTGACCGCGACGTTCGCATTCGCTCAGGATCGGTTGCAGCGGCTCTCCCAGGGTTGACATTCGCGGCGCCATCCGTTGCGTCGCAGCGCTGGCATACTGCCTGCCCCTCGGTCGGGAGGAGGTCAGCGCCCTGTCCCACGTCATCCTGCCTGACCCTGAGGCCGCGCCTGCCGCGGCGGCGGGCGAACCGCTGCCCGGCCTGGGCCGCGGCTGGGCGATGCTGTCGAAGGCATGGTTCGAGGAGCCGGGCCTGCCGCCCGTCCTCATCGACATCGTCCTGCTGCATGCGGGGCGCGGCATCGCGCTGCTGCAGTCGCCGCCGAACTGGCTGGACGACACGCCGGCGCGGCTGCTGCGCCGGCTGGAGCATGCCCGCTTCGCCGCCATCTTCCCCGGCCATCTGCCGGTCGTGCATATCCAGTTGCTGCGCGGCGCCCTGGCCGAATTGCCGCGGGTGCTGGACGCCGCCTTCGCCGCCGGCCCGCCGCTCGACCTCCCGGGCGGCGATGCCTGGATGCAGGCGGTGATGCGCGCGCTGAACAACCCGGCGGAGAGCTTGGTGGAGGAGCGAGCACCGGGCCGAAGCCTGGCCATGGCGGCGGGCGGGGCTGGGCTCATGCTGGCCGCGGCGCTCGGCGGCGCGATGCTGGTCTGGCGCCCGGCGCCGCCGGCGGGCGCGCTGACCGGGGCGGAGCCGGCGCAGGCCATGCCGGCGCAGTCCGCCATTCCGCCGCACGACCTCGCCATCCCCGCGCTGCTGCGCCTGGCGGTGGGGGTGACCACGCCCGCGGAGGACGCGGTGCCCGCCGACCCGGCGCTCGGGGCCCCGGCGACGGAGGCGGAGCTGACGGCCCTGCTGCGAAGCCTGCCGGCCACCGCCTTGCCCGAGACGGCGGAGATCGTGCCGCCGCTGCCGCGCCAGGTCCTCGCGGCGGCCATCGAAGCGCCGGACCCGCCGCCGGTGGTCGCGGCGCCGCTGCCGGATCCGCCCGCCGCCGACGCGGCGGAACGCGTTCCCGCCGGGCCGCCGGGGACAGTACCAACTGCGGCAGAGCCGCCGCGCGACAGGCTTACGGTGCGGGCGCCGCCGTCCGATGGTGCGGCGCTGCGCGCCTTCGCCGGACCGGCCTCCGTGGCGCCGCCGCGCGGCGTGGTCGCGCTGCCCGCGCCGCCCACCGCCGGCGATGCGGCCCTCCGCTCCCTCATCGCCCGCCCGCCGCCTGCCGCGCCGCCGCGCGGCGTGGTCGCGCTGCCACTGCCGCCCGCCGCCGGCGGCGCGGATCTCCGCTCCCCCGTCGCCGGGCCGTCGAGCATCGCGCCGCCGCCGGAGCCACCCCGGCCGATCGCCGCGGCGCCCGAACCGCCACCGCGTGACGCGGCCGCCCCTGCTCCGACGCCACCGGCGCCCGCCGCGCCGCAGGACGCGTTCGCGGCCGAGGCAGCGCCGGCCGCCGACCTGCCACAGGTGCCAGCCGCGCCGATGCCGCCGCTCGTGCCGGAACGCGACCCCGCCGCCCCGGCGGGCGGCGCGGCTGCCGCGGCGGAGCCGCCGGCGAAGACCGCGCCGGTCGATGGCCCAGGCCAGCCGGTGGTCGCTGCCCCCCTGCATCCGGCGGGCAGGTCGCCGGCCGAACCCGCCACCGAGACGACCCCGCCGCGAGAGACGATCGCCGCGCCGGCATCGCAGGAGGCCGACGCGGCGCCGCAGCCGCCAAGGGACCCCGCGCCGCCGGCCGACCTCGCGCCACGGCTGCCCGCGGCGCGGCCGGCCGACCCGCCAGGGACGCGCGGCATCGCAGCCGTGCCGCCGCCCGCCGCTGCACCGCCCGCCCAGACCGCGCCGCGTCCCGCCGCACGCGGCACCGATCCCGCGCTGGTCACCGCGCTGCTCCGCCGCGGCGAGGCGCTGCTCGCGCTTGGCGACGTCTCCGGCGCCCGCCGCTTCTTCGAGCGCGCGGCAGATGCCGGCAGCGCCGAGGGCGCGCGCGCCGCCGGCGGCACCTACGACCCCGCCGCGCTCGCCACCCTCGGCGTGCGCGGCATCCGCCCCGACCCGGAGGCCGCGGCGGCCTGGTATCGCCGCGCCGACACGCTCGCCGCCGAGGCCCGCCGATGACCCTGCCGCGCCGCTCCCTGCTCCTCGCCGCCGCCCTCGCCGGCGCCGCCGGCCCCGTCCGCGCGCAGGGCGCCCCGCCGACGCTGAACGCGCTCTCGCAGCGCGCCAATGCCGGCACGGTCGGCATCATCTCCGGCGGGCCGGACGGGACCTATGTCCGCATCGCCGCCGACCTCGCCGCGGTGCTCGACGACGGGGAGGCATTGCGCGTGCTGCCGATCCTCGGCAAGGGCTCGCTGCAGAACATCGCCGATATCCTGGTGCTGCGCGGCGTCGACATCGGCATCGTGCAGTCGGACGTGCTGGCCTATGCCCGGCGGGAGAGGCTGCTGCCCGGCGTGGACAGCCTGATCCAGTACGTCGCCAAGCTCTATGACGAGGAGGTGCATGTCCTGGCCGCGCCGGGCATCGAGCGGATCGAGGACCTGGCGGGGAAGCCGGTGAACGTCGATGTCCGCGGCAGCGGCACGGCGATGACCGCCTCACTGCTCTTCGACACGCTCGGCCTGCGGGTGGAGCCGCGCCACGACCCGCAGGACACCGCGCTCGAGAAGCTGCGACAGGGGCAGATCGCGGCGCTGGTCTATGTCGCGGGCAAGCCGGCGCGGCTGTTCAACGGCATCCCCGCCGACAGCGGCCTGCACCTGCTGCCGGTGCCGGCGACGCCGGCGCTGCTCGAGACCTACCTGCCCGCCGAGTTCCGCCGGGTAGACTACCCCGCCCTGGTGGCGGAGGGCGCGACGATCGAGACCATCGCGGTCGGCGCCGTCATGGCGGTCTATGCCTGGCCCGTGGGGACGGAGCGGCACCGCAAGGTGGCCCGCTTCGTCGAGGCCTTCACCGCCAAATTCCCGGCCTTCCTGCAGCCGCCGCGGCATCCCAAGTGGCGGGAGGTGAACCTCGCCGCGCAGGTGCCGGGCTGGACGCGCTTCGCGCCCGCGGCCGGCGCGGCGCGGGCGCGCGGGGTGGCGGAGCGCTAGCGGGAGCGGCAGGTCGCTGCGCGGACTGACGGCGGCGCGCAGGGAGCGGTGCGCCGCCGATCCGCCGAAGTTCCTGCGGGACCGACCGTCGATGCTTCACCGCGCGGCCGGGGGAGCCAAGGTCGGCTCAGTCCAACTCCTCCAGGCCCAGCGCCCGCAGGCGCCCGCGCTCCTCGTCCCAGCCCGGACGGTCCTTGACGTTCAGGAACAGGTGGACGCGCCGCTCGAGCAGCCCTTCCAGCTCGCGCCGCGCGCTCTGGCCGATCGCCTTGATGCGGGCGCCGCCATCGCCGATCAGGATCGCCTTCTGGGTGGGACGCGCGACATAGACGGTGCAGTCCACCCGCACGCTGCCGTCCTTGCGCTCCTGCCAGTTCTCGGTCTCGACCGTCGCGTGGTGCGGCACTTCCTCATGCGTCTGGCGCAGGATCTGCTCGCGCACGATCTCGGCGACCAGCATGCGGTTGGGCAGGTCGGAGAGCTCGTCCTCCGGGAAGAGGTAGGGGCCGGGCGGCATGTCCCCGGCCAGCTTGTCGAGCAGCCGGTCGAGGCCGCGCGACTTCTCGGCGGAGACCATGAAGGTCTCCTCCACCGGCAACAGCGCGCTGAGTTCGGCCGCGAGCGGCAGCAGCCGCGGCGGATCGACCAGGTCGACCTTGTTCAGCGCGACCCAGACCGGCCGCTTCGCCTGCGCCAGCCGCTCGACGATCGCGCGCACCGCCTCCGTCAGACCGGCGCGGGCATCGACGATCAGCAGGGTGCGATCGGCATCCTGCGCGCCGCTCCAGGCCGCGGCGACCATGGCGCGGTCGAGCCGGCGGCGCGGGGCGAAGATGCCCGGCGTATCCACCAGCACGATCTGCGCGCCCCGGTGCATGACCACGGCGCGGATGCGGAAGCGGGTGGTCTGCGGCTTCGGCGAGACGATGGTCACCTTGGTCCCGGCCAGCGCATTGACCAGCGTGGACTTGCCGGCATTGGGCGCACCGACCACCGCCACCAAGCCGCAGCGGGTGTCTCCGGCGCTCACGGTGGTCGCGTCGCCCCTGTCCGCCGCGGGTCGATCCTCGTCGTCGCTCATCCGCCCTTCAACCCCGCCAGCCAGGCCTCCGCCGCCGCCTGCTCGGCCGCGCGCTTGGTCGCCCCGGTCCCTTCCGCCTCGCGCCCTGCCGCGCTCACCGTCACCCGGAAGACCGGACTATGCGCCGGCCCCTCGGAGGAGGTCAGGATGTATGTGGGCAGGCCGAGGCCGCGCCCGAGCGTCCATTCCTGCAGCCGGCTCTTGGCCGGCAGGGGCGGCTTGCGGTGCTCCTCCAGCAGGCCGGCCCATTCGCGGCGGACGATGCCTCGCGCCGCCTCCAGCCCCGCATCCAGGTAGACCGCGCCCAGCACCGCCTCCAGCGCGTCGGAGAGGATGTTCACCCAGGTGCGGAAGCCCTGCTGCCGGTAGCTCTCCGGCATCTTCAGCGCGGGCGCCAGGTCCAGCCGCTCGGCGATGCCGGCCAGCGCCTCGGCCGAGATCAGGGCGGAATGGCGCTTGCCGATATCGCCCTCGCGCTCGGTCGGGAAGCGCTCGACCAGCCATTCCGCGATCAGCAGGCCCAGCACGCGGTCGCCGATGAACTCGAGCCGCTCGTTGGAGGAGAGCCGGCTGCCCTGGGTCGCGGAGGAATGGGTCAGCGCCTGGCGCAGCAATTCGGGCCGCGCGAAACCATGGCCGAGCCGCGCGGCGAAGGCGGCGGCCGCCGCCTCCTCGCTCATCGGCCGGGGCTCACCGGACGGCGGAGAAGAGTCGGTCCCAGCGGACCGCCATCGGCCATGCCCAGATCTCCCACCAGGAGGCGCGGTTGCCGTCGATCGAGAAGAAGATGAACTCGGCCCGGCCCACCAGGTTCTCGATCGGGATGAAGCCGACCCCGCTCTGCACCCGGCTGTCGAGGCTGTTGTCGCGGTTGTCGCCCATGGCGAAGACATGGCCGTCCGGCACCCGGTATTCCTGGGTATTGTCGAGCGGCATGTCGTCGGACTGCTCGATGATGTCGTGGACGCGGCCGCCCGGCAGCGTCTCCTTGTACTCGCGGGTGGGGATGCGGCTCTCGCGGTCCTCGGCGAGGTAGGTGCCGATTGGCTCCCGCTTCACCGCCTGGCCATTGATCTGGAGGATGCCGCCGCGGACCTGGATGCGATCGCCGGGCAGGCCGATGATGCGCTTGATGTAGTCCTGGCTCGGGTCGCGCGGCAGCTTGAAGACGGCGACGTCGCCGCGCTCCGGCACCCGGCCCAGGATCCGGCCGGAGAAGAGGTTCGGCCCGAAGGGCATGGAATAGCGCGAATAGCCGTAGGAGAATTTCGAGACGAAGAGATAGTCGCCCACCAGCAGCGTCGGGATCATGGAGCCCGAGGGGATGTTGAACGGCTCGAAGGCGATGGTCCGGATGCCGATGGCGATGAGACCGGCATAGAGGATGGTCTTGGCGCTCTCCAGCCAACCGCCGGACTTCTTCTTCGCCATGGATGTGCTCAAGGGAAACCACCGCTGGGTTGGTGCCCGAGGATGGTCCCGGGGCAGGGTCGGAGCGTCAGGCGACCGGATCAAGCCTGCCGCACCCTAGCATGTCAAGGAAGCCGCCGGCGCCCCCCGTGCGGCCCTGGGGTGGGGGGGGAACCATGGCGTGCCGGCTGGCCGCGAAGGGCGGCACCGGCCTTCGGCGAGCGATGCCGCTCCGCGCGCCGAACGGTCCGGCCCCCTGTCCAGCCGCACCGGTCACGAGGCCTGGGCGGGTCCATCCAGGCGTCGCCTGCGCGAGCGGCGGCGCCGCGCCACGGTCACCGCCGGCGCTTCTCGAACCAGTAGGTCTCGTCGGGATGCAGGTTCGGGCGGTCGGGGTCGCGGAACTGCGTCCGGGCGCGGACCCAGAGCCGGCCGTGATCGAGGCCGATCGTCGTCGATGTGCGCTCGAACCCGAAATCCCAGACGATGGTGAACGGGTCGGGCCGCGTATCCCGGACGGGCTGCCGTCGCTCGCCCCAGTCGCAGGGCGTCGGGGTGCAACGACCCCACATGTGCAGGACCACGGACACCTGCGAGGGTCCGGAACCGGTATCGTCGCAGCCGCCGAGGTAGTGCAGGTCGACGCGGACGATGCCGCCCGTGTCGGGATCCTGGTTGACCCAGGTGCCCTGCAGGGGCGGCGCCGCGCATTGCGCCCGGGCCGTGGACAGCCCGAGAGTGGACAAGAGAAGAGCGAGGACCAATGGAACGACGCGCGCCGTGGTGTTCCAGGTGGCCGGGGAGGATGGCGTGTCCATGGATGCGCCTCCATCGAGGGGATGGCCGCGCCGGCCCCGGCATGCTCCGGATCGCGGCCGGCGCTCCCCCAATGCGCCGCGGGAGCAGCCGGGCGCGGGGGGCGGTTCCATGCAAGGGCAAGGGATGGCCTCCGCGCTATGCGCCCGGACACCCCGCCGGCGGCCCGGCCCCGGGCACCTCAGGGCATGAAGCTGCCGCCGCCGACATCGATCGTCGCCCCGGTCAGGTAGGCGGCGGCGTCGGAGGCGAGGAAGGCCGCGACCTCCGCCACGTCGAGCGGCGTGCCGACCCGCCCGACCGGCACCTGCGCGAGGAAGGCGGCATTGGCCGCATCCGTCGTGCCGCGGGCCATGGGCGTATCAATCCGGCCCGGGGCGATGGAGTTCACCGTGATCCCGTCCGGGCCGCATTCGACCGCGAGGCTGCGGGCGAAGCCCATGAGCCCGGTCTTGGCGGCGGCGTAATGGGCGCCGGCGATCTGGCTCTTCGCGCGCGCCGCCTGGCTGGTGAGCATGATGATCCGGCCCCAGCGGCGGGCGCGCAACGGCGGCAGGCAGGCCTGGGAGACGAGGAAGGCGCCGGTCAGGTTCACCGCCAGCACCCGGCGCCATTCCTCCGTCGGCATGTCGCGGATCCGGCGCGCCCTGCCGTCCGGGCCCTTGGGCGAGATGCCCGCATTGTTCACGACGATGCCGAGGCGCGGCCACCACTCGCCGAGGGCGATGGGCAGGGCGGCGACCGCGGCCTCGTCGGAGACGTCGAGGCGGATGGCGCGCGCCTCCTGCCCCGCGGCGCGGAGGGCGGCGGCGGTCGCCTCCACCTCCGCGATGACGTCGGCCAGCACCACGGGGTGGCCGAGCGCGGCGAGCTTCGCCGCGATGCCGGCGCCGATGCCGCGGGCGGCCCCGGTGACGAGGGCGACGCGGTCCCGGGCGCTCATGGCGCGAGGATCACCTTGCTGGCCGCGCGCTGGCGGGCGAGTTCGAAGCCCTCGAGCCCGCGCTCGAGCGGCAGGCGGTGGGTGATCATGGGGCGGAAACCCTCCGGGTCGCGGCCGAGATGCGCGAGGACGCGGTCCCAGGTCCGCCGCTCCGCCCCGTGGGAGGCGCGGAGCTGGTGGCGCATGCGGACGAAATCGGTGAGCGGCAGGGTCAGCGGCGCGGCATGGATGCCGGCGGCGACGATCGTGCCGCCCTTCTTCAGCACCGCGAGCCCCTCGGTGATCGAGGCCGGGACGCCGGTCGCCTCCAGCACCACGTCCACCGCCCGGCCGCCGGTCAGCGCCAGCACCTGGTCCTGCAGCGGCCCCTCGGCGACGTCCACCAGGTCGGAAAAGCCGAGCGCGCGCAGCACCTCGAAGCGCGGGGCATCGGCGCGGCCGGCGACGATCACCCGCGCCGCGCCGGCAAGGCGGGCGGCGAGCGCGATGGCCTGGCCGATGGTGCCGGGGCCGAGGACCAGCACCGTGTCGCCCAGCCCGACTTCGCCGGTCAGCACCGCCTCCATGCCGACGCCGAGCGGCTCGGCGAGCGCCGCCAGCTCGGCATCGAGCGCCGCGGGCAGGGCGACGCAGCAGCGGGAGGGCACGCGCACCTCCCGCTGGAAGCCGCCGTCGCGGGTCAGGCCGATGCCCTCCCGCTTCAGGCAATTGCGGGTATCGCCGGCCCGGCAATTGGCGCAGTGCCCGCAGAAGACGAAGGGGATGACGGCGACGCGGTTCCCCTCGGCGAAGCCGGAGCCGGTGCCGTTGCGGGTGATGGTCCCGGCGAACTCATGCCCCATGGTCAGCGGCAGGTGCGGGACCATGAAGCCGTAGCCCTCGGTCCATTCATAGGCATGGACGTCGGAGCCGCAAATGCCGACGGCCTCCACCCGCACCACCACCTCGGCGGGGCCGGGCGGCGGCGGGTCCGGGATGTCCTGGAATTCGAGGCCGAATTCCGCCCGGGTCTTGCGGAGCGCGAGCATCAGAAGGGCTCCGGGTAGTGGCCGGCGAAGACGCTGATCGGCGGCTTGGCGTCCGGGTCGGTGACCATGTCGATCAGCACCGGGTGCTTCGCGTCGAGGGCGGCGGCCAGGGCGCCGCGGATCTCCGCGCTGCGCTCGACGCGCACGCCCTCGACGCCGCAGGCGCGGGCGATGGCGGCGTGGTCCACCGCGGTGAAGTGCACCGCCTTGGTGTGCTCGCCGAACTTCACCTCCTCGGCGTGCTTCTGGTAGCCGAGGATGCCGTTGTTCAGGACGATGGTGGTGACCGGCAGCTCGAGCCGCCGCAGCGTCTCCAGCTCCGCCCAGCTATGGGCGAAGCCGCCATCGCCGCAGAGGCAGACGACACGCGCGCCGCTGCCCGCCTCCTCCGCCGCGATCCGCGCGCCGATCGCCATGGGCAGGCCCCAGCCGAGGCCGGCGATGCCACGCGGCGTCAGGAAGCGCTGCCCGGCCCGCTTCGCGGTGAGGTAGTTGGCAATCCAGATGGAGGAATAGGAGGCATCGGCGACGACGATGTCCTCCGGCCGCAGCAGCGAATCGAGCTCGGCCATCAGCCGCTCCGGCCGCGGCAGCGGGGCGTCGCGGGTGGCGAGGCCGGCGATGGTGCGGCGCCAGGCGGCGATGCCCTCGGCGATCTCCGCCTCGATGCCGGCGCGCGCCGCCTGCCGGGCGGAGAGGTCGCGGGAGGCCAGCGCCTCAGCCAGCGCGGCGAGCGTCAGCTTCGCATCGCCGACCAGCCGCATCGCCTCGTAGTTCCGGCCGACCTCCATCGGGTCCATGTCGAGATGGATGAAGCGCGTGCCGGGCTGGAAGAGCTTCCAACTGTCCGTGCCGTTCTGGTTGGTGCGGTTGCCGACCAGCAGCACGACGTCGGCGCGGTCCACCATCGGCCGCAGCGCCTGGGTGCGGCTGCCCTGCCCCATGACATAGCCGATGACGCCGAGGGTCAGCGGATGCGTCTCGTCCGCCGCGCCCTTGCCCATGACGGTGGTGCCGACGGGCAGGTGCGCCGTCTCCTGCAGCGTGGCGAGTTCCGCCGCGGCATCCGAGAGGTGGACGCCGCCGCCCGCGACGACCAGCGGGTACCTGGCCGCCGCCAGCGCATCGGCCGCGGCGGCGATCGCGGCCGGGTCGGCCAGCACCCGGTCCAGCGGCACCCGGCCGAGCGAAAGGGCGCGCGGCCGCAGGAGGGAGGAGAGCGGCGCCGCCGCCTCTGTCAGCAGGTCGGCCGGGGCCAGCAGCACCGCCGGGCCGGGACGGCCCGAGGTGGCGGCGGTGAAGGCCATGTCCACGTAGTCGTCCAGCCGGTCGGCGCGGTCGATCCGCCGCACCCATTTCGCCACCGGCGCGAACATGCCGACATGGTCGAGCTCCTGGAAGGCATTGCGGTCGGTCGCGTCGCGCGTGACCTCCTGCACCAGGGCGACGATGGGGATGCTGGCCTTCAGCGCCTCGGCCAGAGGCGGGACCAGCAGGGTCGCGGCCGGGCCGTTCTGCGCGGTGACGACGCCGACCTTGCGGGAGATGCGGGCATAGCCGTCCGCCATGGTCCCGCCGGCATTCTCCTGCCGGTAGACCTTCTGGTCGATGCCGACATGCGGCGAGGCCAGGTGGAAGGCGCTCGGCAGGCTCTGACCGAAGGTCAGCGTCACGCCGTGGCGGCGGAAGGCCTCGGCGAGGCGGAGGGCGACGGTGGCGTTGGTGGCGAGACCGGCATGGTCCGGCATGGCGTTTCCCCGGAGTGTTGGCCGGCAGGGTAGCAAAGGCGACGCGGCGGGGAAGCCGGGGCGGGGTGGACCGGCACGGCCGAGCCCCTATGGTGCCGCGGCCATCGCCCCGGGATGCCCGCCCTGTCCGACAAGCCGCCGCGCCGCCACGACCTGATCGGGCCGATCGGCCTCCTGCTGATCCTGGCCATTCTCGCCGGAGGCTATTTCCTGTTCCCCTGGCTGCTCAGCGTCATCAGCTACCAGGACTGCATCGCCTCCGGCCGCATCACCGGCTGCTGACGGGCGAGGCGGCCGCCGGGTGAAACTCGATGCGGAGGCTGTCGCGGCAGACCTCGGGGCCCTGGTCCCGGAGGCTGCGCGGGGCGGCGAAATCGATGGCGCATCCGCGTCGCCACACCCCGTCGATCCGCCTGCCATCCGCCGTCCAGAAGCTGCCGATGCCCTCGGGCAGGCCCTGGCGCCATGTGCCGTCGTAGCGCGATCCGTTCGTGAAGACCATCACGCCATCCCCATGCGGCCTCCCGTCCTTCCAATCGCCGACATACGAGACAGCATAGCCGCGTGCCAGGACGGAGGTGCGCGGCGATGGCGTGGCAGGCACCGGCGCCGCCACGGTCGCAAACTCCGCCCTGCCCTGGCCGGACATCCGGCCCTCGACGAAGCTACCCTCACGGACCGAGCCGTCCGCCGTAACGACCCGGCCGCGCCCGTGCAGACGGCCGGCGACGAAATCGCCCTCGGCCACCGACCGCCGCGGCCCTCCCGTCTCCGTCCAGGCCCATTCCACGCGCCCCTGTCCCTCGGCCAGGCCGCGCGGACAGGCACCGGACCAGCGGACCGTCTCCCCATGATGGGGATTGCCGTTCCAGACCCGACACCCGTTCGCCGAATCCATGCTCCAGCCCGGCCGGCCCGGCGCGGCCTCGGCCTCCGGCACGGGCGGCGGCGCCTCCGAAGGCGGCGCCGCGCACCCGGCAGCCAGCGCCAGGATTCCCGCCGCCAGCGCCTGGCTTCCCGCGCGCATCCCGCCATCCCGCCGATTCGTTGCGGCTCCAGCCTAGCGACCGGCCGGGACGCATGCGACTCCGGAACGAGCAGCGTGCCGGAGCGGATCCACGACGGAGCGGACCGCCCGAGAACACGAATCCCCCCACCGGGCGCTATGCGGCGTCGTGGAAGATGACGCCCAGAGTGTATCGCTCCCCGCTCCGGATGCGGCTGACGCCGTGCCGCATGGTCACGCGGTAGGTCCCGCGCTTGCCCTGCACCGGCCGGTGGTGGACGGCGAAGACCACGCCCTCGCCCTGGCGCAGCGGCACCACCTCGGCGCGCGACTGCATGCGCGGCCGCTGCTCGGTCAGGACGAATTCCCCGCCGGCGAAGTCCCGGCCGGGCTCGCTGAGCAGGAAGGCCACCTGCAGCGGGAAGACCATCTCGCCATAGAGGTCCTGGTGCAGGCAGTTGTAGTCGCCCGGGCCATAGCGCAGCAGCAGCGGCGTCGGGTGCGCCTGCCCGGCGGCGTGGCATTCCGCGGTGAAGGCGGCGAGGCCGTCCGGGAAGCGCCGCGGCAGGCCCATGGCCGCGTGCCAGGCATTTGCGACCGGCGCGAGGTGGGGATAGAGCCCCTGCCGCAGCCCCGCCACCAGCGGCGGCAACGCGGAGAAGTACTTGTACTCGCCGCGGCCGAAGCCGTGCCGGGCCATGACGATGCGGCTGCGGAAGCCCTCCTCCCGCCCGTAGAGCGCGGCGAGGTCCCGGCACTCCCCGGGCGTCAGCAGCGGGCCGGTGGCGGCGGCGCCGTAGGCGTCCAACTCGCCGGCGATGCGCGCCCAGTCCAGCGCGGCGATGCGGTCCTCGATCTCCATGCGGCGAGCCTTAGCGCGACGGTGCCCGGCGCGCCCTTCCGAGTGTTGCGGCCGCACGCCGCGCTGGCCGGCACCCCATGCCGGCAATCCGGGGCCATAGCGCAGCGCGGGCCGGGGTCGGTGGCGGCATGCCTGCCGCGCGCAGCCCATGCCTGCCCCTGGCCGGCCTTCCGTCGCGCATGCCGCTGAGGCATGGTGCCGGCCGATGCCACCATGCCGGACTCGGTCGGACCTGCCGGAGATGCGGGCCGCGCCTCACGCCGCGGGGCGGGTTCGCATGCGCGGCCACCGCAGGGCCAGCCCTGCTTCGGTGGCCGGCGCCCGCGGCCGGCGGGTGACGGAGGCCAGCGCCCGCTGCCCGGCGCCCCTGCCCGGCCGCGCCTCCTGGACGCCGCGCGGCAGGTGACGGGTGCCCCGGATGCCGGCGTGCTGGCCCTGCCGCACCCCGACTGGCTCTACCACCACCTCCGCGTCACCGGCCCTCCGGCCGAGGTCGCGGCCTTCCGCCTGGCGGCGGCCGGCCCCGGCCTGATCCCCTGGGAGGATCCGGTCGGCAGCGCCGCCGAGGACTGGTTCCACCTGCTGGCCGCGCCGCCCGCCCCGCAGCGGCGAAGCCTCAGCCTGGAGGGCTGCCGCATCCTGGCCGGGCAGTTGCGCGATGCCGCCGAGGCGCGGCAGCGGCTCGTCGCCGAGCGCGCCGCCGGGAGCCGTGCCTGCCCGCTCTGCCTGCATCGGTTGCTGCCGGTGCCGGCACCGCTGCTGCGCCGCGGGCCGGAGGCACCGGAGACCCGCGCCTGGCTCTGGGAGCACTGGGGCACCACCGCCGCGTTGCGGGGCGTGGTGCCGCTGCCCGTCCCCGGCCGCGGCCGGCCGCCGCCGCCGGAGCCCGGACTGTTCCGGGTGGGCTTCTGGTCGGCGGATTGGACGCCCTGGCGGGCCATCCTGGCGCTGCGTGCCCGCTGGCCCGGCCTCTCGATCGAGGTGACGCCGTTCTATGACGGCCCCTGAGGCGGAGGAGGCCGCGGCGCCGCGCGCCTCGGTCGGCAATAGCGGCGCGCCGGTGCTGCGGCTCGAGGCCTGGGAGGGGCCGCTCGACCTGCTGCTCGAGCTCGCCCGGGCGCAGCGGGTGGACCTGGCCCGCATCTCGGTCGCCGAGTTGACCACGCAGTTCGTCGCGGTGCTGGACGCTGCCATCGCGCGCCGGACCGTGCCGCTCTCGCGCCTCGCCGAATGGACCATCATGGCGGCCTGGCTGCTGGTGCTGCGCTCGCGCCTGCTGCTGCCGGCCGGCACGGCGGAGAGCGCAGAGGCCGAGCGGGAGGCCGCCGACCTGCGCCGGCGCCTGGCGGAGCGGGAGGCGGCGCGGCGCCTGGCGGACTGGCTGGAACGGCGGCCCCGGCTCGGGCGGGAGATCTTTGCCCGCGGCGCGGCCGAGCCGGCGGCGAGCGAGGCGCCGGCCGCCGACGTGACGGAGCTGCTGCGCGCCTGCCTGAAGCTGGTGGAACTGCCCGTGCGCGAGCGGGTCTATCGCCCGCGCCCGCCGCTGCTCTGGCGAACGCCGGAGGCGCTGGCGCACATCCGCGCCCTGCTGCCCGCCCTGCCCGGCGGCGCCGCGTTGGAGCGGGTGCTGCCGCACGCTCCGGCGGCGGCGGACCCGGCGCTGTGGCGGCGCAGCGCGCTCGCCAGCACGCTGCTGGCCGGGCTGGAACTGAGCCGCGACGGCGCACTCGCGCTGGAGCAGGGCGCGGCCTTCGGGCTGATCCGGCTGCATCCGCGACCGGCCGCGGCCGGCGACGACCTGCCGACGGCCGACCCGGCGCCCTGAGCGGGCGGTAAGCCGGCGTCCGGCCGGGCGAGGTGCCGCGCCGCCGGACTGTGGCGCGCCCCACAGCATCGGGGCGGCGCCACCGGCATAGTGCCCGCCATGCCACCCGGCCGGACCGCCCCCGATGCGGCGCGCGGCCGCGCGGGCAGGGAGCCGTCGCATGCAGGTCCTGGTCCTCGAGCCGAATGCCCTGGCCGCCGAGATGATGGCCGGCCTCCTCGCCCGCCGGGGCGCCGCCGTCGCCTGGACCCGCACCACCGCCGAGGCCGATGCGCTCATCGCCGCGCGCGGCATGCCCGCCCTGCTGGTCACGGAGCGGCGCCTCGGCACCGAGCGGGGCGAGATGCAGTTCGGCGGCGACGACTATGCCGCGCGGCTGGAAGGGCGCGCGCCGGGGCTGCGGGTCCTCTTCGCGGCCTGCGACGGCGGCTTCGCGCTGCGGCCATCGGAGCACCGCAGCGTGCTGCCCAAGCCCTTCACGCCGCAGCAATTGCTGGAGGCGGCCCGGAGGCTGGCGCCCGCGCTGTTCCCGCCGGGCTGAGCCTGCCGGTTGCCCCCGCGCGGTCCTGGCGACGGGGAGCCATCCTCATGGCACGGCGAAGGGGTTCCGGATGGCGAGGCGCCCCTCGACCACCTGGCCATGCTGGAAGTCCTCCGAGACGAGCACGGTGCATCCGGCCTCAAGCGCCGCGGCGACGATCAGCGCATCGTAGAACGGAAATCCGTGACGCTCTGCGAGGCCAAGGGCCGCGTCATGCGTGGCGTCCGTGAGGGGCCGCGGCGCCGGGCAGAGGATGCGAATGGCATCGAGCGCCTGCCGGATTTCAGGCCATGGCCGGCGCAGCTTGCGACGGGCGACGGCGGCGAACTCGTTCAGCACCTGCACGCTGACCACGCCGCCCTGTGCCAGCAGGGCCCGCGCCGCCTCGGAGCGCGGATCGGGCTGCAGGGCAGCGTAGAGCAGGATATTCGTGTCGAGGAAGGCGTCGCTCATGCGTCGCGGGCATTCGCCTCCTCTCGGTCGAAGCGCTCATCGGATGGCAGGTGCCAACCGAGACGGCGCAGTGTCTCCACCGCCTCCTCGCGGCTGGTGTCGCGGGAGACGCGAAAGGTGCGGGGATCGGCCACCTCGATCGCGACCTCGTCGCCCTCCTTGAGGCCGAGCGCCTCGACCACCGCCGAGGGGAGGCGCACCGCCAGGCTTTCGCCCCACCTGCCCACCTGCATCGCGAACCCTCCAATTCTCCACCTGGGGGCGAGTATATCACGCGGGCGAGGCGCTGCGGCGCCCCGGCTTAGGCCCGTCCCTATCCCCCCGGCCGGCGCCCGGCCTATCCTGCCCCGCAAGACGCCGCCCGCCGCGCGCGGCGCCACGGGAGAGACGGCCAGCATGCAGCGCTCCGAGCATCGCATCCTCACCACCCATACCGGCAGCCTGCCGCGGCCACCGGCGCTGACGCAGCTCTATGCCCGGCGCGCCCGCGGCGAGCCAGTGGACGCCGCCGCGATCGAGGCGGCGGGGCGCGAGGCGCTGCAGCGCATCGTCCCGGCCCAGGTCGAGGCCGGACTCGATGTCATCAACAATGGCGAGCAGCAGCGCGACAGCTTCGCCCTCTACATCCGCCACCGCCTGACCGGCATCGGCGGCGAGAGCATCCGCACCACCTTCGCCGACATCGACGCCTATCCCGAGTTCAAGGCGGAGTTCACCCGCCAGGCCGGCGGCAAGGAGGCGGTCAGCAACACCGCCCTGCTGCCGGCGGCGATCGGCGCGGTGACCTATCCCGACCCGCGCGCGATCGAGGCGGAGTGCGACGACTTCGCCGCCGCCCTCGCGCCGGTCGCGGGGCGCTATGCCGAGCCCTTCCTGACCGCCCCCTCCCCCGGCATCGTCGCCGCCATCGTGCAGAACCGGCACTACGACACGGAGGAAGCCTATCTCGAGGCGCTCGCCACGGCGCTCGCGGTCGAGTACCGCACCGTGGTCGCGCGCGGCTTCCTGCTGCAGCTCGACTGCCCGGACCTGGCGCTGGAGCGGCACTGCTCCTACCGCGACCGGCCGCTCGGCGACTTCCTCGGCTTCGTCGAGCGCGTGGTGGCGGCGATCAACCGGGCGCTGGCCGGCATCCCGCGCGACCGCGTGCGGCTGCATGTCTGCTGGGGCAATTACGAGGCGCCGCACGACCGCGACGTGCCGCTCGCGGAGATCCTGCCCATCCTGCTCCGCGCCGAGGTCGGCGGGCTGGTGCTGCCCTTCGCCAATCCGCGGCACGCGCACGAGGTCCGCTGCCTCGAGCGCATGCCGCTCGCCGCCGACCAGGTGATGGTGGCCGGCGTGATCGACACCCTGACCAATTTCGTCGAGCACCCGGAGGTGGTGGCGGAGCGCATCCTCGGCGTGGCGAAGGCGGTCGGCGACCCGCGCCGGGTTCTGGCCGGCACCGATTGCGGCTTCGACACCTCGGCCGGCCGCGGCCGGGTCGCGCCCGACGTGGTCTGGGCCAAGCTGCGCAGCCTGGCGGAGGGCGCGCGCCTCGCCTCCGCCAGGCTCTTCCCCGCGGCCGGCTGAGGGCGCCGGCCATGTGCTGGATCTGCGAGGTGCGGCGCGACTATGCCGCCCTGGCCGCCGCGGTACCGGCGCCGCCCGCGCCCGCCCCGGCCCTCAGCCCTTCGCCAGCCCCACCTCCCGCAGCGCCGACCCCATCGCCTGATCCGTGCGATCCATTTGGGCGGCAAAGGCCGCGGCATCGCCGAAGCTCGCGCCGAAGCCGCGATTCGCCATGAAGCCCTGATACTCCTCCGAGCGCGCGACGCGTTCGAGCGCGGCGCCGAGCACCTGCCGCACCTCTGGCGGCAGACCCGGCGGGCCGGCGATGCCGCGCCAGATGCCGGCGACATGGTCCATCCCCAGCGCCTCCTTCAAGGTCGGCACCTCGGGGAAGGCGGCGACGCGCTCGGACGCCATGACCGCGAGCGGCCGGACCCGGCGGGCATCGACCATGGCCTTGGCCTCCGGCAGGGAGCAGGCGGCGAGGTCGACGCCGCCGGCGGCGAGTTCCTGCATCCCGAGCGCGGCGCCCTCCACCGGCACCCAGAGCACGTGGTCGGCGGGCAGGCCCAGGGCACGCAGCCAGCCGACGAAGGCGAGATGCCAGCTTCCGCCGCGGCCGGAGCCGGTGCCCTTGAGCTTGCGCGCCGGCGCGGCGCGCAGCGCCTCGGCCAGCGCGCGGATATCGGCCTGCGGCGAGACGGTGTTCACCATGACGGCCGCCGGGTCCTGGTTCATCAGCGCGATCGGCGCATAGCTGCGCGGGGTGAGCTCGGTCAGGCCCACCCAGTGCATCATGGCGATCTCGAGCGTCAGCATGCCGATGGTGTGGCCGTCCGGCGCGGCGGCGGCGATGGCGGCATGGCCCACCACGCCCTGGCCGCCGGTGCGGTTGACCACGACGAAGGGCTGGCCGAGGTCGCGCTCGAGCAGCGAGGCGAGCATGCGCGCGACGGCATCCGTGCCGCCGCCCGCGGCCCAGGGGACGATGAGCTGGACCGGGCGGGAGGGGTAGCGCGCCTGCGCGCCGGCACCGGGCGCCCGCAGCGCGAGGGCAAGCGCGGGCGCCGCCAGCAGCCCGCGGCGCGGCAGGGCGCAGGATCGGCGTGCGGGCGCAGGTGCCCGCTCCAGGCATGTCGGCATCGGTCGTTCCTCCCGGCCGCCATGCGTCGCGGCGGCACGTCATTGTCGGTGGGGGAACGTCAGCGCCGGCGCGCCGGGCTGTCAAAGGGATTCACGCAACACGCCCCGCGGCGGCGGTCGGTGCGGCGATCCGACGGGGCGGATCGCCGCAGGGCGGCAATGCCCTATTGCAACTCGAAGGGCGGGGTCACCCTTTCGTAGTCGTAGACGACCGAGACGGCGACGCCGCCATAGCGGCCCTCGTAGCGCCGCGGCCTGCCATCCGCCTCGGCGACCCAGAGCCGGCTCTCCGCGACCTTCGCCTCGTCCTGCCCGGTCATGGCCTGGCGATAGGCGAAGACGCGCACCGGCACGCCGCCGATCTCCTGCCGCGCCTCCTCCCGGCAGTCCTGCGGCGGATGCGCCAGCAGACCGGTCTCGAGGCCCTTGCGGTCCTCCTCGGTCAGGTGGAGCTTCACCCAGCGTCCGGCCGCGGGCGAGTTGGCATAGACGAGGTCGCCGAGGACGAAGCGCTCCTCCTGCACCGGCCGGCGGCGGCCGGGGGTGCGGGCCTCGAGCTTCGAGTGGAATTTCTCCGACGCCGCCATGGCATGCACCGCGCGGCCGATGGAGGCGCAGACCGCCTCCTCCGCCGCCGCCGGCGCGGCCGCGCCGAAGAGGAAGACGGGGGCGGCCAGCACGGCCGCCCCCATCAGGTTGCGCCGCATCCGCGTCCCGCTCATGCGCTGAGCTGGTCGCGGATCGGCAGGCTGCGGATACGCTTGCCGGTCGCGGCGAAGATGGCGTTGCACAGCGCGGGGATGAAGGGCGGCACGCCCGGCTCGCCGACGCCGCCGGCCGGCACGTCGATCCCGTGCGGGATGACGTGCACGTTCACCTCGCGCGGCGCATCCGGCATCCGCGCCACCTCGTAGCCGTCGAAGTTGGACTGCACCGTGCGGCCCTTCTGGTAGGTGAGCTCGCTCTTGTTGGCGATGGTCATGCCCATGACGCAGGCGCCCTCGAACTGCGAGCGCACGCGTTCCGGGTTCACGGTGAAGCCGGCATCGACGGCCACCTCCACCCGCGGGACGGAGAGGTTGCCGCGCTCGTCCACCGCCGCCTCGACCGCCGTCGCGACGTAGCTGACGAAGCTGCGGTGCACGGCGATGCCGAGGCCGCGGCGCGCCGGCATCTGGCGGCCCCAGCCGATCTTCTCGGCCGCGACCTCCACCACCTTGCGCAGCCGGCCGGTGTCGATCGGGTAGACCTGGTAGTCCTCCCCATTGTTCCAGTAGGGGTCCGGCAGGCCCGACAGGTCGAGGATGCGCGGCGGCCCGATCAGCTCCAGCAGGTAGTCCTTCTGGTCGCGGCCCGCGGCATGCGCCAGCTCCGCCGCGAAGGACTGCGCCGCGAAGGCCTGCGGGATGTTGATGACCGAGCGGAACCAGCCGATGCGGGTATGCGCCTCCGCCTGGCCGCTCTCCATCCGGATGTTCGGGATGGCGAAGGGCACGTCGACCAGCCCCATGCCGAGTTCGAGCGGCATGGGCGATTTCGGGTCGGGCGCGAAAGTGGAGAGGATGGTCGGGAAGGCCACCCGCTCCAGCCAGCCCACCGGCTTGCCATTGGCATCCAGCCCGGCCTCGACCCGCGTGGCATGCACCGTGTGGTAGAAGCCGTTGCGGATGTCGTCCTCGCGCGTCCAGACCACCTTCACCGGCTTGCCGTCCATGGCGCGGGACAGCAGCGCCGCCTCGATGGCGAAGTCGCATTTAGACTTGCGGCCGAAGCCGCCGCCGAGCAGCGTGACGTTCACCGTGACCTTGTCGGCCTCGAGGCCGAGCGCCTTGGCGACGTCGTCGCGCGTGCCCTGCGGGCTCTGCACGCAGGCCCAGAGCGTGCACTTGCCATCGGCCACGACCGCGGTCGCGGCCGGCGGCTCCATGGTCGCATGCGCGTGGTGCGGCACGTAGTATTCGGCCGCGAGCCGCCGCGGCGCGCCGGCGATCGCCTTCTCGGCATCGCCCTCGCTGCGGGCGACCTTGCCCGGCTTGCGCGTCGCCTCGAAGAGCTGGGTCCGGTAGCTGTCGCTGTCGTAGACGGCGTGCGGCCCGTCATCCCAGTCGATCGTCAGCGCCTCGCGGCCCTGCATCGCCGCCCAGGTATTGCTGGCGACGACAGCGACGCCGCCGAGCGGGGCGAACTTGGCCGGCGCCGGCGTGCCGGCGAGCTGGACCACCTTGACCACGCCCGGCACCTTCAGCGCCGCGCTGTCGTCGAGCTTCGCCACCTTGCCGCCCCAGACCGGCGGGCGGGCGATGACGGCATAGAGCTGGCCGTCGAGCCGCGTGTCCTGGCTGAACTTGGCGCGGCCGACGACGATGTCCGGGCTGTCCAGCAGCCGGACATTGCCCTTGCCGATGTAGCGGAAGGAAGACGGATCCTTCAGCCTGACCTGCGCCGGGACGGGCTGCTTCGCCGCGGCCTCGGCGACCTCCCCGAAGCCGAGGCTGCGGCCGGAGGGCTTGTGGACGATGCGGTGGACCTGCGTCTCGACCTCGGCCGCCGGCACGCCCAGCCGCTGCGCCGCGGCGGCTTCCAGCATCATGCGGGCGGCCGCGCCGGCCTCGCGCATGGGCTTCAGGAAATGCCGCGTGCTGCGCGAGCCGTCGGTGTCCTGGTTGCCGAAGCGCGCCTCGTCGCCCTGCGCCTGGACGATCTTCACCTTCGCCCAGTCGGCGCCGAGTTCGTCGGCGAGGATCATGGGCATGCCGGTGCGCACGCCCTGGCCCATCTCCGAGCGATGGCAGACGATGGTGACGGTGCCGTCGGTCGCGACGGAGACGAAGATGCGCGGGTCGTTCACGGTGCCGTGGGGCATGCCCTCGGCGCCGTACTTCTTCGCCGCCTGCGCGTTGGCACGGGGAGCCCGCAAGACCAGGGCAAGCCCGCCCGCGGCAATGGAGGCCTTCAGCAGGTCACGCCGACCCGCCTTCTCGATCCTGAAGGAGGCGAGCATGGCTCAGATCTCCCCGCGTGCGGCCGCCTTGATGGCGGACCGGATGCGTTGATAGGTGCCGCAGCGGCAGATATTGCCCGCCATCGCGGAATCGATGTCCGCATCCGTCGGGTTCGGCTTGGCCTTCAGCAGGTCGGCGGCCTGCATGATCTGCCCGGCCTGGCAATAGCCGCATTGCGCGACATCGTATTGCACCCAGGCCTTCTGCAACGGGTGGTTGCCGTCGGGGCTCAGCCCCTCGATGGTGGTCACGCTGCGGCCCTCGAGCGCGCCCATCTGCGTCTGGCAGGCGCGCGTGGCGCTACCGTCGACATGCACGGTGCAGGCGCCGCAGAGCGCCTGGCCGCAGCCGAATTTCGTGCCCGTGAGCCCTGCCTCGTCGCGCAGGTACCACAGCAGCGGCATGGATGGATCGCCCCCGAAGGAGCGATCCTCACCATTGACGCGAAGCTTGATCATCGCCGTCTCCCTCGCATCGGCTCACTGCCCCGCGCGCTGGCGCAGCGCGAAGACCCAGACCACGCCGCCCTGCGGCACGTCGGACTTGAAGCGCACCGGATCGATGGCCACCAGCGAGTCCTGCATGCGCTGCGCATCGACGCCCCAGCCGGACTGCACGGCGATGTATTGCGTCCCGTCCACTTCGAAGGTGCTCGGCACCGCCGTCACGCCGGAGTTCAGCTTGGTCTGCCAGAGCTGCTGGCCGGACTTGGCGTCGAAGGCGCGGAACATCCGGTCATTGGTGCCGCCCATGAAGACAAGGCCGCCGCCGGTGGTCAGCACCGGGCCCCAGAGCTGCGAGTTCGGGAAGGGATGCGACCAGACCTTCTTCATCGTGGTCAGGTCCCAGGCCTGCAGCTCGCCGATATGGGTGGCGCCCGGCTTCAGGCTCATCCCGATATCCTCGAGCCCGGCGCCGAGGAAGAGCTGCCCCGGCACGTAGTCCATGCGGTGGCCGGTCAGCGCGCCGCAGAGGTTCTCGTTCGCCGGAATGTAGAGCAGCTTGGTCTGCGGGTTGTAGGCCTCGGGCGGCCAGTCCTTGCCGCCCCAGAGCGACGGGCAGAACTCCACCTTGTTGTCGAGCCGCGGCTTGCGCGCCTCGTTATAGGTAGGCCGGCCGGTCTCCGGGTCGAGCTTGGCGAAGACGTCCTGATTGACGAAGGGCACGCCGGAGATGAAGCGGATGCCGTCCTGGCGCCGTTCGAGCGTCCAGAGATAGCCGTCGCGGCCGGCATGCACGAGGGTCGGGATGCTGCGGCCGTTGCGGTCCAGATTGATGAGCAGCGGGGCGCTGACCTCGTCCCAGTCCCAGCTGTCGTTCCAGTGGTACTGGTGGTGGCCGCGGATCTTGCCGTCATCCGGGTTGATCGCCAGCACCGAGGAGGTGTGGAGGTTGTCGCCGGGCCGCGCATCGCCCATCCAGGGCGCGGCATTGCCGGTGCCCCAATAGGCCAGGTTGAGCTGCGGGTCGTATTGACCGGTCAGCCAGATCGAGCCGCCGCCGGTCTCCCAGCCGTTCTTCCAGGTGTCGTGGCCGGGCTCGCCGGGGCCGGGGATGGTGAAGGTCTTCCAGGCCTGCTCGCCGGTATTGACGTCGTAGCCGGCGATGAAGCCGCGCACGCCATACTCGCCGCCCGAGCCGCCGACCATGACCTTGCCGCGCGCGATCAGCGGCGCGAGGGTCATGTAGTGGCCCTTCTGGTAGTCCTCGACCTTCTTCGCCCAGACCTCCTTGCCGGTCTTGGCGTCGAGCGCGACGAGGTAGCAGTCGGTGGTCGCGACATAGACCTTGTCGCCATAGAGCGCGACGCCGCGGTTGGTCGGGTGGAGCTGGGTCAGGTCCTCCGGGAGCTGGCGCTTGTAGCGCCACAGCATCTCGCCGGTCTTGGCATCCAGCGCGATCACCTGCGCCTGCGGCGTGGTGACGAACATCACGCCGTCATTGACGATCGGCGGCGACTGGTGGCCTTCCGTGACGCCGGTGGAGAAGCTCCAGACCGGGACGAGTTCGCGGACATTGCCGGCATTGACCTGGTCGAGCGGGCTGAAGCCATGGCCGTCATAGGTGCCGCGGTACATCAGCCAATTGCGCGCCTCGGGCTTCTGCAGCCGGGCATCGGTCACCGGGGTATAGGTGCGCGGCGCCGCGGCGCCCTGGGTGCCGGTCCGCTCGGAGAGCGGCGGGACCGGCGTCGCGGGCGTCACGCTGTTCTCGACCTTCTGCGCCTGCGCCGCCGCGGCCAGCGAGAGGCCGGCCACCGCGCCGAGCAGCGCCACCTTGAAACTGCGCTTGGACATCCGTTCTTCTCCCTCCCGCGGGGCAGCGCGGTCGCCGCCCGCTGTGTCGCTGTGGCAGGCCCGTCGCGGCGGTCAGGTCCGCACGCCGCCCACCCGGCTCGTGAAATTGCCGGCCACCACCAGGGTGCCGTCCTTCAGCCCCACTGGCAGGGCCGGCAGGGCCCGCGGCGCCGGACCGCCGACCACCACGCCGCCCTTGGCCGGATCGAATTCCGAGCCGTGGCAGGGGCAGTGCAGCGCGTCCTTCTCCTTCTTGAAGTCCGCCACCGGGCATTGCTCATGCGTGCAGATGGCGGAATAGGCGACGATCCCGTCGGCGGCGCGGGCGCGGGTCTGGTCCTGCAGCGTCGCCGGGTCCATGCGGATGAGCAGCACGAGGTTGAGGCGCGAGCCGCTGCGGACGGTGCCGCTCGCCGGATCCTTCGCCCAGGCGAGAACCTGCGGGCCGCCGACGGCCAGGTCATCGGGCTGGAGCGGCTGGCCTTCCTTTTCGCCATAGGCATGGATGAGGTGGTCGCCGTGCTTCGGCCGGGCCGTGGCGGGGTCCGCCTGCGCCGCGGCGTCGCGCAGGCCGGCCAGGACGACACCCGCAGTGGTTGCACCCAGCAATGCCCGCCGGCCCGCCGCGGCCTCCGGGTCCGGCGTGATGCAGAACGAAGACTGGACGTCGCGAGTCGCGCTCGAGGCCTTGGATCTGGCCAATCGTCATACTCCTGGAGTGTTTCCTCGTCGCGGACAGGCGCCGCGTTTCCTAGGGTTTCTGACTATGGCCCGCCCTACACGCCACGCTCATAACGATCTCGCGAATACCGCCCGGCGGTTGTGACGCCGATGCGGGTTTGTCACCGCGGCAGGCAGGCCCCGGCCCGGGGGCGGATTGCCGAAGGGTGGACAGCCCGGGTGCCGTCACCCCCTCCGGGGCGGGTGACATCGCCTCGGTGGCCGCGGTCGGCGCGCCATCCTGGTCCGCGACTCGCGGGGCGGGCGGGCTGCGTCAGACCTTCCGGCCATCCGGCCCCCCGGTCACCGGGCCAGGTCAGGCCTCGGCCGCCACGCCCTCGGGCCGCGGCTCGAGCCGGTAGCCGCCCGCCTCGGTCAGCAGCAGCCGCACCCGGGACGGATTCGGCTCGATCTTCTGCCGCAGGCGGTAGATATGCGTCTCCAGCGTATGGGTGGTGACGCTGCTGCTGTACCCCCAGACCTGATCCAGCAGCTCCCGCCGCTCCACCACCTGGCCCCGGGCCCGGTAGAGGTATTTCAGGATGCGGCATTCCTTGTCCGTCAGCCGGACCTTCCGGTTGCGCAGGCGGTCGAGCATGATCCGCGCCGCCGGCCGGAAGGTGTAGTGGCCGATCGTGAAGACCGCGTCCTCGGTATTGTCGAAGATCCGCAACTGGGCGCGCACCCGCGCGAGCAGCTCGCCCCGGCGGAAGGGCTTGGCGAGGTAGTCGTTGGCGCCGGCCTCGAGGCCGTGCACCACATCCTGCTCCCCGTCCCGCCCGGTCAGCATCAGGATCGGCATCCGCAGGCCACGGCGCCGCAGCCGCTGGCACAGCTCCCGGCCATCGCCATCGGGCAGGCCGACATCGAGCAGGATGGCGTCGAAGCCAGCGTCCGGCGCGCCGAGCAGCGCCTCGGCGGCCGCGACTGAGCCGGCGGCCGTCGCCTCGAACTCGCCATCGAGGGAGAGCTGCTCCGCGAGGGTGGAGCACAGGACCTGGTCGTCCTCGACGATCAGCAGCGGGCGGGCTAGGGGAGACTGCGGCATGATCATTCCTCTCATGGTCGACGGCCAACGCGCTCTGGCCTTCCATGCCTGGAATGCAAGCGCGCAGCGGGACATCCCGGGGATGGGCGCTACGTCACGTCGGGAACGCAGGCTGTCCTGGGACCATCCCTCGGAAGGCAATCGAAGCGGGTCCATGGCCATGCATCACGGCCGCTGGACGTCGCGAGCATGAGTGCGGGCCGGCACGCTGTCCCCCCACCAAGGCGCGATTTTATTGCCTCAACGCTGCAGGATTGTGGCTGATGTCAGGCGGCTGACGAAGCTGCTGCGACCTGCGCGGGCCCTGGCTTCGTTCCGGCTGCCCCACCCCGCATCCGTGTGCAGGATGCGGGACGGGGCCATGCTAAGCAGGCCTTCGCGGCCTGGGCCACACGTCGCGCGGCCCAAGCCCCTGCGATGAAAGCCTGCCCAGGATTCTTTTGCGGCGCAAACCCTGGGAGGTTTGCCTAAGGCTCGCGCCGGTCCAGAAGTCCAGAAGGAGATGCCGCCATGCCCGAGGCCAAGATCGCCCCGAACCTCCCGGATTGGATGCTGCAGCACGTCCACCGCTACCTGTCGAGCGGCGGCACCGAGGGGCACATGTACACCGTCACGCCCGAGGGCTATCCGGAGATGACGGTGCCCGCCCTGCTGCTGACGACGAAGGGGCGCAAGTCGGGCGAGAAGTACCTCTTCCCGCTCTTCTACGGCCGGACCGGCGACAGCTACATCATCGTCGCCTCCAAGGGCGGCGCGCCGGAGCATCCCGGCTGGTACCGCAACATCCTCGCGGACCCGATGGTCGAGGTCCAGGTCGGCACCGAGCACCTGCAGGCGCGCGCCCGGACCGCGACGGGCGAGGAGCGGGCGCGGCTCTGGCAGGAGGCGCTGAAATTCTGGCCGCCCTATGCCGACTACGAGAAGAAGACCGAGCGCGAGATCCCGGTCGTGGTGCTCGATCCCGTGCGGTAGGACGGGGCAAGCCCGGGCGGATGGCGGCATGGCGGGCATGCCGCCCCGCCACGGTCTCGCGCTGCCGCCCGGCGCGCGGCGTCTGCGCCACATGGGTCGGCGGTGTGGAGCGCCACTCGCCGGTCCCCTCGAAGCTGCGCCACCGGTCAATCAGGTCGAGGGTCCAGCTGCGCGCCTCGATCCGCCGCGGCGTCAGCAGCGCGCGTCGGACGATGGCGAGGGCGATGCCGGGCGGCGGAGGCCAGTGCGCGCCTCGCGGTGCTGCCGGAATACCGCGACGATCCCGGCCCCGATGCGCGCGCGCTGGACGCGGCCGAGCCCATCCCCGGCCCCTTCACCGCGGCGCTGGCGGAAGGCGCGCGGCGCCTCGGCCTCTGGGTGCTGGCGGGCTCGGCGCATGCGCGGGGGGCGGAGGCCGCCGGACCCCCTCGGCCGAGCATCGGGTCCCGCCGCGCGTCCTGGCTGACGGCCCGCATGCGCTGCGCGGCATCCGGTGCCGCCTTTGCCTCATCGCCTCCGCGCCGCGCGCACCCGCGGGCCGGGACCGCGTGACGAACCCTACCCGCAGGCCTGCGGTGCGGCCGGCTTCGCGCACCCGCCGGTGACACCGGCCGGCTGGCCTGCGCCGGACCAGCCGCACCACGTCCCTTGACGGCCGCCCTTTGCCCGGCCGTGCCGCGCCGCCATGCGGCAGGCCGTGCCGGAGCGGCTCCCCGGCCGGGGCAGCGGACCCAGCCCGGCCTTCCCCTCCCGCATCCCGCCCCATGCCGCGCCTGGATCGGTTCGGCTTCCTATTGGTATTCATTGAATGGTCACGAAGCGGGGATAGCTATGCTGCACCGCACCAAGCCAGCTTGCTGCCGTCCTTCTGACCTGCCCGGTGGACCCAATGCCGACGTCTCCGATCGACCCGCTTCCCACGGTCTGGAATCCGGAGGACCGCATCGGCGACATGCTGCGCGGCAAGCGCGGCCTCGTGGTCGGCATCGCCAACGAGCATTCCATTGCCTTCGGCTGCGCCGCCAAGCTGCGCGCCTTCGGCGCCGACCTCGCCGTCACCTGGCTGAACGCCAGGGCGGAGCCGCATGTGCGCCCGCTCGCCGAGCGGCTCGGCGCCGAAATCATGATGCCGCTGGACGTGGAGCAGCCCGGCCAGATCGAAGCGGTCTTCGACCGCATCGCCGCCGAGTGGGGCCGGCTCGACTTCGTCATCCACTCCATCGCCTTCGCCCCGCGGGAGGACCTGCACGGGCGCGTGGTGGACGTCTCGGCCGAGGGCTTCGGCCAAGCCATGCGCGTCTCCTGCTGGTCCTTCCTGCGCATGGCCAAGTTGGCCGAGCCGCTGATGACGGACGGCGGCGTGCTGGTGACGATGAGCTACTACGGCGCCGACAAGGTGGTGAACAACTACAACGTCATGGGCCCGGTGAAGGCCGCGCTCGAGGCCTCGGCCCGCTACATGGCGGCCGAGCTGGGGCCGAAGGGCATCCGCGTCTTCGCCGTCTCGCCCGGGCCCCTGAAGACCCGCGCGGCCAGCGGCATCGCGCATTTCGACGAGCTGGTCGAGATGGCGCAGGGCCGGGCGCCCGCGCACCGGCTGGTCGACATCGCCGAGGTCGGCCGCGTCGTCGCCTTCCTCGTCGGTCCGGCATCCTCGGGCATGACCGGCGACACGATCTATGTCGATGGCGGCCTGCACAACGTCGCCTGAGCGGGAGCCTAGCATGCGGAGCGCGATCACGGCGGCGGCCTGGGCCGTGGCGGCAAGCCGACGCCAACCGGCATCGGCGCCGTGCTGCAGGACGGCAAGCAGATGATCGCGCTGCGCGAGCGCGCGCCGGGCGTCAGTGTGGACCAGATCATGGCCGCCACCGCCGCCCCGCTGCTGGTCGCGGGCGCGGTGCCGGAAATGCGGCTGGGCCGCTGACAAGGGAGTACAGGCGGTGACCGGACGCGACCTCATCGGCCATTGTTACGACGACCTCCGGATTGGCCAGAGCGCCAGCCTGGAGCGGGTCTGCACGGCGAACGACCTGATCGTCTTCGCGCATGCCTCCGGCAACCTGAACCCGCGCAACCTGCCGGGCTTCGCCGAGCGCGACACCGGCGAGCGCGCCATGGCGCCGGCCATGTGGGGCGGCTCGCTCTTCTCCGCCGTGCTCGGCAACAGGCTGCCGGGGCCGGGCACGCTCTATATCGGCCAGACGCTCCGCTTCCATGCGCGGGCGCATGTCGGCGACACGCTGCGGATCACGGTCACCGTGCGCGAGAAGGGTCCGGGCCGCCGCGTCGAGCTCGATTGCCGGCTGACCCTCGATGACGGCACGCTCGTCGCCGAGGGCATCGCCGAGGTCGAGGCGCCGGAGCGCTGCATCCGCGCCGACGTGACGCTGCCGGACCTCGCGCTCCGCAAGCGCGGCAAGTTCGACCGGCTGCTCGCCGCCTGCGCCGGCGTGCCGGCCCTGCCGACGGCGGTGGTGGCGCCGACCGACAGCCACTCGCTCGGCGGCGCCTGGGAAGCCGCGCGCGCCGGCCTGATCGAGCCGATCCTGGTCGGGCCCGAGGCCGGCATCCGCGCCGTGGCGGAGCGCATCGGCTGGGACCTCGAGGGCGCGCGCATCGTCGCCGTCGCCGACGACCATGCCGCGCCGGCCCGCGCCGTCGCCCTGGTGCATGAGGGCCAGGCGGCCGCCATCATGAAGGGCAACATCCATTCGGACGAGGTGCTGCGCCACGTCACGAAGGCGGATGGCGGCCTGCGCGCCGGGCGGCGCATCAGCCACGGCTTCGTCCTCGACGTGCCGGGGCGCGAGGGGCTGATGATCATCAGCGACGCCGCCATCAACATCCTGCCCGATCTCGTCACCAAGGCCGATATCGTGCAGAACGCGATCGACCTCGCGCGCGCGATCGGCCTCGCGGAGCCGCGCGTCGGCATCCTCTCGGCGGTCGAGACGGTGAACCCCGCCATCCCCTCAACCCTCGACGCCGCCGTCCTCTCCAAGATGGCCGAGCGCGGCCAGATCAAGGGCGGCATCGTCGACGGCCCGCTCGCCATGGACAATGCGGTGGATGTCGAGGCGGCGAAGACCAAGGGCATCACCTCCATGGTCGCGGGCCGTGCGGATGTGCTCATCGCCCCGAACCTCGAGGCCGGCAATATGCTGGCCAAGCAGCTCGTCTTCCTCTCGCAGGCCGATACCGGCGGCCTCGTCCTCGGCGCCCGGGTGCCGGTGATGCTGACCAGCCGGGCGGATGACGAGCATGCGAGGCTGATGTCGGCCGCGCTCGCCGTGCTCTACGCCCATTGGAAGCGGACCGGCACCTCGCTGCTGCCGCCGGAGGCCCGGACATGAGCCCGGACATGAACGGCATCGTCCTCGTCCTCAATGCCGGCTCCTCCTCCCTGAAATTCGCCGCCTTCGCGGCGACACCGGCGGGGCCGGAGGCGCGCTATGCCGGGCAGGTGGAGGGCATCGGCGCCGCGCCGCATTTCGTCGCCAAGGACGCCTGCGGCGAACGCCTGGCCGACCGCCGCTGGGAGGGCGCCGAGGCCCCGGCGAACCACGCCGCCGCGCTCGCCGTCATCATCGACTGGCTGGAGACGGCGCTGCAGGGCGCCCCGGTCATCGCCCTCGGCCACCGCGTGGTGCATGGCGGGCCGGACTTCGCGGCGCCGGTCCTGATCGACCTGCACGTCATGGCGGAGCTGCAGGACCTCGTCCCGCTCGCGCCGCTGCACCAGCCGCACAACCTCGCCGGCATCGCCGCCGCGGCGAAGCATTTCCGCGGCGTGCCGCAGGTCGCCTGCTTCGACACCGCCTTCCACCGCAGCCAGGCGCGGGAGGCGCAGGCCTTCGCCCTGCCCCGCCGCTTCTTCGACCAGGGCATCCTGCGCTACGGCTTCCACGGCCTGTCCTACGAGTACATTTCGCGCGCCCTCGCGGCCGAGGACCCGGCGCTCGGCGCCGGCCGGCTGGTGGTCGCGCATCTCGGCAACGGCGCCTCGCTCTGCGCCATCGAGGGCGGCCGGAGCCGCGCCAGCACCATGGGCTTCACCGCGCTCGACGGCGTGCCGATGGGCACGCGCTGCGGCCAGATCGACCCCGGCGTGCTGCTGCACATGCTGGGCACCATGGGCATGACGCTGCCCGAGGTGACGAAGCTGCTCTACAGCGAGAGCGGGCTGAAGGGCCTGTCCGGCATCTCCCAGGACGTGCGGGAGATCGAGGCGGCGGGCATCGAGGCGGCCGAGCAGGCGCTGGAGCATTTCGCCTTCCGCGTGCGGCGGGAGATTGGCGCGCTCGCCGCCTCCATCGGCGGCATCGACGCGCTGGTCTTCACCGCCGGCATCGGCGAGAACGCCCGCGCGCTCCGCGCCCGCATCTGCCGCGGGCTGGAATTCCTCGGCATCGCGCTCGACCCGGCGCGCAACGAGGCCAATGCCGGCGACATCTCGGCCGCCGGTGCGCCGGTGCGGGTGCTGGTCCGCCGCACCGACGAGGAACGCATGATCGCCGAGCACACGCTGCATCTCGTCGCCGCCCCTCGCGGCCCCGCGGCCTGAGCCAGAACCGGAGATAGGACTGATGAACGGCACGGCTCACAACCCGGCCACGGAACTGCTGGCCAAGGCGGCGGAGGTCACCGCGCGCTTCGCCGGGCTGACGCGCGACCTGACGGAGATCGCGACCGCGCAGGCCAGGGCCTTCCACGTGAACCTGCCGGCGCCGAAGCCGCCCGTCCTGCCGGCGAAGGACCCGCAGGCCCTGGCGCGCGACGCGGCCGCCTACATGCTGGACACGGCGCAGCGGAGCTTCCTGTTCTGGGACGCCATGCGCCAGGCCGGCAATGCCTTCGTCGAGCACGAGAAGGCCGGCTGCCCCCCCGTGCTGGTCTTCGGCTACGAGACGGTGGTGGACGGCCGGACGCTGCCGCGCCCGGTGAACTACGCGCTGGTCCGCATCCTGCCGCCCGAGGGCACGGAGGCGCCGGACCCGAAGCTCCGCCCCTTCGTCATCGTCGATCCGCGCGCCGGCCACGGCGCCGGCATCGGCGGCTTCAAGTCGGACAGCCAGGTGGGCGTCGCGCTCCGCCGCGGCCACCCCGTCTACTTCGTCATCTTCTACCGCGACCCGGAGCCGGGCCAGACCATCCTGGACGTGATGGCGGCCGAGGGCGCCTTCCTGCAGCGGGTGCGGGAGCTGCATCCGGAGGCGCCGAAGCCGGTCGTCGCCGGCAACTGCCAGGGCGGCTGGGCGGTGATGATGCTGGGCGCCGCGCATCCGGACCGGGTCGGGCCGATCGTGCTGAACGGCGCCCCCCTCTCCTACTGGGCCGGCCAGAAGGGCCGCAACCCGATGCGCTATACCGGCGGCCTCGCCGGCGGCGCCTGGCCGGCGGCGATGCTGGCCGATCTCGGCAACGGCCGGTTCGACGGTGCCAACCTGGTGCTGAACTTCGAGAGCCTTTCGCCGGGCAATACCTGGTTCAGCAAGTACTACAACCTCTACGCCAATATTGACACCGAGACGCCGCGCTTCCTGGAGTTCGAGCGCTGGTGGGGCGGCTACTACCTGATGAACGCCGAGGAGATCCGCTGGATCGTCGAGAACCTCTTCATCGGCGACCGCTTCGCCAAGGGCGGGCTGCGCAAGGGCGCGGGCGGCATGTTCGACATGCGGGCGGTGCGCTCGCCCATCATCGTCTTCGCCTCGGCCGGCGACAACATCACCCCGCCCGGCCAGGCGCTCCGCTGGATCGCCGACATCTATGGCGACGAGCAGGAGATCAAGTCGCTCGGCCAGACCATCGTCTACCTCATGCACGGCAATGTCGGGCACTTGGGCATCTTCGTCTCCGGCGCGGTCGCCAAGAAGGAGCACAACGAGATCGCCGGCACGCTGGAGGTGATCGAGGCGGTCGCCCCCGGCCTCTACGAGATGACGATCACCAAGCAGCCGGAGGAAGGCCCGGATGGCCGCTGGCATGTCGAGCTCGTGGAGCGGAAGGTCGCCGATATCCGCGCCCTCGCGGGCGAGGCCTCGAACGAGGCCTTCCCGGCCGTCGCGCGCGTCTCGGAGATGAACGACGTCCACTACGACATGATGCTGCGGCCGCTCATCCGCATGACGACGACCGAGAGCGTGGCGGAGGCACGGCGGCGGCTGCATCCGCTGCGGGTCCGCCGCGCCGCCTTCAGCGACGCCAACCCCTGGATGCGGCTCTTCGCCGCCGGCGCCGGGATGGTGCGGCCGCGGCGCGCGCCGGTCGCCGCGGACAATGCCTTCCTCGCGCTCGAGCGCGCCGGCGCCGAGGCGATCGAGAAGGGCTTCGAGACCTGGCGGGAGATGGCGGATGCCTGGTCCGAGTTCACCTTCCACGCGGTCTATGGCGGCCTCGCCGCCCTCGGCGTGCATGCGGAGGAGCCGAGCGTCGAGACCGTCGCCGCCAGCGCCGAGACCGAGGCCGAGGCGGCGCGCAAGGCCATGGATGACGCGGCCAAGGGCGGCTATGCCGAGGCGGTGATCCGCATGATGGTCCTGCTGGCCCGGGCCCGCGGCGGCGTCCGCCGGACGCGCCTCACCCGCTCCAACGCGCTGCTGACCAGGACCGAGCCCTTCAGCCTGCTGACCGCGGCCGAGCGGCAGGCGATCATCCATGCCCAGACGCTGATCGCCAACCTGCAGCCGGCGCGCGCGGTGGAGACGCTGCCACTCCTGCTGCCGACCCAGGCCGAGCGCGAGCGGGCCATGGCGGCGGTCGCCGGCGTCGCCGGGCCGGAGGAGGACCTGGGCGATGCGGCACGCGCCATGCTCGCGCGGCAGCGCGCCGCGCTCGGCCTCGACAAGGTGGTGATGACGGCGGCGTGACGGGCGGCCGCCCGGCCGCACCTGCCCTGACGCAGTGTTCACTCGACCTGCGTCCGGGTCCCGTCCACACGGCACCTATGGAACGCCTTCGCATCCTGCCGCCGTAACGCGCGCCGCCGGCGCGCCGCCATGGCGTGCCTGCCTCGGCAACCGGGCGGATGTCGCATCCGGCCCTCGCGACGCGCAGCCAGCAGCCGGAGAGTACCAGGTGTCCGCCAAGCCCTCATCCCTTGGACCGGCGCGCATGCAGCGCGGCGGGGCGTCGCCCGGGAGGACGCGCCTCCTCGCGCTGCGGGTCGCCGCCCTCGCCCGCCGCATGGGCGGCGTCACCCGTGCCGCGACTGCATGGCAGTCCGGCCTCGCCTCCCTCTGGCGCGCCCTGGACGCCCTGCCGCAGGCGCCCTGCCCGCAGGCCTGGCTGGTGGCGATCTGCCTCGCGCTCTTCCTGCCCGGCTTCTTCTCCATCCAGCCGCTCGACCTCGGCGAGACGGACATCGCGGTCGCGACCCGCGCGATGCTCGAGGGCGGCAGCCTCCTCGGCATCCCGCCGGGCGATGCCGGGCCCATCGGCATCCATTGGCTGCAGGCCGCGGCGGTCCGCGCGCTGGAGGCGCTGCACCTGGCGCATCGCCACGGCATCCCGGCCTATCGCCTGGTGTCGCTGCTCGGCGCCGTGCTCGCCGTGCTGGCGACCTGGCACTGGGGCCGGGCGCTGGTGGGACGCAGCGCCGCCTTCCTCGGCGCCGGCATGCTCGCGGGCTGCGCGATGCTGGTGGCGATGGCGCATCTGGCGACGGCGGAGGCCGCCGGACTGGCCGCCGCCACCGCCGCCATGGGGCTCTTCGCCGCGGCCTATGTCGGGCCGGCCCGTGTCACCGCCGGGCAGGCCGCGGGCTTCTGGCTGGCCGTCGCGGCCGGCCTGCTGCTGGCGGGGCCGGTGGCGCTCCTGCCGCCGCTGCTGGCCGGGCTGACCCTGGCCGCGGCCGACCGCCGCGCGCCCTGGCTCCGCGCGCTCCGGCCCCTGCAGGCGCCGCTGCTGCTGGCAGGGCTCGTCCTGGCCTGGCGGGCCGCGGGCGGCGACCTCCCGACGCCCTGGCCCGGCCTGGCGGCGGGCGAGCCGCAGCCCGGGCGGCATCTGCTGCTCCTCGCCGCCACCGCCTTCCCGGCCGGCTGGATCCTCCTCCTCGCCCTGCCGGCGGCCTGGCGCGAGCGGCAGCAGCCGGCGGTGCGGTTCCTGCTGGCCTGGGCCGGGCCCGCCTGGCTGGCCTTCGAGCTCATGCCCTGGGGGATCGGCGCCGTCCTGCCGCTCTTCCCCGCCCTGATGCTGCTGGCGGCGCGCTGGGCCATGGGCGGGCACCGGCCGCCGGTCGTCCTCCTCGTGATCGCCGGCCAATTGCTCGCCGCCGCCGCCGGCGCCATCGCGTTCAAGACCTTCGAGGTTGCCGGGCTCGACATCCGCGAGCTGCCCTATGGCGTGCTGGCGATCCTCGCCGCCACCCTCCTCGTCTGGCGCCTGCTGGCGCATGGCCGGGCGCGGGCCTGGGCCAGGGCGGCGCTGCTCGGGACGCTGCTCGCCGCGCCGCTCTATGCCGCGGTGCTGCAGGGGACGCTGTCGCACCTGCCGGTCGCCCGCATCGCCGACCGCATCGCCGGCACGGCCTGGCGCGTCGCGCCGGACCTGCGGCCCGGGCAGTTCGGCGTGCTCGGCTTCGACCGCGCCTCCCTCCCCTTCGCCTTCGGCGGCGCGGTCCAGGGGCTGGAGGACGGGCCGGCGGCCGCCCGCTTCCTCGCCGCGGCGCCGGGCCGCGTGGTCGCCATCGCCGACCTCCGGGAAGGCCAGTTCCGCCGCGCCGCGGAGGCGCTGGGGCTGGAGGTGGAGGAGGCGGCGACGATCCTGAGCTTCGATCCCTATATCGACGATTTCGGCATCATGATCTTCTATCGCGCCGCGGGAGCAGCGGCCGGGCGCTGACGCCACCGCCGCCCCTGCCGCCTGTGGCGTCAGGTGTCCGCGGGCGTCCCCTGCCGGACCTCCTCGACGTCGAGGCGCCGTGGGAGAGGCGAGGCGACGGCGCCGGTGAACAGCGCCTCGGTGCGCCGCGGGCCCGGGCCGGTGCGGCTGGCGGCGGCGCGGCGATCATGGCCCTGGGCGTGCCGGGCAGCAGGATCCCGCCGCGGTGCAAGCCGGTCCAGCCCTGCGGCTTGCAGGCTGCGATGGGAGTGGGGCGGCGCGGCGAGCGCGCAAGGCGCCCCGGGATCGTGGCTGGTGGGGCGATAGTGCCGCGCCGGCGATGCCCGGTCGCCCGCGGCACCCGGGAGGTCACGGACCCGGGCGCGCAGGCCGGCGCCGCACCGGCGCGATTCTCTCCGTCAGGCGGCCGGCCGGCGCTCCCCGGCGTGGAGGCCTTCGGCATCGATGCCGGGCCATGGCTCGTACCAGTCGATCCCGAACCCCTCGGGGTAGAGCGCCGCAAGACGCGGATTGGCCCTGAGCCAGGCCGTGACGGCCTCGCGCCGCGTCGCCTCGCCGGCCGGAAGGAGCCAGGGCGGGCCCATGCCCGGATCGAGGGCATCGAGGCTCACCCCCACATCCGCGTTCCGCAGGACCAGGTGCAGGCCGCGCAGGCCGGTCGCCCGCTCCACGTCATCATGGAAGACGGTGCCGTTCTGCCAGACCAGGAGATCGGTTGCGGTGAGCAGGCCACGCGTCCCGGCCAGCGCCCGCGCCGGGGCGCCGCGCAGGAGCAGGCCGAAGGCGTCGCCGGGATTGCGCCGGATGCTGCAGGACCGCCCGCCCGCGATCACCACCTCGAAGCGGTCCGGCCTCGGCATCATCCGCATCGCGCCCGAACGGAGGGTGGTGGCCAGGTGCCGCAGCCAGTGCCTGATGGCCGCAAGGCCGTTCCGGCGCGCCGATGCCGCATCTCCCCTGGGGGGAAAGCCCCCGACCGGGTGCTGGGCAGGCAGAAACTCCTCCATGGTCGACCTCGACTGGCTCGCGGCCGATCCGCCTGCATGGGGCGGATCATTCTTGTCCGCAGGGGCACGACGAGGCTCGCCGGCGCCTCGCGCCATTGAAGATACTCAATACAATCGACGCAGGAATGTGTCGGGTCGCACAGCTTCGGTCACTTGCGCGTTTTGGCCTCGCCTCCATGCGAAGGCATGCTGTCCGCCGGTCTATCCTTGTCGGCCTGTCCTTGCCGGCATGGCCCCCCGCGGCGGGCCCGGTCCGATGGCCGGCATGCACCGGGCGTCGCGACCCGGCCCGAGGATGCAGCCCGGGCCATGCGCCGGGAAGTCTGCCCGGGCCTCGATCCGGGCGCTCCGCTCAGGCCCGCGGCGGCCGCATCAGCAGCCGCCCGCCGAGCGCCCAGCCCAGCACCACGACCACCGCGACCGCGCCGCCGTGCCAGACCAGCACCATCAGCATGGCGTCGAGGTGATGGATCAGCGACAGCCCGGCCGAGCAGAGCGCCGCCGAGGCCAGCCCGCCGAGCAGCAGCACCGGCAGCGGCCGCACCGGCCCGGCATGGCGCAGCAGCAGCAGCATGGCGGCGGCGAGCGGCGTGCCGATGAGGAGGATGTATCGCAGGCATGCCCAGCTCGTGCCCATCGCCCAGGCGCCGGGGCCCATGCGCGCCAGATCGGCGAAGCAGCCCCAGCCGAGCCCGCCGAGCCAGAGCAGGAGCGGCCCGAGCGGCAGCAGCGCCCAGGCGGGAGAGCGGTCCGGCCGCGCCAGCATGGCGGCCGCGAGCGCCGCGGCGACGCCGGTGGCGATGGAGGCGAGGAACTGCGAGACATCCTGCGCCAGCGCCATCCGCTCCGCGATGTCGTGCCGGAGGCCGGAGGCCGCGACCGCGACCGCATTCACCAGCACCGCCAGGGCGAGCCACAGCATGGCCTGCAGCCCGGGCGGCGGCATGCGGCGCACCGGGCGGAGCTCCCCCGCCAGCCGGTCGATCAGCGCCTCGCTCTCCACCTACTCCTCCGCCCCGAGGCGCCTGCGCAGCGCCTTCACCGCCCGATGCGTCGCCACCTTCAGCGCGCCCACCGACATGCCGGACCGCGCGCTGGCCTCGGCGAGCGGCAGGTCCTGCAGCTTGGCGAGACCCAGCGCCGTCCGCTGCGCCGGCGGCAGCTCCGCCACCGCGGCGCGCAGCTCGGCCGAGGCGACCCGCGCCTCCCCTTCATTCGCCGCGGGTGCGGCCAGGGTTTCGCCGAAATCCTCGATCGGGGTCTCGCGGCCCTGGCGCCGGCCATGCCGGCGCAGCCGGTCGATGGCGCGCCGCTCCGCGATGGCGGCCAGCCAGGGGCGCAGCGGCCGGCCGGGCTCATAGGCGGCGCGGAGCTGGTGCAGGGTCAGCAGCGCGTCCTGGACGGCGTCCTCGGCCTCCGCCGGGTCGGCGATGCGGCGGCGGACCACGCCGCGCAGGAAGGGCAGGATGGCGCGCAGCAGCCGGTCATAGGCGCGGGCATCGCCGCCCTGCACCAGGACCATCCAGGCCTCCCACTCTCCCCCGTCCTGCGGTGCGGCCATGCGGCGCCCGGGTCTCCCTCACGCGGCCGCAGACTACACGGGCGCGCCGGCGCCCGCGATGCCGCCGCGCCAACCGGCGCCCGGCCGCCATGGCGGCGCGGGCCGTTCCGTCCGCGGCTACCCGACCATCGCCGGGCGCTTCGCCCGCCAGCCATGCGCCGTCTCATAGGCATGGCCGGCGCGGAAGAGCGTCGGCTCGCTGAAGGGCTTGCCGACGAGTTGCATCGCCACCGGCAACCCGCCCGCGCCGAAGCCGGTGCAGAGCGTGAGCCCTGGCCAGCCCGTGACGTTGAAGGGAATGGTGAAGTTCGGCTTCTCGAGGAAGCCCCATTTCGGCACGGCGTCGATCCGCGCCGCCTCGCCCGGCTGGGCGGCGGTGAGCAGGATGTCGACATCGGTCGTCGCCGCCTCGGTCGCGGCGATCAGCAGGCGCCGCTTCTTCTGCGCCGCCAGGTAGTCGCCGGCCGAGAGCAGCCCGCCCAGCGCCAGGCGGTCGCGCATCAGCTCGCCATAGAGGCCGGGGTCGCGGCGCATCGTCTCCTCGTGCACCGACCAGGCCTCGGAGAGCAGGATGAGCCAGCCGTAGGCATTGTAGTCGGCGAGCGGCGGCAGGGTGACGTCGCGGACCTCGGCGCCCTCGCGGCGGAAGAAGTCGGCGGCGCCGTCGATGCCCGCGAGGGTCGCGGGGCTCACCGGGTTGTCCTGCTCGTGGAAGTGCCGCACGACGCCGATCCGCAGGCCCTTCACGCCCTGGCCGAGGTCCGCCGTGAAATCGGGCACGGGACGGTCGGCGCTGGCCGGGTCGGCCGGGTCGTGGCCGGCCATGGCCTGCAGCAGCAGGGCGCAGTCCTCCACCGTCCAGGCCATGGGGCCGGTATGGTCGAGGGATTGCGCCAGCGGCAGGACGCCCGCGCGGGAGCAGAGGCCATAGGTCGGCTTGATGCCAGCGATGCCGCAGAGCGCCGCGGGCCCGCGGATGGAGCCGCCGGTATCCGACCCGGTGCCGCCCAGGATCATGCCGGAGGCGACCGCCGCGCCGGTGCCGGAGGAGGAGCCGGCGGTGAAGTGGTCGGGGTTCCAGGGGTTGCGCGCGGGCGGCCAGGGCAGGTCGAAGCTCGGGCCGCCGAAGGCGAATTCATGCGTCGCCAGCTTGCCCAGCATGGTGATGCCGGCCGCGGCCAGCTTGCGGACGGTGGTCGCGTCCTCCGCCGGCACATGGTCCTGCATGACGCGGGAATGGCCGGTCGTCGGGATGCCGGCGGTGCAGTAGATGTCCTTGTGCGCGAAGGGGATGCCCTCGAGCGGGCCGCGCGCCTCGCCCTTCATCACGCGCGCCTCGGAGGCCCTGGCCTGGGCGCGGGCGCCGGCGGCATCCAGCCGGATGAAGGCGTGCAGCGTGCCGTCGAGTTTCTCGACGCGGGACAGGCAGGCCTCGGCCAGCTCGACCGGCGAGAGTTGCCTGGCGGCGATGGCCCGGGCGGCCTCGGCGATGCTCGGGATCATCGGCCGGCCTCCGCCGAGAAGGTGACGGAGGGCTCGGCCTCGGGCGCCAGGGCCGGGCTGCGCACCGCCTTCTGCCAGGCCTCGATGCCGCCCCAGACGGCGTAGATCCCGGTCTTTTGCGCCGGCGTCAGCGGCAGCCCGGCGCGCGCAACCAGCGCGTCGAACTCGGCCTCGGTGGTCTCGGGCATCGGTCTCTCCCCCAAGCGTCGGAAGCCCGGGAGTATGCGGCGATCCGGCGCGGCGGGAAGCCGCGCCGGGCGCATCGCCTGGCCTGCCGCGCAGCGTCCTGCCCAGGCCGCGAGCAGCGCCGGACGCATCTGCCGGAGGGCGCGGCAGCGGCCGCCCCCCGGTTGCGTGTCCGGCGGAGCCAGGGCTAGGCTTGCGACGGAAACGGAGCGGACCGGATCACCGGCCGCAGGACCGGGTCGCCGCAGGGCCGCATGGCCCCGCGGCCTGATCCGGTCCGCACACAAGCGCCGGGCGGCAAGCCCGAGGCGGGAGGATCAGGTCCATGAAGCTGGGCGAAGCCATTGCCGAGATCATGAAGCGCGAAGGCGTGGAGATCCTCTGCGGCTATCCCGTCAACCACCTGATCGAATTCGCCGCGGCGAAGGACATCCGCCCCATCATGGTGCGGCAGGAGCGCATCGGCCTGCACATGGCGGATGCCATCAGCCGCGTGACCAGCGGCCGCAAGATCGGCGCCTTCTGCATGCAGCACGGGCCGGGCAGCGAGAACGCCTATGGCGGCGTCGCCCAGGCCTATGGCGAGAGCGTGCCGGTGCTGGTGGTGCCGCAGGGCTATCCGCAGCGCCTCGCCCATATCGACCCGAACTTCAACTCCTCCGAGGCCATGCGCCACGTGGTGAAGTCGGCCGAGCCGATCGTGGTGGCGAAGGAGATCTCCAACGTCATGCGCCGCGCCTTCACCCGGCTGCGCAACGGCCGCGGCGGGCCAGTGCTGGTGGAGGTGCCGACCGATCTCTGGAACGAGGAGGTCGGCGAGATCGATTATGCGCCCGTCCTGGCCACGCGCTACGGCCCCGACCCGGCGGAGGTGAAGCGCGCCGCGGCACTGCTGGCCAATGCGAAGCGGCCGGTGATCTATGCCGGCACCGGCGTGCACTGGGCCCGCGCCTGGGGGCAGCTCGCGCAGCTCTCGGCGCTGCTGGCCGCGCCGGTCTGCACCAGCCTCGGCGGCAAGTCGGCCTTCAACGAGGAGCATCCGCTGAGCCTCGGCGCCGCGGGCGTCGCCATGGGGCGGCACATGCGCGTCTTCCTCGACAAGGCGGACGTCATCATCGGCATCGGCTGCTCCTTCACCGAGACCAATTTCGGCGCGAAGATGCCGAAAGGTCCGAAATACATCCACTCCACGCTCGACCCGATGCACCTGAACAAGGATGTGCGGGTGGATATCGGCCTGGTCGGCGATGCCGGGCTGACCATGGATGCCCTGCTGGCCGAGCTGCAGCCGCTGGTCGGCAGCCCGCGCGACCCGGCGCCGGTCGCCGCCGAGATCCAGTCGGTCAAGGAGCCCTGGCTCGCCGAGTGGATGCCGAAGCTGACCAGCAAGGACGCGCCGCTGAACCCCTATCGCGTGCTCTGGGACCTGCAGCACACGGTGGACAAGGACAACGTCATCATCACGCATGATGCCGGCAGCCCGCGCGACCAGATCTCCCCCTTCTGGAAATCCACCACGCCGCTCTCCTACCTGGGCTGGGGGAAGACGACCCAGCTCGGCTACGGTCTGGGGTTGGCGATGGGCGCCAAGCTCGCGGCGCCGGAGAAGCTCTGCATCAATGTCTGGGGCGATGCCGCCATCGGCTTCACCGGCATGGACTTCGAGACGGCGGTGCGCGAGCGCATCCCCATCATGTCCGTGCTGCTGAACAATTTCTCCATGGCGATCGAGCTGAAGGTCATGCCGGTCAGCACGGAGAAGTACCGCAGCACCGACATCTCCGGCGACTACGCCGCCATGGCGCGCGCCTTCGGCGGCCATGGCGAGCGCGTCACCGACCCGTCGGAGATCGTGCCGGCGATCCGGCGGGGGATCGAGAAGACGCAGCAGGGCATCCCCGTGCTGCTGGAGTTCATCACCTCCAAGGAAACCGCCGTCTCCCGTCTCTGAGACCGGCGACGGAGCGTGCAAGAAGGCAACGGACGGCCGGGAGCGGCCGCCCGACCGGGGGAGACCACATGGCGTCGGTAACGATCAGGAACGTCCGCAAGGCCTTCGGGCCGGTCGAGGTGCTGCACGGCGTCAGCGTGGACATCGCCGATGGCGAGTTCGTGGTGCTGGTCGGGCCGTCCGGCTGCGGCAAGTCCACGCTGCTGCGCATGCTGGCGGGCCTCGAGAACATCACCTCCGGCGAGATATCGATCGGCGGGCGCGTGGTGAACACCGTACCGCCGAAGGACCGGGACATCGCCATGGTGTTCCAGAACTACGCGCTCTACCCGCACATGACGGTGCGGCAGAACATGGCCTTCTCCATGAAGCTGGCCAAGGCGCCGAAGGAGGCGATGGAGGCCGAGGTGCGGCGCGCCGCCGGCATCCTCGGGCTCGAGCCCTATCTCGACCGCTTCCCCCGCCAGCTCTCGGGCGGGCAGCGCCAGCGCGTCGCCATGGGCCGCGCCATCGTCCGCCACCCGCAGGTCTTCCTCTTCGACGAGCCGCTGTCCAACCTCGACGCCAAGCTGCGCGTGCAGATGCGGGCCGAGATCAAGGAGCTGCACCAGCGCCTGAAGGTGACCACCGTCTACGTCACCCACGACCAGATCGAGGCCATGACCATGGCCGACAAGATCGTCGTCATGAACGGCGGCCATGTCGAGCAGGCCGGCCCGCCGCTCGAGCTCTATGACCGCCCGGCCAACCTCTTCGTCGCGGGCTTCATCGGCAGCCCGGCCATGAACCTGCTGAAGGGCCGCCCGGCGAATGGCGGGTTCGAGGCCGAGGGTGGCGGCGTGCTGCCGCTGCCGGCGGCGGCGAATGGCAAGGCCGGCGTCTACGGCATCCGGCCCGAGCATTTCCGGCTGGACCCGAACGGGCTGCCGGCCAAGGTGCAGCTCGTGGAGCCGACGGGGTCGGAGACGCAGGTGATCCTGCGGCTCGGCGAGACGCCCATCACCTGCGCCTTCCGCGAGCGCATCACCGCCGGGCCGGGCGACACGCTCGGCATCGCGCCGGATATGGGGCTGGTGCATCTCTTCGATGCCGGGACCGGCCAGCGGATCAACGCCTGACGGGCGGGACCACAGGGGAGAGACGAACGGATGCACATCATCACCCGGCGCGGCGCGCTGACCATGACGGCCGGCGCGGCCGCGGCGGCGGCCCTGGCGCGGGAATCCGCCGCGCAGATCCCGGCGGCCGATGCCTCGCTGAACCTGCCGGTCGAGAGCGGCGCGACCTTGCGCATCCTGCGCCCCGCCCGCTTCGTCGAGCCGGACGAGACCGTGTTCCGCGAGAACACTGCCCGCTTCCAACAGAAGACCGGCGTGCAGGTGCGCGTGGACTTCGTGGGCTGGGAGGACATCCGCGCCCAGACCGCGGTGACCGCCAATACCGGCAGCGGCCCGGATGTCGTGCTCGGCTGGGCCGAGGACCCGCACATCTTCGTCGACAAGCTGGTCGAGCTTTCCGACGTCGCGGAGTACCTGGGCAAGCGCTACGGCGGCTGGAAATTCCTCGGCGAGAAATTCGGCAAGAAGAACGGCACCAACAACTGGATCGGCATCCCCTTCGGCGGGACCTCCGGCCCCATCGTCTACCGCGAGAGCGCGGTGAAGGAGGCGGGCTACGAGAGCATCCCGAACGAGCACGACAGGTTCCTCGACCTCTGCCGCAAGCTGCGCGCGGCGAACAAGCCGGCCGGCTTCACTCTGGGCAATGCCGTCGGCGACGGCAACGGCTATGCGAACTGGCTGGTCTGGTCGCATGGCGGCTACCTGGTGGACGAGCAGGGCAAGATCGCCATCAACAGCAAGCAGACGATCGAGGCGCTGAAATACGCCGCCGAGCTGCAGAAGACCTTCCCGCCGGGCACCCTCTCCTGGAGCGACGTGTCCAACAACCGGGCCTATGCGGCGAACGAGTGCTTCCTGACGGCGAACGGCGTCTCGCTCTACTTCTCCCTCAAGAACGACCCGGCGACGGCGGCGATCGCGGCCGATACCAACCACGCGCCGATGCCGGCCGGCGTCATCGGCTCCGCGCCGCAATCGGCGCTGACCATCAACGCCATGGTCTTCAAGCACACCCGCTACCCGAATGCCGCCAAGGCCTACCTGGCCTTCATGATGGAGCGGGAGCAGTACGACCCCTGGCTGCAGAAGTGCCTGGGCTACTGGGCGCATCCGCTGAATGCCTATGACAAGAGCCCGGTCTGGACCTCCGACCCCAAGCTCGCGGTGTTCCAGGACAGCATGAACAACCGCTTCTGGAATGGCTGGAAGGGCCCGATCAACCAGGCGGCGGCCGCGGCCACCGCCGAATACGTGATGGTGCAGATGTGCGCCGCCGTCGCTTCCGGTCAGCAGACCCCGGAAGCCGCGGCGCGCGAGGCCGAGCGGCGCGCCAAGCGCTACTACAGGTAAGGGACATGGCGCCGCCGGGCGACCGGCGGCGCCCCAACAGGGAGGAAGGCTGCCATGTCCGCAACGGCGACCGCGGCCTGGAAGAATACGCGGCAGGAGCCGGGCTGGCTGGTCCGGCTCTTCGACTGGAAGCCTTTCCTGGTCTTCCTCTGCATGGCGCCCGCCATCGGGCTGCTGGCGGTCTTCCTGACCTATCCGCTGGGCCTCGGCATCTGGCTGGCCTTCACCGATACCATGATCGGCCGCGGCGGGTCCTGGGTGGGGCTCGAGAATTTCGAGTACCTGGCGGAGGACCCGGTCTTCTGGAACGCGGTCTTCTACAGCGTCTTCTACACGGCGGTGGCAACCGTCGGGAAGTTCGGCCTCGGCCTCTGGCTCGCTTTGCTGCTGAACCAGCACCTGCCCTTCAAGTCGCTGATCCGCGCCATCGTGCTGCTGCCCTGGATCACCCCGACGGTGCTCTCGGCCATCGCCTTCTGGTGGATCTACGACCCGCAGTTCAGCATCGTCTCCTACATATTCGTCGACGTGCTGGGGCTGCGCGACCGCTATTTCGACTTCCTCGGCAGCGCCTGGCCGGCGCGCTTCTCCCTCATCGCCGCCAATATCTGGCGCGGCATCCCCTTCGTCGCCATCTGCCTGCTGGCCGGCCTGCAGACCATCTCGCCATCCCTCTACGAGGCCGCGCTGCTCGACGGCGCCACCCCCATGCAGCGCTTCTGGAACATCACCGTGCCGCTGCTCATGCCGATCCTGGCGATCGTCATGACCTTCTCCATCATCTTCACCTTCACCGACTTCCAGCTCGTCTATGCCATCACGCGCGGCGGGCCGGTGAACTCGACGCATCTGATGGCGACGCTCGCCTTCCAGCGCGGTATCCCGGGCGGGCAATTGGCGGAGGGCGCGGCGATCGCCGTCGCCATGATCCCCTTCCTCGTCTTCGCCACGCTCTTCACCTATTTCGGCATGGCCCGCCGCAAGTGGCAGCAGGGGGAAGCCAATGACTGACGCCGCCACGACCGCCGCCGTCGACGGGCCGGAGGCGCGCGCCGCCCTCGCGCCCGAGATGATGAGCTGGGACAGCAAGGCGCGCCGCGTGGTGACGCTCTATGTCCCGCTCGCCTGCTTCCTGCTGATCCTGCTGTTTCCCTTCTATTGGATGGCCGTGACGGCCTTCAAGCCGAACGCCGAGCTCTACGACTACAAGCAGTACAACCCCTTCTGGATCAGCAGCCCGACGCTGGACCACATCCGGCACCTGCTGCTCAACACCAGCTATCCGCACTGGCTCTGGACCACCATGCTGGTGGCCATCGCCTCGACCTTCCTTTCGCTCTTCGCCAGCGTGCTGGCGGCCTATGCCATCCAGCGGCTGCGCTTCCGCGGCAGCCAGTATGTGGGCCTGGCGATCTACCTGGCCTATCTGGTGCCGCCCAGCATCCTCTTCATCCCGCTGGCGACCATGGTCTTCCAGCTCGGGCTCTTCGACACGCCCTTCGCGCTGATCCTGACCTACCCGACCTTCCTGGTGCCCTTCTGCACCTGGCTGCTGATCGGCTACTTCAAGTCGATCCCATACGAGCTCGAGGAATGCGCGCTGATCGACGGCGCGACGCGGCTGCAGATCCTGACGCAGATCACCCTGCCGCTGGCGGTGCCCGGGCTGATCTCGGCCGGCATCTTCAGCTTCACGCTGTCCTGGAACGAGTTCATCTACGCCCTCGCCTTCATCCAGAGCAGCGAGAGCAAGACGGTGCCGGTCGCGATCCTGACGGAGCTGGTCTCCGGCGACGTGTACCAGTGGGGGGCGCTGATGGCCGGCAGCCTGCTGGGGTCTCTGCCGGTGGCGATCTTCTACAGCTTCTTCGTGGACTACTACGTGTCGTCGCTGACGGGCGCCGTCAAAGAATAGGCGAGGGCTCTGCCCTCGCGCTCCCGCCGGGGGGCCGAGCGGCCCCCCGGACCCCGGCCCGAGTCAGAGCTTTTTCTGCAGGCCGGAGACGTAGCCGCGGTTCCAGGTCGGGGTGAGCCAGACCTCGTTCATCGTCACCGAAGCCGGCAGCGTCGCGACGTAGAGGATCAGGTCGGCGCATTGCTCCGGCTGCAGCATCCGGTCCAGGTCCTCCTGGCTCAGCGGGTTTGGCCGCTTCTTCAGGATCTCGGTGTTCACCTCGCCCGGACAGAAGGCCGTGCTGCGGATGCCGTTGACGCATTCCTCCATGTTGATGGTGTGGCTCATCGCCACCACGCCATGCTTCGCCGCGTTGTAGCCGGCACCGCTCATCACCCCCACATTGCGCCCGGCCATGGACGCCGTATGGATCATCACGCCGCCGCCCTGCTTGCGCATGATCGGCAGCACCGCCCGCGCGACATAGAAGGCCGAGGACAGGTTGCCCTGGATGAGCTGGTCGATGCCCTCGGGCGTCAGGTTGTCCCAGCGCCGCTCCGTCACGTTCAGCCCGGCATTGCTGACCAGCACGTCCAGCCTGCCATGCCCCGCGGCGATCGCGTCCGCCACGCGCTGCACCTCGGCCGCCTGCATCAGGTCGGCCGGCTGCACCTCGGCCGTGCCGCCCTTGCCGCGGATCCGCTCCGCCACCTGCTCCAGGCGGTCCCTGCGGCGACCCGTCAGGATCACCGCCGCGCCCTCGGCGCCGAAGCGCTCCGCCACCGCCTCGCCGATGCCGCTGCCCGCGCCCGTCACCCAGGCGATCTTGCCGTCCAGCCTGCCCATGGGTCCCTCCCCTGCTCACGCCAGGACGCTACCCCCGCCGCGCCCGCTTGTGGATAGGCGGGCGGCGTGGTTCGATCCGGCCGAAGCGGGTCGCGCGGGCGCGGCACCGCGCCGGGGCGGGACTGCGCTCCGCAAGACCATGATCGAGGGAACGGAGGACGCGATGAAGATCGCACGGGTCGAGACGCTGCGCGCGGATGCCGGCTGGCGGCTCTTCTCCTTCCTCAAGGTCACCACCGATGACGGGCTCATCGGCTGGTCCGAGTACAACGAGAGCTTCGGCTCGGCCGGCCTCTCCTCGGTCATCGAGAGCCTGACGCCCCTGATCCTCGGCCGCGACCCGACGCGGTGGGAGGAGGTGACGGCCTGGCTGCAGGTGATGACGCGCCAGTCCCGCGGCGGGCTGAACCAGCAGGCCATCGCGGCCATCGAGAACGCGCTGCTCGACATCGCCGCCCGCGCCCGCGGCATTCCCGTCGCGGCGCTCTTCGGCGGCCCGATCCGGGAGCGCATCCCGGTCTACTGGTCGCATTTCGGCAGCTACCGCGTGCGCAACGCCGCCCATATGGGCGTGCCGCCCATCCGCACCCGCGCCGATGTCGCGCGCCATGCGGCGGAGGTGAAGGACCGCGGCTTCCGCGCCCTCAAGACCAACATCCTGGTCCCCGGCCCGGACGGCGCGCTGTTCCAGTACTCGCCCGGCTTCGGCCGCCATGCCGGCTGGCCGGAGCTGAACTGGGACAACCGGCTGCTGGCGGAGCTGAAGGCGCATCTGCGCAGCATCCGCGACGCGGTCGGGCCCGACATGGGCATCCACCTCGATACCAATTTCCACTTCAAGACCGAAGGCTTCCAGCGCGTGGCGGATGCGGTCGCGCCCTTCGAGCTCACCTGGCTGGAGATCGACTCCCACGACCCGGCGGCGCTGGCCAGCATCAAGCGCATGGCCCCCTGCCCCGTCGCCTCCTGCGAGACGCTCCATGGCCGCCGCGAATTCCGCCCCTTCCTCGAACACTATGCGATGGATGTGGGCATCGTCGACGTCATCTGGAACGGCCTCGGCGAGAGCATGAAGGTCGCCTCGCTCTGCGACGTCTATGAGGTCAACTGCGCGCCGCATAATTTCTACGGCAACCTGTGCAGCATGATCAGCGCGCATTTCTCCGCCTGCATCCCGAATTTCCGGGTGATGGAGATCGATATCGACAGCGTCGCCTGGCGCGACGAGTTCACGCCCCCACCGACCATCGAGGATGGCGAGCTGGTGCTGCCGACCGGACCCGGCTGGGGTGTCGAGGTGAACGAGGCCGCGATCCGGGCAAGGCCACCGAAGTAGCGACCTTTGCCCGGGGGAGAAGGAGGGAACTCCTTCTCCCCCGTACCCCCACATCCTCCTTTTTCTCCGAGTCGGCAGGCTGAACCTGCAAACCCACAGAAAAAGGAGGGGTGGGCGTGGGAGGGGAGTTCCCTCCCCTCCCACACTCACCGCCGCAGCAAGGAAACCGTCCATGCCGAAATACCGGATCGTCACCCCCGCCGGCGCCAGCTTCACCGTGGCGGGCGGCGGCTATGCGCTGGAGAGCGAGGCGCTCGAGGGCCTCAATGCCGAGATCGTCGAGGCGCCGACCGACACCGCCGGCTTCATCGCCGCGGCGAAGGAGGCGGATGCGATCTATGCCAAGGGCATCCCGATCACCAAGGAGATCATCGACAGCCTGACGAAGTGCCGCATCATCGCCCTCGGCTCCGTCGGCGTGGACAGCGTGGACGTCAAGGCGGCGACCGAGCGCGGCATCCCCGTCACCAACGTCCCCGACACCTTCATCGAGGAGGTGGCCGACCACGCCATGACGCTGTTGCTCGCCGGCTTCCGGCGGCTGGTGGAGCAGGACCGCATGGTGCGGGAGGGGCGCTGGAAGGAAGGCCGCCCGGCGCTGCTGAAGATTCCCCGCCTGATGGGCCAGACGCTCGGCTTCATCTCCTTCGGCCGGGTCGCCCGCGCCGTGGCGAAGCGCGCCGCCCCCTTCGGCCTGCGCATGATCGCCTACGACCCCTTCGTCGAGGAGATGCTGATCTCCGAGAACGGCGTGCAGCCCGCGACCCTGTCCGAGGTCCTGTCGCAATCCGATTTCGTCAGCATGCATGCCCCGGCGCGGCCGGAGGTGCACCACATGCTGAAGGAGCAGCATTTCCGCCAGATGAAGCCCTCCGCCGTCTTCATCAATACCGGCCGCGGCCCGACGGTGGACGAGGAGGGGCTGATCAAGGCGCTGCAGGAAGGCTGGATCGCGCATGCCGCGCTCGACGTGCTCGAGGTCGAGCCGCCCTCCCACAACAACCCCATCCTGCGCATGGAGAACGTGACGCTGACGGCGCATGTCGCCAGCGCCAGCGCCCGCTTCGACGAGGCACGGAAGCGCCGCGTGGGGCACGAACTGGCGCTGGTGCTGCAGGGCAAGTGGCCGATGAGCTGCGTGAACCCGGCCGTGCTGCAGAACACGGCGCTGCGGCGCTGGCAGCCCATCGGCATGGGCCGCGGGCCGAACAGCTAGGACGCCTGCATGGCCGGGCCTGGCCCGGCCATCTATGCTGCGGCAGCAGAGGTGGGTGCCCGGGCCAGGCCCGGGCAGGACGGATCCGGGGCCGGATGGCCCCTTGCGACGCGAACGAGGAGAAGAGGCATGTCCACGAAATACGCTGTCGTCACCGGCGCGGGATCCGGCGTCGGCCGCGCTGCGGCCCTGGCGCTGCTGGGCGACGGCTGGACCGTGGCCCTCGCCGGCCGCCGCCAGGATGCGCTGGAGGAGACGAAGGGCCTGGCCGGCGATGCGGCATCCCGCGCCGTCCCGGTCTCCACGGATGTCGGCAACCCGAAATCGGTCACGGCGCTGTTCGACCGGCTGAAGGCCGATTGGGGCCGGCTGGATTTCCTGTTCAACAATGCGGGCGGCAACGTCCCCGCGGGTCCGATCGAGGACCTGGCCTATGAGGACTGGGCCCGCGTCGTGCAGGTGAACCTGACGGGCTCCTTCCTCTGCGCCCAGGCCGCCTTCCGCATCATGAAGAACCAGCAGCCGATGGGCGGCCGCATCGTCAACAACGGCAGCATCAGCGCGCATGTGCCGCGGCCGGACAGCATCGCCTATACCTCGACCAAGCATGCCGTCACCGGCCTGACCAAGACCCTGGCGCTGGATGGGCGGCCCTTCGACATCGTCTCCGGCCAGATCGACATCGGCAATGCGGCGACACCGATGACCGCGCGCATGACCCGCGGCGTGAAGCAGGCCACCGGCGAGATGAAGGTGGAGCCGACCTTCGACGCGAAGCATGTCGGCAGCACCATCCTGATGATGGCGAACCTGCCGCTGGATGCGAACATCCAGTTCGTCACCATCACCGCATCGAAGATGCCCTGGATCGCCCGCGGCTGAAGCCGCGCGCCGCGGCCGCCACACCGGGCTCCCATCGCAGCCAAGCTGCGATGGGAGCCCGGCAACCCTGCGCGCGACACCGGCCTGCAGATGCCGGGACGTCTGCAGGCCGGTGTCAGTGCGGCCGCAGCGCCCGGACCAGCTCCTCCTTGGTCATGCGCGAGCGGCCCTGGATCCCGCGCCGCGTCGCCTCGGCATAGAGCGAGGCGCGGGTCTCCTCCGCCTTCCGCTCCCGCGCCTTGCTGCGGCGGAGATTGGCGCGGTTCTTCTCCGGCGTCTCGTCGCGCGAGGCGCCGGCCTCATGCAGCGCGATCGCCACCGCCTGCCGTTGGCTCCTCACCGGCGCGCCGCGGCTGGTCTCGAGGTCGCCTTCCTTCCATTCGCGCATCACGCGCTCGACCGTCTCGCGCTGCGCCTTGCTCTCCTTCGCCATCGCACCCTCCGTTACGGCATCACGTCCAGCAGGTCCTGGCAGGCCTTCGCGCAGCCGCGGCAGGCCTCGGCGCAGATCCGGCAATGCGCGTGCATGCCGGCATGGCGCTGGCACTCCTCCGCACAGGCCTCGCAGGCGGCGATGCAGGCCTGCAGGATCCCGGCCATGCTCGCCTTGTTCGGCTTGGTCAGCCGCCCGACGACACGGCCCGTCGCGCCACAGATATCGGCGCAGTCGAGGTCCAGCCGGATGCAGGGGACCATGTTCGCGACGTTCGTCTCGGACAGGCAGGCATCGGCGCAACTCGTGCAGGTGGCCGAGCAGTCGAGGCAGGCGGCGATGCAGCGCCGGATCACGTCCAGTGCCGAGGGGTGGTGGGGCTGGCTGTCCAGCATCGCCTGGAGGTGTTGGGTCATGGCAGGTCGTCCGGTCGGGGTGCCCTGCCAACGCGCGGGGATGGCTCCGGCTTCCCCGTGGCACTGGCGCCCGCCCGAAAGCATTGCCATTCTGGCAACATCCCCGGCGCAGACTGGGGCCCGCTGGCGTGAGAGGTGTGGCAATGGATGGCGAGCAACCGCCCGGCTCCGGCTTCCGGCCGCTGCCGCTGGTGCCGCCGCCGCGCGGCGAGGGGCCGGAGGATCTGCTGGCCCTGCAGCGGCGGGGGATCGAGATGATCACGGCCGCCCATCGCCTGGCGGTCACCTGGCTGCAGGCCGCGGCGCAGCAGCATGCGCAGGTCACCCGCCGGACGCTCGACGAGATGACGGAGAATGCCCGCCGCCTGGCCGGCGCCAGCGCGCCGCCGGAGACGGCGGCCGCGGTGCTGGACATGGTGGACCGCGCCCAGGCGCTCGGGCTGCAGACGGCGCGCGAGATCGCCGAGCTGATGCAGCGCATGCAGGGCGACACGGTCCAGCTTGTGGACCAGGTGCTGCGCGGCGGGAAGGACGAGGGATAGGCGGCGCGCTCAGCGCCGCAGCCACTCCGTCAGCCGGTCCAGCGCCCGGTCCAGCGTCGCCTCCTGCTGCGCGAAGCAGAGGCGGAAATGCCCCTCCCCGCCCGGGCCGAAGGCGCTACCGGGGGCCAACCCGACCTTGGCGCCGCGGCTCATGCGCTTGGCCTCGGCCAGGCTGTCGGTCAGGCCCTCCACCCGGAAGAAGCTGTACATGCCGCCGGCGGCGACCGGCGCGGTGATGCCCGGCACCGCGTTCAGCGCCGCCGCGGTCTTGTCGCGCAGACGCCTGAACTGCGCGGCGATGCCGGCGGTGAACTCGTCGCCCTGGTCCAGCGCCGCGACGCCGGCGCGCTGCACGAAGACCGGGGCGCAGGAGGTGTTGTACTCGACCAGCTTGGCGACGCCGTCCACCAGCGCCGGCGGCAGCACCAGCCAGCCGAGCCGCCAGCCCGTCATGGCCCAGGACTTCGAGAAGCTGTTGAGGCCGATCACCCGGTCCTCCGGCGTTGCGATGTCGAGGAAGGAGGGCGCGGCCGGACCTTCGTAGTAGAGGCGCTCGTAAACCTCATCGGCCAGGATCCAGGTGCCGGTGCGGCGGCAGTGGTCGAGCACCGCCTGCTGCTCCGCCCGCGTGAAGGCAAAGCCGGTGGGGTTGCCGGGCGAATTCAGCAGGACGAGCTTCGTCTCCGGCGTGATGGCGGCCAGCAACCGGTCCAGGTCCACCCGCCAGGTGCCCTGGGCGAGGTGCAGCGGCACCGTCTCGACCGGGGCGGAGAGGATCAGCGGGATGGCGCCGATATTCGGCCAGTGCGGCGCCAGGGTGACCACCTTGTCGCCCGGGTCCAGCACCGCCTGACAGGCCAGCATGATGGCATTGACGCCGGCGCTGGTGGCACAGACCCGGTCGGCCGTGACCTCGCGGCCGTTGCGCTGCTGGTAGCGGGCGATGGCGTCGCGCAGTTCGGGGATGCCGAGGTTGGAGGAGTAGAAGGTCTCCCCCGCCGCCAGCGAGTCCTCCGCCGCGCGCTTGATGAAGTCGGGCGTGGCGATGTCGCCCTCCCCCACCCAGAGGGGGATGAGGTCGGGAATGCCCGCGCCGTCGTTGTAGACTTCGCGGATCTTCGAGGCTTCGAGGGCGGCGACGGCGCCGCGCGGCAGGGTGGAGTGCATGCGGTCCTGCTGGGGAAGGGGTAACGGGTTGGCTCGGCGGGCGCGTGCCGCGTTGGCGACAATCATGGCCCCTCGCCAAGCCTTGGCGTCGCCAGTTCCCTATCAGGCCCTACCGCCCTGTAAAGCTTGGCGTCCGCTTTTCCAGCATGGCGCTGACCGCTTCCTTGTGGTCCTCCGTGCTATGGGCCAGGGCCTGGAAGGCGGCGGACATCTCGAGCAGGGTCGAGAGGCGGGTGTGCTGGCCCTCCCGCAGCAGGCGCTTGGTCATGCGCACCATCTCGGGCGGGTTGGCCGCGATGCGCGCCGCCAGGGCGCGGGCGGCCGGCATGAGGTCGTCGGGCGCGACGACGCGGGAGACCAAGCGGATCTCCTTCGCGGTCTGGGCGTCGATCTGGTCGCCGGTGAAGCTCATCTCGCAGGCCATGGACATGCCGACCACGCGGGGCAGCAGCCAGGCGCCGCCGTCGCCGGGGACGATGCCGACCTTGATGAAGCTCTCGGCGAAGCGGGCGTTCTCCGAGGCGATGCGGATGTCGCACATGCAGGCGACGTCGAGGCCGAGGCCGATGGCGGGTCCGTTCACCGCGGCGATGGTCGGCGCGTCGCAGTCATAGAGGGCATTGGCCATGGCCTGGACGCCGCGGCGGTAGTTCTCCCGCAGGTCGGCGTGGCTGCCCTCGATGATGCCGCGGCGGTCGCGCATGGCCTTGAGGTCGCCGCCGGCGCAGAAGGCGGTGCCGGCGCCGGTCAGGATCACCGCGCGGACGCTGCGGTCGCGGTTGACGCGGCGGACGGCGTCCACGACGGCGTCGCAATCCTCGAAGGTGGAGATGGCGTTGCGCTTCTCCGGCGCGTTCAGCGTGAGCGTGACGACGTGGTCGGATTCTTCGTAGGTGACGTAGCCGGACATGTCGGATGGTCCCGTTATGCAGACTCAGGCCGGGGTCCGGGGGGTCGCTTGACCCCCCGGCGGGGGAGCTTGAGGGGGCGGCGCCCCCTCAACGGCTGGTCAGGTCAGCCCAGAGGTTCCCGCCCCCGCGTTCCAGGGCCTTCGCGCCGATGCGCCTCGCCCAGTGCCGTTCGGCGCCGTGCGCGTCCCGCCACTCCCACATGCGGCGGGTGAAGAGGTGCAGCGGGTGCTCGTCGGTGAAGCCGATGGCGGCATGGACCTGGTGGACGATCGCGGCGGCGGTGCCGGCGGCCTCTCCCGCCACGACCTTGGCCGAGGCGATCTCGAACTCCGCGCCGGCCAGGCCGTGGCGATCGGCGGCGCGGCCGGCATGGGCGACGGCGACGGCAGCGGCCGCGACCTCCCCGGCGCAGCGGGCGAGGAGTTGCTGCACCGCCTGGAAGCCGCCGATGGGCCGGCCGAACTGCTTGCGGGTGTTCGCATACTCGACCGTCATGTCGAGCACCGCCTCCAGCGCGCCGGCGATGCGGGCGGCGTTCAGCAGCGCGCCGGCCAGCAGGGCGGCATCGGGGCCGAAGCCCTCGGGCAACCGGCCTTCCTGGGCGGGCACGCCGGGGGCGGCGCGGTCGGCGGGCTCCCGGCTATAGGGCGCGCGGCCCTGTGTCGTGGCGGGGCCGGGCTGCAGCAGCACGGTGCCACCCGAGACCATGACCACCGCGGCAGCGCGGCGGCCCCAGGCGACGGGCTCCTTGCCGACGGCAAGCCCCAGCAGCCCGGGCCGCGGCGCGATGCCGCCGGCGGCGAGCAGCGCTGATGCGACCATGCTCTCGCCGAGCGGCAGCGGGGAAGCGTGGCGGCCCAGCACATGCCACAGCGCCGCGGCGTCGTCCCAGCCGAGGCCGGCGCCGCCCTTATCCTCAGGCGCCATGGCGGTGGGCAGGCCGAGCGCCTCGGCCTCGGCCCAGAGGGCTTCCGGCCATTCGCCCCGCTCGTTCGCGCGCAGCAGGTCGGGGCCGGCCCGGTCGGAGAGCAGGCGCTCCACCTGCTCCAGCAGGATGCCGCGAAGATCGTCCGACATCAGCGCAGCCCCAATTGGCGGGCGATGATGCCGCGCAGGATCTCACGGGTGCCGCCGCGCAGGCTGTAGCTGCGGGCGACCATGGTCATGATGCGCTGCATCTCCTGCACCTCGGGCGGCGTGCGGGCGGGGTCGAACAGGTCGCGCAGGGTCTCGGGCAGGGCCTGCTCGTAGTCGTTGCCGGCATCCTTCACGAGCGCGGCCTCGCGCGCGGGCGTCTTGCCGTCCTGCAGCATGCCGGCGACGGCCAGGGACATCTGCCGCAGGGTGCCGGCGCGGGCGAGCAGCCGCCCCACGGCTTCCGGCGCCGCGGGCTCGGCGCGCAGGTCGTCCAGCGCGGCGGTCAGGAGCGGCAGCGACGACAGGTAGCGCTCCGGCCCCGCGCGCTCGAAGGCCAGTTCGGCCGTCGCCTGTTCCCAGCCATTGCCTTCCTTCCCGACCAGCAGGCTGTCCGGGACGAAGACGTTGTCGAAGGTGATCTCGTTGAAGCCTTCCTCCCCGACCAGGTCGAGGATGGGGCGGATGGTGATGCCGGAGGCGCGGCAATCCACCAGGAACTGGCTGAGGCCCTGATGCTTCGCCTTGGGGTCCGGCGCCGGGGCGGTACGCAGCAGGGCGATCATGAAGTCGCAGCGATGCGCGTTGGTGGTCCAGACCTTGCGGCCATTGATCCGCCAGCCGCCCGGCACCTTCTCCGCCCGGGTCCGCAGGCTGGCGAGGTCGGAGCCGCTGTCGGGCTCCGAGAGGCCGATGGCGAAGGCAAGCTCGCCGGAGACGATGCGGGGGAGGAATTCGCGCCGCTGCTCCTCCGTCCCCAGCCGCAGGATCAGGGGGCCGGATTGGCGGTCGCCGATCCAGTGGGCGCCGACCGGGGCGCCGACGGCCAGCATCTCCTCCAGCACCACGTAGCGCTCGAGCGCGGTGCGCTCCCCGCCGCCATAGGCCTTCGGCCAGGTCATGCCGATCCAGCCGCGCTTGCCGACCTCGCGGGAGAATTCCCGGTCGAACCCCATCCAGGAATAGCCACGGACCATGGGGGACCAGTCGCGGCCGGCCTCGGCCAGGAAGGCGCGGAGTTCGGCGCGCAGGCGTTCCGCCTCCGGCGGGATGTCCCGCAAGTCGAAGCGCAAGCCCGTCATGGCCCGTTCCCTCCTGCCCGTTTGCGCATGACTTCGCGCATTCCGGCCGGTTGCGCCACCCCCCTCGACAGGGCCGGTGGGGATGGGTTTCCTGCCGGGGATGCGAGGGGACGGATGCATGGACAAGTTCGGGATCGGCCAGCCGGTGCGGCGGAAGGAGGATGTCCGGCTGCTGACAGGGCGCGGCACCTATACCGACGACATCGACCGGCAGGGACAGGCGCATGCCTTCGTCCTCCGCTCGCCGCACGCCCATGCGCGGATCGTCTCCTTCGACACCGGCGCGGCGCGGGCGGCGCCCGGCGTGCTGGCGGTGCTGACGGGCCATGACGCGACCGCCGACGGGATCGGGCATTTCCCGGTCATGGTCGAGGTGCCGGGCAAGGGCGGCACCAGGCTGTTCTCCACCCCGCGCCAGATCCTGCAGACGGAGCGCGTGCGCTTCGTCGGCGACCCGGTGGCGCTGGTGGTGGCGGAGACGCGCGCGCAGGCGCAGGACGCGGCCGAGTTGATCGAGGTCGGTTACGAGATCCTGCCGAGCGTGACGGATACCGGCGCCGCCCTCGACCCCGGGGCGCCGGTGATCTGGGAGGAGGCGGGGAGCAATCTCTGCGTCCTCTGGGACAGCGGGCGGGAGGCGGAGACGGAGGCCGCCTTCGCCCGCGCCGCGAGGACCGTCAGCCTCGAACTGGTCAACAACCGCGTGGTCGGCAACCCGATGGAGCCGCGCGTCGCGATCGGCGAGTACGACGCGGCGACGGACAGCTACACGCTGCACTCCCCGACCCAGGGCGTGATCCGCGTGCAGGACGGCCTGGCGCGGCTGATCCTGAAGGTGCCGAAGGAGAGGCTCCGGGTCATCTCGCCGGATGTCGGCGGCGGCTTCGGCCTGCGCGGCAAGATCTTTCCGGAGTCCGGCATGGTGCTCTGGGCCGCGAAGCGCCTCGGCCGGCCGGTGAAGTGGACCAGCGGGCGGAGCGAGACCTTCGTCTGCGACCCGCATGGCCGCGACCACGTGACCCGGGCGGAGATGGCCTTCGACGAGCAAGGCAAGACCTTGGGCGTGAAGATCCGCACCTCGGCCGCCATGGGCGCCTACCTGCAGGATTTCGGGCCCCGCGTGCCGACCGTCGCCGGCGCCCGCATCATGGGCACGGTCTACGACATCCAGGCGCTGAACGCGCAGGTGCGCTGCGTCTTCACCAATACCACGCCGACCGATGCCTATCGCGGGGCCGGGCGGCCGGAGCAGGCCTATGTGCTCGAGCGCCTCTACGATCTCGGCGCCGCTGCCTTCGGCATCGGCCGCGACGAGATCAGGCGCCGCAACTACATCAGGCCGGCGCAGATCCCCTATATCAACGTGGTCGGCAATGCGATCGACAGCGGCCTCTTTGCCGAGACGCAGGACAAAGCGTTGGCGCTGGCGGACTGGGCCGGCTTCCCGGCGCGCCAGCGGGAGGCGGCGCGGCGCGGCAGGCTGCGCGGCATCGGCCTCGGCTATTTCATCGAGGCCTCGGGCGGCCAGCCCAGCGAATGGGCCCGGGTGCGGTTCGAGGAGGACGGCGGCGTCGCCGTCACCGTCGGCACCTTCAGCCATGGCCAGGGGCACGAGACCGCCTATGCACAGATCCTGCACCACAAGCTCGGCGTGCCCTTCGACGCGGTGCGGCTGATCCAGGGCGACACCGCGGTGGTCGAGAAGGGCAACGGCACCGGCGGCTCGCGCTCCTCCCAGATGGGCGGCGTCGCCGTCGCCCGCGCCTCGGAGTTGGTCATCGCCAAGGGCCGCCGCCTGGCGGCGCACCTGCTGGAAGCCGCGGTCGAGGACGTGGAGTTCGACTCCGGCCACTTCCGCATCGCCGGCACCGACCTGACGGCCACCTGGCAGCAGGTGATCGAGCTGGCCAAGGCGCCGCCCGAGGGCGAGGCGCCCGGGCTCGACGAGCAGCTCCTCTATACCCGCAGCACCGAGTGCAACTTCCCCAATGGCTGCCACGTGGCGGAGGTGGAGATCGACCCGGAGACGGGGCGGATCGAGATCGCCCGCTACAGCGCCGTGGACGATGTCGGCAACGTCATCAATCCCATGCTGGTGCATGGCCAGAGCCATGGCGGCATCATGGCCGGCATCGGCCAGGCGCTGCTGGAACACGCGGTCTACGACCCCGAGAGCGGCCAGTTCCTGACCGCCACCTTCCAGGACTACTGCATGCCGCGCGCCGCCGATGCGCCCGCCTTCGACCTCGGCTTCCACGTCGTCCCCTGCCCCAACAACGACCTCGGCGTGAAGGGGGCCGGCGAGGGCGGGGCCTGCGGCGCGCCGCCGGCCATCGTCTCGGCCATCTGCGACGCGCTCGGGATCGGGCATATCGACATGCCGGTGACGCCGGAGAAGGTCTGGCGCGTGCTGGCCACACAGGGGAAGAAGGCGGCATGAGCCGTCGTGCCGGAGGCGCGCAATGACACAGGTCTTCATTCCCGCCGTCTTCATGCGCGGCGGCTCCTCCAAGGGCGTGTTCTTCCACCAGAAGGACCTGCCGGCCGACCGCGCCGCCATCGACCCGATCCTGCTCGGCGTGCTCGGCAGCCCGGACCCCTATGGGCGGCAACTCGACGGCATGGGGGGCGGCATCTCCTCCCTCTCCAAGGCGGTGCTGATCGGCCCGCCGAGCCACCCCGAGGCGGATGTGGACTATACCTTCGCCCAGGTCTCGGTGGACCGGCCTGTCGTGGACTGGAAGGGCAATTGCGGCAACCTCTCCGCCGCCGTCGGCCCCTTCGCGGTGGACGAAGGGCTGGTGCGGGTCGCGGATGGCGAGGCACTGGTGCGCATCCACCAGGTGAACACGAAGAAGCTCATCCATGCCCGCTTCCCGGTGCGCGGCGGCCGCGCCGAGGTGCGGGGCGATTTCGCCATCGCCGGCGTCGCCGGCACGGGCGCGCGCATCCGGCTGGACTTCCTCTCACCCGGTGGCTCCCAATGCGCGGCGCTGCTGCCCACCGGCAATCCGGTGGACACCCTCGACATCCCCGGCTTCGGACCGCTGCGCGCGAGCCTGGTGGATGCCGCCAACCCCGCGGTCTTCGTCGATGCGCGCGACCTCGGCCTGACCGGCGCGGAACCGCCCGATGCCATCGAGGCGCGCGCCGACCTGATGGCGCTGCTCGACCGCATCCGCCGCATCGCCGGCGTCGCCATGGGCCTCGCCGCGACGGAGGAGGCCGTGAGCCTGGCCAATCCGCGCGTCGCGCTGGTCGCCGGCCCGACCGCCGCCCGCACCCTGGACGGCGCGGCGCTGGACCCGGCCGGCCATGACGTCACCATCCGCATGCTGTCGATGGAGCGGCCGCACCGCGCCGTGCCGATGACCGGCGCCATGGGCCTCGCCGTCGCCTGCCGCATCGAGGGCAGCATCCCGCAGGCCCTGGCGAGGCAGGGGGAGCGGCCGGAGGAGATCCGCGTCGCGCATCCCTCCGGCACCCTGACCGTCGGCGCGGAGGTGCGACAGGACAATGCGGGCTGGCACGCCGACAGCGCGGTGGTCTTCCGCACCGCGCGGCGGCTCATGCAGGGGCAGGTCGCGCTGCCCGGCTGACGGTCTGCGGCCGCGTGGACGAATGATGGGGAAAGCGTAGTGCGAACCAAGCCCGGGCAGGAGCGCTGACGAGGCGCCGGGACCTCACCAGCGGCGCCAGCGCCATGGGAGACCCATCGATGCTCGAACGCGTGCTCCGCCTCTGCCTCGCGCCGGCCCTGATCGGCCTGGCAGGCTGCGCTGCCCAGCCGGCATCCTCCGTAACGGACCCGGCGGCCGCCGAGCTCACCTCGGAGCGGGGCTTGAACGCGCCCTACTACACCGGCGCGGATCCCGACTTCCCCCGCGGCAGCACCGCCGCGCGCGCCAACAAGGGAAGCTGAGCAGACCGTTCGGGCTTCGCGCTCCGGCCGTGACACCGGGCACGCCTCCGCCCGACCGGCCTGGCCCTCATCGCATGTCGGCCAGGCCACGAGAGTACGATCGGGCGATCGCCCGCCCTCAGTTCCGCAGCGCCTCCTCGACCGGCCAGCCGCGCTCCAACCGCTTGCAGAGCCGCGCATAGGGGACGCCGGTGCGCTCGGCGGCCTCGTGCAGCGTGATCTCCCGGCCGCGCCAGGGGATCAGCCGGCGGGGCACGCCGCGGCGCTGCACCTCGGTCGCCCAGACGGCATTGCCGGGGCCGAAGGCGCGGCGCGGATCGGGCCGGGTCAGCCTATGGTCCGGCGTGGGCCGCCGGCCGACATCCTCGAGGAAGGCGGCGAAGCCCTTGCCGCCGCCCGCGCGCCAGCGGCGGCAGACCTTCACGTCGTCCATGCGGTGCAGCAGCGACTGCCAGGCCCAGTATTCCGGCGTGGCATGGCCGTTGGAGCGCCCGCCATGGCGCGTCAGCCGGTCCCGCGCCACCGATACGCGGACGCAGCCGCAGCTCCGGGTGCTGCCGTTCTTCAGCCGGTCCTCGCGCACCTCCGTCGTCCCGCCGCACTCGCAGGTGCAGACCCAGCGGCGGCGGGAGAAGCGGCCGCGCCATTCATAGGGGTCGCCCTCATGCTCGACGGTCAGCATCCCGACCTGCACGCCCGGCCCGATCTCCGCCGCCCGATCCTTGCGGCGGGAGAGGGACGTCAGTGTCTTGCGCCACGCCCCGCGCCGGCGGGTGCGACTTGCCATGATCCTGCCTCCTGCCGGCGCCCGGAGCGCGGCCACTCACCCTGCCAAATCCGGCAGGAGCATGACAGACGCTGCGGCCTTGCCGAAAGCCTTTGCGGGACCTGAAGGATTCGTCAGACCCCGCAGGGCCGGCGGCCCCGGCCATCCCCGGACGGCAAGGACGATCAGACGGAGAAATATTTCGCCCTGGGGTGGTGCAGCACGATCGCGCTGGTCGATTGCTCCGGATGCAACTGCCACTCATCGCTGATGGAGACGCCGATCCTCTCGGCCTGCAGCAGCCGCAGCAGCGGCTCCTGGTCCTCGAGTCGCGGGCAGGCCGGGTAGCCGAAGCTGTAGCGGCCGCCGCGATAGCCCTGGCTCAGCATCTTCTCCATGTCGCGGTCGTCGTGCTGGGCGAAGCCCCATTCCGCGCGGATGCGCTTGTGGACGTATTCCGCCATCGCCTCCGCCATCTCGACCGACAGGCCGTGCAGGTAGAGGTAGTCCTGGTAGCGGTTGTCCTCGAACCAGTCGCGCGCCATGTCGCTGGCCTTCTGGCCGACGGTGACGACCTGCAGGCCGATGACGTCGCGGTTCGCCGGCCCGTCCTCGATGTCGCGGACGAAGTCGGCGATGCACTCGCCATCCTGCTTCGGCTGGCGCGGCAGGGTGAAGCGGCAGGCCTCCGTCACCCCGTCCTCCTCGAAGAGGACCAGGTCGTTGCCCTGCCCCGCGCATTTCCAATAGCCGTAGATCGCCTGCGGCCGGAGGATGTCCTGCGCCTCCGCCAGCGCCAGCATGCGCTTCAGCACCGGGCGCAGTTCCTGCTTCGCCCAGCCGAGGAAGTCCTCCAGGCTGCGGCCCTGCTTCCGGAAGCCCCACTGGAATTGATAGAGGCTGCGCTCGTTGATGAAGGGCACCACGGCCTTGGGCGCCGCCTCGATCACCCGGGCACCCCAGAAGGGCGGGTCGGGGATCGGCTCGCCCTCCGTCATCCGCCGCCGGCGTCCTTGGGCGTAGTTCACGTCCACCGGGGCAAAGCCGCGCGGATCGGCCTGGCCCAGGGTGCGGCTCTCGTTCCGCGACTTGCCCTTGCGCTTCTGCTGGATGGCGGCGAGGTAGTCGTCGAAGCCGTTGCCCGTCACCTTGTCCATCAGGTGCAGGCCGTCGAAGGCATCCCGCGCATAGGCGACGCGGCCCGTGGTCTCCCCATGGGCATAGGCGCGGACGCAGTCGTCCTCCACGTAGTTCCGCGTCAGCGCGGCGCCGCCGAGGAGGACGGGCACGTCGAGGCCGATGCGCGACATCTCCTCGAGGTTCTCGCGCATGACGACGGTGGACTTCACCAGCAGGCCGGACATGCCGATGGCATGCGCCTTGTGCTCGCGCGCGGCGGCGACCATGTCGGCCAGCGGCACCTTGATGCCGAGGTTGACCACCCGGTAGCCGTTGTTGGTGAGGATGATGTCGACCAGGTTCTTGCCGATGTCGTGCACGTCGCCCTTGACGGTCGCCAGCACAATGGTGCCCTTCTCCTGCCCCTCCAGCTTCTCCATGAAGGGCTCGAGATAGGCGACGGCGGCCTTCATCGTCTCCGCGCTCTGCAGCACGAAGGGAAGCTGCATCTTGCCCGCGCCGAAGAGCTCGCCCACCACCTTCATCCCGTCGAGCAGGATGTCGTTGATGATGGAGAGCGGCGCGATCCCCTTGTCGAGCGCGTCCTGCAGCTCCGCGTCCAGCCCCTTGCGGTCGCCGTCGACGATCCGGTCCTTCAGCCGCCCCTCGACCGTCTCCGCCTTCTTCTTGGCGGCCGTGTCGGCGGCCTTGCGGCCGGCAAACAGCTCCAGCATGCGCTGAAGCGGGTCGTAGCCCTCCCGCCTGCGGTCGAAGATCAGGTCCTCGGCGACCTGCACCTCCTCGGCCGGGATCTGGTGCAGCGGCTTGATCTTGGAGACATGCACGATCGCCCCCGTCATGCCGGCCTTCACGGCATGGTCGAGGAAGACGCTGTTCAGCACGTGCCGCGCTGCGGGGTTCAGGCCGAAGCTGATGTTGGACAGGCCGAGAATGATCTGGATGTCCGGGAATTCCTCCCGGATCATCCGGATCCCCTCCAGCGTCCATTGGCCGAGCTTGCGGTCGTCCTCGTTGCCCGTGGCGATGGTGAAGGTCAGCGGGTCGATCAGCAGGTCGCTCTGCGGCAGGCCGTGCTTGTTGCAGGCGAAGTCCACCAGGCGGCGGGCGATCCGCAGCTTGTCCTCGGCGGTCTTCGCCATGCCGACCTCGTCGATCGTCAGCGCGATGACGGCGGCGCCGAACTTCTTCGCCAGCACCAGCCGGTCCTGCGCATGGCCCTCGCCATCCTCGAAATTGATCGAGTTGATGATGGACTTGCCGCCATGCAGCTTCAGCGCGGCCTCGATCACCGGCGTCTCGGTCGAATCGATCACCAGCGGCGCATTCACGCTGGAGGTGAAGCGCCTGATGACCTCGCTCATCTCGGCCATCTCATCGCGGCCGACGAAGGCGGTGCAGATATCGAGGCTGTTCGAGCCTTCGCCGACCTGCTCGCGGCCCATGGCGACGCAGCCGTCCCAGTCATGCGTCGCCTGCCGCTCCCGCCAGGCCTTGGAGCCGTTGGCGTTGCAGCGCTCGCCGATGGAGAAATAGGCGTTCTCCTGCCGCAGCGAGACCGCGCCATAGAGCGAGGCGACGGAGGGCACCCAGTGGTACTTCCGGGCAACCGGCGCCGGCCGCCATTCGCCGTGCCGCCGCAGCATGGCGTCCAGCGCCGCGATATGCGGGGTGGAGGTGCCGCAGCAGCCGCCGATCAGGTTCACCCCGTCCTCGCGGACGAAGCGCTCCATCCACACCGCCATCTCCTCGGCGCCGAGGGGGTAGTGGGTCTTGCCGTCCACCAGCTCCGGCAGCCCGGCATTGGGCTGCACGCTGATCAGGCCGGGCCAGTTCTGGCTGAGGAAGCGGACATGCTCCGCCATCTCCTGCGGGCCCGTCGCGCAATTCAGGCCGATCAGCGGCACGTCGAGGGCATGGACGACGGTCGAGGCGGCGTGGATGTCCGGGCCGACCAGCAGCGTGCCGGTGGTCTCCACCGTCACCTGGACGAAGATCGGGATGTCGCGGCCGCCCGCGCGGATCGCGGCCTTCGCCGCATTGACGGCGGCCTTGATGTAGAGCGTGTCCTGGTTGGTCTCGGTCAGCAGCGCGTCCACGCCGCCGGCGATGAGGCCGCGGCACTGTTCCTCCAGCGCCGCCTGCAGCCGGTCATACTCGATATGGCCGAGCGAGGGCAGCTTGGTGCCGGGACCGATATCGCCGATGACCCAGCGGTCGCGGGAATCCGAGAAGCTCTCCGCCGCCTCGCGCGCCAGCTCGCCCGAGAGCCTGTTGATCTCGAAGGCGCGGCCCTCGAGCTCGAACTCCCCGAGCGTGACCGGGGAACCGCCGAAGCTGTTGGTCAGCACCATGTCGGCGCCGGCCTCGTAGTAGCCGCGGTGGATCTCCCGCACCAGGTCGGGGCGGGAGAGGTTCAGCACCTCCGTGCAGTTCTCCTTGCCCCAGTAGTCCTTGTCGATGTCGAGGGTCAGCGCCTGCACGCGGCTGCCCATGCCGCCGTCGCAGAGCAGCACGCGGTCGCGGAGGGCATCGAGGAGGTGCGGACGGGCCATGGGAGAGGGGATTCCGGAATCAAAAGGTCAGAACGGAGGTGGTCTGGGCGGCGACATGGCCGGGCAGGCGCCGGGCCGGCCAGAGCCGGACATCGAGCGGGCCGGGCACCGTCACCGCGGGCTGCGCCGCGCAGCCGGCGGCGCCGAGCCAGCCGGCGATCGCCGCATCGTCGAAGCCGGGCCAGCGATGCGCCTGCTGCTCCAGCAGGTCGGACTGCTCGTGCGGGGCGAGGTCGATGACGACCAGCAGCCCGCCGGGCTGCAGAACCCGCGCCGCCTCGGCCAGCGCCGCGGCCGGGTCCTCGGCATAGTGCAGCACCATCTGCAGGGCGGCGGCGTCGAAGGCGGCATCCGGCAGCGGCAGCCGGTACATGTCGGCCTGCCGCACGGCGCAGCGGCCGGCCAGGCCGCGTTCCGCGAGGCGTGCGCGGGCCAGCGCCAACATCTCCCGGCTGGCATCGATGCCCAAGCCCCGCTCGGCGCGGTCGGCCACGAGTTCCAGCAGGCGGCCGGTGCCGGTGCCGATGTCGAGGAAGCGCTCGATCGCCGGCGGCAGCAGGCCGAGCAGCGCCTCCTCGATCGCCGTGGCCGGCAGGGTGAGCGCGCGCATCTCGTCCCAGTCGGCGCCGTCGCGGCGGAAGGCGTCCGAGGCCTCGCGCGCGCGCTCGGCGGCGAGCCGGACGGCGGCGCGGCGATCGGCGGCCAGCAGCGGGTCGTCCTCCGGCAGGCGGGCGAGCAACAGGCGGGCCAGGTCGACGCCGGGGGGAAGCTGGAAATAGGCATTGGCGCCCTCGGGCACCCGCTCCAGCAGCCCGGCCTCGACCAGCAGCTTGAGATGGCGCGAGAGGCGCGGCTGCGACTGGCCGAGGACGTCGCAGAGATCGGTCACGCAGAAGGCCCCGCGGGCGCAGAGGGCCAGCAGGCGGAGGCGGGTCGGCTCGGCGGCGGCGCGCAGCTGGGCCAGGAATTTGTCCATGGGGCTGGTAATGACATAAAGATATCCTTATGTCCAGCATCCATACCGGAGGGTGAACGCGTGGCCTGGAGCCTGGATGCCCGTATTCCCCTGGTCGTGACGGCGACCGAGGCGGACCTGGCGGCGGCCCTGGCCGCGGGCCCGAAGGCGGCAGTGCTGGCCGAGGCGCCGCCCCCTGCCCTGCCCGACAGCGCCGTGGCGCTGGCGAGCTTCGACATCGCCCTGCCGCATGCCGCGGCCTGCACCTGCTGCGGCGGGCGGTCGCCGGCGGCGGCGGCGCTGGACCGGCTCTTCCAGGCGCGGGTGCGCAGCCAGTGCCCGTGGTTCGACCGCGTGGTGGCGCTGGCGGAGACCGTGGCGGCGCAGGCCGAGATCGCGGCAGCGCTGCGCGAGGATGCCGTGACGGCGGCGCGGTTCAGGCCGGCCTGAGGCGCGCCGATGGCCACAGCGCCGCAGGGCCCGGATGCCTGAATCGGCCCGCCCAACATGCAGGGTGCGCCGATGACCGAAGGGCCAGATGGCCCAGATCGCCCCGCCCGACATGCGAGGCGCAGGCCGCCCGTGCTACGCCAGGCCGAGGCGCCGGGCGTGCCAGCGCAGGTGGTCCTCCACGAAGCTGGCGATGAAGAAGTAGGAGTGGTCGTAGCCCTCCTGCCGCCGCAGCGTCAGCGGGATGCCGGCCTTGCCGCAGGCCTCCTCCAGCAGTTCGGGCTTGAGCTGGCTCTCGAGGAACCCGTCCGCCGTCCCCTGGTCCACCAGGATGTCCGCGACGCGCGCCCCGTCCTCGATCAGCGCCGTCGCGTCGTAGTCCCGCCAAGCCGCGCGGTCCGGACCGAGATAACCGCCCAGCGCCTTCTCCCCCCAGGGGCAGCGCAACGGCGAGCAGATCGGCGCGAAGGCCGAGACCGCAGCGAAGCGCCCCGGGTTGCGCAGCGCGATGGTCAGCGCGCCATGCCCGCCCATGGAATGGCCCATGATGCCCTGCCGCGAAAGGTCGGCCGGCAGCGCGGCGCCGACCAGCTCCGGCAGTTCCCGCTCGACATAGCTCCGCATGCGGTAGTTCTGCTTCCAGGGCTCCTGCGTCGCATCCACGTAGAAGCCGGCGCCCAGGCCGAAGTCGTAGGCCTTGTCCGGGTCGTCCGGCACGCCGTCGCCGCGCGGGCTGGTGTCGGGCGCGACCAGCAGCAGGCCGAGTTCGGCCGCGACGCGCTGCGCCCCGGCCTTGACGGTGAAATTCTCCTCCGTGCAGGTGAGGCCCGCGAGGAACCACACCACCGGCACCTTTGCGCCGCCGAGCGCCTGCGGCGGGAGGAAGGCGGCGAAGCGCATCTCCGTCCCCGTCTCGCGGGAGTGGTGGCGGAGCACGCGCTGCTCCCCGCCGAAGCAGCGCGCGCGGGAGACGACCTCGACCGTCATCTCAGAAGATCACGACGGAGCGGATCGACTTGCCCTCATGCATCAGGTCGAAGGCGTCGTTGATTTTCTCGAGCGGCATGGTGTGGGTGATCAGGTCGTCGATGTTGATCTTCTTCTCCATGTACCAGTCGACGATCTTCGGCACGTCGGTGCGGCCGCGCGCGCCGCCGAAGGCGGTGCCCTTCCAGACCCGGCCGGTGACGAGCTGGAAGGGGCGCGTGGCGATCTCCCGACCCGCCTCGGCGACGCCGATGATGATGCTCTGGCCCCAGCCGCGGTGGCAGCATTCGAGCGCCTGGCGCATGACATTGACATTGCCCGTCGCGTCGAAGCTGAAATCGGCGCCGCCATCGGTCAGGTCGACGATCGCCTGCACGACCTTGTCGTTGCCGACATCCTTCGGGTTGACGAAGTGGGTCATGCCGAATTTCTTCGCCATCTCCTGCTTCGCGGGATTGATATCCACGCCGATGATCTTGTCGGCGCCGACCATGCGGGCGCCCTGGATGACGTTGAGGCCGATGCCGCCGAGGCCGAAGACGACCACGTTCGCGCCCGGCCAGACCTTCGCCGTATAGATCACCGCGCCGATGCCCGTCGTAACGCCGCAGCCGATGTAGCAGATCTTGTCGAAGGGCGCGTCCTCCCGCACCTTGGCGACGGCGATCTCCGGCAGCACCGTGAAGTTGGAGAAGGTGCTGCAGCCCATGTAGTGGAAGATCTGGTTGGACTGCGCCCGCGCCGGCTCGCAATGGAAGCGGCTGGTGCCGTCCGGCATCACGCCCTTGCCCTGGGTGCCGCGGATCGCCGTGCAGAGGTTGCTGCGCTGGCTGAGGCAGGTTTTGCACTGCCGGCATTCCGGCGTGTAGAGCGGGATGACGTGGTCGCCCGGCTTTACGCTGGTGACGCCGGCGCCGACCTCCCGCACGATCCCGGCGCCCTCATGCCCAAGGATGGCGGGGAAGAGGCCCTCGGAATCGAGGCCGTCCAGCGTATAGGCATCGGTGTGGCAGACGCCGGTCGCAATGACCTCGACCAGCACCTCGCCGGCCTTCGGCCCGTCCAGGTCCACGGTTTCGATGGTCAGCGGCTTCTTCGCCTCCCAGGCCACGGCGGCGCGCGTCTTCATCCCCATCTCCCTCCCGTGTGAGGTGGCGCATCCTGCGCCAGCGGCCGGACATGCCCAACGCACGTCCTCGGGGGCGAGGATGCACGCCGGCGCCGGTTTCGCAACGGCCCGGCGCGCGCCCCGTTCCCCGGCGACGCGTTACTCCGGCGCGTCGCCCGCCGCGCCGAAGGCCGTCCAGCCGCCATCGACCGGGACGGTGATGCCGGTGACGTAGCTCGCCGCCGGGCTGGCGAGGAACCAGGCGACCTCGGCGATCTCCTCCGGCCGCGCGAGGCGGCCGAGCGGCGCGCGGCGGGTGATCGCGCCGGTGTCGATCTTGCCCTCGCGCTCCAGCGCCTCGACCAGCGGCGTCCGCACATAGCCGGGGGCGATGGCGTTCACCCGGATCCCGCGCCGACCCCATTCCGCCGCCAGGCTGCGCGTCAGCGCCATGATGCCCGCCTTGGCCGCGCCATAGCCGTTGCGCCGCGGCAGGCCGACCATCCCGGCCATGGAGGCGAGGCTGACGATCGCCCCGCCGCCGCGCGGCAGCATCACCCGCGCCGCCTCCCGCGAGGCGACGAACGTCCCCTTCAGGTGGATGTCGAGCTGGCGGCCGAAATGCTCGCCGCTCTGCTCCAGCGTCGGCTGGATGCTGTCGGCGATGCCAGCATTGTTCACCAGCACGTCGAGGCGCCCGAGGGTCTCCGCCACCCGCGCGACAGCGGCCGCCACCTGCGCCTCCTGCGCCACGTCGCAGGCGAGGCCGAGATGGCCGGCGCCGAGCTCGCGCGCCCTGGCCTCCGCCGCCTCGCCGCGGAGGTCGGCGATCGCCACCCGGTGGCCGCCGGCGGCGAAGCGCCGGGCGATCGCCCAGCCGATCCCCTCCGCCCCGCCGGTGACCAGCATCACCGGGCTGTCCTGCTGCGCCATGGCCGTTCCTCCTCCTCGGTCCTGTGCCGTGCAGCTTCCCCCGGCACGGGCCGCGGTGGAATACTGTCCGCGCAACGCCGCGGAGGACCGGTCATGGCCGCCACCACCCCTTTCCTCGCGGGCGAGGACCGGCTCGGCCCCCTCGCCTCCCGCTACGTCAAGGTCTCCGACCTGCCGTGGAAGCCGACCCCGACGCCGGGGATCGAGATGAAGGTGCTGCTGCAGGAGCCGGAGACGGGGCTGCTCACCGCCCTCTTCCGCTGGGCGCCGGGGGCGGAGCTGCAACTGCACGAGCATGTCGAGATCGAGCAGAGCTTCCTGCTCGCGGGCAGCCTGGTGGACGAGGAGGGCGAGGTGGTCGCCGGCGACTATGTCTGGCGGCCCAGGGGCAACCGGCATGTCGCGCGCTCGCCGGACGGGGCGCTGGTGCTGTGCTTCTTCCTCCGCCCCAACAAGTTCCTGGAGGGCGAGCTGGCCGGGACGGAGCTGAAATGAGGCCCGCGCGCCGCACCGCGAAAATCGCCTCAATCCGGCTCAACCGCGCCGAAGACGCGTAAAATCCACTGAGTCCGATCCGGCCCCAATCCGCGGAACGCCAGCTTCGGCGCAGCTTTCCGGACGGGAAATTTTAGAATTTAGGAATTGAGCGGCCCCGCGGCGCCTCACCGCGCCGCCCGGCGGGCAGGGCTCCGCCGCTGACCATATTCCTATAGACCGGGCCGCCGGGCAGCGCAACGGAAAGCCGCGCGGTCAGAAGATGCCCATCGCCAGCCCGGCGGCGAACGCGGCGCCGAGCTCCTCGCAGCGCGCGAGGTCCGCGGGCGGGAGGGTCTTCGGGGCCAGGATCGCCTCCGGCGTCTGCGCCCGGGTGCAGAGGATCAGCGGCTCCGCCACCGCGCGCAGGCGCCAGCCGGTGGCGATCCGCGCGGCCTGGCGCGCGGCGCCGGTGCCGTCGGAGCCGGCGGCGATCAGCAGGGCATAGGGGCGGCCGTTCAGCCGATCCAGCACCGGGTAGTAGCACCGGTCGAAGAACTCCTTCATGGCGCCGGAGAGGGCGGCGAGGTTCTCCGGCGCGGCGAAGAGGTAGCCATTGGCGGCGAGCAGGTCGTCCGGCCCCGCCTCCTCGGCGCGCAGCAGGCGGGTCTCGGCCTCGGGCGCGGCGCCGCGGGCGGCGGCCTCCGCCATCTGGCGGGCGGCGCCGGTGCGGGAGTGGTGGACGATCAGCAGCCTCGGCATGCCGCGGATATGGGGCGGCCGCGCGGCGGGCGCGATGTGCGCGGATCGCGGGGCGGGTGCGCCGGAACGGTGCCTGCGGACGCGGCGGGGTGGCCGCGCGGCGCGGCGGTGCGCGCGCGGATGGTCGGGCGGCCACGCGCCGGAGCGGTGCGCGCGGGGGTCCCGCAGCGGCGCGCACGGGGATGGCGGAGCAGCGATGGCGGGACCATGCTGGCCGGCCGCACCGTCCCGGGAGACCGCCCATGCCGAAGCGCGCCTATCTCGCCGGCCCCGATGTCTTCCTGCCCGAGGCCGCGGCGCATGCCGCGCGGAAGGTGGCGATCTGCGCCCGCCACGGGATCGAGGGGCGGCCGCCGCTGAACGAGGACATCGCCTCCCTCGCCGCCCTGCCGGAGGCCGAGGCCTGGCGCAGCATCTTCGCCAAGGACCTGGCGATGATGGAAGACTGCGACCTGGTGATCGCCAACCTCACGCCCTTCCGCGGCGCCTCGGCGGATGCGGGGACGCTGGTGGAGCTTGGCTGGTTCCTCGGGCGGGGGAGGTCGGCCTTCGGCTATTCCAACTGCGCCCTGCCCTTCGCCGAGCGGAGCGCCCGGCAGGTGGCGGCGGTGCCGGACCCGATGCCGGGGCTGACGGTGGGTGGCTTCGGCCTGCCGGACAACCTGATGATCCCGGGGGCGGTGCTCTGGGCCGGCGGCGCGGCGATGGTGGTGCCGGAGGATGGGCGGGACCGGGCCTTCGACTCGCTCGAGATGTTCGAGCGCTGCGTGGCGGTGGCGGCCGGGCGGATGGGGTAGCCCGGCCGCGCTCCCGTCCGGTTGGACGCACGTCAGTCGCCGCCCAGGCTCTTCTCGAGGGCCGCCGCGCAGATCGGCCCGGGCGCGTCCGGATCTGCAATGCCATGGCCCAGGATCCGCGCGCCGGGCAGGCAGGTGCGGAGGGTCCGCAACTCCCCTTGTCGTTCGGCTTTCCCGCGCGCGCATCTCGCCTCTTCGGCCATGCAGGCGGCGACGCATGCATCGCGTCTCGGATCGATGCTGAAGAAGCGGGCGTGACATTCGCTGATGCAGGACCGGCGCTTCGCCTCGCACTCGGTCTGTGCCGCCGCGCGTGTGGGGTCCGCGGAGACCAGGCCAAGGATGGCGCAGGCGAGGAGCCGCAGTGGAACCGCAGAACGATGCGTCATCTGCCGAGGTCTGAATCGGCTCGCCCAACATACAAGGGCGTGCGCGTCGGAGGCAGGAGAACATGCGTCGCTGCACGCCTGTCTACCGGAAGGGCGATCGAGCCGCGATGGAAGAGCATGGCCGGTCCGGACGGATATGACGTTCAGCGCTGCGGCACTTCGGCAGGCGCGCGCTGCTGGCCGGTGACGCGGTGCCGGTCGATCCACTCCTGCGCCGGGGTGAAGCGCCGCAGACCGGCGACCTGTGCCGTGATGTTGACGTCTCTCCAGGCGGGATGGAAGCCGGGTGCGCGAAACTGGTCGATGCGGTCGAACAGGTGATCCACCAGGCGCGCAAGCCTTGCGTAGCGGTCCGAATTCTGCGGCCAGTTATAGGCGACGAGGATGGTCGGCACCGAGATGGTCGCGACATCCTGGCCTTCCGGGATGAGCTGCGGATAGTCCTTCGAAGTCAGGACCGACGGGAGATAATAGTCGAGGAAATCCCCCTCCGTGACGTCCACCGGGAGGAACTTGAAGCCGGGATCCCAGCGCCCGCGCAGGAAGGCATCGACCGGCTTCGAGGTGACGAAGACGACCGCCGCGATGCCGCCCTCGCCCCTGCGCATCTGCTCGAGCGCGATCGGGTGCGGGATGAAGGTCCTGTCGACCTCGAGCTTGAGGCGGTCGAAGATCAGCGGGCCGGAATAGGCTGCGGTCGTGCCGGGCGTGTTGAAGTTGACCTTCTTGCCCTTGAGGTCGGCGAGCGACTGGATTTCCGGGCGGACGAAAATATGCAGTTCCGAGGGGAAGAGGTTGAGGATGTAGCTCACGCGCTGGTCGATGTTCGGCACCAGGGTGCGGAACTGCTCGAGTGCATCGGCATTGATGATCGCGGCGTCGATGCCGCGCAGGTACAGCAGCGCCTCGATATTGTCCCTTGGACCGCGGGTGACGACGGGGAAGACGCGGAGAGCCTTGCTCTCGTCGACCTCGTCGACCACGCGGGCGATCTCGGTGGCGAAGCGGACCGGCGCTCCCTCGAGCAGGCCGCCGGCCAGGCCCAGCGTCCAGGCATTGATCTTGGCGACCGTCTGGGCGTTGCTCGGCGGCCGGCCGGCACGCGACTGCGCCGCGGCAGGTGTGAGTGCCTGCGCCAGGCCGGCGAGAAGAATGACGATGCCAACTCCGATTATCGGCACGCGCATGGAACTTCCGGTCCGCCGTGAAGGCGAGGAGCGTGGCATGTCGGCGGACCTGCCAGAACGCCGGCGGCCCGTCAGGTGTCGCAAAGTTGCGTGAATGTCCCACGGCCGTAAGCAGCGTGACCCGAGCGGGACGAGGGTGCGTGCCCTGCGCGCAGGCACGAACCAGCGGCAGCGGCAGCCCCTGCCGCCTGCCTGTTCCGGCGGGCCGACACCGCATGGAACCGCGGCCCTGAGCGCGTCGTGCGCCACGGTCCGATGGCGACGGCGCCGCGGCACGAAGAGCGATGGCGCACCGATCGTTCCTTGCCTGCGCCGGCCACGCATTCCGGGACCGTATGTTGTACGCCATCTCCGGCGGGGTATAGGCTGGCCCGATGTCATTCGCTCCTGACATGGATCCAGTTTGATGCAGACCCGCCGCGCGCTCCTGGCCGCCTCTGCCGCGCTGACCGCCACCGCATCATCTGCCGGAAGGGCGGCGTCGTGGCCCGAGCGGCCGATCCGGTGGATCGTCGGCTTTCCGCCGGGCGGCGCGCCGGATCTCCTCACGCGGATCCTGGCGCAACGGCTGGAGGTTGAACTCGGCCAGCCCATCGTGGTGGAGAACCGGCCGGGCGCGGCCGGCAATCTCGCCGCGGCGGCGCTTGCCCGGACCGCGCCGGATGGCTCGACATTCGGCACGCTCTTCGCCGCGACGCTCGCGGTCAACCGCCATGTCTACCGGAACCTCCCCTTCGACCCGCGGCGCGACTTCACGCTCATCAGCGAGTTCGCGCGCTTCCCCTCTGCGGTGATGGTCCATCCCTCCGTTCCGGTGTCGAGCATCGCCGAGCTCGGTGCCTGGATGAAGGCGCAGGCGACGCCGCCGATCTGCGCGACGCCGGGCGCGGGCGTCATCCCGCATCTGGCGACGGAGATGCTGCTCCGCCGGCTGGGGGTACGCTGCGAGCTGGTGCATTACCGCGGCAATCCGGATGCCCTGCGCGACCTGGCCGCCGGCCGGGCGCAGATCATGGTGGACGCCTTCCCGACGGCGCTGCCCCTGGTGCAGGACGGCCGTGCCCGCGCGGTGGCGGTCACCGGCACCCGCCGCTCGCCGCTCCTGCCGGAGGCTCCCACGGTCGCGGAGACGCTGCCGGGCTTCGAGACGGCGTCCTGGCTCGCCGTCGGCGCCCCCGCAGGCCTGCCCGAGCCGATCGCCGCGCGGCTGGGCGCCGCCGTGATGGCCGCGGCCCGCGACCCGGACACGGCGCGGCGCTTCGCCTCGCTCGGGGCGGAGGCCATCGGCTCGACCCGTGAGGACCTCGCGGCGCGCGTCGCGACGGAGGACAAGCGCTGGGGCGACCTGGTTCGCGCCGCCGGCATCACCGCGGAATAGCAGCGCCTTCCGCAGCGGGCCCGCGTTGGGCAACCCCGTCCGGCACTGACCCTGTCGCGCGTCCCTCGCGTCCGTCATGCGGCGGCGCGGGGCGTCGCCGTGACGGTGTCATGGCGATGCGCATTCCGGTCGACCCGTTCCTGCCCGCCGCGGCGAAGCCTGGACACGCCGCCGCTCACCTGCTCCACCCGTGCCCATGCGCCCCAGCATCGGAATCGATTTCGGCACGACCAACAGCGTGGTCGCCGCGCTCCGCCCGGATGGCAGCGTCGCCACGCTCGACCACGCCGCCGGCGCCGTCTTCCGCTCCGTCCTCTGCCTCTGGCAGGAGGGGCGCGGGGCGACGCGCCTCGCCGCCGGGCCGGCGGCGATCGAGGCCTATCTGGAGGACCCGCTCGCCAGCCGGCTCATCATGTCCATGAAGTCCTATCTGGCGCAGCGCAGCTTCCGCGAGACGCGCATCCATGGTCGCGCATGGACGCTGGAGGCGCTGGTGGCCGCCTTCCTGCGCGAGCTGCTCGGCCCCTTCGCCGCCGAGTTTGCGGGCGCCCGCATCGTGGTCGGCCGCCCCGTGCGCTTCGCCGGCGAGACGGCGGACGACGCCTTCGGCGAGGAGCGGCTGCGCGCCGGCTTCGCCGCCGCCGGGCTGCCGGAGGTGAGCGTCGCGCTCGAGCCCGCCGCGGCCGGGCACCGCTTCGCCGCCACGCTCGACCGCCCCGCCACCGTGCTGGTCGGGGACATGGGCGGCGGCACCAGCGACATCTCGGTCATGCGGTTCGAGCCGGGGCCGCCGCGGCGCGTGCTGCCCCTCGGGCACGCAGGCGTCGGCATCGCCGGCGATGCGCTGGACTACCGGATCATCGACCGGGTGGTCTCGCCGCTGCTCGGCAAGGGCGACCAGTACCTGGTCTGGGGCAAGCCGATGCCGATCCCGGTCGGCTGGTACCTCGCCTTCGCGCGCTGGCACCAGCTGTCCATGATGCGGGCACCGAAGGTGCTGGCCGACATCGCCGAGGTGGCCCGCACCGCCGAGCATCCGGAGAAGCTGCGGAACCTAGTCACGCTGGTGGAGGAGGAGGCGGGCTATGCCCTCTACCGCGCCGTCTCGGGCGTGAAGGCGGCGCTGTCGCGGGCGGCGGAGGCGGTGCTGGAGTTCCGGCACGAGGGCTTCGTGGTGCGGGCAGCGATCGCGCGGGCCGATTTCGAGTCCTGGATCGCGCCCGACCTGGCGCGGATGGATGCGGCGATCGGCGCGGCGCTGGGGGATGCCGGCCTCCCGGCCGCGGCGGTGGACCGGGTGTTCCTCACGGGCGGCACCTCCCTGGTGCCGGCGGTGCGGGCGCTCTTCGAGCGGCGCTTCGGCGCGGATCGGATCGCTGGCGGCGGGGAGTTCGTCTCGGTCGCCGAGGGGCTGGCGCTGATGGGGGCCGAGGCACCGGGCTGACGCCGCTGCATCCTTTCGCCCGCTGACCCGTTGCAGCCCGGGACCCAGCAACGAAGGGAACACGGCATGAGCGGACACGCCTCCCAGGTGAAGGAGCACATGGAGGTCGTCGGCAGCGACGGCCAGCATGTCGGCACGGTGGACAAGGTCGAGGGCGACCGGATCAAGCTGACGAAGCAGGACGACCCGGATGGCAGCCACCAGCACCACCACTACGTCGCGGTCAGCGGCATCGCCTCGGTCGAGGGCAACAAGGTGAAACTCAACATGCCGGCGGAGCGGGCCAAGGCGCAGGCTACGATGACCGGCGGGTCCAGCCCGGCACGCTGACAGGAAGGGCGGGGAGGAAGTATCCTCCCCGCACCCCTCCTCTATTTCTGTGAGTCTTGCACCTGCCGCGCGTCGGGTGCCGACTCCCAGAAAGGAAGGGTGGGGCCCGGGGAGGGAACACTTTTCCCTCCCCGGTCTTCCAGAACGGGGGAGCCACCATGCCGAAAGAGATCCTCTGCGCCTTCAGCATCCATTGCGACGCGGTCGCGGGATGGCTCGGCAGCTACATGGGCGAGGACAGCCCGGGCGACATCAGCCGCGGCGTCTTCGCCGCCGAGGTCGGGATGCCGCGCATCCTGCGGCTCTTCGAGCGCTTCGGCCTGAAGCAGTCCTGGTTCATCCCCGGCCATACCATCGAGTCCTTCCCCGAGCAGACCGACATGGTGGCCAAGGCCGGCCACGAGATCGGCCTGCACGGCTACAGCCACGAGAACCCGCTGGCGCTGTCGCGGCAGCAGGAAGAGGCGATCTTCGACAAGTGCATCGGCCTGATCGAGAAGCACTGGGGCCGCAAGCCCGTGGGCTATGTCGCGCCGTGGTGGGAGGTCAGCGCGACCTCGATCGAGATCCTGGTCGAGCGCGGCATCGCCTATGACCACTCGCTGATGCACCATGACTGCCTGCCCTATTACGTCCGCACTGGCGATGCCTGGACGCCGATCGACTATTCGAAGCCCGCCGAGAGCTGGATGACGCCCTTCACCAAGGGCCAGGTGACGGACCTCGTGGAGATCCCGGCGAGCTGGTACCTCGACGACCTGCCGCCGATGATGTTCATCAAGAAATTCCCGAACAGCCACGGCTATGTCTCGCCGCACCAGCTCGAGCAGATCTGGCGCGACCATTTCGACTTCATCTACCGCGAATACGACCACGCCGTGGTGCCGATGACGATCCACCCGGACGTGTCGGGCCGGCCGCAGGTGCTGCTGATGCTGGAGCGGTTGATCGCCCATATGCTGAAGCACCCCGGCGTGCGCTTCGTCACGCTCGAGGAGATGGCGGCCGATTTCCGCAAGCGGAACCCGAAATAGCCCCTACCCCGGCGGCGTGAAGGCCTTCACCGGCGGCAGATTGCCGGTGAAGCGCTCCACCTGCACCGTGGCGAGCTGCCCGGTGCAGCCCTGCGCGAGGCGCGAGGTGCCGACATCGCGCGTCAGCACGTTCGGGTTGCCATGGACGCAGAGCGGCTTGTCCTCTGCCGGGTCCTCCGGGTCGTACCAGGCGCCGGTCGGCAGGTTGACGACGCCGGGCATGACGGCATCCGTCAGCTCGGCCGCGGCGAGGCAGGCGCCGCGGGCATTGAAGAGCCGGACGATGTCGCCATCGGCGATGCCGCGCGTCGCGGCATCGGCAGGGTGCATGCGCATCACCTCGCGGCCCCGGCGCTTGGTCTCCTGGCTGTGGCCGCCGAAATCGAGCTGGCTGTGCAGCCGCGTCGCCGGCTGGTTCGCCACCAGCCGCAGCGGCGAAGCGGCGTCGGGCACGTCGCGCGGCGCGAGCCAGGCGGGATGGCCGGGACAGTCGTCATAGCCGAAGCCGGCTATGGTGCCCGAGAACAGCTCGATCCGCCCGCTCGGCGTCGGCAGCGGCGCGCCGGCGGGATCGTCGCGGAAGGCACGCAGCATGCCGCCATCGTCCGGCGCCTGCGGCAGTTCCAGGTATCCCGCCCGCCAGAAGGCCTCGAAGTCCGGCGCCTCGAAGCCTTTCTCCCGCATGTCCTCGGCGGTGCGGTCGTAGAGGTTCTGCAGCCATTCCCGCGCGCTGCGGCCTTCGGTGAACTCGGCCTCCTTGCCCAGCCGCGCGGCAAGGTCGGCGAAGATCGCGTAGTCGTCGCGCGCCTCGCCGAAGGGCTCGGCCAGCCGGTGCATGGCGACCATCAGCGGGTCGGTCTGGCTGCTGCCGATATCCTCCCGCTCCAGCGTCATCGTCACCGGCAGCACGATATCGGCATGGCGCGCCGTCGCGGTCCAGGCCTGCTCGTGCACCACCAGCGTGCCGATGCGGCGGAAGGCCTCCCGCAGGCGGTTGAGATCCTGGTGGTGGTGGAAGGGATTGCCGCCGGCCCAGTAGACCAGGTCGATCTCCGGATAGGTCAGGCGCTGGCCGTTGTAATCATACGCCTCGCCGGGATGCAGCAGCATGTCGCTGATGCGCGCGACGGGGATATGGGCGCCGACGCGGTTGCGCCCCTGCGGCAGCGCAGCCGTCGAGACCAGGTTGTTGCGCCGGCCCGTATGCCCGAGCGCGCCGAGCGCATAGTGGTAGCCGCCGCCGGGCAGGCCGACCTGGCCCAGCACGCAGGCGAGCGCGAGGCCGGCCCAGACCGGCTGCTCGCCATGCTCGGCGCGCTGCAGGCTATGCGCGACAGCGACCAGCACGCGCCGGCCCGGCAGCCGCGCGGCCAGCGCCGCGATGCGCTCGGCGGACAGGCCGGTGATGGGCGCGGCCCAGGCGGCGTCCTTCGGCTGGCCGTCGCTGCGGCCCATCAGATAGGCCTCGAATTCCGGCCAGCCCGTGGTGCAGCGCTCGAGGAAGCCGCGGTCGTGCCGCCCCGCCGCGACGATCGCGTGCATCAGCGCCAGCATCAGCGCCGTATCGGTATTGGGCGTGATGGGCAGCCATTCCGCCCGCGCCTCCGCCGGGCAGTCGTCGCGCAGCGGGCCGACCAGCAGGAACTCGCAGCCGCGTTCGGCGGCGGCGCGCATGCTGTCGCGCTCGATGTGTTGGCTGATGCCGCCGCCCGCGACCATGCTGTTCTTCAGCGCCAAGCCGCCGAAGGCCAGCACCACCTCGCTCTGCGCGGCCACCGCCTCCCAGGTCACGTTGCGGCGGCTGAGCGATTCCATGGGCCCGACGACATGCGGCAGGATGATGCCGGAGGCGCCGGCGGAGTAGCTGTTGACGCTGCGCACATAGCCGCCGAGCGCGGTGTTCAGGAAGCGGTGCACCTGGCTCTGCGCATGGTGGAAGCGCCCGGCGGAGGACCAGCCATAGGACCCGCCGAAGATCCGCTCCGCCGGCGTCCGCGCCAGCACCTCCGCCAGCAGGCCGAGGGCGCGGTCCCAGGAGACGGCAACGAACTCGTCACACCCGCGCTGCGCATCGGGGCCGGGCCCGCGTTCCAACCAGCCGCGTCGCACCGTGGGCCGGGCGATCCTTGCCTCGTGCCGCAGCGCATCTGGAAAATTCTGCAGGATGCGGTTCGGGTCGGGATCGCCGGCATGCGGCCGCACCACCAGCCTGCCGTCCTGCCAGCCGCCCTCGAAGACGCCCCAATGCGAGCTGTGCGGACGGAATGCGGTCATGCCGGGCTGCCCCTCCCCTGAAAGGGGGCAGACTGGCATGCCGCGCGGCGGATCAGAAGACCAGACGCAGCAGAGCGTAGAGGCTGCCCGCCAGCAGCATCGCCGCCGGCAGCGTCAGCACCCAGGCCATGACGATGTTGCGCACGGTGGACCATTGCAGGCCCGAGCCGTTGGCCAGCATGGTCCCGGCGACGCCTGAGCTCAGCACATGCGTCGTGGACACCGGCAGCCTGAACCAGTCGGCCGCGCCGATGGTCGCCATCGCCACCAGTTCGGCGGAGGCACCCTGCGCATAGGTCAGGTGCGTCCGGCCGATGCGCTCGCCGACCGTCACGACGATGCGCTTCCATCCCACCATGGTGCCGAGGCCGAGGGCGATGGCGACGCCCACCTTCACCCAGATCGGAATGTAGCGCGTCCCGGCCTCGAGGACGCCGCGGTAGTCCTTCAGGGTCGCGCGCTCCTCCGGCGAGAAGCCGGCCTCGCCGCCCTTCTTCTCCAGGATCTGCAGCAGGTCGGCGGTGAGGTACATGTCGTTGCGAACGTTGGGCGTGGCGGCGGCCGGGATGCGGGCCAGCGCGCCGTGCTGCTGCACCTGCCGCGCGATCTCGGCGGCGACGCCGGAGAGGGCGGCCCAGTCCTCCGGCCCGTTCGCGGTGCGCTCCTGGATCGCGGCCTTCACGCCCTCCCGCGCTGCGGCGGGATCGGCTTGGCGCTGGCCCTCGGCACGGCTGTCGAAGATGGTGCGTGCCCGTTCCGTGACCTGCACGAAATGCGGTGTCTCGCTGTCCGGCATGGTGCGGTTCAGGGCATAGGCGGTGGGCACGGCGCCGATCAGGATCAGCATGATCAGCCCCATGCCCTTCTGCCCGTCGTTCGAGCCATGCGCGAAGGAGACGCCGGTGCAGGTCAGGATCAGCAGGCCGCGGATCCAGGTGGGCGGGCGGCTGTCGCCCTCCGGCGCCTGGTAGAGCGACGGCACGCGCACCACCAGCTTGAGCGCCAGCAGCAGCAGCGCGGCGCAGCCGAAGCCGACGAGGGGGCTGAAGAGCAGCGCCTCGAAGACACTGCGCGCCTGCGACCAGTCGACGCCCGAGGTCGCGGTGCCCTGCGGCGCGAGGACCTGGTTGGCGAGGCCGACGCCGATGATGGAGCCGATCAGGGTATGGGAGGAGGAGGCCGGCAGGCCGAAGGACCAGGTGCCGAGGTTCCAGAGGATGGCGGCGATCAGCAGGGAGAAGATCATGGCGAAGCCGGCACCGCTGCCGACCTGCAGGATCAGTTCCACCGGCAGCAGCGCGAGCACGCTATAGGCAACGCCGCCGGCCGAGGTCAGGACGCCCAGGAAGTTGAAGAAGCCCGACCAGACCACGGCGACCGGCGCCGGCAGGCTATGGGTGTAGATCACCGTCGCCACGGCATTGGCGGTGTCGTGGAAGCCGTTGACGAACTCGAAGCCCAGCGCGATCAGCAGCGCCAGCGCGAGCATGGCGAAGACGCCGATCTCGAGCGGCTCCGCGCCGCTCGCCCGGATGTCGTGGAACAGGCTGTAGAGGACATAGGCCGCGCCGCCGAGCAGCAGGCCGAGGAACAGCACCCCGATCGCGGGATGATGGCGGACATCGAGATCGGGCCGGCGGACGGGCGTTTCCGTCCGCGCTGATATGGTGGCCGCATGCGACATCAGGTCTCCCCCTGCAGCGGAGTGGCTGCAGGAGGAACGCGGTCATCCCTGCGGGATCGATACCCCTCGCGCCGCCGCCCGGGATTTCATCGCCCTGTCACAACCCGCCGCGGTTCCAGCCGCGCCCCGCATTGCCCAGGATCTCGTAGCCATCGGGCCGCACCACCACGGTGTCCTCCAGCTTGATGAAGCCGCGCTGCGGATGCGGCAGCGTCGTCTCGATGGAGAGCACCATGCCCGCCTGCAACGGACGCTCGGCATCCTCGGCGGCGTAGGGGATGGGGCCGGTCGCGGTCAGGTGCGGCACCTCGTGGCTGACCAGGCCCATGCCATGCGCGAGGAAGTCCATGTGCTGGCGGTTCGGCGCGCTGCGCAGCGCGGCCTCGGCCGCCGCGTAGACCGCGCCGCCGGGGGTGCCGGCGCGCACGGCGCCGAAGGCCGCCTGCTGGATGCCGTCGATCTCGGCCAGCAGGTCCTGCAGTTCGCTGTCGGGCTCGCCCAGGATGGCCATGCGGCAGACATCGCCGATATAGCCCTGGTAGTGGCCGCCGCTGTCGAGGGAGAGGATGCCGCCCTTCTCCCAGCGCTCCTCCGAGGGCGCGCGGTTCAGGCTGGTGCCGGTGGTGATCAGGCAATAGTCGAAGCCCAAGCCCCGCGAAACCTCCTCGCGCCGGAGCGCCTCGACCAGCTCGCGCTTGGTCGTGCCCGGGCCATGGCCGCGCATGACCACCAGCATGGACTCGATGACGCGGTCGGAGGCGAGGCGGAGCTTGCCGATCTCCTCCTCCGACTTCACGGCGCGCAGCCGTTCCAGCACCGGCACGGCATCCGGCAGGGCGCTGTTGGGGAAGGCGTCGCGCAGCACCTGCAGCGCATCGGCCGGCAGGAAGGGCTGCTCGATGCCGATGCGAGGCGAGGCGATGCCGAGCGAGCGGAGATACTCCACCGCCTGCCGCATGGCATCGGTCGAGGTGCCGGAGAGGTTGCGGATCTCCGGCACCCAGAGCGGCTGGACCGCCTGCTGCCCCTTCTCCATGCGGTGGCCGATATAGCCGGTGCGGTCGGGCTGGCCGCGGATATAGGCCAGCACCGGCATGTAGCGGCTCTGGCCGATGGCATCGGCATGCTCGAAGAAGTGGAAGCGGTAGCCGCCGAGCAGGTGCTGCACCGCGGGCTTGGAGGTGGCGAGCAGCACCTCCATGCCCGCCTGCTCCATCAGCCGGTCGAGCAGCGCGGTGTCGAAGGGGATCGCCGGTCGTCCTGTCGGCATCGCCATTCCTCCCAGGGTGGGTTCCCGGGAGGGTAACGCGGCGGCGGGTAGAGCGACGTCACGTCATGGGCATCGGGCGGCGAAGGCGCTCCCCGGCGCCTTCCGTCCCGGCCTCAGACCCGCATCGGCATCAGGACGTAGAGCGCCTCGGGCTTCGCCGCATCCGTCACCACCGTCGGCGCGCTGCCATCGGCGAAACGGAACTCCACCTGGTCGGCGATCTGGTCGGTGATGTCGTTGAGGTAGCGGGCCTGGAACCCGATCTCGAGCGGCGAGGACTCGTAGGTCACCACCTCGCCGTCCAGCTCCTCCTGCGCCTGGCCCTGCTCGGCCGAGGAGGCCGAGAGGAGCAGGTGATTGCGGTCGATCGAGAGCTTCACCGGCCGCGAGCGTTCCGAGCTGATGGCGGCGACGCGCCCCACGGCTTCGGCGAATTCCTTCTTCTGCACCCGCAGCACCTTGTCGTTGCCGCGGGGGATGACGCGCTCGTATTCCGGGAAGGTGCCGTCGATCAGCTTGCTCGTCAGCTGCACCGGGCCGATGTCGAAGCGGATCTTGGTGTCGGAGAGGCGGATGGCGACCTCGTCCTGCACCTCCTCGGCCAGCTTGCGCAGCTCGTTGACCGTCTTGCGCGGGATGATGACGCCCGGCATGCCGGCGGCGCCATCGGGCAGCGGCTCCTCGACGCGGGCGAGGCGGTGGCCGTCCGTCGCCACGGCGCGCAGCACCTTGGTGCCCTCGCTGTCCGCCGCATGCAGGTAGATGCCGTTGAGGTAGTAGCGCGTCTCCTCCGTGCTGATGGCGAAGCGCGTGCGGTCCACCAGCTCCCGCAACTGCCCCGCGGGCAGGCTGAAGCCGTGCGGCAGCTTGCCCTCGGTCATGGAGGGGAAGTCCTCCACCGGCAGCACGGCGAGGTCGGTGTTGAAGCGCCCGGCCCGCAGCTTGAGCGAGGCATCGCCGCCGGCATGGTCGAGCTCGATCTTCGCGCCCTCCGGCAGCTTGCGGACGATCTCGTAGAGCGTCGCGGCCGGGGCGGTGGTGCGGCCCTCCCGCGCCACCTGCACGCCCGGCACCTCCTCCACCACCGCGATCTCCATATCGGTCGCGGTGAGGCGGAGCGTGCCGTCCTTCACGGCGATCAGGACATTGGCGAGGATGGGAATGGTGTTGCGGCGTTCGACCACGCTCTGCACATGCGCCAGCGCCTTCAGCAGGATCGCCCGTTCCACCGTGAACTTCATCTGACCCAGGCTCCCCCGACGGTCCGTCCAGCCGCTGCCATGCGCCACCCGGCGGCCGGGTGGGTCGGGCATTCTATCAGCACCGATTCGAGGCGATAAGGTAGGGTTTCCGCCGCCGCGGACCAAGGGCAGGGTGACGATCCGGGCAAGAAAGGAAGCCGGGCGGGGCCGGAGATCGGTGCGACTCGGGTTCGACCCGGCTACGGTCCGGCCGCGGGGCGACCAGGGCGGCGGCGGGGGCGTCCCGCCCTCAGGTCTCCAGCATCTTCCGCAGCAGCGCCACATCCTCGGCGAAGGCGGCGTCCTGGGTGATCAGTTCCGAGACGCGGGAGACGGCATGCATGACCGTGGTGTGGTCGCGGTTGCCGAAGCGCCGGCCGATCTCCGGCAGGGAGCGCTGGGTGAGCTGCTTCGCCAGGTACATCGCCACCTGCCGCGGCCGCGCCACGTTGCGGGCGCGGCGGGCGGAGACCATGTCGGTCAGGCGCAGGTTGTAATGCTCGGCGACCTTGCGCTGGATCTCCTCGATCGAGACCCGCTTCTCATGCGCCCTGAGGACGTCGTGCAGCACCTCATGCGCGCTGTCGACGGTGATGGGGCGGCCGAAGAGGTTGGCATGCGCCACCAGCCGGTTCAGCGCCCCCTCCAGCTCGCGGACATTGCTGGTGATCTTGGTCGCCAGCAGTTCCATCACCTTGGGCGGCACCAGCACCTGCGCCGCCGCGGCCTTGGCCTGCAGGATCGACAGCCGCAGCTCGTAGGTCGTCGCATGCAGGTCGGCGACCATGCCGCAGCCGAGCCGGGTGCGGAGGCGATCCTCGATGCCCGCGAGGTCGGAGGGCGGCTTGTCCGAGGAGACGACGATCTGCTTGCCCTGGTCCACCAGCGCATTGAAGGTGTGGAAGAACTCCTCCTGCGTATTGTCCTTGCCGATCAGGAACTGCAGGTCGTCGATCATCAGCACGTCGACGGCGCGGAGCGTCTCCTTGAACTCCATGGTGGACTGGCTGCGCAGCGCCGCGATGAAGCGGTACATGAACTTCTCGGCGCTCATGTAGGCGACGGTGCGGGCGGTGTCGCTCTCGCGGATCGCCCAGGCGATGGCGTGCATCAGGTGGGTCTTGCCCAGGCCGACGCCGCCATAGAGGAAGAGCGGGTTGAAGCCCGGCGAGTTCGGCCGCTCCGCCACGCGGCGGGCGCAGGCATGCGCGAACTCGTTCGGCTTGCCGACGACGAAGGTGTCGAAGGTGAAGCGCGCCTCGAGCGGCACGACCCAGTCGGAGCGCTGGTCGGAGACGCGCGGCTCCGGCGCGCGGAGCGGCGGCGCGAGGCTCTCGGCGAGGCCCGGCGCCTCCGGCCGCGGCGCGGCGGGGAAGCCGTCGGCGGTCACCGGCTCCGGCATGGCGGCCTGGGCGACGCGGATCTCGACGCGGCGGATGGCCGCGTCCTCGCTCTGCCAGAGCACGCGCAGGCGGTCGCCGTAATGGCTGTTGACCCAGTCCCGCAGGAAGCGCGTGGGCAGCAGGATGACGGCCTCGTCGCCGTCGATGCCCTGCAGCGTCATCTGCCGCAGCCAGGTGCGGTACTCGACCTCGCCGACCTCGTCACGCAGGCGGGCGCGGATGCGGGCCCAGCAGGCGACCATCTGTCCGGACGTCTCGGGGGGCAACCGGCGGCCTCCTTCTGCTCCCAACAGCGACGGCGCACGGACCGCGCCGTGCTCCCTGCCCGGGACGGGCCCTGCCGCAGGGTCCTGGATGAACGGATGCATGGTCCGGGGGCTCATCTACCGGCCATCCTGGCGGAGAGGATGCTACTCCTCCTCCCAAGACGACGCAAATAGTAACTCACCGGAACTGAGTTGCGTTTGAGTAGCACTCGACTACATTCCTCAGCAGAAAGTTCACGAATGCTGAGTTTCCGAGTGCCCAAACCACAAGCAGCAAGAACAGGCTTCCACCTGGTCTTGCTGCTTGTGGTAAGGTTCAGTTGTCAGTACGAAGAATTCAGCTCAGGCCTGGGCGGCGGCGCCGAGGGACTTGATCCGGGCGGAGAGCCGGGAGAGCTTGCGGGCCACCGTGTTCCGGTGCAGCACGCCCTTCGTGGCGGCGCGCTGCAGTTCGGGCTGGGCCGACTTCAGGGCATCCTGGGCCTGGGCCTTGTCGCCGCCGGCAATGGCCTGCTCGACCTTGCGGAGGTAGGTGCGCACCCGGGACTTCCGCGCGCGGTTGCGGAGGGTGCGCTTCTCGGTCTGGCGGATGCGCTTGCGGGCGGATGCCGTGTTCGCCATGGGCTCTGATTTCGACTCAAGACTGGAGTGAAGGGGGGGCGCAGCAGGGCCACGCAGGAAGGGCGCTTCTACAGGCGGGGGGGAAGCGGCGTCAAGGCGAAGCCGGCCACCCCGCCTCAACGGTGGCGGAATTGCGGCTTCCTCTTCTCCGCGAAGGCGGCCATGCCTTCCTTCTGGTCCTCGGTCGCGAAGAGCGACTGGAACACGCGCCGTTCGAATTTCACGCCTTCCGCCAGCGTCGTCTCATAGGCGCGGTTGACCGCTTCCTTCGCGATCGCAACTGCGGGCGCGGAAAGCTCGGCGATCTTCCCGCCGAGCGTCACGGCCTCCGCCACCACCTCCGCCGCCGGCACCACGCGCGCGACGAGGTTGGCGCGCTCGGCCTCCGCCGCATCCATCATGCGGCCGGTGAGCACCATCTCCATGGCCTTCGCCTTGCCGATGGCGCGCGTCAGGCGCTGCGTGCCGCCCGCGCCGGGGATGACGCCGAGATTGATCTCCGGCTGGCCGAACTTCGCGTTGTCGCCGGCGAGGATGATGTCGCACATCATCGCCAGCTCGCAGCCGCCGCCGAGCGCATAGCCCGCAACCGCGGCGATCACCGGCTTCTGCACGAAGGTCACGGCTTCCCAGCGCTTGCCGATGAAGTCGTCGAGATAGACGGCGGGGTAGCTGCGGCCCTGCATCTCCTTGATGTCGGCGCCCGCGGCGAAGGCCTTCTCGCTGCCTGTCAGCACGATGGCGGCAATCGCCGGGTCGGCGTCGTAGCCGCGCAGCGCCTGGCCGAACTCGTCCATCAACTGGTCGCAGAGCGCGTTCAGCGCCTTCGGGCGGTTGAGGCGGATGATCGCGACCCGCCCCTGCACCTCCGTCAGGATCATCTCGTAGCCGGCCATGCGCGCCTCCGTGCCCTTGGCCGCATCCTATCAGCGCTGCGTGCGCGGGCAATGGAAGGTGGCGCGGCCGGCCTGCACGATGCGACGGATGCCAAGGCATGGAGGCACGCCCGGACAGTGCTCGCAGGGCAGGCCCTCGCGGTCGTAGACCTTGAAGCGCTCCTGGAAGAAGCCGATGCCGCCATCGGCCTGCACGTAGTCGCGCAGGCTCGAGCCGCCGGCGGCGATGCTCTCCTCCAGCACCGCCTTGATCGCCGGCACCAGCCGCAGCGTGCGCGCGCCCGCGACGCTCGCCGCCATGCGCTTCGGCGATATCCCGGCGCGGAAGAGCGCTTCCGAGACATAGATGTTGCCGAGGCCGGCGACGAGCTTCTGGTCGAGCAGCGCCGCCTTGACCGGCGTGCGCCGGCCTGCCAGCGCCGCCGTCAGCACCGCGGGGGTGAAACCCTCCTCCAGCGGCTCGGGCCCGAGGCCGGCGAGCAGCCGGTGCCCCTCCTCCGCCGCGGTCGGCACCAGGTCGACGCAGCCGAAGCGGCGCGGATCGACGAAGCCGACGCGCACGCCCTCCTCCGTCTCGATCGCCAGGTGCTCGTGCGCGACGGGCGCGTTCGGCCGGTCCTCGGCGGGTCGCGCCACCATGCGGCCGGACATGCCGAGATGGATCAGCAGGCTGTCGCCGCCGCCGAGGCGCATGAGCATGTACTTGCCGCGCCGGCGGAACCCTTCCACCCGCGCCCCGGTCAGCCGCAGCGCCAGCCCCTCCGGGAAGGGCCAGCGCAGGTCCGGCCGCGCGACGCTCGCGGCGCGGATCACCCGCCCCTCCAGCACCCGGCGCAGGCCGCGCATGACAGTCTCGACTTCCGGCAGTTCCGGCATATGTCCGCGATCTCCGAGGGGCGCTATGCTGGCGCGGCATGAGCGAACGCAATACCCCGCCCGGCGGCGAGACGATCGATTTCGGCTACCGGGAGGTCCCGCGCGCCGAGAAGGCCGGGCTGGTCCGGCAGGTCTTCGACAGCGTGGCGCCGCGCTACGACCTGATGAACGACCTGATGTCGCTCGGCCTGCATCGGGCCTGGAAGCGAGCCTTCGTCGCGGCCATCGCCGCCTCCCCGCGGGAGGGCCTGCTCGACCTCGCCGGCGGCACCGGCGACATCGCCTTCAAGGCGCTCGAGCGCGGGGCGGGGCGGGTGATCCTGTCCGACATCAACCCCTCCATGCTGCAGGTGGCGCAGGGACGGGCGCTGGAGCGCGGCCTGGCCGCGAACCTGATGTTCCTCTGCGCCGATGCCGAGCGGCTGCCGCTGCCGGACCGCAGCCTCGAGAAGGTCTCGATGGCCTTCGGGCTGCGCAACTGCACCGACAAGGATGCGGTGCTGCGGGAGGTGCGCCGCGTGCTGCGCCCGGGCGGGCGGTTCCACTGCCTGGAGTTCAGCCGGGTGGAGGTCGCGGCCCTCGCGCCGCTCTACGACGCCTGGTCCTTCCGGGTGCTGCCGGAACTCGGCCGGCGCGTGGCGCAGGATGCCGAGAGCTACCAGTACCTCGCCGAGAGCATCCGCATGTTCCCGGACCAGGAGAGGCTGGCCGGCATGATGCGGGCGGCGGGGCTTGAGCGGGTGCGCTGGCAGAGCCTCTCGGGCGGCATCGTCGCCATCCATACGGGCTGGCGACTCTAGCCTCTCCGCTTCGCGCCGGAAGTCCGGACCGCATCCTTGACGCAGCCGGATCCGACGCCGCGGCAGGTCCGCCGAGGCGTCCGGTGCCTCCGGCGGCTTGCAACCACCCACGCCGGTAGAAACCCTTGCCCCCCGTCGCGCGCTTGTGGCGCGGCGCGCCCCGTCGTCATGCCCGGCACCGCTTCCGGCGTGCCCATAGTGCCGCAGCGGCAAGCCGAACCCTCGCCGGTGCAGGCAAGTGCTGCGCTGCCGCAGCGGCAATAGTATACGTCATACGTCTAAGCAGGGTCCGACGCGCGGGGGGTGCGCCGGGCATCGGCGTCGAGGGGGACCATCCGATCCATGATCCAGCAGCGCGAAAGGCTCTATGACCTGGGCCAGTCCGGCCTGAGCGACGAGGCGGCGCGCCCTCCGCCGGCCCGGGCGGGCGGCCTGCCTCCCGGCTGGATCGGGCTGGAGCAGTGCAACATCAGCCCCCTGCCCGGCCATGTGCTGACCATGCCGCATGTCCTGCTGCACCCGGAGGTCGGAGTCGCGCTGATCGACCTCGCGCCCGGCGAGACACCGGGCGCCGAGGAGGCTTTCCGCGCCCGGCTGGAAAGTGCCCGTTTCGCGGCGATCTTTCCGGGAACGCTGCCGGTCGTGCACCTGATCCTGCCGCAGGAGGCGCCCGACCAGCTTGGCCCGGTGCTGCAGGAGGCCTTCGCCGGCCTGCCGCCCATCAGCCTGCCGGGCGGCGATGGCTGGGTCAGCGTCGTCCGCCGCTCGCTCGCGCAGCGGATGCCGGGCCGGGCGCCGGTCGCCACCTCGTCGCTGGCCGGGCGGCAGCCGCCGCCCATGCTGAACCGCGAGGTCGCGGCGAAGCGCGCTGGCCTCGCTTCCGGCGCCGGGGCGGCCGCGACCCTGGTCGCGGCGCCGCCTGGCGGATGGCGCTGGCCGCCCATCCCGGTGGCGCTCGGGCTCGCCGGTCTGGCGGCGGTCGCCTCCGCCGCGGCGGTCATGTGGAGCGCGCCGAAGCCGGCCCATCCGCCGGTGGTGGCCGCCGCCGAGCGGAGCGGCACGGCCGCGCCGACCGGGCCGATCGCCGGCGGCGGCACGGCCGCGCCGGTGCCCTCGGCGGCGCCGGCCCAGCCGGAGGCGCCGCGGACCGCCTCCCCCGCGTCGCGCGCGCCGGACCAGGTCGCCGCGGCCCTGACGCCCGTGCCGCCACGCGATCGCGCCGCACCGCCGGCCGCGGCCGCGGCCGCCACGCCGCCGCCGGTCGCCGGCCCGGCCGTGCGGGTCATGGTGCGCGCGGCGGCCAATCTGCGCGTCAATCCCAACAATACCGCGCCCATCATCCGCACCGTCCCGCAGGGCGAGGTGCTGCGCGAGTTCAGCCGCAGCGGGGATGGCTGGGTCGAGGTCGGCGACACCCAGCCGCGCGGCTGGATCTTCTCGAAGCTGCTGGTGCCGCCGAAGCCGTAGCATCGGCGGTCCGGACTTCGGCGCGCCCGGCCGGCGCGCCGGGCGGACCGGCGGCTCAGCCGGCCTCCAGCGCCGCGCGGATGCCGCGGGTCCAGGCGCCGGCGCCGGCCGAGAGCAGGCCGATATCGGTCTGGGTCGTCAGGAAGCGCGCGCCGCGACGGATGATGGCGGCCTGCGCCTTCGGGTCGCGCTGCCCGCCGCAGCCGAAGTGTTTGCCATGCGCCCGGCAGGCCGCGAGGACGCGGTCGATTGCCGCCTGCAATTCGGGATCGGCATACTGGCCCGGCTTGCCCATGTCCGTCAGCAGGTCGTTCATGCCGATATGGAGGACGTCGATGCCCGGCACCGCGGCGATCGCCTCGACGTTCGAGACGCCCTCCCGCGTCTCGATCATGCAGGCGAGCAGCGTCGCCCGGTCCACGGCCGGCAGAGCCTCGGCGGGCGGGACGGCGGCGAAGTCGAAATAGGGATAGCCGCCGGTGACGCTGCGGCGGCCGAGCGGGCCGAAGCGCACGGCGGCAACGGCGGCGCGGGCCTCCTCCGCGGTGTTCACGTCCGGGAAGATGATGCCGGTGACGCCGTTGTCGAGCAGCGCCTGCACGTCCGGGTCGCGCACGCTCCGCACCCGCGCGAGCGGCGCGATGCCGAGCGCGACGGCGGCCTGGGCGATGTGGCCGATGGTTTCCAGGTTGAAGAGCGAATGCTGGACATCGATGAAGAGGAAGTCGTGGCCCGTCGCGCGGGCGATACGGGCGATCTCGGCCGAGCGCGACATCCGCACGCCGAGGCCGAGCGCGGTGCCGCCGGCGGCGAGCTTCTCCTTCACCGGGTTGGCGAAGGGCGGGGCGGGCATGGCGGTTTCCTCCGTCTGTCGTTGCTCCGCATGGCAGCACCCGGGCCGGGCGCCGGCAACCCGGCTTGACCCCGCGGCGCGACGCCCCTGCAATGGCCCGGACGTCCGAGGGGGAAGGCAGCGCATGGCGGAGATCCGCGTGAAGTCCGAGATTTCGGGCTCGGTCTGGAAGATCCTGAAACAGCCCGGCGAGTCGGTGGAGCCGGAGGAGTCGCTGCTGCTGCTGGAATCCATGAAGATGGAGATCCCGGTGGTCGCGCCGCGGCACGGCACGGTGCAGGAGATCCGCGTGGCCGAGGGCGAGGCGGTGGCCGAGGGGGATGTCGTCGTCGTGCTGCGGGCCTGAGCCGCGGCGTGTTATGCTGAAGGCGTCATGACCCCCGCCGAGGATCCCGTGCTGCAGCGGCTGCGCCAGGCGCTCGAGGCCGAGTACGGCCCGCGGCTGGAGCGGGTGGTGCTGTTCGGGTCCCGCGCGCGGGGGGAGGCCGGGCCGGAGTCGGATTACGACGTGGCGGTGTTCCTGCGTGACATGCGGGATTGGTGGGACGAGGCCGGACGGCTGGCCCGGCTGCAGGTCTCCCTAATGGAGGAGTTCGACGCCTTCATCGAATTGCTGCCTCGCCGGGCCGGGACGCTGGCGGAGCGATCGCCGCTGATGCACGAGATCCGCAGGGACGGCATTGCGCTGTGACGCCGGAAGCCGCGAAGATCATGGCGAAGGCGGCCGACCTGCTGACCCGCGGGCGCGCCATGGTCGCCGCCGGGCTCGGCGAGGATGCGGGGCGCTCGGCCTATCTCGCGGCGTTCAACGCTGCGCGCGCCCTGATTTGGGAGCGCACCGGCCGCCTCGTGCAGACGCATCGCGGGGTGAGGTCGGAATTCCATCGCGTGATGCGCGGGATCATCCTGGCCGATGCGAACCTTCTGGTGTTCCTGAGCCGCGCCTACGCCTTCAAGACCAGGGCCGACTACGACACCGAACCCAGCCCCGGGATCACCCTGGATCAGGCCGCCGCCGCCCTCGCCGAGGCCGAGCGCTTCATCGCCGCCATCGCCGCCCTCCTCGACAGCCCCGCCCCGGATGGTGCCTGATCCCCGCGCGGTGCGGGGGGACGGGCGATGCGGGTGACGGTGCTGGGCGCGGGCGCGGTGGGCGGCTGGCTGGCGGCGGGGCTGGCGCGGGCGGGCCTGCCGGTCGCGGTGCTGGCCCGCGGCGCGACACTCGCGGCGCTGCGCCGCGATGGCCTGGTCTTCCTCGAGGGCGAGCGGCGGGAGGCCTTCCCTGTCATCGCCTCGGACGACCCGGACGCGCTGCCGCCGGCCGATATCCTGCTGCTCGGCCTCAAGAGCCACGATCTCCCCGCCGCCCTGCCATTGGTCGAGCGGCTGCTGGCGCCGCAAACCCTGGTCGCCACCGCGCAGAACGGCCTGCCCTGGTGGTTCCTGCAGGGCTTCGGCGGCCCGGCGGAGGGGCTGGTGCTTGACTCCGTCGATCCCGGCGGCGCGCTGGCCCGTGCCCTGCCGGTCCGGCGCGTCCTCGGCGGCGTCGCGCATGTCGGCAGCCGGGTCGAGGCGCCGGGCGTCGTGCGGCTGATGAAGCAGGACCGGATGCTCTACGGCGACCCCTCCGGCCGCAACGCCGCGGCGCTGGCGGCGCTGGTGGACGCGCTGCAGCGGGGCGGCCTGCCGGCCGAGACCGCGCCCGACATCCGCAGGGAGGTCTGGTTGAAGCTCTGGGGCAATTCCAACATGAACCCGCTGAGCGCGCTATCCCGCGCCGACATGCAGTCGATGCTGGACGACCCCGGCGTCGCCGGCCTGGTCGAGGCCATGATGCGGGAGATGGCGGCGATTGGCGCGCGCATCGGCCTGCCGATCACGCAGGGCATCCCGGAGCGTCTGGTGGTCACCCGGCGCCTCGGCGCCTTCCGCACCTCCATGCTGCAGGACCTGGAGGCGGGGCGGCGGCTCGAGCTCGGCCCGATCCTCGGCTGCCTGGTCGAGCTGGCGCGGCATCTCGGCGAGCCGGCGCCGACCTTGGCGGGGGTGCATGGGCTGGTGCGGTTGCTGGAGCGCAATCTCCAACCATCCGCGTAACCCGGGGCTCCGCCCCGGGCCCCGCGAAGGGGGCGGAGCCCCCCTTCGAGACCCCCCTTAAGTATCCCCACTCCCGGTCAGGTCGGGGCTGGGGTCGTCGGCGACGGGGTGGTCGATGCCGGTGCGGTCGCGGCGGGTGGGCAGCGAGTCCGCCGGGTCGCTGGGCTTCGCGGCCTGGTCGCGCGGCGCGTCCTGGGCGGTGCGGCCGGGATCGTCGGGCGCCTCGCCGCTGCGGGTGGGCTTCGGGTCTGTGCGGTCGCTCATGCCAGGTGAACGCCGGCCCGCGCGCAGCGGTTCGCCGGCTTGACCGGGCCCCGGCTGCCGCCGAGGCTTCCGACCCGTCCCGGAAGGCCCCGCCGATGCTCGAACTCCGCCCCTGCTGCGAATGCTGCGGCACGGACCTGCCGCCCGCGAGCCTCGACGCCCGCATCTGCTCCTACGAATGCACCTTCTGCGTCGCCTGCGCCGAGGGCGTGCTGCAGGGCCGCTGCCCGAATTGCGGCGGCGAACTGGTCCGCCGCCCCATCCGCCCCGCCGACCGTCTGGCGAAGCACCCCGCCAGCACGGTGCGGAAGGTGAAACCCACAGGCTGCGCAGCAGCCTGAACACTCGGAGAAATAGATGGGGTTGGACGCATGCGTCCAACCGGGGGGAATACCTTCCCCCCGATCTTTCTTATCTGAGTATCCGCCTGATCAGCCCCCGCCCCCGCTCCGTCCGCGGCGGATCCAGCAGCCGCGACAGGCTCCAGCGGCCATGCGTCACGCGGGCGCGCAGCAGGCTGAATTCCAGGAACCCCGCCTCCCCGTTCCGCCGGCCGAAGCCGGAGGCGCCGATGCCGCCGAAGGGCAGGTCCGGGAAGGCGGCGTATTCGACGCAGCGCCCGGCAACGAGGGCGCCGCTGCGGGTGCCGGCGGCGATGCAGGCCTCCTCCGCCGCCGTCGCGCCGAAGAGGTAGATCGCCAGCGGGTGCGGCCGCGCCGCGATCCAGGCGATGGCGGCGGCGAGGTCGGGCACGGGCTGCACCGCCAGCACCGGGCCGAAAAGTTCCGTTTGGTGGATCGGGTGGTCGGACGGCGCCTCGGCCAGCGCCAGCGCCCGGCGGCGGCCGGGGCCAGGCGGCGCCAACGGCGTCAGGGTCGCACCCTCGCAGAGCGCATCGAGGCGCGCCGCCTGCCGGTCGTTAACGACAACCGTATCGGGCAGGCCGAGGCCGGTGGCGCGGCAGGCCGCCGCGAAGGTCTCGGGCGCATGGCCCACCAGCAGCACGGTGTCCGGCGCGATGCAGGTCTGCCCGGCATTGACCAGCTTGCCCGCCAGGATCGCCTGCGTCGCCTGCCCGAGATCGGCGCCGGGCAGCACCAGGGCCGGGCATTTGCCGCCCAGCTCGAGCGTCAGCGGCACGAGGTTGCCGGCCGCCGCCTGCATGACGCGGCGGCCGGTCTCCGTGCCGCCGGTGAAGACCAGGTGGTCCCAGGGCTGCGCCGCGAAGGCGGCGGCCACCTCCGGCCCGCCCTGCACCACGCGGGCGATGTCCGGGCCCCAGGCCTCGGCGGTGATCTCCGCCAGCAGCGCCGCGGTGCGCGGCGTCGCCTCGGCGGGCTTGAGGGCGACGCGGTTGCCGGCGGCCACCGCATCCACCGCCGGCAACAGGGCAAGCTGCAGCGGGTAGTTCCAGGGCGCCATGATCCCGACGACGCCCTTCGGCACCGGCTCGACCGCGGCGCGGGCGGGGCGGAACGGGAAAGGCACGCCGGCCCGGCGCGGCCTCGCCCAGCGGTGCAGCCTTGCGGCGCCGTGGCGGGCGGCATCGACCGTGAGCTTCACCTCGGCGAGCAGCGATTCCTCGATGCAGCGGCCGCCGTAATCGGCGTCGATGGCGGCCGCGACCTCATCCGCGCGGCGGAGCAGCGTGGCGGCGAGCGCCCGCAGCAGCGCGCGCCGGCGGTCCGGCGGCAGGGCGCCGTCGCGTGCCTCGGCCGCGCGGAGCGCCGCCAGGGCGGCGGCGGGGGCCTCGGTCGCCTCGATGGGCAGGGCGGTGTCGGGCACGGCGGTGTCCTGCTGCCTGTGGTGGTGCACCCATGGTCCGGCGGCGATGCCGCCGCGCGCGTCCCCTCGAAGGCTACCAGCGCCGGGACGCAGGACTCTGCTCCGCATGCCGGAAGCCTGGCGCATCCTCGCGCCGCAACTCCGGGCGCCGGGCGCGCCGCGGTGCCGGCGGCCCCGGCGCGATCCTACCGCATCAGCGCCCGCGCCGCCGCCTCCCCGCTCCTCACCGAGGCCTCGATGGTCGCGGGCAGCACCGGATCGGTCCAGTCGCCGGCCAGCGCCAGGTTCGCCAGCGGCAGGCGCGGCGGCCGCAGCGGCGGCCCGGGCGCGTGGCGAGGCGTCGCGCGCCGCTCCTTCACCACGCGGCAGGGCGGCGCCGCCTCCGGCCAGTCGCCGGCCAGGCCGAAGGCCAGCGCCGCCTCGCGCAGTTCCGCCCAGGCGCGCGGGCCGAGCGTCGCGGCCTCCTCGCGCGCCGCCGCATCGCCGGCGCTGACGGTGACGCTGACGCCGGCGGGCCGCACCAGCACCCATTGGCACAGCGCCTCCAGCATGCCGATGAAGCGCACCGGCCCGGGGTTCGGATGGGCGTAGTGGAGGTTCACGATCGGCGCATAGGCCAGGGGCGTCTCGAGATGCGGCAGCAGGCGCTGGCTCTCCCAGGGCGGCGTCGCCAGCACCACCGCATCGCCCGCGCCGAGCGCCACCGCATCCTCCCCGAAGTCGAGCGCCTGGACACGCCCGCCCTGCGTCACCAGCCGCCGCAGCCGCGCGCCGAAGCGAATGGTCGCGCCCGCCCGCTCCAGCGCCGCGAGCGCCGGCACGACCAGGTCGGGGCCGAGGCCGCTGCGCGCCACCAGCAGCCGTGTCGCCCCGCGCCCACCCAGCCGCCGCAGCACCGCGCCGAGGCGGTTGGCGGAGGCCTCCGCGCTCGGCGTGTTCAGCGCCGCGATGACCAGCGGATCGACGAAGCCACGGTGGAATTCCGGATGCGCTGCCATGGCGGCGCCGACCGCCCGGTCCCGGCCGGGGACCGCCAGCCGCGCCAGCGCCAGCAGCGCGCGGCCCGTCAGCCCCGGCGGCCGCAGCGCCGCGTCGCGCCAGCCGAGCGGCGAGAGGGCGACGCGGAAGGCCCGGTGGTCGCGCAGGTCGAGCACCGGCAATCCGCCGGGCTCCGGCTCCACCCAGCCCTCGAGCGCGCCGATCCGCCGCAGCAGGCCGAGCGCGGCGGTATTGGCGCCGAGCAGCGCATGGGTGCCGTTGTCGGTGCCGTCCGGCAGGGCGCGGCAACGGCCGCCCGCGTTCGGCGCGGACTCATGCAGGACGACGGGACGGCCGGCTTCGGCGAGCGCGAGCGCGGCGGCGAGGCCCGCGATGCCGGCGCCGATGACGTGGGTGGTCATGGCGCGGCCGGCGCAGCAGGGAGGCTCTGCCTCCCTGCACCCTCCGCCAGGGGGCGAAGCCCCCCTGGAACCCCCCGGGGGGTTTCGAAGGGGGGCTTCGCCCCCTTCGCGGGGTCCGGGGCGGAGCCCCGGAGTGGCTGGACATGGAGCCGCATGAAGGTCAGCCCGCCCGCCCGAAGCCCAGCGCCATCCAGGCCATGCGCAGCTTCTCGCCCTTGGCCAGCCGCGGCCGGTCGCCGCGCTTCTCCCAGCCGCGCGCGAGCAGCCGATCCAGCAGCCGCCGGTAGCCCCACATCATGACCGCGGCCGGCAGCAGCGCCTTCGGGTCATAGGCGCGGATGTCGCGCTCGGCCGCGGCGAAGCCCTCCCGCGCCCGCACGCCGAGGCGCTCGCAGATGGCGGCGAAGCGCGGGTGGGCCACGATGGCCTGCGCCGGCCCGTCCGGGATGCCCTCGGCGGCCAGGAGGTCGCGCGGGATATAGACCCGCTCGCGCAGCGCGTCCTCGTCCACGTCGCGGAGGATGTTGGTGAGCTGGAAGGTATGGCCGAGCGCCAGGCCGAAGCCCTCCGCCTCCGGCGCGCCGAAGATCCGCACGCTCATCGCGCCCACGCTGCCGGCGACGCGGCGGCAATAGAGGTCGAGATCCGCCTCCGTCTCCAGCCGCAGCCGGTCGGCGCTGTCCGTCTCCATGCCGGCGATCATCGCCTCGCATTCGCCGAGCGGCACGCCATAGGCCTCCCGCGCCCAGGCCAGCTCGCGCGAGAGGGCGCAGTCGGGCGCCGCCAGCTTGCCCCGCCAGTCCCGGAGGAAACGGCGCTTCTCCACCTCCGGCATGGCGCCATCGGCGATGTCGTCCACTGCCCGGCAGAAGGCATAGACGGCCCAGAGCGCCCGCCGCCGCTCCCCCCGCAGCGCCGCCATGCCGCGGGCGAAGGAGGAGCCGGCGCGCGACACCCGCGCCGCCACGACCGCCGCGTCCCGCGGCCCGAGGCGGATTCCCTCCGCCAGCGCCGCGGCGAAATCCGCCTTCGTCAGCGCGACGCGCCCCAGCACCGGGTCGCCCTTGCGCAGCCGCGCCACCAGCCGCCGGGCGCAGCCGATCGTCATGGCCGACTGCACCGCCAGGCGCCGGGACTTCAGCAGCCGCGGCAGGATGGCGGCGCGGTCGAGCTGCTCCTCCACCCGGTCCAGCGCCGAGTCCAGCACCTCGCGCCGCCGCGTCCCGTTCGCCGGGTCGAAGAAGGCGGCCTCGCCGCCGGCGATCGCCATCCAGGGCTCCGGCAGGTAGATCCGGTCGAGCGCCTGGCGGTCCGGCACCAGGTCCTGCAGGTGGTTCAGCACCTGCAGCGCGGTGCAGAGCGCATCCGCCGCGGCATTGGCCGGCCCGTTCGCGCCATCGCCATGCAGCCGCAGCAGCATCCGCCCGACCGGGTCGGCGGAGCGGCGGCAATAGTCCACCAGGTCGTCCCAGCCGGCATAGCGATGCTTCACCGCATCCTGGCGGAAGGCGGAGAGCATCAGCCGCGCCTCCTCCAGGCCGACCTGGGCGCGGTGCATCGCAGCGGCCTCCGGCACCGTCGTCGCCGGGTCGTCCAGCGCCCGCTCCATGGCGTCCAGGCGGCGGATCTTCTCCTCGGGTGCCAGCACCGGGCTGTCGCCGATGTCGTCCGCCACGCGGACGAAGCGGTAGAAGGCCATCACCTTCGCCCGCAGCGGCTTCGCCAGCAGCAGCGAGGCGGTCGGGAAATTCTCCTCGTCATGGTCACGCGTCGGCGTCGCCGATGCGGCGAGGCTGCCGGACGCCGGGGCGGCTACGGGAACGGGGCCATTCATGCCGCCCTTGTGGCCGGATATGCGCGTCCTTTCCAGCCCGCCGGCTTGCCCACCGCCCAGCGCGCCAGCGCCCACCACTGGATCGCCAGCGCCACCAGCATCCCGAAGGGGTGCAGCGGGACGGTCCACCAGGGCTCCCGCACCCGCAGCGTGATCGCCGCCCGCAGCGCCAGCATGAGCGCGATCGACAGGAAGGCCTGGGCCGAGGGCAGCAGCGCCCAGGGCCAGAGATGCGCGCCGCCCAGCATCACCGTCCAGACCGGCAGGCCGAGCGGCGTCGCCATGCCCTCTCGCGCATTCTTCAGGAAGCCGGCCCAGCTTTCGCGGAAGCCCCGGTACATCCGGCAGGTCGCCAGCGGGGCGCCGTCCACCACCTCCGTCCGGTGGCCCTCCGCCCGGAAGCGGCGGGCCAGGGCCAGCCCGTCATGCAGCACGCCGCGCACCGCGCCATGGCCACCGATCGCCTCATAGGCGCGGCGGTTGCACAACACGAGTTGCCCGCAGGCCGCCGCCAGGTCCGCCCGCCGCGACTCGGCACGGCCGCCGCCCGGCAGGTAGCCGAGCAGCAGGAAGTTGATCCCCGGCACCGTCAGCGCCTCGCCCAGCGAGCCGATGACCTGCCGCGGCACGCCGCTGACCATGGCGAGGTCCTTGGCCCTGGCATGCGCCGCCATTGCCGCCGCCGCCCCGGGGGCCAGCCGCACATCCGCATCGATGAAGAGCAGCCAGTCGCCGCGGGCCGCCTCGGCGAGGCGCGCACAGGCATGCACCTTGCCCGTCCAGTCCGGCGGCAGCGGCGGCGCGGCGATCAGCCGGACGCGCGGATCGGCCGCCGCTAGGCGCTCGACGATCCCGGCGGTGCCGTCGGTCGAGCCGTCGTCGATCACCACCACCTCGACCGCGACGCCGCGGCTGGCCAGCACCGCATGCAGGCAGGCCTCGATGTTCGCCGCCTCGTTGCGGGCGGGGATCAGGACCGAGACGAGGCCATCCGCCGTCTCACCCTGCAGCGAAGGCAACCGCCAGAGGTTGTGGACGCCGAGCGCGGCGGGCAGTGCCGCAAGGCCCAGGCACAGCCAGGTCCAATCCATCAGTGAACAAGAACGGGGGGAAGGTATTCCCCCCGAGCCCCCCATCTATTTCTGCGAGTTTTCACGCGTTTCCTCCAACCGAGGGGTCATGGCGCGGGTCGAAGGGGCGGCCGCGCAGCACCGCCTGCGCCTGCCGCCAGCGATCGTAGATCCCGCCCATGCCCTCGCGGCCCCGCAGCAGGTCGCGGAAGCGCGCCGGGTCGCGCGCCATCGCATCCGCCGCCAGCCGGTCCATGGCCGCCTCCAACGCGCGGGACAGCGCCTCGGCGCGCGCCTCGCGGTCCAGCGCAGCCAATTCCGCGCCATCGAGCGGCGGGCCGAACCCGGCCAGCATCTCGGGCGCCCGCTCCGCCCAGAAGGGGTATTCGATCGCCATGGGCAGGAAGCGGGCGGTGGGCGCGTATTCCGCCAGCCGCACCAGCCCCGGCGCCATCGGCACCGGGCGTTCCCGCACATCCATGAAGCGGCCCGGCGCATTCATCCAGAGCATGTGCGAGGGGGCGGCCAGCACCTCCTTCGCCGTGCGGAGGAAGGCGACCGCGCCACGCGCCGATTGCTGCTCCACCCCGAAGACGCCGAGGCGCAGCATGAAGCGGTAGCGCGACAGCGCCGCGGCCTCCATCGGGATGAACATGCGCCGCCCGGGAAACAGCTCCGTCGAATAGAGCATGAAGGCGACGCCGTCCCACCAGGAGGGGTGGTTGGCATAGACCACCAGCGGCCGCGTCGGGTCGTCCGCCGGCGGCAGGCCCCAGGCCGCCACCCGCACTGCCCGCAGGTGCCGGCGCGCGAAGCCGGCGAACATGAAGCGGTAGAAGGCGAAGCGCGCCGGCGAGAAGAGCGCGACCGGCGATGCCCCCTCCGACGCCATGGCGCTACTCGGCCGCGACCCGGGCGCGGACGGCATCGCGCTGGCCGGCCCAGTCGGCCTCCCGGCTCATCCCGCGCCCGCCGAGGTCCTGGTCCATCGCATCGGCGGCGATCCAGCCGGACATCATCACCATCGGCATGCCCGGCCCCGGATGCGCGGCGCCGCCGCAGAGATAGAGCCCCTTCACCGCCTTCGAGCGGTTGCCCGGCTTGAAGGCCCCGGTGAAGGCGCCGTGCGAGGCGAGGCCGTAGATCGCGCCGTTCAGCACCTTGTAGCGCTCATGGATGTCGACCGGCGTCAGGGCCTGCTCGACCACGATCCGCTCCTCGATGTCCTCCATCCCGGCGGTACGCTTGAGCTTGTCGAGGATCACCTGCCGGTACTGCGGCAGCATCCTCGACCAGTCGTGGTGCGGCCGGAGCCAGGGGGTATGGACCAGCACGTAGAGCGCCTCGCCCCCCTCGGGCGCGACGGTCTCGTCCGAGCAGGAGGGCGCGGCGAGATAGGCCGTCGGGTCGGGCGCCGGCTCGCCGCGGCGGTAGATGCTGTCGAACTCCTCCTCCGCGTCGCGGGAGAAGACGAAGCAGTGATGCGCCAGGTGCTCGTAGCGCTTACGCAGCCCCAGGTAGAGCACGACGCCGGAGCAGGCCGGCTCGTAGCCCTTGCTGGCGTATTTCCGGCCGGGCTCGCCGCCCACCAGTTCCTTGTAGGTGCGGATGGCGTCCATGTTGGAGATGACGGCATCGCAGGCGATCCGCTCGCCCGCCGCGGTCCGCACCGCCTTCACCGCGCCCTTCTCGATCTCGAAGCCGGTCACCTCGGTGTTCGGGCGGAGGTCGCCGCCGAACTCGGCGGTCAGCTTCGCCAGTCCCTCGGCGACCGCGCGGGTGCCGCCGACCGGGTACCACACCCCCTCGCTCGCCTGCATGTCGCCGATCGAGCACAGCACCGCCGGCGCCTTGTAGGGGCTGGAGCCGACATACTGGCAGAAATGGTCCAGCATCTGCGCCAGGCGGGCATCCGGCACATGGCCGCGGATCACCTTCGCCACCGTCCTGCCCATGCGCAGCGCCATGACGTCGCGCATGGTGTCGGGGTTGAAGTTGGCCCGCATGTCTATGGTGTCGGTGATCCCCTCCACCGACTTCCAGAAGAAGAATTTCTCCGAGATCTCGTGCAGCTTCTCCGCCTCGACCTGGAAGCGGCGGTAGCCCGCGCCCTGGCCCTGGCCGGGGGCGAAGCTGTCCATGGCGCGCGCCATGGCCTCGACATTCTCCAGCAGGTCGATGCGGGTATTGTCGTCGAAGAAGCAGCGCCATTGCGGGTCGAGGCGGATGAGCGGCAGTTCCGCCTGCTGGTCCTTGCCCGCCTCGGCATAGATCCGCCGCAGCACGCGGGGGACCGTCAGGATGGTCGGCCCCATGTCGAAGCGGAAGCCCTGGTTGCTGCCGGGACGCTCCGGGTCGGGCAGGTTCAGCACGGCGGCCTTGCCGCCCAGCCAGGGGTTCTTGTCCAGCACCGTCACGCGATGCCCCCGCGCCGCCGCCGTCGCCGCCGCCGCCAGCCCGCCGAGGCCGGACCCCACCACCACGATATGCGAGGCCATGGCCGTCTCTCCTGTCACCCGTCTCAACGCGCCGGCTGCAGCGCCGGCGCCATGCCGCCGATCGCGGTCGCCTCGGCGCCGGGCCGCTGCAGCCCGAGATCCTGCGCCAGCAAGGCGGTGGTGATCCGCGCGCCCTCGTAGATCACCGGCAGGCCGCTGCCGGGATGGGTGCCGCCGCCGACGAGGTAGAGGCCCTGCACCCCCGCGAATCGGTTCTGCGGCCGGTAGCAGAGCATCTGCCTGAGGTCGTGGCGGAGGTTGAAGGTCGCGCCATGCCCGACGGCCAGGTTGTCGCGCCAGTCATTGGGCGTGACGATCCGCTCGTAGCGGATGCGCCCCTCGAGGTCTCCGAGGCCGAGCTTCGCCAGGCGCTGCAGGACGAGGCGGCGGAAGCGCGGCGTCTCCGCCTCCCAGTCCACGCCCTGGGCCGCGGCGTCGCGCATGTTCGGCACCGGCACCAGCAGGTAGAGCGCGGAATGGCCCGGCGGGGCCATGCTCGGGTCGATCAGGCTCGGGTTGTGCAGGTAGAAGCTCGGCTCGTCCGGGATCACCCCCGCCTCGAGCTGGCGGATGTTCCGCTCGTAGCCGCGGGAGAGCATGACCGTGTGGTGCGCGAGCTCCGGGTAGGCCCCCTCGATGCCGAGATACATCATAAAGGTCGAGCAGGAGTAGCGCGCGGTCTCGATCTTCCGGTCGTTCCAGCGCGGCCGCAGCGCCTCCGGCACCAGCTTCGGCATGGCATGCGCGAAATCGGCATTCATGATGACCGCATCGGCCGGGACGTGCCGGCCGCCGACCTGCAGGCCGGTCACCTTGGTGCCCTCGAAGGCGATGCGCTCCACCGGGCTGCCCAGCCGGATCTCGGCGCCGAGCTGCTCGGCGACCCGCGCCATGGCGTCCGAGATCGTGCCGACGCCGCCCTCGATGTGCCAGATCCCGTGCTCGTATTCGAGGAAGCTGAGGATGGTGAAGAGGCTGGGGCAGCGGAAGGGGCTCATCCCCAGGTATTTCGTCTGGAAGGAGAAGGCGAGCCGCACCAGCGGGTGGCTGAAATGCCGGCCGAGGTCGCGGTCCACCGTGCTGTGCGGGCGCAGCAGCGGCAGGCTGCGCAGCACCTCGGGGTGGAGGAAGCGGAAGATCGTCTCGAAGGGCTTCTCCAGCACCGGGCGGAAGACGTCGAGCTTGGCGCGATTCTCGGCGATGAAGGGCCGGAAGCCCTTGGCGTCCTCCGGGCAGAGCCGGGCGATCTCGGCCTCCATCCGCACCGGGTCGGCGGTGGCGTCGATGCTTGCCGCGCCCTCGAAGGCGAGGCGGTAGAGGGGATCGACGCGGACCAGCTTCACCTCGTCCTCGAGCCGCGTGCCGACGCTCTCGAAGATCTCCGCGATCACCCGGGGATAGAGGAAGAAGGTGGGGCCGAGGTCGAAGCGGTAGCCCTGCTCCGTCGCCAGGGTGCGGGTGCGGCCGCCGACGACGCTGTCCTTCTCATGGATCGTCACCTGCACGCCGCGGGCGGCGAGCAGGATGGCGGCAGCCAGCCCCCCCGGCCCGGCGCCGATGATGGCCACGCGCGCGCGGGGATGCTTCAGGCTGGGGGCGGCAAGCGGGGCGTTCATGCGCGGCGGCGGGTCCTGGACGGGCTGACGGGTCTGTCGCAGATGCGGCCGAGGGCGGGTTCGGGAAGGGGCGCAGGGCGCGCGGGCACGGGTTTTTTTCCTGGCCTCCGGCCTCGCGCCGGCCCGGCCCTGGACATCCCCGGCGCGCTCCGGTCCCGCGCGGCCATTCTGGCTCCCCCTCCCGGACCGGCCCGCCGGGCCGCGTCCGCAAGCATTCCCGGACGCAATAAACCGGAGCTTCGCGGGGTTGACCAGACGTCACGTGCAATCCGCCTGACACTGAAGTGTCAGGCGAGACTTACAGGGCACGCCGCATGCGCGGGGCGCGGGGATGCCGCGCCATCCCCGCGTCAGGCCGCGGGCAGCAGGGCCAGCAGGCTGTCCGCCGCCTCGATCTCGGCGATGCGGGCGGCGGCGCGGGGCAGCAGCCGCGCCAGGTAGAAGGTGGCGAGCGGGGCGTAGCGACCATCGGCCTTCGCCGCCCGGGCCAGCATCCAGCCGCCGAGCGTCCAGCCCGCGGCATCCAGATAGGCCGCCGCCGAGGCCTGGGCGGCATCGGCATCCCTGAGGCCGCGGTCGAGCATCCAGTCGGTCGCGCGGGTCATGGCCGCCACCGCCTCGCCGAGGCGCGGGTCGGTGGCCGCGACCTCCGCCAGCAGGCCGCGCATATGCGCGCCGCCATCGCGGAACAGCTTGCGGCCGACCAGGTCGAGCGCCTGGATGCCGTTGGTGCCCTCGTAGATCGGGGCAATGCGGGCATCGCGCAGCACCTGCGCCGCGCCGGTATCCTCGACGAAGCCCATGCCGCCATGCACCTGGATGCCGAGGGAGGCGGAATCGACGCCGCGGTCGGTGCACCAGGCCTTTACGATCGGCGTCAGCAGCGCGACGCGCGCCTCGGCCCCGGCATCGCCGAGCAGGCGGTGGCGGTCGAGCGCGGCGCCCGCCTCCAGCGCCAGCAGCCGGCCGGCGAGGGTGATGGCGCGGATCTCGGCCAGCATGCGGGCGACATCGGCATGCCGGCTGATCGGCTGGCCGCCCTGGATGCGCTGCCCGGCATAGGCCTCCGCGAGGGCCTGGGCGCGGGCGCCCTGCGCCACGCCCTGCACCCCGACGCCGAGGCGCGCCGAGTTCATCATGGCGAACATGGCGTTGAGGCCACGATTCGCCTCGCCGACCAGCTCGGCCTCGGCGCCCTCGAAGAGCATGACGCAGGTGGGCGAGGCGTGGATGCCCATCTTCTTCTCGAGCCCGCCGCAGCGCAGCGCGTTGCGCCGTCCGTCCGGCAGGAGCTTGGGCGCGGCGAAGAGGCTGATCCCCCGGGTGCCGGGCGGGGCATCCGGCAGGCGCGCCAGGATCAGGTGGAGGGTGTTCTCCGTCAGGTCGTGGTCGCCATAGGTGATGTAGATCTTCTGGCCGGTGATCCGGTAGCCGCCGGTTCCGTCCGGCTCCGCCTTGGTGCGGACCTGGGAGAGGTCGCTGCCCGCCTGCGGCTCGGTCAGGCACATGCTGCCGGTCCACTCGCCGGTGGTCAGCTTCGGCAGCCAGGCCTCCTGCTGCGGCTTGGTGGCAAAGCGGGAGATCGCCTCGATGGCGCCGATGGTCAGCAGCGGGCAGAGGCTGAAGGCCATGTCGCCGGTAGTCATGAGCTCGGAGACCGCCATCCAGAGCGCCTGCGGCAGGTCCTGCCCGCCGGTCTCGACGCCGTTCACCTCGGCGGGTGCCGCCAGGCCCTGCCAGCCGCCCTCGATCCAGGCGCGGTAGGCCGGCTTGTAGCTCTCGGGCGTGCGGACCACGCCGTTCTCGAGATGCGCGCCCGCCCGGTCCGCGGCCTGGGCATTGGGCCAGAGGATCTCGCGGGCGAATTTGTCGGCCTCGCCGATGATGGCCGCGATGTCCTCCGCGCCGAGCGGCGCGCCGCCGGCGGCGGTCAGCCCGGGCAGGTCGATCACGCGGGTCAGGCCGAAGACCAGGTCCTCGGCGGCGGTCGTGGCGGTCATGGCGTCTTCCTGTGCCCCCTGTCTGCATCCCTGGCGCGGCGCATTCACCATGGGGTGCGCCGGGCGGCAAGCCAAGCCGGTGTCAGCCGGGGGCGGGCAGCAGCCCGGGCGGCGGCGGCGCCTCCCCCGCCGCCCAGGCCGGCAGCGCCGCCTGCAGCGCCGGCGCCGCCATGGCCCGGGCGAAGCCGAGGCCGAGCACCGGGCCGAATTTGAAGCCGTGGCCGGAGGTGCCGGTCAGCACCCAGGCGCGGGGGCCGAGCGGCTCGAGCAGGATGCGCTCGCGCGGCTCGACCTCGTAATAGCAGGCGCGCGCCGCGAGCACCCGGCATTGCGGCAGGTCGCGCAGGCGGTGGCGGGCCAGGGCCAGGATCGCCTCCGCCTCGGCGGGCGTCGCGGCGCGGTCGTCCTCCGGGTCGCCCCGCAGGGTGAAGCGGTGGTCGCCGATCTTGGCGGGCGTGCCGGCAACCGGCGGCACCAGGTAGAAGCCGCCCTCCGCGGCGAGGTCGAGCAGCATGGGCATGGCGGCCCAGGCCTCACGCCGGCCGGGCGGCGGCTCCAGCAGCACCACGGTCTGGCGGGAGGCGGTGACGCGGCCGGCGAGGCCGGGCAGCAGGCGCGGCGCCCAGGGGCCGGCCGCGACCAGCAGCAGGTCGGCGCCGCGCTCCGCGCCATCGGCGAGGCGCAGCCTGGCACGGGCGGGATCCACCGCGACGGCGCGCGCCGTCTCGAAGGTGACGCCGAGCGCCAGGCAGCGCCGGTGCAGCGCCGCCAGGATGCGGTCGGCGAGCAGCACGCCGCCGTGCGGCAGCAGCAGGGCATCGGCGATGCCCTCGGGCGAGAGCATGGGGAAGCGCCGCGCCACCTCGGCGGCGGAGAGGTCCTCGGCGGCATGCCCGTCGGCGCGCAGCGCGGCGCGGCTCTCGGCGAGCCAGCCGCCGGGCGCCTCGGCCACCGCCAGCACGCCGGCGTCCACCACCAGCCGTTCCCCGCAGTCTGACCAGAGCAGGTCCCAGGCGGCGAAGGCGGCCTCCACCATGCGCATGGTGCCGACAGCGGCGCCATAGGTGTGGCGGATCAGCCGGTGGTGGTCGCAGGAGGCGCCGCGCGGGTTGGGGATGCCGTCCTGCTCGACGAGGCGGACGGCGGTGCCGGCGCGGGCGAGCGCCCAGGCGGCGGAGAGGCCCATGATGCCGCCGCCGAGGACCAGGGTGGTGCCAGGAGATGCGCTCATGCGCCCCAACCTGCGGCCCGGTGTCTTTCATGAAAAGGGGGGTCTCGAAGGGGGACTTCGCCCCCTTCGCGGGGTCCGGGGCAGCGCCCCGGCAAGACGCGCAGTCGGAACTCAGTCGCGGCTGCGGCCGCGCGTCGTGCTGCCGCGCCGCGCCCCGCCGCTGGCCCGCCCGCCCTTGGCCGCCGCGGCGGTGCGCCCGGCCGCGCCGGTGCCGCGCTTGGCGCCGGTGCCGCGCTTTGCCGTGGCCGCGCCCTTGCCGGCGGTGCCGCGCTTCGCGGTGCCGGCCGTCGCGCGCTTGGCAGTGCCGCCCGTCGTGCGCTTCGCCGCGGTGCCGGTCGAGCGCTTGGCGGCGGTGCCGGTGCCACGCTTGGCCGCCGCGCCGCGCTTCGCTGCGGTCCCGGTACCGCGCTTCGCCGCCGTGCCGGTGCCGCGCTTGGCGGCAGTGCCCGTGCCGCGGGTGCCGGTCGCGCGCTTGGCCGCCGTGCCGCGGGTAGCGCCCGTCCCGCGCTTCGCCGCGGTGCCGCGGGTGGTGCCGGTCCTGGCGGCGCCGCGCGCCGTCGTGGCCTTGCGGGCGCCGCGCGCGGCGCCGCCCTTGGCCGCGGCGGTGGTGCGCGTCGTCTTGCGCGCCGTGCCGGTGCCGCGGGTGGAGGCCGTCGCCTTGCCGCGCGTGCCGGTCGCCCGCTTGGCGGCGGGCTTCGCCGCGGCGCGGCCGCGCCCCGTGCCGCTGGCCGAGCGCTTCGCCGTGCCGGCGCTGGCGCGGCCGCCCTTGGCCGCGGCCGCAGTGCGGCCGGCGGCACCGCGGGTGGCGGTGCCGGTACGGCGGGTGCGGCGCGCCGGCGCGGCTTCGCCTTCATCGCTCGCCGCGGCGGTGCGGCGGGTGCGGCGCTGCTTCGGCGCCGCCTCGCCGTCGCCGCCGGACGCGGCGCTGCGGCGGCCGCGACGCGGCTTCTCCTCGCCCTCCCCGGCGGATGCGGCGGCGCGGCGGCCGCGGCGCGGCTTCTCCTCGCCCTCCCCGGCGGATGCGGCGGCACGGCGGCCGCGGCGCGGCTTCGGTGCGTCCTCGCCCTCTGCGCCGGATGCCGCGGTGCGGCGGGTGCGCCGCGGCTTCGGTGCCGCCTCGCCCTCGCCCTCGGCGGCGGCGGCGCGCGGGCGGCGCGTGCCGGTCGCCCGGCGCCGGCGCGGTTGCGGCTCGCCTTCCTCCGGCTGCGCCTCGGTGCGCTCCGTCTCGCCGCTCTCGTCCTGCATGGCGTGTTCCTCCGCCTCGTCCTGCCTCGTGTCGCTGTCCTGCATCGGGTCGTGTCCCCAGTTCATCAGCGAGTAGCGCCAGCGCGTATGCTCGATGTCGCCCTCCGGCCGCTGCGCCAGGTGGCGGCGGATGTAGCCGACCACCTTGTGCAGGAAGGCCGCGTCCGCCTCGGCCAGGTTGCCGCGCTCGAGGATCTCCAGGATCTGCCGGCCGGACTGGTGGCCGACCGCTTCCTCCTCGCCCTCATGCACCCAGCCGACGCCCTGGCTGTCCTCGGTCTCCAGCCAGCGGCGCATCTGCGCCGCGCTCATGTTCACCAGATCGCGGAAGTTCCGCGCCGCATCGTCCTCCGTCTCTGCCATGCCATTGCCTCTCCCGTTGTGGTCCCGGCGGTGCGAGTCGCGCCGTGCCTTGCCGGCCTTGGCGGCGACGTCGCGCGGCTGCGCCGAGAACTGCCGGCCATGCGCGAGGTCCTGCCGCTTGGCTGCGGTGCTGCGGTCGTACTCGTCCCGGCTCAGCCCTTCGCGCGCCGCCCTGGGCAGGTAGCGCTCGCCCGTTTCCAGCGACTTTCCGCCGGAGCGCGTGCCCCATTCCTCCTCGGTCCATTCCCGAAGATGGTTGTCGGGCGATTGCCGGCCGATATAGCCGCCGCCGCGCGCCTGGTATTCGTGGCTGGCCATCTGCGCCTTGCGCGCCGACCACTGACCGGGCTTGCCGCCCTTGTCGCCCGCGGTGATCTCGGCCTTCACCTGCTCCCAAAGTGCGGGATCGGATTTGCGTGCGACGCCGGCCATGCTGTTGCCCGTCTGTGGCGGTTGCGTCTGGCAACGTCACGACACGGCAAGCGTTCCCGCGCGCCGCCATACGGCGCGCGTCGGTTCATCACTGCGGCAGCGGCGCAGCGGTCGGCGCGTCGCGCGGCGGCTGCGATGGGCGCGCGACCGCCGACGAGTCGCCGTCGACGGCCGCGCGCATCAATCCGTGGCGGAGAGCAGCACCCGTGCCTGCAGCGACTCGCCCGGCGCGAGCATGCCGAGCGGGCCGAAACGCGCGAAATCGGGGCGGTTCGGCGCATCCGGCACGTGGCTGACCGGCTCGACGCAGAGGATGCCGCTGCCCGCCGGCGCGAAGACCTGCAGGTTGCCGGCCCAGGCGCCCGCCGCCGCGATGCGCAGCGCCAGGTCGGGGCGGCGGATCTCCGCCACCCCGTCCCAGCCGGCGAAATGCGTGTCCAGCCCCTCATAGGCTGCTTCGTCGCCGTCCACGCCGGTGCTGGGCTGCGCCGCGATGGGCAGGCAGCGGGCGTCGCGGGCGAAGAGCGTGCCGGCGGCGAAGCGCAGCCGCGTGCCGGCGGGCCGGAGGAAGAAGGGATGCCAGCCGCAGCCGAAGGGAAAGGGCAGCGCGCCGGCATTGCCGAGCGTCAGCGCGACCGCGGCGCCGGCGGCATCCAGCGATACCTCCAGCCGCGCCTGCCAGTGCCAGGGAATGCCGGCGGCCTCGGCATCGCCCGTTTGCGCCAGCACCGCGTGGCTGCCCGACTGCGCCTCCACGGTCCAGGCGGCATCGCGCACCAGGCCGTGGATGGCGGTGTCGTCGACGATGCGGTTGACCGGCAGGTGGTAGGTGGTGCCGGCGACCGGCAGGCGCCCCGCGTCCAGCCGGTTGGTCCAGGGCGCCATGAGGAAGGCGCCGGCGAAGCTGCCATTCGGGTCGGCGCCGTGCGGCAGGGGCACGAGGATGTCGCGCCCGCGCCAAGCCAGCCGCGCCATCGCCGCCCCCTGCCCCGGCAGCAGCGCCGCCTCCCAACCGCCGCCGGCGAGGACCAGGCCGCCGGCCGCCGCCATGCTCTCCATCAGTCGAGGTCGAAGGCGTCGCGGGCGGAGGGCGTCTGCCGCGAATAGCCGATCGCGGTGTAGCCGCCGCCCTGGTAGCGCTCGATCACCGGATTGCCGGAGGTGATGTGGCCGACCTTGGCGCGCCAGGCCTCGGCGCTGTCCTGCGGCTGCCAGCCGATGCGGTCGCGGTGGTCCCGGCCCCAGAAGCTCGCGGGGTTGTCCGAGCAGGCCCAGATCACGCAATGGCCGCTGCGCGGCGCGGTGACGGCGCAGTCCACCAGCCGCACCAGGTCGGCATAGGACAGCCAGGTGGAGAGCATCCGCGCCTCGGTCGGCTCCGGGAAGCAGGAGCCGATGCGGATATTGACGTTCTCGACGCCGTGCTTGTCCCAGTAGAGCCGGCCCATCAGCTCGCCATAGGCCTTGGACAGGCCATAGTAGCCATCCGGGCGGAAGGCGCAGTCCACGTCGATGCGTTCGTTGGCCTGGCCCGGGCGTTCGTGGAAGCCGATGCTGTGGTTGGAACTGGCGAAGAGCACGCGCGCCTTCTCCCGCCGGGCGGCTTCGTAGACATGATAGAGCCCCTGGATGTTCGGCCCGAGCACCGTGCCGAAGGGCTGCTCCACGCTGACACCGCCGAAATGCAGGATGGCGCCGCAGCCCTCGGCCTGGCGCAACAGGCCGATGCCATCGGCGAGGTCCATGCGCTCGAAGACCGCGCGCTCGGGCAGCGGGTCCGGGAAGGGGGCGAGGTCGGTCAGCCGCAGTGTCCAGCCGCGCGCCGCCAGCTCGCGCGCGAGGACGCGGCCGAGATTGCCGGAGGCGCCGGTGAGGAGGACGGGCTTGGCGGGGGCTGCGAACATGGAATCGGCTCCTCGAAGGGCCGGGCAGACTGCACCGCGGCCCAGGCAGGGTGAAGGGGTCGGGTGAGCAGCGCCGGCGCCATGCCGCGCCGCAAGCCGCGACCGCGCCGACGACCGAAAGCGTCCCCCAGCACGGCCTGAGCGAGATTTTTATTGCTTCATCCCGGCAATTTCGACAATGAAGCGTATGCCGCAACGACGGCGACAGGGAGGCTTCATCTTGGATCGCAGAATTTTCCTCGGCGCCGCCGGGGGCGCCGTGGCACTTGCCGCGCCGGCCGTCGCGCAGGGCAACCCGGAGGTGCGCTGGCGCATGCCGAGCAGCTTCCCGCGCAACCTCGACATCCTCTATGGCAGTTGCGAGCGGCTGGGCCGGCGCGTCGCCGAGCTGACGGACGGCAAGTTCCGCATCACCCCCTCCCCCGCCGGGGAGATCGTGCCGGCGCTGCAGGTGCTGGATTCCGTGCAGCAGGGCTCGGTCGAATGCGGCCATAGCCCGGCGCTGTTCTATTTCGGCAAGGAGCCGGCGCTCGCCTTCTTCACCTGCGTGCCCTTCGGCATGAACCGCCGGCAGATGGCCGCCTGGATGCGCTATGGCGACGGCATGAAGCTGGCGGATGAGATGTTCTCCGCCTTCAACTGCGTCTTCATGAATTTCGGCGATACCGGCGTCCAGATGGGCGGCTGGTTCCGCAAGGAGATCCGCAGCCTCGACGACGTCCGCGGCCTGAAGTTCCGCATCGCCGGCCTCGGCGGCCTGGTGTTCGAGCGGCTGGGCGCGGTGCCGACGCAGATCGCGCCGGGCGACATCTATCCCTCGCTGGAGCGCGGCGTGATCGACGCCGCCGAGTTCATCGGCCCCTATGACGATGAGAAGCTGGGGCTGAACCGCATCGCCCGCTTCTACTACGCGCCCGGCTTCTGGGAGCCCTGCTCCATGGGTGGCTTCATCGCCAACCGGCAGGCCTGGAACGCGCTGCCGCCGCATTACCGCACGGCGGTCGAGGTGGCGCTGGGCGAGATCGACACCGACCAGAACGCCAGATTCGATGCGCTCAACCCGCCGGCCCTGCGGCGGGTGATCGCCGGCGGCGCGCAGCTCCGCGCCTGGCCGCGGGAGGTGCTGCAGGCCGCCTGGCGCGAGGCGCATGGCCTCTACGACGACCTGTCTGCGAAGAACCCGAACTTCAAGAAGGTCTACGAGAACTACCGGGCCTTCCGGAACGAGCAGTACCAGTGGTTCCGCGTGGCGGAGAACGCCTACGAGACCTTCGCCTTCGCCGAGGCGGCGCGGAGCTGAGCCGGCCCCGCCCCGGGCGGGTCCGCCCGGGGCGCCTTCGCCCTGGCCGCGCAGCGCAAGGAGGCCCGCAGGAGACCCGGTTTCCGCGCCGCGGCCATCTACTCTAGCCTGTGCGCATCGTGCGCGACACTCCGGATCCCTCCTCTTCGTCCCTGTTCAGCCCCGGCGAGGTCCGGCTGATCGTGCTCGGGCTGACGCTCGCCCTCTTCCTCTCGAGCCTCGACCAGACCATCGTCGCGACGGCGCTCTCGACCATCGCGGGCGATCTCGGCGGCTGGGCGCTGCTGCCCTGGGTGGTCAGCGCCTATCTCATCGCCTCCACGGTCACCACGCCGATCTATGGGCGGCTGTCGGACCTCTATGGCCGGCGGCCGGTGCTGCTGGTCTCGATCTCGCTCTTCGTGCTCGGCGCCATGCTCTCGGCGCTGGCGCAGTCCATGCCGATGCTGATCCTGATGCGGGTGGTGCAGGGCCTCGGCGGCGGCGGGCTGCGCGCCATCTCGCTGGCGGTGGTCGGCGACATCCTGCCGCCGCGGGAACGCGGCAAGGTGCAGGGCTACCTCTCCGGCACCTTCGCGACCGCCAATATCTGCGGGCCGGTGCTGGGCGGCCTCTTCGTCGAGTACCTGTCCTGGCACTGGATCTTCTGGATCAACCTGCCGCTCGGCGCCGCCGCCTTCGCCGCGACGTATTTCCAGCTTCGGCGGCTGCCGCTGCCGGGCAAGCGGCCGAGGATCGACTGGCCGGGCGCGGCGCTGATCGTGCTGGCCTGCACGCCGGTGCTGATCGGCATCACGCTGATCCAGCGCAGCGGCGACTGGCTCTCCCCCGCCGCCTGGGGCTGCTTCGCGCTCGGCATCGCCGGCACCGCCGCGCTGATCCTGCAGGAGCGGGCGGCGCCGCAGCCGATGCTGCCGCTGCACCTCTTCCGCAACGGCATCTTCACGACGGCCATCGTCATCACCGGCTTGGCGTCCATGGTGATGATGGCGCTGACGGTGCTGGTGCCGCTCGCCTACCAGATGGTCGCCGGTCTCTCGGCCAAGCAGGCGGGGCTGCGCATGATCGCCATGACGCTCGGCAGCGTCAGCGGCAGCTTCCTGGCGGGCCTCGCGGTGACGAGGACCGGGCGCTACCGGGCGCTGCCGATCCTCGGCACCTCGACCGCGCTGGCCATGTGCCTGGTGGTCGCCTTGGTCGGCCTCGGCCACTCGCTGCTGCTGGACACGGCGGTGACGCTGGCGCTCGGCCTTGGCTTCGGCTGCCAGTTCTCGCCCATCACCGTCACCATCCAGAATGCGGTCGATCCCCGCGACGGCGGCGTCGCGGTGGCCTGCATGATGTTCTTCCGGCTGATGGGCGGGGCCTTCGGCGTGGCGCTGCTCTCGGCGCTGCTGCTCGGGCGGCTGGGCCCGGGCGGCACGGCGTCGCCCGAGCAGGCGGCGGCGGCCTTCTCGGTGGTCTTCCTCGCGGCCGGCGGGATTGCGGCGCTCTGCCTCATCGCGGCGCTGCGGCTGCAAGAGATCCCGCTGCGCGGCAGGAGCTGAGGGCAGTCCCCGCGGCGGCGGACAGGCGGGCGCTATCCCCGCCCGCGCGCGGCGAAGGCGCGGTCGAGTGCCTGCCACATCGGCTTGCGCCGCCCCTCCGCATCCAGCGGCAGGCCGCGATGGGTCCTGCCGTCCTTCCGCGCCACCGCCGGTTCCTGCACCAGCCAACTGTCCTTGTCCGACAGGCCCCAGGTCAGCACCGTCCGGCAGCCACACTCGAGCGCGGTGCCGACGACGTCGCGCACCCGCGCCGCGACCAGCGCATCGCGCGCCACGAGGTCGGGCGGCACGACAGCCGCCTCCCGCACGTCGAGTTCGGTGACGAGGATGGAGAGGCCGAGGTCGCGCACCTGCCGCAGGAAGGCGGCGAAGGGCTCCGGCCGGAAGGGCTCGTCCAGCATCAGATGCGCCTGGATGCCGAGCGCATCCACCGGCGCTTTCGCATCCACCAGGCCGCGCAACAGCCGCAGCACGCGCTGGCGCTTCTCCTCGGCGAAGGGGGTGTCGCCCTCGATCCCATAGTCGTTGTAGGTCAGCCGCAGGGTGCCGTCGCGCTCCCGCGCCAGGCGGAAGGCCAGCTCGATGTAGCCGGGGCCGAGGGCGCGCAGCCAGGGCGTGTCGCGCAGGTCGCCGACGACCGGCGTATTCTCGGTGAAGGGGCCGCCGGTATTGCCGACGGCCTCGTTCACCACGTCCCAGTCGCGGATCACGCCGGCGGTGGCCGGCAGCACGGCGTCGAAATGCGCGGCCATGGCGGCGCGCGCCCTGTCCGGCCCCTCCGCCAGCCGCGCCGAGAGCCAGTCCGGCAGGGCGCGGTGCCAGATCAGCGCATGGCCGCGCAATTGCTGCCCGTTGCGGGCGGCGGCAGCGGCGATCGCCTGCAGCGGGCCGAAGTCGAACCGGCCTTCCGCTGGCTGCAGGGCGGCCCACTTGCCCTCCCATTCCGGGACCAGCAGCCGCGCTTCCGCTGCCACCTGCGCGGCATAGGCCGGGTCGGCGAGGCGGTTGCTGTCCACCGCGGTGCCGAAGACGAAGCCCTGCGCCGCGGCGCGGGCGCCGAGCCCCTCGCCCGGCTGGGCCAGGCCCGCGGCGGGCAGCAGCGCCGCCCCGCCGGCAGCGAGCACCGCGCGGCGCGGCGGGAGACGCAAGCTCAGGCCGCCTGCGCGTAGACGGGCTGCGCCGCCTCGCGCCGCAGCGCCTCCCGGAACCGGTCGCGCCGCCAGCAAAGCAGCCGCCAGGCGCCGCGCGCCGCGAGGTCCGACATCCGCCCGCGCGGCTCGAGCCCCACGGCCTTGAAGACCATGCCCATGCCGCGCTCGATGTGCCGGTAGCGGTAGAAGGCCATGGCCCGGCCCATATAGCCCGCGATGCAGCGCCCATGGTCATAGGCGAGCGCGGGATCCTCGTTCGAGCAGTGGAAGGCGAAGGCCAGTTCGTCATCCTCCGACTCGCCGATCCGGCCGGCCGCGACCTTCAGCCGCTGCAGGAAGGACAGGTCCTCGCGCGCCAGGTAGCGCTTCATGTGGTCGTAGAAGAGCTTGAAGTGCCGGTACTCGTCGGCCGCGATGAGGCGGCAGATCTCCTTCAGCACCGGCTCCTCCGTCGCCTCGCCCAGCGCCGTGTAATAGCTGCTGGTCCCGGTCTCCACCATGCAGCGGGCGATCAGCTCCCCGGTGCGGGAGCCGCGGATGGAGCTGGCGGCGGCCGTGTCGATCCGGAACCCGGTGCGATAGCGGGCGAAGCAGGTCTGGTAGTCCCAGCCCGGATCCGCCAGCTCGCCCCAGCGGCCGAGCGCATCGCCATGCTGGATCTCCTCCACCGCCCAGTTCGCGGCGGCGGTCCGAAAATCCGGGTCGTCATGGAAGACGCCCTTCAGGTAGAGCGCGTAGTCGTCGCCGTTGCGCTCCACCATGGCCGCCGCCTTCACCAGCGGCACGATCTCCGGGTCCACTTTCGACGGATCGAAGCGGTCCCAATTCACCTGCTCGACGCGCCAGTGCTTCATCGTGTCCCCGCGGCCCTCTGACCGGGCCAGCCTACCCCCGGCCCCGCGCGGCCGCCCCACGCTCCGCGGCAAGGTCGCCGCCCCGGGCATGTTCTCCAGGGCCGGCGCCGTTTCAAGGCATGTGGCCGCCCAGACACAGCGTTGCGAGCGAAAAAGCACCACTGTGTCGCGGGCGCAAATAGGCCCGATGCGGGCATGCAAAAGGCCGGAGGCGTCGCCACCCCCGGCCTGCCGGCCTCGCTGTCCGGCCGCGTCAGGCCGCCTGCGCCAGGTCCAGCATGGCGCGGGCCGAGAGCACCCGCTCCAGCGCCGCGTCGCGCCGGGATTCGGTATCCTCGGCCGTGATCTCGCGCAGCGCCGCCTCGGCCTCGGCCAGGCGTTGCTCGGCCGCCGAGCGCGAGAGGTTGGCGAGCGGCGTCGCCTCGTCGGCCAGCACCGTCACGCGTTCCGGCGAGACCTCGGCGAAGCCGCCGCCGACGAAGAGCCTCTCGGTCTCCGCGCCGTTCTCCCTGACGCGGATGACGCCGCCGCGAAGCGAGACGATCATCGGGGAATGGCCGGGCAGCACGCCCATCTCGCCTTCGGCGGCGGGGATGGTCGCCATCTCGACCTGCCGGGAGAGCAGGAGGCGCTCCGGCGAGACGAGTTCGAGCAGGAAGGTAGCCATGATGTGCTCCTCGGTGGGCGATCCCGAAGGACCGCCCGGCCTCCGCTCAGGCCGCCGCCTTCAGCGACTCGCCCTTCTTCACCGCCTCTTCGATGGTGCCGACCATGTAGAAGGCAGCCTCCGGCAGGTGGTCGTATTCGCCCGAGCAGATCGCGGCGAAGGACCGGACCGTGTCCTCGAGCTTGACGAAGACGCCCGGGGTGCCGGTGAAGACCTCGGCGACGTGGAAGGGCTGGCTGAGGAAGCGCTGGATCTTGCGCGCGCGCGCCACGACCAGCTTGTCCTCCTCCGAGAGCTCGTCCATGCCAAGGATGGCGATGATGTCCTGCAGCGACTTGTAGGTCTGCAGGATGCGCTGCACCTCGCGCGCGACGCGGTAGTGCTCGTCGCCGACGATCCGCGGGTCGAGCGCGCGCGAGGTCGAGTCGAGCGGGTCCACCGCCGGGAAGATGCCGAGCTCGGCGATGGAGCGGTTGAGCACCGTCGTCGCGTCGAGGTGGGCGAAGGAGGTGGCGGGCGCCGGGTCGGTCAGGTCGTCGGCCGGCACGTAGATGGCCTGCACCGAGGTGATCGAGCCCTTCTTCGTGCTGGTGATTCGCTCCTGCAGCGCGCCCATGTCGGTGGCGAGCGTCGGCTGATAGCCCACCGCCGAGGGGATGCGGCCGAGCAGCGCCGACACTTCCGCACCTGCTTGCGTGAAGCGGAAGATGTTGTCGATGAAGAAAAGCACGTCCTGGCCCTGCTCGTCGCGGAAATACTCGGCGATCGAGAGGCCCGAGAGGGCGACGCGGGCGCGGGCGCCCGGCGGCTCGTTCATCTGGCCATAGACCAGCGCCACCTTGGAGCCTTCGGTCGTGCCCTCGCCGAGCCTGATGACGCCGGCATCGACCATCTCGTGGTAGAGGTCGTTGCCCTCGCGCGTCCGCTCGCCGACGCCGGCGAAGACCGACACGCCGCCATGCGCCTTGGCGACGTTGTTGATCAGCTCCTGGATGGTGACGGTCTTGCCGACGCCGGCGCCGCCGAAGAGGCCGATCTTGCCGCCCTTCAGGTAGGGGGCGAGCAGGTCGATGACCTTGATGCCGGTGACGAGGATCTCGGCCGCCGTCGCCTGCTCGTCGAAGGCCGGGGCCTCGCGGTGGATGGTGTAGCTCTTCTCGGCCTCGACCGGCCCGCGCTCGTCGATCGGCTGGCCGATGACGTTGAGGATGCGGCCGAGGGTGGCATTGCCGACGGGGACGGAGATGCCGCTGCCGGTGTCCACCACCTCCTGGCCGCGGATCAGGCCGTCGGTCGTGTCCATGGCGATGCAGCGCACGGTGCGCTCGCCGAGGTGCTGCGCCACCTCGAGGACCAGCGTGTTGTCGCCGTTCTTGGTGGTGAGCGCGTTCAGCATGTTCGGCAGCTCGCCCGGGAACTGCACGTCCACGACGGCGCCGAGAACCTGGGCGATCTGCCCGACATTGTTCTTCATGGCTCAGAGCTCCTCAATCGGTTCGGGTGATGCGATTCACGCTCCGCGCGGCAGGCGCGCTCCGCGACCGCATCACACAGCCTCGGCCCCGGAGATGATCTCGATCAGCTCCTTGGTGATGTTGGCCTGGCGCGTGCGGTTGTAGTTCAGCGTCAGCTTGTTGATCATGTCGCCGGCATTGCGCGTGGCATTGTCCATGGCGGTCATCTGGCTGCCATAGAAGCCCGCGGTGCTCTCGAGCACGGCGCGATAGATCTGGATGGCGAGGTTGCGCGGCAGCAGGGTGGCGAGGATCGCCTCCTCCGCCGGTTCGTACTCGTACATCGCCTGCGGGCCGGCCGAAGCCGGGGCGCCGCCTTCCGGCAGCGGCGCCGGGATCAGGCGCTGCTCGGTCGGGATCTGGGTGATGACGTTGCGGAACCGGTTGTAGAGCAGGCTGCAGACGTCGAACTCGCCGGCCTCGAGCATCTCGGTCACCCGGACCGCGACGGTCTCGGCGTCGGAGAACTCGACGCGCTTCTTGCCCATGAAGGTGATCTCGCCGACGATGCGGCTGGCGAACTCGCGCTTCAGATAGGCCGCACCCTTCCGCCCAACGGTCAGGATCTTGACCACCTTGCCCTCGCCCTCCAGCGCCCGGATGCGGGCGCGGGCGAGCCGGCCGACCTGGGTGTTGAAGGCGCCGGCCAGGCCGCGATCGGCGGTGACCACCACCAGCAGGTGCACCCGGTCGCCGCCGGTGCCGATCAGCATGCGCGGCGCGCCGGGGCTGCCGGCCACCGCCGCGCCGAGGGAGGCGAGGATCGCCTCCATCCGCTCGGCATAGGGGCGTGCGGCCTCGGCCTGCGCCTGCGCGCGGCGGAGCTTCGCCGCCGCCACCATCTTCATCGCCTGCGTGATCTTGCGCGTGTTCTTCACGCTGTTGATCCGCCCGCGAAGGTCCTTCAGGCTCGCCATGGCCTCGGCCCCCTATGCGCGGCTCAGGCCGCGAAGGACTTGGCGAAGCCGTCGAGGAAGGCGACCAGCTTCTCTTCGGTCGGCTTCTTGATCTCGCGGTCCGCGCGGATCGCCTCGATGATCGCGGGCTGCGAGGCCTTCAGCTCGGAGAGGAGCTGCCGCTCGAAGTTGCCGACGGCGTTCACCGGAATGCGGTCGAGATAGCCGCGGGTGCCGGCGAAGATCGCCACCACCTGCTCCTCGACCGGCACCGGCCTGAACTGCGGCTGCTTCAGCAGCTCCGTCAGCCGCGCGCCGCGGGCGAGCAGCGCCTGCGTCGAGGCATCGAGGTCGGAGGAGAACTGCGCGAAGGCGGCCATCTCGCGGTACTGCGCGAGCTCGAGCTTGATGCGGCCGGCGACCTGCTTCATCGCCTTGATCTGCGCGGCGGAACCGACGCGCGAGACCGAGAGGCCGACGTTCACCGCGGGGCGGATGCCCTTGAAGAAGAGCTCCGTCTCCAGGAAGATCTGGCCGTCGGTGATCGAGATGACATTGGTCGGGATATAGGCCGAGACGTCGCCCGCCTGCGTCTCGATGACCGGCAGAGCGGTCAGCGAGCCCGCGCCGAAGTCGTCGTTCATCTTCGCCGCGCGCTCGAGCAGGCGCGAGTGCAGGTAGAAGACGTCGCCCGGATAGGCCTCGCGGCCCGGCGGGCGGCGCAGCAGCAGCGACATCTGGCGATAGGCGACGGCCTGCTTCGAGAGGTCATCGTAGAAGATGACCGCGTGCATGCCGTTGTCGCGGAAGAACTCGCCCATGGTGCAGCCGGTGTACGGCGCCAGGAACTGCATCGGCGCCGGGTCGGAGGCGGTGGCGGCGACGATGATCGAGTACTCGAGCGCGCCGTTCTCCTCCAGCGTGCGGACGAGCTGGGCCACCGTGGAGCGCTTCTGCCCGATCGCGACATAGATGGTGTAGAGCTTCTTGCTCTCGTCGCCGGTGGCGTTGATCGGCTTCTGGTTGATGATCGTGTCCACGATCACCGCGGTCTTGCCGGTCTGCCGGTCGCCGATGATCAGCTCGCGCTGGCCGCGGCCGATCGGGATCAGGGCGTCGATCGCCTTGATGCCGGTCTGCATCGGCTCGTGCACCGACTTGCGCGGGATGATGCCCGGCGCCTTCACCTCGACGCGGCGGCGCTCGACGTTCTGCAGCGGGCCCTTGCCGTCGATCGGGTTGCCGAGGCCGTCCACGACGCGGCCGAGCAGGCCCTTGCCGACCGGCGCGTCCACGATGGTGCCGGTGCGCTGCACCGTGTCGCCCTCGCGGATGTGGTCGTCGGGGCCGAAGATGACGATGCCGACGTTGTCGTGCTCGAGGTTGAGCGCCATGCCCTTCAGGCCGGCGCCCGGGAACTCGACCAGCTCGCCGGCCATGACGTTCTGCAGGCCGTAGACGCGGGCGATGCCGTCGCCCACGGTCAGCACGGTGCCGACCTCGGCCACATTCGCCTCGGTGTCGAAGCCGGCGATCTGCTGCTTCAGGATCTCCGAGATCTCGGCGGGACGGATGTCCATCAGGCGGCCCCCTTCATGGCGTACTGCAGTCGCTGCAGCTTGGATTTGATGCTGTTGTCATAGAGCCGGGAGCCGATCCGCAGGATCAGCCCGCCGAGGATCGAAGGATCCACCTGCTCCGAAAGCTTGACGCCGGAATAGCCGGCTTCGGTCAGGCGCGCGGTGATCTGCGCGCGCTGCGTGTCGTTCAGCGGATGCGCGCTGGTCACATGCGCCGTCTGCTGGCCGCGGCGTGCCGCGAGCTGCGCGCCGAAGGCCTGCGCCACCTGCGGCAGGGCCGCGAGGCGGCGGTTGTTCACCAGCACGCCGACCAGGTTGCGCACCTCGCCGCCGATGCCGGCGCGGTCGAGCACCGCGAAGGCGCCCTTCTGCTGCGAGGCGGCGTCGAGCCGCGGATCGGCGACGAAGGCGCGGAAGGGCGCATCGTCGCGCCACAGCGCGAAGAGGCGGTCGAGATCGGCGGCGATGCGGTCGACCGTGCCGGGATCCGTCTGGCGCCGGTCATCGGCGAGGGCCAGCAGGGCATGCGCATAGCGCTCGGCAAGCCCGGTCGTGCTGGGGGCGGAAGCGGATATCGTCTCGGCTGAGGCCACGGGCAGTCCCGGTCCTGTTTCCAGATGGCGCGCGAGCGCGGAAGGCCACCAGGGTCCCGGCGGCGCGGTGCGACGGGCCTTTACCATGGGGTTCACGCCCCCGCAATCTGGCCTCCCCTCGCCAATTCGGCCCGGGCCGAAGCCGCGGCCCATGCGCCGGCGGCAGGCTGCGGGATCCGCGACAACCGGGAGGAAAGGGCCAGTCATGGCGCGGCCGCGCAAGGCGATGTTCCGGGGCTGGCAGGTCGTCGCCGCGGCCTTCGTCGTCGCGATATGCAGTTGGGGCATCAATTTCTATGGCCCGTCCGTCTACCTGCATGCGCTGCAGGCGCGCGAGGGTTGGCCACCCGCGCTGATCGCCGCGGCGATCACCCTGCACTTCCTGGCGAGCGGCGCCATCGTCACCCGCCTGCCCGGATTGCACCGGCGCTTCGGGCTGGTGGCGGTGACGCGCGCGGGGCTGCTGGCCTGCGCCGCCGGCGCGGCGGCCTGGGGCCATGCCGCGGCGCCCTGGCAGATGGCGGCCGCCGCGCTGGTCACCGCGCTCGGCTGGGCGCTGACCAGCGGCGTGGCGATCAATGCCATGGTGGCGCCCTGGTTCGACCGCCGGCGCGGCGCCGCGCTGTCCATGGCCTTCAACGGCGCCAGCATGGGCGGCGTGCTCTTCGCCCCGCTCTGGGCGGCGCTGATCGCCGCCTTCGGCTTCGCCCGGGCCTCGCTCTGCATCGCCCTGCCGGTCGCGGCGCTCGGCTGGTGGCTGGCCGGGCAGTGGTTCCGCGACACGCCCGCGACCCTCGGCCTGTATCCGGACGGCGCGGACACCCCGCCCGCGCCGCGGCCGGCCGCGGCGCCCGCCGGCCCGCTCTGGCGGCAGGCGCGGTTCCGCAGCCTCTCCCTCGCCTTCGCGCTCGGCCTGCTGGCGCAGATGGGGCTGCTGACGGTGCTGTTCTCGCTCCTCGCGCCGGTACTGGGCGAGGCCGGGGCGGGCCTGGCGATGAGCCTGGCGACCGGCTGCGCCATCCTCGGCCGCACCGTCGTCGGCCTCGTGCTGCCGGCGGGCCTCGACCGGCGCCTCGCCGGCAGCGCGAATTTCCTGCTGCAGGCCGCGGGATGCGCGCTGCTCGCCGCGGCCGGCGATGCGCCGGCCCTGCTGCTGGCGGGCGTGGTGCTGTTCGGCCTCGGCATCGGCAACCTGCTGTCCCTGCCGCCGCTGATCGCCCAGGCGGAATGGCCGCCGGAGCAGGTCTCGGCGGTGCTCGCGCTGGTCACGGCGGTGAACCAGGCCTTCTACGCCTTCGGCCCGGCGCTGTTCGGCGCGGCGCTGCAGGGCTGGGGCGCGGCGGCTCCGCCGGCGCTGGCGATGGCACTGCAGGCGGCGGCGGCGGGGGTGCTGCTGCGCGGTCAGCGGCGCGCATAGCTGCGGGTCAGGGTGCGGGCGGATCGGCGCCCGGCAAGTACGCCCGGGAGCATGTCCACGTCGCAGAGGCCGTCGGGCATCGCCGCTCTCCGGGCCTCAAGCCTGGTTCACAGGAACCCCACCGGGTCCACATCCACCTGCACCCGGACATGGTTCGGCACCGGCACGCGCGCCAGCCAGTCCCGCAGGATCGGCTGCACCGCGATGTCGCGCCGCGTCTTCAGCAGCAGGCGCCGCCGATAGCGGCCGCGCAGCAGGGCGAGCGGCGCCGGCGCCGGCCCCAGCACCTGCACCCCCTCCCCGCCCGGCGCGGCCAGGCCGAGGTCGCGCGCCGTCCGGTCCGCCTCCCGCTCCTCCTCGGAACTCACGATCAGCGCCGCCAGCCGGCCGAAGGGCGGCCAGTGGCCGGGCCGGCGCATCGCCGCCTCCTCCTGCATGAAGGCGTCGAGGTCGCCCGAGACCAGCGCCCGCATCACCGGATGGTCGGGCGAGAAGCTCTGCAGCAGCACGCGCCCCGGCGCCTCCGCCCGGCCGGCACGGCCGGCGACCTGGTGCAGTAACTGCACCGTGCGCTCGGCTGCCCTCAAATCGCCACCTGCGAGACCAAGATCGGCATCCACCACGCCGACCAGGGTGAGATGCGGGAAATGCCAGCCCTTGGCGACGATCTGCGTGCCGATGATCAGGTCCACCTCACGGTCCTGGATCGCCCGCGCTGCCTCGGCCGCCGCCGCGGGGCCGGGCAAGGTATCGGAAGCCATGACGAGGCGCCTTGCGTCAGGCCAAAGCGCCGCGGCCTCTTCCAGGACACGCTCAACCCCAGGTCCCACGGCGGTCAGGCTGTTCGCGGTGCCGCATTCGGGACATTCGGCGGGAGGCACTTCGGCATGGCCGCAGTGATGGCATTGCAGCCGGCGCTGCGCGCGGTGCTCGACCAGCCAGGCCGTGCAGTTCGGGCAGCGCATCCGGTGGCCGCAATGCCGGCAGAGGGTCAGCGGCGCATAGCCCCGACGGTTGAGAAAGAGCATGGCCTGCTCGCCGCGGCCGAGCGTCGCCGTGACGGCCTCGACGATCGGCGGGGAGATGAAGCGGCCGCGCTCCGGCGGGGTGCGCCGCAGGTCGACGATCTCGATCTCCGGCAGGCTGGCGCCGCCATGCCGGCTCGGCAGGTGCAGCGCGGCATAGCGCCCGCCCTCGGCATTGGTCAGGCTCTCGAGGCTCGGCGTCGCCGAGACCAGGATGCAGGCGGCCTGGGACAGGCGGGCGCGCACCACCGCCATGTCCCGGGCGTGGTAGACCACGCCGTCCTCCTGCTTGAAGGCGGTCTCGTGTTCCTCGTCCACGATCACCAGGCCGAGATCGGGAAACGGCAGGAAGAGCGCGCTGCGAGCGCCGACGACGACCGGTGCCTCGCCCTCCGCCACCGCCCGCCAGGTGTCGCGGCGGGTGCGCGAGGTCACCTCGGAATGCCAGAGCGCCGGCGCGACGCCGAAGCGCGCCTTGAACCGCTCGAGCCACTGGGCGGAGAGGGCGATCTCCGGCAGCAGGACCAGCGCCTGCCGGCCCTGGCGCAGGCATTCGGCGACGGCGTCGAAATAGACCTCGGTCTTGCCCGATCCCGTGACGCCGGTCAGCAGCGTCACGCCGAAGGCGCGGGCCGCGACCCGGTCGCGCAGCGCGGCGCCCGCCGCTTCCTGCTCCGGCCCGAGCGCCGGGCCGGGATGCGCCGGGTCCGGCCGGCCGAAGCGGCTGCGATGCGGCAGCAGCGCCGGCCGGATCAGCCCATTCTCCGCCATGCCGCGCAGGACGGAGAGGGAGACCGCCGCGGCCTCCGCCAGGGGGGCCCCGGCATGGACCTGCCCGGCCTTCATGACGTCCAGCACCCGCTGCCGCTCCGGCGTGATGCGGGGCCGGCTGTTGCCGCCGGGAGGGCTGAGGATCCAGCCGGCCTGGGGGGTCGGCGCCTCCAGCGCCGCCGGCACGCTCATCGCCATGCGCAGCACGGCGCCGGGCGGGCTGAGCGTATAGGCCGCGACCCAGTCGATGAAGCGGCGGAGGCTCCCGGTCATGGGCGGGGCGGGCAGAACCGCCGAGACCGGACGCAACCGGCGGTCCGGGACCGGGTTCGGGTCCGGCTCCGCCGGCGCGTCCCAGACGACCCCGATCACCTCTCTTTGGTTGAGCGGAACGGAGACGAATTCTCCTGGACGGAGTGCCATGGAAGCGGGCACTGCATAGTCGTAAGCGCCGGCGAGAGGCAGAGGCAGCAGGATGGAGACCCGTGTCCTCGCCGACACGGTAGGCGTGTCTTTCATATCGCGGTGCTTTCCCGGGCGGGCAGGCATCGGGTATCCTGGTCAAGAACAAAAGCGCAACAACATATCACTCGCGGATCGGTTGCGCTCGCATTGAAGGATCCCCCGACCATGAAGTTCTTCGTGGACACCGCCGAGGTGTCGGAGATCCGATCCCTTGCGGAGGCGGGGTTGGTCGACGGCGTCACGACCAACCCGAGCCTGATCGCCAAGTCCGGCCGCAAGATGGCCGAGGTGATCGCCGAGATCTGCGCCATCACCCCCGGCCCGGTCTCGGCCGAGGTCACCGCGACCGAATACGAGGACATGCTGGCCGAGGGCCGGTACCTCCGCGAGATCGCGCCGAACGTCGCCGTGAAGGTGCCGCTGACCGAGGCCGGGCTGGGCACCTGCCGCGCCCTCTCGGCCGAGGGCACGCTGGTGAACGTCACCCTCTGCTTCTCCGCCGCGCAGGCGCTGCTCGCGGCCAAGGCCGGCGCCACCTTCATCTCCCCCTTCGTCGGGCGGCTCGACGACATCGCCACCGACGGCATGCTGCTGATCGCCGACATCGTGAAAATTTACCGCAACTACCCCCACATTAAGACAGAAGTCCTCGTGGCGTCCATCCGCCACCCGATCCACCTGGTCGAGGCGGCAAAGCTCGGCGCCGGCGTCGCCACCCTGCCCCCGGCTGTCATCCGCCAGCTCCTCAAGCACCCGCTGACCGACCGGGGCCTCGAAGCCTTCCTGGCCGATTGGCGCAAGACGGGCCAGAGCATCCTGTGAACGCGACCCTCCCCGGCGCCAGTCGCCTCCCCGATCCGGCGCAGGACCTGCCCTCGCCCGAGCAGGTCTCGGCCTATCTCGAGGCGCATCCGGAATTCCTCTCGGAGCGGCCGGAGCTCTACCGGGTGCTGTCGCCGCCCCGGCGGGTGCATGGCGAGCGGATCGCCGACCACATGGCGGCGATGCTGGCGGCCGAGCGCCGCCGCACCCGCAGCCTGGAGGCGGAGATCGACGCCGCCATCACCGCCGGCCGCGCCGGCTATGGCCTGACCATCCGGGTGCGCCTCGCCGTGCTCGCGCTGATGCGCAGCACCGACGTGGTGGACACGGTGACGCAGGAGCTGCCGGCGCTGCTCGGCATCGAGAGCTGCAACCTGCTGAGCGAGAAGCCGGACCGCCGCGGCATGCTGCACCTGCCGCGCGGCACCGTCATGCGGCTGATGGGCCCGGGCCGGGACGCCCTGGTCCGCTCCGCCCCGACCGAGACCGATACCCTGCACGAGGAGGCGGCCTCCCTCGTCGCCCGCGACGCGCTGGTGCGGGTGCCGGTCTGGACGGGCACGCCGACGCTCATGGCCCTCGGCGCCCGCGACCCGAATGCCCTGCCGGCGCGGCAGGCGACCGCGACCCTCGCCTTCCTCGGGCGGACCGTCGCGGCCGCCCTGGCGCGCTGACCACGGGGAGATCCCAGGGGGCGCTGCCCCCTGGACCCCCGCCAGGGGTCGAGCGACCCCTGGACCCGGCCTGAGTCTGCCCATGACCGGCGCCGAGGCACGGGCCCGCTACATTGACTGGCTGGCCCGGGAGCGGCGGGCGGCGGCCAATACCGTCGAGGCCTATGGACGGGACCTCGACGACTTCCTGCGCTTCCTCGCGGGCCATCTCGGGGAGGAGCCGGACCTCGCGGCCCTCGGCGGGCTGCGCGCGGCCGACCTCCGCGCCTTCCTCGCCGCCCGCGCCAATGCCGGCGCCGGCCCGGCCACCCGCGCCCGCCAGCTTGCCGCCATCCGCGGCTTCCTCCGCCACCTCGCCAGGACCCAGGGGCTGGAGCCCCTCGCCCTCGCCACCATCCGCGGCCCGCGGCTCAAGCCGCCGGTCCCGCGCGCCCTGACGGCGGAGCAGGCGAAGGAGGTCGCCAGCCAGGTCGGCACGGTCCATGACCCGGAACGCGCCATGCGCCCCGCCGAGCAGGCGGCGCGCGACACGGCGCTGGCCACCCTGCTCTATGGCTGCGGCCTGCGCATCGCCGAGGCCCTGGCGCTCGAGATCCGCGACGCCCCCCTGCCCGGCAGCGAGGCCGGACTCCGGGTGACCGGCAAGGGCGGCAAGCAGCGGGTCGTGCCGGTGCTGCCGGCGGTGCGGCAGGCGATCGCCGCCTATCTCGCGCTGCGGCCGGGCGCGGCGCCCGGCGACCCGCTCTTCCTCGGCGCCCGCGGCGCGCGGCTCGACCCGGCGGTCGCGCAGCGGGCGATGCGGGAGTTCCGCCGCCTCGCCGGCCTGCCGGAGCATGCGACGCCGCATGCCCTGCGGCACTCCTTCGCCACCCACCTGCTCGGCGGCGGCGCCGACCTGCGGGCGATCCAGGAGCTGCTGGGCCATGCCAGCCTCTCCACCACCCAGCGCTACACCGCGGTGGACGCCGCGGCGCTGCTAGCCACCTGGCGCAAGGCGCATCCGCGGGCGGGGTGATCAGCCCCGCGCCAGCACCCGCGCCCGGTTCAACTGCAGCAGCTTCGCGTTCAGCACCCCGGCGAAGCTGACCCAGGCGAGGTAGGGCGCCAGCAGCCAGGCCGCGAGCGGGCTGACGGCCGCGAAGGTGACGATGGTCGCCAGGATCGCCAGCCACAGCGCGCAGAGTTCGGCGAGCGCCAGGTCCATCCGCTTCAGCCCGAAGAAGAGCCAGGACCAGGCGGCGTTGAGCGCCAACTGGAGGAACCACAGGCCGAGCGCGAGGCCCGCGCCGGCGAAGCCGGCCTCCCGCCAGACCAGCCAGACGGCGACGGCCATCATGGTGTAGAGGACCGCCCAGGCGATCGGGAACAGCCAGTTCGGCGGGTTCCAGGCGGGCTTGGCCAGCCCCTCGTACCAGGGCCCCGGCCGGAAGAAGGCGCCGGTCGACGCCGCGAGGTAGCAGCAGGCGAGGAAGCCGATCAGCCCGAGGGTCAGGGGGATGTCCATGCGGCGCAGATGGTCCGCGCGCGCGCCGGTGTCGAGGGTAGGGCCGCTCACCGTCCCGCGGCCTTCGCCTCCTCCTTCGCCAGCCAGTCCCGCGCCGCGAGGTCGGCGCCGGAGGGCAGCGGCGCAGCCGGCGCCGCCATCCAGGCCAGGATGTCCCGTGCCACCACCGCCCGCTGGTGGTCGCGCAGCAGCAGGTGCCAGCCCTCCTCGTAATAGGCGACGCTCTCCTGCTGGTCGTCGCGCATGCCGCGCACAACCCGGCGGGCGACGCGCGTCGGGATGATCCTGTCCTTGGCGCCGAGGAGGACCAGCACCGGCGCCGCCCCGGGATGCAGCGCGGTGCGGCAGCACTCCGGCACCTCGGCGACCGCGGCATCCATCAGGTCCACCAGGCCGCTCGCGGCATCGACCCGGGTGATCTTGATGGTCAGCGGGTCGCGCCCCCAGCGGCGCAGCGCCTCCTCGTTGTCGGACGCCACGATGCCGCCGGCGGTGCCGGGGAAGCCGACCAGCGGGATGGTCCGGCTGGCGAGCCAAAGGCCCCAGCGCATGACGGGCGGCATGTCCTCCCGCCCCCAGAAGGCCGGCGCCATCAGGATGTAGCCATCGGCCGGCGGCGGGTCGGCCGAGGTCGCGGACAGCACCAGGACCGCCCCGCCCATGCTCTCCCCCAGCAGGACCAGCGGCACGCCGGGATGCCGCGCCCGGATCAGCCGCGCCGCCTCCGATGCGTCGGCCGCGAGGCTTGGCCCGCCGGCGAAGATGCCGGGATGCGGCGCCGCGCCGAAGCCGCGCTGGTCATAGGCATAGACGGCGACGCCGGCCGCGGTGAAGGCGGGCGCCGCCTCCTCCATGAAGTTGCGGGCGGCGTCGTTGAAGCCGTGCAGGCCGAGCAGGATGGCGCGCGGCGGTCCCTCCGGCAGCCAGCGCCGCAGCGGCAGCCGGGCGCCGTCCCGCATGACCAGGGCATCGCCGGCGACCGCCGGGGTGGTGACCGGCGGCCCGGCTGGGATCAGCACCGGGGTGCAGGCGGCGGTCAGCAGGGCCAGCAGCGGCGCCCCCAGGAGGAACAGGCGCCGGAGGCGTCGGAACAGGGTGGGACTCACGCGAACGCCATCCGGTCCTTTGCGTCGGGCGGCATCCTGGCGCGCCAGGCCTGCCAGGAAATGGCCGGCGGCGGCCGGCCATTCCCCGGAAGGCTGGCCGGTGGAGCCTCCCGCGACTATGTTGGCGCCGACCCGAGGCTTTGCGAGACGAGGACCGCCCGATGCGCGACGGCAAGATCACCGGCTATGCGCCGACGCTCGTTCCGGGTGTCACCCCGGAGCAGAAGATCGAGGTCGAGAGCCGCAGCGTGCCCTGCGACGGCGAGGTCGGCGTCGGCGGCCTCGGCCATCCGCGGATCTGGCTGCGCCTGCCCATCGGCCCCGACCAGGTGACCTGCCCCTATTGCTCCATCACCTATGTGCTGAAGCCCGGCGCGGGGGATGACGGCCATCACTGAGGAGGCCGCCACCCCGGAGGCGGGCCGCGCGCGCAGTACCGCCCTCGCCGGCGCCGCGGCCTCGGCCGAGGCGGTGCCCGTCACCCCGCCGGGGGCGAGGCACCTCGTCCTGGTGGATGGCTCGGGCTACATCTTCCGCGCCTTCCACGCCCTGCCGCCGATGACGCGGCCGGACGGCACGCCGGTGAACGCCGTCTTCGGCTTCACCCAGATGCTCTCGCGCTTCCTGATGGACCATCGCGGCAGCCACCTGGCCGTGGTCTTCGATGCCGGGCGCGTCACCTTCCGCAGCGACCTCTACCCCGACTACAAGGCGCACCGGCCGGACCCGCCGCCGGAACTCGTCCCGCAATTCGCGCTCATCCGCGAGGCGACCGAGGCCTTCGGCGTCGCCTGCGTCGAGCGCGAGGGCTTCGAGGCGGACGACATGATCGCCGCCTATGCGAAGCGCTTCGTGGAGGAGGGCGGCGAGGTCACCATCGTCTCCTCCGACAAGGACCTGATGCAGCTCGTGCGCCCCGGCGTGCAGATGCTGGACCCGATCAAGCAGAAGCCGATCCGCGAGGCCGAGGTCGTCGAGAAATTCGGCGTGCCGCCCGCGAAGGTGGTGGACGTCCAGGCACTGGCCGGCGACCCCACGGACAACGTCCCCGGCGTGCCCGGCATCGGCATCAAGACCGCGGCGCAGCTCATCACCGAATATGGCGACCTCGAGACGCTGCTGGCGAACGCGCCGAAGATCAAGCAGCCCAAGCGCCGCGAGGCGCTGGTCGAGAATGCCGAGAAGGCGCGCATCTCGAGGACGCTGGTCAAGCTGGACGATGCCGCGCCGCTGACCGCGCCGATCGAGGCGCTCGCGGTGAAGCCGCCCGAGCCGGCGACGCTGAAGAAGTTCCTCGAGGTCCAGGGGTTCCGGAGCGTCCTCGCCCGCATGGGCCTGGGCGACGCCGCGGGCGATGCCGGCACGCGGGCGCGCAACAGCGCCGTCGCCGCGCATGCCGCTGCGCAGGCCGTCACGCCGAAGGCCGATCCCGGCAGCGCGCCCTTCGGCGGCTACGAGACGGTCACGACCCTTGAGGCGCTGCAGGCCTGGATCGCCGAGGCCGAGGCCGCCGGCCTGGTCGGGCTGGATACCGAGACCGACAGCCTGAACGCGCTGCGCGCCAACCTCGTCGGCATCTGCCTGTCCACCGCCCCGGGCCGCGCCTGCTACATCCCGCTGCGGCACGTCGCGACCGGCGCGGCGCAATCGGACATGCTGGCGGAGAAGGCGCCCGAGGCGCCGCCGCAGATCCCCTTCGAGCAGGCGATCGAGGCGCTGCGGCCGCTGCTGACCGACCGCTCCGTCCTCAAGGTGCTGCAGAACGCGAAATACGACCTCGAGGTCTTCTGCCGCCCGGAGAATGGCGGCATCGCCGTCGCGCCGATCGACGATACCATGATGATCTCCTACGCCATGGAGGCGGGGCGGCACGGGCACGGCATGGACGAGCTTTCGGTCCTGCATCTCGGCCACAAGCCCATCCCCTTCGACGAGGTGACGGGCACCGGCCGCGCCCGCGTCACCTTCGACAAGGTGCCGCTGGAGAAGGCGACCGCCTATGCCGCGGAGGATGCGGACGTCACGCTCCGCCTCTGGCACATCCTGAAGCCGCGGCTGCGGGAGGAAGGCGCGCTCGCCCTCTACGAGCAGGTCGAGCGGCGCATGGTCGGAGTGCTGCGCGACATGGAGATCGCCGGCATCAAGGTCGATGGCGCCGAGCTCGCCCGCATCGGCGAGGATTTCTCGCAGCGCATGGCGCAGCTCGAGCAGGAGATCCACCAGCTTGCCGGCCGCCCCTTCAACGTGGGCTCGCCGAAGCAGCTCGGGGAGATCCTGTTCGACGAGATGAAGCTGCCGGGCGGCCGGCGCAGCAAGGCGACCGGCGCCTGGGGCACGGATGCGAGCGTGCTGGAGGAGGTCGCGGCCTCGGGCAGCAATTCCGGCGCCGCGCTGGCCCGCACCGTGCTCGACTGGCGGCAGTTGCAGAAGCTGAAATCCACCTATGTGGACGGGCTGCAGGCGGCGATCGACCCGCGCGACGGCCGCGTGCACACGGATTTTGCCATGGCGGTGGCCTCGACCGGCCGCCTCTCCTCCACGGAGCCGAACCTGCAAAACATCCCGGTGCGGACGGCGGAGGGCCAGCGCATCCGCCAGGCCTTCGTCGCCGAGCCGGGCCATGTCCTGATGTCGGCCGACTACAGCCAGATCGAGCTGCGGCTGCTGGCCCACCTCGCCGATGTCCCGGCACTGCGCGACGCCTTCAAGAAGGGCCAGGACATCCATGCCCGGACGGCGGCCGACATCTTCCACCTCCCCCCCGATGCGGTGGACCGGGAGGCGCGGCGGCGCGCCAAGACCATCAATTTCGGCATCATCTACGGCATGTCGGCCTTCGGCCTCGCCGGCCGCCTCGGCATCTCCCCGGCCGAGGGCAAGGGCATCATCGATGCCTATTTCGCGCAGTATCCCGGCATCCGCGACGCCATGGAGCGGCTGAAGGAGGAGGCGCGGCTGCAGGGCTATGTCTCCACCTCCTTCGGCCGCCGGCTCTGGGTCCCCGATATCGGCGCCAAGGACATGGTCCGCCGCGCCGGCGCCGAGCGCGCCGCCATCAACGCCCCCTTCCAGGGCGGCGCGGCTGAAGTGATCAAGCGCGCCATGGTCCGCCTGCCGCGGGCGCTCGGGGATGCCGGGCTGCGCGCCCGCATGCTGCTGCAGGTGCATGACGAACTGGTCTTCGAGGTGCCGGAGGCCGAGGTGGAGCCGACCGGCCGGCTCGTGCGCGAGGTCATGGAGGGCGTGGTGACGCTGCGCGTCCCGCTGGCCGTCGAGGTCGGCACCGGACGGAGCTGGGCGGAGGCGCATTGACCCGCGCGGAGGCACCGCGCGGCTTTGTTGTCATTGTATAAGCACGACGGCCTGACTAGGCTGCCGCTCGGCCCCTGAGGGTCCGAGATGCAGGCATGATGCGCGGCGGCGGCAGTGACAGGCGGGGCTCGCCCGGGCGGAAGCTGCCGCGGTCGCTGCGCTTCATGCTGGTCGCCTCGCTGCTTGTGCCGCTCCTGTTCCTCGCCGCCGGCGGCTGGTACCGCCATGGCCAGATGATGGCCGCCGCCGCGGCCGAGGCCGACCGCCTCTCCGCCATCGCCCGCGAGCATGCGCTGAAGGTGGTCGAGACGAATTCCTTGGTCCTCGACCGCATGGAGGACCGCATCCGCGGCCGGTCCTGGGCCGAGGTCGAGGCGGAGGCCGCGGCGCACCATGCCTGGCTGCGGGCCCTCGACGAGGAGATCGCGCAGATCATCGCGCTGCACTTCCTGCGGCCCGATGGCGAGACCGTCGCGATCAGCCTCGGCTGGCCCACGCCGCCGCTGAACGTCGCCGGCCGCGACTATTTCCAGGCCATGCAGCAGGGGGCGCAGGGGCTGGTCTTCGGCCGCCCGCTCCGCTCGCCCCTCTCCGGTCAGGTCGGCGTGGTGGTCGGCCGTGCCCTGCGCGGGCCGGAGGGCCGGTTCGACGGCGCCGTCATCGGCGCCATGACGGCCAGCTACTTCGAAACCGCCTGGCGGGCGATGGATCCCGGGCACCGCGCCGCCTTCGGCCTGGTCCGCGCCGATGGCGTGACGCTGGTCTCGGTCCCGGCGCGGGACGGCGTGGCGCCGCCCGACCCTGCCGCGGTACTCGCGGCCCTGCGGATGCCGGCGGGCGACGGCGGCGCGCTCGGCCGGCTGGACGGGCATGACGACGCCTTCGTCGCCCTCCGCCGGGTCGGGCCCTACCCGCTCGGCATCACCGTCGCCCTCGACCTCGGTCAGGTCCGGGCGGCCTGGTGGCGCGACCTCGCCGCCCTCGCCCTGCCCTGCCTGCTGGCCGCCGCCGCCCTCAGCTTCGCCACGCTGAACGCCATCCGTCGCTGGCAGTCGGAGCAGGCGGTGCTCGCCACGCTGCGCGGCGAGATCGCCCGGCGGGAGGAGGCGGAGGCGCATCTGCTGCAGAGCCAGCGGCTGGAGGCGCTGGGGCGGCTCACCGGCGGCGTGGCGCACGACTTCAACAACCTGCTCACGGCCATCCTCGGCACCGTCCAGATGCTGGAGAAGCACCTGGGCGCGGCGGCCGATGAGCGCGCCCGCCGGCTGCTCGGCATGGCGCGGGACGCCGTCCGGCGCGGCGCGGGCCTGAACCAGAGCCTGCTCGCCTTCGCCCGCCGGCAGACGCTGAACGCCACGGCGGTCGATGCCAATGCCTTGGTCGAGGGCTTCGCGCCGCTGGTGCAGCGCGCGCTCGGCGAGGCCGTGCGGCTCGAGCTCGCCCTCGCGCCCGGCCTGCCGCCCTGCCGTGCCGATGCGGCGCAGCTCGAATCCGCGATCCTCAACCTGGCGATCAATGCGCGGGATGCGCTGCCGCGCGGCGGCACGGTGCGGCTGGAGACGCGGCAGGTCGAGCTCGACACGGCGCATCTCGCCGGCAACCCGGATGCGGCGCCGGGGCCCTTCGTCGCCATCGCGCTGGCGGATGAGGGGACCGGCATGCCGCCCGAGGTGCGGGAGCGCGCCTTCGAGCCCTTCTTCACCACCAAGCCGGTCGGCCAGGGTACCGGGCTCGGCCTGTCGCAGGTCTTCGGCTTCGTCCGCCAGCTCGGCGGGCATGTGGCGATCGAGAGCAATCCCGGCTGCGGGACCACCGTGCGGCTGTTCCTGCCCGTCGCCACACCCGCAGCCGATGCACGGCCGGAGCCCGCCGGGCCGGGCTGGACCGAGGCCACGCCCGGCCATCCCGGCGCCACCGTGCTGGTGGCGGAGGACGACGCGCGCCTGCGCGCCGTGGCGGTCGAGATGCTGGAGGAGGGCGGCTTCCGCGTGCTGGCCGCCGGCGACGGGCCGGAGGCGCTGGCGCTGCTGCGGCGGGGCGAGCCGGTCGACGTGCTGTTCAGCGACATCGTCATGCCGGGCGGCATGAACGGGATGGAGCTGGCCGAGGCGGCGCGGCGGCTGCGGGCCGGGCTGCCGGTGCTGCTGGCGACCGGTTATGCCGGCGCCGCGGGGCTCGACGCCGCGGGTTTCGAGGTGCTGGCCAAGCCCTATGAGCGCGCGGCGCTGCTGCGCCGCCTGGCGGAACTGACCGCGGTGGCGGAACGGAGCGCCGCCTGACCCGCGGGGGTCAGCGGCGGACGACCGGCTCCACCCCGCCCGGCATGCCGAGTCCGCGGGCCCGCAGGCAGTCGCGATAGGCGCGGTTGAAGGCGACCTGCTCCTCCCGCGTCACGCGGTCGATGTTCCCCTGGTTGCCGGCGTAGAATTCGCGGCCGACCGCCTTCATCTCCGGCGAATTGCGCGCCTCCGCCCGGCAGGCGCGGTGCTCGGCGGTGTCCTGCTCGGGCGGGAGGGGCGGCCCTTCGGCACGGAAGGCCGAGCAGGCGGCGAGGGCCAGCAGGCCTGCGAGCGCGAGCGGCCGCAGGGGGCGAAGGCGGGTCATGGGATATGGGCCAGCCAGTCCTCGATCAGGCGGCGGGCGATGGAATCCGCCCGCGGCAGGGCGAAGCCATGTGCGGCGGGGTCGCGGCACTGCTCCCGGCTGAACCAGCGGGCGTCGCGCAACTCCTCCGGGTCGATGGTGATCGCCTCGGTCAGCCCCTCGGCATGGAAGCCGAGCATGATCGAGGAGGGGAAGGGCCAGGGCTGGGAGGAGTGGTAGCGCACCGCGCCGACCGCGACGCCGGCTTCCTCCAGCACCTCCCGCCGCACCGCCTCCTCCAGGCTCTCGCCCGGCTCCACGAAGCCGGCCAGCGTCGAGTACATGGTGGTATTGGGGAAGCGCGTGGAATGGCCGAGCAGGCAGCGGTCGCCGCGCACCACCAGCATGATGACGGCCGGGTCGGTGCGCGGGAAATGCTGCGCGTTGCAGTTCGTGCAGACCATGACATGGCCCGCCGAGCGCGGCTCGCAGCCATGGCCGCAGACGCCGCAGAAGCGGTGCTTGGTCCGCCAGTGCATCAGGCCGCGGGCATGGGCGAGGACGCTCGCCTCGCCGGCCGGCAGCAGGCCGGCGACGGCGCGGAGGTCGGTGAAGGTGCCCATCCCCTCCGGCAGCAGCGGCAGCGGGTCCGCGGCCTCCGAGCAGTCCACGGCGAAGACCGGCCGGTCGTCCCAGAGGCCGAGGAAGGCCCAAGGCCCGCCCGCCATGCGCACCGCCTCGGCGGCGGCGCCGGTCAGCAGCACGGCCTCCGGCGTGCCGGCATCGACGCCCTTCATCAGGCTGCGGCTGCGCCAGACCGGGGCGAAGAGGGTGTCCGGATCGGCCAGCATGGCGGCGATCCAGTCGGCATCCTCCCGCCGGTGCGCGGCACGGTCGAGGGGGCTGCCTGTATAGGCATTGGGCCGGCTGGCGGGGATCGAGAGCATGGGAGGCGGACCGTGCCATGCGGGCCGCGGCGCGGCAACCGGGCGTGGCAACCGGGGCGGCGGATCCCTATTGTTCCGGACGGAGGTTCCCATGCCGGACGATCTCTACGACCGCGACATCCTGGCCTGGTCCATCGCCCAGGCGGAGCGCCTGCGCCGCGTGGCGGCGGGGGAGCGGGTGAACGACGTCGACTGGGCGAACGTCATCGAGGAGATCGAGTCGGTGGGGAGCAGCCAGGTCGATGCGGTCAATTCGCTGCTGCTCCAGGCGCTTCTCCATGCCCTGAAGGTCGTGGCCTGGCCGGACCATGCTGCGGCCCGCAAGTGGCGGAACGAGATCGACCTCTTCCTCGACCAGGCGCGGGTCCGCTTCACCCCCGGCATGGCGCAGCGCCTCGACCTGTCCGAGATCCATCGCCGGGCGAGGAAGCTCGTCCTGAAGCTCGACATGCGCCGGCCGCCGCGTCCGCTGCCGGAGACGACCGACCTCACCCTGGCCGGCCTCCTCGACGAGTCGCTCGGCGCGGATGCCCTGATCGCCCGGCTGCGGCCGGCCTGACTCCTCGGCTCGCCAGGTCGTTGCGCCCCCCTCCATTGTGTTGGGGGTGGGGGGGCATGATATGGTGCCCTCGGAAGGTCGGCGCGGACGGGCTCCTCGCCAACCCGGTCAGGTCCGGAAGGAAGCAGCCGTAACGGGTTCTCGCCCGGGTCGCTTGTCGGCCTTCCACCCCATCGCGGGGCGCCCCGCCCCGCCCTCGCCTTGGCCCGGCGGGCCACCGGCCAGCAGGAACCCGCCGCCGCGATGTCCTCCTCCCTCTTCGGCACCCCCGACACGCAGGACGCGCCGGTTGAGGAAGCCCTGCCCGAGCCCCCGCCGCCCGAGGGTCCAGGCCTCTTCGGCGACGCCTTCGCCCCTGCGGCCGCGCCCGAGCCGCCCCCTGCTCCGCCGCCCGTGCCCGCCCCGGCCGAGCCGCCGGCCACGCCCTACCGGGTGCTGGCGCGGAAATACCGCCCGACCAGCTTCGCCGAGCTGATCGGGCAGGACGCCCTGGTCCGCACGCTCCGCAACGCCTTCGCGCAGAACCGCGTGGCGCATGCCTTCATGCTCACGGGCGTCCGGGGCGTCGGCAAGACGACCACCGCCCGCATCATCGCCCGCGCGCTGAACTGCATCGGGCCCGACGGCACCGGCGGCCCGACGCCCGAGCCCTGCGGCGTCTGCCCGGAATGCAAGGCGATCCTCGCCGACCGCCATCCGGACGTGCAGGAGCTCGACGCCGCCTCCAACAACGGCATCGAGGACGTGCGGGAGCTGCGCGAGCGCCTGCGCTACCGCCCGGCCCAGGGCCGCTTCAAGGTCATCATCCTGGACGAGGTCCACATGCTGTCCAACGCGGCGTTCAACGCGCTGCTGAAGACGCTGGAGGAGCCGCCGGCCCAGGTGAAGTTCATGCTGGCGACCACCGAGCTCAGAAAGGTCCCGGCCACCATCCTCTCGCGCTGCCAGACCTTCCACCTCAAGCGCGTGCCGCAGGCGGAGCTCCGCGCCCACTTCGCCCGGATCGCCGGGAAGGAGAGCGTGAAGGTCGAGGAGGAGGCGCTGGCCATGCTCGCCCGCGCCGCCGACGGTTCGGTCCGCGACGGGCTCTCGCTGCTCGACCAGGCGATCGCCCTCGGCGGGCCGGAGGGGAGCGTGACCGCCGAGGCGGTACGGGACATGCTCGGCCTTGCCGACCGCGCCCTGGTGCTGGACCTGATGGAGGCTGTCATGGCCGGCGACACGCCGGCGGCGCTCGCGCTCATGGACCGGGCGCATGAGCGCGGCGCCGACCCGGCCGTGGTGCTGCAGGACCTGCTGGAGCTGACGCATACGCTGACCCGGCTGAAGAGCGTCCCCTCCCTCAGGAACGACCCGTCGCTCACCGAGGGCGAGCGCACCCGCGGCGCGGCGCTCGCCGAGAAGCTCTCCGTCCCCGTGCTCGGCCGCGCCTGGCAGATGCTGCTGAAGGGCCTCGGCGAGGTGAACGAGGCGCCGGACCGCCGCGCGGCCTGCGAGATGGTGCTGATTCGCCTGGCGCATGTCGCCGAGCTGCCGACCCCGGGCGACCTGGTGCGGCGGCTGACCGACGGCGCGGGCGCCGTGCCGGCGGGCGGGCCGCGCCCCGCCCCGAACGGCAATGGCGGCGGGGCACCCCACGCAGCAATGCTGCGTGGGGACCCCGGCGGGCTGCGCGCCATGGGCGGCGGCGGCGCGGTGCTGGCCGATGCGGTCGCCGCCCAGGCCAATGCCAGCCCGACGAGCTGGCGGGAGGTCGTGGCCCTCGCCTCCGGCCGCAAGCCCATGCTGCACGCCCATCTCGTGCACAGCGTCCATCCGGTGAAGGTCGCCCCCGGCCGGATCGAGCTCCGTCCCCTGCCCGCCGCCCCGCGCGACCTCGCCGGCCAGCTCGGCGCCCTGCTGCAGGAAGCGACGGGCGAGCGCTGGACCATCACGCTCAGCAATGCCGAGGGCGAGCCGACGCTCGCCGAGCAGGGCCGCGCGGCCGAGGCCGAGCGACGCACCGTCGCCCAGAGCCATCCGCTGGTCCAGGCGCTGCTGGCCGCCTTCCCCGGCGCGACGATCGAGGCGGTGCGGGATGCGGGCGCCGATGCCTATGGCCTCGGCGGCGCCATGGTCCTGCCGGCCCGGGCCGAGGACGAGCCCGAATCGGAGCCGGGCGACATCCCGCCGACCGAGCTGGACGAACCGCCGGGCTATGACGATGTTCCACCCCCAGACGAGGAGCGGTAGGCCGATCCCATGAAGAACCTGGGCAACATGCTGAAGCAGGCGCAGCAGATGCAGACGCGCATGCAGGAGATGCAGGCCAAGCTCGAGGCCACCGAGGTCGAGGGCCAGGCCGGCGCGGGCATGGTCAAGCTCTCGCTGACCGGCAAGGGCGACCTCAAGCGCGTCACCATCGACCCCAGCCTGATGTCGGCCGACGACCGGGAGGTGCTGGAGGACCTGCTGGTCGCCGCCCATGCCGACGCCAAGCAGAAGGTGGAGGCGATGATGGCCGAGGAGATGCAGAAGGCGACCGCCGGCCTGAACATCCCGGGCGGCCTGCCCGGCGGCTTCAAGCTTCCATTCTAGTTTGCGCCATGCGCAGGTAGCCGCCACACCAACCCTACCTGCGCATGGCGGGGCCGCGCTGCCGCGCGGCCATCCTGAGATGCCCGACCCCAACCCCATCGACCACCTGATCGGCCTGCTGGCGAAGCTCCCCGGCCTCGGCCGGCGCAGCGCGCGCCGGGCCGTGCTGAAGATGCTCATGCAGCCCGACCAGGCCATGCTGCCGCTGGCCGAGGCGCTGCGCGCCGCCGCCGCCGCGGTTCAGCCCTGCCGCATCTGCGGCAACCTCGATGCCGCCAATCCCTGCGGCATCTGCCGCGACCCGCAGCGCGACCACGGCCTGATCTGCGTCGTGGAAGGCGTCTCCGAACTCTGGGCGCTGGAGCGGGCGCATGCCCATCGCGGCCTCTACCACGTGCTCGGCGGCACCCTCTCCGCCCTCGGCGGCATCGGGCCGGAGGACCTGGCGGTGCAGCCCCTGCTCGCCCGGATCGAGGGCGCCGCGCCGCCGGTGCGGGAGGTGATCCTCGCCCTGCCCGCGACCGTGGACGGCGCCACGACGGCGCATTACCTGACCGACCGCCTGCGCCCGACGGGCGTGCAGGTCACGCGGCTGGCCCAGGGCGTGCCGATCGGCGGCGCGCTCGACGTGCTGGACGAGGGGACGCTCGCCGCGGCGCTGAAGGCCCGCCGCGCGGTCTGATCCCGGCCTCGCGCCAGGCGATCTTTCTTCCGGAATTATTTACCTTTACGGCGGAAGCTGCCGGCCATCGGGGCCGGGCAGGACGCGCGGCCGCGACCGCAGCGAAAAGGCGCACCCCTCCGCATGAGCCAGGACGGCCTCGACCCGACCCCTTACGCCGCCTTCCTGATGCGGCGCCTGTTCCGGCCCTGTGGCGAGGGGGTCGAGGCCGCGGTCGAGACGGAATGGCCGACCGACGGCGATGTCTGGGCCTGGGCGGATGACAACGCCAAGGTCCTCGAACTCCTCTCCCACCCCGCGCTCTGGCGGCAATTCCCGGGCGAAACGGCGGCGATGCTCCGCTTCGTCGGCGGCATGTGCGACGGGCCCTTCATCTTCCGCCGCATCGGCGCGCCGCGGCTGGAGCGGGCGGAGGGCGACGACCGCCGGGCGACCTGGCTGCACAGCATGATGCATGTCGGCACCGACCTGCCGGCCGGCTGCGTCATGCTCGGCATCCGCTTCCATGACGGGCGGACCGCCCGCAACCTCTACCTCACCGGCAACTACGTCGCCTTCCGCCACCGCGACCGCTACGTCACGCTGGACGTGGAGGAGGCGATCACCGACACCGCCTGCACCCTCGAGGACGGGCGGCTGGTCGCCAGCCATGCCGGCGACCTGTGGTTCGAGGCCGCGGGCGGGCGGCTGCGCCTCGGCCGCATAACCTACACCTACCGGGTCGCGGCGAGTTCCATGCTCGTGCAGGCGGAGGCGGCGCTCGACCTCGACCCGGAGATCGAGGTCGCCGACGTCACGCTCACCATCGGCCATGACAACCTCAGCCATGGCGAGAACAACGTGCATTACGGCCGCATCGGCGTGCTGGGACCGGACGGCGCCCTGCGGTGCCACATGGCCGCCGAGCCGGGCGCGGTCGTCCTGCCGGCCGAGGGCGCGCGCTACTACGCCATGGGGCAGGAGGAGATGCACGGCTTCGCGCTGGCCATCCACAGCCGCCCGCATGCGCCGGAGCGGCTGCGCGAGCTGCGCGTGGTGCAGAACCAGCCGGGACGCCTGCACTGGGTGGTCGCGGCCTACGACTTCCAGGGCAAGCATCGCGGTGCGCGCCTTTCCGTCGCCGAGGACAAGCTGCTGACCGCCGGCGGCTTCCACGCCGAGGCCGCCGCCTATGAGCGGCTGATGCGCGAGGCCGCCGCCGCCCCGCCCGGGGCCTGGCCGCGCGACCTCTCGATCTCCTACGACTACGGCGTCGAGATCAATGCCTTCGCCAAGGCCTATGCCGTGCTCGCGGCCGGCGAGGCGGAGGCGCCGCCCGGCCTCGCCGCCGAGCTGCGGTCGCTCTGCGACCGCTACCTCGACGTCTACCGCGAGCAGTTCGTGGAGGGCTTCTGGCGCGGCGAGAACACGGTCTTCTCCCGCCAGCTCGCCTTCGTCATCCTCGCCGCCGCCACCATGCTGCGCGCGACGGGGGAGGAGCGCTACCGCCGCGACCTCGCCACCCTGGTCGAGGTGATGCTGCAGTTCGAGCAGCCGCTGCGCGACCCCCTCGCCGGGCCGGAGAGCGGCTTCCTGATGGGCCTGCGCAGCAGCCGCGACCTGCATGTCGATTGCCACAGCGCGGCGCTGCTCGCCCTCGTCCATGCCGCGCCCTGGCTGCCCGAGGCGCCGATCCCGGAGGCGATCGAGCGCGGCCTCAATGCCTTCGCGCTCGTCACCGGCAGCATCGAATGGCTGGGCGAGGCGCGGAAGGTCGACACGCTCGGCCTGCTCTGGACCGACGATGGCGGCCATCCGCGCATCAGCCACGCCTTCTGGAATTTCCATGTCGGCCTGACGCTGCGGCTGTTCCGCGCGCTCCGCGACTCGCCGGACGAACGGCTGCGCGCGATCCATGCGTATCATGCCGAACGCCTCGCGGTCTTCGAGCCGCTGCTGCTGCGCCAGGTCGCGCTGGCGACGCGCGAGCATGCGGACGGGCTCGAGATCCGCAGCTCCTGGCTCTCCTCCGAGACGAATTCCGAGACCCAGCCCTGGGTCGTGCTCGGCCGCACCGGCCATCCCTGGGACTGAGCCCGCACCATGCCCACCCCCTCGCCCGCGCAGATCCGCGGCGCCGCGCCAGGACGGAGACAGGCCACATGCAGGTGATCCGCACCACCGCGGAACTCGATGGCAAGATCGAGGAATGCAACCGCGCCGAGGCGATCTCGGACGACGCCATGCGCGCGGTCTTCGGCAGCTTCCGCATGGACCCGCCGGTCGGCCTGCCGCCCGACCCCTTCTCGGAGGCCTACCGGCAGGCGCAGCTCGCGCTCTACCGCGACGTCGCCGGCCGCGACTATGCCGTGACGAACGAGGTCACGGCCTTCGATGTCGAGGCCGCGCTGCGCCGCCCCTTCCCCTTTTATACCGGCAGCGCCGTGACGACCGGCGAGCAGCTCATGGCCATCGGTTTCCTGCTGCGCGCCATGGCGCTGCCGCCCGGCTCCCGCGTCGTCGAATTCGGCCCGGGCTGGGGCAATACCACCCTCGCCCTGGCGAAGCTCGGCCATCAAGTGACGGCCGTCGACATCGAGCCGCATTTCTGCGAGCTGATCCGCCGCCGCGCCGCGCAGGAGGGCGTGGAGGTCGAGGTCGTCCAGGACGACTTCCTCTGGGCCGAGCGCTGCGGCCGGCGCTTCGACGCGGCGCTCTTCTACGAGTGCTTCCACCACTGCGCCGACCACCTGCGGCTGCTGCGGGCGCTGGGCGAGGCGCTGGCGCCGGAGGGCCGCATCTTCTTCGCGGGCGAGCCAATCACGCCGGACTTCCCCATGCCCTGGGGCCTCCGCCTCGACGGCAATTCGCTCTGGGCCATCCGCAAGAACGGCTGGCTCGAGCTCGGCTTCCGCGAGGACTACTTCGCCCGGGCGCTGGCCGAGACCGGCTGGCACGGGCTGCGCCGCGGCTGCGCCGACCCGGACTGGATGACGGTCTGGGAGGCGCGGCGGCGCGACCAGCCGGTCTTCCGCGCCACGGGCGGCGACCCGCGGCTGCAGACCCAGGCCGGCCGGCGCGAGGGCGACCTGATCCTGCTGGAGGGCCGCGCCGGCACCGGCCTCTACGGCCCCTACATCACGCTCCCGGCCGGCACCTACCTGGCGCGGCTGCGGTTCCGCGGCGGCTTCGCCGCGGGCCGGGCGCGGATGGACGTCGCCTGCCGTACCGGCAGCCACCTGCTGGCGGAACGGCAGGTCGACCTCGGCGCCATCGGGGCGGAGGGGTTGAGCTTCGACCTGCCCTTCGGCGCCGACCGCGAGATGGAGACGCTGGAGGTCCGGCTCTTCTGCGAGCAGGGCTTCCAGGCCGCGATCGAGCATGTGGAGATCCTGCCCCGGTGACCGTCGCCCTGCCCGTCATCCCCGCCCCGCCCGCCGCGACCCCCGCGGCGCCGCTGGCCTATAGCCCGCATCTCGACCTCGACGACGCCGTCCGGCGCATGGGCGGCAAGGTCCCGCTGACCTGGGCCCGCAGCGTCAAGGGCGTGGCCAATTTCGGCGATGTCGCCAGCGTCGTCGTGGTCGCGGCGATCAGCGGCTGCCTGCCCTTCGCGCGCGCCCATAGCGACCAGTTCATCCGGCTGGCCGCCATCGGCACCATCGGCCAGTCGCAGCAATTCGGCACGGTGCATGTCTGGGGCACCGGCTTCGACGCCAAGCTGCGCGCCTTCGGCGACCGCCATGCCGGCTTCGCCGCGGCGCCGCATACCCGCTACGTCGTGCACGCGACGCGCGGGCCGCACAGCCGGCGCACGCTGCTCGGCGCCGGCATCACCGCGCCGCCGATCTATGGCGACGGCGCCTGGTTCCTGCCGCGCATCCTGCCGCGCCCGGCCACCGAGCCGACGCATGAGCTCGGGGTGATCGTCCACCTCTCGGAGCTCGACGCCATCCGGGTGGACGGGCGGCCGGTGCATGCCCGCTACCGCCATGGGGAGGCCGACGGCGTCCGCATCATCCACACCCTGCACGAGGCGAGCGAGGAAGGCTTCCGCGGCAAGCTGGCAGAGATCCTCTCCTGCCGCCGCATCGCCAGCACCAGCCTGCACGGGCTGATCATCGCGGAATCCTACGGCATCCCCTGCATCGCCTTCCCCTTCCGCGGCCAGGGCGAGATGGCGTTCGACCTCGAGGGCGGGGAGGTGGACCACCGCTACGCCGATTTCTACCGCGGCGCCGGCCGCGCCGTGCTGCCGGCCTTCGCCCAGCCCTTCGGCGCGGAGACCGCCTGGGACGAGGTGATCGCCGCGATCGACCGGCACTGGACGCCGCTCCTCCCGCCGCGGCTCGACAGCTTCTTCGAAGCCTTCCCGCTGACCCCGCGCGTCGGCTTCGACCAGCCGGTGTGGGAGATGCCGCCGGAACTGCTGGCGCAGCTTCCCTGGCAATAGGCGGCGCGCCCGGCACCGCCATCCGGCACAGGACGCGGCCATCTGCCGCCGCGTCGGCCGCCGGCGCGCCCCTTCCGGGACGCCGCACATGATGCGCGCTGGCGGAGCTGGCGCCGTACTCCGGCAGGGCGGCGGCCGCGCGCCGGACAGAGCGCCATGCCCGCCGGCATGATCCCGGGGAAGTACGCCCCGGCCCGGCGGCGCGGGCTCAGGCCGCGATCGCCGTCATCTCCGGTGCCGCCGCCAGCGCGGCGCGGATCGCCGCCATCGTCGTCTGGATGCCGACCGGGCCGCGCAGCGCCGCGGCGATCTGCACCGGCAGGTCCTGCACGCGCCCCTGCAGCGCCGCCACCTCGGACGGGTCGGCGGCCACCGCCGCCGCCAGCAGCACCGCCGGCGGCTCGGCCAGGAAGCGCTCCGGCGGCGTGACGGCGGCGGCCAGCGAGGGCAGCGCCCAGCGGACCAGCCGTGCCTGCCGCCCCTCCGGCGGCACCACCGGCAACAGGCGGCAGCCGGCCAGCAGGCCGCAGACCAGGGCATGGCTGCGGCCGGCCACCACCGTCGCGGCCTCCCGGTACAGCGCCCCCGTGCCGACCACGCCGCGCTCCGCCATGACCTCCAGCCGTGCGCCGGTGGCGCGGGCCAGCCGCTCGCACAGCGCCGCGTCCCCGGGCGCATGGCGGGCGATCACCACCTCCTGCGCCTCCGCGAGGTGGCGGATCACCCCCTCCCAGGCCGCCTCCTCTCCGGCGGCGCCCGGCGCCACCAGCGCCAGGCGGCGCGGCGGCAGCGGGCCCGGCGGCCAGACGAAGGTGCCGAGGCCGAAGCAGGGATCCGCCGCCAGCACGGCCTGCCCGATGCCGAGTTCCTCGCGGACCAGCCCCAGGTCGAAGGGGTCGCAGACCGCGACATGGTCGGCGCGGCCCAGCGCCTCCCGCCAGGTGGCGGCGGCCTCCGGCGCGGGCCGGCCGCGAAGGCCGAGGCCGAGTGCCACGCTCCGCCGCCCGAGATCCTGGGCATGCCGCAGCAGCCCGGCCTGGTCGGCCACCGCCGCAGGGTCCGCTGCGCCGCCGCCGGCCAGCACGACCAAGTCGGCCTCCCGCGCCAGGTCGAAGGCAGCGGCGGCGCCGGCCAGGATGACGCGGCGGAAGCCCGCGGCCGCGGCGATGCGGCCCGCGACCATGGCCGCCGCCTCCGCGCCAATATCGCCGCTGCCGTAGTCTGCGGCGACGAGCGCCGTGCCCCCGAGATCGAGGGCACCGGCCTCGGGCGGCGCGGCGGCCCGGCGCAGGCGCGCGACCTCCGCCAGCCAGTCGGGCCGCAGGGCGGCCTCCGCGACGCACAGGGCCGGCCGCAGCAGCAGCGCATCCTCGGTCGCCAGCACCGGCCGGCAGGCATCCAGCAGCGCCCGCAGCGCCGGCCGCGCGACGCGGCGCAGCAGCCCCGTGTGCAGCATCACCAGGTCCGGCGGCGCATCGGCCCGCAGCGCATGGGTCGGGATCACCTGCCGCTCCGGCCAGCGCGCGGCGGCGGCGGCCTGCAGGTGGTCCGGCACGGCAAGGCGCGCATCCTCCGGCCGGATGGCCGAGGCGATCAGGTCCAGCCCGACCGGGCGCAGGCTGAGGGTCATCGAGGTCACACCACCCTATTGGCAGCAGCGCCAGGCTCGCGCGGCCGATCTTGCGAAAGGCTGAATCCCGTCACCCCGCCTTCTGCACGACGATGCCGATGGAGGTCGTGACGAAGCGCGAGACCAGCAGCTTCAGATGCGGCAGCGCATAGGGCGGCAGGTCCACATGCTCGTCCATCGGCGCGTCGCCGGGATGCAGGTTCAGCGGCCAGGGCCGGTGGCCGGCCTGCGCCAGGCGCTCCAGCAGCGCCTCCAGGTCGTGGCGGCGGAAGAGACAGAGATTGGCCTCCTCGAAGGTCTCGGCATCGGAGGAGAGGTTGAACTCCGTCGTGTGCACCGCGAGGCCGCCGGGCTTCAGCGTGCGCAGGCTCTCCTCGACGAAGCGCAGGCCATGCTCGATGGAGCCCAGATGCTCGAAGGCGCAGGAGGACCAGCAGAGGTCGAAGCCCTCGAGCTCCGGCGGGATGGCGTTCATGTCGCAGGAGGTGAAGCGGACCAGCCGGTCGAATTCGGGGTTCGGGACGAGTGACGGGCGGCGCAGCGGGGCGAGGCCCGTCGCATGCTGGCCGGTGCTCTCCCAGCCCTGGCCGGCGATCGCCTCGGGCGGTGCATCGGTCGCCAGCACGCTGATGCCCTGTCGCGCGAGGAAGGCGGGGATCGGCTCCTGCCCCACCCCGAAGCCGAGGGCGCGGAGCCCCGGCCGCAGCAGCCCGGCCTTGCGCAGCGCGGCGACGACAAAGGCGAATTCCCAGACCTTGCGGTGCGGGTCAGGCCGCAGGCCGAGCGCGCCGCAGAGCCAGGCGAAGTCCGGCTCCTCGAGCTGCGCGGCGGTGCAGAGCTGCGACACCGGCGCGGCGAGGCTCGGCGGCGCGAAATGCCAGGGCACCAGCGGCGAGGCCGGCGGCCGCAGGAGGAAGAGCGGCGCGGCATAGCGGCCCTCCCCGCCGATGCGGGCCAGGAACTCGCGGAATTCGCGGGTGCGGGCGAAGCCGGTGCGCAGCGAGTTGAGGTCGCCATGGCCGCGATGGAAGGCGACCTCCTCGCGCCCCGTCGGCTCCCGGCCGAGGAAGAGGCGGATGGCCCAGCGCGCGGCCTCGGCCGAGACGCGCCTCGGCCGGAGGCGCCGGCGGATTCCGCGCAGGAGGCGCGGCGCGGCGCGCAGCAGCCGGGCCGGGTCGACCCCCGCCTTCGGCCGCACGCGATGAGAGTCCGGAAGGGTTCCGGCGCCGATCCTGGGCGTCGCTTGCAGCATCCTGTGCACCGTTCGCAGCGGCCGGCATCCTGCCGGCCGCTGCGTTAACGGCGCCTTTCCATCGCGGGCGGGATGCGCCCCGCGAGGGCCGCCCGCCGGGTCGGGCGGGCGGCGCGGCTCAGGGCGTCAGTCGCGCTTCGGGTCGAGCGCGTCGCGGGCGGCATCCTTGGCGCCGCCGACGGTGTTCTGCACCTTGCCCTCGGCCTTGTCGGCCTTGCCCTCGGCCTGCAGCTTGGTATCGCCGGTGACCTTGCCGGCGGCGTCCTTCACGGCGCCCTTGACCTGCTTGCCCAGGCCCTCGATGCGGTCCTTGTCCATGACTGACCCTCCAGTTGTGTCGCCACGAATGCGGCGGCTTCCTGGAATGGAACGCAGGCGCGGCGCGGAAGGTTGCGCGGGCAGGCGGCGAATCGCTGGCGGCGACGCTCCCGCTCAGCCGCAGCCGGCGATCGCCGCGTCCACCGCCGCGCCGAAGCGCTCGACGATCGCCTCGACCTGCGCCGCCGTGACGATATAGGGCGGCGCCAGGATCGCATGGTCGCCCTGCCGGCCGTCGATGGTGCCGCCCATGGGGTAGCAGGCGAGGCCGCGGTCATGGGCCTCGCGCTTCACCCGCTCGTTCAGCTTCAGCGCGGGATCGAAGACCTGCTTCGTCGCGCGGTCGCGGACGAGTTCCACCGCCCAGAACAGGCCGCGGCCGCGGATGTCGCCGACATGGCGGTGGTTTCCGAAGCGCTCGACCAGGCGCTGCTCCAGCAGGGCGCCCATGGCCCGGACATTGTCCAGCAGCCGCTCCTCCGCGATCACCTGCTGCACCGCGAGCGCCGCGGCGCAGGCGATGGGATGCGCCTGGTAGGTATGGCCGTGCATGAAGGCGCCGCTGCCGCGCCGGAAGCCCTCGATCACCCGGCCATGCACCAGGATGCCGCCGATCGGCTGGTAGCCGCCGCCGAGGCCCTTGGCGACGATCTGGATGTCCGGCGAGATCCCCTCCTGCTCCCAGGCATGCAGGGTGCCGCAGCGGCCCATGCCGCTCATCACCTCGTCCAGGATCAGCAGCGCGCCGTGCCGGTCGCAGATGGCGCGCACGCCCTCGAAATAGCCGGGCAGCGCCGTCGCGCAGCCGAGCGTCGCGCCCACCACCGTCTCGGCCATGAAGGCGATGACGGTGTCGGGGCCGAGCCGCTGGAACTCCGCCTCAAGTTCCGCGAGCAGCCGGGCGACATATTGCGCGTCGGATTCGTCGTCCCGCCGGTCGCGGTAGGGGTAGCAGGGCGAGACATGGCTGAAGGCAGGCGAGAGCAGCGGCGCATAGGGCGCGCGCCGCATGGCATTGCCGCCGGCCGAGAGCGCGCCGAGCGTGTTGCCGTGATAGCTCTGCCGCCGGGCGATGAAGCGGGTGCGCTGCGGCTCGCCGATCTCGAGGAAATACTGCCGCGCCAGCTTGATCGCCGCCTCGTTCCCTTCCGAGCCCGAGGAGCAGAACCAGGCATGCGTCAGCCCGCCCGGGGCATGCCCGACCAGAACGTCGGCCAGCCGCTCCGCGCTCTCGCAGGAAAACAGCGCGGTATGGGCATAGGCCAGGCTGTCGAGCTGCGCCTTGATGGCGGCGACGACCCTGGGATGGCCATGGCCGAGGCAGGCGACCGCGGCACCGCCCGAGCCGTCGATGATGGCCCGCCCGTCCTCGCCATAGAGGTGGATCCCCTCGCCGCGGAGGGCGAGGGGCGGGTCCTGCCGCAGGCTGCGGTGGATGAGATGGCTCATGGCGGGGCTCTCCGGCGCGGTCGGGCCAGCTTTCCCGATCCGCGATGCGCCGTCACGCCCCTTGCCGCAGGCCCGCAAGGGACCCGCGGGCCGCGCGGAGCATTGCGGGAGTAACCCGGACCGGGAGGACGACCATGCGTGCCTCACTCGCCTGCGCCCTGCTGCTGGGCGCGGTGCCCGCCCTGGCCGAGGAGCCTGGCCTCGTCCGGCCCAGGCTGCTGCTGCAGGAGGCGGTCGGCGGCATGCCGCGCGGGGACCGGCAGGAGGTCCAGGTGCTCACCGCGAGCTTCCGCCCGGGCGACCGGACGGTGCTCCATACCCATCGCCATCCCGTGACGGTCTATGTGCTGGAGGGCGCCTTCACGCTCGAGATGGAGGGGCGCGGCCCGGTCCTGCTCCGCGCCGGCGAGGCGATGGTGGAACCGCCGGGGGTCCGGATGACCGGCTTCAACCGGGCGGAGGGGCCCTTGCGGGTGCTGATCGTCTATGTCGCCGAGCCGGGGACGCCATTCCTCGACCCGGTCCACTGACGCCGGCGGCTACCCCAATAGCCAGCCGAAGGCGCGCCGCAGCCGGGCGGCGCCCTCCGATTCGAACCAGGCGCCATGGGCGAAGACCACCCGGGCGGGGTCGAGGGCGAGGAGGCGGCCGACCGCCTCACGGTTGTGGCCGCGGTAGCGGGAGAGGACGAGGCGGACATGCCGCGGAGTCCCGCCCTCCGGCCCCGGGGCGCCGAGGGCGCGGACCAGCAGCCCCGCCGCAAGCGGCAGCCGGGCCGGCTCCATGGCCTGGACCGTGTCGCAGAGGAGGAGCGTGCGGCTGGCACGGTGGAAGAAGGCGACCTCGACGAATCCGGCGCCGCGCAGGATCTCGTGGTCGATCTGGCCGGCCCAGTCCGCCGGCGGCTCCGGGCCCAGCACGCCATGGGCCCGCAGCGCCGCGCCCTGGTCCCGCGCCCGCTCCACCACGCCATGCGGGGCCCAGAGGCGCGCCTCCGGGACCGCCGCCTGCCAGGCCTGCAGGTGCAGCCAATGCGCGGTGCCGGGCGAGACCAGGTGGCGGATCGGGCCGAGGGCCTGCAGCGCGGCCGCGAGCGCCGGCGAATAGCCCACCGGCGAGTGCAGCCAGAGCCCGCCATCGGCGAGGCGCAGCACCGTCATGCGGATCGGCACCGGCAGGCCGAGCAGGCGCTGCGGGCCGCTGTCCACCACCCAGACGCCCTCGGCGGCGGCTTTCGGCGTGTCGAGCGGCGGATAGGTCCCGTCCCGGGTCATGGCATCCCTCGCGCTGGCGCCGGCCATGATGCGGCAGGCCGGCCGATGGTTCCGCGCGGGCCGTTGCCGTTCCGGCCGGACACGCGCACAAAGCCGCGCCAACCCATGCGGGATTTGCCGATGCCGGACGAGGCCGAGATCTACGCCGCCGAATCGCGGCTGCGGAGCGCCATGCTGGACGGCGATGCCGCGGCGCTGGCGGCGCTGCTCTCGGAGGAGCTGGTCGTCACCGACGAGGAAGGCCGGACCGTGTCGCGGGAGGAGGAGCTGGCCGAGTTCCGCTCCCACCGCCTGCGGCTGGAGGTGGTGGAGGTCGAGGACCTGCAGGTCCGCATGCTGGGCGACTGCGCCATCGCCTGGCTGCGGCTGCGGCTGCAGGGCCGCCACCTCGGCCAGGGCGTCGCCGCGCGCCAGGCCGTCACCCGCCTCTGGCGCCGCGGGGCGGAGGGCTGGCAGGTGGAGGCGGAGCATGCCTCCGCCATCGCCGCCTGAGGCTCAGGGCGCGGTCAGCAGCCCGACCGTCGCCCCGGCCATGCAGCAGGCAATGCTGGCCGCGACCAGGCTCTTCAGCCCGAGCGCGGTGATCTCCGCCCGCCGCTCCGGGCAGAGGGCGGACATGCCCGTCACCATGATCCCGACCGAGGCGAAATTGGTGAAGCCGCAGAGGGCATAGGTGAGGATGACGCGGGAGCGCTCGGCCAGGCCCGCACCGCCAGAGGCCGCGAGTTCGAGGTAGCTGACGAACTCGTTCACCACCACCTTCACGCCGAGGCTGCGGGCGACGGTGGCGCATTCCTCGGCCGGGATTCCCATGGCCCAGGCCAGCGGCCAGAAGACGATGCCCGCGACGCGCTGCAGCGTCAGGCCGGTCAGCGGCTCCAGCATCGCATTCGCCAGCGCGACCAGCGCGACGAAGACGATGAGCGAGGCCATGATGCCGAGCAGCAATTGCAGCCCGTCCGCCGTGCCGCGCACCAGCGCATCCATGGTGCTGTCGTAGAGCCGCGGCATCGGCCCTTCCGCGGCCTGGGCGGTGGGCGCCTCGCTCTCCGGCAGCATCAGCAGCGCGGCCAGGATGGAGGCCGGCGCGGCGATCAGGCTGGCGGTCAGCAATTGCCCCGCGGCGTCCGGCACCACCGGCGCGATCATGGTCGCATAGACCACCAGCATATTGCCCGAGATGGTGGCAAGCCCGGCGACCATGGAGACGAAGAGCTCCGCCCGCGTCAGGCTGCCGAGCCATGGCCGGATCAGCAGCGGCGCCTCGACCATGCCCACGAAGACATTGGCGGCGACCGAGAGGTTGCAGGCGCCGGAGAGGCCGAAGAGCCGCTTCAGCCCGGCCGCCAGCCCGTCCACCACCAGCGGCAGGACGCGCCAGTGGTAGAGCGCGGCGGAGAGGGCGCCGACCACCAGCACCAGCGGCAGGGCCTGGAAGAAGAGGATGAAGCTGGCACCGGGGGTCGTCTCGGCGAAGGGCAGCGGCGCGCCGCCGAGATAGCCGAAGACGAGCGAGGTGCCGGCGCGGGTGGCGCGGGCCAATGCCTCCACCGCATCGCCGACCGCGGCGAAGCCGGCGCGGAGCGGCGGGATGTGCAGCAGCGCGCCGGCGAGGACAAGCTGGCCGAGCAGCCCCGCCGCGACCACCCGCGGCCGCACCCCGCGCCGGCAGCCGCCGCAGGCCCAGGCGAGCAGGCAGAGCAGGCCGAGGCCGAGCCCGGCCTGGAGCTGGAGCAGGCTCACTCCGCCGCCCTCGCCGCCGGGGGCGGGTCCATCTCCACCGCCTCGATCCGCGCGCCGGCGGCGGTGATCCGCTGCGCCGTGATCTCGATCTGCTGCACGTCCGCCTGCATCTCCGCGAAATGGCGCTTCAGGTTGGCGACGCGGCGGTCCAGCCGCTCCGTCTCCTCCGCGAGGCGCGCCACCTCCCGACGCAATTGCTGTGCCTCCGCCTTCAGCCGCACGTCGCGCATCAGGGCGCGCATGGCACCGAGCACCGCCCAGAGCGTGCCGGGGGAGACCAGGTAGACGCCGCGCCGCGCCGCCTCCTGCACCAGGCTGCCGAAGAGGGCATGCAGGTCGGCATGCAGCGCCTCGGAGGGGAGGAAGATCAGCGCGCCCTCGGCGGTCTCGCCGGGGCAGATGTATTTGCGGGCGACGTCGTCCACGTGGCGGCGGATATCGGCGGCGAGGCGCCGCTCGGCGATGCCGCGGGCCTGATCGTCCTGGGCACGGCGCAGCGCCTGCCAGGCCTCGAGCGGGAATTTGCTGTCCACCGCGATGGGCCCCGGCGGGAAGGGCAGGCGGATCAGCGCGTCGCAGCGGGTGCCGTTGGCGAGGGTGACCTGCCAGCCCCAGCCATCGGCCGGCAGCCGGTCCGCCAGCATGTCGCGCAACTGCACCTCGCCGAAGGCGCCGCGGGCCTGCTTGTTGCCGAGGATCTGGGCGAGGCTGGTCACTTGGCCGCCGAGACGCTCGATATTCGCCCGCGCCGCGTCGATCACCGCAAGGCGCTCATGGATGCGGCGGGCGCTCTCCTGCGTGCGGTCGGCGCTGTCGGCGAGGGCGCGGGAGAGGCGCTCGTTCTGCGCGGCGACGGAAGCGTCGAGCCGGGCGGAGAGCGCCTCCATGCGCTCGGCCAGCAGCAGCATCCCCTCCCCGCCCCCGCGCGGGCGGAAGGCGAGCGCGAGGGCGCCCGCCAGCAGCGCGCCGGCGAGGGCGGCGGCCAGCAGCACCAGCATGGGCAGCAGCCAGTCGGGCATGCGCCTCTCCCCCGGGCCGCGAGTCCCCCGAGTCGCGGCCCCGCACTGTCGCACCGCCCGCGGCGCCGGGGCCAGCAGCGCGGCGCTGGACCGGGCGGCGGCCGGCATGGAAGGCTGCCGCGGCCAGCAAGGAAGGGTGCGATGAAGGAGATCGTCGAGGTGCCGGTCGTCTCGGAGACGGTGCGGAAGTACGGCGTGCCGCTCTCGCCGGTGGTGCGGGCGAACGGCTTCGTCTTCGTCTCCGGCCTGCCGGGGATCGACCTGCGGACCGGCGGGATCGTGCAGGGCGGAATCGAGGCGCAGACCGAGGCCTCGCTGGCGGCGGTGAAGCACGCGCTGGAGGCGGCGGGATCGTCGCTCGAGAAGGTGGTGAAGGTGACGATCTACTGCGCCAACAGCGCCTGGTTCGGGAAGATCAACGCGATCTATGCCCGGTATTTCGGCGGGGAGGCGCCGCCGGCGCGGACCTTCGTCGCGGTCGGGTCCTGGCCGCTCGAGTTCGACATCGAGATCGAGTGCGTGGCGCTGGCCTGAGCCGGGCTGCGTCGAGCGGCGCCCGCGGGCGGGCGCTCGCCCTCAAGCCGGCGGCGCGAAGGACCCGTCGGGCTGCAGCAGCACCAGCTTCCCCGTCGCCACGCCGAAATGCGCGCCCCGCAGCCGCAGCCGGCCCGCGGCCACCGCCTCCGCCACCCAGGGGAAGGTCATGAGGTTGCGCAGCGAGATGCGCACCGCCTCGTGCTCCGCCGCCTCCTGCTGCGCCTCCGGGTCGTCGCAGCGCAGCGCCACGGCGCGGACCGGCTCGGCGATCTGGATCCAGCCGGCGACGAAATCCCCGGCCGCCGGCGGCACCCCCTGCAGCACCGCCTGCACGCCGCCGCAGAGGGCATGGCCCATGACCACCAATTCCTCGACGCCCAGCACCCGCACGCCGAACTCCACCGCCGCGCTGGTGCCGTGGAAGGCGGCGTCCGGCATGTAGGGCGGCACCAGGTTGGCGACGTTGCGCACGACGAAGAGCTCGCCCGGGCCGGCGGAGAAGATCATCTGCGGATCCACCCGGCTGTCCGAGCAGGCGATGACCATGGCGCGCGGCCGCTGGCCCCGGGCGGCCAGCTCCTCGAAGCGGGCGCGCTCGCGCGGCCAGGTCTCGTCACGGAAACGGCGGTAGCCGGCGATCAGTCGTTCCATGGCAGGGCTCCTCCGGCCGCATATCGTGCAGGATTGCTGCGGTGCAAGAAGGGACCGGCCGCCGGCTCAGTGCCGGAAGTGGCGCATGCCGGTGAAGACCATGGCGAGCCCGGCCTTGTCGGCGGCCGCGATCACCTCGGCGTCGCGGATCGACCCGCCGGGCTGGATCACCGCCGTCACGCCGGCCGCCGCCGCCGTCTCCAGCCCGTCGGCGAAGGGGAAGAAGGCGTCGGAGGCGACGACCGAGCCCTTGGCCAGCGGCTCGGGGAGCCCCGCCGCCTTGGCCGCGGCCTCGGACTTCCAGGCGGCGATGCGGGAGGACTCGACCCGGTTCATCTGCCCCGCGCCGATCCCGACCGTCGCCAGCCCCTTGGCATAGACGATGGCATTGGACTTGACGTGCTTGCAGACGCGGAAGGCGAAGAGGAGGTCGTCCAGCTCCTGCGGCGTCGGCGCGCGCTGGGTCACCACCTTCAGCCCTTCGGCGGTGACACGGCCGGCATCGCGGGACTGCGCCAGGAAGCCGCCCGCGACGCTGCGGAAGGTCGTGCCGGGCGCCACCGGGTCCGGCAGCCCGCCGGTCAGCAGCAGCCGCAGGTTCTTCTTGCGGGCGAAGACCGCCTTCGCCGCCGCATCGGCATCGGGGGCGATCACAACCTCGGTGAAGATGGCCGCGATCTTCTCCGCCGCCGCCGCATCCAGCACCCGGTTGGCGGCGACGATGCCGCCGTAGGGCGAGACCGGGTCGCAGAGGAAGGCCTGGTCCCAGGCGGTGGAGAGGTCCTGCGCGACGGCGACGCCGCAGGGGTTGGCGTGCTTGACGATGACGATGGCCGGCCGCTCGAACTCCGCCACGCATTCGAAGGCCGCGTCGGTGTCGTTGATGTTGTTGTAGGAGAGCTCCTTGCCCTGTACCTGCACCGCCGTGGCGATGCCCGGGCGGTTCGTGCCGTCGAGGTAGAAGCCGGCCTGCTGGTGCGGGTTCTCGCCGTAGCGCAGCGTCTGCTTCAGGATGCCGGCGAAGGCGAGGCGCGGCGGGAATTCCTCGCCGAGCTGGCCGGCGAACCAGCCGGAGATGGCGGCGTCATAGGCCGCCGTGCGGGCATAGGCGGCGGCGGCCAGGCGCTTGCGCGTCGCCAGCGTGGTGCCGCCCTGCGCCGCGATCTCGGCCTGCACCTCGGCGAATTGCGCCGGCTCGGTCAGCACCACGACATGCGCGTGGTTCTTGGCCGCCGAGCGGATCATCGCCGGGCCGCCGATGTCGATGTTCTCGATGCAGTCCTCGTAGCCGGCGCCCTTCGCCACTGTCGCCTCGAAGGGGTAGAGGTTCACCGCGACCAGGTCGATCGGCGCAATGGCGTGCTGCTCCATCTGCGCCCGGTGCTCCGGCAGGTCGCGGCGGCCGAGCAGGCCGCCATGCACCTGCGGCACCAGGGTCTTCACCCGCCCGTCCAGGATCTCGGGGAAGCCGGTATGCTCGGAGACGTCCTTCACCGCGATCCCGGCCTCGCGCAGCGCCCGGGCCGTCCCGCCGGTCGAGAGGATCTCGGCCCCCTGCCCCGCGAGGAAGCGGGCGAACTCGACCAGGCCGGTCTTGTCGGAGACCGAGAGCAGGGCGCGGCGGACGGGGACGGGATCGGTCATCGGGGGCAACTCCGGAGAGGGCGGCGGCATAGACCCCGGCCCGGCCCCTCGGCAACAGAGGCCGGCAGGCGGGCCGTGCCGGCGCGCCGGGCCTCAGGGCGTCGGCGCGTCCTGCGGCAGCAGCCCCTCCACCTTCAGGTCCTGCCAGAACTCCTGCGGGATGGCGGCGCGCATCAGACCGGCATTCTCCCGCACCCGCGCCGCTCCCTTCGCGCCGGGGATGACGGCCGCGACCACCGGATGCGCGGCGCTGAACTGCAGCGCGGCCGCCCGCAGGTCGACCCCGTGCCGGGCGCAGGCCGCGGCGATGCGGTCGCGAGCGGCGACCTGCTCCGGCTTCGCCTCGGCATATTCGAAGGTGCGGTCGCCGGCGAGCAGGCCGGAATTATACGGCCCGCCCACCACCACATGCACGCCGCGCGCGGCGCAGGCGGGGAACAGCACCTCCAGCGCCCCCTGGTCGAGCAGGCTGTAGCGCCCGGCCATCAGGAAGACATCCGGGTCGGCCCGGTCGAGGGCGCGGAGGCACGGCTCCGGCAGGTTCACGCCGAGGCCCCAGGCCCTGATCACCCCCTCCTCCCGCAGCCGGGTCAGGGCCTTGGCGGCGCCCTGCATCGCCTGGTCGAAGAGCCCTTCCCAGGCATCGCCATGCGCGTCGGCCGCGATGTCGTGGATGAAGGCGATGTCGATGCGCGGCAGGCCGAGGCGCTGCAGGCTGTCTTCGATGGAGCGCAGCGTGCCGTCATGCGAGTAGTCGTATGCCGCCCGGAAGGGCAGCGCATCGCGGAACATGACGTAGTCGCGCGGCGCGGCGGGGTCGGGCCGCAGCAGCCGGCCGACCTTGGTCGAGAGCACATAGTCGTCGCGCGGGCGCTGCCGCAGGGCATGGCCGAAGCGGTGCTCCGACAGGCCGGCGCCGTAATGCGGCGCGGTGTCGAAGTACCGGATGCCGCTGTCCCAGGCGGCCTCGAGCGCCGCCTCCGCGGCGGCCTCGTCGATCGGGGCGAACATGTTGCCGAGCGGCGCGCCCCCGAAGCCGAGCGGACCCGGCGGGGCGAAACGGGCGGTGGCGGGCATGGGCAGGGGAACCTCGGTGGTTCGCCCCCGAACGCGGCGGCGGGCGGCGCAGTTCAGAACTCCGTCCGCAGCCGGACACCGAGCACCGCGACCGGGCCGCGATCGGCATTGTAGGCGGGATTGCCGAAGAGCTGCAGGTCGCCGGTCAGGTCCGTCCCGGGCGCGAGGCGCCAGCGGTAATAGGCCTCCGCCGCCAGTTCCGGCCGGTAGCGCAGCCGGCCGTCGCCGGTGATGAAGCCGAGGCCGCCGGCCTCGAGGAAGCGCTGGTGGCTGCGCGACAGGCCGCCGATATTGCCGGCGAGCCCGACGGTGTCGTCCGGCCGCCCCCAGCGGAGCCCGGTCCAGGAGAGGCCCGCCGAGGCCGCCCAGTCCATCTCCGTGTACATCCAGTTCTGCGTCCGGCCGTCGTTCCAGGAGACCCGCGCGAAGGCGCCGAGGTCCTCGCGCAATTCCTGTTCCCCGTTCAGCACCAGCATGTGCTTGACGGTGGAGCGGTTGTCGGGGCTGACCTCGGTCGCCTCGATATCGCCCTCGACCAGCGCGTCCCAGCGCTGCGCCCGGGTGCGGGAGAGGCCGTAGAGCAGCCGGAGCGCGCCCGGCCGGCCGCCGAGCTGGTAGAAACGGTCGGCCTGGGCGAGGAGCTGGAAGCCGCGGAAGGGCTTGGGGTCGAGCGAGAGGGAGTTGATCCGCTTGGCCACCTGGAAGGCGCCGGCGCGCAGGCCCCAGGCGGTGTTGTCCCACTCGATCGCCACGCCGTTGGTGAAGCCCTTGGCGTCGTTGGCGAAGTCGAAGGCGCCGGCGGAGGCGAAGGCCCAGTTCAGGAACTGCGTGCGCGGGTCATGCGCGTAGCTGTTGTCGTCGAAGATGTCGAAGACCGGGAACTTGCCGGCGGTGATAGTGATGCGCTCGCGCGGCTGGGTGCCGCCGAAGCGCAGGGGGTCGCGCGCCATGCCGTCGCGCTCGGCCGTCAGCGCGATGGTCTGGCGGAGGAAGGCGCGTGCGACATAGATGGTCGGCCAGTCGCTGCCGATGCGGAATGCCTCGCCGTTCGGGAAGGCGGCGACCCCGCGCGTGCCCGAGAGGCCGTAGCCGCGGGAGACCTGCGGGTCGATGATGACCTCCGCGCCTTCCCACAGCCGCCGCCCCACCACGATGTCGAGCGAGAGCGTGTTCCGCCCCTGGTCGCCGGCGCCGAGGCTGTTCTCGCCGCGATAGGGCGCGTGGAAGGAAGGGTGGAATTGCTGCACGAAGGTGCTCTGGCCGCGGATCAGCCAGCCCGCCGCCTCCAGCGCGTCCTGCCGGGCGGCGAGGTCGGGGAAGATCGCCGGCGCCTCGGGCGGCAGCGGCGGCGCGCCGGTGCCGCGGCTGCCGCCATGCTGGCCGAGCGCCGGCAGGGCCGGCAGCAGCGCCAGGACAACACCGATGATTGCAGACCTGTTCATATGAGTCATATGAAGAGGTGGCGAGAGTTTTCTGAGGAAATTCAAGCACATAGCCACCAGTAATGGGCTTAGTGGCTGGCCACAAGGCGTTATGGGGCAACGTACCGGTTGCCCCCGCCAACTCAGTTATGTTTCTGGCTTCGACAACGCCAGTTGCTTTTCCGGCTGAGACGGGGCCGAGCCTCGGAAAATCGGCGCAAATAAAACAGGTGTACTGTGACGGAGCTTTAGGCTGCGCAGCGTCTCTTTCGCTGATTCGGCGCCATCGACAAAAACGCCGGTTCTCTCGTCAATTAGGGGTGTCTTGCGATATGACGCCATAAGGGTCTCACGCCCGACGGGAATACCCCAAAAAGTGAGTTGCCGGTATATTGCTCCCTTATCTTGCCAGACACCATCCGCGAATTCTGCGCGTTCATTATACTGAAACCCTATTACCACGAAAGGTAAGGCGAATACCGCCCCCGCAGCAAGAACATTATCAAGACCTACAATGTTATTGAAAACGTACCCGATCAAAGCTGACATCGCCAGCCATGCAACGATACGCATTTTCGATGCCTTCCTCTCCACGCACCTTCCCACAAGATGCGTTTCGACAATTTGTAGTGAAACTGCACTAAATCCGCAACCGCGATGGTAAAGCCCCTATGGGAGGGAAATGATTAGGCCAGCGCACCACCGCCACGATGGCGCTCTACAGGCCGAGCAGGTCCAGGGTGCGCCCGACCACCTTCGCCTCGTCGAAGCGCGCGAGGGCCCGTGCCCGCCCCGCCTCCCCCAGGCGCGCCCGCAGCGCCGGGTCGGCGGCCAGGCGCTGCAGCGCCGCCGCCAGCGGGTCCACCGTCATGGGCGGCACCAGGAAGCCGGTCTCGCCCTCCACCACCATCTCGCGCGGGCCGCGGATATCGGTGGCGACCACCGGCAGGCCGGTCAGCATGGCCTCGATCACCGACATGGGCAGGCCCTCGAAATGCGAGGGCAGGCAGAAGACATCGGCCGCCGCCAGCACCCGCGCCACGTCGTGCCGGTACCCGAGCCGCCGGAGCCGCGGGCCGAGGACCTGCGCGGCCCGCGCGAAATGCGGCTCGAGGTCCTCGCCATGGTCGGTGGCCAGCCGCTCGCCGACAATCCAGAGCGTGACGCCGGGCGCCGCCTCGGCGGCCCGCAGCAATTCCGGAAAGCCCTTGTGGCGGACGAGGCGGGAGACGGTGACGACGACGCAGTCGCCCTCCCCCGCGCCGAGCGCGGCCCGCAGCGTCGCCCGCGCCGCCGGATCCGGGTGGAAGACCGCGGGGTCGCGCCCGTTCAGCACCGCCGTTGCGCGCGGATGGATGCCGATGCGCCTGGCATCCGCCGCCTCCTCCTCCGACACGGTCAGGAAGGTGTCGGTGATCCGCCCCGCCGCCCATTCCAGGCCGAGCGAGAGGCCCCGCCGCCAGAGCGGCCCAGGCTGGTTGAACAGGAAGCCGTGGCAGGTGAAGGCGATGCGCGGCACGCCCGCCGCCTTGGCCGCGGCGCGCGCGAGCAGGCTGCTGATCGGCATATGCGCGTGCACGAGGTCGAAGCGCTCCGCCTCGAAGACCTGCTGCAGCGCCCGGAAGCAGCGCGCCTGCGCCAGCGGGTTCAGGCTGCGCGCCATGGGGACGGGGATGATGCGGAATCCTTCCGCCCGCGGCAGGTCCAGCAGCGGTCCCTCGGCGCAGATCCCCACCACCTCATGCCCGCGCGCCCGCGCGCCGCGCATCAGCGGCAGCAGGAAATGCCGCAGCGAGAAATCGATGTTGATGACTTCGGCGATCTTCAGGGGGACGGACCTTCTGGCGGGTGGCCGGGCGGCGGAGGAATGGCATATCCGCGCCCCGGCCGCGACCGGCCGGCGCCGCAGGTCCGTCGGGCCGGTTCAGACCTCCTTGCCGCGCGGCGCTGCGGTCGCCGGACCGCCTTGCATGTTGGGCGAGCCGATTCAGACCTCCGCGCCATCCGGGGCGCCCCACGAAGCGCCGCTTCGTGGGGACCCCTCCGGCCCTACGGTCATCGGACCGCCTTGTATGTTGGGCGAGCCGCTTCAGAACTCCGGGCCATCCGGCCCTTCGGTCATCGGCACGCCTCAGCGCGGCCCGGCGGCCCAGGCCATCAGCCACTTCGCCGGCCAGGCCCAGACGATCCCGGCGATGGCGAAGAAGGGGAGCTGCAGCAGCCAGTGCCATTGCAGCACCCGGTCGGCCGCCGTGAGGACGAGCACGATATAGAGGCAGAAGCCCAGCAGGCCGAGCGGGACGGCGATGGCGATGCGCGACATGGCCGCCACATGGACCGGCCGCGCGGCCGCGCCAAGGCCCGTTGCCGCCGCGCCGTGCCGATGCTTTTAGTGGCCCCGTCCGTCGCGCCGCTGGCCGGTCCGGGCACCCCCATCCCAGCCCGCAGGACCGGCCATGACCGAGACCCACGACGACCTCGACCTCCGCGACCACATCCGCGGCATCCCGGATTTCCCCAAGCCCGGCATCCTGTTCTACGACATCTCCACCCTGCTGCGGCACGGCCCGGCCTGGCGCGCCGCCATGGCCCGCCTCGCGCGCGTCATCCGTCCCTACAAGCCGGACTTGCTGGCGGGCATCGAGAGCCGCGGCTTCCTGGTCGCCGCCCCCCTCGCGCTCGAGCTGGGCTTAGGCTTCGTCATGCTGCGCAAGCCGCGCAAGCTGCCGGGCGCGACGGTCGGGCTGGACTATGCGCTGGAATACGGCACCGACCGGATCGAGATGCAGGCCGATGCGGTGCAGCCCGGCCAGCGCGTGGTGCTGCTGGACGACCTGCTGGCCACCGGCGGCACCATGGCGGCCGGCATCGCGCTGCTCCGCCAGGCCGGCGCGGTGGTGCCGGCGAGCGCGGCGCTGATCGAGCTCAGCTTCCTCAACGGCCGCCAGCGGCTGGACGTGCCCTTCGAGGCGCTGCTGCGCTACGACGACTGACGCGGCCCGATGCCCGCGGCGCCGGAAGGCGCGCAGGTCCGAAGCGGTCCGCCGGCCGGCAGGGCCGACCGGCGACCGGAGCACCGACATCGCGCAGGTCTGAACCGGCCCGCCCGGCCGGCAGGTCGGCCCGAGGACCGCGCGGCCCATGGACCCGGACCGGCCCGCCTGACATACGCAAGCGGTCACCCGGCCTTGTGCCGGGCCCGAGGAGGCGACCCGCCAGGGGGAGGAACCGCGATGCCAGCCAGCCCGACCCGGCGCCGCCTGCTGCAGGCGGGGCTCGCCACCGGCGGCCTTGCCCTGGCCGCGCCGGCGCGGGCCATGCTGCCGCCTGCCGCCACCCTGCTGGTGCCGGGGCCGGAGGATGGCCCCCTCGCCCGCTTGGCCGCCCATCTCGCCGCCTCGCTCGCCCGCGGCGCCACCACGGCCATCCGGCTGGGGCATAGCGTCCTCGGCGGCCCGGACGGCGTGACCGCGGCCAATCGCTTCGTCACCGAAAGCGCGCCGGACGGCCGCACCCTGCTGCTGCTCCCCGGCGCGGCACCGCTCGCCCGCCTGGTCGGCGACCCGCGCGCCCGCTTCGATCCCGCCGGCTGGCTGCCGGTCTGCGCCCTGCAGGGCTCCGCCGTGCTGGCGGGGCGGGAGGCGATGCCACCGCCCGGCGCCGCCCCGCGCTTCGGCCTCGGCGCGCCCGACATGCCGGGGGCGGCGGGGCTGCTCGCGCTCGACCTGCTGGGCTTCGCCGCCAGCCCGGTGCTCGGCCTGCCGCCGCCGCGGGCCGAGGCGGCGCTCGCCCAGGGCGTCGCCGAGGCGGTGCTGCTGCACGGCGCCGACATCCCGGGCCGCCTCGCCGCCTGCGGGGCGCGGCCCTGGTTCACGCTGGAGCCGGCCGGCCAGCGCGACCCGGCGCTGCCCGACCTGCCCTCCCTGCACGACCTGCGCCTCCTCGGGCCGCCCGAGTTGCGGGCGGCGCTGGCCGCGGCGGCGGCGAGCATCCGGCTGCAGGCGGCGCTGGTGCTGCCGCCGCTGACGCCGGCCGACATCGTCGCGGCCTGGCGCGGCGCCGCCCTGCGCTGGCTGGAGGAGGAAGGCCGCCAGGGCTGGGCGCCCGGGCTGCGGGCCCTGCCGGGGACGGAGGCGGCGCCGCTGCTCGCGGCCATCGCGCCGCCGCCCTCGGCCGCGCTGGCCTATCGGGAATGGCTGCTGCGCCGGCTGAACTGGCGCGCCGACTGACGCTTCCCGCGCCACAGGCCGCGAGGCTCAAACCTTTCCCACGCGGCGGAGGAGGGCTGCCAGCTCCTCCAGCGCGGCCCTGGCCTGGGCCCGGATCATCGGGACCATCTGCTGCGGCGGGAGGGTGGAGCGCGGGTCCATCGCCAGCCTTGCCGTGCGCTCCAGCAGGGTGGCGCCGACCGCCCCGGCCGCGCCGGCCAGGCCATGCGCCACGCGGCGATACTCGTCGAGCCTGCCGGCCGCGCCGGCCTGCTCGAGCTCGCCGGTCAGGCGGCCGATATCGTCCTCGAAGGTCTCGACGATGCGCCGGAAATCAGCGGCCGGAAGCTCCTGCGCCAATAGTCCGGCGATGTCGGGATCGAGTGCACTCACGCCGCATTCGTTGCATTCGGGGCTCCCTCAGTCAATCACGGCGACACGGGCCCCCGCCCTCAGCGTTGCGCCCAGGGCGTGCGCTGCCAGAGGGCGCGGTAGCCGGCCTCCTGCCGCTTCAGCCGGGCGAACCAGGCATCGCCCGGCTCCCAGGCCGGCTCGGTGAAGCGGCCCTCGAGCTGGCGCACGAAGTCCGGGTCGCGGGCGATGTCCTCCGTCGCCTCCCGCAGCCGCGACAGGATCGCCGCCGGCGTGCCGGCGGGCGCGACCAGGCCGCGTTCGGAGGCCATCTCGACGGGATAGCCGAGCTCCTTCAGCGTCGGCACCTCCGGGCGGAAGCGGCTGCGGGCCGCGCCGGCCTGCGCCAGCACGCGGAGATGGTCGGGCACCTGCAGCACGGCGCCGAGGTTGAGCCCCGTGCAGTCCACCTGCTTCCCGAGCACCGCCTGGCGGAGCTGCGGGTCGCCCTGGAAGACCACATGCGTCATGGCGATCCCGGCGGCCGCCTGCAGCAGCACCAGTTGCAGGTGGTCGTCGGAGCCGACGCCGGGCGAGGCATAGGTCAGCCGCTCCGGCGCGGCGCGCGCCGCCGCCAGCAGGTCCTGCAGGCTCCCGTAGGGGCTCTCGGCATGGACGGTGATGGCGCTCGGGTCCGTCACCAGGTTGCCGAGCGGCGCGAAATCCTCGAGCCGGAACTGCGCCGGCCGCTCGATCGGGATGGTCAGCAGGCCGGGATAGTTGGTGGTGCCCAGCGTGTGCCCGTCCGGCTTCGCGCGGGCGACCGCGGCCAGCGCGAGCTCCCCGCCCGCGCCGGCGCGGTTGGTGACGACGACGCTGCCGCCGATCCGCGTCTCCAGCGCGCGGGCATAGCTGCGCGCGTCGAGATCCGTGCCGCCGCCGGCGACGAAGCCGACCACGATCTCGATGGGCCGGTCGGGCCAGCGCGGCTGGCCGAGCGCCGGCGCGGCGAGGCTGGCGCCGGCGGCGGCCAGCAGGCCGCGGCGGCGGAACGGGGTGGGCATGGACGGCTATCTCCCGGAGGCGTTGCTTCGTTCCCGCCACGTTATCAGGCGCCGCAGTCCCTCCGCCATATCAACCTCCGGCTTCCAGCCGATGGCGCGGAAGGCTTCCTCATGCGCGATGCGGAAGGCGCCGCCGCTGGTCAGCCGCACCTTGCCGGGCTCGCTGCCGACGAAGCGCGGCTCCGGCCCGCCACCCGCGAGCTGCGTGACCAGCTTCACCAGCTCGAGCGTGGTGATGGGCGCGGGGCCGGAGGCATTGACCGCGACATCGGTCGCCGCGCTCTCGAAGGCCATGCGGTTGGCGCGGGCGAGGTCGCCGACATAGACGAAATGCTTGGTCTCCGACCCGTCGCCGAAGACCTGCGGCGCCTCGCCGCGCTTCACCGCGTCGTAGGTCTCGATGATGTAGAGGGCATTGGCGGCGCGGTAGTGCTGCCGCTCCCCGTAGACGGTGGAGTAGCGCAGGACGACGTAGTCCTGGCCCCATTTGCGGTAGGCGTCGCGGCAGAGCTGCTCGCCGATGATCTTGCTGGCGCCGTAGAGGATCGCCGCCGGCGGCGCGCCGGCGCTGTGGAAAGGCGTGCCCTCCACGAGGTCGCCCGCGACGCCCGGGCCATAGCCGTAAGTAGCGTTGGAGGAAGCGAAGACCATCTTCGCCACCTTGTTGGCCCTGCAGGCCTCGAGTGCGTTCTGCACGCCGCGGATATTGACGTCGAGCCCGCCCCAGGGATCGCGGTCCATCGACAGGGTCATGTAGGCGGCGAGCTGCAGCACGCCCGCCATGCCCTCCGTCGCGCGCAGCAGGTCGGCCATGCGCATGACGTCGCCGCGGACCAGCCTCAGGCGCGGATGGTCCTTCAGGTGCTCGATCGCGGCATCGGAGCCGAAGGCGAAATTGTCGAACAGCACGACCTCGGCGGCGCCGTGGTCCAGCAGCTCGCCGGCGGTGGCCGAGCCGACCAGGCTGGCGCCGCCGACGATGCAGAAGCGGTTGCCGGCGATCGGCACGGCGGGGGTTCCTGGCATGTCTCGCTCCCAAAGGCTTGGGAGCCATCCAAGCGCGGGAGCGGCGGCAGGGGAAGTGCGGCCGGCCTCGCCCGCGGCGCGGGTCAGGCCTGCGCGCCGGCCATCGGATCGCCGCCGAGCACCCCGGCCAGGAGCGCCGCCACATGCCGCACCAGCGCGTCGCTCTCCCGCCGGACATGCCAGGCGAGGCCGAGGCGGAAGCCATCCACCGGGACGGGCGGCGCGAAGGTGGCGAGCTCGCCCGCGAGGTCGGGCGGGATGCAGCGGCCCGGCAGCAGGGCGATCAGGTCCGAGCGCAGCAGCAGCGGCGGCACCATCAGGAAGCTCGGCACCACGGCGCCGACGCGGCGCGACCGCCCCAGCGCGGCAAGCTGCGCATCGAGCGGCGTCGCCGCCTCCCCGCGGCCCGAGACGACGACATGCGGGTGCGCGAGCCAGCGGTCGAGGTCGAAGCCCGCGACCGCCGGATGGTGCAGCCGCATGGCGATGCAGTAGCTCTCCTCGAAGAGCGGCCGGCTGCGGAATTCCGGGCCGAGCGGCGGCAGGACGGAGGCGACCAGATCGGCCTCCCCCGCCGCCAGCCGCGCCAGCGCATCCGGCGCGCCGCGCCAGGGCAGCAGCACCGGCGTGACACCCGGCGCGGTCGCCGCCAGCCGCGCGACGAGGAGGGTGGCGGCCTCGAGCGCCGGCGCATCGGCCAGCAGCAGCCGGACCGGGCGGCGCATGCCGGCGAGGTCGGGCTCCGCCGCGCCCAGCACCCCGGCGACGGCGTCGAGCGCCGCGCGCAGCGGCGCCCGCAGCGCCTCCGCCCGCGGGGTCGGGCGCATGCCGCCGCGGGTGCGTTCCAGCAGCGGGTCGCGGAAGAGGTGCCGCAGCCGCTCCAGCGCGGCCGAGGTCGCGGGCTGGGAGAGGCCGAGCCGGCGGGCGGCGCGGGAGACATGCGCCTCGGCTAGCAGGGCATCCAGGGCGACCAGCAGGTTCAGGTCCAGGCGGCGCAGATTATCCATAGGACCGATAATGCAGCATAAGTATTATCGGTTGGAAGGATATCTCTGCCGCTGTCATCGTCCGGACGAACCGAGACCGAGGACGGCGATGACCGAGACCCTGATCCTGCTGAGCCACCCCGACTACGGCGCCTCCCGCGCCAACCGCGCGCTGGCCGCGGCCGCCGCAGGGCTGCCCGGGGTGGCGGTCGCGCATCTCGAGGCGCTCTACCCCGATGGCCGGATCGACGTGCCGGCGGAGGTCGCGCGGCTGCTCGCGGCGCGGCGGATCGTGCTGCAATTCCCGGTGCAGTGGTATGCGACGCCGCCGCTCCTGAAAGCCTGGCAGGACGGCGTGCTGACGCCCATGTTCTATGTCGCGCCGGAGACCGAGGGCGCCGTGATCGCCGGCCGGCCCCTGCTGGTCGCGGCCACCGCGGGCAACCGGCGGGAGACCTATGGGCCGGGCGGCGTGAATCTTTACCCGCTCGCCGAACTGCTGCGGCCGCTGCAGGCGACGGCGAGCCGCTGCGCCCTGGCCTGGCAGGAGCCCTTCCTGGTCCACGACGCGAGATCGGCCGGTGATGCGGCCCTGGCGGCGGCGGGCCGCGCCTACGCGGCGCGGCTCGCGGCGCTGCCGGCGGGCTGATCCGCGACCCGGCGGCGCGGCGGCGGCGGAGGCGGCGGCGGCGGCAGGGGCAGCGCCTCCATGGTCCCGGCGATGAAGGTGCCGAGGCGCTGCAATGCCCCCCGCGCATCCGGCCGGTCCGGCAGGGTGCACCAGGCGGCAATCAGGATCAGCGCCACCACCAGCGGCTCGAAGGGCGAGCCGGTGCGGCAGATCGGCAAGGCCCAGGTGCCGCGGACCGGCCAGAGCAGGCGGAGACCCGCCGGCGTCAGCAGGTCGCCCGCGAGGTGGCTGACATAGCCCGCGACCAGCGGCTCCGCCCAGCGGGCCGGCAGCGCGCCCTGGTGCAGCAGCCAGCCGCAGCCGGCGAGCGCGAGCAGCGAATGGGTGACGCCGCGATGCCCGAAGAGCCCCGCCACCAGGTCGGAGACCGGCCGCAGCCGCTTGCCCACCCAGCTCTTGGGGTGGTCGATATCCGGCAGCAGCCCGCCCGCGACCGCGACGGCAAGCGCCTCGGGGTCGAGCGGCGGGCGGCCGATATGCGGGGCGACGGCCATCCAGGCAGCAGCGCCGAGGGCGACATGGGAACCCGCCAGCATGGCGGCGATGACCTTCCGCCCTGGACGGGCGCAGCGATGGAGGGTGAAGACTCCCCCCTAACGCACGGAATGTCCAACGCTTTCCTAACCGGGCGCTGTCCGCTCCGGCGGGATCCGCTCGAAGGCCAGCACCTTCTCGACGAAGGGTGCCGGCAGCGGCACGGGCCGGTGGTCGCCGAGCGTGACGTTGACATAGGCCAGCCGCCCCTCGACCAGCAGCGCCTCGTCCCGGAAGCAGCCCATGCGGAAACGCAGCGAGGTCCGGCCGAGCGTGGCGACGCGGGCAGTGACCAGCAGCTCGTCGTCGTGCCGCGCAGGAGCGCGGAAGTCGAGTTCGGCCTTCGCCGCGACCAGGTTGCTGCCGTGTCCGGCGAAGCCCTGCTGGCCCTTGAAGTCGATGGCCCGCAGGTACTCGGACAGCGCCACGTCGAAATACATCAGGTAGTTCGCGTTGAAGACGATGCGCTGCGGGTCGAGCTCCGCCCAGCGCACCCGCAGGCGATGGGCGAAGGCGAAGTCGTCGAGCGTCGAGGGCGTGTCGGGCATGGCGGCAGGATAGCCCGTCCTGCCGCCCCCGGGCATGCCGGCCAGCACACATGCCGACCGGCATGGCTTGTTGTTCGGCGCGCAGCCGCCACGCCATCCCTGCGCGCGGTACCCACCGGCAGACGTCAAGACGTCTGCCGGTGGGTATCGATCAGCGGATGCCGACCGCCATGGCATAGGGCCCCTGCAGGTGGCGGACCCGGACGGCGCGGAAGCCTGCCTCCTCCATCCACCCGGCGCAGTCGGAGCCGGTATAGTCGAAGCCGCCCGGCGTCTCGACCAGCATGTTCAGGCTCATCAGCAGGCCGAAGGCATTCTCCCGCCGGTCGTCGTCGATCATCGCGTCGTAGACCACCAGCGCCCCGCCCGGCGGCAGCGCCGCATGCGCCTTGCGCAGCAGCATGCGCTTCGCCTCCAGGTCCCAGTCGTGCAGGATATGGCCCATGACAAGCACCTCGGCCTGCGGCAGCGGGTCGGCGAAGAAGTCGCCGGCGGTGAAGCGCATGCGGTCCTGCAGCCCCTGCCCGCGCGCGAAATCCTCGAAGACCGGGCGCACCTGCGGCAGGTCGTAGCCGATGCCCCGGAGATGCGGATGCGCCCGCAGGATCTCCGCGAGGCACCCGCCCTGGGCGCAGCCGATATCGGCGACGCTGGCATGCTCGCCCCAGGGAAAGGCCTCGGCCATGGCGCGCGCATTGGGACGGCTGAGGCCGGTCATCGCCTGCAGGAAGCCCTCGAGCGCCGCCGGGTCGGCATAGAGCGTCTCGAAGATGCCGGGCTGCCCGTCCCGGATCTCGTTCTGCGGCAGGCCGGTGCGGAGCCCGTCGGTCAGCCGGCCCCAATAGGGGTAGAGGCGGGCATTCGCCATCTCCAGCATCCCGCCGACATAGCCGGGGCGGGAGCGCACGAGGTAGCGGGCGGTCGCCGGCGTATTGCCGTAGCGGCCCGCCGCATCGCGCCCGAGCATGCCGAGCGCGACGAGGGCATCGAGGAAGTCGCTGAGGGCGCGGGGATGCAGCCCGAGCCGCGCCCCGACCGCCGCGGCAGGCAGCGGCCCGGCCTCGTCGAGCAGCGTGAAGAGGCCGAGTTCCACCGCGCTCAGCAGCGTCTTGGACTGCCAGAAGGCGAAGCCGAGCTGCAGGATGGCGTCCGGGGTCGGCTCGGTCCCCGGCATGGTCGCGGGCTGCGGCAGGATGGCGGTGTCGGGCACGTGGCGGCTCCTCGTCATGCGATGCGCGGCCGGCTGTGGCCCGCGCCATGGCGCGGCGATGTCGCACGATCGGTCCGGTATGATGTGTGCGGCAGCGCACAGGCCGGCGGGGGGGCCCGGCGCGGTCACTCGCCGCCCAGCAATCCGCGCAGCGCCGCGAGGAAGCGCTCCGCCGCCTGCTCGGGCGGCCAGGGGCGCCAGGGATCGCCGCCATAGGCCGGCAGCAGCGGGTCCTCGGCGATCACGGCGGCCTTGATGCCGAGCGTCCCGCGCACCTCCTCCTTCGTCCAGCCCGCGACATGCACCGCCTCGCCGGCCGCGAGGGCGATATCGCAGGCCTTGTGGGCCTTCTTCGACTCCGGGGTCCAGGCCGGCAGCGCGTAGCGCAGCGCGACCGCGCCCGAGAGCCGCGCCTGCAGGTCGGCGAAGCCGGCGCCGAGGAAGGGCTTCAGCGGCGAGATGCAGTCGAAGCCGAGCAGCCCTTCCTCGGCATCGTGCAGCAATTCGCGCCGCGCCTCGGCCCGGCTCAGCCCGCCCCTCGCCTTCGCCCGCCGCAGCGCCAGCACGGCGAGCGAGTGCTGCGCGACGGAGAGCGGCGCGCCCGGCCAGACGGAATGCCCGCCCCAGCGGAAGGTGCGGGAGAGGCCGATCGCCAGGTCCTCGTCCGTCCAGTCGAAGGGGGTGGGCGAGATGAGGTCGAGGCGCCGGCCGGAGGGCAGCCGCACCCAGGCGCGCAGCTCGGGAGAGCCCGCGGCCTTCGGCTCGGCGGATGGGCGCATTCAGAACCTCGGGGCGGAGATGTCGAACTTCTCCATGACCGCGAGATCCTCGCTGAACCAGGCGGCGATGCCGGCGCGGCGCTGGCCGATGTATTCGGGACGGCCCGCGGCATCGAGCCGCATGGTCAGGTCGTGCCCCGGGATCAGCAGCGTCCCCTTCTCCTGCCGCCAGAGGCCCCAGATGCGGTCGAGGCTGGCGCGGCTGGCGCCGGCATCCATGGTCATGTCGGTCGCCATCGACAGCAGCTCCGCCCGGTTCTTGGCGGCATCGCCGCTGAAGACCACCGGCACCTCGTTGCCCGTGAGGCGATAGACCAGGCAGCCCGGCGTGTGGCCGGGGCAGAGATGCGCGGTGAGGCCGGGCAGGAAGGCCTCGCCATCCTCCAGCAGGTGCAGCTTCGGATGCTGCGCGAGGTCGCGGACATAGAGCTCGGGCAGCGGGTTGAAGCCGACCGGCGTCGTCGTCGCCCAGTCCATCTCGGCGCGGCCGATCCAGATTTCGGCATTGGGAAAGAGCGTGTAGTTCACCGAATGGTCCCAATGCGCATGCGTCAGCACCACGTCGGTGACCTCGGCCGGGTCGCAGCCGGCGGCCTGCAACTGCCGGCCGAATTCCGGCCGCACCGCGAAGGCGCCGACATCGATCAGGATCGTCCGGCCATGCCCGCGCAGCAGGGCGATGGTGCTCCAGCCCAGGCCGCCATGGCAGAGCGACTTCCCCGGATAGCCCTGGATCAGCACGTCGAGCCGGACCATGGCGCATTCCCTTCCCGTTCCGGCCGGAGACTCGGCGCGGCCCGGCGCGGCGTCAATCGCCGGGAATCCCTTTGCTGCGCTGCAGCAGGGCCGCTAGAGGCGGGCGATGCATGCCGCGCCGCGCGCCCCCGCCGCTTCGAGTTCCCTCGCCGGCATGGGCTTCATGCTCGCCGCGACCATCGCCTTCGCCGGCATGGGCGCCGGCTTCCGCCTGGCGCTGGAGGACGGGCTGCCGCTCGCCCTCGTCCCCTTCGCGCGCGGGGTCTTCACCCTGGTGATCCTGTCTCCCTGGTTCCTGCGCCAGGGGGTGGCGGGGCTGGCGACGCGGCGCTGGAAGGGGCACCTGGCGCGGGGCGTGGCGGGGATCGCCAGCTTCATGCTCTACCTGCTGGCCATCGACTGGATGCCGCTGGCGGATGCGGTCGCCATCATGCAGGCGCGGCCGCTCTGGGCGCTGCCGCTGGCGGTGCTGCTGCTGGGGGAGCGGCTGCGGGGCGACCGCATCGCCGCGGCGCTGCTGGGCTTCGCCGGCGTCCTGGCCATCGCGCGGCCGGACGGCGACCTCTCCATCGGCGTGCTCGCGGCGGTCGGCAGCGGCATCACCGGCGCGCTGGTCATCATATGCATGAAGCGGCTCGGCGGGACGGAGCCGGGGCCGCGCATCATCGCCTGGTACGCGGTCTGCTCCATCCTGGTCTGGGGGCCGGTCTCGGCGGTATTCTGGCGCATGCCCTCGCTGCTCGCCCTCGCACTGCTGCTGGCCGGCTCGGCGCTCGCGGTGCTGGGCGACCTGCTGATGCAGGCGGCGGCGCGGCGGGCGGAGATCGGGCTGCTGGCGCCCGTCGAATATGCCGGCATCCCGGCGAGTGCGGCGATCGGCATGCTGCTCTTCGGCGAGCAGCCGGGCTGGGGCCTCGCGCTCGGCACGGCGCTGATGCTGACGGCGACGCTCTGGCTGGCACGGGCGGCGCGGCGGGGCTGAACCGGGTCCGGTTTTCGGACCGGCTCAGGCGGCGCTGCGCGCCTCCACCGGCGCTGGGGCGCCGCCCGGCAGCACCTGCACCTGCACGCCCTTCTGCCGCGCGGCGAGCTCGGCGAGATGCGTGTGGTGGGTGAAGAGGATCGGCTGCACCACCCGCCCGAGCTCCGCCAGCAGGCCGATCGCCGCCGCCGCCCGCGTATCGTCGAACTGCACCAGCAGGTCGTCGGCGATGAAGGGCAGCGGCTCGGCATTCGCCGCATGGCTCTCGACCGCGGCGATGCGCAGCGCGAGGTAGAGCTGGTCGCGCGTGCCCTCGCTCAGCGCCTCTACCGCGCAGTCGCTGCCGTCGGAGCGGACGGCCCGCAGCACGATGCGGCCCTTCTCGTCCTCCTCCGCCGCCAGCTTCGCGTAACGCCCGCCCGTCAGCAGGGCGAAGTGGCGGCCGGCATCGCGCAGCAGCGGGGTCTGGCGCTCGGCACGGAAGCACTCGATGCCGGCCTGCAGCAGGCGGCGGGCGAGGTGCAGCCGGGCATAGCGCTCGGCCGCGCCGCGCGCCTCGGCCAGCGCCTGCTCGGCGGCCTGGGCATGGGCGGCGGCGTCGCGCCCCTTCTCCAGGTCGCGCAGCACCTGCTCGGCGGCGTTGCGCTCGCCGCCGAGGGCGCTCAGCCGCTCCGCCAGCGCGGCGCGCTGGCGCCCGATCTCCTCGAGCCGGGCGGTCGCGGCATCGATCCCGACCTCCGCAGCCTCCTCGCGCAGCGCCGCCTCCGGCATGCCGTCGGACTGTTCGGCCAGCAGGCGCTCCAGGCCCTCCACCTCGGCGGCCAGCCGGTCGCGGCGGGCGGCGAGGTCGATCGCCTCTTCGAGCGCGGCCTCGTCCACCGCGCCGGCGGCCGCGCGCTGGGCGGCGAGGCCGGCCTCGGCCTGGCGCAAGCGCTGCCCGGCGACCTCGGCGGCCTCGCGGTGCTGGGCGATGCGGCGGGCCAGCGCCTCGGCCGCATCCTCCGCCTTGCGCGCCTCGGCCAGCCGCCGCACGAGGCCGGGCAGCAGCAGCGCCGGCGCGCCCTCCCCCTCCGCCTCCGGCAGGGCGGCGAGCAGCGCCGCGGTCGCCGCCGCGAAATCCTCGACGGCGCGCTGCATGTCGGCAATGCGGCGCTCGTCCTCCCGCCAGGCCTCGGCGGCCTCGGCGATGCGGCCCCAGGCGAGCAGCGCGGCCTCCATCGCCTCGGCGCCCGCGCCGGGCGGCAGGCCGAGCGCCGCGACGGCCTCCTCCCAGCCGGCCTCCGCGGCGGCGAGGTCCCGCGCCGCGGCCTCGGCCCGGTCGCGCAATTCGGGCAGGCGCTTCTCTTCGGTGGCGAGCCGGTCGAGGCGCCGGCGATGCTCGACCACGGCCTCCTCGGCCGCCTGGCAGGCGAGGTCCGCGGCGTTCAGCAACGGCGCCAGCGCCGGGCCGGCGGGGCCGCCGGGCAGCAGGGCGGCGAGCGGCTCGCGCACCGCCTCGCGCCGCGCGGCGAGGTCGTCGCGGGCCTCGCGCGCGGCCCGCGCCTCGGCCAGGAGGCGCAGGACCTCGGCGCGCTGCGCCCGCCATTCCTTCATGGCCTCGGGCGCGCGGGGCTCGATGCCCGCCGGGGTCCAGAGGGCCTGCCAGGCGGCGAGCGCCGCCGCCGCGGCGGCCTCGGCCGCGGCCAGCCCCCTCCCCGCCTCGGCATGGCGGGCCCGCGCGCGCTCCAGCCGGTCGGAGCGCAGCAGCCAGTCGGCGACACGCTGCGCCTCGTCCGCGCGGCGGTCGGCGAGCCGGTCGGCCGCGTCGCAGAGGCGCTCGAAAGCCTCGGGCAATGGTGCCTCCGGCAGCCCGGCGCGCTCTTCCGCCGTCGCCGGTGCGCCGCCCTCGAGCGCACGGCGAAGCAGGCGCCAGGCGCGGTCACGCTCGCCGCGCGCGGCCTCGACCGCGGCCCGGGTCGGCATGGTCTCGCCAGCGGCAAGGTCGGCCAGTTCCTCCTGCAGCCGGGCGATCTCGGCCGCGACCAGCGCCGCCTCCTCGCCCGCCTTGCCGAGAGCCCTATCGGCCTCGGCCAGGCGCGTCGCCGCCGCCTCCGCCTCGGCCGCCAGCGGCAGTCGGCAGGCGGCGAGCGCCGCGGCATCGCCGGACCAGAGCGGCAGGGCGCCGAGGGCGGCGGCGGCGGCCTCCGCGGCGCCGGTGAGGCGGCGCTCGGCCGCCTCAAGCTCGCGGTCGATGCGGCCCTCGCGCTGCGCCGCCTGGATCGCCTGCCGCAGCGGCGCCGGCGAGGGCGGCGCGGGCGCCGCCTGCACGGCCACAGCCGCCGCGTCGCGGGCGCGATGGGCGGCCGCCAGCACCTGCGCCGCGGCCTCGCGCTGGGTGACCAGCCGGGCGCGGTCGGTGAGCAGCGCCTGCGCGCGGCGGCGCAGCGCCTCGGCCGGCAGGCGCTCGCGCAGCGCCTCGGCCGGGAGGTCGAGGCCGAGTCCGCGCGCCGCCTCCGCCGCCGCGGCCCGGTAGCCCTCGAGCCGCGCGCGGACCGCCGGCAGGTCGGCCTCGGCCTGCTGCACCAGGGCGCGACGCCCGGCCAGCGAATCGATGCCATCCTGCAGGGCGAGCACGGCGGCGTCGCGCGGCAGCGCCTCCAGGTCCTCCGAGAGGCGGCGCACCGCCTCCGCCTCGCGCTCGGCGTCCTGGGCGGCGGCGCGGCGCGCCTCCCGCCCGTGCTCGAGCGCGGCGCGCGCATCGGCGGGCAGGCGCGGGGCATCGGCGACCAGCGAGAACTGCCCGCGCGCATGGTCGAGCTCGGCAAGGCGCGGCTTCACCCGGCGGATGCGCTGCAGGCGGCTGTCCTCCCGCGCCAGCGCCGCCATCTCCTGCTGCACCCCAGCGAGGTCCGCCACGATGCCGGCCAGGCGCTCCGTCGCCTCCTGCCACTCGGCCGGGCGCACCGCGGCCTCGGCCGCGGCGTCGCGGGCCTGCTTCCAGGCTTCCATGGCGATGCTGAACTGCCGCTTGCCGCGGCCGTCGCCGACCAGCGTCTTGGCCTCCTCGTCCAGCTTCGCCAGCGCCTTGTGCAGGTGCATGACGCCGAGGCCGGCGAGCAGGCTCTCGCCGCTGTCACCGCCCGCCTTCAGCAACTCCTCCCCGCCCCTGCGCAGTTGCGCGCCGTCGAGGCCGAAGGCGCGGTCGAAGAGGTCGCGGTCGGCGCCGCCGAGGAAGCGGCGCAGCGCCTCCTCCGGCAGCGGGTTCTCCTCGGCGTCCAGCAGCGTCTGCTGCCGGCCCTTGCGGCGGAGGAAGCTTGCCGTCGCGCCGTCCCGGCCGGCGAGCGTGACGCCGATGCGGAGGTCCTTCGAGGCGTGCAGGAAGTCGCGCCCGGTCCGGGCGGGGAAGCCGAAGAGCGCGTCGCCGATCGCCTCCAGCGCCGTGGACTTGCCGGCCTCGTTCGGGCCGAGGACGACATGCAGCGCGGCCTCGCGCGGGAAATCGAGCGAGACGTCGGTCAGGTGGCCGTAGCGCAGCAGGTCGAGCCGCAGCAGCCTCATGGCGCCTCGGCCTCCGCGATGGCGCGCGCCGCCTCGGCCCAGGCGTCCTCCGCCAGCGCCCGCAGCGCTGCCTCATCGGCCGGCAGGTCGAGCCCCTCCTGGGCATGGGAAGGGAGCTTGCGGCGGAGCGACTCGAATTCCTGCAGCAGCCCGGTCATGCGGGCGGGCTCGTCGAGTGCCGCCGCGAAGGCCTCCCGCAGCGGCCGCAGCGCGCCTTCCTCGGCGGTGCGGGCCGGGCGGGTGCGGAGCTTGAGCGCCTCGACCCAGAGCGTGCCGCCGGCAGCCAGCGCGGCGTTGCGGCATTCGGCGGCCAGTTGCTCGGCATCGGCGAGCAGGGCGGCGTGCAGCGGCGTCGCGCCGCGCAGCGTGACGCGGGCCAGGACCGGCAGGTCGCCCGCCTCCGCCACCGCCGCGCGGGCGGCCTCGGCCAGCCGGTCCTGCAGGGTCAGGATGTCGCCGGCCTCGGCATCCACCTCCAGCGCCGCCCAGCGCAGGACGTCGACGGCGCGGTGCTCGACCGCCCTGACCTCGCCATCCTCGACATGGACGATGCTGCAGCCCTTGGCGCCGGTCTCCTTCGCGTGGCGCCCCTGCAGGTTGCCGGGGAAGACCACCCAGGGCCGCTCGCAGAGCACGCGGCGGGCATGGATGTGGCCGAGCGCCCAGTAGCCATAGCCCTTGAGCTGCAGTGCCCCGACCTGGCAGGGGGCATAGGTCTCGTGCTCGCCCGGATCCTCGGCCGAGGTGTGCAGCACGCCGATGTTCAGCAGGCCGCGGACCGGGTCCTTGTAGCAGGCCGAGAGGTCCTCGGGCACGGCGCGGTTGGGGAAGGAATGGCCGTGCAGGGCGATGCCGAGGTCCGGCAGCGCGACGGTCTCGCAGGTGCGGGCGGAGAATTCATGGACATTCCCCGGCGCCTTCAGCGACCTGGTGATGACCGACTTCGCATCGTGGTTGCCGCGCAGCAGGAAGCAGGGACGGCCGAGGCGGCGCATCTGCTCGGCGAAGAAGAGGCCGGTGGAGAAGTCCTTCCAGTCGCCGTCGTAGAGGTCGCCGGCGATGACGACGAAGGCCACGTCCTCGGCGATCGCCAGGTCCACCATGGCGGCGAAGGCCCGGCGCGTCGCGTTGCGGATCAGCTCGCCCGGCAGGTCCGACCGGGCGGCGAGGCCGGCGAGCGGGCTGTCGAGATGGATGTCGGCGGCATGGAGGAATTTCATGCGGCGGCCGGCATCCTTCCCGAGTCTCAGTAGGTGGCGAAGATCCTCGCTATCTCCTGCGGGTCCTTCGTGACCGTCAAGGCCAAAGCGAGCAGGATGCGGGCCTTCTGCGGGTTCAGGTTGTCGGCCGGAATGAAGCCCGCCTCGGCCAGCTTGGTGGTCGGGAAGACCCTTCCGCTGCCGGCCCGGGTCGATTGCATCACGACGATGCCCTTCTCCCGCGCCGCCTTCAGCGCCGCCGCATCGCCGGGGGTGACGAAGCCGGGCGCGAAGCCGGCGGCGACGATCCCTGCGGCGCCGGCCGCGGCGAAGGCCCGCACCGCCGTGCCGTCGGCATTGGCGTAGCTATAGGCGATGTCCACCCGCGGCAGCGAATCGAGGCCGCGGATGTCGAACTCGGTGTCGGGCGCGGTGCGGCGGATCGGCCGGCGATACCAGGCCAGGGTGTCGCCATCGGCATGCCCGAGCACGCCGACATCCGGACTGCGGAACGTCTGCATCCGGCCGGTGGAGGTCTTGGTCACCTCCCGTGCCGCCTGGATCTCGTCGTTCAGCAGCACCAGCGCGCCAAGGCCGCGCGCCTCCCCACTGGCCGCGACCCGCACGGCATTCACCAGGTTCAGCCCGGCATCGGTCGAGAGCGAGGAGGCCGGGCGCTGCGATCCCACCACCACCACCGGCACCGGGACCTTGAGCGTGAGGGAGAGGAAATACGCCGTCTCCTCGAGCGAGGCGGTGCCGTGGCCGATGACGATGCCTGCGACATCCGGCGTCTCCGCGAGGATCCGGTCGCAGAGCAGGACCAGTTCCTTCCACTCCGGCCAGCCGATCTGCGGCGAGGGCACGTTGCGGTAGGGCACCGCGAAGACCTCGGCGACCTCCTGCACCTCCGGGAAGCGGTCGAGGATGCCGCCGGCCTGCAGCATGACGCCATTGGCGCCGTAGTTCACGTAATCCAGCGGGCCCTTGCCGATCGAACTGATCGTCCCGCCCGTGCCGATGAACGCAACCTTCTTCATAGGATTCCCCATCCGATTCAGCTCTCCGCGCCTAGCGCGCTCCGACCATCGGATGGCCTCACGCCGCTTCCTTCTCCTCCGCCGTCCCGAAGCCCGCAATGCACTCGTCCACCGTCAGCACGTCGCCGAATTGCAGGTAGAAGGCGATCAGGCTGGCCGCGTGTTCCTCGTCCGTCACCGCGGCGCAGCCGTCGCTGACCATCACCGTCCGGAAGTTCAGCATCATGGCGTCGCGGGCGCTGCTCTCGCAGCAGACATTGGTCACAGTGCCGGTGATCAGCACCGTGTCGAGGCCGCGAGCGCGCAGTCGCGCCGGCAGGTCGGAACCGCCCTGGATGAAGGCGCTGTAGCGGTATTTCCGCACCACCTCGTCCTCCGGCCGGACATCGAGGGCGGGCCAGAGCCGGTTGCCTTCCGTCCCCTCGCTCATGGCGGCGGCGCGGCGGGCGCGCGCCTCGGGGGTCACCATCTCCTGCATGATGGACCATTCGGTCTCGCAGCGGGCGTCGAAGGTGTTCTGGATCCAGTAGACCGCGCCGCCGGCCCGGCGCAGCGCTGCCGCCAGGCGGTTCACGGCGGGCACGACGTGCTCGGCCATCGGGCACCAGGCATGCGCCAGGTCCTGCCGCATGAAGCCGTTCTGCAGGTCCACGACGACCAGCGCCGTGCGCTTCGGGTCGAGTTGCGCGAAGGGATGCGGGGTGCCGCAGCGCGCGGCGACGCGGGCCTGGATGCCCTCGGGCATCGTGAAGGGGTGCATGGGCGGGGCCCTTTCGGCAGGGGTACGGGCCGGCGCGGCGATCCTCGGGCCCGGCTCTTCCGGCCGGGTGGCGGCACGCTAGGGCCCGGCCGGGCGGCCGGCAAGCCGGGACGTTCCACGCCTGCCGCCGCATCCGCCACGGTTCGCCGGCGTTCGCCCCGGAACAACGGGAGCCCGATGCATGCCGAACGCCAGCGAGATCGTCATCGACACGCTGCACGCCTGGGGCGTGGACACCATCTTCGGCCTGGCCGGGGATGGCATCAACGGCGTGGTGGAGGCGCTCAGGACCCGCCAAGACCGCATCCGCTTCGTCCCCGTCCGGCATGAGGAAAGCGCCGCCTTCATGGCCGCCGCCTATGCCAAGTGGACGGGGAGGATCGGCTGCTGCTTCGCCACGACGGGTCCGGGCGGGCTGCACCTACTGAACGGCCTCTACGACGCCAAGCTGGACCTGGCGCCGGTGGTGGCGCTGACCGGCCTGCCCTATCACGACCTCGCCGAGACCTTCACCCAGCAGGACGTGCCGCTGGACCGCGTCTTCGCCGATGTCGCGGTCTACAACGCCCGCGTCATGGGCGCCCAGCATGCGGCGATGGTGACCAGCCTCGCCTGCCGCAGCGCCCTCGCCCGGCACGGCGTCGCCCATCTCGCGCTGGCGACCGACGTGCAGGAGGAAGAGGCGGAGGAGGACAAGCCCTCCCCGCGCGGCAAGGCGCAGCAGACCGCGCCGCGCTGGCAGGACGGGCTCTGCCTGCCCGATGCCGGGGAGGTCGGGCGCGCGGCGGAGATCCTGAACGGCGCGCGTCGCGTCGCCATCCTCGCCGGCCGCGGCGCGCTGGAGGCGCGGGCGGAGCTGGAGCAGACCGCGCAGATGCTGGGCGCGCCGGTGGCGAAGGCGCTGCTCGGCAAGGCGGTGCTGCCCGACGACCACCCCTACACCACTGGCGGCATCGGCTATTACGGCACCTTCGGTACCCATGCCGTCATGGCGCAATGCGACGCTCTGCTGATCGTCGGCTCCACCTTCCCCTATGCCGAGTACTACCCGAAGCCGGGCCAGGCCCGCGTCGTGCAGATCGACCGCGACCCGCAGCGGATCGGGCTGCGCCAGCCGGCGGAGGCCGGGCTGGTCGGCGATGCCCGCGCGGCGCTCGAGATGCTGAATGCGCAGCTCCGCCGCAAGGAGGACCGCGGGTTCCTGGAGATGGCGCAGGCCGAGACGCGGCGCTGGTACGACACCATCCGCGCCGCCGAGACCAGCGAGCGGCTGCCGATGAACCCCTCCGTCCCCGTTGCGGAGTTCGGCCGGCGCCTGCCGCCGGATGCGGTGGTGGTGGCCGACAGCGGGCACCACACGGGCCTGGTCGCGCGCCACATCCGCCTGCAGCCGGGCCATGATTTCGGCGTCTCCGGCCTGCTCGCCTCCATGGCCTGCGCCATTCCCTATGCGGTCGCGGCCGGCTGCGCCTTCCCGGGCCGGCCGATCTTCGGCGTCATCGGCGATGGCGGGCTGTCCATGCAACTCGGCGAGTTCGCCACCGCGGTCGAGATGCGGCTGCCGCTCAAGCTGCTGGTGCTGCGCAACGGCACGCTCGGCCAGATCAAGTGGGAGCAGATGCTGTTCCTGGGCAATCCGGACCATGGCGTGACGGTGCCGGGCATCGACTTCGCCAAGGCCGCGGAGGCCATGGGCGCGCGCGGCTTCACCATCGAGCGGCCGGAGGAGGCCGGGCGGGTGCTGGAGGAGGCGCTGGCCGCACCTGGCCCCGCCCTCATCCAGGCCATCGTGGATGGCAACGAACCGCTGCTGCCCGCCGTGGTGTCCGACGCCTATGCCGCGCATCTGAAGCAGGCGCTGGACAAGGGCGGGCGGGATGCGGCGGCGATCCGGGAGGCGCTGGCGCGCGAGCCCGCCCTCAGCATGATGGCCGGCCACACGGTCTGACCGGGCCCCCGCGGCCGCCCCTGGCATCGCGGCTCCATTCGTGGAATGGAGGCGCGGCGCCGGGCGGCCCCGTTCTTGCTGGACCGCCGCGGCGCGCCCCTTGCCCGGAGCCACCCATGCCCGCCTTCGTCCCGCCCGGCGTCATCGGCCACAACCGCAGCCTCGTCACTCGCAACTACGCCGTGCTGCCGCCGGACGGCATGTTCCCGAGCCTGCTGCCGGGCCTGAAGGATGCCCAGGTCTTCTACCAGGCGACGCCGCTGATGGGCGCCCGCTTCGCGCAAGGCAGGCTGGAGGTCTTCCCCGGTGGCGGCACGCGCGGCACCCGCGACGACGGGCTGGAGCACTTCCTCTACGTCCTCGCCGGCACCCTGACCGTGACGGCTGGCGGCACGGAGAGCCTGGCGCCCGGCGGCTTCGCCTATGTCCCGGCCGGCACCGGCTTCGGCTTCGTCAACAAGGGTGCGGGGCCGGTCAGCGCCGTCTGGATCAAGCGCCGCTACGTCCCGGCGCAGGGCTTCGATGCGCCGGGGGTCCGCTTCGGCAGCCGCGACGCGACGCCGCGCACGACCGTCGATGACAGCGGCCGCTGGCGGCAATACCTGCTCGGCACCGCCGACATGACCATGGATTTCGAGATGAACGTCATGGGCTTCTCGCCCGGCTCGCATTTCCATTGCGTCGAGACGCATGTCTTCGAGCACGGGCTGGTCATGCTGGAAGGCCAGGGGCTGCAACTGCTGGATCGCGACTGGCACGAGCTGTGGACGGGCGACTTCGTCTGGCTGGGCAGCTTCGTGCCGCAGCAGTTCTACTGCACGGGCTGGGGCGACGCTGCCTACCTTCTCTACAAGGACGTCAATCGCGACGTGGAGGTCTGACGATGGAGGCACCATCCGCCACCGAGATGAAGGGGCTCGCCGGGCGCAGCGATACCGAAGGCTGGCGCCAATTGGCGATCCACGCCGCGCTGCTGCTGGCGACCGGGACGCTGGTCGCCCTCGCGCCGGGCTGGTGGGTGGTGCCTGCCATGCTGCTGCTCGGCATCGTGCAGGCGGCGCTCTTCGCGCCCTTCCACGAGACCAGCCACTACACCGCCTTCGCCAGCCGGCGGGCGAATGCCGCGATCGGCTGGCTGTCCGGCCTGCCCGCGCTTTATAATTGGCATTTCTACCAGCTCTACCACACCGCGCATCACCGCTTCACCCAGGACCCGGAGCGCGACCCGGAACTGGCGACGCCGCCGCCGACGACCCTGGACGGCTACCTGCTGCGCGTGCTGTCCATCCCCTATTGGCGCTTCCGCCTGACGGTGCTGGCGGCCGGGCTGCGCTGCGACCTCTCGGCCTATCCCTATATCGGCGAGGCGCAGGCGCCGCGCGTCATCCGCAGCATCCGGGCGGAGGTCGCGGTGATGGCGGGCGGCGCGCTGGTCTCGGCCGCGCTCTTCGGCTGGGCGACGCCCTTCCTGTTCTGGGTCCTGCCGCAGCTCATGGCCCAGCCGCTGCTGCGCCTCTACCTGCTGGCGGAGCACACCGGCTGCAGCACGGACCGCAACGGGCTGACCAATACGCGGACCGTGCTGACCTCGCCGCTCATCCGCCTGCTGATGTGGAACATGCCCTACCATGCCGAGCACCACCTCTACCCCTTCATCCCCTTCCATCGCCTGGGCGATGCGCACCGGGTGCTGAAGGAGAGGCTGGGCTACCTGCAGCCGGGCTATGCCCGGTTCCACCGCGACTACATCCGGACGCTGCGCGCATGAGCTGGGCACAGCAGGAGGGCGTCCTCGCCCTCGGCGACCTGCCGCTGCACAAGGGCGGCGTGCTGCCGGATGCGAAGCTCGCCTGGAAGACGCACGGCACGCTGAACGCGGCGCGGGACAATGCCGTGCTCTACCCGACCAGCTACGGGGCGCAGCACCCGGACCTGGAATGGCTGATCGGGCCCGACGGCATCCTCGACCCGACCCGCTGGTTCATCGTCCAGCCCAACATGTTCACCAACGGGCTGTCCTCCTCGCCGTCCAATACCGCGCCCTGGCCGGCGCTGGTCACGGCCTGGGACAACGTGGCTGCGCAGCGGCGCCTGCTGCGGGAGGTCTTCGGGATCGAGCGGCTGCACGCCGTCTATGGCTGGTCCATGGGCGCGCAGCAGGCCTATCACTGGGCGGCGGCCCATCCGGCGGAGGTCGCGCGCATCGTCGTCAATTGCGGCAGCGCCCGCACCGCCGTGCACAACCGCGTCTTCCTCGCCGGCCTGATGGCGGCGCTGGAGGCGGCGCCGGAATACGACGGCACGGCGCTCTTCTCGGCGCAGCCGCAGAAGGCGCTGCGCGCCTTCGGCCGCATCTATGCCGGCTGGGCGCTGAGCCAGGATTTCTACCGCGCCGGCCTGCACCTCTCGGCGCTCGGCGCGCCGGACCTCGAGACCTTCCTGGTGCGGGACTGGGAGCAGCGCTTCGCCCGCCGCCCCGCCGCCGACCTGCTGGCGCAGCTCCGCACCTGGGATGCCGGCGACATCAGCGACCATCCGCGCTACGGCGGCGACCTGGCGAAGGCGCTGTCGGCGATCGAGGCGCGGGTGCTGCTGATGCCGGGCGAGACGGACCTCTATTTCCGCGTCGCCGACAACGAGGCCGAGCTGCCGCACCTCAGGCATGGCCGCCTTGCCCCGATCCCGAGCATCTGGGGCCACCGCGCCGGCAATCCGCAGCCCAACCCGCCGGATGCGGCGTTCGTCAAGGCGGCGGTGCGGGCGCTGCTCGAGAGCTGATCAGTGGGCGAGCCGCTCCAGCGGCACCTCCAGGCGGAGCGTCAGCCCCTCCCGCGCCCAGTCATGCGCGACGGTGCCGCCGAGCTGGGTGATGGCGCCCCGCTCGGCCAGCACCGTGCCGAAGCCGCGGCGCTGCGGCGGCCCCTCCACCGGCGGGCCGCCGCGCTCCTGCCAGGTCAGCGCGAAATTGCCGTCGCGGCGTTCGCCGGCGATGGTGACGCGGCCCTCGGTCGCCGCCAGCGCGCCGTATTTGGCGGCATTCGTCGCCAGCTCGTGCACGATCAGGGCAAGGGAGGTCGCGGCCTTGACCCCGATCGGCGCGTCGTCGCCCCCTAGCCGCACGCGCTCCGCCCCGGCTTCCTCATAGGGCGCCAGCAGCGTGCCCAGCAGCCCGTGCAGGGTCGTCTCGATCGCCACCGGCCGCGATTCGGGGCTGTGCGGCCGGACATATTCATGCGCCGCGGCCAGCGCGTTCAGCCGCCGCCGGAACACGCCGGCGAAGCTGCGCACCTCGGCCGGCGCACCCGCGGCGGAGATCGAGACCATCCCGCCCACCACGGTGAAGATGTTCTTGATGCGGTGCGAGAGCTCCCGCGCCAGCAATTCCTTGCCTTCCTCGGCCTGCTTGCGCTCGGTGATGTCCATCACCACGCCGGGGAAGCGCGTGGGCCGGCCGGTCGCGTCATGCTCGCAACGGCCGCGGGCATTCACCCAGCGGATCGTGCCGTCGCGCAGCAGCACGCGGTACTCGGCCTCGAAGACGCCGTCATGCTCGCCGGCCAGCGCGCGGTTGATCGCCACCTCGGTCGCCGGCAGGTCCTCGGGGTGGATCGCCGGCAGCAGCATCTCGATCGGCAGGCCCTCCGCCACCGCCTCCGGCGCCACGGAAAACAGCCGGGCATAGCCGGAATCGGCGGTGATACGGTTCGTGCCGACATCCCAGACCCAGGTCCCCACCATCTCGGCCGCGCCGAGCGCCAGGCGCAGCCGCTCCTCGCTGCTCCGCAGCCGCTCCTCGGTCTGCTTCTGCTCCTCGATATCGGTGCAGGTGCCGAACCAGCGGACGATGCGCCCGCCGGCATCGCGCACCGCCAGGGCGCGGCCCAGCGTCCAGCGATAGACGCCGTCGGCGCGCCGCAGCCGGTACTCGACCTCATAGGGCTCGCCGGTCGCCAGCGAGTGCCGCCAACGGATCCAGGCGCGCTCCTGGTCCTCCGGGTGGAACATGCCGTTCCAGCCCTCGCCGTCGGTCGAGCCGTCGGGCACGCCGGTGAACTCGTACCAGCGGCGGTTGTAGTAGTCGTGGTATCCGTCCGGCTGGGTCGCCCAGACCATCTGCGGCATGGAATCGGCCAGGACGCGGAACTGCCGCTCGCTCTCGGCCAGGCGCGCCGCATCCTCCTCCCGCGCCTTCAGCGCGCGGCGAAGCTCGAGCTGCGACATCACCTGCCGCGCCAGCACCTGCAGCGCGAAGCCCTGCTGCGCCGTCAGCCCTTCCGGCCGCGGGACGTAATCGAGCACGCAGAGCGTCCCGAGCGGCAGGCCCTCCGCGGTCTCCAGCAGCGCGCCCGCATAGAAGCGGAGATGCGGGGAGCCGCAGACCAGCGGATTGCCGGCGAAGCGCGGGTCCTCCGCGGTGTCCGGGACGACGAAGAGGCCCGGCCGCAGGATCGCATGCGCACAGATCGAGACCTCGAGCGGCGTCTGCCGCACGCCGATCCCGAGTTCCGCCTTGAAGAACTGCCGGTCCCCGGCGACGAGGGAGACGAGCGCGACCGGCGCATCGCAGATCTGCGCCGCCAGGCGCACCACCTCGTCGAAGGCCCGTTCCGGCGGCGTGTCCAGGATGGCGTAGCTGTCGAGCGCGGCAAGACGCGCCCTTTCGTCCCAGACCGGTCTGGTCCGGCCTTGCCCTGCCTCGAAGCCGGCCGGTGTCATATCGGTGTCTTTCCTTCCGGCCCCTGCATCGGTCCTGTCGGGCCCGGCATCACGCCAGGTGGCCACCCCCGCCCCCATCTTCAGCCCCTGGTGGCCAACCTGGCCAGGAACGTTCGCTCGATATCCTCGGGATCATAGGGTTTCGGCAGGAAGGGCACCTGCCGCAGCGGCGGCGGCACCTCCTCCCGCTTCGCGCCCGAGACGAAGGCGAAGGGGGTACCCTGCGCGGCCAGCAGGCTTGCGACCTCGAAGGTCTTGCCATCCGTCACGTCGATGTCGAGGAAGGCCGCGTCGAAGGAGGCACGGCCGAGGGCCCGTCGGGCATCGTTGACGGAATGCGCCACCGCAACCTCGGCGTCTGCCGCCGCGGTCACGATCGCCTCCAGGTCGAGCGCCACCAGGGGATCGTCTTCCACGATCAGTACACGCCGTCGCTGCATCGCTCGCCTTGTTGCAGTCCCAATGGGGTTCGATCCGCGACAACGCCGGCGGCAACCGGAGGTTCGCGGGTGCAGCGGAACGTGACCGCGGCCCGAGCCCATTCTTGACGCCTGTGTCACCTTCGGTGTGTCATTCCCCCAAATCGGGAGGAGGCACCAGGGGCGTGAGCGAATACCAGCCACGCATCGTCATCGCGGGGGCGGGCCATGCCGGCGGCTCGGCCGCGGCCTTCCTGCGGCAATATGGCTGGAAGGGCGACATCACCCTGGTGGGGGAGGAGCCGAACCCGCCCTACCAGCGCCCGCCGCTCTCCAAGGCCTGGCTGAAGGGCGAGGCGACGGCCGAGAGCCTGGCGCTGCGCCCGGCGCGCTTCTACGCCCAGCAGAGGATCGAGCTGCGCCTCGGCACCCGCGTCGCCGCGCTCGACCGCGCGGGCAGGCGCGTCACGCTCGCGGACGGGACGGCGCTGGACTACGACCGGCTGATCCTGGCGCTCGGGGCGCGGCCGCGGGCCCTGCCCCTGCCCGGGGCCGACCTCGCCGGCGTGCTCGCGCTACGCGGCACGGCCGATGCCGATTCGCTGCAGGCCGCGCTCAGGCCGGGCAGGCGCCTCGCGGTCATCGGCGGCGGCTATATCGGGCTCGAGGTCGCGGCCTCCGCCCGCGCCCTCGGCGCCGAGGCGGTGGTGATCGAGCGCGAGAGCCGGGTCCTGGCGCGCGTCGCGGGCCGGGCGCTGTCGGACTTCCTCGCCGCGCAGCATCGCGGGCACGGCGTCGAGATCATCACCGGCGCGCAGGTCCTCGGCATCGAAGGCGAGGGTGGCGCGGCCTGCGCGGTGCTGCTGGCCGACGGCACCCGCATCCCCTGCGACACGGTGCTGGTCGGCGTCGGCGCGGTGCCGAATGTCGAACTCGCCGAGGCGGCCGGCCTCGACTGCGCCAATGGCATCGTGGTCGACCTCGCGGCCCGCAGCAGCGACCCCTTCATCTACGCCATCGGCGACTGCACGCATCGACCCCTGCCGCTCTATGGCCGCACCGGGCGGCTGGAGAGCGTGCCGAATGCCATCGAGCAGGCGAAGCAGGCCGCGGCCGATATCTGCGGCCGCCCGCCGCCGCCGCCGGAGGTGCCCTGGTTCTGGTCGGACCAGTACGACCTGCGGCTGCAGATGGCGGGCCTCGCCTTCGACGCGCACGAAACGGTGGTGCGCGGCGGCACGGACGCGCCCGGCTTCGCGGTGTTCCACCTGGATGCCGGGCACCGGGTGCTGGCCGTGGAGGCGGTGAACGCCCCGGCCGAGTTCATGGCGGGCCGCATGCTGGTGGCGAAGCAGGCGCGCGTCGCGCCCGCGCTGCTCGGCGACCCCGCGCAGCCGCTCAAGGATCTCACCGCCTGAGGGGCGGGCAGCAAAGGGACAGGCCATGCCGACAGTCACCTATATCGAGCACGACGGCACCGAGCACCGGATCGAGCTGGAGGAAGGCCTCTCCGTCATGCGCGGCGCCGTCGACAACGGCGTGCCCGGCATCGATGCCGATTGCGGCGGCGAATGCGCCTGCGCCACCTGCCACGTCTTCGTGGAGGAGCCCTGGCTGGCGAAGACCGGCACGCCCTCCGAGCAGGAGGCGAGCATGCTGAGCTTCGCCGCGACGGCGCAGCCCAATTCCCGCCTCTCCTGCCAGATCACCATGACGCCGGAGCTCGACGGCCTGGTGGTCCGGTTGCCCGAAGCCCAGCACTGACAGGAGGGAGAGGAAGGCCATGAACGCGCCCGTCAGCCCCGATCCGGCCTCCGCGGCCTGGACCACGCCGCTCGACCAGTTGGACCCGAGCCACCCCGCGCTGTTCCAGACCCATGGCATGTGGCCGTATTTCGAACGGCTGCGGCGCGAGGCGCCGGTGCATTACAGCACCACCAGCCCCTTCTTCGGGCCCTACTGGTCGGTGACGACCTACAAGGACATCATGACGGTGGAGGTGAACCACAAGGTATTCTCCTCCGACAGCGGCTTCGGCGGCATCTCCATCCGGGACCGGCCGAAGGACCTGCGGCTGCCGATGTTCATCGCCATGGACCCGCCGCGGCACGACGAGCAGCGCAAGGTCGTGCAGCCCATCGTCGCCCCGGGCAACCTGGCGAAGCTCGAGGGCATCATCCGCGAGCGCGTCTGCCGCATCCTCGACGGCTTGCCGCGGGGCGAGACCTTCAACTGGGTCGAGCATGTCTCCATCGAGCTGACCGTGCAGATGCTGGCGACGCTGTTCGACTTCCCCTTCGAGGACCGGCGCAGGCTGTCCTTCTGGTCGGACTGCGCGACCATGCCGATCGAGGCCGGCGGCTACGTCACCTCGGAGGAGAAGCGCGAGGAGGTCTTCGCCGAGGTGCTCGCCTATTTCACCGAGCTCTGGAACCAGCGGGTGAATGCCGAGCCGCGGCCCGACCTGATCTCCATGATGGCGCATGGCGAGGCGACGCGGAACATGACCCCGCGCGAGTTCCTCGGCAACCTCATCCTGCTGATCGTCGGCGGCAACGACACCACGCGCAACTCGATCAGCGGCGGGCTGCTCTTCCTGAACCGGAATCCGGAGGAATACGCCAAGCTGCGCGCCAACCCGGCGCTGATCGAGAGCATGGTGCCGGAGATCATCCGCTACCAGACGCCGCTCGCGCATATGCGCCGCACGGCGGTCGAGGATTTCGAGCTGGGCGGGCAGCGGATCCGCGCCGGCGACAAGGTGGTGATGTGGTACATTTCCGGCAACCGCGACCCGGCCGCGATCGAGGATCCCGAGCGCTTCATCATCGACCGCAAGCGGCCCCGCCAGCACCTCTCCTTCGGCTTCGGCATCCATCGCTGCGTCGGCAACCGCCTGGCGGAGCTGCAATTGAAGATCCTGTGGGAGGAGATCCTGCGGCGCTTCCCGGTGATCGAGGTGGTGGGTGAGCCGAAGCGCGTCTATTCCTCCTTCGTGCACGGCATCACGGAGCTGCCGGTGCGCATCCCCGCCTGATCACGCCGTGCGGGCGGCCGCAGGCAGCCCGTGCAGGATCAGCCGCACCGCGATCCGCGCGGCGCCGTCCGGGTCGGGCGGCGTGCGGCGCAGCATCTGCTCCCCGACATAGCGGGCGATGCCGATGGCGCCGGCCGTGAGATAGGCCATGTCGGCCTGCGGGGCGAGGCGGTCGCCGAGGATGCGCGTCAGGCTCTCCCGCACCTCCTCGAAGACCGCGCGCTGCGCCGGCGTCGCGTCGATGCGCACATGCGGCAGCGCCGCGGCATGGCCGCCGTAATCCTCGACGAGGTAGCGGAAATAGGCGCCGATGACGCCGTCCAGCCAGCCCTCCAGGTCCGCCGCGCGCTCGCGTTCCGCCCGCAGCAGGGGCCGCAGCCGCTCCGCCGCATCGGCGGCCAGCGCGCGGGCGATCTCCTCCTTGGAACGGAAGTAGTTGTAGAAGGTGCCGGAGGCGAGGTTGGTGCGGCGGATGATGTCGCGCACGCTCGCCGCCTCGTAGCCCAGTTCGGCGAAGACCCGCCGCGCCGCGGCCAGGATCGCCTCCCGGTTCCGGGCCTTGGTCTGCGCGCGGCGTCCGGCCTCGGCAGTCTCGATCACTGCGGACATGCCGCCAGCCTCGCCCGCAGGAGACATGGTGGGCAAGGGGTTTCGGCGCGGTCTAGCATCCCCGGCGAAGCGAAGGGGGAAACGGCATGGACGGCATGGGCATCGGCGCCCCGGTGCGGCGGGTGGAGGACCGGCGTTTCCTGCGCGGCGCCGGCCGCTTCGTGGACGACATCCCTGCGCCGGGCGCGCTGCACCTGCATGTGTTGCGCTCGCCGCATGCGGCGGCGCGGATCCTGTCGCTCGACGCCGCGGCGGCGTGCGCCATGCCCGGCGTCCGGCTGGTGCTGACCGCCGCCGATCTCGACATCCCGGCGCGGCTGCGCTGCGTCACGCCGCGCCAGCGCCGGGACGGCTCGCCGCTGGTGCAGCCGGAATGGCGCGTGCTGCCCAGGGACATGGTGCGCTTCGTCGGCGACGTCGTCGCGGCGGTGGTGGCGGAGACGCCGGCGGAGGCGCAGGACGCGGCCGAGCGCATCGCCGTCGCCTACGAGCCCCTGCCCGCGGTGACCGACCTGGCCGAGGCCGTCCGGCCCGATGCGCCGCAGGTCTGGCCCGGCCTCGCCCCCGGCAACGAGTGCTTCCATTTCCGACTCGGCGATGTCGCCGCGGTCGAGGCCGCCTTCGCCCGCGCGGCGCATGTCGTCTCGCTGGACTACCGGATCAGCCGCGTCTCGGCGAACCCGCTCGAGCCGCGCAACGCCCTGGCCCTGCACGACCCCATCGAGGACCGCTACACCCTCTACACCGGCACGCAGTTGCCGCACGTCATGCGGAACGAGATCGCGGAATTCGCGCTCGGTGTGCCCAGCAACCGGCTGCGGCTGGTCTCGCCGGATGTGGGCGGCGGCTTCGGGATGAAGGAGAGCCCCTTCCCCGAGCATGTCCTCTGCCTGCTCGCGGCGCGGCGCCTCGGCCGGCCGGTGCGCTGGACCGCGACGCGGACGGAGAGCTTCCTCGGCGACAGCCATGCCCGCGACAACCTCTCGCGGGCCGAACTCGCCCTGGCCGCGGATGGCAGCTTCCTCGCGATGCGTGTGCGCACGCTCGCCAATCTCGGCGCCTATCTCGCCTGGCAGGGGCCGGTCTCCTCCACCAACAATGTCGGCGGCCTCGCCGGCGTCTACCGCACGCCGCATATCTGCACCGAGGTGACGGGGCTCTTCACCCATACCCAGCCGACCGCGCCCTATCGCGGCGCCGGGCGGCCGGAGGCGATCCATGCCATGGAGCGGCTGGTGGACCTCGCGGCCGAGCGGCTCGGCATGGACCGCGTCGCGCTCCGCCGCCGCAACATGATCGGGCCGGAGGAGATGCCCTTCCGCACCGGCCTCGACTATACCTATGACTGCGGCGACTTCCCGCGGAACCTGGAACTCGCGCTGGAGGCGGCGGACTGGGCCGGCTTCCCCGCCCGGCGCGCGCAGTCCGCGGCGCGCGGGATGCTGCGCGGCATCGGCATCGCCAATGCCATCGAGATCGCCGGCGGGCCGCATCGCAAGCCGCTGGAGGAAGGCGCCGAGATCCGCTTCGATTCCGGCGGCAGCGCGACGCTGCTGGTCGGCAGCCACAACCACGGCCAGGGGCACGAGACGGTCTTCCGGCAGATCGTCGCGACCAAGCTCGGCCTGGCGCCCGACCGGGTGCAGATCCGCTTCGGCGATACGGATAGCGTCGCGCATGGCCGCGGCACCATCGGCTCGCGCAGCATGATGGCCTGCGGTGCCGCGCTGGTCGGCGCGGCGGAGAAGGTGATCGCGCGCGGCCGGCAGATCGCGGCGCATCTGCTGGAGGCGGCGGAGGCGGACATCGAGTTCGAGGCCGGCCGCTTCCGCATCGCCGGCACCGACCGCGGCATCGACCTGGAGGCGGTGGCGCGGCAGAGCTACCTGCCCGGCGCGCTGCCGGACGGGGCGGAACTCGGCCTCGGCGCCGCGCTGGTGACCCGCCCGGGCGACGGCACCTTCCCCAATGGCTGCCACATCGCCGAGGTGGAGATCGACCCGGAGACGGGCGAGACGCGGCTGCTGGCCTATACCGTTGTGGACGACGTCGGCACGGTCATCAATCCGCTGCTGCTGAAGGGTCAGATCCATGGCGGCGTCGCGCAGGGCTTCGGCCAGGTCTTCGGCGAGGCGATCCTCTACCGCGACGGGCAGATCCTGACCGCGAGCTTCCAGGACTACCCGATGCCGCGCGCCGCCGATCTCTGCGCCATGCAGGTGACGAGCAACCCGGTGCCGACCAGGACCAACCCGCTCGGCGTCAAGGGGGCGGGGGAGGCCGGCACGGTCGGCGCCCTGCCGGCGCTGGTCGGCGCCGTTGTGGATGCGCTGCGGCCCTTCGGCGTCACGCATCTCGACATGCCGCTGACGCCGGAGCGGGTCTGGCAGGCGATCCGCGCCGCACGGCCGGGCGGCTAAGCAGGCTTTCGCGGGTTGGGCCGCACGAAGTGTGGCCCAACGCCTTGAGACGAAAGCCTGCTCAGGATGTTGTTGCAGCGCAAATCCCAAGGGGTTTGCTTGGACCTCGCCATCGCAGCAGGCAGGACGGGGGCGGCGTCCCCCGTTTCCGGTTCAGGCCTGGAGGAACCGCCGCGCCCCTTCGGCCAGCACCCGCATCCCGAGTTCCAGATCCTCCCGCTTCGTGTCCTCGCTCCAGTGGTGACTGATGCCGCCGATGGAGGGAACGAAGAGCATCCCGACCGGCAGCTTCCGCGCCAGGACCTGGCTGTCATGGATGGCGCCGCTCGGCATCTCCTGCCAGGCGCCGGGGCACAGCGCCTCGGCCGCGCCCCGCAGCGCCGCCTGGATCGCCGGGTCGCAGGGCGCGGGCTCGGAGCGGCCGATCGCCTCCAGCCGCGCCGGGCAGCGCTCCCGCCGGTTGCTCTCCCGCACCAGGGCATGCAGGCAGGCCTCCATGCGGTCCATGACCTCGACCGAGAGGTCGCGGAAGGAGAAGACCAGCTCCGCCCGGCCCGGGATGATCATCGGCAGGTTCGGCTCCAGCAGGATGCGGCCGGTGGTCCAGACGCTGCGCTCGGCGCAGACCTTGGGGAACTCCGCGTCGATCGCTGCCAGCAGGCGCACCGCGGCGAGGCCGGCATCGCGCCTCTCCCGCATCGTGGTGCCGCCGGTATGGTCCTGCTGCCCCTCGATCACGATGCGCCATTGCCGGATGCCGACGATGCCGGTGACGACGCCGATGCGCAGGCCGCCGGTCTCGAGCTGCGTGCCCTGCTCGATATGCATCTCGAGCGCACCCTTGTGGCGGCCCTCCTCCAGCGCCAGACGCGGGCGACCCGCGAGGCCCGCCTCCGCCAGCGCCGGGCGCAGCGGCGCGCCGGTGGTGCGGTTGCGGGCGGCATCGAGATCGGCCTCGGTCAGGTCGCCGACCAGGCTGCGGCTGCCGAGGAAGTCGCCCCAATGCCCTTCCTCGTCGGCATAGGCGCAGACATCCACCGGCAGGCCGGCGCGGGCCAGCGCCAGGGCGCCGATGACGCCCAGCGCGCCGTCGAGCCAGCCGGCATGGTTCTGTGTCTCGATATGGCTGCCGGCCAGCAGGTGCGGGCCGCGGCCGCGGTGGCGGCCGAAGACGTTGCCGATGCCGTCGATCGTGGCATCCAGCCCCGCCTCCTCCATCCGCCGGGCCAGCCAGTGCCGGCTTTCCATGTCCTGCGGCGAGAAGGTCGGGCGATGCACGCCGGTCCTGTAGGTCCCGATGGTCCGAAGCGCGTCCAGGTCCTGCAGGAATCGGTCCGTATCGAGCTGCATCGCCACCTCTCCTCTGCTGCGTGAGGAGAGGCTAGCCGATTCGCCCGCTCAGCGCTGCGCCCCGCGCACCAGCCGGCCGGGCAGCGCGCCGGTCGGCTCACCGTCGCGGTAGGTCACCGCGCCGCCGAGGATGGTGGCGACATAGCCGTCCGCCTTCTGCACCAGCCGCTTGCCGCCCGCCGGCAGGTCGTACTGCATGACGGGCACGCGCACCTGCAGCCGGTCGTAGTCGATGACGTTGAGGTCCGCCTTCTTCCCCGCCGCCACCAGGCCGCGATCGCCGAGGCCGAGCGCCAGCGCATTGTCCCGCGTCAGGCGCTTCACCGCGAATTCCAGCGGCAGCCTCGGCCCGCGCCTGCGGTCGCGGGTCCAGTAGGAGAGCATGTGGGTGGTCGAGGAGGCATCGCAGATGATGCCGACATGCGCGCCACCGTCGCCGAGGCCCATCAGCGTCTGCGGATGCTCGACCATCGCCCGCACCGCCTCCAGGTCGCCATCGGCGTAGTTGATGATGGGGCGGTTGAGGATGGCCTTGCCGCCCCGCTCCATCAGCCACTCCCAGGCGAGTTCCGCCGGCGCCACGCCGCGCCGCGCCGCGACGACGCCAAGGCTGGTTTCCGGCCGCGGCTCGTAGTCCGGCGGGTCGCCCAGCGGGAAGATCATGTCCCAGGTGTTCAGCCGCGCCCGCAGCATCGGGTCGGCGATCTCCTCCGAGAGCAGCGCGGATTTCAGCGCCGGGTCGCGCAGCGCCTGCATCCTGGCGTCGAAGGGCAGATGCGCGATCTTCTGCCAGGAGGGGCGCGCGACGAAGGGGTGCTGCGACAGCTCGAAGCCGAACATCAGCCCGACCGGCCGCGCCATGACCTGACCGGTCATCTGCGCGCCCTCGCGGTTCGCCGCCTCGATCTTCTCCAGCAGGAAGCGCCAGAGCCAGGGCCGGCTCTCCCGCTGCAGCAGGGAGAAGGTCATGGGACGACCGGAGGCGGCACAGATCCGCTGCAGCCGGGCGAACTCGTCCTCCGGGTCATCGAAGTCGGAGATCACCTGCAGCCAGCTCGCGCCCGCGGCGCCGACCGCGCGGCCGATCGCCTCGAGCTCCGCCTCGGGCGTGCCGAGCGTCGGCGTGTGCCGGCCATCCAGCGTGCGATGGGCGATGGCGCGGGAGGTGGAGAAGCCCAGCGCGCCGGCGCGGATGCCCTCGGCGGCCAGGCGCGCCATCTCGGCGACCTCGGCCTCGGTCGCTTCCGCATGGGCTTCCGCGCGCTCGCCCATCACGTGGATGCGCAGCGGCGCATGGGTGACCTGGGCGGCGATGTCCATGTCCCAGCGACGGGCGCCGAGGACGTCCATGAACTCGGGGAAGCTCTGCCAGGTCCAGGGCAGGCCCTCGGTCAGCACGACCTCCGGCAGGTCCTCCACGCCCTCCATCAGCTTGACCAGGGCGTCGCGCCGCTCCGGCAGGCAGGGGGCGAAGCCGACGCCGCAATTGCCGATCAGCGCCGTGGTGACGCCGTTGTAGCTGCTGCTGTCGATGCGGCTGCTCCAGGTCGCCTGGGCGTCGTAATGGGTGTGGATATCGACGAAGCCGGGCGTGACGAGCTTGCCGCGGGCGTCGATCTCCTCCGCGCCGCGGCCGGCGACCCGGCCGACCTGCAGGATCCTGCCGCCGGCGATCGCCACATCGGCCTCGAAGGGCCTGGCCCCGCTGCCATCCACCACGGTCCCGCCGCGGATCACCAGGTCCAGATCGGCCATGGAACGTCCTCCGTCTCTTGGCCGCCAGCTTGCGGCCAGCGCCGGGCCTGTCAACCGGAATGCGCGCGGGGCATCATGCCCGGAAAGGACGGGAGGGAACGGGCATGGCAAGGATCCTGCTCATCCACGGCGCCTACCAGGGCGGCTGGATCTGGACGCGCGTCGCGGCGCAATTGCGCGCCGCGGGGCACGAGGTGCTGGCGCCGAGCCTGGACGGCTGCGGGGAGCGGGCGCATGCCGTCCGCCCCGGCATCACCACCGAGAGCCAGGCGGCGGAGCTCGCCTCCCTGCTCTTCCTCGAGGATTGGCAGGAGGTGGTGGCCGTCGGCACCTCGACCGGCGGCATGGTGCTCTGCCGGCTGGCGGAGCTGGCGCCGCAGCGGCTGCAGCGCCTGGTCTTCGCCGATGCGCTCGCACTGCGCCATGGCGAGGCGCTGCCCGACATCGTCGCCCGCCCGACGGCGGTGAACACGGCGCTGACCAGCGGCCCCAGCCGGGCGGATGCGGAGGGGCGGCTCTTCGCCGAGCTCGATGCCGAAACCCGCGCCTGGGCAGTGGCGCGCATCACCCAGCACCCGATCGCCCCCATGACCGCGCCGGTCGTGCTGCCCGCCTTCTGGTCCAGGGCCTGGGATGCGCGCGTCGTCTGGTGCCGCCGCAGCGCCAACCCGCCCCGCGCGCACCAGCGCCGGCTGGCCGAGGCGCTGGAGGCCGACTGGCAGGAGCTGGACACCGGCCACTACCCGATGCTGAGCGAGCCGGAGGCGCTGGCCCGGCTGATCCTGGCCGGATAGCGCCCGTCCCCGCCAGGCCCGCCGCGGAGTGGCGCCGATGCGCGACCCATGCTGCACTCCGTGGGACGCAGCGCGGAGACAGACCATGAGCCTCGCCGAAGGCCGCATCCCCGTCCTCGACATCGGCCCCGCCCGGGCCGGGGCGCCCGGCGCCGCCGAGGACCTGGCCGCGCGCATCGCCCGCACCTGCGAGGATACCGGCTTCCTCGTCATCGCCGGCCATGGCATCGACCCCGCCCTGCCCGCCGCCTGCTTCGAGGCCGCGGCGCGCTTCTTCGCCCTGCCGGAGGAAGACAAGCTCGCCCTCAGGATCGGCGAGTACAACATCGGCTACCTGCCGACCGGGGCGCAGGTCATCCGCACCTCGAAGGTCGCCGAGGTGAAGCAGCCGAACCTGAACGAGAGCTTCTACATCATCCGCGACTACCCGCCGGACCATCCGGCCATCCTGGAGAAGCGCCCCTTCGTCGCGCCGAACCGTTGGCCGCCGCACCTGCCGGGCTTCCGGGAGGCGACGCTGGCCTATTTCACCGCCATGGAGGCGCTGGCGCAGCGGCTGCTGCCGGCGGTTTCCATGGCGCTCGGCATGCCGCCCGACCATCTGGCACGGGACTTCCGAGACCCGACCTGCACGCTGCGGCTGATCCGCTACCAGCCGCAGCCGGCGCCGGAGGCGGGCCGCTTCGGCTTCGCGCCGCATATCGATACGAACCTGCTCACCTTCCTCGCGCAGTCGGCGCTGCCGGGCCTCGAGGTGCGGACGGCCGAGGGCGACTGGATCCGGCCGCCGGCCATCCCGGGCACCTTCGTGGTGAACACGGCGGAGATGCTCGGGCGCTATTCCAATGGCCGCTTCACGCCGACGCCGCACCGCGTGCTGAACCAGAACGATGCGATGCGCTACGCCATCCCCTTCTTCTTCGGGCCGGACAACGACGCGGTGATCCGCCCGGTGCCGAGCTGCATCTCGGCGGAGAACCCCTGCCGCTTCGAGCCCCTGCTCTACGAGGACCATCGCCGCATGCTGAACCTGCGCAATTTCGCGCACCGGCAGCCGCAGCCGGCGGAGGCCTGACCGCGCGGAAGGCAATGGGCGGGGCGCGACCTTTTCGCCCCCCGCCGGCCGGGTCTATCCTGCCGCCCAAGCGTGAACGGATGGGGAAACGGGCCATGGACGGCTTCGATATCGGCGGCATCCCGGGACTGGCCGAGGAGCACCGGATGGTGCGCGACCTCGTGGTCAAGTTCGTGGAGCGGGACCTCATGCCGCTCGAGCCCGCCGTGCTGAAGCGGGAGGCCGAGGGCCAGCGCTACGGCCTGACGCCCGAGGAAGAGGCGCCGCTGCTGGCCAAGTGCAAGGAGCTCGGCCTCTGGGGCCTCGACGTGCCGGAGGAGTTCGGCGGCGCCGACCTGCCGCTCGCCGCCCTGATGGCGATCGAGGAGGAGATGGGCCGCACCGTCACGCCCTTCCTCTTCCCGCCGGACAGCCCGAACCTGCACATGCTGAAGGCGGTGGCGAATGCCGAGCAGCGGAAGAAGTACCTCGACCCCTATGCCCGCGGCGAGGCGCGTTCCTCCATCGCCATCTCCGAGCCCGGCGCCGGCGGCGACCCGGCCGGCATGACGACGCGGGCGGTGCAGGACGGCGACGATTGGGTCATCAACGGACGCAAGATCTGGGTCAGCGGCGTGCCGCGCGCCGACTTCATCATCCTCATGGCCCGCACCGGCGAGGGCAAGCGGCAGGAGGGCGTGACCGCCTTCATCGTCGAGCGCGGCACGCCCGGCTTCGTCATCGATCGCGAGATCCCGATGATCGGCGGCCGGCGGACCTACGAGCTGGTCTTCGAGGATTGCCGCGTGCCGAAGAGCCAGGTGCTGGGCGAGCTCGGCCAGGGCTATGCGCCGATGCAGCTCCGGCTCAATGTCCGCCGCCTGCAGATGGGGGCGCGCTGCACCGGCATGGCGCGCCGCGCGCTGGCCATGATGTGCGAGCAGGCGAAGAACCGCGTGACCTTCGGCGTGAAGCTCGCCGACCGGCAGGCGATCCAGTGGTGGATCGCGGAGGCCGCGACGAAGATCCATATCTGCCGCCTGATGGTGCGCGACGCCGCGGCGAAGCTCGGCGCCGGCGAGGATGTGCGGACCGAAGCCTCCATGCTGAAGGTCTTCGCCACCGAGATGGCGCAGGAGGTGCTGGACAATGCCATGCAGACCTTCGGCGCCATGGGCATGACGAAGGAACTGCCCCTGCAGCTCATGGCCAGCCAGGTGCGCGTGCAGCGGATCTATGAGGGGCCGAGCGAGGTGCACCGCATGGCGATCGCCCGGCGGGTGCTGAAGAACGGGATCTGAACCCGGCCACGAGGGGAGGAAAACGCGAATGGCGGACAGCGCCTATTACGTCGGCGACCTGGTGGCGGAGTTCCTCTCGCGCATCGGCGTCACCACCTGCTTCGGCATCGTCTCCGTCCACAACATCCCGATGTTGGACGGGATCGGGCGGCGCAACGCCATCCGCTACGTCATGGCCCGCGGCGAGATGGGCGGGGCGCATATGGCGGATGCCTATGCGCGCGTCTCCGGCCATCTCGGCGTGCTCTTCTCCTCGACCGGGCCTGGCGCCGCCAATGCCGTGCCGGGACTGGCGGAAGCGCAATTCGCCGGCTCCCCCGTGCTGCACATCACCGGCCAGACGCCGACGAAGTTCCTCGACCGCGACCTCGGCACGGTGCACGACCTGCCGGGCCAGCCGCAGATGCTGGCCGCGGTCTGCAAGGGCATGTTCCGGATCCGCGCAGCGGCCGAAGCGCTGGGCGTGCTGACCCGGGCCGCGACGCTCGCCCTGACCGCGCCGCGCGGGCCGGTCAGCCTCGAGATCCCGATCGACATCCAGCGCACCGCGATCGAGCGCCCCGCGGCGCTCGACAGCCTGGTCCTGCCCGTGCCGCCGCCCCTGCCGCCCGCCGCGGCCGCACTGGACGAGGCGGCCGAGATCCTGGCGCGGGCGAAGCGGCCGATGCTCTGGCTCGGCAATGGCGCCAAGGATGCGGGCGCCGCCGCCATGCGCCTCATGGCGCTCGGCTTCGGCGCGGTCTCCTCCTGGAACGGGCGGGGGATCGTGCCGGAGGACCACCCGATGTCCCTCGGCGGGCTGCACGGCAACGGCTCCCCGCGCGTGCAGGAATTCTACCGGGGCGTGGACGCCATGCTCGTCGTCGGCTCGCGGCTGCGCGGGCACGAGACCATGGATTTCTCCCTGAAGCTGCCGGAGACGCTGGTGCGCGTGGACCTCGACCCGCGCGCGGATGGCCGCGGCTATGCCAGCCGCGCCTTCGTCTGCGGCGACGCGGCGCTGACCATGGCCGCGCTCGCCGAACGGCTGCAGGGCCGCATGCAGGTGGCGGCCGGCTATGCCGAGGAATTCGCCGCCATGAAGCGGGAGGCGGTGGCGGAATACCTAGGCCAGCTCGGCCCCTATGCCGAGTTCCCCGCGACGCTGCGCGCCGCCCTGCCGCGCGAGGCGCTCTGGGTGCGCGACGTCACCATCAGCAACTCCTCCTGGGGGAACCGCATCTTCCCCGTCTACGGTCCGCGCGACGCGGTGCATCCGGTCAGCGCCGCGATCGGGCCTGGCCTGCCTCTCGGCATCGGCGCGGCGATGGCCGGTGGGACGCGGAAGACCATCGCCATGGTCGGCGATGGCGGCTTCCAGGTGAACCTGCAGGAGCTCTGGACCGCGGTGCAGGAACGCGCGGAGCTGGTCATCATGGTGATGAACGACCGCGGCTACGGGGTCATCAAGCACATCCAGGGCGCCTTCCAGGACGGCCGCTTCTATTTCGCCGATCCGCAGGGGCCGGACCTGCCGAAGCTCGCGGCGCTGGCCGGCCTGCCCTTCTTCCGGGTCGCCGCGGCTGGCGAGTTGGCGGCGCAGGTGGCGAAGGCGGTCGCCACCCCGGGGCCGAGCCTGGTCGAAGTGGACATGACCGCGATCGGCGCCTTCCCGCCCTATGCGCCCTACAACCGCATGGGCATCTGGGCGAAGCAGGCGGCGGAATAGCCGCCCGCAACGGCCGGGTCAGCGATACCCGCCACCGCCACCGCCCCCGCCGCCGACCCCGCGCGGCGAGCCGAGCCGGTCGTTGCGGTCCATCTCCTGCGCCGTCAGCGCCGCCGCCGCGGCGGCGCGCGGCATCAGCGGCATGGCCGTGAGCCGCTGCAGCGTCGCCGGCCCGCCATAGGTGAAGGCGGGGCCGGAGAGCAGCCGCTCCGCCGCCGCCTGGTCGCCGGCCCGCAGCGCGCGCGAGGCGCCATAGAGGGCGTCCACCACCTGCTGGGTCGGCGCGTTCGGCGCGATGCCGAAGGCCTGCGCGACCTCCTGCTGCCCGGTCAGCAATTCGGTCGAGACATTCGGATTGAAGCCGCGCCAGCGCGCGCCATAGGGAATCTCGACCGTCAGGAACTCGTAATTCGCCACCGCCCGCGCCGCGTCGTCCGGCTTGCCGGCGACGGAGGCCGGGGTCGGGAAGACATAGGCGGCATTGATGATGGCCGCGCGCACCGGATCGCCGGCGCCGACCACGGCATCGTTCGGCAGCGTCGCCCACCCGTTCGCCGGCTGGTTGGGGATGGTGGTGCAGCCCGCCAATAGCGACAGGGCGAGGAGCGCGCCGCGCAGGCAAGGCTTACGCATGAAGGCAGTGTCAGCCATGGAACGGGCATCCTCCTGGGTTTGGCCCGGCGTTCGACTGGCCTGAACGGGCCTCGGGCCAGAATGTCGCGGATCGTAACGGTCCGATGTGTCATGTCGGCGTGAGCGGTCAAGCCCGTGCCGTCTTTCCGCCCCGCCGCAAGGGTGCATAATCGAGCCAAATCACGGGGGAAGGTCGGATGAGCGGCAGCAGCACGGGCAATACGGGGCGACCGGCGGGCTGGGGCGCGGCGGGTGCCGCGGAGACGCCGGCGGGCCGGCTGCGGCGGCGCTTCCCCACCTTCAACGACCTGCAGCGCCGGGCGAAGGGGCGCGTGGCGCGCTTCGCCTATGATTTCGTGGCCGGCGGCGTCGGGGACGGCGCGCCGAACGTGGCGCACAACCGCGCCGCCATGGACGCGGTCCGGATCGTGCCGCGCTACGCCGTCGATCTCTCCGGCGTGAACATCGCGACGTCGCTCTTCGGCCGGGACTATGCCGCGCCGGTGGGCGTGGCGCCGATGGGCAATGTCGGCATGGTCTGGCCGCGGGCGGATGCCATCCTGGCGGCGGCGGCGCAGAAGGCACGCATTCCCTATGTCTCCTCCACCGTCGCCAATGTCGGGATGGAGGAGCTGGCGCGGATCGCGCCGGACAGCCTCTGGTTCCAGCTCTATGGCCTGCCGGCGGACGGCCACCGCCTCTCCATCGACCTGATCCGGCGGGCGGCGGCCGTCGGCGCGCATGCGCTGGTCGTCACCCTCGACGTGCCCATGCGGCAGAAGCGCGTCCACGACGTGCGCAACGGCCTGGTCGTGCCCTTCCGCTACCGGCCGCGCACCATCCTCGACATCGCCCGCGCGCCCTTCTGGGCGCTGGAGATGCTGCAGAAGGGCCAGCCGCGCTTCGAGAACATGCGGAAATACGTGGGCGAGAATGCCTCGGTCGGCGAGCTCGCCAGCTTCGTCACGCAGAACATGACCACCGGCATCACCTGGGACGACATCGCCCGCTTCCGGGAGGTCTGGCCGCGCGCCCTGGTGCTGAAGGGCATCCAGCACCCGGCGGATGCCGAGCGTGCCGTGGCGCTCGGCGTCGACGGCATCTGGGTCTCCAACCATGGCGGGCGGCAATTCGATGCCGCGCCGGCCTCCATCGACACGGTGCCGGCCATCGCCGCCGCGGTCGGCGGGCGGGCGAAGATCCTCTACGACGGCTCGATCCGCTCCGGCCTCGACGTGCTGCGGACGCTCGCCGTGGGGGCGGATTTCTGCTTCGCCGGGCGGGCCTTCCTGCTCTCGGTCGCGGCGATCGGCGAGGCCGGCGGCGACCACGCGACGGCCGCCTTCGCGGAGGAGATCCGCAGCACCTTCGGCCAGGCCGGCATCCGCAGCATCGAGGAGGCACACCGGGCGACGGTGCTGCATCCGAATGCGGTGCGGTTCGAGCCGGAGGGGAACGTCGCGGGTATCGAGGCGCCGCGTCGGCGGATGGCCTAGCGAGGGGACGCCGTCCCCTCGCGCTCCCCCACCAGGCCAGGAGCCTGGCCTGGACCGGCCTGGGTCAGCCGCCGTCCCGCAGCAGCTCACCGATGATGCGCTCGAGGTGCTGCAGCGTGTTGCAGACCGCGGCGACCCGGCAATGCGGGGCGTAGCGGAGCATGTCGGAATCGCCCGTGCCCCAGAGCGTGCGCATCTCCGGGTTCAGCCAGACGACCTGCTTCGAGCGATCGGCCATGCGCGCGAGGATATCGGTGCGCGGGTCGGTGCGGTTGCCGCGGCCATCGCCCAGCACGATCACCGTGCTCTGGCTGTCGAGCAGGGGCATGTGCTCCCGCTCGAAATCCGCCAGCGCCATGCCGTAGTTCGAGGAGCCGAAGCCCGCCCGCGCCATGACCTCCGGGATCGCCGTCTCGATCGGGTGGCGTTCCAGGATGTCGGAGACATCGACCAGGTTGCCGGAGAAGGCGAAGGACCGCAGGCCGGACAGCGCTTCGTTCAGCGAATAGAGGAAGAGCAGGAGGAACTGCGCGACGGCGGCGACCGAGCCGCTGACGTCGCAGAGCACGACGAGCTTCGGCTTCTCGATCCGCTCCTGCTTCCAGACGACATGGAAGGGGATGCCCTCCCAGCCCATGTTGCGCCGCAGGGTTCGGCGGACATCCAGCACGCCGCGGCGGTCGCGCTTGCGGTTGCGGCCGTATTGCGTCGCCAGGCGCCGGGCCATGGCGCGCACCAGGGCGCGCATGCGGTCATGGTCGCGCCGGTCGATGGCCGAGAGGCGCGTCTGCTGCAGCATGCGCTCGCGGAAGGCCTCGTTCTCGCCGCGGGCGAAGAGCTGCAGGTTCTGCTCGACGAAATCGCGGACCTGGTCGCGCAGCCGGTCGCGGCCCTGGCGGAGCCGCGCATCGCCGCCGCGGGCGATCTCCCGCTCCAGCGCCTGCAGCCCCATGCGCTCCAGGATGCGCCGGGTGAAGAGGTTCACCTGGGTGAAGAGCGCGATGTTGGAGAGGCCGGCCTCCTGCGCCGCCCGCTCCACCGCCGCGGCCAGCGCCGCCTGGTCGTTGGCGAGCAGCATGCGGGCGAGGTCCCCGCCGCCGCGGCCTTCCCCTTCGCCGCCCTGGCCCTGGCCGCCCTCCCCTTCCCCGGACTGCCCGGGGGGCGCGGGGCTCTCGCCCGCCGCCTCCTCCTCCGCCGGCGCGGACGCGAAATCGCCGCGCCGGAAGAAGAGGTCGAAGACCTCGGCGAAGGCGCGCTTCTCCTCCACCGTCTTGGCCATGACGAGGGAGAGCGTGTCCTTCAGCACCGCCCGGTCCGCGAACCCCACCACCTGCGCGGCGCGGGTCGCGTCGATGCTCTCGGCCGGGGAGATGCGCATCCCTGCCCCGCGGGCGGCCCGGAAGAAGTCGAGGAGCGGTCCCTCCATCAGCGTATCGGCACCGCCTCCCGCTTCGCCTTCAGCAGCAGGTCGCCGATCTGCGGCGCCACCGCCTCGATGTCGCTCTCGAATTTGAGCAGGACGTTCAGCGTCTCCCGCACCAGGGTATGGTCGAGCTGCGGCGCATGCAGCAGCACCAGCACCCGCGCCCAGTCGATGGTCTCGCTGACCGAGGGCAGCTTCTTCAGGTCGAGCGTGCGGAGCTGCTGCACGAAGGCGACGAGCTGCCGCCGCAGGTCCTCGGCCGCGTCGGGCACGCGGCTGGCGATGATCCGCGCCTCCAGCCGCGCATCCGGCAGGCCGATATGCAGGTGCAGGCAGCGCCGCTTCAGCGCATCGCCCAGGTCGCGCATGGAGTTCGAGGTCAGCAGCACGATCGGCGCCACCTCCGCCCGCACCGTGCCGATCTCCGGGATGCTGACCTGGTAGTCCGACAGCAGCTCGAGCAGGAAGGCCTCGAATTCCTGGTCGGCCTTGTCGACCTCGTCGACCAGCAGCACCGCCCCGCCGGGCTCGCGCAGGGCGCGCAGCAGCGGCCGCGGCTCGAGGAACTCCTCGGAGAAGAAGAGGTCGCTGACGCCGTGCAGCCGGCGCATGGCGGCGTCCAGCCCGGGCTCCTCGCCCAGCACGGCGCCCATCCGGTCCTTCAGGATCTGGGTATAGAGGAGCTGCTTGCCGTACTTCCACTCGTACAGCGCCTTGCTCTCGTCCAGCCCCTCGTAGCACTGCATGCGGATCAGCGGCAGGCCGAGCCAGGCGGCGGCGGCCTTGGCCAGTTCCGTCTTGCCGACGCCCGCCGGGCCTTCGACCAGGATGGGCTTGCGCAGGTGGTGCGCCAGGTAGAGCGCGGTCGAGATCGGGCGGCTCGCGATGTAGCCGGCGGATTGCAGGCCGGCCTCGGTGGCTTCGATGGAGTCGAGCAGCCCATGCCAGGCGATGCTCATGCGGTGGTTCGGCTCATGCGGGACGTCTCCGGCTGCGGCGTTGCCGCTTGGACGTGATGATGACGCGTCCGGCCGCCGCCGACAAATCCGCGCCGGGGGGCCTGTGACGCCGCGCACACCCCGCTAGACTGGCCGGGAAGGAAACAGTTCAGGAGAGAGTCCGGTGCATTTGTCCGACCGGGTGACCGGCGCGGTCCTGGTGGCCCTCGGCGGGGCGGCCGCCCTCGGCGGCTCCCGCCTGCCGGCGGTGCCCGGCCAGGATGTGGGCCCCGCCGCCTTCCCCATGCTCATCGGCTTCGGCCTCGTCCTCTGCGGCGGCCTCATCGCCCTCGGCATCGGCAGCAGCTTCGAGGTGCCGGAGGAGGAGGCCGCGGGCCCCGGTCCCTGGCGACTCGGCGGGCTGCGGGCGCTGGTGCCGCCCGCCCTGCTGCTCTTCTACGTCCTGGCTTCGGAGCCGCTGGGCTTCCTGCTGACGGCCGCCATCATGGTGCTGGTCGGCGCCCTCGCGCTCGGCGCCCGGCCGGTGCTGGCGGTGCCGCTCGCGCTGGCGATGCCGCCGCTCATCCACCTCGCCTTCTACAAGCTGCTGCGCGTGCCCCTGCCCGCCGGCGTGCTCCCGGCCCCGTGGTAGGCGCGCCATGCACGACATGATCCAGGCCTTCGCGCTGGTCGCGGCGCCCGACGTCCTCCTGGCCATCCTGGCCTCGGCCATCTACGGCCTCGTCGTCGGCTCGCTGCCCGGCCTCTCCGCCACCATGGCGACGGCGCTGCTGGTGCCGGTCACCTTCTGGCTCTCGCCCATCGCCGCCATCGCCACCATCATCACGGCGAGCGCCATGGCGATCTTCTCGGGCGACATCCCGGGCTGCCTGCTGCGCATCCCCGGCACGCCCGCGAGCGCCGCCTATACGGACGAGGCCTATGCCATGACCCGCAAGGGCCAGGCGGAGATGGCGCTCGGCGCCGGCCTCTGGTTCAGCGCCATCGGCGGCATCGTCGGCACCCTCTCGCTCGTCCTGATGGCGCCGCTGCTCGCCGAGATGGCGCTCTCCTTCTCGACCTTCGAGTATTTCTGGCTCGCCTTCCTCGGCCTGATGTGCGCGACGCTGGTCGCGCGTTCCTCGCCGATCAAGGCCATCGCCTCCATGCTGCTCGGCCTGCTGGTCTCCTGCATCGGCATGGAGAACCCGGCGGGGACGCCGCGCTTCACCTTCGGGCTGACCGACCTGCTCGGCGGCATCGAGCCGATCCCGGCGCTGGTCGGCGTCTTCGCGGTCTCCGAGGTCATGCGGGCGATGATCACGCCGGAGCCGCCGCCCCTGCCCAGGCGGAAGTTCGGCAGCATCCTGGCGAACCAGTGGATGCTGACCAAGAAGTACCAGTGGCCGATGTGGCGGGGGAACATCATCGGCATCATCATCGGCGTGCTGCCGGGCGCCGGCGCCGACATGGCCGCCTGGGTCAGCTACGCCATGTCGAAGAGGTTCTCGAAGGAGCCGGAGAAGTTCGGCACCGGGCATCCGGAAGGGCTGGTGGAGGCCGGCGCCTCCAACAACGCCTCGCTGGCCTCCGGCTGGGTCCCCTCGCTGCTCTTCGGCATCCCGGGCGACACCATCACGGCGATCGCCATCGGCGTGCTCTACATGAAGGGGCTGAACCCCGGCCCGACCCTCTTCACCGAGCGCGCGTCGTCGATGTACGCGCTCTACATCATCTTCATCCTCGCCAACATCATCATGATCCCGCTCGGCATCCTGATGATCCGCCTCGCCAGCACCGTGCTGCGCGCGCCGCGGGCGGCCGTGATGCCGGTGATCCTGGTGCTCTGCGCCGTCGGCGCCTTCGCCACCGGCAACAACCTGTTCTCCGTGCTGCTGGTCGGGGTCTTCGGCTGCCTCGGCTTCGTCATGGAGCGCAACGGCTATCCGGTCGCGGCCCTCGTCCTCGGCATCGTCATGGGGACGATGGTGGAGCAGAACTTCATCACCTCCCTCATCAAGTCCGATGGCGACCTGCTGCCCTTCTTCGAGCGGCCCGTCTCCGGCGTGCTGGCGGCGATGACCTTCGGCGCGCTGCTCTGGCCGGCGGGGGTATGGGTCTGGAACCGGATGCAGGGGCGGCGCTTGCCGGCCGGCAAGACAGCGGGCTAGCTGTTTCCGCAACGACGCGCCCCGCCGGGAGGGGCGCGAGAGGAGGACGCGAACCGATGACCACCCTTCCCCGCCGCAGCCTGTTGGGCGCCGGCGCCGCGCTGATCGTCTCCCCCCTGGCGACCCCTGCCCTCGCCCAGCCGAAATGGCCGTCGCGCCCGGTGCAGATGATCTGCCCCTGGGCCGCCGGCGGCGGCACCGATGCCGTGGTGCGCATCGTCGCCACGCTGCTCGAGAAGGAACTCGGCCAGCCCTTCAACGTGGTGAACCGCACCGGCGGCTCCGGCGTGGTCGGCCACACCGCCCTCGCCACGTCAGCGGCGGATGGCTACACGCTCGGGATCATCACCTCCGAGATCTGCATGCTGCACTGGCAGGGGCTGACGGAGGTCACCTACAAGAACTTCGCCCCGCTCGGCCTGATGAACAACGATCCGCCGGGCATCCAGGTGAACAGTTCCTCGCCCTACAAGACGGTCAAGGACCTGGCCGAGGCGATCAAGGCCAGCACGCCCGGCAAGATGAAGGCGAGCGGCACCGGCCAGGGCGGCATCTGGCACCTGGCGCTGGCCGGCTGGCTGAACGCCATGGGGCTGAAGGCGGACCATGTGCGCTGGGTGCCCTCCAACGGCGCGGCGCCGGCCATGCAGGACCTCGCGGCCGGCGGGCTCGACTTCACCACCTGCTCGGTGCCGGAGGCGCGGGCGATGCTGGATGCCGGCCGGGCCCGCAGCCTAGCGGTCATGGCGCCGCAGCGGCTCTCCGCCTTCCCCGACATCCCGACCCTGCAGGAGGCGATGGGGATCGGCTTCAGCGCCGGCGCCATGCGCGTGATTGTCGGGCCGGCCGGCTTGCCGGCCGAGGTCAAGGCGGCGGTCGAGCCGGTGCTGAAGAAGGTCTACGAGTCCAAGGAGTACCAGGACTTCATGAATGCCCGCGGCTTCGGCCTGGTCTATGCCGATGCGGCCGCCGCCGGGCAGGAACTGGCCAAGGCCGACCAGGTGCTGGGCGATGCCATGAAGGCCGCCGGCCTCGCCAAGGCCTGATGCCGGCCCGCAGAATTCCTGACTTCTGCGGGCCGGTATCGCGCGCAGGGTTGGTGTGGCGGCTGCGCGCTACTCGAAAAGCCATACCGGCCAGCATCTATGCTGGCCGGTATGAGCGCCGGGGCGGCCGCCCTCAGCCCGGCGGCCGCCGCTCCTGCAGCAGCCGCGTCAACAGGTCGATCTGTTCCTGCTGGCGGACGAGCAGCGCCTCGATCTGCTCGGCGCGCATGCGGTCGAGCTTGTCGTGCAGCGCCATGATCTCGATCTCGGCCTTCAGGTTCACCTCATAGTCATGCGCGGCGTCCAGCCGGTCCCGCGCCGCCTGGCGGTTCTGGCTCATCATGATGATCGGCGCCTGCACCGCCGCCAGCATGGAGAGCATGAGGTTGAGGAAGATGAAGGGATAGGGGTCGAAGGGCCGGGCCAGCACCAGGGCGTTCAGCCCGGCCCAGAGCGCCAGGACCACGCCGAAGCCGATGATGAAGGTCCAGGATCCCCCGAACTCCGCGACCCGGTCGGCCAGCCGCTGCCCGAAGGAGAGCCGGCCGGCGAAGCTGTCCTCCAGGTTGCGGCTGATGACGTTGCGCGACCGGGTCGCCGAGAGCACCGCCCGCTCGACCTGCCCGAGCGCCTGGGCCGGGCGGCCGAACCAGCGATGGGCGGCGGCTTCGGTGGCGGACGATTCGGTCATGCGGCAACTCCGGGGCGGATGGCAGAAGGCGCCACCTTGCCCGAAGCCGGGTGAGACGCCACCCTCTGGCGGGAAACACCCGAGGGGGGCTGGCGTGGCCGGGTTCAGGAGCACCGAGCAGTACATCGCGTCGCGCGACCTGGAGGTCGCGGTCAATGCCGCCGTCGCGCTGCAGCGCCCCCTGCTGGTCAAGGGCGAGCCCGGCACCGGCAAGACCGTGCTGGCGCATGAGGTGGCGAAGGCGCTCGGCTACCCGCTGATCGAGTGGCACATCAAGTCCACCACCAAGGCGCAGCAGGGCCTCTATGAATACGACGCCGTCTCGCGCCTGCGCGACGGCCAGCTCGGCGATCCGCGGGTGCACGAGATCGGCAACTACATCGTGCGCGGCAAGCTCTGGGACGCCTTCGAGGCCGACAGGCCGCATGTCCTGCTCATCGACGAGATCGACAAGGCCGATATCGAGTTCCCGAACGACCTGCTGCTCGAACTCGATCGCATGCAGTTCTTCGTCTACGAGACGCGGCAGACGGTGGTGGCGAAGCACCGGCCGGTCGTCATCATCACCTCGAACAACGAGAAGGAGCTGCCGGACGCCTTCCTGCGCCGCTGCTTCTTCCACTACATCCGCTTCCCCGACCGCGAGACGATGGAGAAGATCGTCCAGGCCCACTTCCCCGACATCAAGCAGGAGCTGGCGCGGGAGGCGCTGAACGTCTTCTTCCAGGTCCGCGGCGTGACGGAGCTGAAGAAGAAGCCGGCGACCAGCGAGCTGCTGGACTGGCTGAAGCTGCTGATGATCGAGGACCTGCCGCCCGAAGTGCTGCGCAGCCAGGACCCGAAGACGGCCATCCCGCCGCTCTATGGCGCGCTGCTGAAGAACGAGCAGGACGTGCACCTGTTCGAGCGGCTGGCCTTCCTGTCGCGGCAACGCCAGCGCTGAGACCTTGGGGGAGAGAGGGCTACCTCTCTCCCCTAAACCCCCACTCACCGCTTTCTGTGGGTTTTGCTGACTTATAGAAATAGATGAGGGGGGCGCGGGGGGAGAATACCTTCTCCCCCCGCTCTTCCCGGGAGAGGTCCCATGCTCGCCCACTTCATCCTCGCGCTGCGCACCGCCGGCATCCCGGCCAGCATCACGGAATACCTGACGCTGCTGCGCGGCATGCGGGAGGGCGTGGCCGACTACAGCGTGGACGACTTCTACCACCTCTCCCGCGCCACCCTGGTGAAGGACGAGCGCCACCTCGACCGCTTCGACCGCGTCTTCGGCGAGGTCTTCAAGGGCCTCGAGCCGCCCGAGGGCGACCCGCAGGCGGAGGCCGCGATCCCCGAGGAGTGGCTGCGCAAGCTCGCCGAGAAGCTGCTGACCGAGGAGGAGAAGGCGCAGATCGAGGCGCTGGGCGGCTTCGAGAAGCTGATCGAGACCCTGAAGCAGCGCCTGACGGAGCAGAAAGGCCGCCACCAGGGCGGCAGCAAGTGGATCGGCACCGGCGGCACCTCCCCCTTCGGGGCCTATGGCTACAACCCGGAAGGTGTGCGCATCGGCCAGGACGAATCGCGCCATCGCCGCGCGGTGAAGGTCTGGGACAAGCGGGAGTTCAGGGACCTCGACGGCGACATCGAGATCGGCACCCGCAACATGAAGCTGGCGCTGCGCCGGCTGCGCCGCTTCGCCCGCCAGGGCGCGGCCACCGAGCTCGACCTGCCCGACACCATCCGCGCCACCGCCAACAATGCCGGCACGCTCGACCTGAAGCTGGTGCCGGAGCGGCACAATACGGTGAAGGTGCTGCTCTTCCTCGATATCGGCGGGTCGATGGATGACCACGTGCAGGTCTGCGCCGAGCTCTTCTCGGCGGCGCGGGCGGAGTTCAAGCACCTCGAGCACTTCTATTTCCACAACTGCCCCTATGAGCGGCTCTGGACCAACAACCGCCGGCGCCGGGAGAGCGAGGTCTCGACCTGGGAGGTGCTGCGGAAATACGGGCCGGACTACAAGCTGATCTTCGTCGGCGACGCGGCGATGAGCCCCTACGAGATCATCCAGCCCGGCGGCAGCGTGGAGCACTGGAACGAGGAGACGGGCCAGGTCTGGCTGCAGCGCCTGATGGGCCATTTCCGCCGCAGCGCCTGGCTGAACCCGATGCCGGAGCAGGCCTGGCCGCGCTACCAGTCCGCCCAGGTCCTCCACCGTCTGATGGAGCAGCGGATGTACCCGCTGACGCTCGGCGGTATCGAGGAGATGACCCGCGAGCTCAGCCGGTAGGATTGCCGGCTCTCCGGCAATTCCGTCCCGCATGAAAAACCCCCGGGGCCTCGCGGCCGCCGGGGGCTGGCATGGGGCCTGGGCCGCGCCTCAGGGCAGCGGCTGCGGATTGGGCGACAGGCTGCGCAGATAGGCGATGACGTTCGCCCGGTCCTCGGGGTTCTTCAGGCCGACGAAGCCCATGCGGGTGCCCGGGGCATAGGTTGCCGGGCTGGTCAGCCAGGCGCTCAGCTCGTCGTAGTTCCAGGGGCCCTGCTTGCCCTTCAGCGCCGCGGAATAGTTGAAGCCTTCCAGGTGGCCATGCGGCTTGCCGACCACGTCGTAGAGGTTCGGGCCCACGCCGTTGCGGCCGCCCTGGTTCGCCGTGTGGCAGACCGCGCATTGCCGCTTGAACAGCGCCTCGCCCTTGGCCGGGTCGGCATTGGCCAGCAAGGTGCCGATCGGCGCCTCGGCGGCGGCCGGGGCAGCGGCGGGCGCCGCTACTGCGGCGGCGGCCGGCGCCGCCGCGGGCGCCGGGGCGGCGGCCTGGCCGGCCGGCGGCAGGGGTTTCGGGCTGCCCGACAGCGTCCGGAGATAGGCGATGACGTCGGCGCGCTGCTGCGTGTTGGTCAGGCCGGCATAGCCCATGCGGGTGCCGGGCGCATAGGCCGCCGGCTTGTAGAGCCAGTGGTTCAGCTCCTCGTAATCCCAGGGACCCTGCTTGCCCTTGATCGCGGCGGAGTAGTTGAACCCCTCCATATGGCCGTGCGGCGCGCCGACGACGTTCCAGAGGTTCGGGCCGACGCCGGCCTTCCCGCCCTCGTTCAGCGTGTGGCAGGCGGCGCACTGCTTCTGGACGATGGACTTGCCGTTCTCGACATTCGCATTCGCCAGCAGGCCGGAGATCGGCTCGATGGCCGGCGCGGCGGCGGCCGGCGCCGAGGCCGGGTTGGTGGCGGCGACGTCGCCGATCTTGATGGCGCTCTCGTGCGGCGCCTCGCCATGCACCAGCACCTTGCCCATCAGGCCGGCCACCATGAAGGTGATGCCGGCCGTGAGGACCGCGGCGAAGGCCTTGTTCAGTTCAAGCGAATTCATCGGCGATGGCGTCCCTGATGGGCCTCGAGGGGGCAACGGACGAGCGGCACCGTGCGCCGGGGAGGCACGGACGGGGGCCGGGGACCGATATAGCCGAAGCGCCGGAGCCCGCAACCCATCCCGGGGGCGGAAGTCGCCGCGAGGGGCTTGAAAGGAAAGGGCCGGCCCCCGATGCGCGGGGGCCGGCCCTGGTATCCGCAAGGCCCGCGGATGCGGGCCGGCCGCGCCTCACTCCCGGATGGGCGGCGGGGCGTCGAGCTTGGTGACCGCGTTCAGCTCCGGATAGTCGCGGAGCATGGAGACGCCGAGCAGCGGCTTGTAGGCGCCCTGATGGCAGGTGCCGCAGTTCACCTTCAGCGGGTCGCCATGGATGCCGACGCGCGGCTGGTTCGGGCCGGTGGGCGGGCCATAGGGGTTGGCGGCCCAGTTCGGCTGCAGCGGGTCGATGTAGTTGTTGTTGATGTCGCGCACCATGCGGATGCCGTGCCAGGCATTGGTCCGGGTCGGCGGGCTCTCCTCCCAGGAATACCAGGCGCGGGTGTTGTGGCAGTAGGTGCAGTTCACCCCGAGGGAGGTCGACATGTGGATCATCAGCGCATAGGTCCACTCGGCATCCTTGATGCCGGGCTTGACGGGCGTGACCCTCGGCGCCGGGGTCTGCACCCGGATGTAGGCGTCGCTGCTGAGATAGGGCGTGAAGGGGTCGTAGGGCAGCGAGGTCAGGTCGACCGAGGCCGAGGCCAAGTTCTGGCCGGCCGTCCCGACCGAGAGGCCGCCCGCGCGCGGCGGGGTGTCGTTCCGCGCCCAGGAGTAGTTGGGCACCGGGTTGCCGCGGTGGCAGGTGTAGCAGGTGACGCCCGTCTCCTGCACGTGGCTCTTCCACTCGGCATTGATGCGCGCCGTCATCTGCAGCATGCGGCGCGCCACCACCTTCGTGTAGATCTCGTCGGAGGCCATGTTGTTGGGGTTGTGGCAGTAATTGCACCCCTGCTGCGGCGCGACCCAGGTGGTGAGCGCCGCCATGGTGCGGGCGAACTGCGTCACCGTGACGTCGCCCAGCACCTGCACGTTCTGGTAGACCTGCCCGGCCTTCGGCCCGACCGCCGGCACGCGGGCGATCACCTCCGGCACCTGGTTGGCCGCGAGCGTGACCGGCGTGGAGCGCGGGTTGTAGACCTGCTCGATGCCGAGGCCGCGGTAGCCGGTCTGGACGCTGTCCACCGGCGGACGCTCGAAGGTGAAGAGCAGCGCGAAGCCGCCCAGCGCCGCCGCGACCGTGGCGGCGGCCTTGACCGCGTAGCTCATCTCGCACCTCCCTGCGGCACGGTCAGCGGGTCGGGCAGCGCGTTCCAGGCCTCCGGCGGATAGGAGGGCGCGAAGGCGTGCTGCATGGCCCATTGGTGCCAGTTGTCGACGACCGTGCCGGTCAGGAGGATGCCGATGCCGCCGGTCAGCGGGCAGAGCACGGCGAACCACCAGGCCCAGCGGTGGATGCTCTCGAAGCTGGCGTTGAAGCCCATGCACCAGCGCCAGAACAGGCCGCCGCGCTCGGCCGCCGTGCCGCGGTCGATCGCCAGTTCGATCTCCCGCTCGCCGCCGAAGCGGCCGAGCGCGAGGATGGTCGCGCCGTGCATGGCAAACAGCAGCGTCGCGCCGTAGAGGAAGACGATGCTGAGCGCATGGAAGGGGTTGTAGAACAGGTTGCCGTAGCGGATGGACAGCGCCGCGGTCCAGTCGAGATGCGGGAAGATGCCGAAGGGCACCGCCTCCGACCAGCTTCCCATCGCCAGCGGGCGGAGGAAGCCGCAGACGAAGTAGAGCCAGAGCGCCGCGGCGAAGGCCCAGGCGACATGCGTCCCCATGCCGAGCTGGCGGGCGCGGCGGTAGGTGCGCGCCCACCACAGCAGGACCGAGACCGAGAGGAAGAAGCCGGCGACGATCCACCAGCCGCCCTCGTTCAGCGGCGGGATGCGCAGCCCGTATTTCGGCGCCGGCGGCTCGAGCGCCAGCCAGAAGAGCTGGCGGACGAACTGCCGGATGTCCCAGTTCACGCTGTCGAGCATGACCAGGCCGATGATCTCGAAGGCGACGAAGCCGAAGAAGATCGAGAGCAGCCCGAGCCAGCCGAGATAGAGCGGCCCGACCTGCGCATCGCCGAGGCGGCCGAGCAGGTGCCAATGGCCCGGCATGTACTTGCGCGGCGCGTCACCCTTGGGCAGCGGCACGCCCGGATAGGCCGGCCCCACCACCTGGATGCGGGTGAAGATGTTCTGGTACTCAGCCATGGATCGTTTCCTCCCCGCTCAGCGCCAGATCGGCAGGTTCAGCCACCAGCCCCACCATTCGGGCCAGCCGCGCGTCCAGAAGGGGCCGCTGATGATGATGCAGACCGCGCTCCAGAACCCGGCCGACAGGGCGACGAAGAGGCCGAGGCGGTGGATGCCGAGCGTGCCGATCGAGTAGCCGATGAAGTCGCGGAAGAAGGTGTTCTCGTGCTCGGAGGTCTTCACCGTCTCGCCGCGCGGCGGGTTCAGCGCCGAGAGCACCAGCGCTCCGTGCAGCGACAGCGCCAGCACCGTGGTGAAGAAGAAGGTCACCGCGATCATGTGCGCCGGGTTGTAGTGGAAGTGCAGGTACTGGTAGCCGACGTTGGAGACCCAATCGAGGTGGCTGAAGATGCCGTAGGGGAAGGCATGCCCCCAGGCGCCCATCAGCACCGGACGGATGACCACGAGGGAGATATAGGCGAAGACCGCGAAGCTGTAGGCGACGGGAATGTGGTACCCCATGCCGAGCTTGCGGGAGATCTCCGCCTGCCGGAAGATCCAGGAGACGAAGGCGCCGATGGCGCAGACCGTGATGGCCTGCCACAGCCCGCCTTCCCGGATGGGCGCCAGGCTCAGACCGTATTTCAGGTCGGGCGGCGCGATGTTGATCAGCCACGGGTTCCAGGTGCCACCGATCGCCGCGCCATAGAGGATCAGCGCGGTGCCGATCACGGTGAAGAACGCCGTGGTGATGCCGAAGAAGCCGACCCAGAACGGCCCGATCCAGAAGTCGAAGAGGTCGCCCCCGACCAGCGTGCCGCCGCGGACCCGGTACTTCCGCTCAAAGCTCAGCATGGACATCGCAAGATCCCCTCATCCGCGCGGCGGCGCCGGTCCGCCGCAGGGTGCCTCCCGACAGGGGCAAGGGCGGGCTTGCGCCCGTCCCACCCCCTGTCGCGAAGCGGACGCCGGCGCGTTACCGCGCTGGCGGACGGGCGGCGACCGCGCCCGGCTGGGCGTTCACCGTCGGCGCGCACCAGCCGAGATGGTCGCAGTAGCGCGGCGAGCTGAGCACCGCGAAATGGATGACCAGCGCGATCACCACGACGGCGATGGCCGCGAGGACCAGCGAGCGACGTGGATCGAACAGCATCCACATCTTGTGCAGGTTCAGCATCTGTCTCTCCCCAAGCAGCGGGCGTCAGGGCAGCGAGCCTGCCGCCCCGTGTCCCATCAGAAGAAGCGCCAATCCGGCGGGACCGCCTGGCCGCCGTAGACGAGCGGGCGCCACAGCCAGACGAGGATGTGCGCACCCATCGAAGCGAAGACGGAGAAAGCCCAGCCCTTGATGAGCAGGTTGTGGACTTCCTTCGCCTCTTCCTCCGTCAGACCGGAGGGTCCCCTGGTATCGGCCATCATCGGACCTCCTACCTGGCCTTGCGGCCGTTACCGCGCAGGTCCCGCGCGGCAGGGATCGGCGCAGCGGCAACCGCCGCGCGCGATGCGGGACGCGCGCGGGCCGGGACGGCCGGCGCGCTTGTCTCCGGTGAAGGGGATCCGTCGGGACACCGCGGGCTCATGCGAGGCTGCCTTCCGGCACGGCCTGCAGCAGGTGCCCGATGCGGGCCGCGGTCACGCGCGTCTCGCCGGCCTCGCGCGCCTCGCGCTCGGCCCGCTCGCGGAGCCGCTTGGCGGCCGAGATGCGCAGCAGGAAGGGCTCGTGCTCCAGGTGCCGCTCCAGCAGCGCCTGCGCCTCCGGCTCCCAGCGCTCGGCCGGGCGGGCCGGCGTCGGATCGACGCGGTCCATGTCGGTCGCCAGCGGCAGGATGTGGAACAGCGCGTCGAACAGCGCGTTGCAGTATTCCTGCAGGACGTAGGTCGCGCCGGCATAGCCCATGAAGGGCGTGCCGGTGGCGCGGCGCACGATGGCGCCGGGGAAGCTGGCCGGAATGTAGGTGCAGCGCGCCCGCGTCTCGGCCGCATACATCCGCTCGTTGTAGGAGCCGTAGAGGACCAGCGGCGGAGTCTTCCGCATCGCCTCCCGCACCGCGGCATTGTCAGGCTTCAGGCCGGGCCGCCGGGCGAAGGAGAAGGCGCAGGGAATGCCCAGCTCCTCCTCGAGGAAGCGCCGGAGGCCACGCGCATAGGTCTCGGTCGCCACCACCGCGAAGCTCGCGGTCGCGAAGAAGTCCTGCGTGACGCTGCGCCAGAGGTCCCAGACCGGCTTGATGGTCGTGTGCTTCTCGCGCTCGATGAAGGGCTCGGGGTCGAGGCCGGTGAGCTCGCCGAGCTTGCGCAGGAAATTGGTGGTGGCGAAGATGCCGAAGGGCGCGTGCAGATAGGGCCGGTCGAGCTCCTCGCAGAGCTTCCGCCCGAACTCCCGGTAGAGGCAGATATTGACATCGGCATTCGGCAGCTTCGCCACGTCGTCGATATGCGAGCCCAGCGGGAAGACCAGGTTCACCTCGCAGCCGATGCCCTCCACCAGGCGGCGGACCTCGGCGAGGTCGCTCGGCATGTTGAAGGTGCCGTAGATCGGCCCGATGATGTTGACCCGCGGCCTCTCGCCCTCCTTCCGCACCCGCGGCTTCGGCTTGCCGCGCTTGGCGCCGAACTCGGACCAGAGCCAGTTGATGGCGCGGTCGGCCGCCTGCCACTGGTCCTCGTCGATAGTGCGGGGGATGAAGCGCAGCAGGTTGCTGCCCTCCGGCGTCACGCCGCCGCCGATCATCTCGGCGATCGAGCCGGTGACGACCACCGCCGGCAGGTCCGGGTCCTGGGTGGCGGCGGCGCGCTTCATCAGCGCCTCCGTCCCGCTCTGCGACAGCGCATCCTCGTCGATGCCCGTCACCACCACCGGCAGCTCGTGCGGCGGCAGCGCATCGGTGTAGTGCAGCACCGCCGTCACCGGCAGGTTCTCGCAGCCCACCGGGCCGTCGATGACGACGCGCAGCCCGCGCACCGCAGCGAAGGCATAGACGGCGCCCCAGTAGCCGCCGGCGCGATCATGGTCGAGGACGAGCATGGCTAAACCGTGCCCCTGTGCCGCACGCCGATGCGCCGGCAGCGGATGTTTCGGGCTGGCCAGGAAGGACGCGCAGCCGATGCCGGCAGCATCGGCAAGCGGCCTGACGCCGCCAGGACGGAACAGACGCGCCGGAGCGCGGCGATGAGGTGCAGGGGCATGGTCTATGTCCCCACCGCTTCCTCGGCCTTCGCGCGGGCGGCGCGGATCTTCCGCTGCCGCTCCCGGAAGCCCGGCGGGTCCACGGGCTTGCCCGCGAAGCCGTAGCCGGCGCCGTCCTTGGTGCCGACGCCTTCGAAGAAGCTCACCATGCGGCCGAAGCGCTCGCGCCCGCGCGTCTGCGCCGCGACGATCGCCGCCATGCTGGCCGCGCCGGCGGGGCCGAAGAGCGGCCGGGCCGAGACCATGTTGGTGAAGTAGAGCGCGGGGATGCCGAGTTCCTTGCCGCGCTGCACCAGCGGCGTGGTGCCGATGGCGAGGTCGGGCTTCACCTCCTCCATCGCGGCCATGTCCTGCTCGAGGCTCGCGCGGTACTGCACGTGGCAGCCATGCGCCTCCAGCCAGGCGCGGTCGGGCTCCGACCACTCCGTCCGCGGGCAGGCGGTGCCGGCATAGGGCACCTCGGCGCCGGCCTCGACCAGCAGCCGCGCCACCAGCAATTCGCTGCCCTCGTAGCCCGAGACGGTGACGCGCGCCTGGATCGGGTTGGCGCCGAGCGCGCCCTGCAGGGCGGGAAGGGCACGGGACCTGGCGAGGTCGATGCGCGCGGCCGGGAGGTTGGCAGCCCGCCCCACCGCCTCAAGCCAGTCCGCCGTGCCCTCCACCCCCACGGGGCCGGACGGGACGATGGGCCGCCCGGCCGCGCGGAACTCGCGGATGCTCGCGGTGTAGAAGGGATGCACCGCCGCGGCGGCGACGCAGTCGAGCGCGGCATAGAGGTCGCGCCATTCGCGCGACGGCGTCTGCGGCGCAACCGAGAGGCCCATCGGCGCCAGCAGCGCACCGATGCCGACCGGATCGGCCGGGAAGAGCTCGCCGATCAGCGCGATGGTCGGCTCGCCCTCGACCAGGCTCTTCGGCCGCGCGACCGGACCGGCCTCGGCCTCCTGCCTGGCATAGCGCAGCATGGCGCCGGCCAGCACGTCCTTGGCTTCCGCATGCGTCGGCACGCCGAAGCCCGGCACGTCGATGCCGATGATGCGCACGCCGTCGATCTGCTTCGGCAGCAGGTCGAGCGGCACGCCGGAGGCGGTGGGCACGCAGAGGTTGATGACGACGACGGCGTCATACTCCTCGGGCTTCGCCGTGGCCTGTACGGCGTCGCGGATATCCTCGAACAGCTTGCCGGTGACCAGCGTCTCCGAGTTGAAGGGCACGTAGCCGACGCTGCGGCGCGCGCCGTAGAAATGGCCGGTGAAGGTCAGGCCATAGACGCAGCAGGCGCTGCCGGAGAGGATGGTCGCCACCCGCCGCATGCGCAGCCCGACGCGGAGCGAGCCGAAGGCCGGGCACATGCTCTGCGGCTGGTCATGCGGGCCGCGCGGGTAGTCCGCCATCAGCCGCTCCATCGCCGCGGTCTTGCCCGCGGCCCGGGCGGCGTCGAGCATGGTCTCCCGGCCGCCATGGCAGCCAGCCCCGTCCGGAAGGGCGCTGGGCGGAAGCGAGTCCATGCCTCAGCCCCCCTCGTAGACGACTTCGAGGGAAGGCCTGGCCAGCAGCTCGGCGGCGCACATGTCCTCCATGGTCGCGGGCTGCAGCACCACGTCGCGGCCGACCGTCTCGCCCTTGAAGAGGCCGAGCAGGCCCTCCTGGCTCAGCGGCGTCGGGCGCAGCGGCGGCGCCTCGGCGACCGCGAGGCCGAGCTGCTCGAAGAGCGGCGCCCACTGCCCGCCCGGCCGGCCGATGATCTCGTAATTCGCCGACTTGCGGCGGATGTCCTCATGCGCCGGGATGGCGGCCAGCACCGGGATGCCGGCGGCATTGGCGAAGGCCTGCGCCTCGCCGGTGCCGTCGTCCTTGTTCACCACCATGCCGGCGACGCCGACATTGCCGCCGAGCTTCCGGAAATACTCGACCGCCGAGCAGACATTGTTGGCGACGTAGAGGCTCTGCAGGTCGTTGGAGCCGACGACGATCACCTTCTGGCACATGTCGCGGGCGATCGGCAGGCCGAAGCCGCCGCAGACCACGTCGCCGAGGAAGTCGAGCAGCACGTAGTCGAAGTCCCACTGGTGGAAGCCCAGCTTCTCCAGCAGCTCGAATCCGTGGATGATCCCCCTGCCCCCGCAGCCTCGCCCGACCTCCGGCCCGCCGAGCTCCATGGCGAAGACGCCGTCGCGCTTGAAGCAGACATCGCCGATCTGCACCGGCTCGCCGGCCGCCTTCTTGCGCGAGCTGGTCTCGATGATGGTCGGGCAGGACTTGCCGCCGAAGAGCAGGCTGGTCGTGTCGCTCTTCGGGTCGCAGCCGATGAGCAGCACGCGCTTGCCCTGCTGCGCCATCATGTAGCTGAGATTGGCCAGCGTGAAGGACTTGCCGATCCCGCCCTTGCCGTAGATGGCGATCACCTGCGCCTGCCGCCGCACCGGGCCGCTATGCACCGGATCGGGGCCGATTGCGGCCTCGGCGCGCAGCGCCTCCGTCAGGGACGCCTTGGGCGGATCGGAGGGAGTCTTGCCGACGGACGCGTTCATGCACATTCCCTCCAGTCCAGGACCATCTTCAGGCAGGCGGCATCGCTGAAGGCCGTGCGATAGGCCTCCGGCGCCCGCGCCACCTGTTCGCGGTGGGTGATCAGGCCGTCGAGCGAGAGCCGGCCCTCCGCCAGCAGCGCCTGCACGGCGGCGAGGTCGGGCGCCTTCCATTCGGCGGCGATGCGGATCCGCGCCTCCCGCATGAAGGCGGGCGGGAAGGCGAAGCGCAGCGGCTCGGCATAGAAGCCGGCCAGCACCACCTCGCCGCCCGGGGCGAGGCGGGCGATGAGCGTGTCCAGCAGCCCCGGATCGCCGCTCACGTCGCAGATCGCGCGGTAGTCCCGGCGGTCATCGGCGGCGGGATCGAGGACCCGGTAGCCCTCGGCGCCGTCGCGCCGGGCGGGATTGGTCTCCCACACCACCGGCGGGGGCGCGCCGAGCGCGAGCGCGATGCGCGCCAGCAGCCGGCCCAGCACGCCATGCCCGACGATCAGGTCGGGATGCCCCAGGCCGCCCGGATAGGCGTGGTAGGCCGTGGCGGCGAGCGCCAGCAGCACCCCCTGCTCGCGCAGCCCCTCGCCGATCCGGATGGCCCGCGGGCCCGGCACGACGAGGCGCGAGGCGGCGCCACCGAAGAGGCCGCGCACCGGCGCGCCCGCATGGTCGGCGAAGCAGCGCGCGCCGGGGACGAAGACACGGTCGCCGACCTGTCGGCCCGCCGCACGGCCCGCCTGCACGACACGCCCGACCGATTCGTAGCCGGGCACCAGCGGATAGCCCATGCCGGGGAAGTGCGGCATGCGCCCGGACCAGAGCAGGCGCTCCGTGCCCGTGCTGATCCCGCTCCACTCCACCGCGACGACGACGTCCTCCGCGCCGGGAGGCAGGAGCTCGAGCCGTTCCAGGCCGAGTTCCTCGGGTCCCCGCAGCAAGACGGCAATGGTGTCCATGCCTTGGGCCTCCCCATGGCCGATTTCTGTCAGGATAGAATGACGCAAGAAAGTGTCAAGCATGTTGGACATAGGCCGGCCTTATGCCGCCCGCGCGACCATGACGCGCGCCAGCAGCGGCGTGCGGGTCGGCAGCAGCCGGGGATCGGCGAAGCCCGCCTGGCGCAGCAGGGCCGAAAGCTCCTCCGGGGAGCGCGGCCGGCCGGTGCCCATGGCCAGCAGGTAGAAGCCGAAATAGGCCTGCGCGATCGGCTCGGCGCCCGGCGTGCCGGCCATCGGCTCGGCGACCAGCAAGGTGCCGCCCGGCGGCAGGGCGCTGCGGGCGGCGCGCAGGATTGCCAGCGCGCGCGCGTCGTCATGGTCGTGCAGGATGCGGACCAGGGAGACGATGTCGGCGCCCGCCGGCATGGGGCCGCGCGTGAAGTCGCCGCCGAAGGCCTCGGCCCGGTCGCCGAGGCCGGCCGTGGCGAAGCGCTCGCGCGCCCGCTCGGCCACCGCCGGCAGGTCGAGGAGCATCAGGCGCAGCGACGGGTGCCTCGCCGCGACCGCGCGGAGGAAGGACCCGTCGCCGCCGCCGAGGTCGAGCAGGCAGCGGTGGCGGGAGAAGTCGTAGGCAGCCAGCACCTCCTCCGCGATGAAGGGCTGGGAGGCCGCCATGAGCTGGGTATAGGCCGCGACCTGCTCGGGCGGCAGCGTCTCCGGCTGCTCCGTCCCGGCATAGGGCCAGTAGCCGGAGAGGCGGTTGCCGCCGCGGTCGCGGCGCAGCAGCGCCACCGGATCGGCGAGGTCGCCATAGACCAGCGCATGGTGCTCGACCATGGCCGTCACGCCTGGGTTGTCCACCATGGCGGCGCCGAGCGGGCCGAGGCCCCAGCGGCCGCCGCGCCGGCGCGCGACCAGGCGCAGCGACTCCGCGGCGTTCAGCAGGGTGGTGGCTGCCTGCGGCGAGAGGCCGAGGCGCGCCGCGAGCAGGTCATGCGGCTGCGGCCCCTCGCGCAGGACCTCGAAGAGCTTCAGCCGCACGCAGGCCAGCAGCGTCTGGGTATAGACGAAGCCGGCGCAGAGATCGAAGAGCGCACGGACCCGCCGCCGCGCCAGGGGCCGCGTCAGCGGGAAGCGCGTGGCGAAGGCGCGGAAGCGCGCGCTGGCCAGCAGCCGGTCATAGGCGTCGCGGAGGCGCTCCGGCAGGCCCGGCGGCGCCATGGTCGCAATCCCCGACATGGATCCCCCGTGTCAGGCCGCGCTGACGTCGAGCTTGCGCGGCAGCAGCCGGCGCGTCTCGGACAGGATGACCGCCCGCAACTCGCCGCCGCCCGGACAGGGCGGGATGGCCGCTACCGCCTCGGCCGCGAGGTCCTCGAGATGGGCGATGGCGCCGGAGAGGCCGAGTTCCAGCACCGCGCTCGGCCGCGCATGCGCGGCGTCCTGGCCGGCCGGCTTGCCCATCGCCGCCTCGTCCTCGATGGCGTCGCGGATGTCGTCGGCGACCTGATAGGCCTCGCCCAGCCGGTCGCCGAGCCGTCGCCAGGTCGCCGCATCGGCGCCCGCCGCGGCGGCGCCGGCGGCGGTGGCCGCGGCGAAGAGGCTGCCGGTCTTCTCCCGCTGGTACTCCGCGAGGTCGCAGCGCGGCTCGCTCTCCCAGCCCTGGCCGGCGACGATGCCCCGCGGTACGCCGACTGAATCCCCGATGGTCAGCAGCAGCGGCGCGAGGCGCGCGGGCGCCGCCGGCGCGGCGCGCGCGAGGATCTGGAAGGCGAGGACGATCAGCGCATCGCCGGCCAGTACCGCCAGCGGCTCGCCATGGGCACGGTGGACGCTCGGCCGGCCGCGGCGGGTCGCGGCATCGTCGAAGCAGGGCAGGTCGTCATGCACGAGGGAGGCGCAGTGCAGCAACTCGATCGCCGCCGCCGCGGCCTCGGAGAGCGCCGGCGCATCGTCGCCGCAGGCGCCGGCGACGGCGAGGCAGAGGCGCGGGCGGACGCGGGCGCCGCGCGGGAAGACGGCATGCTGCATGGCCTGGGCGAGGCGGGGCGGACAGCCCGGCCCCTCCGCGAGCGCGAGGGCGGCGGCGAGGGCCCGTTCGATGCGCGTGACGGCGTCCATGAGACCTCCCCCGGCCCGGACCGTGTGTCGGGCCTGATTGTCAGATCCAACTGTCAATCTTAATGGACATGAGCGTCAACCGGATTCGACGCCTCGCAGCCTCGTGACCCACGGCAGGCCGCAAGGCGGGGCCATATCAGCGGTGCTGAGGCTCGCGTGGCGGCTCCCGCCCCCAAGGCCGGCGCTCCCCCCGCGCGGGTCCGCATGGACCACGGCATGTCCGCGCTGTGCGCGGCGCAACAGGGAGGTGCGTAATGGCTCGAGCCTGGACGAATGACCGCCTGGCTGCCGGCGAGTCGGCCGTCGGCATCCGCCGCATCGGCACGGATGACCTGCGGGCGGCGCTGCGCGAGGGCTGGGAGGATTTCCTCAACAACCCGACGCAGCTCGTCTTCCTCTGCGTCCTCTACCCCATCGTCGGGCTGGTGGCGGCCCGCGCCATGTCCGGCGGGGAGCTGCTGCCGCTGCTCTGGCCGCTGATTGCCGGGCTGAGCCTGGTCGGGCCGGTCGCCGCGGTGGGCGTCTACGAGATCAGCCGGCGGCGGGAGGCCGGCGAGGCGGTGTCCTGGCTGACCGCCTTCCAGGTGCTGCGGCACCCGAACCTGCCGCTCATCGCCATGCTCGGCATCATGCTGATGGCGATCTTCGTCGCCTGGATCGCGGTGGCGCGGTCGATCTACGACGCCACCCTCGGCAAGCTGCCGGTGACGGACATGGGCGGGATGCTGCACGCGGCCTTCACCACGCCGGAGGGCTGGCGGCTGCTCTTCTTCGGCAATGGCGCCGGCTTCCTCTTCGCCCTTGTCGTGCTGATGCTGACGGTGGTCTCGGTGCCCATGCTGATCGACCGCCGTGTCGATATCGGCACGGCGATCGCCACCTCCTTCCGCGCCTGCCTCGAAAATCCCTTGCCGATGGCGATCTGGGGCGTGATCGTCGCGGCGCTGCTGCTGCTGGGCAGCATCCCGGCCTTCATCGGCCTCGCGGTGGTGATGCCCGTGCTGGGGCATGCCACCTGGCACCTCTACAAGCGGGTGGTGCAGTAGCCCTGCGCGGCGGCGCGGGTCACCGCGCCGCCGGCCCGCGCCACTCCACCGCGAAGAGGCAGGCGGCATCGCCCATCGCCTCGCAGGCAACCTCGGTGACGCGGGCGCGCGGATGCACCAGCGCGGCGAAGAGCCGCTCGAAGCTCGCGGCGTAGTAGTCGCAGGCCGGGCGCGCGACCTGCGCGCCGCGACAGAGCGGGCAGCCAGCGATGGCAAGCCGCAGCGGCCGGCCCGGCCTCGCCTCGAAGCGGCCGCTGCCCACGAAGGTCCAGGCATGGCGGCGGATGGCCGAGAGCAGCAGGCGCGCGGCGAGCGGCGCAGGCAGCCGCTTCAGAACCCATTGGACCGGGCGTGGGATGCGGTGCGCGAGCAGGTAGTCGCCGGTGCGCCACCCGGCCTCCCGCACCAGCGCCGCCAGCCGGTCCTCCGGCAGCCGGGCGCGCAGCACGCGATGCAGCGCGGTGACCTCGCGCTCCTCCACCATGCCATCGGGCGGCGCGCGGCGGTAGCGCGCGAGGCCCGCCTCGGCGAAGAGCGCATCGACCTCCGCCACCGACAGGGCGGCATCGAGCGCCGCCGCCGCCTGGATGATGGCGTTTGGCCCGATGCGGCCGCCGGGGGCGATGCCGCCGTCCATCTCAGCCCTGCCCGCCGATGCCCTCGGGCAAGGGCCGCGTGCCACTGCCACAAGGCGTCACCGGCTCCAGGCTCTCCTCAAGCTGTTCGGTCCCGCCGCCGCAGGCCCTGGCGGCCAGCGCCGACTGCATCGCGGCATTGGCCGCCGGCAGCTTCGCCTTCGGCCGGTGCATGGTCTTCCACATGGCATTGTGCGGCGCCTTGGCCGCCGGGGCGGAGAGGCGGCGCGATTCGTCGAAATGGAAGTCGACCCGCGTCTTGGTCTGCGGCCCCCAGTAGCCGACCTTGCCGAGGTCGTAGAAGGTCCGCCGGAAGCCGCTCTTCAGGAAGGCCTTGAGGCAGCCGACGAGGTAGCTGCGCCGGCGCCGGTCCCGCTCCCACGGGTAGCCCAGGAAGGCCTTGCGCATGTAGAAGCGCCGGTAGTTCGCCATGGTACGGTCCAGCAGCGTGGCCCGGTCCATGGCATCGGGCTTCATGATCGGCGTGACGAAGTTGTACTTGCTGAAGTCGTAGACCTCGACCTTGTCGCCGAGCTCCTGGAAGAGGTCGCTGAAGGGCCAGGGCGTGTACATCGCCCAGTTCGCCATGTCCGGGTTCCAGTCCCGGGCCATCCGGTAGGTCTCCTCCAGCGTCTCGACCGTCTCGTTCTCGAGCCCGACGATGAACTGCGCCTCGGTCACGATGCCGGCCCGGCGGAGGAGCTGGATGGCCTTCCTGTTCTGGGCGACGGTCGTCTCCTTGTTGAAGCGGTCGAGCTTGAGCTGCGCCGCCGCCTCGGTGCCGAGCGAGACATGCACGAGCCCGGCGCGGCGGTAGAGCGGCAGCAGCGCCTCGTCGCGGAGGATGTCGGTGACGCGGGTATTGATCCCCCAGCGCACCTTCTCCGGCAGGCCGCGGGCGATCAGCTCCTCGCAGAACTGCACGAATTTCTTCTTGTGGATGGTCGGTTCCTCGTCGGCGAGGATGAAGAAGCCGACCTGGTGGTCGCGCACCAGCGTCTCGATCTCATCCACCACCTTCCTCGGGTCGCGCACGCGATAGTCGCGCCAGAATTTCCACTGGCTGCAGAAGCTGCAGGTGAAGGGGCAGCCGCGCGCCAGGTTGGGGATGGCGACGCGCGTGCCGGTCGGGATGTAGACGTATTTCCCCCAGTCGAGGATGCCCCAGTCCGGCGAGATCCTGTCCACATCGGCGATCGGCGGCGCGGCGGGCGTCGCCACCACCTCCGTCCCGTCGTGATAGGCGATGCCCTTCACCGTGTCCCGCTCCGCCGGCCAGCGGCCCTCGTCCAGGCAGCGGACGAGGTCGAGCAGCACCTGCTCCCCCTCCCCCCGCACCACGCAGTCGATCCAGGGCGCCTCCGCCAGCACCTGCGGGAACATGAAGGTACCGTGGATGCCGCCCAGCACCGTCACCGCCTGCGGGCAGGTCTCCTTGGCGAGCTTCAGCACCGCCTCCGCCTCGTAGATCGCCGGCGTGATGGCTGTCGTGCCGACCAGGTCGGGCCGCAACTGCGCCAGCGCATCGCGCAATTGCTCCGGCGAGAGGTGGTCGGTCATGGCGTCGATGAAGGTGACGTCGCCATAGCCGGCATTCTTCAGGTAGCCGGAGAGGTAGGCGACCCAGGCGGGCGGCCAGTTGCCGGCGATCTCGGCGCCGCCCGAGTGGTAGTTCGGATGGATCAGGACAATGCGCACGCCGCTTCCCTCCCCCGGGTCGTTGCCGGTGAGGATCCAGGCTGCGCCGGGAACTGTCAGGCTTCCTTGACGAAGGTCAAAGCAACGACGGTTGACACTACTCCACGCGGCCGCGGTTGCGCCGCCAGAGTTCCTCGGTCAGCAGCGCGGCGAAGCCGATCCAGGCGGCATAGGGCGCGGCGAGCCAGGCGGCGGGGCGGTCCACCTTGCGGGCCTCCTCCACATAGGCCGCGGCATTGACCAGGGTGATCGCCGCCTCGGCCGTCGCCGCGCCGCGCAGCCGCCGGCCGAAGCCGAGCCACAGCCAGAAGGCATTGAGGCCCTGGATGCCGAACCAATGGGCCAGGGCGCGGGTGCGGGCCCGGCTGCGCGGCGCGTTCCAGATCCGGGCGCCGGAGACGGTCAGCGCGGCATAGAGCGGGCCCCAGATGGCGAAGGCCGAATCGGGCGGGTTGAAGGGCGGCTTCTCCAGCCTTTCGTAGTCCCGCCGGATGCGGCCCTGCGTCGGCGAGGGCGACCAGCGCGCCGAGAGCAGCCCGGAGGCGAGCACAGCGCCGCCGCAGACCGCGAGCGCGGTGGCAATGTCGGCATCGCCGACGGGCCGCGCCTGCCGCGGCACCAGGGCGCCGCGCGCCCGCTCCACCAGGGCCTGCTGCATGGATCCTCGCCTCCGCCTGACCACAGGCGCAACGCGACCGGACCGCCGATGTTGCAGAGGGCGCCGGGAGGCGGGCCGCGCCCTATTCCGCCGCGGGCGTCTGCAGCCGCCGGTCCATGGCGCGCTCCTGCTCGAGGCGCGCGAAGAGTTCGAGCATCCACCCGACCCGCTCGCCGAGGCTGCGCTCCGGCAGGGGCGGCCGGCCGCGCCAGGGCTCGGCCGCGACCGCCTCCACCAGGAAGCGCGTCTCCGGCAGGCAGGGCGCCTCGACCGCGCGCGCCGGCAGGGCGATCGCCGCGACGCTGCGCGCGAGCAGCACGAGTTTGCGGCGGCCGGAGACCACGGCGCGGCGCGAGACGCTGTCGCAGCCGGCGCGCGCCACCTCATGCCCGATCTCGGCATAGATCCGTCGCGCCGCGCCGATGCCCGGGCGGCAGGCGAGCGGCAGCCGGGCGATCCCGGCCTCCGAGCGCGCGTAGAGCGTCTCGGCCTCCGCCAGCAGCCGCCGCACCACGGCGGCGAGGCGCGCATCGAAGGCCGGCGCCGCCAGCCAGGACTCCGGGTCCAGCCCGGCCTCCCGCATCCAGTCCAGCGGCAGATAGAGCCGCCCGGCGCGCGCATCCTCGCCGACGTCGCGCGCGATGTTGGAGAATTGCATGGCGACGCCGAGGTCGCAGGCCCGCGCCAGCACCGCCGGCCGGCGCTCGCCCATCAGCAGCGCCATCATGGTGCCGACCGTGCCGGCGACGCGCGCGGCATAGGCGGTGAGGTCGGAGAGGGTGGCATAGCGCCGCCCCTCCCGGTCCCAGGCGAATCCCTCCAGCAGCGCCTCCGGCACCGCCCGCGGGATGCCGTAGCGGGCGATGACCGCGGCCAGCGCCCGGTCGGCGGCGAAGGGCAGCGGCCGCCCCTCATAGGCCCGCCCCACCCTCTCCCGCAGCCCGGCCAGCGCCGCCGGGCCGGGATCCAGGTCGATGGCATCGTCCGCCACCCGGCAGAAGGCATAGAGGGCCGTCGCCGGCTCCGCGATCCGGCGCGGCAGCAGCTTCGACGCCGCATGGAAGCTCTTCGACCCGCCGGCGAGCAGCCTGCGGCAGGCCGCCAGGTCTTCGGCGCTCAGGACAGGCTCGGAGCGGGACAGGCGCATCGTCACTCCCCTCGCGGATCGCGGGCCGCGCCCCGGACTGTCAGGAACCCAATCATGCGATACTGTAAAGCGACCCTGACAGTGGCGGAAAGCGCAAATCGGCGCGGCGGGGATGGAGGGTGCGCGTGCTGCGACGATTGGCAGACCCGGCGATCGCCCTGCTGGCGGTGGCGGCCATTCTCTTCGGCCTGCTGCGCCTGACCGCGGCGACCGAGGGGCTGGCCGTCTCGCCGCTCCGGGTCGGGGAGGTGCCGGCGGCCGTCTACCGCCAGGCCGGAGGCGGCCCCGCGCCGGTCGTCGTCATCGCCCATGGCTTCGCCGGCGCGCAGCAGATGATGCAGCCCTTCGCCACCACCCTGGCGCAGGCCGGCTACGTCGCCGTCACCTTCGACTTCCCGGGACATGCGCGGAACCCGACGCCGCTCGCCGGCGGGCTGACCGACGACAAGGCGGCCTCGGGCGTGCTGCTCGATGCGCTCGGGCGGGTGGCGGAGGCGGCGCGGCCGCTCGGCGACGGGCGCCTCGCGGTGCTCGGCCATTCCATGGCGGCCGATATCGTCATCCGCTACGCCTTCGCCCGGCCGGAGGTCGCGGCGGTCGTCGCCTTCTCCGGCTTCGGGCCGGAGGTGACCGCGACGCAGCCGCGCAACCTGCTGGTCGCGGCCGGCGCCTGGGAGCCGGAATTCCTGCAGGACGCGGCGCGGCGCATCGTGGCCGAGGCCGCGGGTGGCGCGCCGGCGGAGCGCATGACCTATGGCGACTTCGCCGCCGGCACCGCGCGCCGCCTGGTGCTGGTCGCGGGCGTCGAGCACATCGCGGTGCTCTATGCGCGGGAGAGCCTGATCGAGGCGCGCGCCTGGCTGAACGCCGCCTTCGGCCGCGGCGGCGAGGGCCGGGTGGATGCGCGCGGCGGCGCCATCGGCCTGCTGCTCGGCGGGCTGGTGCTGCTGGCGCGGCCGCTCGCCCGGCTGCTGCCGCGCGCGGCGGCGGCCCCGATGGGCGCCGGCCTGCCCTGGCGCCGCCTTTGGCCCGTCGCCCTGCTGCCGGCCATCGCCACGCCGCTGCTGCTGCGGCTCTTCCCGCCGCATGCGCTGCCGCTGCTGCTCGGCGACTACCTGATGGTGCATTGCGGGCTTTATGGCCTGCTGACGGCGGCGGGGCTCTGGTGGGCGCGGGTGCCGCGGCCGCGCATCGCGGTCTCGGCGGGCGCCACCGCCGTCGCCACGGCGGCGCTCGCGGCCTATGCCGTCCTCGGCATCGGCACGGCGATCGACCGCTACGTGCTCTCCTTCCTGCCGGCGGCGCACCGGCTCTGGCTGGTGCCGGTGCTGCTCTGCGGCACGCTGCCCTGGTTCCTCGCGGATGAATGGGCGACGCGCGGGCCGGGCGCGGCGCGCTTCGGCTATGCCGCGACGAAGCTGCTCTTCCTGCTCTCGCTGATCGGCGCGGTCGCGCTGGACCCGCCGCGGCTGTTCTTCCTGGCGATCATCGTGCCGGTGATGCTGCTCTTCCTGCTGGTCTTCGGCCTGATCAGCCGCTGGTCCTGGCGCGCCACCAACTCGCCGGTGCCGGCCGCGCTGGCCAATGCGCTGGCGCTGGCCTGGGCCATGGCGGCGACCTTCCCGATGGTGCCGCGCTGAAGCTCCCTGGCGCTCCGCGCCGGGGGCTCAGTCGCGCTCCGCGCCGGGCGTTTCAGTCGCGCTCGGCGCTGCGGGCCTTGCGCGGGGCGCCGGCCCGGCGGGCGATGATGCGCCGCACCTCCCGCACGCCGAGCGCGATGGCGATGGCGACGACCGGCACCGCGATGCCTGTCACGGCATCCGGCTCCACCTTCCAGCCGCCGACCTTCAGCCCCTTCGCGAGATAGGCGATCAGCCCGACGACGTAGTAGGTGATGGCGGCGACGGAGAGGCCTTCCACCGTCTGCTGCAGCCGCAATTGCTGCCGGGCGCGGCGGTCCATGGAGGCGAGGACCTCCTGGTTCTGCCGCTCCCGCGTCAGGTCGACGCGGGTGGAGAGCAGCGTCGTCGCGCGGGCGACGCGACGGCTGAGCGCGTCCTGCCGCCTCGCCACCGCGTGGCAGGTCGCCATGGCCGGGGCCAGCCGCCGCTCGGTGAACTCCTGCAGCGTCTGGGAGCCCTCGACGCGGACCTCGCGCAGCTCGGCGATCCGGCGCTGCACCAGGTCGTAATAGGCATCGGCCGCGCTGAAGCGGTAGAGCGTCGCGGCCTCGCGGTTCTCGATGGTCGCCGCGAGCTCGGTCAGGCGCTCGAGCAGCGCGGGCTCGTCCGCCTCCTCCGCCCGCACCAGCGCGGCGGTGATGCCGGCCAGTTCCCGCTCGCTCGCGGTCAGGAAGGGTCCGACCTCCCGTGCCAGGGGCAGGGCGAGCAGCGCGAGCATCCGGTAGGTGTCGATCTCCAGCAGCCGCTGCACGATCCGCCCGGCCTGGCGCTGCGACATGCTGCGGTCGAGCACGAGGATGCGGCTGAAGCCGCCGGGATGGATGCGGAAATCGGTGAAGGCATGGCCGGCGCCGCCGGCGATCTTGCCGCCGACCAGGACATTGCCGCCGAAATGCCGCTCGGCGATCGCCTCCATGTCCGGCACGCCCTCCCCGGCCGGCAGCAGGGCGAGGTGGGTCGCGACCATGAGCTGCCCGGGCAGCGCAGCGACCCAGTCCTCCGGCACCGCCGTGATCGCCGGCTCGGCGAAGCCATCCTCGCTGGCATCGGGGGCGATGATCATGACGCGGTGGAATTCGGTGTGCCGCTCCCATTTCAGCCGGTAGGTGCCGAAATCCGCGACGAAATGGCTGGCGCCGGGCAGCGGCGGCGCGACCGCGGAGCGCTGCGCGAGTGCGACCACCGCCTCCCAGCTCGCCTCGCGCTGCGCCGGGTCCAGCAGCAGGGCGAGGTAGCTGACGCGCAGCGGCGCCACCATCGCCTCCGGCGGGCGCGCATGCACCTCGTCGTTCAGCTCGAGTCGCTGGGCGTGGGAAGGCGGGAGGATCATGCGGTCTCGGTGGCGAGCAGGCCCTGTTCCGCCGCCACCCGGGCGATGATGGCGGCGACCTCCTCCGGCCGCTCCTCATGCGCCAGATGGCCGAGGCTTGGCAAGTCGATGATGCGCGCCTGCGGCACCGCCGCGCGGATCCGCCGCGCATCGGCGGGCGAGACGGTGCGGTCATGGCCCCCGACGATAAGGACCAGCGGCACCTTCAGCCCGCGGAGGTCGCGCAGCAGCGGCCGCAGCTCCCAGCTCGCCATCATGCCGAGCGCCGCGGCGACATGGCCGGGCTGGCGCACCAGCCGCCCATAGAGCTCGACTCCGCGGGCATCGAGCGTCGAGCCGGTGTCGCGCAGCAGCCGCTCCACCACGCTGCGGTCCCCGGCGCGCCAGGCGAAGAACCAGGGCACCGCCGGCACGCCGGCCAGCATGCGGGCCATGGGGGCGAAGAGCTGGCCGGCGAGCCCCTCGAAGGGCAGCAGCGCGGCGTTCAGGCCGATCAGGGCGCGCGGCGCCATGGCACCGTCGAGCGTCATCCGGGCGATGACCGCGGCGCCGGCGGAATGCCCGGCGGCCAGTGCCGGGGCCAGGCCGAGGGCGCGCAGCAGCGCCGCGAGGCCGCGCGCCATGCCGGGCAGCGACAGGCCGCGGGCCTCTGGCCGCTCGCTGAAGCCATGGCCGGGCAGGTCGGGCGCCACCACGGTGAAGCGCCGCGCCAGCACCGGCAGCAGGTCGCGCCAGGAATGCGTGGCGGCGCCGGTGCCGTGCACGAGCAGCAGCACCGGGCCGCTGCCGGCCACCTGCACGTGCCAGCGCAGCCCGCCCGCCGCGACGATGCGGCTCTGCGCGCGGTTCGGCCAGTCCGCGGGAATCATCCGGCGGGGGTCATGCCGCCTCGGCCCGCACCGCGCGGGAGAGGGTGACGGCATCGGCATAGGGCAGCGCGAGGTATTTCGCGCCCATCTCGGCGGCGAGGCGCCGGCCGGCCTCGGCCGGGCGGGGCGAGACATCGACCAGCACGCCGGCGATGCGCGCGGCGCGGAGCGCGCGGGCGGCCTGCAGCGCCTCCGCCTCCGCCCGGGCGCGGCCGCCGGCGCCGTCGCGCGCGACATTGGCGCGGCCATCGGTCAGCACGACGAGCAGCGGCGTCTGGCCCTTGCGGCGCACCGAATCGGCGAGCGCGAGAGCCGCGTCGAGCGCGGCTGCGACCGGCGTGCCACCGCCGCCCGGCAGGCCGGCGAGGCTGCGCCTGGCCCGGACCAGGGAGCCGGTCGGCGGCAGCAGCAGCTCCGCCCCCCTCCCACGGAAGGCGAGCAGCGCGACCTTGTCCCGGCGGACGTAGCAATCGGCCAGCAGCAGCTCGACCGCGCCCTTGGCCTCCGCCAGCCGGTGCAGCGCGGCCGAGCCGGAGGCATCCACCGCGAAGATCGTCGCCGTCTCGCTGCGCTGCCGGAAGCGGCGGATGCGCAGGTCGTCCCGGCGGATCTCGATGCGCGACCCGCTGCGGCCGCGGAGCCGCTGCCAGGGCGCGGCGGCGCGCAGGGTCTCCACCAGCGCGAGGCGGGCGCCGCCGCGCGGCTCGCCGGCGCGGACGCCGATGGGGCGGCCACGCAGGGGCGAGCCCTTCTCCGCTCCGGCCTTGCCGGGCGCGCGGGCGCGCGAGACCTCGGCCAGCGCGAGGCCATCCAGCAGGTTCGGCGGCACGGCAGCCGCGGCGGCGGCCAGCAGCATGTCCTGCAGGGCCTGCGGGTCCGGCAGGTCCTCCTCGCCGGGGGGTGGGCTGTCCTTTGGCCGCTCCTCGGCCTCCGGCTCGGGCGGGGGTGGGTCGTCCGTCTCCGGCGCCGGCAGGCGGGTGGCGCGCGGGGCGAGCACGAGCCGGGCGGCGAGCGCCGCATCCGCCTCCGTCACCGCCTCGCGCCCGGCCAGCGCCGCGGCGGCCCGCGCGGCGCGCAGCGCCAGCACCGGGGCGCGGAGCGAGCCGATGCCGAGGGCCAGCGCCGTGGCGCAGAGCGCTTCCGTCACCCCGTCCGGGGCGGCGATGCCGGGCAGGCGCGCCCGTGCTGCGGCGATGGCGGCCGGGCCCGGCGCCTCGATTGCCACCGTCCCCGGCACCTCCCGCGGCGCGATGCGGTGCAGGTCCAGCCGAAAGGCCAGGCGCTCCAGCAGCGCGGCGGGCGGCGCCTCCTCGGGCGCCAGCCCCTCGTCCAGGGCCACCACCGCCCAGCGGGCAGGGGCGCGGAGCGCGAGGCCGTCGCGCTCGGCCACCACCTCGCCGCTGTCCATCGCCGCGGCGAGATGGGCGGCGGTGCCGGGCGCGACGCGTTCCGCCATGGCGAGGAGCAGCACGCCGCCATCCGCCTCGGCCAGCAGGCCACGCTCCGCCACCGGCCGCCCGGCCCGCAGCGTGGCAGCGAGGTCGAGGCCGCCGAGCAGCCTGCCGTCCTCGACCGAGAGCGGCAGGCGGCGCCAGGGCGCGCCTTCCGGCAGCAGCCCGCGCAGCAGCGCCAGCCAGGCCTCCCGCACCGGGCCCGGCATGGCGCGCAGCGCGGCGCCGCCGAGGCCCAGGGGATCCACGGCCAGCAGCGCGGCCGCCTGCACCGCCTCCGCCCAGGGCGAGGGCGCATCGGGCATGCCCGGACCGTCGCGCGCCGCGGCGCCCGGGCCCGCGGCCTCGCTCACGGGCCGAAGAGGTCCTGGATGGCGCGCTCCACCCGCGTGCCGGCCACCGCCTCGTCCAGCGGGTTGCGGCGCAGGCGGTGACGCAGCGCGGGCGGGGCCACCCGCCGCAGCTCGGCATCGCCGACCTCGCCCCGTCCCTCGAGCGCGGCCAGGGCCCGGGCGGCGCGGATCAGCGTCAGCTCGCCGCGCAGGCCGTCGGTGCCGAGCGCGAGGCAGAGCTTCGCGGCGGTCTCATAGGCCGCATCGGGCACGACCACCTGGGCCAGCCCCTCCCGCGCCGCGACCAGCCGGCCCCGCAACTCGGCCTCCGCCCCGGCCCAGCGGGCGGCGAAGCCAGTGGGGTCGCGGTCATAGGCGTCGCGGCGGCGGATGACCTCGACCCGGGTCGGCAGGTCCTCGGGCGTCCGCACCTCGACCGAGAGGCCGAAGCGGTCCAGCAATTGCGGCCGCAGCTCCCCTTCCTCGGGATTGCCGCTGCCGACCAGCACGAAGCGGGCGGGATGGCGGATGGAGAGGCCCTCGCGCTCCACCAGGTTCTCGCCCGAGGCGGCGACGTCCAGCAGCAGGTCCACCAGGTGGTCCTCCAGCAGGTTCGCCTCGTCGATATAGAGGAAGCCGCGATTGGCCCGCGCCAGCAGGCCGGGCTCGAAGGCCTTCTCCCCGCTGGCGAGCGCCCGCTGGATGTCGAGGGCGCCGACCACCCGGTCCTCGGTGGCGCCGAGCGGCAGGTCCACCACGGGGACCGGCGCCATGCGCGCCGTCAGCGGGCCCCGGGCCTTGCGGGCACGGCAGTCCTCGCAGAGCGTGCGGTCGTCGCCGGGGTCGCAGCGATAGGGGCAGCCCTCCACCACCGGGATCTCCGGCAGCAGCGCGGCGAGGGCGCGGATGGTGGTGGACTTGCCGGTGCCGCGGTCACCGAAGGCGAGGACGCCGCCGATGCCGGGATCGACCGCCGCGACCAGGATGGCCAGCTTCATCTCGTCCTGGCCGACGATGGCGGAGAAGGGGAACGGGACGCGCTGGGTCATCGGATCCCTTCCGGGACGTCGCGGTCGGCCATCGGATGCTCCGGCGCGGCGGCCTGGCCGCGCCGGAGCGAAGTCTGCCTCAGCCTTCCTTCTTGGCCCAGACCGCGCACCAGCCGGAGGGGCTGATGTTGCCGGCGACGATGGCGCAGGCATTGGGCGGCTGGAAGTGCAGGCAGCCGCTGCACTGCTGGCCGTCCTTGGGATTGCCCTGGTACATCACCATGGCGGGCTGCAGCTTGTCCTGCGCCCGCGCACGGGTCACCGCGACCGGCGCCAGCGCGGCAAGCCCGGCGGCCTGCAGGACGGCACGGCGCGGCTTCGCCATCAGATCCTTGTCCTTCACCCTCATGTCTCCTCGGTATGGGTCCGGCGGGCGTCAGATTGGTGCGCCACCGATGTTTGCAATCGGTCGCCCGACCGGAAGCGACGCCCTGGGACCGGGCGCCGGGCCTGGATCACGCCGCCCTCTCACGCCGCCCGTTGGAGCGAGAAGCGCGCCCAGATATCGCCCAGGGCGTTCACCAGATGGTCGATATCGGCATTGCTGTGCAGTGGGCCCGGCGTCAGCCGCAGCCGCTCCGTCCCGCGCGGCACGGTGGGGTAGTTGATTGGCTGGACATAGATCCCGTAGTGGTCGAGCAGGAGATCGCTGATCTGCTTGCAGACCACGGGATCCCGGACCATGACCGGCACGATGTGGCTGGGATTGTCGAGATGCGGCACGCCGATCCCGTCCAGCCGGCGGCGGACGGTCGCCACCCGCTCATGCATCCGCGCCCGCTCGGCATCGCTCTCCTTCAGGTGCCGGATGCTGGCCAGCACGCCGGCCGCGACCGCGGGCGGGACGGCCGTCGTGAAGATGAAGCCGGAGGCGAAGCTGCGGACGAAGTCGCAGAGGGCGGCCGAGCCGGCGATGTAGCCGCCGACCACGCCGAAGGCCTTGGCGAGCGTGCCCTCGATCACCGTGAGCCGATGGGCCACCCCGTCGCGCTCCGTGATGCCGCCGCCGCGCCTGCCGTAGAGCCCGACCGCATGGACCTCGTCCACATAGGTCATGGCACCGTATTCCTCGGCGATGTCGCAGAGCTCGGCAATCGGGGCGATGTCGCCGTCCATGGAATAGACGCTCTCGAAGGCGACCAGCTTCGGCGTCTCCGGATCGAGGTCCCGCAACTGCCGCCGCAGGTCCTCCGGATCGTTGTGCGTGAAGATCCGCCGCTCTGCCCGGCTGTGCCGGATGCCCTCGATCATCGAGGCGTGGTTCAGCTCGTCCGAGACGATGACGCAGCCCGGCATCCGGCCGGCCAGCGTCGAGAGGCTGGCCCAGTTCGACATGTAGCCGGAATTGAACAGCAGCGCGGCCTCCGTGCCGTGCAGGTCGGCCAGTTCCTGCTCCAGAAGCACGTGGTAGTGGTTGGTGCCGGCGATGTTGCGCGTGCCGCCGGCGCCCGCGCCGCAGCGGTCCAGCGCCTCGTGCATGGCGGCGAGCACCTTCGGGTGCTGGCCCATGCCGAGATAGTCGTTGGAGCACCAGACGGTCACCTCCTGCGCGCCGCGCGGCCGGTGATGCGTCGCCTTCGGATAGGCGCCGGCCTGCCGTTCCAGGTCGGCGAAGACGCGGTAGCGCCCTTCGCGGTGGAGGCCCCCGATCTGCTTCCTGAAGAAAGCCTCGTAATTCATGGTCCCTCCCTGGGCCGTCTCGGGCCTTGGACATGTCCCGGTCGCCGGCAAGGGCGCGGGGCTTCGGTCGGCGCCCGTCATGCGGCGGGCGCTATGCGGCGGCGGAGTGGGCGGGGCCCCTTCGCCGCGCGTTCGATGGCCGGCACGGGCGCCGCGACGGCCCGGCGGGAACTCAGGCCCCAGTTCCACAGCGCCTCCGCCGGGATCGGCAGCACCAGGAACCAGTGCTCCAACGTCGCCAGCACCGCGAGGGTGCCGAGGAAGGTGAAGCCCGCCACCTGGAAGTCGCCCGCGCCGGGCGCGAGCGCGAGATGGAAGAGGAAGGCAGTCAGCAGCGTCGCCCCGGTCACCGCGAAGGGGAAGAGCAGGTTCATCGGCCGCCGCAGGAAGAAGCTGCCGAGGTAGCGCAGATGCGCCGGCAGGAACTGCTCGTTCAGGTTGCGCGCGCCGAGGAAGACATTGAGTTTCGCGCTCTGCCGCATGCCCCAGATCAGCAGGTAGGTCCAGGTGCCGACCTGGTTCGGCGCGCCCCAGGTGACGGCGACCACCGCGACCGCGCCGGCGATGATCGCCAGCTCGTGGTAGAGGATCGCCCGCAGCGCCAGGGTGAAGCGGCGCCAGCCGGTGGCCTCCGGCGGGCAGGGCGCGCGGGAGGGGCCGGTGGCGAAGCCCATCAGGAAGGCCATCTCCTGCCAGGCCCAGGCGAGCAGGCCGCAGGAGAAGGCGCAATAGGCGCCGGTGACGCTGGCATCGCCGCTGCTGGCGGCGAGGCCCCAGATGGCCCCGGCCTGCACGACGCTGGCCGCCGCCATGCTGGCCGGATAGGTGCGCATGGGCAGCCCGTCCAGCCACAGGATCGCGCCGGTGCTGAACCACCAGAAGAACAGCGCGAAGAGGGCGGGAAGGGCGATATCGACCATCGCTGGCTACCAGGCCGGGGCCATGCGCACATCGGCCGGCAGCGGGGCATGCCGGCCGGGGATCAGGTAGAGCCGCAGGAAGGTCGCGGCCGCGGCCAGGCTGAGCCCGGCCCGCTGCAGCCTCGCGCCGAGGCCCTTTTGCGCCTTGGCCGCCGTCAGCCTCTCGCTGATGCGGAACAGCCGCTCGAGCCCGCGCTGGAAGTCCGGGCGGTCGGTGTCGAGCGTCACCGGGAAGACCTGGGTGCAGATCGCGGTGCAGGTGCGGAAGACCTGGTTGTCATAGTCGGTCGGCGTCATGCCGAGCGCCTTGTGGAATTCCGGCCGGGCGTGGTCGCGGACATACATCGTCGCATAGACGGCAAGCTGGAAGAACTTCACCCAGAGCTTGTTGCGCCCTTCCAGCAGATGCGGGTTCGCCCGCATCAGCAGGGCGAAGGCCTCGCCGTGGCGGAACTCGTCGTTGCACCACTTCTCGAACCAGTTGAAGATCGGGTGGAAGCGCAGCTCCGGATGCCGCTCGAACTGGCGGAAGATGGTGATGTAGCGGGCATAGCCGATCTTCTCCGACAAATAGGTCGCGTAGAAGATGAACTTGGGCGAGAAGTAGTGGTACTTCTTGGCCTTGGTGAGGAAGCCGAGGTCGACGCCGATCCCGATATCCTTCAGCGCGTCGTTGATGAAGCCGGCATGCCGGGCCTCGTCGCGGCTCATGAAGCCGAAGAGGTCCTTCATGTCCGGGTTCTTCACCCGCTTGCGGATCTCGGCATAGAGGACGCAGCCGCTGAACTCGGCGGTCACGGAGGAGACCAGGAACTCCACCAGCTCCTGCTGCAGCGGCTCGGGCAGGCCCTCCAGCCGGAAGGCGTCGAAGGCCTCCGTGCGGACGAAATGGCCCTTGTTCAGGTCGTCGCGGAACTCCTGCATCAGCGCGTCCCATTGCGCGCGGATGGGGCTGACATCGATGCGGTCCATCGCCTCGAAGTCGGTCGTGTAGAAGCGCGGGCTCAGCACCGTCTCGGTGGTGGCGAACCGGGTCGTCTCGTTCATCCCCGCCTTCGGGGTCGGCGTGACGGCGTTCATGACGCCTCCTTCGGCTCGAAGCCGCAGTGATAGAGCTCGGTCAGTTCCAGGATGGCCGAGGCCTCGGTCCAGGCCCGCGCCAGCCAGCCCGCGCGGTAGACCGTGGCGCGGCAGGTGAGGCTCATGGCCTCGCCATAGGCGATGCCCGCCGGCACCCCATGCACCACCACGCGGTCGCCGGGGCGGAGCGTGACGCCCTCCGGGATGGCATGGGCATGCAGGCTGTCGAATGTCTGCTCGATATCGACCGTGCAGCGCACCTCCTCGGTGCGGCGGCCGGCCAACCAGGAGAGGAGGCTTGCCATCTCACTTGGACCCTTCGATCAGCAGCAGCTTGAGGAAGACGTCCTTGTTCGTCTCCCCGAAGGCGTTCAGCTCAACCGTCCGGCTGGTGACCGGATCCTCGAGCGTCACCCTTCCGTCGCGCCAGACGGCGAGGCGGAAGGGCACGTCGCGCCCCGTATCCGCCTGCCGGCGCGGCCGGGACATGGCGCGCAGCGCGCCGCGGACGAAGCCATTGGTGCCGGGATCGAAGACCTCCACCTCGGCATTGCTCGCCGCGTCGCGGGCGACGATGGCGCCATCGGCGCGGTCCTCGAAGCGGAAGTCGCGCATCCGCAGCGGCGCGCCGTGTGGCGAGGCATCGGCGCGGCCGAGCAGGCCGAAGCCATCCGTGACGAAGAGCGTGAAGAGCAGCAGGCCGAGCCCGGCGAGGAGCGGAACCCGCGGGATGGAACGGAGGGCTGCGCGCGCGGACATGGTCCCTCTCCTTCCCTCAGGCCGCCTGCGGCTGCGGCAATTCGCCGGCGCCGGGCGCCTGGCCGGCAACGGGCACCGGTTGCACCGGCAGCGCGGCCGCCCCCGCCAGCGCCCGCGCCAGGACCTGCGCCACGGTCGCCGCATCGGCGATGCCGCGCAGCGTCGGCTGCGGCCGCAGCAGGTGCCAGGGCCGGACATGCGGCCAGAAGAACAGGTAGCTGATGCGATGCGGCTTCTGCAGCGCCAGGCTGATATCGCCCGAGCCATCGGCATGCAGCCTGGCCGCCGCCGAATGCACCAGCGCGAAGGGCAGGTTCACGGTCAGCGACAGCGCGATGCCGAAGCGCATGACCACGCGCCGGTTGGTGATGGTATAGGCGGTGCTGCGCGCGACACCCCAGGCGAGCAGCAGGCCGAGCGCGATCACCGCGACGGAGGGCGCGAGGAACCACAGCGAGTCCATCGCCGTGACCTCGACGGACGCGCCCGCCATCACGACCGAGACGGCCCGCGCCAGGACCAGCACGCCGAAATAGGCGGCGAGGCCGGGCAGGTGCAGGGCGCGGCGGGCGAAGGCGCGCCGGTCCGGCCTGCCCTGCCAGAGGACGGTCTCGCCCTCCGGCAGCCGCTCCGGCAGGCCCCAGACCGGCTCGTAGTCGTGCTCGCGGATCACAGCGCCGGCTCCTGCCGGTTCGGCGTGGCATACATGTAGCCGCCGGCGAAGTAGCCGCTGACCTTGTCCTCCTCCAGCAGCGTGATCTGCTCGGGGGTCTTCAGCGCCGGCGCCGCGAGGAACTGGTCGGCGAGGACGCTGCTGGTCATCGCCTCGCGCTTGCGCCGGTCGAAATTGACCAGGCCGATCGGGATCATGACCTGCCGGGCATTCGGTGCGGAGGTCTCGACCTCGAGGTAGCGCAGCAGCACGTCGGAGCGATCCACCCAGAGATCCTTCACCACGCCGACCACGCGCTTGTCGGCGGCCAGCATGTACCAGCCGCGCGGGTCGAAATCCTCCGCGGCGATGCTGTATTCCGGCGCCACGCGCAGCGGCACGATCTTCGCCACCTTGGCGTCGTAGGTCAGGTCCTGCACATCGGCGCGCAGCGCATAGGAGGCCGGGCCCACCGCATCCGCGAGCGGATCGCCGAGCGGCAGGGCGGGCGCGCCCGGGACCCTGGCCGGCGGCGTCAGCAGGCCGTCGAGGGCCCGCTCCTCGCGCCCCGCGACGGTCGGGCCGCCATGCGCGAGGTTCCAGACCTTCGGCTTCGGCGCGCTGCGCGGGTTCAGGACCTGCAACTGCCCGTTCACTTCATGCACCAGCGGGAAGCCCTCCCGGCGGTCCTCGTTCCGCAGGTACATGATGAGGATCACGAAGAGGACGTAGAAGGTGTAGAGCGACAGCAGCGCCAGATCGAATTGGGTGGAATAGGCGACATAGGTCATGACGCGTGTCTCCTCGGGCTCAGGCTGCGCCGCGCGGGCCGGCCAGCCCGATCCGCACGTGGTCAGGTTGCAGGACATTGCCGATCGGGCGCACCAGCGGCCCCATGGCGACGATGGTGGCGAAGAGCAGGGCGATCTCGATCAGGTAGACCAGGGCATAGCCCGTCACCGGGCCGGCCAGCGCCTCGCCCAGCGCGCCGCGGATGGCGAGGCCGGAGATGGCGTCGCGCAGCACTCCGCCGATGGCGACCGCGCCGCCCGCGCAGGTCGCCTGCACCGCGCCCCAGGTGCCGAGCGCGAGGCCGATCTGCGCCGGCGGCGCGGCGCGCATGCAGGCCGTCAGCGTCGCGTGCAGGAAGAGCCCGCCGCCATAGCCGATGGCGGCCGTGCCGGCGGCAAACAGCAGGCCGCTGCCGGCCGGCGCCGCGGCGATCACCGCGGCGAATGCGCCGGCGCCGCAGAGCGCGCCGAGGGCGGCCACGCGATGCGCATCGCTGCCGGCCGAGATGCGGTTGGCCGCGCGGATGAAGCCGAGGATGCCGCCGGCCGCAAAGCCCGCCGTCAGCAGCGTCGTCTGCGAGACGGAGAGACCGAGGATCTGCCCGCCATAGGGCTCGAGCAGCACGTCCTGCATGGCGAAGGCGAAGCTGCCGAGGCCGGTCGCGGTCAGCCGCCGGACCCATTTGTCGGTGCGGCGCAACTCCTCCCAGGCCTGCTGGAAGGGCTGCCGCTCGCGGTCCGGGCGCGTCGCCTGCGGGTTGCGCACCTCCTGCTTCCACACGGCGACCAGGTTCAGCGCGATGGCGAGCACCGCCGCGCCCTGGATCACCTGGATCAGGCGGAGCTGGCTGAAATTCGCCAGCAGCGCGCCGAAGAACAGGGCGCTGAGCAGCATGCCGAGCAGCAGCGCCACCGAGAGCAGCGCCACCACGCGCGGCTGCTGCTCGACCGGCGAGAGGTCGGTGGCCAGCGCCAGCCCTGCCGTCTGCACCGTGTGCATCCCGGCGCCGACGATGAGGAAGGAGAGGCCGGCCGCGAGCTGCCCGACGATCGGCGGCGCGAAGGTATCACCCGAGAGGATGATCAGCGCGAAGGGCATCATCGCCAGCCCGCCGAAGATCCAGACTGAGCCGAACCAGATATAGGGCACGCGCCGCCAGCCCAGCACCGACTTGTACTGGTCCGACCGGAAGCCGATCAACGCGCGGAAGGGCGCGAAGACCACGGGCAGGGAGACCATGACGGCCACCAGCCAGGTCGGCACGCCGAGCTCGACGATCATCACTCGGTTCAGCGTGCCGATCAGCAGCACGGCGACCATGCCGACCGAGAGCTGGAACAGGGACAGCCGCAGCAGGCGGCCGAGCGGCAGCGTCTCCGACGCCGCGTCGGCGAAGGGCAGCAGGTCCGGGCTCAGCTTCATCCAGGCTCGGGAGATTCGCATGCCGCTCCCCTCAGTCGAAGCCGAGAAGGTCGAAGATGGCGCGGTCCTTCAGCGGCACCGCATCCAGCGGCTCCGCCCCCGCCCAGAGGCTGGCGGCCAGCCGCAGATATTCCTGCTGCACCGCCTCGAGCGCCGGGCTCGGCTCCATCTCGAAGAGCGTCGCCTTCTTCAGGCGCGAGCGGCGGATGACGTCGAGGTCGGGGAAATGCGCCAGCGTGCGCAGGCCCGTCGCCTCGTTGAAACGGTCGACCTGGTCGGTGCCGGCGCTGCGGTTGACGATCACGCCGCCGATCCGCACGTCGTAGTTCTTCGCCTTGGCGCGGATGGCGGCGACGATGCGGTTCATTGCGAAGATGCTGTCGAAGTCGTTGGCGGCCACGATGATGCCGCGGTCGGCATGCTGCAGCGGCGCGGCGAAGCCGCCGCAGACCACGTCGCCGAGGACGTCGAAGATGACGACGTCCGTCTCCTCCAGCAGGTGGTGCTCCTTCAGCAGCTTCACCGTCTGGCCGACCACGTAGCCGCCGCAGCCCGTGCCGGCCGGAGGGCCGCCGGCCTCGACGCACATGACGCCGTTGTAGCCCTCGAAGACGAAGTCCTCGGGCCGCAGCTCCTCGGCATGGAACTTCACCGATTCCAGCACGTCGATGACGGTCGGGATCAGCGACTTCGTCAGCGTGAAGGTGCTGTCGTGCTTCGGGTCGCAGCCGATCTGCAGTACCCGCTTGCCGAGCTTGGAGAAGGCGACGGAGAGGTTGGAGCTGGTCGTGCTCTTCCCGATGCCGCCCTTGCCGTAGACGGAGAAGACCTTCGCGTTGCCGATCTTCAGTCCGGGGTCCTGGTGCACCTGCACGCTCCCCTCCCCGTCCAGGCGGGACGGGACGGGGCGGCGGTGCAATGCGGCGTGCGGCGTCTCGATCCTCATGCCTCGTCCTCAGCGGGAGAAATGGGCTTTGGCGTCGTAGAGCGTCTCGAGCGTGATGCTGCGGATGTCGCGCTCCTCGGCATAGCGCTCGGTGTTCCGACGCGCCTTGCCGCGGACGAAGAAGGGGATCTTCTTCAGCTCGGCCTCCGCCTCCGCCGTCCAGCCCTGGGGCAGCTCCACCACCGCGGCGGGAGCCGGCTGCGCCGCCCCGCCGAGATGCGAGGGCGCGGCCTCCGCATGGAACTCGAAATCCTCGCGGAACATGCCGAGGAGATGCTCCTCCAGCCCCATCATCAGCGGATGCACCCAGGTATCGAAGAGGACATTGGCCCCCTCGAACCCCATCTGCGGGCTGTATCGCGCGGGATAGTCCTGCACATGCACGGGCGCGGAGATCACGGCGCAGGGGATGCCGAGGCGCTTGGCGACGTGCCGCTCCATCTGCGTGCCGAGGATGAGTTCCGGCTGCGCCGCCTGGATCGCCGCCTCGACCTCGAGGTAGTCCTCGGTGACCAGCGGCTCCACCCCGTACAGCTTTGCCGCCTCCCGCACCTCGCGCGCGAATTCGCGGCTATAGGTGCCGAGGCCGACGACCCTGAAGCCCATCTCCTCCGCCGCGACGCGCGCCGCGGCCACCGCATGGGTGGCGTCGCCAAAGACGAAGACCCGCTTGTCCGTCAGGTAGTTGCTGTCGACGGAGCGGGCATACCAGGCGGCGCGCGACGCCTCCGCCGCCAGCACCGGGGCGGGATCGATCCCGGCGAGCGCCGCGACTTCCTCGACGAAGGCACGAGTCGCCCCGGTGCCGATCGGGATGGTGCGCGTCGCCTTCTGGCCGAATACCCGCGCCAGCCAGCCCGCCGTCTGCCCCGCGATCTCCGGATAGAGCACCACGTTGAAATCCGCTTCGCCGAGGCGGGCGAGGTCGGCCGGCGTCGCGCCCATCGGCGCCACCACCTTCACCTCGACGCCCATCCGGCCGAGCAGCCCGGCGATCTCCCGCACGTCGTCGCGGTGGCGGAAGCCGAGCGCGGTCGGGCCGAGGATGTTGCAGCTCGGCGCCAGGCCCGGGCCGCGCGCGGGACGCGGCGTGCCCGGCGGGGCACCCCGCGAAGCGTCGCTTCGCGGGGACCCCGGCGCCGGCGCATTCGGGCCGGCCAGGGCGCGGACCAGTTGGTAGAAGGTCTCCGACGCGCCCCAGTTCTCCTTCTTGGAGTAGCTCGGCAGCTCCAGCGGCACCACCGGCACCGGCAGGCGCAGCGCGCGGGCGAGGCCGCCGGGATCGTCCTGGATCAGCTCCGCCGTGCAGCTCGCGCCGACGATCATCGCCTGCGGCCGGAAGCGCTCATAGGCCTCGCGCGCCGCCGCCTGGAACAGCTCCGCGGTGTCGCCGCCCAGGTCCTGCGCCTGGAAGGTGGTGTAGGTGACGGGCGGGCGCGCGCTGCGCCGCTCGATCATGGTGAAGAGCAGGTCGGCATAGGTGTCGCCCTGCGGGGCGTGCAGCACGTAGTGCAGCCCCTGCATGCCGGTGGCGACGCGCATCGCCCCCACATGCGGCGGCCCTTCGTAGGTCCAGACGGCGAGCTGCATGGCGCTACACCCGCAGGCCGTCGCGCCGGACCAGCGGCCGGGCGAAGAGCGCGGCGAGGTCGCCGGCCTGGTCGTAGCCCTGGATGGGCGTGAAGACGAGCTCGATGGACCACTTGGTCGCGTAGCCCTCCGCCTCCAGCGGATTGGCGAGGCCGAGGCCGCAGACGACGAGGTCCGGCCGCGCCGCGCGGCAGCGGTCGAGCTGCCGGTCCACGTCCTGGCCCTCCGACAGCAGCGCATCGCCCGGCAGCAGCGGCAGCTCGGCCGCCAGATGCGCACGGTGCAGATAGGGCGTGCCGATCTCGATGGGCCGCATGTCCAGCTCGCGCGCCAGGAAGCGCGCCAGCGGGATCTCGAGCTGGCTGTCGGGGAAGAAGAAGATCCGACGCCCCGCCAGCCGGTCGCGATGCCGGTCGATGGCGGCGCGGGCGCGCTGCTCGCCGATCGCCGTCACCGCGCGGAAGCGCGGCGCCGGCACGCCCCAGGCCTCGGCCGCGGCGCGCAGCCAGGCGGTGGTGCCTTCGGCGCCCAGCGGGAAGGGTGCGGGCAGGTGCCGCGCGCCGCGCGCCTCGAGGGCGCGGGCGGTCTCCGCGAGGAAGGGCTGCGCCAGCAGGAGGCGCGTCTCCGGCCCGACCGCCGGCAGCGCATCCGCGCGCCGCGGCGGCAGGAAGCCGACCGGGCTGATGCCGAGCGCCTCGAAGAGCCGGCGCAACTGGTCTTCCACCACTTCCGCCAGCGCGCCCACCACCAGCAACTCGGGCGCGCGCGCGGCGGCGACCGGCATTTCCGGCACCAGCGCCGCCAGGCAGGCATCCTCGCCCTGGGTGAAGGTCGTCTCGATCCCGCTGCCGGAATAGCTCAGCACCCGCGTGCCATGGTGCTGCCGGTCCAGCCGCCGCGCGGCACGGGAGAGGTCGAGCTTGATGACCTCCGACGGGCAGGAGCCGACGAGGAAGAGCAGCCTTATGTCCGGCCGCCGCGCCAGCAACTGGCCGACCACGCGGTCGAGTTCCTCATTGGCGTCGGCGAGGCCCGCGAGGTCCCGCTCGTCGATGATGGCGGTGGCGAAGCGCGGCTCGGCGAAGATCATGACGCCGGCGGCCGATTGCATCAGATGCGCGCAGGTGCGCGAGCCGACGATGAGGAAGAAGGCGTCCTGGATCTTGCGGTGCAGCCAGATGATGCCGGTCAGGCCGCAGAAGACCTCGCGCTGGCCGCGCTCGCGCAGAACCGGCGCAGCCTCGCAGCCGGCCGCCGGGCGCGCCAGGGCCGTCGCGCTCACTTCGAATAGCCCAGCGCGGCGATCCGGTCGTCGCGCATGGCGCGCTCGTCGAGTCGCGCGGCGCGCAGCTTCAGCACGAACTGCGTGGCATTGACGACGTAGGAGACATAGGCGGCGAGCGCGAGCAGCATCTGCCCCTCCGCATCGCCGATGCCGCCGAGGACGGCGCCGAGATAGGCCGTGTGCAGCGCCAGCACGAGCATGCTGAACACGTCCTCCCAGAAGAAGGCGGGCGCGAAGAGGTAGCGCCCGAAGACGACCTTCTCCCAGATCGAGCCGGTGACCATGATGGCGTAGAGCACGAGCGTCTTGACCACGACCGAGGCGGTCGCCGCCGCATAGCCCTCGCCGGTCGCCAGGAAGTGCAGCACCAGGCCGAGGCTGACCAGGAAGACCGCGAATTGCAGCGGCGCGAGGAGCCCCTGCACCAGGGTCCAGCGCGTGCCGTCGCGGCGGCGGCGTTCCTCGGCGGTGTAAAGCGGCCGGCGCGGGGCGGCGTGCCGCGCGTGGCGCCCGGCCACGGTCCCCCAGGGGCAGGAATCGATCGGGGCAGTGAAGCGGGCCAGCACGTTGGTCGTAAACATCGCTTGACAAACCCTCTGTCCCGAAGGCCCGCTTCGACACCGGTCGACACAGGGGCCGCGCCCGTCCTGCAATCTGTCCATTGCAGGCGACATCGCGGCAGACCCGAACCGATGCTCTGGCGTCCCTCCCGGGCGATCATCTCGCTGACGGGAAGGCTAATTCCCCCGCTTCTCAAGTGTCAAGTGCGATTGACGTAAGGTATTGTTGACATCGATTGATCAATGGGCGGATAAAACCCGCAACGGGGAGAAGCCCATGGTCGCCTTGGGACAGAGCGCCATAGCGAGGCACGGGGCGGACGACCCGTCCGTCCAGGCGCGGCTCTTCCTCCCCGTCGCCGGCCTCCTTCCGCTCGCCGCAGCCACGCCGCCGCCCGGTCCCGACCATGCCGCAGACCGGCAGGCGGCGCTCCTGCGCGCCATCGAGGATGCGGTGCTGCCGCGCCTGCTGCTCGCGCGCGGCGCCTCCAGGGCCGTGCTGCCCGGGCCGGATGCGCCGCGCGAGGCCGCCCCCACGGCCGGGGACGCCGAGGCGCTGTTCGGCCTGCTGACCCGCGACGACCGCGACGGCATCGCGCAGCTGGTGGTGGCGCTGCGCGGCCGCGGCGTGCCGATCGGGCGCATCTTCCTCGACCTGCTCGCCCCCGCCGCCCGCGCGCTCGGCCGCGCCTGGGAGGAGGACCGCTGCGATTTCGGCACCGTGACGCTCGGCCTGCTGCGGCTGCAGCATACGCTCCGCGACGGCATGGCGGAGTTCCTGCAGGAGGTCCGCCCGCCGGCGCAGCCGCGCCGCATCCTGCTGGTCCTGCCGCCGGGCGAGCAGCACAGCTTCGGGCGCGACATGCTGGCGGGCTTCTTCCGCCGTGCCGGCTGGTCGGTCTGGGACCCGCCGCCGCGCAGCAGCCGGGACTTTGCCGGCCTCGTCCGCCGGCAGAGGTTCGAGGTGATCGGCATCTCCGCCAGCACCACGGCGCGGCTGGACGCGATCGCGGGCTGGATCCGCACCGTGCGGCGCAGCCTGCTGAACGGCGATGCCGGGATCATGGTGGGCGGGCCGCTCTTCGCCGGGCAGCCGGAGCACGTCGCGCTGGTCGGGGCGGACGCGACGGCGAGCGACGGCAACCACGCCATCCTGCAGGCCGAGCGCCTGCTCTCATTGTTGACGCGCCGGGACTGAGCTAGATGGCCATCAAGAGGAGGATAAATCCCTCAGCCGAAAAGGAAATCTGCTCTCGTGAAGGCGTTCAAAGCCCCGAAGACGTCGCTCGGCGACCTCGATGCGGAAGCCGCGGCGAGCCTGATCGCCGCGGCCGCGGATGTCGCCATCATCGTCGATGCGGCCGGCGCGGTGCGCGACGTCGCCTTCAACAGCGAGAGCCTGGCGCAGGAGCTGGCTGGTCAGGAGGCCTGGCTCGGCAGGCCCTGGCCCGAAACGGTCGCCCCGGACAGCCGCGCCAAGGTCGAGTCGCTGCTGCAGGAGGCCGGCGGCACGGGCGCCCGGCCATGGCGCCATGTCAACCTGCTGGCGGCGCGCGGCAGTTCCGTCCCCATCCTCTTCTCCGCGGTACGGCTCGGTGACGGCGGCCGGGCCATCGCCTTCGGGCGCGACCTCCGCCAGCTCTCGGCGCTGCAGCAGCGGCTGCTGGAGGCGCAGCAATCGCTCGACCGAGACTACTCCCGGTTGCGGAACGCCGAGACTCGCTACCGCATGCTCTTCCAGCTCTGGTCCGATCCCGTGCTGATCCTCGACACCGCCGCGCAGAAGGTGACGGAGACGAACCAGGCGGCCGACCGGCTGCTCGGCCGCACGCCGCGGCGGCCGCAGGGGCGGGAGTTCCTCGATCTCTTCGACGCCAAGGGGCGGGAGGCGGTGGAGCTGCTGCTGGCCGGCGTCCGCGCCACCGGCCGGGCCGACGAGGTCCGGGCGCAGATGGAGGAGGACGGCAAGGACGTCCTCGTCTCCGCCTCGCCCTTTCGGCAGGAGAACACGACCTACCTGCTGATCCGCCTCGGCATCCCGACCGGGGATGCCAGCGCGATCCTGCTGCCCAAGGCCAAGTCGAAGCTGCTGAAGCTGGTCGAATCCGTGCCCGACGCCTTCGTCGTCACCGGGCAGGACGGCCGCATCATGACGGCGAATGCCGCCTTCCTCGACATGACGCAGCTCGCCAACGAGGACCAGGCGGTCGGCGAGCCGCTGGAGCGCTGGCTGGGCCAGCCCGGCGTGGAGCTGGAGGTGCTGACGGCGAGCCTCCGCCAGCGCGGCCCGGTGCGGCTCTTCGCCACCACGCTCCGCGGCGAGTTCGGCGCGACCACCGAGGTCGAGATCTCCGCCGTCTCCGTCATGAACGGCGTCGGGCCCTGCTTCGGCTTCGCCATCCGCGATGTCGGCCCCCGCGTCGCCCCGCCCTCGCGCGCCGCCAGCCGGGCGCCCCGCTCCGTCGAGCAGCTCACCGAGCTGATCGGCCAGGTGCCGCTGAAGGACCTGGTGCGGGAGGCGACCGATGTCATCGAGCGGCTCTGCATCGAGGCGGCGCTGGAGCTGACCGGCGACAACCGCGCCTCGGCCGCGGAGATGCTCGGGCTCAGCCGCCAGAGCCTCTACGTGAAGCTGCGGCGCTACGGCCTTGGCGACCTGCCGGCCGATGGATCAGACCAGGGATAGACGCCCATGAGTGCCACCGTCGCGCGCCCGGCCCTGTCCGCCTGCCTCGAGCTGCTGAAGCCGGTCACCTGGTTCGCGCCGGTCTGGGCCTATTCCTGCGGCATCGTCTCCTCCGGCCTCGGCGGCGAGGGACGATGGCACCTGATCGCGGCGGGGCTGCTGATCGCCGGGCCGCTGGTCTGCGGCACCAGCCAGGCGATCAACGACTGGTACGACCGGGATGTGGACGCGATCAACGAGCCCCACCGGCCCATCCCCTCCGGCCGCATCCCGGGCGACTGGGGCTTCCGGATCGCGGTGATCTGGACCCTGGTATCGCTGCTGGTCGCCACCATCCTCGGTCCCTGGGGCTTCGCCGCGACGGTGGTCGGCCTGGCGCTGGCCTGGGCCTATTCCGCGCCGCCGCTGCGCCTCAAGCGCGACGGCTGGCTCGGCTCGAGCGCCTGCGCCGCCTGCTACGAGGGCCTGCCCTGGATCACCGGCGCCGCCGTAATGAGCGCCGGCGCACCGGACGCGCGGGTGCTGGCCATGGCCGGGCTCTACAGCTTCGGCGCCATCGGCATCATGACGCTGAACGACTTCAAGGCGGTGGAAGGCGACCGGCGCACCGGCATCCGCTCCCTCCCCGTCCAGCTCGGCGTGGAGCGCGCGGCGCAGCTCGCCTGCGGGCTGATGGCGGCGCCGCAGGTTGTCGTGGTCGGGCTGCTGCTCAAATGGGGCGCGCCCTGGCATGCCGCGGCGATCGCCGCCTCGCTGCTGGCCCAGCTCGCGCTGATGCGCGTGCTGCTGGCGCAGCCCAAGGAGAAGGCGCCCTGGTACAACGGCACGGGCACGACGCTCTACGTGCTCGGCATGCTGGTCACCGCCTTCGCGCTCCGCCCGGCGGTGCTGCCGTGAGCGCGTCCGATCGCGGAGGGCCGAAGGCCCGCAGCGTGAATCGGCCGCGCCAAGATTCAGCCGCTCCCATCGGCTGGCTGGGCATCGTCCGGCTCGGCCTGGTGCAGACCGCGCTCGGCGCCGTGGTGGTGCTGACGACCTCCGCCATCAACCGCGTCATGGTGGTGGAACTCGCGCTGCCCGCGACCATCCCCGGCCTGCTGGTGGCGCTGCACTATGCGGTGCAGCTCTCGCGGCCGGCCATGGGGCATGGCTCCGACCGCGGCGGGCGGCGGACGCCCTGGATCATCGGCGGCATCGCGGTGCTCGCGCTCGGCGGCCTCGGCGCCGCGGCGGCGACGGCTGTCATGGCCGAGAGCCTCGGGCTCGGCCTGGCGCTTGCCGTGCTCGCCTTCCTCCTGGTCGGCGCGGGGGTCGGGGCGGCCGGTACCTCGCTGCTCGCGCTGCTCGCCACGCGCGTCGCGCCGCAGCGGCGGGCGCCGGCGGCGACCATCGTCTGGCTGATGATGATCGCGGGCTTCGTCGTCACGACGGCGGTCGCCGGCCGCTTCCTCGACCCCTATTCGCCGCAGCGCCTCCTCGCCGTGACCGGTACGGTCTGCGCCATCGTCATGCTCGTCACCCTGCTCGCGGTCTGGGGCATGGAGCCGGCGGCGCCCGCCGCCGGGTCGCTGCCGGCGCCGAAGGGCAGCTTCCGCGAGGCGCTGGCGCAGGTCTGGGCGGAGCCGGCGGCGCGGCGCTTCACCGTCTTCGTCTTCGTCTCCATGCTGGCCTATTCGGCGCAGGACCTGATCCTGGAGCCCTTCGGCGGCCAGGTCTTCGGCCTCTCGCTCGGCGAGACGACGAGGCTCGCCTCCTCCCAGCACATGGGCGTCTTCCTCGGCATGATCCTCGCCGCGCTCGGCGGCGGGCTGGGCGGGGAGCGCTTCGGCAACCTGCGCGCCTGGACCATCGGCGGCTGCCTCGCCTCCGCCGCCGCGCTGGCGGTGCTGGCGGCGGCCGGCACGGTCGGGCCCGGCTTCCCGCTGAAGGCCGCCTATGTCGCGCTCGGCATCGCCAATGGCGCCTTCGCCGCGGCGGCCATCGCCACCATGATGCAGCTTGCCGGTAAGGGTCGCGACAACCGCGAAGGCATGCGCGTCGGGCTCTGGGGCGCGGCCCAGGCCATCGCCTTCGGCCTCGGTGGCCTCGCCGGCGCCGCGGCATCCGACCTGGCGCGCAGCCTGATCGCCTCGCCGGGCCTCGCCTATGGCGCGGTCTTCGCCGGAGAGGCGCTGCTCTTCCTCGTCTCCGCCCTGCTCGCCACGCGCATCAGCCGCGCGGCCCCGGCCATGGCCGGCCTTGGCGCGCTGGCGCCGTCCCGCCCCTAGGGAGACCGACGATGACGACCGAGACCTTCGATGTCGTGGTGGTAGGCGGCGGCCCCTCCGGCGCCACCGCGGCGGAGCACCTGGCCCGGGCCGGCCGGCATGTCGCGCTGCTCGACAAGGCCGGCCGCATCAAGCCCTGCGGCGGCGCCATCCCGCCGCGCCTGATCCGCGACTTCGCCATCCCCGATCACCTGATCGTCGCCCGCATCAATGCGGCCCGCATGATCGCCCCCTCGGCGCGGGAGGTGGACATGCCGATCGAGGGCAATGGCTATGTCGGCATGGTGGACCGCGAGCATTTCGACGAGTTTCTCCGGGTTCGTGCCGCCGAGGCAGGCGCCGAGCGCCACATCGGGACCTTCGAGCGGATCGAGCGCGACGCGGACGGCACCGCTGTCGTCGTCTACGCGACCAGGGCGGGCGGGGAGATGCGGCTGCGCGCCCGCACCGTCATCGGCGCCGACGGCGCGAAGTCGAAGGTGGCGAAGCAGGAGGTGCCGGTCGCGGCCAAGGTTCCCTGCGTCTTCGCCTATCACGAGATCATCGAATCGCCGCCCGACCGGACCGGCCGCTTCGATGCGCGCCGCTGCGACGTTTTCTACCAGGGCAGGCACTCGCCCGATTTCTATTCCTGGATCTTCCCGCATGGCCCGGTGACCAGCATCGGCACCGGCTCCGCGCATAAGGGCTTCTCGCTGCGCGGCTCGATCGCCGAGTTGCGGAAGAGCACGGGCCTCGACGGCCAAAGGCTGATCCGGCACGAGGGCGCGCCGATTCCGATGAAGCCAGCGAAGCGCTGGGACAATGGCCGCGACGTGGTGCTGGCCGGCGATGCCGCCGGCGTGGTCGCGCCGGCCTCGGGCGAGGGGATCTACTACGCTATGGTCGGCGGCCAGTTCGCGGCCGAGGCGGTCGAGGCCTGCCTCGCCACCGGCGATGCCCGCGCCCTCGGCCTCGCCCGCAAGCGCTTCATGAAGGAGCACGGCCGGGTCTTCTGGATCCTCGGGATCATGCAGTATTTCTGGTACTCCTCCGAGAAGCGGCGGGAGAAGTTCGTCTCCATCTGCCAGGACAAGGATGTGCAGCGCCTGACCTGGGAGAGCTACATGAACAAGAAGCTGACGCGGCGCGACCCGATGGCGCATGTCCGCATCTTCTTCAAGGACCTCGCCCACCTCTTCGGCCTGGCGCGCGCCTGAGCCCCCCGGAGTCCGCCCAATGAGCCGCCTCGCCTCCCTCGATGCTCCCGCCGCCACGCGGCATGGCCGGGGCCGGTCCCTGCCGCTCCGCGTCGGCACGCGCGGCTCGCCGCTCGCGCTCTGGCAGACGCGGCATTTCCTCTCGATCATCGGCGGCTTCTGCCCGGTGATGAAGGGAGAGGACGCCTTCGCCGAGCATGTCATCAGCACGGCCGGCGACCGCATCCAGGACCGGCGGCTCGCCGATATCGGCGGCAAGGGCCTCTTCGCCAAGGAGATCCACGAGGCGCTGCTGGACGGCGAGATCGACTTCGCCGTGCACAGCCTGAAGGACCTCGAGACCGAGCTTCCCCCCGGCATCGTCCTCGCCTGCACCCTGCCGCGCGAGGATGCGCGGGACGCCATCGTGCTCGGGCCCGTCTGCGACCCGCCGGACCCGGCCGACCCGCTGGCCTGCATCCCGCGCGGCGCGCTGGTCGGCACCGCCTCCGTCCGGCGGCAGTCGCAGATCCTGCACCTGCGGCCGGACCTGCGCTGCGAGATCATCCGCGGCAATGTCCAGACGCGGCTGTCGCGCGTGCGCAACGGCGACTTCGCCGCGAGCTTCCTGGCACTCGCCGGCCTGCGCCGGCTGGGGCTGGAGATCGAGGCCGGGATCGTGCTGGACCCGGCGGTGATGGTCCCGGCCGCCGGCCAGGGCATCGTCGGCGTGACGGTGCGGGCGGCGGACGGGGAGTTGCGCGACCTGCTCGCCGCCATCGAGTGCCCGGAGGCGCGCGCGGTCTCGACCGCCGAGCGGGCCTTGCTGGGCGCCCTTGACGGCTCCTGCCGCACGCCGATCGGCGGCCATGCCCGGCTGCGGCCGGACGGCAGGCTGGAGCTGACGGGGCTGGTCGCCCGTGCCGACGGCTCCTTCCTGCTGCGGCACCGGGTGGAGGGCGCGCCGGCGGATGCCGCGCGCCTGGGCACGGAACTGGGCGACCGGCTGCGTGCCGAGGCACCGGCCGACATCCTGGCCTGAAAGGCCCGGCCGCCCCGGCTTGACGGCGCGCCCCGACCTCCGGACCCTGCGCGCCGAGTCATTCCGGAGACTGCCCGTGCCGAGACGCCTGCTGCTGGCTGCCGCCCTCCTCCTTCCGCTGATGGCCGGGGCGCAGGAGGCGGACCATCCCGCCGGCAAGCCGCTCGTCGTCGGCTCCGATTTCGGCGTGGCGCCCTGGATGGTGCGCGGCGCCGGCGGGCCGGAAGGCTTCGGCGTGGACCTTATGACCGAGATCGCGAAGCGCCTCGGCCGCCCGGGCGTCGAGATCGTCGACGTCAACTTCTCCGGCCTCTTCGCCGCGTTGTTCGCCAAGCGCTTCGAGTTCACCGCCAACCCGCTCAACATCACGGAGGAGCGGGCGCAGCGGATGCTCTACACCGAGCCCTTCTTCGCCACCGGCAATGGCTTCATCACCCGCCGCAGCGATTCCCTCGCAAAGCTCGAGGACCTCAAGGGCAAGATGATCGCGGTGAACCGCGGCACCATCAGCGATACCTGGGCGACGGCGAATGCCGAGAAATACGGCTTCGAGGTGCAGCGCTACGACACCTTCCCCGACAGCGTGCAGGCCGTGCTGACCCGCCGCGCCTTCGCCGCCATCAACGAGATCCCGACCACGGTCTATGCCGCCAGCCAGAACCGGCAGATCACGGTGGCCTTCAAGGACTATACCGGCCGCAATTTCGGCATCGCCTTCCGGCCGGAGAGCCGGGACTACCGCAACAAGGTGGACCGCGTCATCGAGTGCCTGAAGCAGGACGGCACCCTCGCGAAGCTGCACGAGAAGTGGTACGGCAGCCCGCCGGATGCCGGCTCCTCCATGACGCAGATCTATGCCGGCTACGGCCCGCCCGGCCTGCCGGGCTTCGAGGAGGACAGCCACAAGCTGGGCTGCGAGTGACGCGCGCGGCATGGACCGCCTCGCCGAGCACTACCTGAATCTCGGGGTCCTCGCGACCTACGGCCCCGGCATCGTCGCGGGGCTCTGGGTGACCCTGGCCACCGCGGTGGCGACCGTCGTGCTCGGCATTACCCTCGGCCTGCTGATGGCCGTGGTGCTGGCGGCCCGCGTGCCGGTGCTGCGCCAGGCGGTCGTGGTGTGGATCGAGGTCTTCCGCACCTTGCCGCAGCTCGCGGTCATCATCGTGCTCTATTTCGGCCTGCCCTATGCGGACATCACCCTCTCGCCCTTCTGGGCGACGGTCGGGGCGCTCGGCGCCGTGCTCTCGGCCTTCGCCGCCGAGATCTTCCGGAGTTCCATCCAGGCGCTGCCGCCGGGGCAATGGGATGCCGCCAGGGCGCTCGGCTTCCGTTTCCGCGGCACCTTCTTCCTGGTGATCCTGCCGCAGGCCGTGCGGCTTGCCATCCCGCTGCTGACCAACCGCGCCATCGCCATCACCAAGGGCACCGCGCTCGGCACCGCCGTCTCCCTGCCGGAACTGCTGGGCCGGGCGCAGAGCGCCATGGCGATCGCCGCCAACCCCTCCCCGCTCACCCTGGCCGCGGCGCTCTACCTCGTGCTCTTCCTGCCGCTGGTCGTTGCCAGCCGCTGGCTGGAGGCGACGCGGGTGACGCCGCGATGATGTGGCAAGACCTGGTCGAGAATTTCGCGGACTGGCCGTCGCTCGTGAAGGTGTGGCCGCTGCTGGCGCAGGGGCTGCTGGTGACGGCGGAACTCTCCCTGGTGGCGCTGCCGCTCGGCCTCGCCGCCGGCCTCGCCATCGGGATCGGCTGCGCCCTCGGCGGCCGGGCGCTGCGCATCGCGCTGCTCTGCTGGATCGACCTGTTCCGCGCCTTCCCGCTGCTGGTGCTGCTGATCCTCATCACCTATGCCCTGCCCTTCCTCGGCCTGACGCTGCCGACCTTCGCCGCCGCGGTGCTGGCGCTGGTGCTGAACAACAGCGGCTATTACGGCGAGATCTTCCGCGCCGGCCTCGCTAGCGTGCCGCATGGCCAGCGGGAGGCCGCGGCGGCGCTCGGCCTGCCGCCGCTCAAGGCCATGCTGCTGGTCGTACTGCCGCAGGCGCTGCGCGGCGTGCTGGCGCCGCTCGCCTCGAACAGCCTGGAACTGGTCAAGGGCACCTCGGTCGCCGCCATGGTCTCCTTGCCCGAGCTGCTGCGCAGCGCGCGCGTCGCGCAGGAGCAGACCTACAACCCGACCCCGCTGATGGCGGCGGCGGCGCTGTATTTCCTGCTGCTCTGGCCCTTCGCCCATCTGGTGGCGCGGCTGGAGCGGCGCATGCTGCGCGGGAGGGCACGATGAGCGGCAGGCTGCAGGGGCGCGTGGCGCTGGTCACGGGCGGCGCCTCGGGCATCGGGCGCGCGATCGCCGCGCGCTTCGCACGGGAGGGCGCGACGGTGGTCATCGCCGATGTCACCACCGCCGTGCGGGAAGGCGGCACGCCCACCCACGAATGGCTGGCGGCCGAAGGCCTGCCGGTCAGCCATGTCGCGGCCGACGTGTCGCGGGAGACGGATTGCGAGGCCGCCGTCGCCGCGGCCCTCGCGCGCCATGGCCGGCTCGACATCCTGGTCAACGACGCGGCAATCGGCCTCGGCAAGCCGCTGCTGGACTGCAGCCGGGAGGAGTGGGACCGCGTGCTGGCGGTGAACCTGACCGGCGTCTTCCTGATGACCCGCGCCGCGGTGCGGCACATGGTGACGCAGGATCCGCCGGCCAGCGCGCCGCCCGATGTGCGCGGGCGGATCGTCAACATCTCCTCCCAGCACGGCATGGTCGCGTCGCCGGAGGACATCGCCTACGGCACCTCGAAGGCCGGCGTCGCCTACCTGACGCGGCAGGTCGCCGTGGACTACGCGGCGCAGGGCATCCTCTGCAATGCGGTCGCGCCGGGGAAGATCCTGACCGGCAAGACCGGCCGCGCGGTGGAGCCGCGCTGGATCGAATACTCCCATGCCCGCACGCCCTGGCCGCGGCTCGGCCGGCCGGAGGACGTGGCCGGCGCCGCGCTCTTCCTCGCCTCCGACGATGCCCAGTACGTCACCGGGGAGAACCTGATGGTCGATGGCGGCTGGATGGCCTTCTGAGGTTCAGAGTCCCAGCCGCGCCGTCTCCCCGCGATACCAGTCGAGCAGTTGCGGCCCGTTCCAGTGCAGCACGCCGGGCTTGGAGGCGACGTGGTCGTAGAACCGCTCGAGGTACTTGATGCGGTGCGGCTGGCCGGAGATGTAGGGGTGGATGGCGAGCGACATGATCTTCGCCCGCTCCGCCCCCTCCTCATAGAGCCGGTCGAACTGGTCGATGGCGCGCTTCAGCAGGTAGTCGCTCTCGTGGTGCTGGACGATCATCATGGGGATGTCGTTCAGCTCCACCGTATAGGGCAGCGTGACCAGCGGGCCCTTGGCGGTGGCGATGGTGGTCGGCTCGTCGTCATAGACCCAGTCGCCGATATACTGCACGCCGGCCTCGGCCAGCAGTTCGGGCGTCTCGTAGGTCTGGGTCAGGCCCGGGCCGAGCCAGCCGACCGGCCGCGTGCCGGTGAACTTCTCCAGCCGGTCGAGCGAGCGGTGGATCATGCCGCGCTGGTCCTCCTCCCGGTGGATCGGCCCCTGCTCCCAGGAATGGCCCATGAACTCCCAGCCGGCATCGCGCGCCTGCGCGGCGACGCGCTCGTAATCCTCGACGACGCGGGCATTGATCGAGAGGGTGGGGGCGATGCCGAGCCGCTCATACAGCTTGAAGAAGCGCCAGACGCCGACGCGCATGCCGTATTCGTGCCAGGACCAGTTCGGCACGTCCGGCAGCAGCACCTGGCCGGTCGGCGCGGGCAGGACCTGGCGGGCCATGGGCTTGCCGATGTCCCAGACCTCGAGGTTCACGATGGTCCAGACCGCGACGCGGGCGCCGCCGGGCAGCTTCAGCGGCGGGCGGTCGACGATGGCGGAATAGGGAACGCGCTCGCGCGGCTGCATGGACATCCCGGGACCTCCCCTGCTCGGCGGCAAGTCTGGCGGCGCCAGGGGCGATGTCAAATGCCGCTGACGGGCGGGATGGTGGCGGCGAAGCTGGGCCTCGCGGCGATCGCATCGAACCAGGCCGACAGCGCCGGCCGTCCCTCGCGCCAGGTCCAGGCGCGGTGGCGGCGCTCGGCATAGCCCAGCAGGCAGCCGAGGGCGATGCGCGGCGCATCCGGCGGCTCGTCCAGGGCCCAGCCGCCGGAAGCGGCCTCCGCCTCCAGCGCATCGGCGGCGCGGTTGGTGCGCACCGCCTCCAACGCGATGACGCCAGGAGAGCGCTCCGCCGCCGGCCGGCGCAATTCGCGGTTCCAGACCGCCATGCCGTCCATCGTCCCGAGCACCCGGCCGAGATCGGCGAGCGCCCGCAGGTCGCCCGGCGGCAGCAGCCGGCAGGCGCCGCCGAGCGTGTCGAGGAAGGGCAGGATCAGCGCCGTCTCGGTCAGCGCGGTGCCGTCCGCCAGCACCAGGGTCGGCACGCGGCCGACCGGGTTGTGCGGCAGCAGGCTGGAGCGCGGGTCGCGGAGGGTCGTCTCCACCTCCTCCACCCGCGGCAGCAGGCCGGTCTCGCGCAGGGCGACGCGCACCGCGCGGGCGAAGGGCGAGCCGGACGAGAAGAACAGGCGCATGGATCGAAGGCTAGGCCCATCCGGACGACTGGCCCAGCCATGCGGGCTCCGGCTAGCCTCCTCCGGCATCGGGGAGGATACCGCCATGACTGCACCGGGCCTGCTGCGGCGCGCCCTGCTCCTGCTCGGCCTGGCCGTCGTCGCCGCGCCGGCCCTCGCGGCCGACTATCCCGCGCCGCGGGAGGGAAGCTGGACCGCCCGCGACTTCCGCTTCCGGACCGGCGAGACCCTGCCGGAGCTCCGCCTCGGCTACGTCACCATCGGCGAGCCGACGGGCAAGCCGGTGCTGGTGCTGCACGGCACCGGCGGCTCCGCCCGCGGCCTGCTGACGCCGGCCTTCGCCGGGGAGCTGTTCGGGCCCGGCCAGCCGCTGGATGCGACGCGCTACTACGTCATCATCCCCGATGCGCTCGGCGCCGGCCGCTCCGCCAAGCCCTCGGACGGGCTGGGCGCCGGCTTCCCGCGCTACACCTATGCCGACATGGTGCAGGCGCAGCATCGGTTGGTGACGGAGGGCCTCGGCCTCCGGCACCTGCACCTCGTGCTCGGCAATTCCATGGGCGGGATGCATGCCTGGCTCTGGGCGGTGACCTGGCCGGAGATGATGGATGCCGTCGTGCCCATGGCGGCGCAGCCGACCGAGATGGCCAGCCGCAACTGGATGCTGCGCCGGCTGCTGGTGGAGACGATCCGCCGCGACCCGGCCTATGCCGACGGCCACTACACGCAGCAGCCGCCCTCGCTGCGGATCGCCAGCGTCTTCTACGCCACCGCGACCAGCGGCGGGACGCTGGCCACCCAGGCCGCGGCGCCGACGCGGGAGGCCGCGGACCGGCTGGTGGACCAGCGGCTCGCCGCGAATGCGCCGGCGGATGCCAACGACTTCATCTGGCAATGGGACTCCTCGCGCGACTACAACCCGGCGCCGCTGCTGGAGCGGATCAGGGCGCGCGTGCTGGCCATCAACGCGGCCGATGACGAGCGCAACCCGCCCGAGACGGGGCTGATGCAGGCGGCCATGGCGCGCATCCCGAACAGCCGCCTGCTGCTGATCCCGGCCAGCGAGCAGACCCAGGGCCACGGCACCACCGGCTATGCCCGCGTCTGGGCGGAGGCGCTGCGCGGCTTCCTGCGCGAGATGGAATAGGGCGACCGCCGCGGCGCGGGAGCGGATCAGGGCAGGCCGCCGCAAGGTGGGAACGCGTGGCCGGACGCATCCTCACGCCGCACGACCGGCGAATGGATGCTCCGGCCGGGCGCGGCGCTACCGCGCCACGCGGCGCTTGCGCTCCTCGCCCGCATGGTGCTGCGGTCGCGGGCCGCGCGCCGGCGGACGGCGCGCCCCCTCGCCGCCCTGCATCGGGACGATCAGGACATGCGCGTCCTCCCCCTCCCCCGGGCGCTGCGCCGCGGCGGCGAAGCGCTGGGCGGCCCAGGGCGCGACCTCGAACTGCGTCTCGCGGTCCATGACGCGGATGCGGCCGATCTCCTGCCGCGTCACATGACCGCGGCGGCAGAGGAAGGGCAGCACCCAGCGCGGGTCGGCATTGCCATTGGCCCGGCCGAGATTCATCCGGAACCAGACGCCCTCCTGGCCCGGCTCGCGCGGCACCCGCGGCGTGGCGGGGCCGCGGTCGTTGACGGCCGAGAGCTCCTCCGGCGCCGGCAGCGGCGCGCGCAGCGCCTGCACCAGGGCGGCGGCGACCGCCTCGGCGCTGCGCTCGGCCAGCAGCTTCTTCGCCAGCTCGAGGTCGCCGTCGGCCGGCTCCTCCTGCGTCGTCTCCATGGCCTGGGCCAGGATGCGGGTATCGTCCTGGCCGCGGATCGCCTCGGCCGAGGGCGCCGGGCCCCATTCGGCCTTCACCCGAGCCTCGGCCAGCAGCCGCTCCGCGCTGCGGCGGCGGTTGTGCGGCACCAGCAGCACGCTGGTGCCCTTGCGCCCGGCGCGGCCGGTGCGGCCGGAGCGGTGCAGCAGCGTCTCCGGATCGTTCGGCAGCTCGGCATGGATGACCAGGCCGAGATCGGGCAGGTCGATGCCGCGCGCCGCGACATCGGTCGCCACGCAGACCCGGGCACGCCCGTCGCGCAGGCCCTGGAGCGCGCGGTTGCGCTCGGCCTGGGACAGCTCGCCCGAGAGGGCCACGGCGGCGAAGCCGCGCTCGGCGAGGTTGCCGTGCAGCCGGGTGACGGTGGCCCGCGTGCGGCAGAAGACCAGCGAGGCCCGCGCCTCGAAGAAGCGCAGCGCATTGACCACCGCGCGCTCCGTCTCGTGCGGGGCGATCAGCAGGGCGCGGTAGTCGATGTCGCCGTGCTGCGAGCCCTCGTCGCCGGCCGAGATGCGCAGCGCGTCGCGCTGGTACTGCTTGGCGAGCTGCGCGATGCCCTTGGGCACGGTCGCCGAGAACATCAGCGTGCGGCGCTCCGCGGGCGTGGTCTCGAGGATGGCCTCGAGCTCCTCGCGGAAGCCCATGTCGAGCATCTCGTCCGCCTCGTCGAGCACGACGGCGCGGATCGAGGAGGGGTCGAGGTTGCCGCGCTCGAGGTGGTCGCGCAGGCGCCCGGGCGTGCCGACGACGATATGGGCGCCGCGCGACAGGGCCCGGCGCTCGGCGACCGGGTCGGTGCCGCCGACGCCGGAGACCACGCGGCCACCGGCCTTGGCATAGAGCCAGGTCAGCTCCGCCTGCACCTGCAGGGCGAGCTCACGCGTCGGCGCGACGGCCAGCGCCAGCGGCGCGCCGGGCGGCGGCAGGCGCTCCTCCTCGCCGAGCAGTTCGGCGGCCATGGCGAGGCCGAAGGCGACGGTCTTGCCGGAGCCGGTCTGCGCGGAGACGAGCAGGTCACGGCCGATGGTGTCCGGCTGCAGCACGGCCGCCTGGACGGGGGTGGGCTCGGCATAGCCGCGTTCGGTCAGGGCGGCGAGGAGCGGGGCGGGCAGCGAAGGGAAAGGCATTGGAATACTCCCCCTCCCCCGCCTTGGCGGGGGAGGGTTGGGGTGGGGGTGCGGTGGGGCGCGACGCCCCGGCGAATGTGCTTCGGGTGGAGGCAGCCCCCCACCCCGGCCCTCCTCCGCCGCAGCGGGGGAGGGTGTGGATCACGCGACCAGCTTGGCGCGGCGCTGCTGGCGAAGGACGTCCTCGATCCAGCGGTCCAGCCGCTCGGTCTCGGCCATCGCCTCCTCCCGCGCGACATAGGCCTGCGGGAAGCGCAGCGAGAGCCAGCGCCAGGCGACCAGGCGCTTGTGCGTCTTCTCCGCCCGCTCCAGCTCGTCGCGGCTGGCCTTCTCGGGCGCCGGCAGCCGTCCGGCATTGGGCGGCTGCACGCCACGGCCGGCGCCATGCTCGATGGCCCAGCGGGCGAGGCGCGCGACGCCGTTGTCCCGCTCATCCACCGGGCAGAGCGCATAGGTCCAGCGCTGCAGCAGGTCGAGCCCGGCGACGCCGTCGATCGCGCTCGCCACCGCCATGGCCTGGGTCAGGTCGGCGAGCCGGTAGTTCGGGTCGTCCGGCCGCAGCACCGCGCGCTTGATGCGCGCCAGCACGCCGAACAGGCTGTCCGAGCCGATCTCCTGCGCCACATTGGCGATGATGTCGGCATCGGGCTGCACCAGCGGCCGCGGATCCTCCGGCGGCGCCGGCGGCGCGTCGAGCATCATGCGGACGAACTCCGGGCTGCCGCCGCCGGCCAGCACCGCGACGACGCCTTCCTCGAAGCGGCCGAAGCGGCCGGCGCGGCCGCCGATCTGCTTGACCTCCTGCGTGTTCAGCTCGCGGCGCTCCTCGCCGTCGAACTTGCGCAGGGTCGAGAAGACGACGCGGCGGATCGGCAGGTTCAGGCCCATGCCGATGGCATCCGTCGCCACCAGGATATCGGCCTCGCCCTCGCGGAAGCGGGCGGCCTCGGCGCGCCGCACCTCGGGGCTCAGCGCGCCATAGACCACCGCCACGCGCTTGCCGCGGCGGACCAGCTCGGCGCGGAGGTCGAGCACGTCGCGGCGGGAGAAGGCGACCAGTGCGTCGCCGGTCTTCAGGTCGCCCATGCCCACCGGCGCCTTGGCTGCGACCAGCGGGCTCTTGCGCTTGAGGCTGACCTCCTCGACCGGGTCGCCGCAGAGCGCGGCGATGCGCTTGACCTGCGTCGCGCTCTCCGGCGCGCCCAGCACGTAGACGTCGCGCGCCGGCGTGCCCATGATGGCCGCGGTCCAGGCGGCGCCGCGGTCGCGGTCGGCCAGCATCTGCGCCTCGTCCACCACGGCCACGTCCACCGGCAGGTGGAAGGGGCACATCTCGACGGTGGCGGCCAGGTGCCGCGCGCCGGGCACCGGGATCCGCTCCTCGCCGGTCGAGAGGGAGGCGGGGACGCCGCGGCTCGCCAGGGCATCGCGGAACTCGTGCGCCAGCAGCCGCAGCGGGGCCAGCGCCATGCCGTTCTCGGCCTTGGCGAGGGCATCGAGCGCGGTGTGGCTCTTGCCGGAATTGGTCGGGCCGGTGACCAGCGTGATGCGCCGGTTCAGCGCCCGCGCCGTGGCGAAATGGCCGGCATAGCGGTCGAGCGCCGCGACCCGGGCGATGGCGGCGACCGCGCCCTTGCCGAGCTTCAGCGCCGGCGCCGCGGGGCCGCGCTTGCGGGCCTCGAGCGCCGTCTTGTCGGCCTCGCGCCATTGCGGCACCACGGCGCGCAACGGTGCGAGTTCGGCGGGATCGAATTCCCAGCGCTCCCGCCCGCCCCGCTGCGGGATGCGGCGGGCGACCGGGATCAGGCCGGCGGCGATCCAGCGCAGCGCCTCCCGCTCCCCGACGCCGAGCAGGCCGGGCACCTCGCGGAACTCGACGAGGCTCTTCTCCCAGGCGCGGAGGCGCGCGACCTCCTCCCGGCGCTTGGCGCGCGCGGCCGTCTCGGCCTCCCGCACCTCCCGCCGGCGGCGGGATTCGCGGCTGCCGACCTCCTCGAGGAAGGGCAGCGAGGCATCGCCGGCGAGGCCGAAGGCGGCGGCGACCTCGCGGGCGAGCTGGGCATGGCGGTCGGCCGAGAGGTTTCCCTGGCCCGCCTCGGTCAGCTCGGCCACGACAGCCTCCAGCGCGGCCTCGGGCGTCGGGCCGAGCGCGCGGAAGCGGTTGGCGAGCGTCGCGTCCAGCGCGGCCAGCAGGGCCTCGTCCGCCGGGAGGATGTCGCGGATCGTCCCCGCCGCGGTCTCGTTGTCGGCGCGGCGCACCCAGACCCGGCCGGCGCGGTTGGCAAGGTCGTTCAACCGCGAGATCCAGCCGCGCCGCCGCACCTCGCAGAGCGCGGCGCGGACGGACTCCGCATCGGCCGGCATCCGCCGCTCCACGCGGCGGATCAGGGCGGGCATCTCCCGCGCCTCGACCTCGAGTCCCGAGGCGAGGATGGCCGCCTCGGCCGGCGAGACGCCGTGCCGCAGATCGGCCTCCGGCGTCTCCGCCGGTTCATAGGCAACGTCGAAAGGTGTATCCAAAACCGAAACTCTCCGCGGCCCGGCCGCGCGGCAGCGCGGGCGGGACCAGCCTGAAAACGATCCGGCCATGGCGGGCGGGGCAAAGGCGGAGCGCCGGGCTCAGTGCCCGGGCGACAGCGACGATCCGCGCCGGAGGCCACGCCATGGAACGGGCCAGAGGGGCTGCCGGATGCAAGCCCACCGGCCACCCAAAGGCCGTCCAGGCTTCCTTCGGGGCGCGAGGCCCCTGCCGGCACGGGTCTTATATAGGTCGCCGCCGCGCCGTTGCCAGGAAAAGCGTCGCATTCCATCCTGTCCAGCCATGCAATAGCCGGGCAGCAGCGCGCGTGACCGATCAGCCCAGGCCCGCGGCCGGCCCCGCCCAGCGCGTCCTGCTCGGCATCGCCTTCATGTGCCTCGCCGGCCTGCTCTTTCCCGTGATGAGCAGCTTCGCGAAGATCCTCGGCGCGGATTATTCCAGCCTGCAGGTCTCCTGGGCCCGGGCCTTCGGGCATATCCTCTTCCTGCTCGCGGTCTTCCTGCCACGCTACGGCCTGGGCGTGCTGAGGACGCGGCGGCCGGGCACGCAGGTGCTGCGCTCCTGCATGCTCTTCACCTCCAACCTCTGCCACTTCTTCGCCATCACCTTCATCCCGATCGCCAAGGCGGCGGCGATCAGCCTGACCGCGCCGCTGATCGTCGCGCTGCTGGCCTGGCCGATGCTGGGGGAGCGGACGACGCCCGGCCGCATCGCGGCGCTCGGCCTCGGCTTCCTCGGCGTGCTCATCGTCATCCGGCCCGGGACGGCGCTGTTCCACTGGGCCTCGCTCCTCGTCGTCGGCAGCGCGACCTGCTACGCGATCTACCAGATCCTGACGCGGCGCGTGGCGGGCCTCGACAGCCCCGAGACCTCGGCGATCTTCAGTTCCGTCATCGGCGCCTTCGGCATGCTGCTGGTGCTGCCCTTCAGCTGGATCACGCCGCAGGGCCTGTTCGACCTCGCGCTCTTCTGCGGCATGGGCGTGCTGGGCGCGGTCGGGCATTGGTGCGTGGCGAAGGCGCTCGGCCTCGCGCCGGCCAACATCATCTCGCCCTTCCAGTATTTCCAGCTTCTCGGCTCGGTCGCCGTGGGCTGGCTGGTCTTCGGCGACTGGCCGGATGCCGGCATCTGGATCGGCGCCGCCGTCATCGTGTCGGCCGGCCTCTGGATCGGCTGGAGCCAGACGCGGAAGACGCGGGCGGGCTGAGCGCGCGCCCCATGCGTGCCAGCATGAACGCTGGCCCGCATGGCTTGCTGTTTGGCGCGCAGCCGCCACACCAACCCTGCGCGCAATACCGGGCGGCAGATGAAGACTTCTGCCGCCGGTATCAGATCGTGCGCCGCGGCACAGAATTGCGACAGGCCGAATCGTATACCGATCCTCATTGGAGAACGGCGCATTTGAGACCGCTCCCCAAGCCGCGGCACTCCCGCCGCGATGGAGGACGACATGACACGCAGGAACGCCTTCGCATCCCTCGCCATCCTGGGCACGCTGATGGCCATGCCCGCCCTGGCCCAGGCCCCGATGGACGGCGGCAGCCTCGCCCCGCGCGGCGGCAACGTCATCGGCGGCGGCGGCGCCAGCCTCAGCGGCGGTGCCGACGACATGACCATCACCTACAGCGCCCGCGGCGCCGGCGGTGGCGGCAGCTTCGAGCAGACGGGCCGCGTCGGCATCTTCGCCGGCAATACCGGCGGCAACCCGGCCTTCACCTTCAGCACGCCGGCGCCGAGCGGCCCGGGGCGCGAGGCCTGGCTGATGGGCGGGGGCGAGGACTCCCAGGTGGTCTACATGAACCCGACGGGCCGGCGCTGAGCGCCGTCCTGCCCGGATCGCCCGGCCCCCGCGGCCGGGCGGCCCGGTGACGCCCGCTCAGGCGAGCGACTGATAGACGAGTTGCCGCAGCACGTAGCGGGTCTGAAGCCGCTGCTCCGGCGCCTGCATCATGAAGACCACGTACATCTCCTCGGCCGGGTCCACCCAGAAGAAGGTGCCGTAGGCGCCGCCCCAGTAGTGGTCGCCGACGCTCCCCGGCAGCGGGTTCCGCCCCGCCTCCGTCCGCACGCAGAAGCCGAGCCCGAAGCCCTGGCCCATCGCCGGCGTCGGCGCCAGCGCGCCGAAGCGGCCGGGCGTATCGGCGCTGTAGCCGATGCCCGGCGGCAGGTGGTTGGCACGCATGAGCGCGACGGTGTGCCGCGTCGCCAGCCGCGTCTCCTCCGTATGGCCCATGTCCAGCAACATCTGGCAGAAGCGCGCATAATCGAGCGCCGTCCCGGACATGCCGCCGCCGCCCGAGAAGAAGCTGGCCCGCACCGCCGGGTCCGGCATGGCCGGCTTGCGGCCGGTCTGCGAGTCGGCCATCGCCTCCGCCACCCGACCGCGGGCGCGCTCGCCGAGGAAGAAGGCGGTGTCCGCCATGCCGAGCGGCCCGGTGATGCGCCGCGTCACATAAGCGTTCAGGTCCTCGCCGCTCACCACCTCCACGATCCGCCCGACGACGTCGGTCGAGTAGCTGTAGGCCCAGGTGCTGCCGGGATGGGAGGCGAGCGGCAGGCCGGCCAGCCGCCGGATGAACTCCGGCCCGGTGATCCCCTTCTCCCGCAGCTTCGCATCCGCATAGGCCCGCGCCACCGGGTCGTCGCCGAGCCCGTAGGTGAGGCCCGAGGTGTGGCGCAGCAGGTCCTGCACGGTCGTCGGCCGCTGCGGCTTCTCCCCGTTCGGGCCCACCCGCTGCTCCGCGAATTCCGGGAGGTAGCGGGAGATGGGGTATTCGAGCTGCACCCGCCCCTCCTCCGCCAGCATCATCAGGCCGAGCGAGACGATGGGCTTGGTCATGGAGGCCAGCCGGAAGACGGCGTCCGGCGTCATGGCGGCATTCGCCTCCCGGTCGCGGAAGCCGATGCTCTCCAGATAGGCCAGCCTGCCCTTGCGGCCGATGGCGACGACGGCGCCGGGGATGCGGTTCGCCTGCACCTCGGCCGAGAGCCAGGCCGGGATGCGGGCGAGCCGGTCGGGCAGCAGCCCGACCTCGGCCGGCTCGGCCCGCGCCAGGTGGGCGGCGCGGGCCGGCGGCGGCAGGGCGGCGGCAAGGGCGGTCCCCCCGGCAAGCGTCAGGGCGGCGCGTCGGTGCAGCATGGGCGTCCTCCTCCGGGCCGGCTCTCCCGGCCGGCGGCGACGGCAGGGTAGGGCTCAGGCCGAGAGGAAGGCCAGCCGGTCCGCCTCCAGCACCAGGCAGGTCAGCTCCCGCCCGAAGACCGCGCCGGTGTCGATGCCGATGCGGTTGCGCTTCACCACCGGCCCGCGGCTCGGCGAATGGCCATGCACCACCACCGCGCCGAACTCGGCATCGGAGTTGAGGAAGCTGCCGCGGATGCGCAGCAGGTCGTCCTCCGCCTGGTCCTCCAGCGGGATACCCGGCCGCAGCCCGGCATGGACGAAGAGGTAGCCGCCGAGGCGGTGATGCAGGTCGAGCCGGTTCAGGAAATCGAGATGCGCGCCCGGGATGCCCTCGATCCAGCCGGCCGGGTCGGCATCGGCATCCAGCCCCCAGCTTGCCAGCGCCTCCCGCCCGCCGCTGATGCGCCAGTCCGTGATGGCGGCGCGCTCGCCCGCCAGCGCGTCCAGCATGGTGCGCTCGTGGTTGCCCATCAGGTTCACCATGGGCAGGCCCGGCAGCGGCGACCCGCCGGCGAGCCGCTGCACCACCCCGGCGCTGTCCGGGCCGCGATCGACGAAATCGCCGACATGCAGCAGCAGCGGCGCCTCCGCCGGCCGCGCCGCGAGGTCCTCGGCGATCATGGCATGCAGCCTGGCAAGCCTGTCGTCGCAGCCATGGACATCGCCGATGGCATAGACGCGCTGGCCGGGCGGCAGGCGGCCGGGGGCGGGCTGGAAGGCGATCATCCCGCGATGATCCCCCGGCGCGCCCGTCTGGCCAAGCCCGCCGGGCCATGGCAGGAATTCCGGCCAAGCACGCGCGGAGGGAACGATGCTGGAAGTGGAGTCCATCGCCGACCTGCCGAACCATATCGGCAAGAAGCTCGGCAGCAGCGACTGGCTGGTCGTGGACCAGAGGATGATCGACCAGTTCGCCGAGGCGACCGGCGACCACCAGTGGATCCACGTGGATGTGGAGCGCGCGAAGAAGGAGATGCCCGGCGGCAAGACCATCGCCCATGGCTACCTCACGCTCTCCCTGCTGCCGAAGCTGAATGCCGGCATCTGGCGCGTGAAGAAGCGCAGCCGCGGGGTGAATTACGGCTCGAACAAGGTGCGCTTCACCGCGCCGGTGCCGGCGGGGTCGCGCGTGCGCGGGCACCTCACGCTGAAGAACGTCGAGAAGATCGAGGGTGGCGCACGGCTGACCATGGAGGCGACCGTGGAGGTCGAGGGCAGCGAGCGGCCGGCGCTGGTCGCGGAGACGCTATCGCTGGTCTACGAATAAGAATGAGGGGGCCTTGCCCCCTCAAACTCCCCCACCAGGGGTCAAGCGACCCCTGGACCGGCCTGAGTCTTACGCCGCGGCGGACGCGATCGTGAACTTCTTCACCGCGTCCTCGTCGAGGACGATGCCGAAGCCGGGACGGTCGGGGACGGCCAGCATGCCGTCCTTCGGCCGCGGCGCCTCCGGCAGCAGATGCGGCCAGAGCGGGTCGCGCGCCGGATCGGCGAAGCACTCCACGCAGATGCCGTGCGGGATGCCGGCCAGCATATGGGCGGCGATCTGCGGCTCCTCGTGATGCGCCATGCGCACATCCACCAGCGCGCAGGCCGCCGCCGCGCGGCGCCACTCCGTGATGCCGCCGGCCTCGGAGGCATCGAAGTTCACGATGTCCACCGCGCCGGCGTCCAGCAGCCGCCGCACGCCGCGCGCCGTGTACTCGCTCTGCCCGGCATTGACCGGGATGCGCGTCGCGCGGCGCACCTCCGCCATGCCGCGCGCCTCGTCATACCAGTGGCAGGGCTCCTCGAACCAGGCGATGGGCAGGTCCTCGATCAGCCGCGCGAAGCGGATGGCATCCGCCGTGCACCAGCCGCGATTGGCATCCACGGCGATCAGGAAGCCCTCGCCGGCGCCGTCCAGCGCGGCGCGCACCCGCTCCGCATCCTGCTCCGGCGCCAGGCCGCCGACCTTCACCTTGCAGCCGCCCATCCCCCAGGCGCGCAACTGCTCCATCTCCCTGGCCAGGTCGAGCAGCGTCTTCCCTTCGGCGTAGTAGCCGCCGATGGAGATGATCGGCAGTTCGCTCCGGTAGCCGCCGAGGAGTTGCCGCACCGAGAGCCCCGCCCGCTTGCCCAGCAGGTCCCAGACCGCGGTATCGACGCAGGCGATCGCCTCCATCGCCAGCTTGCGGTCGCGGTTCGGGATGGTGATGGCGTGCGCCCGGTCCCAGAGGCGTTCATAGGCGACGGCATCCTCGCCCAGGATCTGCGGCGCGATTTCCTCGGTGATGATGCGGACGATCTCCGGCCCGTGCTCGCGGTTGTCGCCGTTGTAGACCTCGCTCGCCAGGCCATCGCTGGTGCGGATGCGCGTGATGACGGCGCAGCGCGTGGTCATGGCATAGACGCTGCCGGCGAAGCGCCGCGGCAGCGGGATCTCGATGGCGATGGCCTCGACGCGTTCGATGCGCATGGCGCTGGTCCCGTTCCCATCCCTGCCGCCAGCCTGCCACCGCCCGCGGCGCGCGCGAAGACGGCCTGCCGCCGGCGGCGCCGCCACCCCCGCCATCACAAGCCGGGGCGGCAGCGGCCCGCCGGTGGACAGGCCCGCGCCGCGGCGGTCTGCTGCGCCCGTCGGCACGACCTCACGGAGCAGCGGGGGCCGCATGGGCGGGGATGCGACAGGGCCATCGGTGCGGGCGGGGCAGGCGCGGCGCCGCCGCGGCCGGCCGTCCTTCGGCGGGAGAACCGGCTGATGCGCATCGCCATGGCACTGCAAGGCGCGCGCGTGACGACCGACACCCTGCGCAGCCGGCCGGTCGGCGGGACGGAGGCCGCCTTCGCCGTCCTCGCCGAGGCCTTCGCCCGCCGCGGCCACACGGTGGAAGCGCTGATGGGCGAGGAGCCGCCGGAGCGCCAGGCGGGAATCGACTGGCGGCCGATCGGCGCCGGCACGGGCGCGCCGGCGGACCTCGTCATCGCCTCGCGCGTGCCGCACCTCTTCGCCGCCCTGCCCCCGCCGCGCGGGCGCGGGTCCCGCCGCGTGCTGTGGCTGTTCAACCCCTGCCGCTACCTCCGCAAGCCCCGCTATCTCTGGCCGATCCTGCGGCTGCGCCCCATCGCCGTGACGCTCGGCCGCTACCACGACGGCACGCTGCCACGCTGGATGCCCTTCGCCGGCCGCGCGCAATTGCCGCTGCCCGTCGCGCCGCCCTTCGATGCCGCGCCCGCCGGGGCGGTGCAGCCGCCCCCGCCGCCGGTCGCCGTCTTCGCCTCCAACCCACTGCGCGGGCTCGACTGGCTGCTCGACCTCTGGGAGCGGCGGATCCTCCCGGCCGTGCCCGGCGCGGAACTGCACTGCTACACCGGCGCCGCGACCTATGGCGGCGACCCGCGCCTCGCCGCGCGGGCCGCGCCGGTGATGGCGCGCGCCGGCGCGCTCTCCTCCGCCGGCGTCCGGCTGCTGCCGCCGACCGACCGCTTCGCCCTCGCCCGGGCCTATCGCGGCGCGCGGGCCATGCTCTATCCCGGCGACCCGAACGAGACCTACTGCCTCTCCCTCGCCGAGGCACAGTCGGCCGGGCTGCCCTGCATCGTCACCGACAGCGGCTCGGTCGCCGAGCGGGTGGTGGATGGCGAGACCGGCTTGGTGGCGCGCGATGCCGCCGCCTTCGCCGAGGCCGCGATCCGCCTGCTGACGGACGACGCCGCCTGGTCCAGCATGCACCATGCCGCGCTGGCGCGCGGGCCGGCGCCGGACGGTGACGCGGTCGCGGCCGGCTTCGAGGCGCTGCTGCGCTGACCCACGGCCCAGCCAGCGGGCCGCCAAGACAGGGAGGAGGACATGGCCGAGGCCGCGAACCTGCGCGAGCGGGTGAAGGAACCACCCTCCGCCCTGCTGGTCGAGAGCTACTACCGGCCCGCCGTCGCCCGCGCCCAGGCGCAGGTCTTCGACCACGAGATGTGGGCGCATTGCGCCCATGGCCTGATGCTGGAACGCCAGGGGATCGTCGCCCGCGACGCCATTGCCGCCTGCCTGCGCGAGGTGCTGGAGATGGCCGCGGAGGGGCCGGAGAGCGTGCCCGTCGACCATCGCTCGGAGGACCTCTACTCCTATGTCGAGCGGCGGATCATCCAGGCGCTCGGCCCCGATACCGGCGGGCGGCTGCATACCGGGCGCAGCCGCAACGACCTGAACGCCACCACCTGGCGCATGGCACTGCGCGCGCATCTCATCGAGGTGCAGCGCGTCCTGCTCGCGCTGCGCGGCACGCTGCTGCGGCTGGCCGAGACCCATGCCGACACGGTCATGCCCGGCTACACCCATGCCCAGCACGCCCAGCCCGTCACCTTCGGCTATTGGCTGCTCTCGGCCGCGGATGTCCTGGCGCGCGACCGGGCCCGGCTCTCGGGCGCCCTGGCACGCGCCGATCTCTGTCCCCTCGGCGCCGGGGCGCTGACCACCACGGCCTTCCCACTCGACCGCGACCTCGCCGCGGAGCTGCTCGGCTTCGCCGCGCCGCTCGAGATCGCCTACGACGCCGTCAGTTCGCGCGACGACGCGCTGGAGGCCGCCGCGGCGCTGGCCGTGCTGGCGACCTTCCTGTCGCGCCTCTCGACCGACCTTATGGCCTGGTCCACCTGGGAATACGGCTTCCTCGAGCTGGCGGACCGGCACTGCGCCGTCTCCTCCATCATGCCGCAGAAGAAGAACCCGGCGGCGCTGGAGCACATCCGTGCCGCCGCGGGGATGGTGCAGGGCGCGCTCGCGGCCGCGCTCGGCTGCACCAAGAACACCGCCTTCGCCGACGTGAACGATGCCGTGACGGCGGTGAACGAGCCGGTGCTGGACGCCGCCACGCGCACGCGCCGGATCCTCGCCCTGATGGAGGAGGTCTTCGCCGGCCTCACCCTGCACCCCGGGCGCATGGCCCAGGCGGCGGCCGAGGGCTTCGGCACGGCGACGGAACTCGCCGACGTCATCGTGCGCGAGAGCGGCCTGTCCTTCCGCATGGCGCACAACATCGTGGCGCAGGTGGTACGGGAGGCACTGGAGGCGGGGCTGAGCGCCGACCGGATCCGCAGTGCCGACCTGGACCGCGCGGCGGCGGCGCTGCTCGGCAGGCCCTTGCGCATACCGGAGGCGGCGGTGGCGGCGGCGCTGGACCCGGCCGCCAATATCCGCGCCCGCACCGTCCGGGGCGGCCCGGCGCCCACCGAGATGGCCCGGATGCTCGCCGCCCGCCGGACCGACCTGGACCGCGACGCGGACGCGCTCGACGGCATCGCCGGCCGGATCGGCGCGGCGCGGGACCGCTGCTTCGCCCTGGCCAGGGCGACGGCCGGCTGACGCCTCGAAACCGCGGGGCCGAAACCGTATACTATCAGGGAGCGCCGCCCGCCGGGGCGGCACCAGAGGGTCTGCCGATGTCCATCCGCCACGCCGCCTGTGTCGCCGCCGCGCTCGGCCTCGCCATGGCGCTGGCCCCCGGCGATGCGCTCGCCCGGGGCTGGCATCACGGCGGCCGGGGCGGCTTCGGCGTCTTCATCGGCCCGCCGGCGCCCTACTACTTCGCGCCGCGGCCCTATGGGTTCTGGGGTCCGCCGGCCTATTACCCGCCCGCGGTCGTCTTTGCCCCGCCGCCCCTGGTCTATGCGCCGTCGGCGTGGTCCCCGGCGTGGTCCTATGCCCCGGCACCGACCTGGATCGTGCCCCCCGCCGGCTACGCGCCGCCGCGCCCGCAGGTCAGGGTCGCGCCGGACACCTACCAGCAGCCGCTCGGCGGCACCCAGGGCGGCCTGAAGAAGAAGTTCTGACCGGCTATTCCAGCGTGATGCCGGCGCGGCGGATCACCTCGCCATAGCGGGCGATGTCGGCGCGGACCAGCGCCGAGGCCGCGGCCGGCGTGCCGCCCGCCGGGCCGAAGCCGGCTTCGACCAGCTTCCGCCGGAAGCCCTGGTCCGCAAGCGCCCGGTTCATCGCCTCCGCCCAGCGCTGCGCGACCGCCTCCGGCAATCCGGCCGGGCCGCAGAGCATGTACCAGAGGTCGATGTCGTAGCCGGCGATGCCGCTCTCGATCATCGTCGGCACGCCCGGCAATTGCTCGGAGCGTTCGCGGGTGGTCACCGCAAGGCCGCGCAGCCGCTCCGCCCGGATATGCGGCAAGACGGTCGACAGCGTGTCGAAATTCACCTGCACCACATCGGCCGCGAGATCGAGCGAGGCCGGGCCGCTGCCGCGATAGGGCACGTGCACCATGCGCGTCCCGGTCGCCAGCATGAAGAGCTCGGCCGCCATGTGCTGGCTGGTGCCGACGCCATTGCTGGCGAAGTTCAGCCTGCCCGGCGCGGCCTTCGCCAGGGCGACGAAGCCCTGCACGTCCTTCGCCGGGGAACTCGCCGGCACCGTCATCACCAACGGCACGCTCGCCACCTGCACCAGCGGCGTCACGTCCCTCACCGGGTCGAAGGGTGCGGCCTTCATGGCCAGCGGCACCTGGACATTGTTGCTGAGCGTGCCGAGCGTCACCGTATGCCCATCCGGCTTCGCCCGCGCCGTGGCGACGACGGCGATGGTGCCGCCGCCGCCGGTGCGGTTCTCGACCGCGACGGGCTGGCCGAGTTCCTCCGACAGCCGCGGCGCGATCAGCCGCGCCAGGATATCCGTGCCCCCGCCCGGGGCGAAGCCGACCAGCAGGGTGATGGTGCGGCTCGGGAAGGGTGCCTCCTGCGCCGCGGCGGCGACGGGCAGCAGGCAGGCGGCGGCGAGCAGCGCGCGTCTCAGCATGGTCGTTCCCTTCCCCTTTCCGGCATTCTCAGCCGGGAAGCGGCGGCGCGCCAAGCTCTGTCGCCAGGGCGTCGAGCTGCGTCCGCAGCGCCGGCGGGACAGGCACGCCCTCCGCCTCGCGCCGGAGGCGCGTCAGCCGGCTCTGCTCGCCCGGCAGCCAGATGCGGTCCACGCCCGGCAGGCGCTGGCTGCCGCGGATGTCGCGGGCGAGGCGATCGACCTGGGCGCGGAACGCGGCCGGGTCGCCGAAGGCGGCGATGTCGATCGCCAGCACGGCCTGGCCGGTATTGGTGACGGTGGTGTCGTCCGCGTTGAAGTCCACGACGTCGCGGCCCATGGCGGCGCCGTTCAGCGTGCCGGCCAGCAGGCCGAAGATCAGCGCCAACCCGTAGCCCTTGTAGCCGCCGATCGGCAGCAGCAGGCCCTCATTGGCCCGCTTCGGGTCGGTCAGCGGCCTGCCCTCGCGGTCGATCATCCAGCCCTCGGGCATCGTCTCGCCGCGCTGCGCCTTGACCTTCACCTTGCCATAGGCGGCAACCGTGGTCGCCATGTCGAGCACGATGGGCGGCTCCTCCCCCGCCGGCACCGCGACGGCGATCGGGTTGGTCGAGAGCAGCAGCTCCAGCCCGCCCCAGGGCGGCAGGTGGTTGGCGCTGCCGACCGCGAGGTAGAGGCCGATCATCCCGGCCTCCTGCACCATCCGGGCATAGAGGCTGGCCGGGCCGGCATGGTTGCCGTTCCGCACGCCGCACCAGGCGACGCCCTGGGTCCGCGCCTTCTCGATGGCGGTCAGCGCCGCGAGCTGCGTCGCCAGGTGGCCGAGGCCGTTGTCGCCATCGACCAGCGCCGCGCCCGGGCGCTCCTGCACGATATGCGGGACTGCCTTCGGGTTCATCCCGCCGGCGCGGATGCGGCGGACGTACTGGGGCAGGCGGAAGACGCCATGGCCATCGGCGCCGATCAGGTCGGCCTGCGCCATCAGGCCGGCGACGATGCCGGCCTGCTCCTCCGGCACGCCGACGGCCTGGTAGACGCCGGCGATGAAGTCCCGGAGCTGTTCGACGGTGACGGTGCCTGCGGCCATGCTGTCCTCCCCATGGCCGCAAGCCTATCGCGCCCGCGTTCAGGCCGCGAGCGGGCCAGCGCGGCGGAGACCGGCATATTCCAGCTCCGCCAGCACCGCGACGACCAGCGCCTGCGCCACCACGAAGACGCCGCCGAGGGCAGTCGGCGCCACCCAGCCCGAGACCAGCAGCAGCACGCTGTCCAGCGCCCAGAGCACATTGCCGACGACCACCAGCCAGAACAGCAGCCGCGGCGAGGCCTGCCGCCAGGCCAGCGCCGCGACCAGCGCGGCGAAGGCGATCAGGAACAGGCCGGTCTCGTGCAGCAGCATCTGCGGCAGGCCGAACCAGCGCGCGAGCGGCGCGGCGAGCGCCGCCAGCAGCAGCCCCATGCCGATGCAGCTCGCGGCATCCAGCCAGAGCACGCGACGGAGGAACGCCGAGGGGATGATCCGGTCCATGGCGCTCACTCCCCCTTCGGCGCGAAGTCGATGAAGCCGGTGACGGCGGCGAGGCGGCCATCCGCCGCGACCACCGCCATGTCCGTCCCACCGGCAATCGGCGCCGCGCCCTCCGGGCCCAGATCCCAGGCGAAGCGCAGCACGTCGTGATGCGCATCCGCGCCGCCGCGGCGGCGGAAGCGCAGGCCGGGGAAATGCTGCTGCGCGGCAGCGATCAGCCCATCGATGCCGGCATGGCCCTCGCCCTGCAGCATGGGGTCGCGATAGGCCGCGTCCTCGGTGAAGGTGGCGGCGACCAGGCCGCGCCGCTCCGCGGCATCGGTCGCGTTCCAGCAGGCGATGTAGCGGTCGATCAGGGCGTCGTGCATCGGGTCTCTCCTGCGTTGCGCGGCGGGTCTGCCCCGCCGACGCCGCCAGGATCACCCGTCGCGGGGCGCGGGATCGATTACGTCGGAGGTCATTGGCGCGAGGCGCGGCGCGCCGTGGCGGATGCGCGGCCGCTCCCCGTCGAAGGAGAGCGGCATGGCGACGAGGGAGAAATCCTCGCCCGGCACCGGCTGCAGCATCGCCATGGCCGCGGTCTGCGGCTCCGCCAGCACCTCCGGGATGCTGTTCACCGGCGCGCAGGGCACGCCGGCGGCGACCAGTGCCTCGGCCAGCGCGGCGCGCGGCCAGGCGCGCAGCAGCGAAGCGATCTCCGGCAGCAGCACGGTCTGGTGGGCGAGGCGCGCACGGTTGGTGGCGAAGCGCGCATCCTCCGGCCAGTCCGGACGGCCGACGACATCGGCGAACTTGCGGAACAGCCGGTCATTGCCGCAGCAGACCAGCAGCGGGCCGTCGGCGCAGTCGAAGGCCTGGTAGGGGACGAAATTGGGATGGCCGGAGGCGTGGCGCTCCGGCAGCTTCCCCATGTTGACATAGGCGCTGATCTTCTGCCCCGCCCAGAGCAGCGCGGTCTCGAAGAGCGAGGTATTGACCACGCAGCCCCGCCCGGTGCGCGCGCGCTGCTGCAGCGCCGCGAGCGCGCCGATGACGGTCCACATGCCGGTGCCCTGGTCTACCACGCTCGCGCCCATGCGCACGGGCGGGCCGTCGGGCTCCCCGGTGATGGAGGAGAGGCCGGCGAAGGCCTGGAACAGCGGCTCGTAGCCCGGACGATGGGCGAGCGGGCCCTTGTGGCCGAAGGCGCCCATGGCGCAGTAGATCAGCCGCGGATGCAGCGCCGTGACCTCGGCCGGGCCGATGCCGAGCGCTTCGGCGACGCCCGGTCGCAGGTTGTGGACCAGGATGTCGGCATCCCGCAGCAGGTCGTGCAGCGCCTCGACGCCTGCCGGCGTCTTGAGGTCCAGCGTGACGCTGCGCTTGCCGCGGTTGAACTCGTGGAAGTTCAGCGCGTCGCCGTGGCGGAAGGCGGGGCCCATCTGGCGGGCATCGTCGCCGCCCTCCGGCTTCTCGACCTTGACGACCTCGGCGCCCAGGTCGGCGAGGATGGCGCCGGCGAAGGGCCCGGCCAGCACCTGGCCGAGTTCGACGACCTTGATGCCAGCCAGAACCCCCGTCATGTCGCGGGCAGGATCGTGCCGCGGCATTCGCCGAAGCCGATGGAGACGAAACCGTCCCGTTGCGCGCGGGCGGAAAAGATCACCGTGTCGCCGTCCTCCAGGAAGCGCCGCTCCTCCCCGTTCGGCAGCGTGATGGGTTTGCGGCCGCCATAGGTGATCTCGAGCAGCGCGCCGAAGCCGTCCTCGGTCGGCGAGGAGATGGTGCCGCTGCCGAAGAGGTCGCCCGGCGCCAGGTTGCAGCCGCCGCAACTGTGGTGCGCGACCATTTGCGCGAAGGTCCAGTAGAGATGGCTGGTATTGCTGATCGAGAGCCGGAAGGGCCCGCCCTTCGGCGTCTGCAGCAGCACCTCCACCGCCAGGTCCAGCGCGCCGCGCGCCTGGTCCGCCTCGTCCCACAGATAGTCGAGCGGCTTCGGGTCGCCCTCCGGCCGCGGGGCCTGGGCGATGCGGAAGGGCTCCAGCGCCTCCGGCGTGACGACCCAGGGGCTGATGGACGTACAGAAGTTCTTGGCGAGGAAGGGGCCGAGCGGCTGCGCCTCCCAGCCTTGGATGTCGCGGGCGGACCAGTCGTTCAGCAGGCAGTAGCCGGCGATGTGCTCCGCGGCCTCGGCGATCGGGATCGGCTCGCCCTGCGCATTGCCGGTGCCGATCCAGATGCCGAATTCCATCTCGTAGTCGAGGTTCCGGCTGGGCCCGTAGGTGGGCACCGTCTCGCTCGCCGGCTTGCGCTGGCCCTTCGGCCGCCGGACATCCGTGCCGGAGATGCGCAGGGAGGAGGCGCGGCCGTGATAGGCGACGGGGACGTATTTGTAGTTCGGCAGCAGCGGGTTGTCCGGGCGGAACTGCTTGCCGGCATTCGTCGCGTGGTGGATGCCGGCGAAGAAATCCGTGTAGTCGCCGATGCGCGCAGGCAGGTGCATCTCGCAATCGGCGGCATCGTAGAGGTTGGGCTCCACCGCCGCCCGCTGCGCGCTGCCCTCCGCGAGCAGGTCCGACAGCGCCGCGCGCAGCGCCCGCCGCGGCCCGGCGCCGAGGGCGAAGAGTGCATTCAGCGCATCGCCCGCCGCCGCCTCCGCCGCACGGCGCGCATCGCCGCCCAGCAGATGCGCCACCGCGCCGAGATCGAGGATGCAGCCGCCGATCGCCACGCCCCCGCGCGCCGCGCCGCCCTTCGGGCTGAAGATGCCGAGCGGCAGGTTCTGGATCGGGAAATCCGCATGGCCATTGGCGGAGGCGACGAAGCTGCGCCGCTGCGGATCATGGGTCGCGTCCATCCTCGTCTCTCCTCTCAGCGGGCCCGCGCCAGCAGGCGCTTCGCCCGTTCCACGACGGGCAGGTCGATCATCGCGCCCTCGAAGGCGACCGCGCCCTCGCCCTTGGCCAGCGCCGCCTCGAAACTGGCGATCAGCCGGCGGGCGCGGTCGGCCTCCTCCGGCGCGACGCCGTATTCCTCGTTGATGATGGGCACATGCGCCGGGTGGATGCAGGCGGTGCAGGCGAAGCCGAGCCTGCGGGAGCGCTTCAGCGAGGCGCGATAGCCCTCGAGGTCGCGGAAATCGGCGAAGGCGCCGATGCTGCCGAGCGGCAGGATGCCGGCGCCGCGCGCCGCGGCCACCACCATCATGCCGAAATGATAGAGCATGTCGGCGCCCGGCACGGCTTCCAGTTCCGTCGACAGGTCCTCCGACCCGACGCCGAGCGCCGCCATGCGCGGATCGGCCGCGGCGATGGCCGCCAGATGCGGCAGGGCCTGCGGCGTCTCCACCAGGGCGATGAAGCGGGTGCGGCCGATGGGCAGGCCGAGCGCCGCCTCGCGCGCGGCGACCACTTCCGACAGCAGCCGGATATGCTCCGGCCCCATCACCTTCGGCAGCATCAGCGCCGTGACCTGCGGCATGAGGGCCGCGGCGATGTCCGGCACGGCGAGTTCGAGCGGGCGGTTGATCCGCACCGCGACCTCCGCCCCCGGACCATTGTGCCCTTGGCCCACGGTGGCGGCCGCCGCGGCCAGCGCATCGCGCGCCGCCTGCTTCTCCGGCGGCGGGATGCTGTCCTCGAGGTCGAGGATGATCACGTCCGCGCCGCGGGTATGCGCCTTGGCGACGAAACGCTCCGCGGTCGCGGGCACGAAAAGCAGGGAGCGCCAGGTGGGCAGGGTCATCGCGTGGTCCTCATTGGGCGGCACCGCTCTCGCGCATGGCGGCGATCTCCGCCGGGCCGTAGCCGGCCTCCGCCAGAATGGCATCGGTATGGGCGCCGAGGCGCGGGGCGGGCAGAGTCTCCGCCCGCATCCCGGCGGCGAAGGTGACGGGCGTGCGGGTGCGGCGAATGCGGCCTTCCGTCGGGTGGTCGTCGTAACGCCAGAAGCCGACATCCTGCAGGTGCGGATCCTCCAGCAGGTCGTCGATCGTGTTGTACCGGGCCGCAGGCACATCCGCGGCGGCGAAGATCTCCAGCCATTCGGCCGTGGTCTTCCGCGCCAGTCCCTCGACGCGCACCCGGAAATACTCGGCGGCATTCTCGGTGCGGGCGATCGGCGTGTCGAAGCGCGGATCCGCCTTCAGCTCCGGCCGGCCGATGGCGTCGAAGAAGGCGAAGGCCTGCGGGTTGCTGTTGGGCTGCACCGTGATCCAGCCGTCCTTGGTGGGCAGCGGCCGGTAGTCCGGGCTCAGCAGCCGGGCATCGCCGGTCGGGCCCTCCGGCGGGTCGAAGGTGGCGGCGCCCAGGTGCTCGCTGGTGACGAAGCTCGCGGCGACCTCGAACATCGGGACCTCGATCGCCTCCCCCACGCCCGTCCTCTCGCGCCGGTAGAGCGCGAAGCCGATCGCCTGCGCCGCGACCAGGCCGGTGATGTGGTCCGTCATCACCATCGGCACGAAGCGCGGCTCGCCGATCGCGCGGTGGAAGGTGCCGGCGACGCCGGAGAGGGACTGGATCACGGGGTCATAGGCCGGGCGGCCGGCGTAGCGCCCGCCCTCGCCGAAGGCGACGATACCGCAGTGGATCAGCCGCGGGTTCAGCGCGGCGAGCGCGACGGGATCGAGCCCCGCGCGCCGCAGCCCCGCCGGGCGCACGTTCGAGACGAAGACATCCGCCGCCGTGATCAGCCGCTTCAGCGCGGCGAGGCCCTCAGGCTTCTTGATGTCCAGCGTGATCGCCCGCTTGTTGCGGTTGAAGTTGATGAACTTGCCGGACATCGACGGCGTGCGGCAGCCGGCCGCCAGGAAGCGCAGGATGTCGCCGCCCGGCGCCTCCACCTTGATCACCTCAGCGCCCTGGTCGGCGAGGGTACGCGTGCAGATCGGCCCGACGACGACCGTCGTCAGGTCCACGACCTTCACGCCCTCCAACGGTCCTCCCGGAGTGCCGGCCGGCCGATTCACGCTGCGCGCCTGCCCGGGGTTCCCCGCGACGCCCTGCGTCGCGGGGTGGGGCGGCGCTCCGCGATCGGACGGCATCAGGCGAACTCGCAGTCGAGCTGGGCGCAGAGCCAGCCGTCCCGGTCCTGCACCCAGGTCGCCACCTTGCCATCCCGCGGCGCCGTGCCGCAGAGCGTGACGGTGTCGCCGACATAGATCGGCCGGGTCAGCCGCGCCGTGAAGCCGCGCAGCCTGCCCGGCGTATGCGCCACCGCCGCATCCAGCAGAAGCTGCATGGTCAGGCCGCCATTCTGCACGGTGTTGGGATAGCCCTCCTCCTGCCGCGAATAATCCGCATCGTAGTGGATGCGGTGCGCGTTCCAGGTCACCGCGGAATAGCGGAAGACCAGCGGCGCGCTCAGATGCGTCTCCACCCGCCAGGCGGCGTCGGCCGGTGCCGGCACGGGCGCGCCGGTGCCGCTCTTCTCGCCGGGCTTCACCGCTTCGCGGTAGATGGCGTCGAACTCGTCCACCGCGACCACCTGATCCCCGCGCCGAATGGTGTGGCGCATGGTCAGCACGGTGATGAAGCCGGTGCGCGCCTGCTTCGGCAGGATGGCCGCGACCTCCGCCGTCTTGCTGGCGAGGTCGCCGACGCGCAGGCAGTCATGGATCGTCACGCGCCGCCCCGCGCCCATCCGCCGCGGCAGCGGGATGGGCGGCAGGAAGACGCCGGGCTTCGGATGGCCGTCCGTCCCGATATCGGACTGCCGCGCCACGTCGGCGAAGAACAGCGTGAACCAGTGCGGCGGCAGCGCATCGCCCAGGCGGAAGGCCCCAGGGTCCAGGTCCAGCATGCCGGCGATGCGGCGCACGGCGGCCAGGCCGACATCCTCCTCCACCACGCGGGTGCGGCCCACCCAGGATTGCAGCTCGGGGCTCAGCGTTTCGGACATGCGTGGGACCTGTTCGGCAACCAGGGACTGGTGGCGGTTCATGGACGTCTCCTGCGCCCATCCTAGCCCGGTCATGCGTCCCGCCTAGCCCTCCAGCCGCCCCCCTGCCCCACCCATCAGCCGCCCGAAGCCTGCGGCCGCTGCGGACAGCCCGAGGCGCTGCAGGGCGTGCCAGGCTATCACTTGGTTGCTGGTGATGACCGGCATGCCCAGCTCCGCCTCCAGCGGCGCGATGAGGCCGGCGGACCGGATGGCGGTGCAACTGATGAAGCAGGCCTCGGCGCCCGGCGCGGCCCGCGCGGCGGCGTGGACCTGCTCGGCGATGACGGCGGGCGGCAGGCGCGCCATCTCGGCATTGGTATTGATGCCGAGATGGCTGCCGCCCAGCACTTCGATACCATGCGCCGCCAGCCAGGCGGTCTCGCGCGCATGCACCGCCTCGATATAGGGCGTCACCAGCAGCAGGCGGCGCGCCCGCAGCGCCGCGAGCGCCGCCAGGATGCCATCCGCCGTGCTGCAGGCGGGCAGGCCGGACGCGGCCTCGATGCGCGCCCGGATGCCGCCGGCGCGCTCCGGCGCGAAGGTGGAGACGGCGGTGCAGTGGAAGGCGATGAGGTCCGGCCGCGCATCCGCCAGCAGCCGGGCAGCGGGCTCGAGCGCCTCCAGCATCGCCTCGAGCTCCGCCGCCGAGCTGCCGGTGAGCGCCAGGCGCGTGACCAGGGCGGTGACGCCGGCGGGCAGCATGGCCTGGATCTCCGGCTCCGCCACGCTGTTGCCGGAGGGGACGAGCAGCCCGATGCGGGCGCGGTCGCCGTAATCGATCATCACAGCGATCCTCTCGCCGCGGCCAGCCAGGACCGGTCGATGTAGTCGGCGGCGCGGCGCTCGCGCGGCGGCAGGTCGCGGATCAGGCTGCTGGTCTCGATCAGCGCCTGGACGCCGGCCTCGCTCGCCTCCCCGTCGCGCGGGAAGATCGCCTCCCGCACATATTGTTCCCAGGCACGGTCGGCGTAGCGCCGCTCGATGCCGCTCTCCTGCATGGCGATGCGGCTGGCGGTCGCCTGGTCCGCATAAAAGCGCTCATGCGCGCGCAGGAAGGCGCGGCAGAAGCGCAGCACCAGGTCGCGATTCGCCTCCGCCCAGCCGGCATCGAGGTCGAGGCTGGTGAACTGGAAGTCCGGCACCTCGTCCCGCGGATTGCCCAGGCTCACGAAGCCCTGGTCGAGCGCGATCTGGTCCAGCGGCGCCCCCTGCAGGCCCGCATCGATCTCGCCCGAGCGCAGCATGTCCCAGCGCGCCAGGATCGGGCCGCAGGGCACCAGCGTGAAATCCTCCGGCCAGCGCAGGCCGCGCTTTGCCAGCAGCCGGATGATGAGGGAGGAGGAGCCGGCGCGGAGCGAGCTCACGCCGATCCGCCTGCCGCGCAGCTCCGCATAGTCGCGGATACCGGCGCGGGCGATGAAGCTGAAGGGCAGCCGGTTCACGTTGCCGCCGATGATCCGCTGGCGGCCGCCCGCCTCGGCGTCCAGGATCACGTGCTCCGTCACGCCATAGGCGAGCTGGGCGCGGCCGTCCCGCAGGCGCTCGTTCACCTCCTCGATGCCCTCGATATGATCGATGCGGACATCGAGCCCTTCGGCCGCGAAGAGCCCGTCCTGCAGGGCGATCCAGGCCGGCAGGTTGAAGTAATTGCGGGAGACGACGGCGAGCGTGAGCTGGTCCATGATGCCGCTTCCTCGGGACGGTTCCTTGCAGGGGAGGAGAGCACGCCATGGCCGTCATCGCCATCCAGGCCCAGGGCGCCATGGGCGCCGGCATGGGCCGCCGGCTCACGCAGCGCGGCGCCACGGTGCTGACCCATCTCGGCGGCCGCAGCGCCGCCAGCGCAAGCCGCGCGGCCGAGGCCGGGATGCGGGACGCGACGCCCGCCGATATGGCCGGCGCCGATATCATCCTCAGCGTCCTGCCGCCCGCCGAGGCCAGGGCCTGCGCCGCCTGGCTGGCGCCGGCGCTGGCCGCCGCGCCGCGCAAGCCGGTCTATGTCGATTGCAACGCCATCAGCCCGGAGACGGCGAAAGAGGTCGCGGCGATCATCGCCCCCACCGGCGCACCCTTCGTCGATGGCGGCATCATCGGCGGCCCGCCGCGCGAGGACGGCTATACCCCCGTCCTCTACGTCGCGGGCGAGGCCGCGGGGCGCCTCGCGCCGCTCGGCGAGCACGGCCTCGATGTCCGCGTCACGCCGGGGCCCATCGGCGCCGCCTCGGCACTGAAGATGTCCTATGCCGGCATCACCAAGGGGCTGGTCGCGCTCTCCTCCGCCATGATGCTGGCCGCGACCCGCGGCGGCGCGGCGGAGGGGCTGCGGACGGAGCTCGAGCGCAGCCAGCCGCAGCTCCTCGCCTGGTTCCACCGCATGGTCCCGCCGATGTACGACAAGGCCTATCGCTGGATCGGCGAGATGGAGGAGATCGCCGATTTCACCGGGCCGGAGGCGGCGGCGATCTATCAGGCCATCGCGCGCTTCTACGAGGGCATGGCGGCCGACAATGCCGGGCCGCGGGAGAGGACGGCGGCGCTGAAGGCTTTCTTGCAAGACAGGAAGTAAGATCGGGGAGGAAGTATCCTCCCGTTGGACGCCCTTGGCGTCCAACCCCACCTCTATTTCTCTGAGTCTCGCACCCGTCGCGCGGCGAGTGCCCGACTCACAGAAAGGAAGGGTGGGTTGAACGCCGAAGGCGTTCAACGGGGAGGGAACATTTTTCCCTCCCCAACCTTCCTCACTCCTCCGGCTTGAACCCCGACGCCGCGACGATCGGCCCCCAGCTCTCGCGCTCGGCACGGATGCGCGCGGCGAAGGCGGCGGGTTCCATGATCTCGGGCGCGAATTCCAGCTTGGTGAGCACCTCCTGCACTTCCGTAGTGCGGGCGGCGGCGGCCAGCGCCGCGTGCAGCGGCTGCACCACGCCGGGTGCTGCGCCCGCCGGCAGCAGCACGCCGAACCATTCCTGCCGGCTGAGATCGGGGAAGCCGAGCTCGGCGAAGGTCGGCACCTCGGGCAGCCGCGGCACCCGGCGCGGCGCGCTGACCGCCAGGATGCGCATCTGCCCCGCGAGATGGAAGGGCACCGGCTCCGACAGCACGTTCATCCCGGCCGTGATGACGCCCGCCAGCACGTCGGTCATGACGGGGGCGCCACCGCGATAGGGGACATGGTTCAGCGCGATGCCGGCCTGCCGCGCGAACTCGACGCCGAGGAAATGCGGCATCGTCCCCGGCGAGGGGCTGGCCCAGTCCGTCTGCTGCCGGCCCTTCGCCCAGGCGATGAACTCCGCCAGCGTCTTCGCGGGGTGGTCGGCGCGGACGGTGAAGGCGAAGGGGAAGGCGCAGACCGTGCTCACCGGCGTGAAGTCGGCCAGCGGGTCGTAGCGCAGGCTGCGGTAGAGATGCGGGTAGATCACCAGCATCGAGGCCGGCGTCTGGATGTAGAGGCTGCCATCGGCGGGCGCACCCTTCATCCCCTCCAGCGCGATGCGGCCGCCGGCGCCCGGTCGGTTCTCCACCAGGACATTGGCGTTGAGCGTGCCGCGCATGCGCTCGGCGAAGGTGCGGGCGACGATGTCGGAGGAGCCGCCGGGCGGCCAGCCCAGCAAGGCGCGGATGGTGCGCGGCGCCTGCGCAAGGGCGGGCGCCGTCAGGGCGAGGGCGCCGAGCCCGGCCAGGGCGGCGCGGCGGGTGAGCATGGTCATGCGGATCCTCCTCAGCGGCCCTTGAAGACCGGCTTGCGCTTCTCGGCGAAGGCGCGCTGCGCCTCCTTCGTGTCCTCGGTGGCGGACAGCGCCACGGTCTGGCTCTGCTCGTAGCGGTAGCCCTCATGCAGCGGCATGTCCTCGACCAGGGTGAAGGACCGCTTGGCCGCGCGCACCGCGAGCGGCACCTTCCCCGCGATCTCCCGGGCGATGCCGAGCGCGGTCGGCAGCAGCGCCTCGGCCGGCACGCAGGCGGAGGCGACGTTCATCCGGTACAGTTCCGGCCCGCCGATGCGCCGCGCGGTGTAGAGCATCAGCCGCGCATCGGACTGGCCGAAATGCCGCAGGATGTGCTTCACCCCGCCGGCCAGGCCGACATCCACCTCGGTCATGGACATGAAGCTGTCCTCCGAGACGAGGATGATGTCGGCGCAGAGCGCCAGCGCGCAGCCCGCGCCGATCGCCGCGCCGTTGACGGCGGCGATGATCGGCTTGTCGCATTCGATCAGGCTGTCGAAGGCGGCGCGGACCAGGCGGTTGTGCCGGGGATAGGCGCCGCGGATCTCCGTCATCCCCGGCCGCTCCTTCAGGTCGGCGCCGGCGGAGAAGGCGCGGCCCGCGCCGGTCAGCACCACCGCGCGCACTTCCGGGCTGTCATGCAGTACGTCGAAGAGGCGGCAGGTCTCCTCCCGGAACTTGCCGTTCTGGGCATTCACCGGCGGGCGGTCGATGGTGGCGGTGGCGACGAAGTCGGCGACCTCCACCCGGTAGCATTCGAGGCCTTCCAGCCCTGGCAGCGGCATTGTCTCGTTCCCTGGACGTATCTGCCAGGGATGTAGCCGAGCCCTACCAGACCGGCCAGAGGCCGGGCGTGGCAAGCTCCATCAGGTGGCCATCCGGGTCGCGGAAATAGAGGCTGATGCTGCCGCGCGGCCAGTGCGTGCGGCCCTCGATGGCGATGCCCTGGGCGGCCAGCCGCGCCTCCCAGCCCGGCAGGTCCGCGGCCGCGACGGCGAGCGCGCAATGCACCGGGCCATGCCCGTCATGCGGCGGGATGGTGCCGCCCGGCAGGTGCACCGTCTCCACCGTGCTGCCGCGGAGGAAGAGCAGCAGCGCGCTGCGGCCACCGACCGGATAGGCCGTCAGCCGCTCGTCGGCGAACATGGGCGAGAGGCCCATGGCCCCTTCGTAGAAGGCGCGGGCGCGCGCCATGTCGTCCACGTAGAGCGCGGTCTCGAGCACGCCGGCGAGCGGTGGGGCATCGGCCATGGCCGATCCTCCCGCGCCGCGGCGCCCCGGGCAAGCCACGCCCTGGCGAGAGGGCGGGCGGCACCCGATATGCGCTGTCATGCACCGACGCGCCTTCCTCGCCGCGCTGCTGCTGCTCCCCGCCTGCGGTGCGGCGCAGCCGGTCCGGCAGGACCCGCCCGCCCCCGCCAGCCCGGCCGAGCGGCAGCGGCAATACGACCAGTTCTGGTCCCGGCAGCGGGAGAAGGAGGCGAATGACCGCTTCTGGAACGGCCCGCGCGAGGCCCGCCGCGCCCTGACGCGCGACCAGTTCGAGCGCTGGGACTACCAGCGCTACCGGCGCCAGGGCTGGCGGAGCTATCCGTACTAGGGCTAGCGTTCCGCGCGACGCGACCGGGAACGACACCATGGCCCATGCCTTCGGGGGCGCCAGCGCGCCCGCCATCCTCCGCAACAGCGACCTCGACGCCGATGCCGTGCAGCAGGCGCGCATCGACCTCGCGGCCTGCTTCCGCATGGCGGCGAAGCTCGGCCTGCACGAAGGCATCTGCAACCACCTGAGCTTCGTCGTGCCGGGCCGGGACGACCTCTTCCTGGTCAACCCCTATGGCTGGGCCTTCTCGGAGATCACCGCCTCCCGCCTGCTGGTCTGCGACTTCGAGGGCAATGTCGTGGCCGGCGAGGGCGTGCCGGAGGCGACGGCCTTCTACATCCATGCCCGCGTCCACCGGAACGTCCCGCGCGGCAAGGCCTGCTTCCATACCCACATGCCGAACGCGACGGCGCTCGCCATGCTGGAAGGCCCGCCGCTGGTCTGGGCCGGGCAGACCGCGCTGAAATTCTACGGCCGCACCGTGGTCGACGAGGAGTATGGCGGCCTGGCGCTGGACGAGCGGGAGGGCGACCGCATCGCCGCCTCGATCGGCGAGGCCGACATCGTCTTCATGAAGAACCACGGCATCATGGTGCTCGGACCGACCATCGCCGAGGCCTGGGACGACCTCTATTATCTCGAGCGCGCCTGCGAGGCGCAGCGCCTGGCGATGAGCACGGGACGGCCACTGAAGCCCGTGCCGCCGGAGATGGCGCGCCGGACCTACGAGCAGATGCGCGAGGGCGACCGCGAGAGCGCGCGGCTCCACCTCGAGAGCGTGAAGCGGATCCTGATGCAGGAGGCGCCGGACTTCGCGCGCTAGCCGGCCCGCCCGGCCGGTCATGCTACACTTGGTGTCCGTCTGGGAAGAGCTTAAGCGAGATCAGTGAGTTACCATTTTGGCGGGATGTGGACCAAGGAGCATCAGGTGCGTTACGAATGCTCCCGAAGCGGTGGACCGTTGAGAGGACGATTGCTTGGCGCAATCGCTGTCGCCGCTTGGCCAAAGATTGGGAGAACCTGAACCGGAGAGCCCTTGCCTTTGTTCGGCTCGCCTCGATCCGCCTCATGGTTCGACGGCGCTGCAAAGGCATTTGAACTTCGCGGACAGGCATTCAGGAGCAGCTGGTTGTGCAGGCGAAGACGCATCGCGGTTATCTGGTCCGCGACATGGATCCAATAAACCTCATCTCCGTCGGTCCCAAGTCGTTCGACGCGGTGGCAGGAAGGAGATTGATCTGCGGCGTGCAGCAATGCAGCGACGATAGCAGCGTGCCTGTGCAGGTTGGCCGCGTATA
>NZ_JAUTWS010000299.1 GCF_030657435.1 Paracraurococcus lichenis | reverse complement strand
GATCATGTCCCGGCACGTGGTGTAGCAGCGTCGATCCCCGGCTGGTCCGAGGAGGTCAGGCCGCCACAGCTGGCAGGCTGACCCGAGGAGCGTCGCTGATCGCCGCCAGGCTTTCAATGCTCATGTAGCGGCGGCCGACAGCCCACTCATCATTTTGCTCCAACATGAGTGCACCCGCGAGCCTGACAATTGCCGCCGCGTTCGGGAATATGCCGACCACATCCGTGCGACGCTTGATCTCGCCGTTGAGCCGTTCGAGCGGGTTCGTGCTGGCGATCTGCGGCCAGTGCTCCTTGGGAAAGGCCGTGTAGGCCAGCACGTCGTCGCGCGCCTCGTCCATCAGCGCGGCCAGCTTGGGTGCGCGCTCGCGCAGCGCGTCGGCGACGCTGTTCCACTGTGCCCTGGCGTCGGCCGCGGTCTCCTGAGCGAAGATGGTCTTCAGCATGGCGACGACCGCCGGACGCTGCTTGGTCGGCACGTGGGCCAGGGCGGAGCGCATCCAATGCACCCGGCACCGCTGGAGGCTGGCGTGGAACACCTTGCTGGCCGCAGCGCGCAGGCCCTTGTGGTCGTCGGCGATCACCAGCTTGACCCCGCGTAGGCCGCGGTCGGCCAGCGAGCGCAAGAACCCCTTCCAGAACACCTCCGCCTCCGAGGCGCCAGTGGCGACGCCGAGCACCTCGCGCCGGCCATCGGTGTTCACGCCAACGGCGATTATCGTCGCCGTCGAAACGATTCGACCTCCCTCGCGCGCCTTCACGTAGGTGGCGTCGATCCAGAGATACGGCCACTCACCCTCGATCGGGCGGGCGAGGAAGGCGTTCACCCGGCCGTCGATCTCCTCCACCAGCCGGCTGACCTCGCTCTTGGACACGCCCGAGCCGCCCATCGCCTTGACCAGGTCATCTACCGCCCGGGTGGAGACACCGTGGATGTACGCTTCCTGGATCACCGCCGTCAGCGCCTTCTCCGCCGTCCGCCTGGGCTCCAGGAAGGACGGAAAGTAGGAGCCCCGCCGCAGCCGCGGGATCGCCAATTCGATCCGGCCCGCCCTGGTCTCCCAGGCCCGCTCCCGATAGCCGTTGCGCTGCACCTGCCGGCTCGGATCGCGCACCCCGTGCGCCGCCCCGGTGCAGGCCTGCACCTCGAGTTCCATCATCCGTCCGGCGGCGAAATGCAGCATCTCGCGCACCAGGTCGGTATCGGCGTTCTTCTCAATCAGCTCCAGCAGCGCCATCTTGTCGTCGGTCATCGTCGTCCCCGTGCTCCAGGTTCTGGCTCGCAACTCGAACCATAGCCGGAGACCGACGGTGACCACCCCCCGCGGGCGGCCCGCTGGGGATAAGTGGC
>NZ_JAUTWS010000298.1 GCF_030657435.1 Paracraurococcus lichenis | reverse complement strand
CCCCCCCTTGCGCGAGGGTGGGTTGGCTGATTCGATCCTGGCATGCAGCGGGACGAGCTTGAGCGGCTGAGCAAGTCGGAGCTGATCGAGCTGGTGCTGCGGCTGCAGCGGCCGGAGAAGACCTCGCGCACCTCTTCCAAGCCGCCGTCCACGGACCGGAAGGAGAGGCGCGAGCGGGCCAAGCCTGGAGGCGCCAAACCGGGCCACGAGGGACACAGCCGTCCCTTGAGCGACGACGTCTCCGAAAGGATCGCCCACCGCCCCGAGGTCTGCCCATGCTGCCGGATGCCGCTCGCAGCCGATCTGGCGGCCGAACAGGCCGGGATTTGGGAGCACATCGAGTTGCCCGTGGTCAGGCCGGTGGTGGTTCACCACCATCGCCTGGCGGTGCGCTGCCCCGGATGCGGCACGCGGGCCGTGGCGGCCGTGCCGGTCAGCGGCACGCCGTTCGGCGCGCGCCTGCACGCGGTGGCCACCTACCTCAAGACCTACCAGGCGCTCTCCTATGACCGGCTGCAGGCCGCCCTCGCCGACCTGTTCGGGCTGCGCCTCAGCCAGGGCGGGCTGATGAACCTGCTCCGCCGCGCCCAAGGCCGGTTCCAGGCCGGGCGCGAGGCGGCCATCGCGGCGCTGCGCCGTGCCGAGGTGGTGGCCTCCGACGAGACCGGCGTGCGGATCGAGGGCTGCTCCGGCTACCACTGGGTGTTCCGCTGCCAGCACGCCGTGGTGCACCAGGCCGCGCCGACGCGCGCCGCCTCCGTCGTGCACGCGATGATGGACGGGCACCGCCCCGCGGTCTGGCTCTCGGATCGCTACGTGGCGCAGCAGGGCCACGGCTTGGCCCAGCAGACCTGTCTGGCGCACCTGGCCCGCGATGTGGCGTATGCGCTCGAGGCCAGCGACGACCCCGTCCCTTACCGGCTCAAGCTCTGGCTCGGCTCAGCTTTCGACCTGGCCGACGCCGCCGCACGCTTGGCCGCTTCCACCCTGGCCGCCAAGCGGCGGGCGCTCGAACGCAGGCTGGACGCGATCCTGGCAGCCCCAAGCGGGTGCGAACTGACGCGGGCGCTGCAAGCGAAGCTGCGCCGAGCCCGCGACCAACTCCTGACCTTCGTGGACTGGCCTGGCCAAGTCGAGGCAACGAACAACGCCTGCGAACGCGACCTCCGCCCCGCCGTGATCCAGCGCAAGGTCACCAACGGCTATCGCGCGATGTGGGCCGCTCAGGGCGAGGCGGACGTGCGCACCGTCGTCGACACCGCTCGCCTCGCGCCGAACACCAGTGTCTTCGGCACCATCCTCCAGACCATTACACCGTAACCACCGCACCAGAGACGGGGGGTGGGTAATTAC
>NZ_JAUTWS010000297.1 GCF_030657435.1 Paracraurococcus lichenis | reverse complement strand
GGAGGCGACGAAGCCGACCTTGGCTTCGTGGATGGACGTGGCCACCCGCTCAAGCTCCAGGCGGCGCGTGACATCCGCTGTATAGAGGGGCCGCGGCGGATCACCCCGGCAGCATCGCGCAGCAGCCCGGGGGACCACTCGAGGATGAACTCCGAGCCGTCCTTGCGTGGGTTGACGGCCAGCGCGGCATTCCGGTTGGCCGGAACACGCCGGCAGCCGCGGGACGCACCGTCGCTGACCAACCGCAGGCACAGTGGGTCGAAGCGGTCGAGGCACCAGATCCATTGTCGTTGCCGCCCTGGTCGGCGAAACAGGATCTGGCCATCATGCCGCCTCAAGCAAGGATCCCATGCCGGCCTCCAACCCATGGCGTGTTCGTGCGCGCCCATCCTTCTGGCGTGCGTTGGTCGGCGCCACGCTGGGTTTGGCCGTCGCGGTCGGCGCCGCCACCTACGTCGCGCGACAGCGCGAGGTAGTGCTGCGAGACGCCGAACGTGAGTTACAGAATCTGGGCTTGGTACTTGCGAACTGGGTCGAGGCCGGCTTCCGCTCGATCGAGCAGCTCGAGGTCGGTGTGCTGGATTGGATCCACGCCGAAGGTATCGACGAGCCCGGCGATTTCACCGCGCGACTCAGCTCCCGTGACGTGCACGAGGCTTTGCGGGCGCGCGCCGCGGCGCTGCCGCGGGTGCGGCGCCTCTTCGTCACGAACGCGGAGGGCAGGACCGTCGCCAGTTCCAGCTCCTGGCCGCCCCCGAACTTCACCTCGGCGGGGCGGGACTTCTTCGATGCCCTCCGCGGTGATGCCAGGCGAGACGGGGTGCTGAGCGCGCCCTCACAGAGCCTCGTCGATCGGCGTTGGACCATCTACGTCTCGCGCCGGATCACCGCGCCGGATGGACGCCTTCTCGGCACGGTCGTCGCCGCCATCGACCTCGGCTATTTCGAAGACTTGTTCGCTGGCCTCGCCCTTGGCCCGCAGAGCGCGGTCGGACTCATCCAGCGCGACGGTGAGCTGCTCGCCCATCACCCACGGCTCGAGCGGGCCATCGGCGTTCCCATTGCCAAGAGCACCCTGCTCGAGCGGATCCTGTCCGCTCCGAAGGATAATGTCCTGCGTGGCCCGAGCCCGCTGGACGGTGTCGATCGCGTCCAGGCGGTGCGGTCTCTCGATGGCTACCCGCTGGTCATCTTGGCGACGCGCGCGACAGATGGGGTCCTCGCGCCCTGGTGGCGGGAGGCTCAGGGGATCGCACTTGCGGTGCTGCTGGTCGAAGGGCTGATCCTCGGCATCGCGCTGCTCACCGACCGCATGGCGCGGCAACGGACGGCGCTGCACCGCCTGGCTCTCGAGCG
>NZ_JAUTWS010000296.1 GCF_030657435.1 Paracraurococcus lichenis | reverse complement strand
CAACGTATGGCCCGCCCCGTCTGCAAGGGCTTTCTCACGAGCTAGCTGCGCAGTCTACGTCAACGTATCCGGTCTCGGAGCGCCGCTCCGGCCAAGATGGAGATCCGCGCGTTCCGGTCCTCATAAAGCCAGCGGCATCGAGTGCCATTGAACGGCCCAGGGTTCCAGAACACCGGTCGACTGTCAGGCCATCTCGTTTCCACCACCCGCAGACTTCGTCAGCCGCTCACGCCAGATAGGCGCCCGCGACCAATCTCGTGCACTACGGCGTCACCGCCGCACCAACCTCGAACCCGCGCCCGCTGCGCAGCACGGCGCAGGCCACCCGCGCTAGTTTGGCCGCGAGCGCGACGACCACGGTGTTCTTGTGCGCCCGCTGCAGCAGGCCACGCAGCCATTGACCGAGGGCTGTGTCCGTGTTCGACAGCATTCGAAGTGCGGCTCGTGCACCGTGAACCAGCATCTTACGCAAGTAGCGGTTGCCACGCTTGCTGATCCCGAGCAACTTCGGCTTGCCGCCGGTCGTCACCTGCTTCGGTACCAACCCCAGCCATGCCGCGAGGTTGCGGCCGCGCCCGAACGTCTCGGCTCTGCCGATTGCAGCCACCAGTGCCGTGGCGATCAGCGGCCCAATACCAGGTATTGTCATCAGCAAACGAGTGGCCTGGTCGCTGCGAGCTTGCGCGACAAACTCATCATCGAACGCCTCGATACGGCGGTCCAGCTCGCGCCATTGCGCCTGCATGTCCTCGATCAGTAGCTTGGCCCGCGCGCTGAGCGAGCGCTGCTCAGCAGCCAGCACCTCCTTGAGCTGCAGCTCCAGTTTACGACGACCCTGCGGGACGATGATCCCGCGCTCGAGCAGGAAAGCCCGCAGCTGATTGATCAGTGCCGTGCGCTCCCCGACAAGTCGGTCGCGCGCGCGATGCAGGCTCTGCATGTCGAGTTGCTCCGCGCTCTTGAGCTCGACGAAGCGCATCGTCGGCCGGGTCGCCGCCTCAGCAATCGCCTCGGCATCTCGGTCATCATTCTTCTGCGCTTTGACATACGGTCGTACGTACTCGGGCGACATCAGCCGCACCTGATGTCCTTGATCGCGCAGCACGCGACCGAGGTAGTGGGCGCCGCCGCAGGACTCCATTGCCATCACACAGGGCGGCAGCCCAGCCGCAAACTTGATCAGCCCCTCCCGGCTCAGGCGCCGGCGCAAAACAGGGCGTCCTGTCGCGTCCAGCCCAACCACGCTGCAGCTGTTCTTGCCCAGGTCGATCCCGAGTACCGCGATCTGCATGGTTCCGCTCCCGCTAGTCCGGTTGCTCCCGCAGTATAGCGCTGCGAGGAGGAGGGGCGGGCCATTCCATAAAGCCAAC
>NZ_JAUTWS010000295.1 GCF_030657435.1 Paracraurococcus lichenis | reverse complement strand
TGACGGCCGACTGATCAGGCGGCGGTCTGTGCCGGCGTCTGGATGACCTCGACGCCGTCGCGGAACCTGACACCCTGCACAACCTTCGGCAACTGGTTCTCGCCTTTGAGGCGACGCCAGCTCTTGGCAGCTGCCATCACCAGCTTGAACACCATCAGCCGGGCAGTGTCCTGCGACAGCGCACCTTTGCTCCGGACCGTGCGGTGTCGGACGGTGGCGAACACACTCTCGATCGGGTTCGAGGTCCGCAGATGATCCCAGTGCTCGGCCGGGAAGTCGTAGAAGGTGAGCAGCGCGTCGCGGTCCTTGAGCAGGCAGCTGACCGCCTTCTCGTACTTGGCCACGTACTTCTCGGCGAAGGTGGTGATCGCCGCCTCGGCGGTGGCACGGTCGGGCGCCTGCCAGATCTCGCGCAGGTCCTGCTTGGCCGCGGGCTGGACGGACTTCGGCAGTTTGTCCATGACATTGACGGTTTTGTGCACCCAGCAGCGCTGTTGTCGGGTCGTCGGGAAGACCTCCTCGAGCGCCTTCCAGAAGCCGAGCGCGCCGTCGCCGATGGCCAGCTCGGGCGGGATAGCCAGGCCGCGCGCCTTCAGCCCGGCCAGCAGCTCGTGCCAGCTCTGCGCGCTCTCGCGCAGGCCGACCTGGAAGCCGACCAGCTCCTTCTTGCCCTCCGGCGTCGCCCCGATCAGCACCAGCATGCACTCGGCCTGCGGCTCCATTCGCGCCTGCAGGTAAATGCCGTCAGCCCAGAGGTAGACGTAGTGCCGCGCCGCCAGGTCGCGCCGCTGCCACCGATCATAGTCGGCCTGCCAGGTGTCCCGCAGCCGCGCGATCGCCGCCGGCGACAGGTTCGGTGCCTCCTTGCCCAGCAGGGCCGCCAGCGCCTCCTGGAAGTCACCCATCGACAGCCCGCGCAGGTAGAGGACCGGCAGCACTGCCTCCAGGCTCCGCGTCCGCCGTGCCCAGCGCGGCAGCAGCGCCGAGGTGAAGCGGATCCGCTCCCCCTCCGGGCCAGCACCACGGTCACGCAGCTTCACTCGCCGCACCGGCACCGGCCCGATCCCGGTCTGCACCAGCCGCTCCGGCCCATAGCCATGCCGCACCAGCCGCTCGCGCCCGTCCGGCAGCCGCAGGTCCCGCATCTCCGCCAGGAAGGTCTCGACCTCCGCCTCCACGGCCTGCGCCAGTAGCCGGCGGGCGCCGTTCCGCAGCACCGCGGTCAGCGGGTCCGCCACCTCATCCGGCTGACGCAGGGCAACCACTGTGGTATCGCTTGTCATGGCGTATCGCTCCTTCGGGAGGTTCTGGCAGGCTCGTCACCCGCTTCGATACGCCGCCTTCCTCAGCTCGCCATCACCCAAGTTCGGCCATAGCTC
>NZ_JAUTWS010000294.1 GCF_030657435.1 Paracraurococcus lichenis | reverse complement strand
GAGGAGATCGCCCGCCTCAAGGGGCTGAAGGGCCGGCCGGTGATCAAGCCGAGCGGCATGGACCAGGCCACCGAGCCGACGCCGCCGCGCGGCGGTAAGAGCCGTCGCCGGCGCGGCAAGGTGACGCTGCTGGTGCCGGTACAGGAGCGGGTCCTGCCCGCCACGGCACCGTCCGGCTCGCAGTTCCGCGGCTACCAGGATTTCCTGGTGCAGGATCTGGTGCTGCGGACCGAGGCGGTGCGCTACCGCCGCGAGCGCTGGCTGACGCCGGCAGGGCAGCTGATCGTGGCGCCGTTGCCGGGCGGGGTGGATGGCCATTTCGGGCCGGAGCTGCGGCGCTACGTGCTGGCCCAGTACCATCAGGGGCAGACCACCGTATCGCGGCTGGTGGCGCAGTTGCGGGCGGTTGGGATCGCCATCTCCAAGCGACAGGTCGTGCGCCTGCTGATTGCCGACCAGCAAGCGTTCCTGGACGAGAGCCAGGCGGTGCTGCGGGCCGGGTTGGAGACTGCGAGCTGGGTCACCGTGGACGACACCGGGGCGCGGCACCGGGCGGTGAACGGCGTCTGCACGCAAATCGGCAACGACCACTTCGCCTGGTTCGGCACCACGACCAGCAAAAGCCGGCTGAACTTCCTCGAGCTGCTGCGGGCCGGGCATGCGGACTACGTCGTGAACGCCGAGGCACTGGCCTACATGCGCGAGCACGCCCTCGCTGGCTCGGTGATCGCCCGGCTGGAAGGTCATCCGCAACGCGTCTTCCCAGACCAGACAGCCTGGGCTGCGCATCTCGAGCGGCTCGGCATTACTGTCCTGACGGTCACGCCGGATCCGGTGCGCCTGGCCACCGAGGGTGCGCTCTGGGGCGCCATCAAGGCGCATGGCCTGCTGCCCGAGACCGTGATCGTCAGCGACGATGCCGGGCAGTTCAATCTCGGTGAGCACGCCCTGTGTTGGGTCCACGCCGAGCGTCTCGTCCACAAGCTCGACACCTTCACCGACCAGCAGCGGACCGCCCAGGCCACCATCCGCGACCTGATCTGGTGGTACTACGCCGACCTGAAGGCCTACCAACGCGAGCCCAGTCGGCGCCGCCGGAGCGAGTTGCGCGCCCGCTTCGACCGGATCTTCCAACGCCGCACCGGCTTCGTCGTGCTCGACCGCTTGCTCGAGCGTCTGCATGCCAACAAGGCCGAGCTGCTGCAGGTGCTGGACCACCCGGAGATCCCGCTGCACACCAACGGCTCGGAGAACGACATCCGCACCCAGGTGACCCGCCGCAAGGTCAGCGGCGGCACCCGCAGTGACCCGGGCCGCGACTGCCGCGACGCCTTCCTCGGCCTGGCCAAGACCTGCACCAAGCTCGGCCTCAGCTTCTGGGACTACCTCGGCGACCGGCTCCGCATCCCAGGCCAG
>NZ_JAUTWS010000293.1 GCF_030657435.1 Paracraurococcus lichenis | reverse complement strand
CATTACAGCTGCACTTTTTCTGATCTGACGCGTTGCTCACCTATGCGCATGGGTGAGCTGGTGAACGGTGCATCGATTGAGACGACGCTGGAGTTGTGGGCGTCGTCGCTGCGGGAGGCCAAGGCGCGGATCCGTCCCTTGTTCACCCAGGACCGGGTGGCGGGATCGGCTGGCCAGTTCCTGGATGGGTTGCTTGGGGCAGAACGGCGCAAGACAGGCTGGATGCGGGCTGAGGCGGCGGGCGACCCCGGGCCGTGGCGGCAGCAGGCCATCCTGGGCCGCGGCCGCTGGGAGGCGGAGGCGCTGCGCGACATCGTGCGGGACTATGCGCTGGAGACGCTGGCCGACCCGGATGCGGTACTGGTGATCGACGAGACCGGCTTTCTCAAGCAGGGCAGGGCGTCCTGTGGCGTCGGGCGGCAGTACACCGGTTCGGCGGGCAAGATCACCAACTGCCAGATCGGGGTCTTCGCGGCCTATGCGTCGCGGCACGGGCACGCCTTCATCGACCGCGCGCTCTACCTGCCCAAGGCCTGGACCGACGACCCGGCCCGCCTGGCAGCGGCGCACGTACCAGCGGAAGTGGGCTTCGCCACCAAGCCGCGGCTGGCCGGACGCATGGTCGAGCGCGCCATCACGGCCGGGGTGCCGTTCGCCTGGGTGGCGGCCGACAGCGTCTATGGAGTGGGCGAGATCGAGATGGCGCTGCGCCGGGCGGGCAAGGGCTACGTGCTTGGGGTCAACGCCACGCAGCCCTTCAACTCCTGGGTCGGCAAGCCAGAGGTGGCCGGGACTGCCGAGGCGATTGCCAGGGATCTCGCGCCGACGGCCTGGCAGCGCCTGTCCGCTGGCGAAGGCACGAAGGGGCCACGGCTCTACGACTGGGCTTATCTCGAACTGGCCGACCTGGATGCGGGCGAGTACCGCGACGGCGCGACGGGCCTCTGGACGCGCGGCCTGCTGATCCGGCGCAGCCTCGCCGACAGCAAATGCGCGTACTTCACCACCTGGTGCCCGGCCGGGACCACGATCGAGACGCTGGCCGCGGTCGAGGGGCAGCGCTGGGCGATCGAGGATGCCTTCGAGATAGCGAAGAACGAACTCGGTCTCGACCACAACGAGACCCGGTCCTGGCACGGCTGGCATCGCCACGTCTCGCTGGTCATGCTGGCCTTCGCCATACTGGCGACGATCCGCCACAAGGCCAATGCACCGCAGCCCGAGAAAACTCTGAACAGAGTAGCTGCGCGCCGCCGGATCTCGTCCCGTGGTCCATCCAGGAGATCCGTCGCATCGCCAACCGCCTCGCGCAGCAACGTATCCAACCCGCCCAGGTCATCGCCTGGTCACTGTGGCGACGCGCCCACCAAGCCGCCGCACAAAGAGCGCATCTGAAACGGAAGATGCAGCTGTAATG
>NZ_JAUTWS010000292.1 GCF_030657435.1 Paracraurococcus lichenis | reverse complement strand
GGTGTTCCAGGCAGCCGGCGTGGCGTTGCCGCCGCACCAGCGCGAACAGGCCGCCTGACCTCAACCTTTACGCGACAATGTAGTGCAAACAGCCGGGGAGGCTGGGCTAACCTGTTGCCCCGAAACGATCTTTCCGAAGGCACTGTTCAAGTCGGGCCTCACGTCGTCGGGTCTGGCACGAGTTCTGACAAAACCCCATAGCCCACCGCTGCGGTCCTCACCTCTCCGCGTCCGTCCAACGGGGTTTTTGCGTCGGCTTCGCAACGCAAAAACCATTAATTCGTTACCTGGACGATGGCACGTCTTGAACCACGCCTCTTCCCCCAGGGCTGTTCAACGCTCTGGAGTGTTGAGGAGGTCGAGGAGGTAATCGACGCCACCGATAGCGGCGCGGTAGCGGTCCTGCGGGAGTGAGCTTCGGCGGTTGGCCTTGAGGATGTTGAAGGCGAAACTGCGGAGGCGGGCGAAGATGCCCGGATTGCAGCGAATGCGGGAGCGATCCTCACCCATGGTGACGTCACGGGTGTAGTGCGAGGTATTCTCGATCTTCCAGTGGTCCCGGATAGCAGAGGCGGCGCGTACGGCTGGAAGTGCGGTGGTGGCGAGGTAGAAGGCGGTCTCGGAGGAGCGATGCCAGAGACCGGTCTTGGCGTTGCGGGTGAGGACGTCGCGCTCGATGCGGATCACGGCACCGATGAGGGATGCCCACTCGGTGTTGGTGAAGGCGGCGGCGGCATCGAAGACGGCGACGCTGCGCTCCTCCTGGCGGTTGCGCCCCCGATCACGGCTATTGGCCGTGGAAAGCGGGGTGGCGCTGGCGCAGAGGTCCTTGGCTTGCTGATGCAGGGTGGGCTGGTTGTCCTTGACCTGTATGATCAGGTCGGCTCCGGCCTGTGCGGCGAGCTCGAAGGTTTCCTCTGGCAGTGCAGGGCGTCGAGCGTGACCAAGTGGCCAGCCAGGCCGAGTTCGGCGAGCAGCGCCTGGGCGGCCGGGATCTCGTTGGATTTCTCCTCGACCTCGCTGTGCGCCAGCACCAGCGCCGTGTCAGTGGCGAACATGCCGAGCAGGTGCGCGGCGGCTCGGTCGCGGAACGCGTCGAAGCTGCCGCGCAGGGTCTTGCCGTCGATTGCCAAACTACCCCCGCCCGGCTTGGTGTGAGCCGCCTGCAAAAGCTTGGCGTGGCCACGGAAGGCTGTCTCCACCGCGTCGCTGTCCAAGCCTTGCAAGATGTAGCGGATGGCGGTGTGCGCCGGCGCTCGCCGCCAGGTCAGGCCGAACACCTCGTTCAGCCGGGGACGGTGCATCTCGATGAAGGTGACGATGCTGCGATATGAGTTACCGCCGCTGACGACGGCCAGGATGGAGAACAGCAGGACGTACGCCAGCTGGTAGACCTTGCCCTCCGCCCGGCGGTGATCAGGCACCTCCTCCAGCAG
>NZ_JAUTWS010000291.1 GCF_030657435.1 Paracraurococcus lichenis | reverse complement strand
AAACGTGACCAGCTCGGTCGTCTCCACCTCGCCCTGGTCCGTCTTTGCGTCCAGCCGCACCGTCCACTGCATCAGGCCCGCCCTTGTGGTCCGGCCCCAGCCAAGTCGACCAGCCGGGGCCCGGCAAGCGGCTTGCCCCAGGTTTTTGACACTCCCGGGCTCCGGCGGCAACGTCGCCGTCCTCACCGGACGTGATGGGAAGGTCATGGTGGACGCCGGCATCGAGGTCTCACGCCGGCAGATGGCCGCCGCGCTCGAGGATCTCGGCCCAGGGCCGGTCACGCACCTGATCAACACGCACTGGCACTTCGACCACGCCAGCGGCAACCAGTGGCTTTGCGAGCTCGGTCCCCGGATCGTCGCGCACGAGAACACCTTGAAGCACCTGGCTACGCTCCAGCGGGTGGACGACTGGGACTCCGACTTCGCGCCCCTGCCCCCCGCCGCGCTCCCCATGGAGGTGTTCCAGTCGGACCGGACACTGGCGCTGAACGGCGCGACCCTGGAGCTGAGGTACTACGGGCCGTCGCATACCGACAGCGACATCTCAGTGCGGTTCGCCGAGGCCGACATCCTGCACGCCGGCGACACCTACTGGAACGGCGTGTATCCCTTCATTGATCACTCGACGGGCGGCAGCATCGACGGCGCGATCCGCGCCGCGGAGGCCAACCTGGCCGCGGCGACGGACGCGACCATCGTCATCCCCGGGCACGGCGCCCCGGTCAGCGACCGCACCGGGCTGCTCGCGTTCCGCGACATGCTCGTCAGCATTCGCGCGAAGGTCGCCGCGCTGAAGCGACAGGGCCGGTCGCTCGCCGAGACCGTCGCCGCGAAGCCGACTGAAGAGTACGACGCCAGGTGGGGCGGGTTCGTCGTCGGCCCGGCGCTCTTTACCAAGCTCGTCTACGACGGTGTCTGAACAGTCGTGCTGGCGCTGACAAGACCTACGCTGTGGACGCCTACATCCTGTACCTGAACGGGATCTTGCCGGCGGAGGGCGGCCTCAACCGGGCGAGCTTGCCGCGCGTCTGAGGCCAGCGACATTGTCATCTATGACGACACCACCGGAGGACCCGCGGGCCGTGCCTGGTGGGTCCTGCGCTGGGCCGGACTGCCCCGGGTGAGGATCCTGGATGGTGGCTTCGCGGCCTGGAAGCAAGCCGGGCTGCCGGTGGAGGGCGGCTCCGTCGCGCCCGCCGCGCCCGGCGATGTCACGCTGCATCCGGGTCGGCTGCAGTGTGGTGCACGGATCAGCGGTGTGGACGCACGTAGCCCTACCCGCATTCGGGGTTATCTGGACTTTGGCGCTTTTGGATGGCGGTGGTCGTGCGTCCTTCCGCGTAGAGCGGGCTTCATTTGCGTTGTAGGTGGACGCGGTTCATCGTTCCTGTGTCCACGGCGGCGCGATAGATGCTGATGGCGAAGCGCGCGTCCTTGGCAAGGGCGTCACCCTGGAGG
>NZ_JAUTWS010000290.1 GCF_030657435.1 Paracraurococcus lichenis | reverse complement strand
GATCTCCGGTGAGTACGGCGGCAGCCAGACCAGCGTGACGTTGTTTGGGATGACGAGCTTCTTGGCGGTATGCCAACCGGCACGGTCGAGCACCATGACAGCGTGCGCGTTGGCGGGCAGCATCGCGGCGAACTGCGCGAGGAACTCGTCCATTGCCTTGGCCGAGACCTCGGGCAGCACGAGAGCGAAGGCGTCGCCCGTGGCCGGCCGGACGGCGGCGAAGAGGTGGGTCCAGGTGTAGCGCTGATCGCACAGGCCAGGTGGGCGCTGGCCGCGGGTGAACCAGCGATGGCAGACGCGGCCCTTCTGACCGAACCTGGCCTCGTCCATGAACCACAGCGTCAGGCGCTTGTCGGTGTGCTCCGTCCGCGCGTCGTCGAGGGCGGCCTGCAGCCCCCTTTTGCAAACGCCTCGCGTGCTGCCGCATCCGCCTTCGGGAGCGACGGGCGTGCCTTCTGCCACGACAAGTCAAGCTGATGCAGCAGCTTGCCCATGTGTGAAGGGTGGTACGACACACCCCAGCGTTGTTCGACCTCCTGGCACAGCTCGGACAAAGTCCACGCGCTCAGGCCCGTGGCCTCCACGTTCGGTCCGTCCAGCACCACTTGCTTCAGCACCGCTTTCTGTGCCCCGTCCAGCCGCGCCGGCCGACCTGGATGCGGCTGGTGATGCAGTCCGGGAAGACCCTCGGCGTTGTAGCGCACCACGGCATCGCGCAACGCTTGCCGTTCCATGCCCGCCAGCCGGGCTGCTTCGGCCCGCGGCAAGCCCTCGAGCGCACCCGCGATGGCCTGCATACGCGCCGCAGCCGCTCGATCCTTCTCCCGCCGCGCCAACCGACGCAGCTCCGCCGCCGGCAGGTCTGTGCAGATTGTCAGTGCCCGTCCACCCATTCGTGTCCTCCCCCAGCCGGAGTGGACACAACCAGAATCATCTCGGTCCGCGTCGCCTCAAATCACGTCCGAGTCAGAAAATCCGCGGATCGGTATTATTGAGGTACTTGACCTGGCGTAGCCGCGAGCGGATAGCGTCCGTCAACGTGGTGGAATTTGCTGATGGGCTGCAGGTGACCACGGCTCAGGCGGGCCTGGGTGGCAGTTGCAGGGTTTCATTGGTGGGCGCCGGGCTGAGCATCTCGGCCATGGCCTCGACGCCCATGTAGCGGTGCTGCATCTGCCATTCATCGTTGGCCTCGAGCAGGACGGCGCCGATCAGTCGGATGATCGAGGCTTCTGAGGGAAAGATGCCGACCACGTCGGCCCGGCGTTTCACCTCCTTGTTCAGCCGCTCCAGGGTGTTCGTTGAGTGCAGCTTCGTCCTGTGCGGGGCGGGGAAGGACATGTAGGCGAGGACATCGTCCTCGCTCTCATCCATGAGCACGCCGAGCTTTGGCCAGCGGGGGCGGAGCTGGTCGGCGACATGGCGCCAGGTCTGCTGCGCGCTGGCCTGATCGGGCTGCAGGAA
>NZ_JAUTWS010000029.1 GCF_030657435.1 Paracraurococcus lichenis | reverse complement strand
GTCGTGTGGTTCACGCCGATCCCGGCCTCTACAATCTTTCTGACCGAACGGTGGTCCGTCATGTAGGACAGGTATTGGCCCCACTTCTCGGGCATCCGAGCGCGGGCCATCGGCGTGCCGGTGAAGATGTTGAAGGTGCGGCGACACTCGGAGATGCGACAACGGAACCGCTGTCGGTCGTTTTTGTCTTTGCCGTGCAGGTGAGCACCCTCAGCCCCGCAATGCGGGCAACACCGCTTGACGCAGACCACTTCCGTGCGGCGGGCCAGGGCCACCTCGGCAACCCGCATGGACGCGACCTCGGCGACGAGCCGTTCGATGGTGATGAGCCGCTCACCCGAGGCCGCCCGGATCGTGGATTCGAGATGGTAGAGACGGCGAGATTCGAGGCTGGACATAGAACATCATGTAGTCAGCCCTCGTCAGATTTTCTCGTCTCCCACACCCAAGTCGAATAGCGCCAAACCCGTTGCAGGCCAAGCCCCTCCGACCCATCGCCGAACGCATGTCGCCTGGGGCGCGCGTCCTCGGGGCGGGCCGCGTGCCCCGGCCTACTGTCCTGATCGAGAAGTACCTAAGGTCACGGTGTGTCAATGCTGAACGAAATTTGTCTCTCCCGCACTTCCCGTGCCGCGGGTCGTCGTTCCGGGGCGGACTGAGTACATCACAGGGGTACGTTCTTCTCCCCTGAAGTCTGGCTGTTGTCGAAGCGTCCTCTTCCGCTCATTCCAGCTGGGCCGCTGGTCCAACGGATCCTGCCCTCCCCCGAACACCTCACTATCGTCGTCGCCCCGCGTGAGCCCTGGGCAGCCTGCCCGGCCTGCGGCAAGCCGTCCTGGCGCGTCCACAGCCGGTACGACCGCATACTCAATGACCCGCCCTGGCTGGGGCAGCCAGTCCGGCTGCACGTTCAGGCTCGGCGTTTCCGCTGCCTGGAGCCGGACTGTCCGCGCCTGACCTTCGCCGAGCGACTGGCCGATGCCGCACCGCCGGCCGCCCGCCGGACAGGGCGGCTGGACGACCTCCAGCGGCATCTGGGCCTCGCCGTCGGCGGCGAGGTCGGCTCGCGGCTGGCGGCGCGTCTGGCCATGCAGGTCAGCGCCGATACCCTGCTGCGGACCGCGCGGCGAACCGGTGCCGTACCGCAGCCGAGGCCGCCGGTGCGGGTGCTGGCCGTCGGCGAATGGGCCTGGCGCCGTGGCCACCGGTACGGGACGGGGTTCATCCAGTAGCCCATCCGTGCGCAGTCGGGCGAAGCGCTCGCGCCATTTGCCGACCGTGTGCTTGGCGATGCCGAGTTCCGTTGCAATCGCGCTGTTGCTCAGCCCAGCGGCCGCCTGCAGCACGATGCAGGCGCGCAGAGCAAGGGCCTGCGCCGTCTTGCGCCGCGCCCAACTCTCGAGTTCAGTCCGCTCCGCCTCGCTCAGGTCCAAAATCGTCGGCACTCGGTAGGGCATCTGCGCCTGTGCATCAGCCCTACTACTTTGCCGCTTATTTCGAAATCGATACGATCAGCGCAGGTGCGGCGGTCGGAAGCGCGAAGGAAAGCCTCGGGGTGGGCGGGATCGACAAAGTGCATCTCGATGCCCTGATCCTTCGACGTATTGGCGAGGAGGTTTCAGGTGCCGCCAAGGGGGGCGGTGGACGAGACGATAGTGTCGCCGGCACGCGCCAAGTCCTGCACCGCGAAGGCCGAAATGGCCTGGCCGGAGCCGACCGCCGGCCTCCAACTCGCCGCGCTTCAGCAGGCTCCACAGGAGGACGCCACGTCTCGTTCTGCTGAGGCTCGCAGCAAATCGGACCCCATTGCCGACGGAGGCCGCATCTTGCGTCAGACTGCCTTCCGCAGATTCCAGAACAGCGAAAAGCCATTCAGGACATCACTGACCGAGCTGCGATAGGCGGTCCGCGCCAGCATCTGGCCAAGCGGGATATAGGGCAAGTCGGTGAAGGCTTGGCGCTGTATCTCGGCCGCGATGCGCCGTTGCGCCGCCTCATCCGCCTCCCTGATCCATGCATCGCGCAGGTTTTCAAGGGCCGGGCTGGTCGGCCAGCCCCTGCCGGCCGCCGTACCATTGGCCCTGAGGGATGAGTTTACGGCCGGATTGAGCATGTCGAGTCCGGACCAGTAGGTGTGGAATACACTCCATCCTCCCTGATCGACCGGGTCCTGCTTCGCGTTGCGCTGGAGCAGCGAGCCCCAGTCCATCGCCTGGTAATCCACGTTGAAGCCGATGCGCTTCAGCAGATCGGCGCCGACATCGCCCAGGGCCTTCAGCGTCGGGAAATCGGTGGGGACCATGACGACGACCCGCTCGCCCTGGTAGCCGGCGGCCTTCAGGGCCGCCTGCGCCTGCGGCAGGCTGCGGGGGGCTGTGATAGCGTCGAGCCCATCGGCGCTGGCCATCGGGGTTTCAGGGCAGAAGAAGCCGACACCCGTGCGGGCAGCATCCGTGACCGCACCAGTCACCGCCGCCATGAAGTCCGCCTGCGACACGGCCAGCAGGATCGCGCGCCGGATCGCCGGGTTGTTGAACGGCGGCTGGAGGTGGTTCATCCGCATGATGCCGATATAGCCGGTCGGATCAGGTACCGTGACGCGAATGCCACGGTCCCGCGCCAGGAGCGGCAGAAGGTCGAAGGTCGGCGCCTCCCACCAATCCACTTCACGTGCGCGGAGCGCCCCGGCCGCGGTGGCGGCATCGGGCAGAACCTGCCACTCGATGCGGTCGACAAAGGCGCGCTTCGGGCCGGCGATGAAACTCGGCACACCGGTCTCACGCGACTGGTACCGCTCGAACCGGGCATAGGCGACCCGGGCGCCGGCCACCCTCTCATCGGCCAGGAAGCGGAAGGGACCGCTGCCGACCATCTCGGTGACCTGGCGGAACGGGTCGGTGCGGGCCAGCCGCTCCGGCATGATGGCGCAGATCGGCGACCCGGCCTTGCCGAGCGCATAGGGCAGCAAGGGGAAAGGGTGCTTCAGGCGGAACTCGATTCGGCGGTCGTCGAGCGCCGTCAGCGCCTCGGTCGCGGCCATCAGCGACAGGCCGAATGCGTCACGGCCCCCCCAGCGCCGGATGCTGGCCACCGCATCCCGGGCAAGGACCGGCTCACCGTCATGGAAGACGAGGCCGGGCCGCAGCGTGAGGGTCCAGCGCAGGCCGGCATCGGCAACGACATGGCCCTCGACCATCTGCGGCTGCGGCTGGAAGCCGTCATCCAGACCGTAGAGCGTATCGAAGACCATCAGCCCGTGATTGCGGGTGACATAGGCCGCAGTCCAGATCGGGTCGAGGATGCCGAGATCGGATTGCGGCACAAAGCGCAGCGTCGCGGCATCGCCGGCCCGCGCCAGCCGCGGCGCCGACAGGGCGGCGCCGGCGGCGAGCAGCAGGCGTCGGGACAGCATCAATTCGGCCTCCAATGCCCGTCGGCCTGCAGCTCAGCGGCGACCTCATCGAGCGCGCCGCGCACGGCGGCGATCAGCTCCGCGATCTCCGGAGGCTGGATGATCAGCGGCGGGCAGACTGCCAGGGCATCGCCCCGCAGGCCGCGCAGGATCACCTGGCGGTTCAGCACGGCATTCTGCAACCGGGCGCCGACGCCGAGCTTCGGGTCGAAGGCGGTCTTGCTGGCCTTCTCCGCCACGGTTTCCACGGCCGCGATCAGGCCGATGCCACGGACATCGCCCACCAGGGGATGGTCACGCAGCGCCCGCAGCCCGTCCTGGAGCAGCGGCGATACCTGGGCCATATGCCCGAGGATGTCGGTCTCCTCGTAGATCTTCAGCGTCTCGAGCGCGACGGCGGCACAGACCGGATGGGCGGCATAGGTCACGCCATGGGCGAAGACGCCGTGCTCCCGGCCATGGGCCAGCATGGCATCGTGGATGCGGCCGGAGAGCATCACGCCCGAGATCGGCAGGAAGGAGGCCGATAGCGCCTTCGCCACGGTCAGCATGTCCGGCTGCAGCCCGAATTGCTCCGATGCGAACATCGTCCCGGTCCGGCCGAAGCCGCAAATGACCTCGTCGACGATGAAAAGGATCTCGTGCCGGCGCAGCACCTCCTGAATCGCCGCGAAATAACCGCGCGCGGGGACGAAGACGCCGCCGCCCCCGGTGACCGGTTCGGCGATGAAGGCGGCGATGGTCCCGGCGCCCTCGCGCAGGATCAGGGCTTCCAGCTCGGCGGCGCGGCGGGCGACGAAATCCGCCTCGCTCTCCCCCGCCTCTCCGTCATGCCAGTAGCTGTGGCTGCCGACATGCAGGAAGCCGTCGAGCGGCAGGCCGAAGCCGGCATGGTTCGCCGGCTGGCCGGTGGCGCTGGCAGCGGCGATAGTCACGCCATGGTAGCCGCGCATCCTGCCGATGATCTTGCGCTTCGCCGGCTTGCCAATGGCATGATGGTAGTACCAGGCGAGCTTGATCGCCGCGTCATTGGCTTCGGACCCCGAATTGCTGAAGAGCACGCGGGCCAAGCCGGGCGGCGCGATGGCGAGCAGCTTCTCGGCAAGCTCGATCGCCGGCCCATGCGAGCGGTTGTTGAAGATGTGGTAGAAGGGCAGCGCCTGCAGCTGCCGGTAGGCGGCATCGGCCAGCCGTGGCTGGTCGAAGCCGAGCGAGGCTGACCACAGGCCGGCCATGCCCTCCAGATACCAGGTGCCGTCGCTGTCCTGCACGCGCACGCCCTGGCCACGTGTCATCACGATCGGCCCGTCCGACTGCTGCTTGTACAGGTCCGTATAGGGGTGGAGCAGCGTTGCGATGTCGCGCGCCGCCCAGGAATTGGCCTGGACGTTCATCGGGCAGCATCCTTTGACGATGGAGTGGCATCGGCCGGCAGGAAGCCGGCAAGGAAAGCGGAGAGGTTGGCGGCCAGCTTCTCGACGAGATAGCCGCCCTCCTGCACCAGGAGTACCGGGCGCTCGAGATCGGCGATCCAGCGGCCAGCGACCTTGAAGGCTTCGGCGTCGACCGCCTGATTGGCGGTGGGATCGCCGGCCTGCGCATCGAAACCAAGGGAGACGACGAGCGCCTCGGCACCCGATGCTGCGATACGCGCGATGCCGGTCTCAAGCCCGGCCAGCCAAGCGGCGTTGCCGCTGCCGGGCGGCAGCGGCAAATTCAGCGTCCAGCCCTGGCCACGTCCCTGGCCGGTCTCGTCGGCATAGCCGGCATAGAAGGGATAGAGCGTGTTCGGGTCGCTGTGCAGCGAGACGAAGAGCACGTCATCGCGCTCGTAGAAGATGTGCTGCGTGCCGTTGCCGTGGTGGACGTCGATGTCCAGCACGGCGACGCGACCGAAGCCGCGCCCGCGCAGCGTCTCCACCGCAATAGCGGCGTTGTTGAGGAAGCAGAAGCCGCCGGCGAGGTCGGCATAGGCGTGGTGCCCGGGCGGCCGGCAGAGCGCATAGGCCCGGGGTGCGCCCTCCGCCACCAGCGCCGCCGCCTGGATGGCCGCCTGGGCGGAGTCGACGGCGCAGAGCCAGGTATGCTCCAGCACGGGCGCCCCGTGCCCCGCCAGGTACCATCCGGCCTGGCCGGCGATGTCCTGGCTCGGCCGGTCCGCATGCCGCACGGCGAAGGCATGGGCTCGCACCGCGACGTCCTTTGCCCGTGCCGGCGCCGCGCGCCAGCGGTCGAAGGCAGTTTCCAGGAAGCGCCGGTAGTCCTCGGGATGCACCGTCTCGATGGCGCCGGCCTGGCCGGGGCCGACGGGCCGTGGCACTAGCCCGGCCGCCTCGACGGCGGTGAGAAAGGCAGCGACGCGCGAGGGCTTCTCGAAATAGGGCCGGCCGCCGGCTGTGCTGCCGATGACGGCGTCCGGGTCGTGCCTCGCGTGACCTGTGGGGAGGATGACCGGCATCGTCATCGGGATCGAATCTCCTGCAGTGGGATGCCATGACGGCGTGCAAGCGCCGCGCTGGCTCGGAGGCCGTCGGGCATTACGCTCGACACTCCGTCGTGGTATGTCAATAACTCCCTTTTTCTGTCGTGCATATTGCCCCGCCCGGCATGAATTGGCATTGTTCATCGTGATTTTTCACGCGGAGCACGCCATGGGCGTCGAGTTCATCGGCTATGTCGGCCACTTCAATTCGTCGGAGACGATGCGGCGCACCGGGCCCGCCGTGGACGTGCCGCAGATCGAGGCCTCGGCCAAGACGCAGGAGCATGTCGGGTTCGACCGGGTCCTGGTCGCATTTCACTCCAACTCCGCCGAGAGCATCCTCATCGGGCAGCACATCGCCCATGTGACCGAACGCCTGGGGCTGATGATCGCGCATCGCCCGGGCTTCACCGCCCCGACCCTGGCGGCCCGGCAACTGGCGACGCTGGACCAAATCTCGCGTGGCCGCGCCGCGGTCCACATCATCACCGGCGGCAACGACGCCGAGCTGGCGCAGGACGGCGACCATCTCACCAAGGACGAGCGCTACGCCCGCACGGATGAGTATCTCGACATCCTGCGCCAGGAATGGCGTTCGACGACGCCCTTCGACTATGCCGGCCGCTACTACAGGGTGGATCGCGGCTTTGGCGACGTGAAGCCGTACAACGGATCGAGCCTGCCGGTCTATTTCGGCGGCGCCTCGGCGGCGGCGATCCCGGTCGCCGGCAAGCATGCCGATGTCTATGCGCTGTGGGGCGAGACCTATCACCAGGTGCGGGAGCTGGTCGCCCGGGTCCGCGCTGCCGCCGCCCCTTTCGGACGGCAGCCGAAATTCAGCCTGTCGCTGCGTCCCGTCCTCGCCGATACCGAGGCGAAGGCGTGGGCAAAGGCCGATGACATCCTCGAGCGCGCCAAGGCGCTGCGCCAATCCGGCGGAAGCGGCCGTTCGCCGCATAATGCCCGGCAGGATCAGGGAGCGGCGGGGCCGGCAAATGAAGGCTCTCGGCGGTTGCTGGCAGCGGCAGCGCAAGGTGCCCGCCTCGACAAGCGGCTTTGGACCGGGATTGCCATGCTGACCGGTGCACAGGGCAACTCCACGGGCTTGGTCGGCACGCCGGACCAGGTAGCCGAGGCTCTGCTCGACTACTACGACCTTGGCATCTCGACCTTCCTGATACGCGGTTTCGATCCCCTGGTCGACGCCATCCAGTACGGGCGGGAGCTCGTTCCGCGCGTTCGGCACTTGGTCGCCGAGCGCGATGCATCGAAGGTGGCCGCCGTGTAGGAGCGGGCGTCGGCCGACGCCCAGCTTACCGGGCATTGCGTCGCCGCTTCCATGCCGCTTCGCAGCATCCGAAGACCCAGGCCAGGTGCTGCCTAAGGGGCGGGTTGAAGCTCCCGCAAGCCCGGCATCAACAGCCGACGGACCTCGGCCGCGGGATGCGTCCGTGGCAGTCGGGCGCGGCCCGATCCGTAGAGCTTCTCGCGCAAGGTACCGGGCGCATAGCCCGGCTTGAAGCAGCCGCGCCGCTGCAGCTCCGGCACGACCAAAGTGCCGAAATCCTCGTAGTCGCCGGGGAGCAAAGCGTAGCTGAGGTTCAGCCCGTCCACGCCGGACTCCTCGACCCAGCGCTCGATCGCATCCGCCACCTGGCCGGGCGAGCCGACGAAGACCGGCCCACGTCCGCCGATCGCGACATGCTCCGCGATCTGCCGCAGCGTCCAGACTCGATCGGGATCCGTCCTGGTGAAGACATCCAGCGCCGAGTGAATGCCGGCCGATTGCGGCTGGTGCCGCACCGGCTCGTCGAGCGCGACGCGCGAGAAATCGATCCCGGTCCAGCCGGAGAACAGCACCAGCGCACCCTCGATGTCGATGTAGCGGCGGTAGTCGGTGAGCTTCGCCTGCGCCTCCTCCTCCGTCCGTCCGACGATGGTCGTTGCCATGGAGAAGAACAACAGCTCTGCCGGATCCCGTCCGTTCGCGGCGGCGCGCCTGCGGGTGTCCGCCACCAGCGGCGCCAGCGCCTGTGCCGTCGGCCCGCTGACGAAGATGCATTCGGCATGGCGCGCCGCGAAGGCCCGGCCACGGCTCGAGGCGCCGGCCTGGTAGAGCACGGGGGTGCGCTGCGGCGAGGGCTCGGCGAGATGGACGGCATCGGTGACGAAGCGGTTGCCGCGCCGCTGCACCCGATGTACCTTGGCCGGGTCGACGAAGATGCCGCGTGCCTTGTCGCGCAGCACCGCATCATCCTCCCAGCTCCCCTCCCAAAGCGCATAGACGAGATCGAGATACTCATCGGCAATGTCGTAGCGCTCGTCATGCGGGATCAGCCCGGCGCCGGTCGCCCGCGCGCCGCTCTCCGAATGACCGGTGACGATGTTCCAGCCGATGCGCCCCTGCGTGAGGTGGTCAAGCGTCGTCATGCGCCGCGCAAAGGCATAAGGTGGTTCGTGGATGGCATTGCTGGTGATGCCGAAGCCGAGATGCTTCGTTACCGCGGCCATGGCGGAGATTGAGAGCAGCGGGTCGTTCTTCGGGACATGAATGCCACGGCGCAGCGCAGCCTCGATCGAGCCACCATAGACATCGTTGGTGCCGAGGCTATCGGCGATGAAGACACCGTCGAACAACCCCCGCTCCAAGATGCGGGCAAGGTTGGTCCAGAACTCCAGTTGATTATATTCGACCGAGCGGTCTTCAGGATGGCGCCAGAGGCCGGGCGTCTGGTGGACCGGGCTCTGGAGCACGAAGGCGTTGACACGAATCTGCTTCGGCATTGGGGTTCCTTTTGGAGGTTGGAGGGGCTGGATCCCGGGCCGTCGGGCGACCTCATCCCCGGCGCGTACCGGCGAGCCGTGGCGTCACGGCGCGGGGCTCGCCGCGATTGCCAGCGTCTGTTCGTCCGAGCGCGCCTCGTAGCGGAGCCCACGGCGCAGCGCCCAGGCATTGCGCAGCAGGAAGAGCGGCACCATGCCGATATCGTCGGTCTCCAGCTTCACCGCCTGGCGCAGCAGCGCCTCGCGCTCGGCATCGTCGAGGGTGGTGACAGCCTGCTCCGTCTGCGCATCGAGCCGCGGATTGCTGTAGCGGCTGAAGTTCGGCCCGCCCCAGCCCTTCTCGCGGTTGTAGGTGCCGACGACGTTGCGCAGAAGGTACGAGGCCTCGCCGGTCGAACTGCCCCAGCCACCGAGCCTGAAGCCGAATTCCTGCCGAGGCCCGCGCGTCACATAGGTGGACCAGGGCAGGGATTCGATCTCGGTGCGCACGCCGACCCGCGTCCAGAACTGCGCCACGGCCTGGGATGTGGCGAGATCGCCGGGATAGCGGTCATTCGGCGTGGTGAGGGTGACGCGGAAGCCTTGCGGATAACCGGCCTCCGCGAGCAGCCGGCGTGCCTCGGCGGGATCGTAAGGCGGGAGGCCGACCTCCGGGTTGTAGGAGTAGCTGCCCTCCGGCAGCCACTGGCCGGTGGGGATCGCGGCGCCGTGCATGATGCGCTCGGCCAATGCACGGCGGTCGATGGCGATGGATAGCGCACGACGGATCCGCAGGTCCTGGAACGGATTGCGCGCCAGGCGCTGGCCGTTGTTGTCGGTGACGCTCGGCACGTCGCCGCCCTCGCGCGAGAAGTCGGGCTGGAGGTAGATCAGTCGCACGCCCGTCCTCTCGGCGATGGTCACCCGGATCTCGCGGCGCAGCCGCGGTAGGTCGGCGCCGGGCACCTGGTCGATCAGGTCGACATCGCCGGCAAGGAGGGCGGCGGTGCGCGCGCCGTCATTGGCGATGAAGCGGAAATTCACCCGCGCCCAGGGCTGCGCCGGGCCCCACCAGGCGTCGTTGCGGGTGAAGCTGGCGCCCTCGCCGGGACGGTAGCCGGCAAAGCGATTGGGGCCGGTGCCGATGGCCGCGCTGCCGCGGTTGTAATCGGGGGGATTCGCATCGGTACCAGCATGGCGCGAGATGATTTGCACCGAGGCAAGGTCGTTGGGCAGCAGGGGGTTCGGCTGCGCCGAATGGAAGCGGACAGTCCGCGCATTCACCACCTCCACGCGGGTGATGGCGCGCACCGCGCCGGCGAAACCGCCTGGGCTGCCTTGGACATTCGGTACGCGTGCGACGGTGAAGGCGACGTCGTCGGCGGTGAAGGGCTGGCCGTCATGCCAGGTAACGCCATCGCGCAGGTGGAACTCCCAGACCGTCGGCGCCACGACGACCCAGCTCTCGGCCAGTGCCGGGACAAGCCGCGCTTGGGCGTCGCGGCCGATCAGCGTGTCGAAGACATGACCGGTGAGGGCGAAATTCGAGGTGGTGTTGGAGAAATGCGGATCGAAGGAATTCACCGAGTTGGCAAGGCCGATGGTGAGCGTCTGCGCCAGCACCGCTGTGGGGAGGAGTGCGAAGAGACCGAGGCAGGCCAGCCCAGCGCGGCGTGCGTGCAGGGCAGGAAGGGCATGGAGCATGGTTTGTGACCTTGTCGTTCAGGATAGGCGGAAAGGCGGACGCCGCACTCGGGCAGGGCCGGTGGCCCGGCCGACGGCAATCCTGACCTCACCGTCGATGGATTGCGGGTGGCGCAGCCAAAGCAAGACAGGCGGACGCGCTCGACCGCCGCATGCCTCGCATCCGAGCTGACGCTGTCGCCCTGGAGCATTATGCGTAGGATGGCGTAAGCACGTGTCGACCAACCCATGGACCTATCGTGTCGACGCATCGGAATCGGTCGGACGCATGCCACGCGGCGCGGCTTCGCCTCAGCGTTGCTGAGTGGAGTCGAATTGCTGCCCCAGCGCTGCCTGGCCGATGATCTGCGCGGTGCGGTCATGCCCGGAATGGACCACATGCGTCTCTAGGTCCCGCACCAGACGGCCGAGCGGATGCTCGTCGAACTGCGCCGTGGCACCGGCATTGCGCAGCACCGTCTGCGCCAGCTCGAAGGCGGCGCGGGCGGCAGCATATTTCGCGCTCATGGATTGCAGCTCCGCCTCCACCACCTCCTCCGTGCGCCAGGCGGCGATGGCCTGGCCGAACAGCGCGCGCGCCGAGTCCAGGGCGATGCGCATCTCCCCTGTCCTGAGCTGGATCAGCGGGTTCGCCGCGCGGCCGCGGCTGCGGGCATGCTCCAGGAACCAGTCGTAGAGCCCCTCGGTCGTTCCCAGGTAGTTGGCGGCGAAGCCCAGGTGGAAGCGGCCCTGCCAGCGCCCGCGCGGATAGGCGCCCGGCTCGCCGAGGACATGCAGGTCGGGGACAAAGACATCATCGAGCTGGATGACCGAGCTGCGGGCGGCGCGCATGCCATGTGGCCGGTACCAGTCGTCGGTGACGGTGACGCCCGGCATCGAGGGTTCGAGCAGCAGCATCAGGTGATTGTCGAAATAGTCGTCGATGCCATCGATCGCCACGAAGGTGATGATGAGGTCGGCCGCCGGCCCGTTGGTGGCAAAGTTCTTCACCCCGCCGACGCGCCAGCCACCCTCGACCCGCCGTGCCTTGGTCTTGAACTCGTAGATGTTGGTGCGGCCAGGTTCGCTGCCGACGGTCGCCGCCAGGCTGAAGCGCCGCACCAGCGGGTGGAGGAAACGCTCCACCTGCGCCGGGGTCGCCAGGGCCTCCAGGATCCAGAGTGCGTGGTTGTGCACCTGGTAGCAATGCCCCGTGGAGGCGTCGCCATGGCAGATGGTGCGCAACACCTGAAGGTAGAGGCCCGGATCGCGGCCCGCCAGGCTGCCGTCCAGCCCGCCGTTCGCGCGGCTGACCGTACCATGCAGCAGGCCGAGCCGGTGTACCGCCTGCAGGTTCTCGACCGGTAGCGTGCCGTCCTGCTCATGTGCCGCGGCCCGGGCGCGGAACTCCGTCACCGCCAGTGCGTGCAGCCTCGCGAGCGGGTCAGCCTGGGGATGAGGATGGATGTCGGGCATGGCATGGTCTTCCTTGGGCGCTGTGACGGGCAGTGGGATGTGACGCCGATTCCGCGCCGCAAGGGCTTCGACGCGGATCGGCGAGGTCCTCCGGCCTAATCCTCCAGCCGGGTGCCGGAGGCCCGGATCACGCCGCCCCAGCGTTCGTTTTCGGCCAGGATGAAGGCCTGGAATTCCGCGGCGGACGAGGCGATCGGGTCGAGCCCGAGATCGGCGAGCTTCGCCCTGGTCGCCGGGTGACGGATGATGGCGACCAGCGCCGCATTGAGCTGCTCCACCAGCGGCCCCGGCGTGCCGGAGGGTGCCAGCACCCCGTGCCAGGCCACCGCGTCGGTGTCCGGGAAACCCTGCTCCTCGAGCGTCGGGACGCCTGGCAGCAGTGGCGTGCGGCGCGTGACCGCAATGGCCCGCAGCTGTCCCTCCCGCAAATAGCCGGCGGAGGAGGAGGTATTGTCGAAGGCGAGGTCGAGCCGGCCGGCCATCAGATCGACCAGCATCGGCCCGGAACCGCGATAGGGGACATTGGCCCAGACGGCGCCGTATCGGCTGCGCAGCATTTCGGCCAGCAGGTGGTGGATCGTGCCGAAGCCGCCGAGGCCGTGGTTGAGGCCGCCGGGCCGCTGGCGCGACAGGGCGATGAGGTCCTGCACCGTCACGACCGGCAGCGCGGGCGGCACTTCCAGTACCAGGGGCCCGCCGGCGACCAGAACGACCGGGGCGAAGTCCCGCTTTGGGTCGTAGGGCAGGTTCGCCAAGTTGGGCATGACCGATAGCATGGCCGAGTTGCCGAGCAGCAGCGTGGCGCCGTCCGGCGGCGCCTTGGCGCCGAGGTCATGGCCCAGGACGCCGTTCGCGCCGGGCCGGTTCTCCACCACCACCGGCCGGCCGAGCGCCTCGGCGAGGGGCTGGGCGATCAGGCGGGCGAGGATATCGGTCTGTCCGCCCGGCGCGTAGGGCGCGATGATGCGCAGGCTACGGGCCGGGTAGTCCTCCGCGCGGACGGTCCAGGACGCGAGGAGGAGGACGGCCAGGATGGCGAGGAGGCGGATCATGGCAGGGCTTCCGGCTGGGCGGCCGCGTGACGGCGATCGGGCGGCCGGGGCAGGCCGAGATTCTCGCGCAGCGTCCGGCCCTCGAAGCCGTCGCGGAACAGGCCGCGGCGGCGCAGCTCCGGCAGCACCAGCCGCACGAAATCCTCGGCATCGCGCGGCAGGACCGGTGGCATCAGGTTGAAGCCATCGGCCGCCTCGCCGCGGAACCAGTGCTCGATCTCGTCGGCGATGTCGGCCGGCGTCCCGCGCAGGATCCAGTGGCCACGCGCCCCGGCATTGCGCAGCGCGAGTTGCCGCAGGGTCAGCCCCTCCCGCTGCGCGAGGTCGAGCAGCAGGCGCTGGCGGCTCTTCGGCCCGTTCGTCTCGGGCAGGTCCGGCACCGGACCGTCGGGATCATAGGGGGAGAGGTCGACGCCACCGAGCTGATTGGCGAGCTGGGACAGGGCGACGCTCGGGTGGATCAGCGCCTGCAGCTCGGCGAATTTCTCCTCCGCCTCCGCCCGGCTCCGGCCGATCACCGGCATGAGGCCCGGCATGATGGACAGATGCTCCGGTCGCCGGCCAAGGCGGACGAGGCGATGCTTGACGTCCGCGTAGAAGACGCGGGCATCCTCGAAGCGCTGCTGGGCGGTGAAGATGACCTCCGCCGTTTCCGCGGCCAGTTCGCGACCGGCATCGGAAGAGCCAGCCTGCACGATCACCGGATGTCCCTGCGGCGGCCGGGCGAGGTTCAGCGGCCCGCGGACGCGGAAATGCGGGCCCTCGTGATGCAGGGTGTGCATCGCCTCGGCCGGGAAGAAAATGCCGCTCGGCTTGTCCCGCCGCAGCGCGTCGTCGTCGAAGCTGTCCCACAACCCACGGACGACCTTGGCGAATTCCTTGGCCCGCGCATAGCGGTCGGCATGCAGGGGATTGGCGTCCCGATTGAAGTTCCAGCTCTCGAAATCGCTGTTCGTGGTGACCAGGTTCCAGCCGACGCGGCCGCCGCTCAGATGGTCGAGCGAGGCAAATTGGCGCGCCAGGTTGTAGGGCTCGTTATAGGTGGTGGATGCGGTCGCGATCAGGCCGATGCGCTCCGTCGTGACGGCCAGCGCGCCGAGGAGGGTCAATGGCTCCAGCACCGTCGCGCGTGCGGTGCGGCCGAGTACGGCCGGGTCCCGTTCCCGCACCGCCACCGTGTCGGCCAGGAAGATGAAGTGCAGGCTGGCCTCCTCGGCCAGGCGGGCGAGCCGGTGGAAACGCGCGAAGCTCACGCCGTCATCGACCGTGGCCGCGGGATGGCGCCAGGCGGCCAGGTGATGGCCGGTCTCCTGGACGAACAGGCCTAGCTTGAGCCGCCGCGCGCCGAAGGACGGGCCTGTCATTCGGCAGCCCTGCGATCATCGAGCCGGAGCGCGGCGCGATAGGCTGCCGGGTCGAATTCGGGCGGTGGGGTGGCAGCAAAGCGTGCCGCATGGTGGTCGAGATCGGCGAAGAACAGGTCGCGGCTGATCGCGGCGGTCACCGCCGGCACGCCCCGGCGCAGCGAGGGCACGTCGCCGATCGGCAGGCCGAGGCTGACGAAGTCGCCCGGATTATAGAGATGGATGTTACCAAGCTGTGGTGCGGTGCCTGTGCGCCTTTCCAGCAGCGCATGGCCGATATCGAGATAGGGGTGGGCGCCGAGATCCTCGTCCGCCTCGTCGGCGGGCGGCGTGTACCGGTCGCGCCAGAGCAGAATGTCGCCGGTGAGATCGGCAAGCTCCGGGCGGCGAGTAAGATCGACGCGGAAACCGGTGCCGGCGATGGCGAAGTCGAACGGTATGCTGCCTCCGGGCAGCCGCGCGACGATCCGCCCGGCCTCGACCTGCGCATCCAGCCATTCCGTGGCCAGATGGAGGTGGAAATTGGGAAAGCGTACCGTGCGCTCCACGGAGTCCGGCGGCGGCGTCGAGCCGGACCGGCGGTAGCGGAAGGCCTGCTGCCAGCGGATCGCGTCGGGCAAATGCGGGTAGTTGTCATAGGCCCCCGGATAGCCACGGGCGCGGATGACGGGCGTGGCGGCGATATGGTCCCGGCGTGCGAAGAGATGGACCTCGCGCGCGCCGGCCTCGAGCACGGCGCCGGCGGCATCGAAGGCGGAGGCCGCGCCACCGAGGATGGCAACGGACTTGCCGCGAAGCGCCGAGAGGTCGATGGCATCGGCAGTATGGGCACGCAGCGCGTCCGGCAGCCTGGCAAGCACCGCGGGGAGATAGGCATAGCCGCTGCCGTCGACGCCATTGCCGAGAATGACCTTCCGCGCGGTCTCGATGCGCTGCCGGCCATGGTCGTCCAGATGGAGGCGCAGGTGATCGTCCGCCGGCTCGATGCGCAGGAGCCGCGTGCCGTAGCGGATCGTCAGGCCGAGGGCCGCGCGGAACCAGGAGGACAGGTAATCCGCCCAGTCGAGCCGCGGGATGCGCGGCAGATCGGCATAGGCCTGCCGGCCGTGGCGGCTCTCGTACCAGGCCTGGAAGCTCAGCCCCGGCACGCCGAGCTCGGGCCCCACCAGGGTCTTCGGCGTCCTGAGAAGCGTCATCCGCGCGCGCGTCCGCCATATGCCGGACCCCGCCTCGTCGGGCGCCGCGTCGATGATGCTGAAGCGACGGATGCCGGCCCGTTGCAGGGCGAAGGCAAAGGCCGCCCCGGTATGCCCGCCGCCGACGATGACGACGTCATGGTCGATGCCCGGCCGCTCGGGCACCCAATTGTCGGGGAAAGGGCCGAGGAGGCGTAGCGCCTCGATGGCGGGGGATAAGGGGTGCTCGGTCATGTCGTCTTCCTGTCGTTGAATCCGGGGCAGGCCCGCTAGGACACCGCGCCGGGCCGACGGGCGATCAGGGCGGTCCCCTCAAGCACCTCATGGACGATGCCGTCCTCCGCGAAGCCCTGGAGGACGGAGCGGATCTCCCCTGCCAGGTCATCCCGGCGGGAGCCGGGATGACCCTGCCAGGCCTTGGCGAAGGACAAAGCGCGATCGACCAGCCGCTGCACCGGCGTCGCGCGCCGTTCCAGCACGGCGATGCGCTCGAGATGGGAGAAGGCGCTGGCCAGCAGCACCGCCTCATGGTCCTTGCCGCTGGCCAGCACCTCCCTGGCCGGATCGGTGACAGCGTAGCGCTCGATCACCGCCTGGAAGGGCACGTGCCAGGCATTGGCGGGCACTTCGGGATAGCGTTCGACAAAGAGCGCGACGCCGCCCTGCGGATCGATGATGTCGTCCAGCGCCGCCAGCGTGCGGGGCCTGTCCATCCAGTGGAAGGCGCGACCGATGGTCACCAGCCGGAAGAGTCCGGGATGGCGCCCGAGGTCGTTCGAGCTGCCTTCGACGAAGTCGATGCGGGCCGCGGCCGCTGCGGCGGCGGCCCGGGCAACCCGCAGCATCTCCGGTTCCGGGTCGATGCCGGTGACCCGCCGCGCATAGGGATGGAAATCAAGGGCGAGGAAGCCCGGTCCGGTGCCGAGATCGAGCACATCCTGCCGGCCATCCAGCCCGACCAGCGTAGCGACACGGCGGGCCAGCAGCGGGGGATAGGTCGGCCGGCCGGCGGCATAGACATCGGCCAGGTCGCGAAACCGGCCCGGGAAGAGCACGCTGTCCGGCATCAGCTGCGCTCCGGCCGAATGCCGGCCTCGCGCACGGCTGCGTTCAGCGTCCGTGCCTGATCGCTCAGGCGCCGCGCGAATTCCGCGGGCAGGGCGGCGACGATCTCGAAGCCGAGATCGACCAGCCGGTCACGCACCGGGCCGGCGGCGAGGCTTGCGGCGATGGCCGCATGCAATTGCGCGATGACGGTGGGCGGCGTGCCGGCGGGCGCCAGGACGCCCTGCCACGAGTCGAGCTCGTAGCCGGGGGCCACGGTCTCGGCGAGGGTCGGTACCTCCGGCATGGTTGGGTCGCGCTGCGCGGTGGTGACGGCGAGCGGGACGATACGGCCCTGGCGAACATGCTCGGTGATGGCCGGCAGGATGATGATCATGGCGTCGAGCTGCCCGGCGAGCAGGTCGATCGTCGTCAGCGCGCCGCCACGATAGGGAACGTACTCGACCTGCAACCCGCCAAGCTGGCGGTTCAGGATCTCGCTGCCGACATGGGCGATTCCGCCCCAGACCGGCAGGCCGAGATTCAGCGTGCCGGGCGCCGCGCGTACCCGGTCGACATAGTCCTGGACGCTGCGGATACCGCTGCGCGGATGCGTCACCAGGATCTGCGCGGCGCGGATCGCCTGGGTGACGGGGGCGAAGGAGCGGTCGCTGGAATAGCCGGGCTCGGGCAGCAGCGCCTCGGACAGGATCAGGCTGTCGCTGGCGATCAGCAGCGTATGCCCATCCGCCGGCGCGCGGGCGACCTGCAGGGTCGCCGTGAGGCCGCCGCCGCTCGCCTGGTTCTCCACCACGGCGCCGACGCCGAACTGTTCATTCAGCCCCCGCGCCAGTCCCCGTGCCAAGGTATCGAGGCTGGCGCCGGCGGCGACGCCGACAATGAGGCGGAAGGCGCGGCTCGGAAACTGATCCGCCCTCGCCGGTGCCATGACCGGCGCGGCCAAGGCGGCTGCCAGCGCCGCGCGCCGGCCGAACCGGCGCGGCGGCAAGGGGTCAGACATGCGACGTCTCCCTGGCGCCGGCAATGCGCGAACGGGCGTCGCCGCTATCCGACCGACCTTCATCCTGCTGGATATCAAGGGGCGACCGATCCAGTTGATGCGGGCCATGCATGCCGCGATCTCCGTTCATGCCGCGATCAGCCGAATGCGCGCGCTGCGCTCCCGGTGCTGGCGCGGCCAGGTGCTTTGCCAGGTGGCGTCAGTTGATGCGGGCGCCCGAGCGGACCACCAGATCACCCCAGCTGGCGATCTGGCGCGCGACGAAGGCCTCTTCCTCCGTCAGGGACCGCGGCGGCAGCGGCGCATAGCCTGCCGCAATCAGCAGGGGCGCCAGCGCAGGATCGGCGCGCACCGCGGCCACGGCGTTGCGCAAGCCGTCGAGCACCGGAGCTGGCGTGCCGCGTGGCACGACGATGCCGAACCAGACGCCACCGTCGCGCAGTGGCGGATAGCCGAGCTCGGCCAGCAGCGGGACCTCCGCTGCGGTCGGAAAGGGGGCGGCCCCGGTGATGCCGAGCGCCCGCACCCGGCCGGCACGAAGCTGGGGCAGGGCGGAGGGCAGCGAGGCGAAGCCGAACTCCACCTCGCCGGCGGCGACACCCTGCACGCCCTCGGCCGGGCCGCGATAGGGCACGTGCTCCGTCTCGCCGCGCACGAGACGGGAGAATTGCACGGCATTCAGGTGCTGCGTCGTGCCGTTGCCGGGCGAGGAATGGCGCAGCGGGGCGCGGGCGGCGAGGATACCCTCCGCCAGGGCCTGGACGCTGGCATGAGGCGATGTGGGCGGCACGATCAGCAGGTTGGGCGTTTCCGCCAGCAGGCCGGCCAAGGCGAAGTCACGGCCCGGGTCATAGGGCAGGTCGCGGAACAGCGCGGGGTTGATCGCGGTGGTCGCGGTGGAGGCGAGGCCGAGCGTGTGGCCGTCGGGCCGCGCCCGCGCCACGGCGGCGGTGCCCACCGTGCCGCCGCCGCCGGCGCGGTTCTCGATCACGACGGGCTGGCCGAGCCGGGCGGACAACCCGGGTTGGACGAGGCGCACGACGATGTCGTTCGCCGAGCCGGGACCATAGGCCACGACGAAAGTGATGGGCCGCTGCGCTGCCCAATCGGCCAGGGCCGGCGTGGCCAGGGCGGTGGCGGCGGCGGCCAGCAGACCGCGACGGTGCATCATGCGTCTTTTCCTCCTGTCGGGCCGGTTCAGCTGGCGCCGATGCCGGCCAGGGCGATGACGCGGCGGTTCACCTCCGTCTCGTCGCGCAGGAGGGCGGCGACCTGCCCGGGCCGGAGCGGCAGGATCTCGACGCCAAGCTCCTTCAGGGCGCGTGAGACGGCAGGATCCTCCGCGGCCTCGACGAAGGCCCGGTTCAGCGCCGCGACGATCCCGGGCGGCGTGCCTGCCGGCGCGGCGGCAAGCCAGAAATTCGTCGGCTCCCAATCGGGGAAGCCTGCGGCCTGGATCGACGGAACGCCTGGCAGGTCCGGCGAATCGGAGGCGCCGAAATAGGTAAGCGCGCGGAGCCGGCCCGCCTTCACATGGCCGATGGCCAGCGGATCGAGCACCAGCTGGATCCGGCCGGCCACCACGTCGTTGAGGGCGAAGACGCTGCCGCGATAGGGAATGTGGACGATGTCGATGCCGCTATGGAGGCGCAGATACTCACCCGCGATATGGCCGCCCGTGCCGATGCCGGCGGTGCCGTAGTTGATCGCGCCCGGATGCGCCCGCGCGAAATCCAGCAACTCGGCAAGACTCGTCACCGGCAGCGACGGATGCACGGCGACGACGAAGCGGCAGTGGCCGACGAAGCCGACGGGCACGAAATCCTTCACCGGATCATAGGGCGCGCCCAGCACCTGCGGCGCGGAAGTGAGGTTGCCGCTGGAGGCATTGAGCAGGACGTAGCCGTCGGGTGCGGATTTGGCGACGAAGTCGCTGCCGATGGTGCCGCCGGCGCCGCCCTTGTTCTCCACCACCACTGGCTGCCCGAAGCGGGCGGATAGGAAGCGGGCCAGGATCCGCGCAGCAAGATCGTTGGTGCCGCCCGGCGGATAGGGCGAGACATAGCTGATGGTCCGGCTGGGATAGCCATCGGCGGCGGCGCGGGCCGCTTGTGGCAGGCCGGCGGCGGCCGCTCCGAGCCCGATCGTGGCGAGGCGGCGGCGGGTCAGGGTCATGGCGGGATCCGATGGAGTTCGATGCGGGAGAGGGCGGTGCCGGGGTCAGCCCCTTCGACAGCCTTCACGCAGGGGGCGCGCGGTCCCGATCACGCCGCGACGTCCCGTGACGCAGACGGCAGCAGGTGGAACCGGGCGTCGCCGTCGCGCGCGATCTGGGCGACGAGATCCAGCTCCCATTGCAGATAGGCATGCATGCCCGCTTCGCGGTCCCGCGAGCGGAAATGCGGCGGGTACCAGATGTCCTCGGTGGTGAGGATGCGCGCGTCGCCCTGTTCCAGCACATGCCCGGCTGCGCGCCAGGCCGCGGTGCCGCCCAGCAGCGCCTGGACGTCGCGGCCCGTCGCGGCGGCGAGCTCGGTGGCGCCGAAGCGCGCGAGGATGCCGTCTTCCGAGGTGACGACCAGCAACGCCTCCGCCGGCGCCTGCGCCGCCGCTTCGGCAAGGCGCCGCCGCGTCGTGAACCAGGCGCCGGGAATATGCACCTTGCGGAAGGTGAGGCTGCTTTCGATGTCGATGACGAAGGCCTGACCGGCGCCGATCCTCTCCGCCAGGGCGGCTGGCGTGATGAAGGGGGCACGTGCCTCGGCGAGGCCCGGAACCTGCAGCGGCTCCGGCCCGACCTCCAGGGCCCCGCTCAGCCCGCCCTCCAGCACATAGACCTCGGGCCAGCCCAGCTGGACCAGCCAGGAGGCGGTGACCGGCGCCCGCACGGCATCATCATCCACCAGCACGATGCGGGATCGCAGCGTGCCGACATAGCGGTCGGTCTCCTGCACGAGCTGCCCGCCCGAGGCCGAGCGCGCACCCGGCAAATGGCCGGCGAGGTATTCCTCCGGACCGCGCACGTCGAAGAGATAGAGGCTGCGACCGGCCTCGGCACGGAAGCGCTCCAGCGTGGCGCGGTCGATGAAGCGCAGGCCGGCCCGGCGGGCCAGATCCAGCGCGGCGTGGCGGCTCCAGGCGAGCCCCTCCGGCCCGGGCGGCGGCAGGGTACGGGACTGCCCGTATTCGAGCGGCAGCCCGGCGATCTCCCAGCCCATCGTGCCGTTCTTGAGCGCCACGACACGGTTGGGCAGGCCGGCATTGATCAGCGTCTGCGCGCCAATGATGGAACGGGTGCGTCCGGCGCAGTTCACCACGACGAGCGTGTCGGGCGAAGGAACCCGGTCCGGGACACGGTACACCAGCTCGGCATTCGGGCAGTCGATGCCGCCTGGGATGCTCATAACCTGATATTCGGCATAGGGACGGCCATCGACGATGACCACGTCCTGCCCGGCGTCGCGGAGCCGATGGATCTCAGCGGCCTCCAGGCGCGGCGTGCCCTGTTCGTGTTCCACGACTTCGCCGAAGGCCTTGCTCGGGACATGGACGCCGGTGAAGAGCTCGTAGCCTGCCGCGGCCCAGGCCTCGATGCCGCCGGCGAGCACCGACACATCCGTATAGCCGAAGCCTCGCAAGAGGCTGGCTGCACGATGGGCCAGCGTCTCCCCTTCATCGGTGAGCACGATCCGCGTGTCGTCGCGCGGCACAAGGCGCCGGATCAGCAACTCGATCCTGCCGAGCGGTGCCGAGGCGGCGAAGAGCAGGTGGCCGCGGTCTGCGAAGCGGCCTTCCTCGCGGACATCGAGGATCACCAGCTCGTCATGCGTGCGCAGAGCCGCCTTCAGCGCCATGGCCGTGATCCGCGGTGAGATGGCTGCCGTCGGTTCGGGCGGCTCCGCGATGGGTGAGACAGGGTTGGAAGACGACATGCTCCGGGCGCTCCTGGCCATCGACGCGGCTGCCCCGCAGGCTGGCGGGGACCATTTTCACGCCAAACGAAGCGTAAAAAAAACATCTATCTAATGTCAATCGTGATTATCGGCTATATCACGATTTTAGGTGATTTTTCCGGCTACGGCTCTGGATAGGCAGAAGGTGGGCAGGACTTCGTGCGATTCGATGAATGCGCCCGAACGTCCGAGCAAGGTACGGTGCCCAAAAGGTTGCGTTTGGGTAGGAGAGCAGCTCGATCAAACGCGCCGCGAATTAATGGCTTAATCACCTTTTTAGATAGTGTTTTTTCGACACCTTCCCTGCAGCCAGGCAGTGAGGCTTCTGGCCGTCGACTTGCCGACGCAGGTCTTCTGTCTGGGCAGGAAGCAGGCGTGACGCTTGAATGAACTCGTCAACCGGGTTCCCAAAGTTCCAGGCCGTCGGCAAAGCTGGGGCGGTTCAGGCTGGTCAGCGGGCGCTGCTGTGACGTAGCGATCCGGTATCGCGGCAACGACCTCGGCTGGCACGGGGCCATGCTGCGCCGGACCTCACCGGGAAGGCGCTGCTGAATCAAGCGTTGGCGTCGTCGAGGTGCGGTCTACCGACGGCATTTCACCCTGGTCGAACTGCGCCAGGATGAATGCTGACCAAGTCGCACCCCATGCTCCATGGACTGAATTCGCTCAATTTGCTGCGCTGCACCAGACGTGCTTGACTGAGACTTTCTCATGAGGTGAGCATGGCACCGCGTGAACCCCGCCTGTCCCGTCGGTCCCTCTTGCTGGGCAGCGTGGCGCTGGCCGCGGCGCCCGCCTTCGCCCAGGCGCCACGCCGTGGCGGCAGCATGACCATCGGGCTGGTGGCGGAGCCGACGACCCTGGTCTCGCTCACCAATGTCTTCACCCCCTCGCTCAGCGTCAGCGCCAAGGTGACGGAGGGGCTGCTCACCTACGACCAGGAGATCAATCCGCGACCCTCCCTGGCGACGGAATGGACGGTGGCGCCGGATGGACTGCGCTATGTCTTCAGGCTGCGGCCCGGCGTCACCTGGCACGACGGCAAGCCCTTCACCGCCGCCGATGTCGCCTTCTCGCTGGAGACCATCAAGAAGTACCATCCGCGCGGGCGCAGCACCTTCGCCAATGTGACCGCGATCGCCACGCCGGATCCGCTGGCGGTGGAACTGACGCTGTCGAAGCCGGCGCCCTATCTCATCAAGGCACTGAACGCCTCCGAAACGCCGATCATCCCGAAGCACCGCTACGAGGGCATGGAGCCGACCGCCAGCCCGAACAATACCGCGCCGATCGGGACCGGGCCCTTCCGCTTCAAGGAATGGGTGCGCGGCAGCCATGTGATCTATGAGCGCAACCCGGATTACTGGGACCAGCCGAAACCCTATCTCGACCAGCTGGTGGTCCGCTTCATCCCGGATGCGGCGGCGCGGTCCGCCGCCTTCGAGACGGGGCAGCTCGACCTCGGCTATCGGACGCCGGTCGCGCTGGCGGATGTGGAACGCCTGCGGCAGGTGCCGAGCCTGAAATTCGAGACCGCGGGCAATGCCTATTCCTTCAATGTGACGCGGCTCGAATTCAACCTCGACAACGAATATTTCCGCCATGCCAAGGTGCGTCAGGCCATCGCGCATGCGATCGACCGGGCGCTGATCGTGCGGGCGATCTACTATGGTGTTGCGGTCCCATGCGCCTCGCCCATCGCGCCGGGGCTGAAGGCCTTCCACGACCCCGCCCCCTCCCCCTTTGCGCTGGACCTGAAGGCGGCAGAGGCATTGCTGGATGAGGCCGGCTTTCCGCGCGGCGCCAATCGCATCCGCTTCCGCGTGCCGCTGGACTACAATCCGGGCGGTGATGACGGGCGGCGGTTGGCAGAGCTGCTGCGGGCCATGCTGGGGCGGATCGGTATCGCCGTCGATGTGCGGGCGCAGGATATCGGCGCCTTCATCAAGCGCGTCTATACGGATCGCGACTTCGCCTTCACCACCAATGGCGCGAGCAATCTCTTCGACCCGACGGTCGGCGTGCAAAGGCTCTACTGGTCGAAGAATTTCATCAAGGGCGTGCCCTTCTCCAACTGTACGCATTACGCCAACCCAGAGGTCGATGCGCTGCTGGAAGGCGCTGCGGTGGAGAACGACCCGGCGAAGCGGGTGGCGATGTTCCGGCAGTTCCAGCAGATCGTGGCGCGCGAGGTGCCGGACATCAACCTGGCCTCGCCGGTCTATCTCACGCTGCACAATATCCGCGCGCATGGCCATTCCACCACCGGCGATGGCGTGGAGGCGAGCATGGCGGAGGCCTGGGTGGATGCTTAGGTGAGCGCCCTCACCCGCACCGCGGCGACGCTGCGGCGGACCAGCATGCAGGCGGTGCCGACTATCCTCGGCATCATCGTGCTCTGCTTCTTCCTGTTGCGGCTGGTGCCGGGCGATGCGGCGGATGCGATCGCCGGCGAAAGCGGCTCGGCCACCGCGGAGTCCATGGCGGCGCTGCGGACGCAGTTCGGGCTGGACCAGAGCCTACCTGCGCAATTATGGGCCTATCTCGGGCGGCTCGCGCAGCTCGACCTCGGCTATTCGGCCCGCTTCGGGATGCCGGTCTCGACGCTGATCATGGCGCGGCTGCCGAATACGCTGCTGCTGATGCTGGTGGCGCTGGGCCTGGCGCTGGTGCTCGGCATCCTCGCCGGCTGGGTGATGGCCGCCTTCGCCGGGCGCTGGCCGGACCGACTGCTGCAGGTGCTGGTGCTGGTCTTCTATTCGACGCCGGGCTTCTGGATCGGGCTGATGGCGATCGTCGTCTTCTCGGTGAAGCTCGGCTGGCTGCCGAGCAGCGGCAACATGACGGTGGGCGCGCCGCTCGGTGGCTTCGCCCTGCTCGCCGACCGCGCGCAATACCTGGTCCTGCCGGCGCTGTCGCTCGGCTCCTTCTTCATCGCCATCTATGCCCGGCTGACCCGGGCGACGATGCTGGAGGTACAGGGGCAGGACTATATGCGGACCGCCGCAGCCAAGGGGCTGCACCCGGTCACGGTGCAGCTGCGGCATGCGTTGCGCAATGCGTTGATCCCGGTGACGACAGTGGCCGGGATGCATCTCGGCAACCTGCTCGGCGGCGCGGTGGTGGTGGAGACGGTCTATGGCTGGCCCGGTATGGGGCGGCTGGCGCTGGAGGCGGTGCTGGGCCGGGACTTCAACGTGCTGCTCGGCGTGCTGCTGCTCTCCTCGATGGTGGTGATTGCCTCCAACATGCTGATCGACCTGCTGCATGCCTGGCTCGACCCGAGGATTGAAGCCCGATGAGCACCACGGCCATGGTGACGCCACGGGCGCCGAGCCGGCTGCTGCGCGGCTTCCTGCGCAACCCGTCCTTCCTGATCGGCCTGGCCTTGCTGCTGGCGGTTGTGCTGGTGGCGCTGGCTGCGCCCTGGCTCTTTCCGGGCGACCCGCAGGAGATGGCGGGCATCCCGACGCTCTGGCCCGGCGAGGATGCGGCATTCCCGCTCGGCACCGACAGTCTCGGCCGCGACGTCGCGGCCGGGCTGGCGCATGGCGCGCGGGTCTCGCTGCTGGTCGGTGTCGCCGCGGCCGGGATCGGGCTGGTGATCGGCACCACCATCGGGGCCTTCGCCGGCTATTCCGGCGGCTGGGTGGACAATGTCCTGGTGCGGCTGACCGAGCTGTTCCAGACGGTGCCAACCTTCCTGCTGGTGATCGTCATCGTCGCCATCGGCGAGCCCTCCGCCGGGGTGATCGCGCTGGCCATCGGGCTCGCCTCCTGGCCCACCGTGGCGCGGCTGGTGCGCGCCCAGTTCCGCTCCCTGCGGGAGGCGGATTTCGTCGCCGCCGCGCGCAGCCTCGGCTATTCGCGCCTGCGCATCATCTGGCGGGAGATCCTGCCGAATGCCCTGCCGCCGATCATCGTCACCGCCTCCGTCATGGTGGCCAATGCCATCCTGACCGAGGCCGGGCTCTCCTTCCTCAATATGGGCGACCCGAACCTGGTCAGCTGGGGCAGCATGATCGGCGATGGGCGGCCGCTGCTGCGCACCGCCTGGTATCTCAGCGCCCTGCCCGGATCGGCCATCGCGCTGACGGTGCTCTCGCTGAACCTGGTGGGGGATGGGCTGAACGACGTGCTGAATCCCAGGTCGGCACAGCCATGAATCCCTTGTTGCGGGTGCATGACCTGGTGGTGGGCTTCCCGCACCTCACCGCGGTGCAGGGCGTCAGCTTCCACATCGATCCCGGCGAGACTCTGGCTCTGGTCGGGGAAAGCGGCTGCGGCAAGTCATTGACCGCCTTCGCGCTGATGCGGCTGCTGCCGCGCGGCGCCCGCATCCTGCGCGGCCAGGTCGTCTTCGACGGCACCGACCTCGTCACCGCCCGGCCGCAGGAATTGCGCGCCATCCGCGGCAAGCGCGTGGCGCTGATCCTGCAGGAGCCGATGACCTCGCTGAATCCGGTGCTGACCATCGGCGCGCAGATCGCCGAGGCGATCCGGCGCCACGAAGCCGTCAGCCGGGCGGCGGCGCGGCAGCGTGTGGTGGAGCTGCTCGACCTCGTCGGCATCCAGGACGCGGCGAAGCGCTTCGGTGATTACCCGCATAATTTCTCCGGCGGGATGCGGCAGCGGGTGATGATCGCCATGGCCGTCGCCTGCAATCCGCAGCTGCTGATCGCCGACGAGCCGACGACGGCGCTCGACGTCACCATCCAGGCGCAGGTGCTGGAATTGCTGGACCGGTTGCGGCGCCAGCTGTCCATGGCGGTGCTGCTGATCACCCATGACCTCGGCGTCGTCTCGCAATGGGCGGACCGGGTCGCGGTCATGTATGCCGGGCGGATCGTCGAGCAGGCGGCGGTCGGCCCCTTCTTCGCCGAACCGCGCCACCCCTATGCCCGCGGCCTGCTCGGCGCCTCGGTCGGCTATGGCGAGGGCGCGCATTACAGCGACACAAGGCTGGTCGAGATCCCTGGCACTGTCGCCTCGGCGGCCGGTGAGGCGGGCTGCCCCTTCGCGCCGCGCTGCCCGGAGGTGATCGCCGCCTGCCGTGCCGCGGTGCCACCGCTCGTGCGTATCGGTGCAGGCCGCGCCGTCGCCTGCATCCGGGAGGTTGCGCATGTCCCTGCTCTCGGTTGAAGGCCTGCGCACGCGCTACGGGCGCGGCGCCTATGCGGTGGACGGCGTCTCGCTGGAGGTCGCGGCGGGCGAGACCGTCGGTCTCGTCGGCGAAAGCGGCTGCGGCAAGTCCAGCTTGGGCAAGACCATCCTGCGGCTGGTCGACCCCAGCGCCGGCAGCATCCGGCTGGGCGGAGTCGAGCTGGCGCGGCTCGGGCAGCGGGCGCTGGTGCCGCATCGGCGGCGGATGCAGATGGTCTTCCAGGACCCCCTCGGTTCGCTCAATCCGCGCCAGAGCATCAGCACCCTGCTGGAGACGCCGCTGGCGGTGCATGGCGAGCGGGATGCGGCCAAACGCCGGCAGAGGGTGCTGGAGATCATCGGCAAGGTCGGGCTGCCGGTCGCCGCGCTCGAACGCTACCCGCATGAGTTCAGCGGCGGCCAGCGCCAGCGGATTGGCATCGCCCGGGCGCTGGTGCTGCGGCCGGAGCTGATCATCTGCGACGAGCCGGTCTCCGCCCTGGACCTCTCGATCCAGGCGCAGATCCTGAACCTGCTGGTCGATCTCAAGCGGGAATTCGGCTTGGCCTATCTGTTCATCTCGCATGACCTTTCGGTGGTGCGGTACTTCGCCGACCGGGTCCTGGTAATGTATCTCGGCCGCATCGTCGAAAGCGCCGACCATGCGGCGTTGTGGCGGGCGCCGCAGCATCCCTATACGCGGGCGCTGCTGGCCTCGGTGCCCCAGGCCGGCGCCCGGCGGGAGCGTGGCCAGCCGGTCATCCGCGGCGAGCTGACCCGGGCGCCCGAGCGCGGCTGCCGGTTCCGCGCCCGCTGCCCGCTCGCGGCCGAGCGCTGCGCCGCCGAGGACCCCGCATTGCGGTCCGTCGCCACCGGGCATCTCGCGGCCTGCCATTTCGCCTGAAGGAGTTCGGAGCATGGGTGCGGAGGCACGGCCGCGGCTCGCGGTGGATATCGGCGGGACCTTCACCGATGTGGTAGTGGAAACGCCCCGCGGGCGGGTTTCCGCCAAGGTGCTGACGACGCGCCACGCGCCGGAGCTCGGCGTGCTGGAGGGCATGCGGAAGGCGGTCAAGCTGGCCGGCGTGGCGCCCGCCGAGATCGGGCTGATCGTGCATGGCACGACCCTGGCAACGAATGCGATCATCGAGCGCAAGGGCGCGGTGACGGCGCTGGTGACGACCGAGGGTTTCCGCGATGTCGTCGAGATGGCCTATGAGCACCGCTTCGAGCAGTACGACATCTTCATGGAAAAGCCGAAGCCGCTGATCGCCCGCCCGCTGCGCTTCGGCGTGCCGGAACGGATGGATGCCAAGGGCCAGATCCGCCTGCCGCTGGACGAGGCCGCCCTCCCCGCTCTGGCCGAGACCCTGCATGGCCTCGGCGTCGAGAGCATCGCCATCGGCTTCCTGCATAGCTACGCCAATCCGGCGCATGAGCAGCGGGCGGGGGAGATCCTGGCCGGGCTGCTGCCCGGGGTGCGGATCACCCTCTCCGCCGATGTCTGCCCCGAGCTGCGGGAATACGAACGCTTCACCACCGCTTGCGCCAATGCCTATGTGCAGCCGCTGATGGCCCGCTATCTCGCACAGCTCCGCGATGCGGTGGCCGCGGCCGGCTATGGCTGCCCTGTGCTGCTGATGACCTCGGGCGGCGGGCTGACCACCTTGGAAACCGCGATGCGCTACCCCATCCGGCTGGTCGAGAGCGGCCCGGCCGGCGGCGCCATCCTGGCGACGGTGGTGGCGGAGGAGCTGGGGCTGGACCGCATCCTGTCCTTCGACATGGGCGGCACCACGGCGAAGATCTGCGTCATCGATGACGGCAAGCCGATGGCCTCGCGCAGCTTCGAGGTCGACCGGCAATACAACTTCCTGAAGGGCAGCGGCTTCCCCGTCCGTATCCCGGTGATCGAGATGGTCGAGATCGGCGCCGGCGGCGGCTCCATCGCCGGGGTCGATGCCATGGGCCGGGTGCAGGTGGGGCCCGGCAGCGCCGGGGCGGATCCCGGCCCGGCCTGCTATGCCCGCGGCGGCACCGCGCCGACGGTGACCGATGCCAATGTGGCGCTGGGGCGGATCGACCCGGCGCATTTCGCCGGCGGCAGCATCGCCCTCGATGCCAAGCTCGGCGCCACGGCCATCGGCCGCGACGTGGGGGAGAAGCTCAAGGTGCCGGTGCCGCTGGCCGCCTTCGCCATCAGCGAGATGGTGGAGGAGAACATGGCCAATGCCGCGCGCGTCCATGCGGTGGAGCGCGGCACCGAATTGGCCGATCGCAGCATGATCGCCTTCGGCGGCAGCGCGCCGCTGCATGCGGCGCGGCTGGCCCGCAAGCTCGGCATCCGCGACGTCATCATCCCGGCCAGCGCCGGCGTCGGCTCGGCGGTCGGTTTCCTCTGCGCGCCGATCGGCTTCCAGGTGGTCCGCAGCCGGATCATGCGGCTGGGCGATTTCGATCCGGCGGCCATCGCGGCGATGCTGGCGACGATGGCGGCGGAGGCCTCCGCCGTGGTGCGGCTCGGCGCACCGGAGGCCGATATCGGCATCAGCCGCAGCGTGGAGATGCGCTATCTCGGCCAGGGGCACGAGATCTCGGTCGCCTTGCCCGATGCGGCGACGGCGACCGACCCGGCCGCGCTGCGGCGCCGCTTCGAGGCCGGCTATGCCCAGTTGTTCGGCCGCATCATCCCCGGGCAGGAGATCGAGACCACGGCCTGGACCCTGACCGCGGCGGCCCCGGCGCCCCGGCTGGTCGGCGCTGCCGCAGTGGCCGCGGCAGGCCCGCCTGCCCTGTCGATCGGCACGCGCCTGCTCTTCGACCCCGACCGCGGCGAGGCCGCCGAGGTGCCGGTCTATCGGCGCTCCGCCATCGCGCCGGGCCAGCGCATCGCCGGGCCGGCGGTGCTGGTGGAGGATGAGACGACGACCATCGTGGCGGCGGGCTTTACCGCCAGCCTCGCCGCCTCCGGCGCCATCCGCCTGAGCATGGGAGCAGGGACATGAAGGCCGATCTCGCGCGCATCCAGTACCAGGTGATGTGGAACCGGCTGATCTCGGTGGTGGAGGAGCAGGCGCAAACCCTGGTCCGCACCGCCTTCGGCGCCGCGACGCGGGAGGCCGGCGATGTCTCCGCCGGGGTCTACGACACCCAGGGGCGGATGCTGGCCCAGGCGGTCACCGGCACGCCGGGCCATGTGAATTCCATGGCGAAGAGCGTCGGCCATGTGCTGGCCAAGGTGCCGTTGGCGGCGATGGTGCCGGGCGATGTCTTCATCCTCAACGATCCCTGGCTCGGGACCGGGCATCTCAACGACATCGTGGTGGTGACGCCGACCTTCCTCGGCGACCGGCCGGTGGGGCTCTTCGCCTGCACCCTGCATGTGGTGGATATCGGCGGCCTCGGCGTGCTCGGCGCCGGCCGCCAGGTCTATGAGGAAGGCCTCTATCTGCCGGTGACCAAGCTGGTCGATGCCGGCCGGCTGAACCAGTGGCTGGTCGACATCATCGCCGCCAATGTGCGCGAGAATGTCCAGGTGCTCGGCGACATCTATTCCGAGATCGCCTGCAACGATGTCGGCTGCCGCCGCCTGCTGGCGATGATGGCGGAGTTCGGGATGGAGAGCCTGGACGGCCTGGCCGAGCATATCCTGGAGCAATCGCGGAAGGCGAGCCTGGAGGCGATCCACAGGCTGCCCTTCGGCACCTGGCACAATACCATGACGGTGGACGGGCTCTCGGCGCCGATGGTGTTCCACGCCGCGCTCACCATCGGGCCGGACGGGATCGACGTGGATTTCGCCGGCAGCCCCGGCGTGGTCGCCACCGGCATCAACGTGCCGCTCTGCTATACCGAGGCCTATACCAGCTACGGCGTGAAGGTCATCGTCGCGCCGCATGTGCCGAACAACGCGGCCTCCCTGGCGACCATCCGGGTGACGGCGCCGGAGGGCTGCATCCTGAACGCGCAGCATCCGGCGCCGGTCGCCGGGCGTGGCACCATCGGCCAGATGCTGCCCGATGTGGTGATGGGCTGCCTGGCGCAGGCGGTCGCGGCCGGGGTGCCGGCGGAGGGCACCTCCTGCCTCTGGAATATCCGCCTGATGGGCGGGCCGGGGCGGGTCGATGCGCCGCCCGAGGTATTGGCCAAGGCGACCGGCTTCAACCTCACCTGCTTCCATTCCGGCGGCACCGGGGCGCGGCCGCGCCAGGATGGCATGTCGGCCACCGCCTTCCCCAGCGGTGTCCGCAACGTGCCGGTGGAGGTGACGGAAAGCCTGGCGCCGGTGCTGGTCTGGAAGAAGGAATACCGCACCGATAGCGGCGGCGCCGGCACCCAGCGCGGTGGCCTCGGCCAGGTGATGGAGATCGAGAGCGCGGAGGGCTTGCCCTTCGCCACGGCAATGAATTTCGACCGCGTCATCTTCCCGCCGCGCGGCCGGGATGGCGGGCTCCCCGGCATGACCGGGCGGATCTCGCTCACCTCCGGTAAGGAGCTGCCGGGCAAGGGGGTGCACAGCGTCCCGGCCGGGGACCGGCTGCGAGTCGAGATGCCGGGCGGCGGCGGCCATGGCGATCCGCGGCGGCGCGATGCGGCGCTGCTGGCGCAGGACGTGGCCTATGGCTTCGTCTCGGCGGAGGCGGCGGCGGCGCAATATGGCGCGGTGCTGGATGCAGACGGCGCGGTCGACGTCGCCGCGACGCGCGACCGGCCTGAATAGGCGACCTGACCCGCTTTCACGGAAACCCCAGCTAGAGTCTGTCAGGCTGTGATTGAAGCATATCCGGCATGTCGGAGGTATGCGGCACATTCCTTTGCGGTGAATGCGCCGAGCAGGTCGCCGATCCTGCGCCATGTTGCTTCGAGGGATCGCTCGTCGGCCTTGCGCAGGAGGGTCTTCAGCTTTGCGAAGACCATCTCGATCGGGTTCAGGTCTGGGCTGTAGGCGGGCAGAAAGAACAGCTTGGCGCCGACAGCTCGGAGTGCTGCGCGGATATGCTTGCCTTTGTGGCTGCCGAGGTTGTCGGCAACGACGATGTCGCCGCGGCTCAGCGTCGGCGCCAGGCACTGGCTGACCCAGGCGGTGAAGGAGAGGCCGTTGATCGGTCCGTCGATAACGCAGGGCGCGACGATGCGGTCGTGCCGCAGGCCGGCGAGAAAGGTCAGCGTCTTCCAATGCCCGTGCGGTACCTTGGCCAGCAGCGGCGTGCCGCGCGGGCTCCAGCCGCGGGTGCGCGTCATGTTGGTCTTGGCCCAGGTTTCGTCGACGAAGACCAGGCGTGCAGGATCAAACCGGTGCTGATGCAGCCGCCAACGTGCCCGCCTGCGCGCCAGGTCCGGCCGTTCCGTCTCGCTGGCCAGCAGGGTTTTTTTTGAAGCTGAGGCCTTGGCGGCGCATGAAACGCCAGACGGTGTCGTGCGACACCGCAATGCCCGCGGTCCGCAGGTCGGCGGCCAGGGCGCGCACCGTCCAGTCCGCTTTCGATGCAAGCCGAGTGGTGACCGCATCGACCGCGCTCAGCAGCATGAGCGGGCGCTGGCCGCTGCGCTTTTTGGCCTCAAGACCCTGCCCGGCGCGGGCGCGTTGGCCAATCCGAACCGCACTGGCCACCGAAACCTCAAAGCGTGCCGCCGCCTCTCGGACGGTCGCACCTTCCGTCAGCGCAGCCGCAACGCGCGAGCGCAAGTCCAGCGAAAGAGGTCGAGCCATCGCCGCTGGCCTCCTGCCCAGCAGCAATCTTGAATCACATCAGCCCCGCGTCGCGGAACCCCTTTCCGATTCAACTCCACGCTGACAGACTCTAGGTCAAACGGCCTGAGAGGTTTCAATGGTGGTGAGCGACAGACAGCACCGTTTGCTTCCGGAGGTGTTCAAGCTCCAGGCCGTGGCCGCAATCCGCGGTGATCGCTCGGTCTCTGCGGTGGCGGCCGAGCCCAGCGGACTAGGCAGCGATCGGGCGGCCGCGGCGTGAGCTCGATCGGGTGCGGATGGAGCCCAACATCTTGGGAATTTTAGTCAGCGATCCAGCAACAGACGCAACACATCACTTCAGGGCGCCGCCGCTTCGCCGAGCGACAGCATCAGTCGATTGGCCCAACCGAAGAAAGCGGTGGCCGAGACCAGGTCGAGGATCGCAAGGTCATCAAGCCCCACGGCCTGCAGCCGCGCCACCTCGGTCGCGCCGAAGCGCGGCGGCGTCTCGCTGAGCGCGGCGGCGGCAGCGACGATGGCATCCCAGCGTTCGCCCAGCGACGCGCCGACGCCTTCGGCCAGCAGCCGGTCCACATCCTCAGGGCGCTTGGCATAGCTGGCGGCGAGGCGGGCATGTACCGAGGCGCAGTAGATGCAGCCATTCAGGCGCGAGGCGGCGGTGGCTGCCAACTCACGCTCGGCGCGCGGCAGCCCGGCATCGGGATTGCGGAAGATGTCCCAGTCAGCGCGCGTCCGGTGCTCCAGGATCTCCGGGTCGCGTGCCAGCAGGCGAAAATAGGCCGACTTCGCCCGCGCTGCGTCCAACAGCGCGACGCGCTGGCGCTCGGTCAACGCCGCCTCGGCGGGCGGTTCCACCCAGGGCTGCCAATCCAGCTGGGCACGGGTGAAGGTGTTCGGCGTTTCGGGCATGGCGGCGATTCCCGGTTCAGGCTGATGCGGCCAGGGCGCGCAGCCCGGCCACCAGGCGGATCTGGTAGGCCAGGAAGGCGACGATCTGCGACAGGGTGACGATGCCGTCGGCATCCCAGCCTGCGGCGGCGAGCGCGGCAAAGGCCTCGGGCGACGCATCGCGCGGGTGGAAGACCATTGCATGGGCATGGGCCAAGCCGGCCACCAGGCGCGGGCCGAGGGCTGCGGCGAGCGGGGCGCCGAGTGCGAAGGCCGGTGGCGGCGTGTCCTCCGGGCTCAACGGCCCGGGCGGATAGTGGCCGGCGGGGCCCGTCGCCAGAGTCTCCCGCACCGCCTCGGCCACCAGCGCGGCGAGCGTCGCATCGCCCAACGTGGCGGTGAAATGCGCGACGTGCTCCTCCGCCCGGTGCAGCCCGGCCACGTAGAGGCCAAGGGCGCGCCGTTCCACGAGACTCACCGCGCCCGGCACCGCCGGGGCGAACAGCGCGGCATGGCTGGCCGCGGTATGCGTGTGCGCGTCGGCGCGGCGGTACCGCAGCAGGGCCAGCGGCGCATCGGTCGGCAGCCCGGCGAGCTGGTCCACCAGGTCGGTGCTCATCGCTGATCTCCTCTCAGCCATCGCGCCCGAAGCCGAGCGCCGGCGCCACCTGGCGCGCCACCAGCTCGATCGAGCGCAGGGTCAACTCGTGCGGCGGGTCGACGGAGTGGACCTGCACCGCGAGATCCGTTGCCTGCCGCAGCACCGGGTCGGCGCGCAGCGAGGCGACCACCTCCTCCGCCGTGCCGAGATGCACGTCCTGCCGCCGCACCAGCGCCTCCAGCGGCGGCGGGGCACCGGCCGGGGCGCGGCCGAGCCGCACGAGGCGCGCGTGGAAGCGCGGCAGGCCCGTCGCGGCGTGGTCCCAGGCGGTCTCCCGCCGGTCGGTCACGAAGACCGAGCGCGAGGCCAGGATGCGCGGTGTGGCGCCGGCAGGCAGCGCCGCCAGATAGGCCTCGATGATCGGCTCCTGGATCGCAGCGAGGCTCAGCTCCGGCGTCCCGGCCGGCCGCGGCTGGGTGCGCGACAGCAGCAGCCCGGCGCCGAGTTCACCGGCCCGCCGCCCGCCCTCGGCCGAGAAGGTCGCGTACCACAATCGCTCCAGCAGCGCCGGCCGGGATGGGTAGATCGGGTCGCCGCCCTTGAGCGCCTTGCCGGCCAAGGCTTTCAGCAACGCCTCCAGCCGCTCGGCGAAGACCTCGCGCCGCCCGGCATCGCTCAGCCCGAAGGCGGCGAAGGCGTCCGGGTTGCCGCCGGAGCCGAGGCCGAGTTCCAGCCGCCCGCCGGAGAGGAGGTCAAGCACCGCGGCGTCCTCGGCAACGCGGATCGGCTGTTCCAGCGGCAGCGTCACCACCCCGGTGCCAAGCCGGATGCGGCTGGTCTGCCCGGCCAGCTGGGCGAGAAACACGAAGGGCGATGGCAGACCGCCCTCATCGGCATGGAAATGGTGCTGCGCCACCCAGGCGCTGTCGAAGCCCTCGGCCTCCGCGTGGCGCACCTGCACGGCGGCGAGGCGATAGCGCTCGCCGGCATCGCCCTCATCCAGCAGGCGCGTGAAGAAGCCGAGGCGGCGGGTCGCACTCATGACAGGGCTCCTTCCGGAATGGCCGTGCGGCCAGGGATGGCGGCGATCAGGTCACGCGCATAATCGGACCGTGGCCGGGCGAAGACCTGGCCGACCGGCCCCGCCTCCTCCACCCGGCCCTGGCGCAGCACGGTGACGGTATCGGTGATCTGCCGCACCACCGCCAGATCATGCGTGACGAAAAGGTAGGTGAGGCCGAGGTCGCGCTGCAATTCTGCCAGCAGTTCCAGGATGCGCGCCTGCACCGAGACGTCGAGGGCGCTCACCGCCTCGTCCAGCACCAGCAGGCGCGGCTGCAACACCAGGGCGCGGGCGATCGCCACCCGCTGGCGCTGGCCGCCGGAGAGCGCGGCTGGCAGACGGTTCAGCAGCTCCGGCGCCAGGCCCACCCGCTCGGCCAGCCCGGCCACACGCCTGGCACGCTCGGCGCGCGGCAGCGGGGCGAAGTTGCGCAGCGGCTCCTCGATGATCTCGCGCACCCGCTGCCGCGGGTCCAGCGAGGCGAAGGGATTCTGGTACACCAGCTGCACCTGGCGGCGGAACTGCCGCAGCGCCTCGCCGCGAAGCGCCTCCACCGCGGTGTCCTCCAGGCGCACCTGGCCATGGCCGGGCCGCAGCAGGCCGGCGACGCAGCGGGCCAGTGTGGTCTTGCCGGAGCCGCTCTCGCCGACCAGCGCATGGGTGGCGCCGCGGGGGATGGTGAAGGCAACGCCGTCCAGCGCCCGGTGGCCGTTGGGATAGTCATGCGCTAACGCCTCGACGCGCAGCAGCACCGGCCCGTCCGCCGGCCGGCGCGGCGGCGGCGCAGCGAGTGAGGGCGCGTCGCGCAGCAGCTGCCGGGCATAGGCGCTGCGCGGCGCACCCAGCACGCGGGCGGTCGGGCCACTCTCCTCCTCCTGGCCCCGGCGCAGCACCAGCAGCCGGTCAGCCCGGTCGGCGGCCACGCCGAGGTCATGCGTCACCAGCAGCACCGCAGTGCCGTCCTCCCGCCGCAACTCGTCCAGCAGGTCGAGGATGCGGCGCTGCACCGTCACGTCGAGCGCGCTGGTCGGCTCGTCGGCGACGATCAGCGCCGGGCGCAGCGCGACGGCAATGGCGATCAGCACGCGCTGGAGCATGCCGCCGGAAAGTTCGTGCGGGTACTGCCCTGTGCGCTGCGCTGCCGGCCCGAGGCCGACGCGCTCAAGCAATTCCAGCACCCGGGTGCGGCGCCGGGTGCGGTCCCGCTCGCCATGCAGTTCCAGCACCTCCTCGATTTGCGCTCCCACAGTGCGCACCGGGTTCAGCGAGGTGACCGGATCCTGCGGCACCAGGGCGATCCGCGCGCCGCGCAGCGGTGCCAGCCGGCGTTCCGGCCAATGCGCGATATCGGTGCCCTCCAGCACGATGCGCCCGGCGGAGATGCGGCCATTGCCCGGCAGCAGCCCCAGCACCGCCTGGGCGATGCTGGTCTTGCCGGAGCCGCTTTCGCCCACCAGCGCCAGCACCTCGCCGGCCTCCAGGCCGAAGGAGATGTCGCTCACCACCTGGCGTTCCTCGCGCCCGACGCGGTAGCGGATGCCGAGGCCATCGACCGCCAGCAGTGGCGGGCTCATAGCCTGGCCCCGATGCTGCGGCTCACCCGCTCCGCCGCCAGCACGACCAGGATCACCACCACCCCCGGCGCGGCGGTCAGCCACCAGGCGCGGCCGAGGAAGTCGCGCCCTTCGGCGATCAGCAGCCCCCATTCCGGGGTCGGTGGCGGTGCGCCGTAGCCGAGGAAGCCAAGCGTCGCCAGCGCCAGGATGGCCGAGCCGAATTGCAGCGCCGCCAGCGCCAGCACCGAGGTGAGGGCATTCGGCAGAACATGCCGCCACAGCACCGCGAGGAACCGTCCGCCGCTGCCGAAGGCGGCCTCCACATAGTCGGCATGGCGCACCCGCAGCACCTCGGCCCGGGCCAGGCGGGCGAAATGCGCTACCGAGACGATGCCCACGGCGACTGCCGCATTCACCGATCCGAAACCCAGCAGCACGATGACCGACAAGGAGAGCAGCAGCGACGGAATGGCCAGCAGCGTATCCACCAGCCGCATCACCACCGCTTCCGGCAGCCCGCCCGCTGCACCAGCCAGCACCCCGAGCGCGGTGCCGGCCGAGAAGCCCACCAGCACGGCGAGGCTGGCGCCCAGCAGGGATTCCCGCGCGCCGTACACCACCCGCGCGAGTTGGTCCCGCCCCAGCCCATCGGTGCCAAACCAATGCGCCGCATCTGGCGGCCGCAGCTGCTGGCCGGGCAATCCCTCCAGCGGGTTCTGCGCGGCGAAGAGGCCCGGCAGCAATGCCCAGGCCAGCACCGGCGCCAGTACCGCCCAGGCCGCAGCGAGGCCCAGCGGCGGCAGCCGCGCGCCCATCACGCCAACCCGCGGCGTTGCCGCGGATCCAGCAACGGCTGCGCCAGATCCACCAGCAGCCCGAGGGCGACGAAGACAGCGGCCGAGAGCACCACGATCGCCTGCAGCACCGCCACATCCTGGTTGGCCACCGCCTGCTGCGTCAGCCCACCAAGGCCACCGAGGCCGAACACCGCCTCGGTCACCACCGCGCCGCCCAGCAGTTCCCCGAACAGCAGCCCGGCCATGGCCAGCACCGGCGGCGCGGCGTTGCGCAGCACGTGGTGGCGCAGCACCCAGCCCTGGCGCGCGCCCTTGGCGCGGGCCACAGAGACGAAGGGCTCGGCCAGGATTCGGTCGGCCTGGCGGATCAGGATCTGGGCCAGTGGCGCCGAGATCGGTATGGCGAGCGTCGCCACCGGCAAGACCAGCTCCTCCCACGGCCCCGGCGCGATGACGGAGACCAGGCCAAGCTGGAACGAGAAAATCTCGATCAACATGATGCCGAGCCAGAACACCGGCAGCGCGGCGAAGCCGGGCGGGGTCGAGCGCGCCAGGCCGCGCAGCCAGCCGAAGGGCGCGGCCTGGGCCAGCACCGCCAGCAGCAGCGCCAGCACCCCGGCGACGGCCAGCGCCAACGTCGCGAGGAGCAGCGTGCTGGGCAGGTTCTCCGCCAGCAGCCGTGTCACCGGCACGCCGGCGCGGATGGAGGTGCCGAGCCTGCCCTGGAGGAAATTGCCCAGCGAATGCAGGTATTGCTGCCATAGCGGCGCATCGGCGCCATAGACGATGCGCAGCTCGGCGATCTGGTCTGGCGTCAGCCCCATATCGGTGCCGAGGAAGCGGATCATCACCGCATCGCCCGGCAAGACCTGCAGCAGCACGAAGGCCAGGGTGAAGGCGCCGAGCAGCACCAGCAGCGCCTGGCCCAGCCTACGCCTCATCGCGCGGCGATCCAGGTGCCGTAGAAGCTCGGCCGGCCCACCGCCTCGAAGCCGAAGCCCTGCACCCGTGGCGCCGCGGCGAAGACCTGCGGCTCCTCGAAGACCGGGATGACATAGGCCTGGTCGATGAGGTAGCGCTGCGCCTCGCCCACCAGGGCGAGGCGCTTCGCCCGGTCGGGCTCGGCGGCGATGGCGTCGAGTTGCGCGTTCAGCCGCGCGTCCTCGAAGCCTTTCACATGCTGGCTGACGCCGCCCTTCTGCAGCAGCACGTTGCGGGTCAGCGGGTGGTAGTTGCTGCGGATCACGTCCGGGTCGGCCCGACCGACCATGCCGGGGGCCACCGGCGTCTTCGCCGGGTCCAGGCTGTCCGCCACCCGGCTGCCAAGGTCACCCGCCAGCACGTTCAGCCGCACGCCGAGCCGGCCCCATTGCTGCGCCACCAGTTGCAGCATGTCCTTGTTGCGCGGCTGCGGCGGGGATTCATAGGCACTGAGCACGAGGGCTTGGCCTTCCTTCTCCCGCAGGCCCTGCGCGTTGCGCAGCCAGCCGGCCTCGGTCAGCAGCCGGTCCGCCAGCGCCGGGTCGTAGGCCAGCTTGTCGGCCAGGTTGACATGGCCCTCGGCGGTGCCTGCGATGACCGAGGTCGCCGGCGGGTAATTGACGGAATACAGCGTGGCGATGATCTCGTCGCGGTTGGTGGCATGCAGCAATGCCCGGCGGACGCGGATATCGGCCACCAACGGATTGTCCGGGCGGAAGACGATGCTGTTGTTCACCCCGCGCGTCGGCGGCGCGAAGAGCTGAAAGCCGCGCTCCTGCACCTTCGCCTCGTCATAGGCCTGCACTTGGCGGATGACATGCGCCTGGCCGGCCAGCAGCGCGCCGATGCGTACGCCATCCTCGCCGGTGACGATGATGCGAAGGCCATCCAGCAGCGCCCTGCCCTGGTGCGGGTGGCGCTTCGGGCCCCAGGCGTAGTCGGTGCGGGCGGCCAGCGCGAGTTCCCGTCCCAGTACCTGCCGCTGCACCACGAAGGGGCCGGAGCCGATGATCTTCGTCGCGTCACCCAGCTGGTCGAAAGGCAGCGCCAGGGTCTTCAAAGATACCAGGCCGGAGCCGATGACCGAGGTGCCCTGCAGGAAGCCGGGCGAAGGCCTGGCGAAGTCGAAGCGCACCGTCAGCGGATCGATCACCTCGGACCGCAGGTAGCTGGTAATCACTTCGGAAACCGGATGGCGCAACTCGCGGTTGCCCAGGCCGAAGGTATCGAAATTGCGCGCCACCGCGGCGGCATCGAGCTTCGAGCCGTCGGAGAAGGTGACGCCGGGGCGCAGCCGGAAGAGGTACTGGGTGGCGTCGGCGTTCACCTCCCAGCTCTCGGCGATCCAGGGCTCGATCTCGAGTGTTGCCGGGTTCTGCCAGGTGAGCTTGTCGGTGATCTGGTTCAGCACGCCGCCATTCGGGTAGAAGCCGCCGGCGGGCGGGTAGAGCGTGGTGTAGCTCTGCTGCTCCAGGTAGATCAGCGTGCCGCCGCGGGCCGGCTGGCTGCCTTGGGCGCCAGCCTCGGCGGCAGGCAACAGCAGGGCGCCGGCCTGGAGCAGGCGGCGGCGTGTGGGCGTGGCGGGCATGGGCCTTACCTTTCGGGCGGGCGGAAATGGGCGGCGCGGCGGGCAGCGCCTCAGGCCAATGCGCGCACCGGCGCGGGGGCGGCGAAGATGTGGTTGGCCGGCCGCGCGAGGCCGTAATGCCCGCGCAGGGTTCGGCCGCCGTACTCCGTGCGGAACAGGCCGCGACGGCGCAACAGCGGCACCACCTGCTCGACGAAGACGCTGAACTGCTGGGGCAAGATCGGCGGCATCAGGTTGAAGCCATCCGCTGCCCCGGCGCGAAACCAGTCCTCGATCACCGCGGCCACCTGCTCCGGCGTGCCGGCCAGGGTGAAGTGGCCGCGCGCGCCCGCCAGGCCATGCAGCAGCTGCAGGAGGGTCGGGCGCTCCCGCGCCACCAGGCCGACGATCACCTGGGCACGGCTTTGTGCCGCCTGCACCTTGGCCGGGTCAGGGAAATCTTCGGGCGTTAGCGGCCGGTCCAGCGGCAGGTGGGAGAAGTCATGCCCGCCGAACCGCGCCGAGAGGCGCGACAGGCCGACGCCGGCGTCGGTGAGGTCGTTCAGCTCGCGCCACAGCCGCTGCGCCTCGGCCTCGGTGGAGCCGATAACCGGGCTGATGCCGGGCAGGACCAGCAGCCCGGCCGGGTCGCGGCCGAAGCTGGCGGCCAGGCCCTTCAGCTCGGCGGCGAAGTCGCGCGCCGTTGCCTGTTCCAGATGCGCGGTGAACACCGCCTCGGCATGGCGGGCGGCGAAGCGCTTGCCGGTGGCCGAGGACCCCGCCTGCACCAGCACCGGCCGCCCCTGCGGCCCGCGCGGCACATTCAGCGGCCCAGTGACGCGGTAGTACGGTCCCTGATGGTCGATGCGGCGGATCAGCGCCGGGTCGGCATAGCGGCCGGCGGCGCGGTCCTCCAGCACCGCGGCATCGTCCCAGCTGTCCCAGAGCTTGGTCACGGCATCGAGGAAATCCTCGGCGCGGGCATAGCGTTCGGCATGCGGGGCGAGCGCATCCTGGCCGTAATTGCCGGCGGCGGCGCCCACCCAGGTGGTGACGACGTTCCAGCCGATGCGGCCGCCGCTGATATGGTCGAGCGAGGCGAATTGCCGCGCCAGGTTGTAGGGCTCGGTGAAGCTGGTGGAGGCCGTGGCGATCAGCCCGATGCGACTGGTGGCGCCGGCCAGCGCCGCAAGCGTGGTGATCGGTTCCAGCCCGCCCTTGGCGGCGTGGCCGATCTCCTCGCCCAGGGTCACGTGGTCGGCGAAGAAGATGCTGTCGAAGGCCGCGGCCTCGGCGGCCTGTGCCAGTTCGCGGTAGTAGGCGATGTCCGTCAGCGCCCGCGGGCTGGCGCTGGGGTGGCGCCAGGCGGCCTCGTGGTGGCCCTTGCCGTGGATGAACAGGTTGAGGTGCAGCTGGCGGGTCATGGGCGGGGTCCTGCTGTCAGATTTCGATGGCCACGCCGAGGGCGCCCAGCAAGGCGTGGCGCAGGTCCTCGAAGCGCGGGTCACTGCGGCGGCGTGGGTGGGACAGCGGCACAGGCAGGTCCAGCGCCACTTCGCCGGCGTCCAGCACGAGCACGCGCTGGGCCAGCACCAGCGCCTCCTCGACGTCATGGGTCACCAGCAGCACGGTGGGGCGGTGCCGCTCCACCAGGCGGAACAGCAACGCGTGCATGCGCAGCCGGGTCAGCGCATCGAGCGCGCCAAAGGGTTCATCGGCCAGCAGCAGCGCCGGCTGCCGCACCAGGGAACGGGCCAGCGCCACGCGCTGCTGTTCGCCGCCCGAAAGCGCACCCGGCCAGGCGCCAGCGCGGCCTTCGAGGCCGACATCGGCGAGGGCCGCCAGCCCCCGCTGCCGCGCGCCGGGCCCCGAGAGGCCAAGGGTGACGTTGCCCAGCACCGTCTCCCAGGGCAGCAGCCGGGAGTCCTGGAACAGCACCGAACGCCGCGCCGGCGCTTCCAGCCTGCCGCTGCCGGCGACCCCGTCGTCCAGCCCGGCGATGGCGCGCAGCAGCGTGCTCTTGCCCGAGCCGCTGCGGCCGATCAGCGCAACGAATTGCCCGGCGGGAATGTCGAGCGTGATGCCCCCCAGCACCTCGCGCTGGCCGAAGCTGCGGCGTAGGTCGCGCAACCGCAGCGCGCTCATGAACCAAAGCTCCGGCGATAGCGCAGCGCCCGGCGTTCCAGTGCCCGCACCGCGGCATCCGAGGCCAGCCCCAGCACGGCATAGACCGCGAGGCCGACGACGATGATCTCGGTCTGGCCGTAGTCGCGCGCGCGGTTCATCAGGTAGCCGATACCCTCGGTAGTGTTGATCTGTTCGAGCACCACCAGCGCCGTCCAGCAGGTGGTGACCGCCAGGCGCAGGCCGGTGAAGAAGCCCGGCAGCGCGCCCGGCAGGGCGACCCGGCGCAGGAAGGTGGCGCGGTTCAGCTCCAGGCTGCGGGCCAGTTCCACATAGCGCTGGTCGATCCCGCGCAGCGCCGCATGGGTATTGATATAGACCGGGATGAGGCAGGCACTGGCGATGAGAGCCACCTTCATCCCGTCGCCGATGCCGAGCCAGAGGATGGCGAGCGGGATCAGTGCCAGCGTCGGCACCGCGCGCTTGATCTGCACCAGCCCGTCCAGCAGCGCCTCGCCGGTGCGGGTCAGCCCGGCCAGCAGCGCCAGGATCAGCCCAAGCGCGATACCAATGGCGAGTCCGGCATAGGCGCGTTGGGCGGAGGCGAGGAAATGTTCGGCGAGCACGCCGTCGCGCAGCAGCACGATGCCGGTAGCCACGGCGGTGGAGGGGGCCGCCAGCAGTCGCGGCGAGAGCCAGCCGAATTGCGATGCCGCTTCCCACAGCGCCACCAGCAGCACCGGGCCGAGCAGCATGCCGCCGGGCGGCAGGCGCGCCGGGGCCAGCGCCGGGCGGCGTGACACGGCGACTTCCGCCGCCGCCCGGTGCAGCGCCGGCGCCGGCCGTACCGCCTCACTCATGCTGCCACCGCAGCGGCAATCACGTCGTCGAAGCGTCGATCGAACTCCTCCCCTGCGTCCAGCCGGCGCGGGAGGTCTCCGGCGGCGTGGATCAGGTCGATTAACTCCTGCTGTATGGGGACCATCTCGCCCAGTGGCGGGAAGCGGAAACTTCCCTCGGACCGTTCGGCGGCCTCGCCATCCTCCCGCCGCAGCCGCTGCTGGCGGACGTAATAGGCCTCCACCCAGGCTGGGTTGTTGGCCTGGATCCAGCGGCTGGCGATCACCCAGGCGCGGACGAAGTCGCGCAGCGCGGCGTATTTCGCCGGCTGCGCCAGCGCCGTGCCGCTGGCATAGAGATAGGCGATGCGGCGCGGCAGGCCATCCAACTCGGCCTCGGGCACGGTGCTGATACCGCGCTCAGCGGCCTCGGCCAAGTAGCGGGAATAGTGCGGCTCGTTCAGCGCACCGACATCCACCTGGTTGCTGCGCAGCGCATCGACGAAATCGGCAACCCGCAGCGGTACGAGGCGCACGTCGCGCCGGCTCAGCCCGGCCTTCTTCAGGGCCGCGAGCACGAAGGGCTGGCGCGCCGTGCCTTCGGCATAGGCGATGCGCTTACCGCGGAATTCCGCCAGCGTGGCAAGCCGCAACCCCGGTCGGAGCGCGAATTGGTAGTCCGGGCGAGAGGAGAGCCGCGCCGCGATGACAGGCAGCCGCTCGCCCGCGGCATGCGCCTGGATCGGCGGCGTGTTGCCAATGACCGCGACGTCCAAAGCGCCGGCGCGGAAGGCTTCGAGGATGGCAGGGCCGCCCTGAAAATTGGCATAGGTGACGCCGAAAGGCAGCTTCGCCTGTTCGCCCGCGAGCGGCAGCATGGTTTGCAGAACCTGGTTCTGGTCGGCGACCACCAGCCTGAGGGCCGATTGCGCCAGGACCGGCCGCGACAGCAGCCCGAGGCCGGCGGTGGCCAGCAGTCGGCGGCGGAGGAGGAGGCGGGAATGAGGCACTGGATTGTTCCTTCAGGATGTGCTCTCAGCTTTCCGCAACGATCCCGCGTTCGGCGACGATGTCACTGAAGGTCGCTATGGTGCGCGCGAACAATGCGCCGAATTGCTCGCCGTCGAGCCCGGCCGGCTCGAAGCCCAGCGCGCGTAGCCGTTCCTGCACACCGGCATCAGCCAGAGCGGCGAGGGTGGCGGCATGCAGCCGGGCGATGGCTGCTGCCGGCGTGCCCAGGGGGGCGAAGAAGCCGAGCCAGGTGGGCTGCACGAAGCCGGGTGCGATGCTCTCGGCAGCCGTCGGAACCGCCGGGAAAGCGGGGGTGCGGGCCTCGCTGGTGACCGCCAAGGCCACCAGGTCGCCATTGGTGGCCTGCTGCGCGGCGGCAGCGAAGGTGACGACGGCGGCATCGATGGTGCCGGCCAGCAGATCCTGCAGCAGCGGTCCACCACCGCGATACGGCACATGTTCCGCCCGCAGATTGCCGGCCGCGCGCAGCAGCAGCTCGCTGGTCAGGTGCTGCGAGCTACCGATGCCGGGGATGCCGATGTTCAGCCCGCCGGGACGGCGGCGCAATGCCTCGGCGAAGTCCCGGATGCTGCGCAGGCCCGAACGCGGATGGGTGAAGACACCCTGCGCTGCGGTGGCGGCCAGGCTTACCGGGGCAAAGGCGTGCCGCAGCGCCGGCGCTCCGGGGGCGGCCAGCGCTTCGGTGGCGGCGAAGGTGTCGTTGGCCAGCAACAAGGTGTGGCCATCGGCCGTGGCGCGCGCCGCAGCCTGGGTGCCAATGCGGCCGGCGGCACCGCCGATGTTCTCGATGACGACCGTCTGTCCCAATTGCGCGCCGAGTGCGGGTTGCAGGAGACGGGCCAGCACATCCACGCCGCCGCCGGGAGGCCAGGGCACGACAAGCCGCAGGCTGCGGGAGGGAAAGCGGTCCTCGGCCCGCGCCAGACCGGGTGGGGTCAGCAGTGCGGGTAGAAGGGCAAGGTGACGGCGGCGGAACAGGGGCATGGCAGGTCCGTGGGCAGGGTCGGGTGGCGGAGCGGTGTCGTGGCCAGCGTAGAGTGCCGATATATGCGTTTAGAATCGATATATAAGATATAGCACTATCGCTTCGGCGTAAATAAGCCCTGACCGGCAAGCGGCGGTGGCCCGACCTGATCACCCATCCTGCCCACGGCGACCGGAGGTCATTCCCGATAAAAGCGATGCGGCTCGACTCTGGCCATTTCGAAGCTGGGAGGGGATATCGCCATATTAAAAAATTCCTATTCTAATCCACCATTCCATCCCGCCACGCCATACTGGCGCTCTGGCGATGCAGGCTTGTTCGGCGGTCCAGACGTAAGCGACCATGCGGTCGCGGTGCTTTGTGTGCTCTCCCAATCCACCGGCGACCGCGCGGACCAAGCAGGCCTGGGTCCGGCCGGGGCGCGTCGGCGCTCAGCGCGGGTGCTCGCTTGCCCGGTTGATGGCAATTGGCACCGATGAGTGGGTCACTTCGATCCGGCCGATCGGATGGCGACACGCACAGCAGTATGCCTGCCAGCGGCTCAGCCGCGCCGCGATGCGACCCGAAATGGTGTTCGATGGACCGATAAACACGAAATTTAGAGGTGGAAAAATCTGTTGAACTCAATTTATTCGTGTTTTAGCGTTTTCCCTATGTCGCCCCTCACCCCGCCACCCCGCCTGATCGCCGCCATTCCGGTGCCGGCGAACCGCGCGTGTCGGACGACGGATCGCTGTCGCTGCTGATCGCCTGAGTTCACCTCACCGTCAGACCAAACCTGCGCCGCATCATGGCGCAGCCGGGAGCGATGCCCCATGCCAACCCGCCGCCGTCTGCTGGCCACCGCCGGCCTTGTCTCGCTGTCCCTGCCCGCCATCGCCGCCGCGCCGGAGGTGGCGGAACTGCGCTACCAGGGCTGGGCGGGACAGGTGCTGTTCCCCGAACTCGCCGAGGATCTCGGTTATCTCGCGCCGCTGAAGCTGAAATGGGTCGGCAATACCATCAGCGGGCCGCAGGACATCCAGACGACCGTCACCCGGGATGTCGATTTCGGCGGCGCCTTCAACGGTTCCATCCTGAAGCTGATCGCCGCCAATGCGCCGATCCGTGCGGTGATCGGCTTCGCCGGCACGGATAGCCAGACTTGGCGCGGCCTCTATGCGCTGGAGGACAGCGGCATCCGCGGCCCGCGCGACCTGATCGGCCGCAAGGTCGGCGTCAATACGCTCGGCGCGCATTATGAGTTCGTCATTCAGGAATACCTGCGGCGCGGCGGCCTGACCGATGCCGAGATCAAGCAGGTGACGCTGGTGGTGCTGCCGCCACCGAATGCCGAACAGACGCTGCGCCTCGAGCAGATCGACGCCGTGGTGTTCGAGCCGATCTTCCGCGATCGCGCAGTCTCGCGCGGCGGACTGCACCTGCTGCGGTCTGACTTCGACCTGTTCGGCGACTTCACCACCGCCGCCTATGTGCTGACGCGGCCCTTCCTGCAGCGCAACCCGAATGCCGCGCGCGCCTTCGTCGAAGGCACGGCACGCGCCATTGACTGGGCCGCCAGCCACCCGCGCGAGGAAGTGGTCGCCCGCTACCGCGACATCATCCGCCGGCGCGCCCGCACCGCCGAGGACGACAGCGCCGTCGCCTTCTGGAAGTCGACCGGCCTGGCGGGGCGCGGCGGGGTGCTGGCGGACCAGCATTTCGGCCTCTTCATCGATTGGTTCGGCCGCGCCGGCGATGCCGGCATCGGCCGCCTGAAGCCGGCCGATGTGCTGACCAATGCCTTCAACCCCTTCCGTGATGAGGCGCGGCAGGGATGAGCGCCGCCGCCACCGCCAAACTGCACTTCGACCGGATCACCAAGACCTTCCCGGCGGCCTCCGGCAGCGCCCCGGGTTTCACTGCGTTGGCGGAGATCACGCTGTCGCTCGCGTCGGGCGAGTTCGTCGCCCTGGTCGGTCCGAGCGGCTGCGGCAAGTCGACGCTGCTCGACCTCGCGGCGGGCCTGGCGACGCCGACCAGCGGCACCATCACGCTGGACGGCAGGCCGGTGACAAGGCCAGGGCCGGATCGCGGCACGGTGTTCCAGAGCTACGCGCTCTTCCCCTGGCGCACCGCGCTGGCGAATGTCGAATTCGGCCTTGAGGCCATCGGCCTGCCGCGCGCGCAGCGCCGCGCCCGGGCGCGGGACTACCTGGCGCTGGTCGGCCTGGCGGGGTTCGAGGAGCACTATCCGCACCAGTTGTCGGGCGGGATGAAGCAGCGCGTGGCGATCGCCCGCAGCCTCGCCGCGGAGCCGGAGGTGCTGCTGATGGACGAGCCCTTCGCTGCGCTCGACGCGCAGACGCGGGAAGCACTGCAGGACGAGCTGCTGCAGATCTGGCAGTCGACGGGCAAGACCATCCTGTTCATCACCCATGGCATCGACGAGGCGCTCTATCTCGGTCGGCGGGTGGTGGTGATGCAGGCCGGCCCGGGCCGGATCGTCGACGAGATCGCGGTGCCCTTCGCGGTCGAGGACCATGAGGACGATCTCCGCTCCAGCCCCGAATTCGGCCGCTTGCGGCACAGGATCTGGGCGCAGTTGCGTCAGCCCATGCCGCAGCGGGAGGTCGCGTGATGTCGTCCGCTCTCTCCACCGGGTTGCACCCGGTCCGGTCCGCAGCGGCCTCCGAGGTGGCCTCCCGTGCCCGGCGGGGCTGGCTTTCGCGATTGGGGCGCCAGTCCATCGCGCTGGCGGCGTTCTTCCTGCTGTGGGAGATCCTGCCGCGGACGGATTTGGTGGACAGCGTCTTTCTGCCGCCCTTCAGCCTCGCTCTCGGCGCGCTTTGGCGCATGCTGCTGTCGGGCGCGCTGTTCGAGCATCTCGCGGCCAGCCTCACCCGGGTGCTGGCCGGGTTGCTGCTGGCGATCCTGGTTTGGATTCCGGCCGGCCTGGTCATCGGCAGCACCAGGCGGCTGGCGGAGATCCTCGACCCGCTGCTGGAGCTGTTCCGCAACACCGCGCCGCTGGCCCTGCTGCCGGTCTTCACCCTGATGCTCGGCATCGGCGAGACCTCGAAGATCGCCATGGTCTTCTATTCCGCCAGTTGGCCGCTGCTGCTTTCGACCATCACCGCGGTGCGCACCGTCGATCCGCTGCTGCTGAAGGCGGCGCGCTCCATGGGGCTCGGCCCCGTCGCGCTGTTCCGCAAGGTGGTGCTGCCGGCCTCGGTGCCCAGCATCTTCACCGGCATCCGCCTGGCCGCCGGCCTGTCGCTGCTGGTGCTGATCGCCGCCGAGATGGTCGGCGCCAAGGCGGGGCTTGGCTACCTGGTCAACGCCGCGCAGTTCAACTTCCAGATTCCCGAGATGTATGCGGGCATCCTGACGCTGTCGCTGCTCGGCGTCGGGCTGAACGCCATACTGGTCGCGGTCCAGCGCCGGCTGATGCGCTGGAACCAGGCCTGAGTCACACGGCAACCAACCAGAGGGGACAAGACCATGACCGAGACCGCACAGCCGATCAGCATCGGCCTGGATATCCGCCCGCTTACGCCGACGATCGGCGCCGAGATCCATGGCATCACCCTCGGCGGCACGCTGGCACCGAATGTCGTGCGCGGCATCCGCGACGCCATCCTGAAGCACAAGGTGGTCTTCTTCCGTGGCCAGCAGCGGCTGGACGAAGCCTCGCACCAGGCCTTCGGCGCGCTGCTCGGCCCGATCGAGCCGCACCCGACCGCGCCGGCGCTGGACGGCACGGAGTATGTCCTCGACATCGACGGCAAGCGGAACCGCGCCAGCGCCTGGCATACCGACGTCACCTTCGTCAGCGCCTTCCCGCAATTCTCGGTGCTGCGCGGCGTGGTCATCCCGCCGGTCGGCGGCGACACGGTCTGGGCCAATACGGCGGCCGCCTATGCCAGCCTGCCGGCACCGCTGCGCGCCCTCGCCGACCAGCTCTGGGGGCGCTTCACTAATGCCTATGACTATGCCGGCACGCGGGTGACGCAGGATGCGGCGCGCGAGCAGTACCACCGCGAGGTCATCCTCTCGACGATCTATGAGAGCGAGCATCCGATTGTGCAGGTGCATCCCATCACCGGCGAGCGGGCGCTGATCCTCGGCCACCACCTGGACCGGCTGATCGGCTTCAACAGCGCGGATTCGCGCCGGATCGTCGAGGTCCTGCAGGACCACATCACGCGGGAGGAGAATGTGGTGCGCTGGCGCTGGCAGCAGGGCGACGTCGCCATCTGGGACAACCGCGCGACCCAGCACCGCGCGGTGGATGATTACGGCAATGCGGAGCGGATCGTCCGCCGGGTGGTGATCGCCGGGCCGGTCTCGGTCGGCATCGATGGCCGCAACGGGGTGACCCGCAGCAGCGCGCCGCAGGCCAAGGCCGCCTAAACCGGCGGCCCCGCGCCGCACCCGTGATCGATGCCAGGAAGGATACTGCGATGCCCTTGCCACCACCAGGACCGGCCCGCTCTGCCGCCGGGGGCGCGGATCGGCGCCGTGCCGATGTGCTCGTGCTCGGCGGCGGGCCGGCCGGGACCTGGGCGGCGATTGCGGCCGCGGCGGCCGGCGCCCGCGTGGTCCTGGCCGACAAGGGCTTCTGCGGCACCTCCGGCGCCACCGCGGCGGCGGGTACGGCGGTCTGGTACGTGCCGCCGGACCCGGTGCAGCGCCAGGCGGCGATGCGGCAGCGCTGGGGCATGGGCGGCTGGCTCGCCGATCCGGCGTGGATGGGACGCGTGCTCGACCGCGCCTGGGACGGGGTGAACCAGCTCGCCGACTGGGGCTACCCCTTCCCGCAGGACGAGGCCGGGGCGCCGCGACGCAACTCGCTGCAGGGGCCGGAATACATGCGGCTGATGCGGCAGCGCGCGCTGCGGGCCGGCGTGCGCATCCTGGACCACAGCCCGGCGCTGGAGTTGCTGCTGGACGAGCATGGCGCCGTCGCCGGCGCCGCGGGGGTACGGCGCCAGCGCGGCGACAGCTGGTCGGTGGAGGCGGGGGCGGTGGTCGTCGCCACCGGCGGCTGCGCCTTCCTCAGCCGCGGGCTCGGCTGCGACGTGCTGACCGGCGACGGCTACCTGCTGGCCGCCGAGGCGGGCGCCGAGTTCTCCGGCATGGAATTCTCCAATGCCTATGCCATATCCCCGGCCTTCGGCACGGTCACCAAAACGCTGTTCTATGACTAGGCGAGCTTCACCGATCCTTCCGGCGCGGTGATCCCCGGTGCCTCCTCCAAGGGCGGGCGTTCCGTCATCGCGCGCTGGCTGCAGCAGGGGCCGGTCTATGCCCGGCTCGATAAGGCGGATGCGGCGGCGCAGCGGGCGATGCGGCTGGCCCAGCCGAATTTCTTTCTGCCCTTCGACCGCAGCGGCATCGACCCCTTCACCGAGCGCTTTCCCGTGACGCTGCGGCTGGAAGGCACGGTGCGCGGCACCGGCGGGCTGCGCATCGTGGATGAGCGCTGCGCGACCACCCTGCCCGGGCTTTTCGCCGCCGGCGATGCGGCGACGCGGGAGCTGATCTGCGGCGGCTTCACCGGCGGCGGCAGCCATAACGCGGCCTGGGCGATGGCCTCCGGCCATAGGGCGGGCCTCGGCGCGGCCGGGCATGCCCAGGCCATCGGGGCGACGCCGCGGCGGCTGCATCGCGCTGGCCGGGCCGCCCTGGCCGCGGGACGCGACCGGCCGCAGGATCCCGCCGCCCTCATCGCCGCCGTGCGGGCGGAAGTGCTGCCCTATGATCGCAACTACTTCCGCCACGCGGATCGGCTGGAGGACAGTCTCGGCCGGCTGGACGTGCTCTGGGCCAGCCTCCGCATGGCCGATGCGGCGACGCCCGAGGCGGCGCTGCGGACGCGGGAAGCCGCGGCGATGCTGGCGACCGCCCGCTGGATGTACCGCAGCGCCCTGGCGCGGCGGGAAAGCCGCGGCATGCACCGGCGGGAGGATGCGCCGGCGCTGGACGCCGCTCAGCGCCACCACGTCACCGCCGGCGGCCTGGATGCGGTCTGGACCGCGCCCCGGCCGGCCGCGCCACTGCCGGTCCTGGAACAGGCGGCATGATCGAGCTGATCAGCGCCGAGCGCTGCACCGGCTGCAATATCTGCGTGCGCGCCTGCCCGGTGAACGTCTTCGATACGGTGCCCGGCGCGATGCCGGTCATCGCCCGCCAGGCCGATTGCCAGAGCTGCTTCATGTGCGAGCTCTGGTGCCCGGAGGATGCGCTCTATGTGGCCCCCGAGCCGGACGGGCCGACCGGAATCACCCTGGCGGAAGTGACGGCGCGCGGCCTGCTCGGCAGCTATCGCCGTGCCATAGGCTGGGCACCGGGCAGCGGGGCGGGACGGGGCGCCGACCTGTCCTTTCAGTTGCTGGCGGCGGAGGCACGGCCGGCGCCGCCCGGTCCGGCATCCTCCGCGACATAGACCGGCGCCGTTGCCAGGTCGCCACGCCAGACATAGAGCGCAAGCAGCGGCTCGGCCCCGGTCCGCATCGCATGACCGATGCCGCCGGCATGCAGGATGAGCGCGCCAGGCGGCTGCAGCGTGAAGGGTGCCCCGGAGACCCGCCACTCCGCCGTCCCGGACAGGACCAGATAAAGCTCGATCGCCGGATGCGCGTGCAGCGGGTAGTGGGTCTCCGGCGCGACGAGCGTCAGGCCGAGATGCGCCGCGACATCGGTGAAGATCGCCCGCGCACCGATCAGCGGCGCGAAGGCCAGCCGTTCGGCAAGGCCGGGCCATTCAGGGTGCTCGGGATAGCCGTAGCGCCAGCTCAACGTCGGGAGGAAGGGGGCGATGGCCGAGACGATGGGGTGGTTCCGGCCTGCCGCCATGGCCGCGTCGAGATGCCGGCAGGCCGGCAGCAGATGCGGCGAGCACGAGGCGGCAGTCCGCAAGGGCGCGTTCCAGCTTGCGAGGATCGCCGCGCGTTCGGCAGCGAGATCGGCATCGGTGATCTCGCGCGCCGCGAGGTCGTCGTGGAGCGCGGCGATCAGCGCGCGCAGCGCGGGCTCGCCCGGAACCCTCATCGGTCGGGGCCAAAGGCGCGATGCCGCGCCGCCGGGTGGCGGTCCGGCAGGCGCGGCGCGCCGAACAGCTTCTGCCGCAGCGGTCCCGGGGCATATTGGGTCTTGAACACGCCGCGCGACTGCAATTCCGGCACCAGCAGGTCGACCACCGCCTCCAACCCCTCCGGGAAGACCAGGCGGGTCAGGTTGAAGCCGTCCAGGTCGGCCTCCTCCACCCAGCGCTGCAATTCGTCGGCCACGGTGGTGGGCGAGCCAACCAGGAAGGCGCCGCGGCCCCCGGCCTGGCCGAAATGCGCCAGGTCGCGCACCGTCCAGGCGCGTTCCGGGCTGCGGGTGGTGATCGCCTCGATCAGCGACTGCATGGCATTGCCGGTGACATGCCGGATCGGCTCGTCCAGACCGTAGCGCGAGAGGTCGATGCCCGACCAGCCCGAGAGCAGCGCGAGCGAGCCGGGATAGTCGATCCAGCGCTCGTACTCCGCATGGCGGTCGCGTGCCTCGGCATCGGTCGGCGCGACGATGATGCTGGCGCCGAGGAAGACCCGCACGTCATCGGCCTGGCGGCCGCGCGCCACGGCCCGCCGCCTGAGATCGCGCACCGTCTCGGCGACCAGCGGCCGGGTATGGCCGTTGATGAAGACCGCCTCGGCATGGCCGCCAGCGAAATTCCGCCCGGCGGCAGAGGCGCCGGCCTGGAACAGCAGCGGGGTGCGCTGCGGCGTGGGATGCACCAGATGGATCGCGTCCAGGTCGTAATGCGCGCCGCGGTGAGAAATACGACGGACGCGGTCGGGGCGGATATACTGCCGAGCCTCCCGGTCCTGCACCAGAGCATCGTCCGCCCAGCTGCCCTCCCACAGTGCATAGACGACCTCGAGATATTCCTCGGCCGCGGCGTAGCGCTCGTCATGCGCGCCGAGACCCGCCTGGCCGGCGCCCTTGGCGCCGCTGTCGAGGATGCCGGTGACGATGTTCCAGGCCATGCGCCCGCGGGTGAGATGATCGAGCGTGGAGAAGCGGCGCGCCAGCAGATAGGGCCGTTCGTAGCTGAGCGTCGCGGTCACGCCGAAGCCAAGATGCTCGGTCACCGCCGCCATCAGCGGCACCACGGGAAACGGATCGAGGGTCGGCGCCTGGGCGCCGGCGCGGAAGGCGGCATCCGGAATACCCCCATAGACATCGTAGACGCCGATGACATCGGCGAGGAATACCGCATCCAGCTTGCCGCGTTCGGCGATACGGGCAAGCTGCGTCCAGTATTCCGGCGTGTCGTGCCGTGCCGAGGCATCCCGCGGATGCGCCCAGAGCCCGGGCCAGCTATGGCCCGGGGCATTCATGTGGAAGGCGTTGAGGCGGATTTCCCGGGTCATCGCGCGTCGTGCTCCGTCAGGCGGCGGTGGCCGTCGCCGGGTTGGCGGCGTGCAGGAAGCAGGCGGCGAGCTGGCCCGGTGCGGTTGCCAGCAGCGGCGGCTCCTGCGCACGGCATATCGGCATGGCGTGCGAGCATCGTGTGTGGAAGCGGCAGCCCCGCGGCGGCGCGAAGGGGCTCGGCAGGTCGCCGCCGATCACGCTCTTGCTGCCGATCCGGCTCCGTCCGGGGTCAATGACCGGCGAGGCTGCCAGCAGCGCCCTGGTATAGGGATGCGCCGCTTGCCGCAGATCCTGGCGCGACGTCACCTCGACAATCTGGCCGAGATACATCACCGCGATCCGGTCGGCGACGTGTTCGACCACCCCGATATCATGGCTGATGAACAGGTAGGCGATGCCCTGGTCGCGCTGCAGCCGCCGCAGCAGGTTGATGACCTGGGCCTGGAGCGACAGGTCCAGCGCGGATACCGGCTCGTCGCAGACGATCAGGTCGGGCCGCGTCGCCAGGGCGCGAGCGATGCCGACCCGCTGCCGCTGCCCGCCCGACAATTCGTGCGGCAGACGCTCGGCGAGTTCCGGGCGAAGGTCGACGAGTTGCATCAGCTCGGCAACCCGCGCGCGCCGCGCGGCGGGGCCGCCCCCGCTGCTACCGACGCGCAGGGGCGCGGCGATCGACCAGCCGATCCGATGCCGCGGGTCGAGCGCGCCGGCCGGGTCCTGAAAGATCATCTGCACCCGCGGCCGCAGGGCATGTCGCGTGCGGGCCGGCAGCCGGATGATGTCGGTGCCGTCGAGCCGGATCGCCCCGGCACTGGGTTCGACCAGCTGCACGATCGCCCGGCCGAGCGAGGATTTGCCGCAGCCCGATTCGCCCACCAGCCCCAGCGTCTCGCCCCGCGCCACCGCCAGGCTCACGCGATCCACCGCCCGCAGCGTGCCGCGGGGCGTGCGATAGTCGACGACCAGATCATCGACAGCCAGTAGCGGCGCCGTCATGTCGCCTCCTGCAGCGCGAGCTGGGGAATGCGGATGCAGGCGGCGAAGCCGGCGCCATGCCGGGCGAGCGGCGGGGCTTCGGCATGGCAGGCCGCAATGGCCTCGGCGCAGCGCGGGGCGAAGGCACAGCCTGCCGGCAAGGCATCCAGCGCCGGCACTACGCCCGGGATTTCCGCCAAATCCTCCTGCCAGTGGCCGGCAACCGGGCGGGCCCGGAGCAGGCCCCGGGAATAGGGATGCAACGGGCGCTGGAAAAAGCTGTCGGCCGGCTGCTCCTCGATCTTGCGGCCGGCATACATGACCAGCACACGGTCGGCCATTTCCGCCACGACCGCGAGGTCGTGGCTGATCAGGATCAGGGCCATGCCGAGCTCCTGCTGCAGCGACCAGAGCAGCTTCAGGATCTGCGCCTGGATGGTGACATCCAGCGCGGTCGTCGCCTCATCGGCAATCAGCAGCGCCGGCCGCGCGGCGAGCGCCATGGCGATCATCACCCGCTGGCGCATGCCGCCGGACAGCCGATGCGGGTAGTCGTCCAGCCGCCGCTCAGGGTCGGTGATCCGTACCTGCGCCAGCAATTCGAGGGCGCGCCGGCGCGCTGCCGCCCGGCTGGCGCCGTCATGGCGGCGCACCACCTCGGCGATCTGCTCGCCGACCCGCATCACCGGGTTCAGCGCCGAGAGCGGGTCCTGGAAGATCATCGCCGCGCCGCGGCTCCGCAGCCCCGCCAGTTCCGTCTCATCCAGCCGCACCAGGTCCTGGCCACGGAACAGCACGCGCCCGCCGAGCCGCGCCGTCGCCGGCAGCAGGCGCAGGATCGCCATGGCGCTGACCGACTTGCCGCAACCGGACTCACCGACGATCGCCAGCGTCTCCCGCGCTGCGAGCGCGAAGGAAAGCCTGTCCACCGCGGTCAGCGCACCGAAGCGCACCGTCAGGTCCTGGACCTCGAGGATCGGCACCTGGCTCATCGCGGCGCCTCCCCGCGCGGATTCAGCACATGGCCGAGGCCATTGCCGATGGCGGTGAAGGCGACCACGGTCAGGACGATGGCGAGGCCGGGCAGCGCCGTCATGTACCAGGCGGTGCGCAGCACCTGCCGGCCCGCGCCGATCATGCTGCCCCAGGACATGACGTTCGGATCACCCAGGCCGAGGAAGGACAGCGCCACCTCCGTCAGGATGGCCGTGCCCACGAGGATGGAGCCGGTGACGATCACCGGGGTCAGCACGTTGTGCAGCACATGCGCCAGGATGATATGGCCATGCCCCATTCCCATGACGCGCGCCGCCTGGACGAATTCGCTGTCCCGCACCCGCAGCGTCTCCGCCCGCACCAGGCGCGCACTCTGCGTCCAGCTGGTCAGGCCGATCGCCAGCACGATGCTGCCTATCGAGGGTTGCAGCACCGCCACCAGCGCGACCACCAGGATCAGCGGCGGCATGGTCTGGAACATCTCGGTCAGCCGCATCAGCGCGTGGTCGACCAGGCCGCCGAAATACCCCGCCGTCACGCCGATGGCGACGCCGAGGCCGATGGAAAGGCCGGCGGCCGTAAGGCCGACCAGCAGGGAAACCCGCGCGCCATGGGCAAGGCCGGTGAGGATGTCGCGCCCGAACATGTCGGTACCGAGCGGGTGACGCGGATCGGTGCCCGGCCAGAGGAAGGGCCGGCCGACCATGGCGAAGGGATCCTCGCCAAAGAGCCAGCCCGCACCGGCCGCGGTGAGCAGCGCGAGCGAAAGCATGGCGACGCCGGTACGGACCGATGGATCGCCCAGCAGGCGCCGCCGCAAAGCGTTGTGCCCGCCGCTCATCGCAACTCGATCCGCGGGTCGAGCAGGGCATAGACAAGATCGGTCGCCAGATTCACCAGGATCACCAGCAGCGAGGTGCAGAACAGGATGCCGAGCAGCAGGTTGAGGTCGCGTTGGTTGACCGCATCGAAGGTCAGGCGCCCCATGCCCGGCCAGGCGAAGACCGTCTCCACCACCAGCGCGCCGCTGAGCAACGTGCCCAGTTGCAGCCCCGTCATGGTCACCACCGGCAGCAGCGCATTGCGCAGCACATGGGCCAGGGCGATGCGCCGCCGGGACAGCCCCTTCGCCCGCGCCGTCCGGACGAAGTCGAGTTGCTCCACCTCCAGCACCGCGGCGCGGGAGAGCCGGGCGTAGATGGCGACGTAGAAGATCGCCAAGGTCATGACCGGCATCACCAGGTGCCGCGCGACATCGAGCAGGAAGGCCATGCCGGTCAAATCCGCATCGGCGTCATAGATGCCGCCCGTCGGCAACCAGCGCAACTCAACGGCAAAGAGCACGATCATCATCAGCCCGACCCAGAACAGCGGCGTCGCGAAGCCGATGGTGGTGACCAGCGACACCGCCCGGTCGGCCCAGCCGCCGCGGCCCCTTGCCGCCACCCAGCCGAGGCTCACGCCGACTGCGAGCGCGACCACCAAGCTGCTGCCGAGCAGCAGCGCCGTGGCCGGGGCGCGGGAGAGAATGAGGTCGAGCACCGGCTTGCCGTTCCGGAAGGAAAAGCCAAGATCCAGGGTCAGCACTCGGCCGAGGTATTGCAGGAAGCGCGTTGCCAGGGGTTGGTCCGCACCGAAGGCCGCACGCAGGCTGGCGAGGAATTCAGGGGTAGCCGCACCGGCCTCGCCGGCCATCACATCGGCCATGTCGCCCGGCGCCAGTTGCATCAGGAAGAAATTGGCGGTGACGATCATCAGGACGACCGGCAGCACTTGCGCCAGCCGGGCGGCCAGGTAGCGCGGCGGCGTCATCGCGCGAGCCAGACCGATGAGAGCGATTTCGCATAGCCGTCGACCGCCGTGCTGAGGCCCTGGACGCGCCGCGACAGGACACTAAAATGCTGCAATTCGAGCAGATTGATCGAGGGCAGGTCGCGCTGGGCGAGGTCCTGGAGGCGTATAAGCAGGTGCCGCCGGCGCTCCGGGTCGATCTCCGTCCGGCTGGCGTCGATGATGCGGTCGGCTTCGGGGTTGCTGTAGCCCGTGCCGTTCGACCAGGCGACGCCCGGCTGGATCGCCGCCGTGGCGAAGCGGCGGGTGACGCCGATCTGCGGATCGGCCGAGGCCGAGTAGTAGCTGCTATAGGTATCGAAGTCCCGATCGGCATAGATGCGGCGGAGGAAGGGCGCGACATCGAGATTGACGAGTTGCAGGTCCACCCCGACGCGCTTCAGGGATTCCCGCAGGTACTCCGCTGCGCGCCGCAGCACGTCGCCATAGGGCATCGCAAAGTGGTTGATGCGCAGCCGCACGCCATCCGGCCCGCGCCGCAGCCCAGCCGCGTCCAGCAGCGCCTCCGCCCGGCCCGGATCGAAGGGGTATTGCGGCGTCTCCGCCGTGTGGAATTGGGCCTGAGCACTCGGGATCGGGCCGGTGGCGGGCTTGGCGAGGCCGTACCAGACGGTGTCGGCCAAGCCTTGCCGGTCGATCGCATGTGCGAAGGCGGCCCGCACCCGGTGATCCTGGAACACCGGCCGGCGGAGATTGAAGTCGAAGAAGAAGACCGGGACGAAGGTGCCATAGCCACGGGTCTCGACGGTCAGGCCAGGCACGCCGCGAAGCCGGGCGACGTCGGAGGGCGGCACGACACTGAGCGGCGTGTAGTGCACCTCCCCCGCCTCCAACGCGGCCAGCCGGGCACCGGGATCGGGGATGACCCGGAAGCGGACGCGGTCGAGGGGGACCACGTCGCCCTGCCAGTAATTGCGGTTGCGTTCCACCAGGATATGCTGGCCCCTGGCCCATTCGCGGAACACGAAAGCCCCGGTGCCGATGAATTTCTGATTCCAGGGATTGATGAGGGGATTGGTCCCTTCATAGAGGTGCCGCGGCAGGATCGTGGTCTCGGCGCTGCTGAGGATCGACCAGATCACGGGCGAAGGCTCGGAGAGCCGGAAGATGGCGGTGTGGGGATCCGGCGTATCGACCGCGACCACCGCGCTATAGGCGGCACCGGCGCGTGGATTGACCTTCTTCACCACCTCCAGCACCGAATAAGCGACATCGGCTGAGGTGAAGTCGTGGCCGTCATGCCATTTCACCCCGCGACGGAGGTGGAAGGTGATGCTCAGACCATCCGGCGACTGCGACCAGCTCTCGGCCAGGCTCGGCACCGGGCGGAACTCGGCATCATAGGTCACCAGCCCGTCATTCACCGATCCGAACAGGATGGTCGCGGTCGCGGCGTTGAACAGGAAGCTCGACGGCTCCGGCTCCAGATTGACCACCAGGGTCCCGCCCCGAACGGCAGCCTGCGCAAGGACGACGGCGGGTGCCGTCAGCCAGGGCAGCGCCGCCAGGGCAGCGCCGTGGCCGAGCCATGCACGGCGCCTCATGCGGCGAACCACACGGTCTTGAGCGAGCGGGCATTGCCGTCCGGATCGACATTCACCCCGCGCAGCCGGCTGGAGAAGATGCGGTAGGGTTTCAGCTCCAGCAGGCTGATGCTGGGCAGGTCGGTCTGCGCCAGGCGTTGCAGCGCGAAGATCAGCTGCTGGCGGCGGTCCCGGTCGCCTTCCAACTGGATGTCCCCGATCAGCCTGTCCGCTTCCGCACTCGCATAGCCCGACCCATTGGACCACGGCGTGCCCGGCTTGATCGCCTCACTCCAGAAGCGTCGATGCACGCCGATCTGCGGATCGGGAAAGGCGGCATAGAAAGATTTGAAGGTGTCGAAGGCATGGTCGGTGAAGATGGTCCGCAGGAAGGTCGGCAGGTCGTGATTGCGGAGCGTCACCTCGATGCCGACGCGGCGCAGCGACTGTCGGATGAATTCCCCGCTCTGCATGCATTCGTCGCCATAGGGCATGGTGTCATGGGTGAAGCGCAGCCGGATGCCCCCTGCGCCGCGGCGTAGCCCGGCTTCGTCCAGCAATTGCTCGGCGCGGGCGGGATCGAAGGCGTAGCGTGGGACGTCGGGCGTGTAGAAGGCACGCTGATAGCTTGGCACCGGGCCGGTCGCAGGCTGCGCGAAACCCTGCCAGACAATCTTGGCCAGCGCCTCCTTGTCGATGGCATGCGCAACGGCCCGGCGCACCCGGACATCCTGGAAGACCGGCTTGCGCAGGTTGAAGTCGAGAAAGAAGACCGGTGCGTTGTACTCTTGGCCGCGGGTTTCGATCACCAGCTGCGGCAGGCGCTTCAGGCGCTCGGTATCGGCCAGCGGGACGGGGCTCAGCGGCGTGTAGTGGACCTCACCGGTTTCCAGCGCGGCGGCGCGGGCCCCGGAATCCGGGATGAAGCGGAAGCGGATGCGACCCAGATAGGGCTTCTCGCGGTCCCAGTAGTGCGGATTGCGCTCGACCAGGACATGGCTGCCGCGTACCCATTCCTTGAACACGAAGGCGCCCGTGCCGACCGGCTTCATGTTCCAGGGATTCGTCTGGACAGGCGTGCCTTCGTACAGATGGCGCGGCAGGATCTGCGTCTCACCGCCCAGTACCGACCAGATCACCGGCGCCGACTGCGCCAGTCGCAGGACCACGGTATGCGCGTCCGGCGTTTCGACCTAGCGCAACTGGGCGTAGTAGGCGCCGCCGCGCGGATGCACCTTCTGCATCAGTTCCAGTAGCGAGAAGCGGACATCCGCCGCGGTGAAGGGCGCGCCGTCATGCCAACGGACGCCCTGGCGGAGACGGAAGGTAATGGTGCGGCCGCCATCCGCTTCCTCCCACGCTTCCGCCAAGCCAGGGTTGAGGCTGAGATCGGGACCGTATTCGACCAGCGTGTCGAAGATATTGGCCGAGATCGCCACGGCCGGGGCGGAGATTGCGATGCCGCCGACAAGATTCTGCGGCTCCGGCACGATATTGGCGACAAGGGTACCTCCCCGGATGGGTGTACCCTGCGCCGCGGTGGTGGCAGCGCCACCAGCGAGGAGTAGCGAGAGGGCTGTCCTGCGCCGCAACGATGTCATGGTCACGCGTCTGTCTCCGGTGCCAGTCGCAGTCCCGCCTGGTGCAGCAGGGGCAGAACCTTTGCGCCAAAGTGTTCCAAGTCCGGCGCGAAGTCGAAGAAGGTGATCTGCAGCCCGTCGCAGCCGGCGGCCCGCAGCTTGCGGAAGCCGTCGACGATCTGTTCCGGCGTACCGACCAGATGCAGGTTGCCGCCGACCGGGCGATTCAAGCGCTTCTGGTTGCGCCAGGCTTGGGCGTCCCCGGCGCGGCCATGCGCTGCGAACCCTTCGGTCGCTTCGGCATCGGCGGCGGCGACGATAGCATCGCGATAGGCCAGGACCTCGCGCTCGGTCTCGCGGCAGATCACCATCGGGTTGAGGATGGTGCGGATGGAACGGCCGAGCTTGCGGGCCTCCCCGCGCAGGGTCGCGGTATGCGCGGGCAGGCTCTCCAGCGCATCGGCCAGCTGATTGCCGCCAGGGCTGGTGATGAAGACCAGGTCGGAATGGCGGACGGCATAGTCGATGCCCGCGGGCGACCCGGTCGCATTCACCAAAATCGGCCTGCCATAGCGCGGCTTCGGGGTGATGAAGGCATCCTCCATCTGCCACCACTCGCCGCGCACGGTCAGGTTCTCGGTCTCGCTCCAAAGGCGCTCGAGCAAGGTGACGAACTCATCGGCCATGCGGTAGCGCAGGTCGTGCTCGATCCTCACCATGCCGAACATCAGCGGCTCGCGGGCCGCATAGCCGGTGACGACATTCACGCCCCAGCGCCCGCCGGAGATATGATCCAGCGTGGCGCCGAATTTCGCCAGATGCACTGGGTGCCAGGGTCCGTAGAGCACGTGCAGCGTCGAGATCAGCAGGATGCGCCGAGTGACGGCGGCGAGTGCGCCGACTGTCATGAAACTGTCCAGCGACGTCTCGCGATACCGCATCGCGCCGCCATAGCCGCCCTTGCTGGTCCATTGAGCCAACCCGAATACCAGATCGAAGCCCAGGGCTTCGGCACGCTTGGTAAGCTGCGCATTGTAGTCGAAGGTCCAGGTGGTCGTGCGCGGTAGGGTGGAGGTCGACCATCCGCCATCCTGGATCGGCAGGAACAGGCCGAGGATCAGGGGCTGACGAAGCACCCGGGCCAAGGGACTATCGGCGAAGTCGGCGGGGCCCGGACGGGCTTCCGTGGCCATCATCCAATCGCCCCCATCGCACTGCGACCTCGCCCGACTCTCGGCGCGGCTATCGCGCCGGCATCGCGCGAGAGGCGGTGAACTATCGCCTCGCCTGGCCGCCGGTCACACAACGCGCGACGACCAGAACTTGCGTCGAAACTCTTATTACGGTTCAAATTAGTTGAATAGAAACCGCCTTTGAAACGTGGCGGGCACCTTGGCCCGTCGGCTTGCCCGCGGTCACCGAGAGGCACCCGAGGTGCCTGACAGGCCAAACAGACATTCCGATCTGCTTGACGGAATCGTGCCTCGATCCGGGATTTGCATTGTTTGGGAAGAGTCATGCACGCCTGCTCGGATTGCCGCGAGGAACTCCACCATCCTATATTCACGATCCAAAAGGATGTAAATATGAATTTGACGAAAAATGAATGTGGAAGTTAGGGTGCATCAGATCCGCATGGTGAACAGCGTGACCATGGCACCGTCGATGTCCCAGGCAACAGAGTCGAGCATCTTTGCATGCCGCCGCTGCCGAGCATGTCCCGCCGGATGAACGACAGCCGCGCACCAGCGTCCCGGATATCCCTGCGCCGTCGAGGCCACCCATGCAGCGGCGCTGCCAAGACGGCACGTCCCCGAGCACCTTCATGAGGCACCGCGATGACCCTAGCATCCACGTCAACGCTCACCATCGACGCAACCACACTCCGTACCCTGCTTGTCGATCCCGGTGTGGAGATCGCCCTGCTCGACGCACGAGAAGCCGGGGTACATGCGCGCGACGGGCATATCCTGCTCAGCGTCAGCCTGCCGCTCAGTCAGATTGAACTGCGGGTTGCCAGCCTGGTGCCGCGCCGCAATACCCGCGTCGTCGTCTATGATGCCGATGGTGGTCCGCTCGCTGCGCGTGCGGCGCAGCGGCTCCGCACGCTGGGCTATGGTGACGTCGCGATTCTCGCCGGCGGCACCGCCTCCTGGGTAGAGGCCGGATATGCACTCTTCACCGGCGTCAACGTGATCGGCAAGGCCTTCGGCGAGTATGTCGAGCATGAATATGGCACGCCGCATATCTCGGTCGCCGAGGCGAAGGCTCGTATCGATGCCGGCGACAACGTGGTGGTGATCGACAGCCGACCGGTCGCCGAGTTCCGCAACTTCAGCATTCCTGGTGCGGTCGACCTGCCGGGGGCGGAGTTGGTCCATCGCTTCCATGCGGCGGTGCCCGACGAGAATACCCTCGTCGTGGTAAACTGCGCTGGCCGCACCCGCAGCATCATCGGAGCGCAGGCGCTCATCAATGCCGGCGTGCCGAATCGCGTGGTGTCGCTCGCCAACGGCACGATGGACTGGCTGATCGCCGGTCATGCACTCGACAGCGGCCGCGACAACCTCGGCCCTGCGCCGGCCGGTAAGGCGCTGGTGCGCGCGCAGGCGGCCACCCGGCGCCTGGTGGAGCACTTCGGCATCCGTCGGGTTGACCGCACCGCCTTGCGCGCCTTCGAGGCGGAGGCCGCGGCGGAACGGCGCAGCCTCTATCTGCTGGATGTCCGCACGACGGAGGAATTCGAACGCGGCCACCTGCCGGGCTCGCGGTCCGCGCCCGGCGGCCAGCTGGTGCAGCAGAGCGGCGACTGGGTCGGCACCCAGCGCGCGCGCATTGTGCTGATCGACGAGCCGGATGGCGTGCGCGCCGCCATCACCGCCTCCTGGCTCATCCAGATCAACCAGGCGGAGGTCTATGTCCTGACCGACGCGCTGGAAGGTCCGCTCGCCGTCGGGCCGGAACAGTCCCTGCTGGCGGCACCCATCCCTGCGGTGGAGACGATCGATGCGACGTCCCTGGCAACACGGCTGCAGGCGCGTGACGTCACCTTGCTCGATCTCGGCAGCAGCGTCGCTTATGAGAAGGCACATATCCCTGGTGCGCTCTTCGTCATACGGTCGCGACTTGTCGAGGATGCGGCCTCGCTGCCTGGCGACGGTGCCCTGGTCCTGACCTCGCCCGATGGGCTGCTGGCTGCCTTTGCCGCGGCGGAGTTGCAGGGGGCGACCGACCGCCCGGTGCTGGTGCTGGCGGGTGGCACGGCAGGCTGGACCCAGGCCGGACGGCCGCTGGCGACCGGACGCGCCGCGGCCTTCCATCCGACCGAGGATGTCGCGCGCAGCGCCTACCTTGCCGATGGCGACCGCTTCGCTGCCTTCCGCGCCTATCTCGATTGGGAACTCAGCCTGGTCGAGCAGCTGGAGCGCGACGGGACGACGCGGTTCCGCCGCTTCCCGCCGGCCGACGCAACAGCGGGCTTCGGCTCCGCGGCATGAGCGGCAATACCGTCCCGGATCTCGCGGTCCGGGCGCTGCCGCCGACGGCAGCGATGGCAGGCCAGCAGGCCCGACCATGGCCCGAGCTGATCGACCTCAGCCCGGTGGGCGAGCGGTCGCGGCTGCGGGACCGCCTGCTGCGCTGGCGTGGCCGGCTGCTGCGCGTCGTCGTGCCTGCCCTGCTGCTGGTGGCCTGGCAGCTTGCATCGGTCTCCGGTCTGGTGGTCGCGGAGGTGCTGCCACCCCCGACTGCGATCGCCGCCGCCTTCGTGGAACTGCTCACGCTCGGCGACCTGCAGGCGGCCTTGCCGGTCTCGCTGTCCCGCTCGCTGACCGGGTTGGCGATCGGTGGCAGCATCGGCCTGACGCTCGGGCTGGTCTCCGGGCTCTGGCGATTGGGTGAGGAGATCTTCGACGCGCCGCTGCAGATGCTGCGCACCATTCCCTTCATCGCCCTGGTGCCGCTGTTCATCGTGTGGTTCGGCATCGACGAATACGCCAAGATCGTCGTCATCACCGCGGCGACGATCTTCCCGATCTACCTCAATACCTATGCCGGCGTGCGCGGGATCGATCCGAAGCTGCTCGAGGCGGCACGCACCTTCGGCCTCGGCGGCTGGCGGACCATCCGCCATGTCATCCTGCCGGTCTCGCTGCCGGCCATCCTGGTCGGCCTGCGCTATTCCGCCGGCGTGTCGCTGCTGGCGCTGGTGGTGGCGGAGCAGATCAATGCCCGCACCGGGCTCGGCTACATCCTCAACAACGCGAACATGAACCAGCGCTCCGACATCATCATCGTCGGCATCCTGGTTTATGCGGCGCTCGGCATCGTCACCGACCTGGTCATGCGCGGGATCGAACGCCTGGCCCTGCCCTGGAGGCCAAACATTGCCCTCAACTGACATAGCTGCCGGGGGTGAAGCCGTGCTGCTGCAGGGAGTGCGCCGGGTCTTCGGCCAGCGCGCCGTGCTGGACGGTATCGACCTGTCGTTGCGCCGCGGCGAATTCGTCGCGGTGCTGGGGCCGTCCGGCACCGGCAAGACGACGCTGCTCCGGCTGCTCGCCGGACTCGATAGCGCCGATGGCGGCAGGCTGCGCGTGCCGCGGGCACGCTCTGTGGTATTCCAGGAACCGCGCCTCGTGCCGGCGGGCCGGGTCTGGGAGAATGTCGTGCTGGGCGAGCGCGGGCGGGCCGCACGGCAAGCGGCGCTTGCCGCGCTGGAGGAAGTCGGGCTCGCGGCGCAGGCGGATGCCTGGCCACGAACGCTCTCAGGCGGCGAGGCACAGCGCGTCGCCTTGGCTCGTGCCCTGGTGCGGGAACCCGATCTGCTGCTGCTGGACGAACCCTTTGCCGCACTCGATGCGCTGACCCGCATCCGTATGCATGAGCTCGTCGCACAGCTCTGGCGACGCCACCATCCGGCGGTCGTGCTCGTCACGCATGATGTCGATGAGGCGATCCTGCTCGCGGATCGCGTGCTGGTGCTGTCGGGCGGCCGGTGGGGCATCGACCGCGAGGTGGCGATCGCCCCGCCACGGGAGCGATCGGACCCCTCTTTCGCGGCGCTGCGCCGCGAATTGCTCGGCGAGCTCGGCGTCGGCCAACCGCATTGAACGTCTCGGACCCAGGAGATCGCCCATGACCCTATCCCGTCGCGCCACACTCGCCATGCTGGCCGGTAGCTGCCTTGCTTCGCCCCGGCTTGCCGTCGCCCAGGCCGATCGGCTGCGCCTGGTCGTTGGCACCCAGGACACCGCCCTACAGGAGACGGTGAATGCCTCCGGCGTCCTCGCCGGCCTGCCCTTCGAGTTGCAATGGGCTACTTTGCCGGGACCCGCCGCACAGCTTTCGGGGCTCTATTCGAAGGCGCTCGATGTCGGGTTGATGGGCGATACCTCTCTCATCATCGAGCAGGCGCGGGCCCGCGTGGAATGGACTGAAGAAACCGCGCCGCTGCAGATCGTGGCTGGCTGGCGCAACCCCGACCCCGCCTTTCCGCCGATCGTCACGGCGGTGCGCAGCAGCGCCAATATAGCGACCCTCGCCGTTCTTCGCGGCAAGCGCTGGGCCTTCAACTTCGGCGGCTACAATTACCTGCAATACCTCGCCTCTCGTATCCGCGCGGGGCTACGGCCGGAGGATATCCAGCCGGTGCAGCTGGTCGATGGCAACGCGGCGGCGGCTGCCTTCAATAGCGGCCGCACGGACGTCTATTCGGGCGGCCTCGGCCCGGTGAAGCCCGGCATCGACAAGGGCGAGGCGCGTATCCTGATCCGCAGTGATGAGCTCGAGATTCCAGCGCTCACGGTATTCACGGCCCGTGGCGAGGTGATCCGCGACGAGCGCAAGGCGGCGGCGCTGGCCGATTTGCTGGGGCGGATCCGGCAGCATTGGGACTGGGTCGCGGCGAACCAGCCGAGCGTCGAGGCGATCTTCCGGGAGAAGCTGAAGCAGACACCGGAACGGGCCGCCTATTCCGCACCGAGCCATAATTCCCGCTTCGTGGCGCTGGACGATGCGCTGATTCGCCGCGAGCAGCGGCTCGCTGAGATTCTCGCCGAAAGCGGCGACATCCCCCGCCGCATCGATGTTTCGGTCGAGTTCAGCCGCCGCTTCAACGCGGTGACCGGACCGACGACCTGAGCCGTCGCGCCACCAGCAGGATATCGGACGCATGTCCCGACAGCTTCATCTGAACCTGAACTTCCTCAATGCCGGCACCTATGGCTCCGCCTGGCGATGGCCAGGCGGAGCCCCGGGGGATTTCGCCGATCCCGCGTTCTATATCCGCACTGCCAGGCTGGCTGAGCGCGCGACCTTCGATGCCGTGTTCCTGGCGGATAATCCCGCGCTGTCCGACCGGCCTGAGTACCGCCCCTTCCAATCGCTCGAGCCGACCATCCTATTGGCGGCGATCGCCGCTGCGACCGAGCGCATAGGGCTGATCGCCACCATCTCCTCCACCTACAATGAGCCCTATAACCTGGCGCGGCGCATTGCGACCCTCGACCATACCAGCCATGGTCGGGCGGGCTGGAACGTCGTCACCACGGCCGACCGGCAGACGGCGGCGAATTTCGGCCAGCGCGGCGTGCAACCGCACCAGGACCGCTATGCCCGTGCGGGCGAATTTACCCAGGTGGTGAAGGCCCTATGGGATAGCTGGGAGGATGACGCGCTGATCGGTGATGCCGACACGGCGCGCTTCGTCGATATCGGGCGCGTCCATCGCATCGACCATGAGGGCACGTATTTTTCCGTGCGCGGGCCGCTCAATGTGCCGCGCCCGCCGCAGGGTCGGCCGATCCTGGTGCAGGCGGGTGGCTCGGAGGATGGCCGTGAATTGGCGGCCGAGCACGCCGATGCGGTGTTCTCGGTGGCGCATGCCCTGGCGGACGCCGAGGAATATGCCACCGATCTCGCTCGCCGCGCCCGCCGCTTCGGCCGCAGGCGGGACGATATCCTGATCTTCCCCGGACTGGTCACCGTGCTCGGCAGCACCGAGGCCGAGGCGCGGCGCCGGGAAGAGGCTTTGTGGGACCTGGTGCCGATCGAGTACGGGCTGGGCCGCCTGGCCGGCACGCTGCAGATCGACCCGGCACGCCTGCGCCTGGATGAACCGCTGCCGGCGGATATCCCGCTGCCGCCCGACCACAATCACACCTTCTTCCGCGGCGCGCTGACGCTGGCGGAGCGCGGCCGGCTGACCGTTCGTCAGTTGATTCGCGCCCAAGGCGGTGGCACCGGCCACCGCATCCTCATCGGGACGCCGGAGCAGGTGGCGGAGTCAATCGAGGCCTGGTTCCGGTCCGGCGCCGTCGACGGCTTTAACATCATGCCGGATGTCATACCCTCCGGCTTCGAGGATTTCGCCGAGCATGTCGTGCCCGCATTGCGCCGGCGCGGCATTTTCCGCTCGGACTATGCCGGCACGATGCTGCGTGACCACTTCGGTCTGTCGCGGCCGCTCAGCCCGCATAGCCGCATCGGTGCTGAAGCTGTGCCGGCATGAACGCCCCGGTAACGCGGCCCGCCGCGCGCCGCATCGCCGGCGATGCAGAGGCGATCGAGACGGCCATCGTGCTCGCCGCGCAATTTGCGCCCGGTGCAGCCCAGCGCGACCGTGACCGCATCCTGCCCTGGGCGGAGGTGGAAGCCTTCAGCGCCAGTGGCCTTTGGGCGATCACGGTTCCCCGGTCCTTTGATGGGCCCGCTTTGTCCAACGTCACCCTGGCCCGCGTCATCGCCCTGATAGCGGCGGCCGACGGATCGCTCGGGCAGATTCCGCAGAACCATTTCGCGGTCCTGGAGGCGTTGCGCCTGCATGGCACACCCGATCAGCAGGACTTCTTCTTCCGGCGGGTCCTCGCGGGAGACCGTATGGGGAATGCCACGGCGGAGCCAGGCGACAAGCGACCGAAGGACCACGCCACCAGTCTCCATCGGACTGCAGGCCGGCTCCGGCTGCAGGGCCGCAAACTCTATTCGACCGGCGCGCTGTTCGCGCACTGGGTGCCGGTCTCGGCGACGGACGAGGCCGGTGCGCATGTCACGGTCTTCGTGCCGCGCGGGGCGCCGGGCCTGACCATCGTCGATGACTGGAGCAGCTTCGGGCAGCGCACCACGGCAAGCGGCACGGTGATCATTGAGGATGTGGCGGTGGAGCCGCTCTGGGTGCTGCGACGTGCCCAGGCTGGCGCGCCGGTCGATACCGGCAATGCGGTATCGCAATTGGTGCATACAGCCATCGATCTCGGGATCGCTCGCGCGGCGATCGACGACACGCTGCATTTCTTCAGGGTGCTGGCGCATCCGGCGCGTGGCAGCGGCGTGGCCATGCCGACCGACGATCCCTTGGCACTCCGGGAGATCGGCGCGCTCACCCTCCAATATCATGCCGCCGAGGCCTTGGTGGAACGCGCCGGCCGGCTTGTCGATGCGGCGCAGGCTTCCACCGCGCCCACCGATGCGGCCGCTGCGCTGATTGCGGTGGTGGAAGCGAAGATCGTCACGACGGAGATCGCTCTTGCCGCTACGAACAAGCTGTTCGAGTTGGCTGGGACACAGTCGACTCTGCTCGAGCACGGGCTGGATCGGCATTGGCGCAACGCCAGGACCCATACCCTGCATGATGGCGTCCGCTGGAAATACCATGCCCTCGGCGAATTCGTGCTGAACGGCCGGCTCTGCGACCCATGGACACTCGGCCATCCCTATACGCCGACACTGGGATAGGGGCAGGCGGGCGTCACGAGGATGGTCCTCGCGGCGCCCGACGCGATCAGAAGAAGCCGAGGCCCGGTAGCAGGGTGCCATGCAGCTCATACTTGCCCAGAAGCTGCGCCTTATAGGCAGCCGGATTGTGCGAGGCGAGCGTCCGCGCATTGCGCCAGTGGCGATCGAGATTCTTCGGGCGTGTCGCGGCGCTCGCCCCGCCGACGTCGAACAGCGCGTTGGTCGAGCGCAGGACGAGTTCGTCGACGATCACCTTCGCCTTCGCCGTGGCGACCGAGGCGGCATGCGCCGCCGTCGCCACCGGCTGTCCTGCCAACCGCGCCTCGGCGGCGCGGTCGAGGTGCTCGGCCGCTGCCAGGACCACCAGTTCGGCCGCGAAGGCATCGGCGGCGATGCGGCCGATGGTCTGCTGGAGGATCGGGTCCTCGGCCGCCACCTCTGCCGGCGCGTAGTAGAAGTTACGGGTCCGCCCGCGGATCAGCGCCTTTGCATCACGCAGCGCGGCACGCAGGATGCCCGCATTCACCGCGGTGACGAAGAGCTGCGCGACGGTGCTGCTATAGGGCAGGAGATAGTCCGGCGTCTCACGTTCGAAGACGATGTCTTCGGCCTCGATCCGCACATTGTGGAAATTGGTGGTGCCGGTGCCGGTCACGCGTTGGCCGATGCCATCCCAATCGTCGACCAGTTCGACGCCCTCTCGCCGGGTCGGCACGATGACCGCAAGGTTCTCATCGTCCGGCCCTATGGCGCGAACATAGATCAGTTCGGCATAGAAGCTGCCGGTGCTGTAGAATTTCGTGCCGTTCAGCCGGTAGCCCTCGCCATCGGCGGTCAGCCGGGTCCGCAGCGGCAGGGTACCGCCAATGACCGGGCGGTCGATCTCGGTCGTCGCCACGCCGATGATTCCGCCATCCAGCACCACCTGCCGCCAGGGTAGGCGCTTCGGGTCACCTGAGGCAATCAGCAGGCGTTCGCCGAAGCTGAAGTGGTTGCGGTAAATATGCGCGACATTGGTGTCCGCCTCGCCGAGCAGGATCGCCTGCTGGATAACGTCGCGCAGGCTGGCTCCGCCGCCGCCCTCCTCGACCGGCAGGCGAATGGCGCCGAACCGGGCACGCCGCAACAAGTCGAGCGCAGCGTGCGGATGCGAGCGTTCCGCATCGCGCTGGGCGGCGCCGGCGGCGATCTCGTCATAGATCGAACGATAGGCGTTGAGCGGCAAGGGGCCGGGCTGAGGGCCGTCAAGAGCAGCGAAGGCTAGGGTGTCGGGCATGGGTGGCGACCTCCACGGGGTGGCAGGAACGGGGTGGCCGGCTCTGGCCTCCGCTGTGGCGAGCAGGTGGTCAAACCACCGCGTGCCCCGGAGCGACTGGGAGGAATGGTGGCAGGTCCCGTGCGTCGCATGGCAGCGCTATGGGATAGCCTGACCGGAAGGCACAGCCGGAGGATGGGGCAACGGCAACCGAGCGGGACCGCCGCCGGTCCACCGTGACATGGACGGAGCGCTAGGCAGCGGAGCGCCGACATCGAGCATGGGCCGCACCGGGACTCTGTCGTACCAGCGGCCTGATCCTGTTCACGCGGCCTGCTCCCCGCTGTCGCAAACGCTCACATTTTACGTTATAACGTAGTGTGAAAATTGATAACGCGAAAAATAATAGTTGTAAACCCGTCGATGGTGGTGCCGTGTGATCATTCTTGTGAGTCGCTCAGAAGGCGTTCCCCGATGGCTCATTTGCTCCTGTGGGGTGTGGAGAGGCGCCTGATCGCCAACCCGGATCATTCACGCGATCTAACGGGCACGGTGCAAGCCGTTAAGGCTATGCAAGATTCGGCGGCGACCTCAGAAGCCTTCGCCTGCCGGAGGTCATGCCCGTCAAGGTTGAGAACGCCCTGCCGCTGCCCGTCCGTCACCGGTCGACGGCAAGTCGCGGGTGGCCCGTTTCGACGGCGGGCAGTCGTTCTCGACTGGCGGCGTGTTGGCGCTGCATGAGATTGAGCGGAGCCTCGGCGCCGCCAACCGGCTCGCGGCTTGCCTCGAAAATCGACGGGCGCCTGCGCCAGTCACGCACTGGCTGGCCGACATCATCCGCTTCCGTCTGTCCATGATCGCCGCCGGCTACGAGGACGGCAACGGCGTTACGGCACGACCCGGCCTTCGAGCTGGCGCTCGACCGGTTGCCCGGGGTGGCGGCGCTGTGCTCGCAGCCGACCATCTCGCGGTTGAAGAACCTGCCCGGCACCTGCGCCATGCTTCGCCCAGCCCATCGCCCGACCGGCCTTGAGGCCTGTGCCTTCGTCCGGCGCCTCATCCACGCGAATTGCTACCAATGATCAAGGATCGAATTCCTGCTCCGCGGCGACAGCCATTTCTGCACGCCGGAGGTGCGGGATTTCTGCTGCCAGGCCCGCCCCGAATTCATACTGGGCGTGATCACCAGCAGCACACTGCGCCAGCACGTCCTGGCGCTCGAGCAGAGCACCGCAGTCCGACAGGCTGCCCGCCCGGGCAGCGGCAAGTTGCGCCGCTACAAGGCGTTTCTTGAAGGTGCTCGCAGCTAGTCGTGGGTCGAGCGCATCATCGCCCGCATCGAGGCCGGACCGCTCGGCACCGACACGCGGTTTGTCGTCACCACCCTGGCAGTCGGCAGTCCGTGCATGCTGTCCGGATACCTCTTCTGCCGACGCGGCAAAGCGGAGAAGGGAGGCCTTGGAGACTACACGCCCAGAGATCCTGCCCGTCACTGCCTGATCCACCTTCGTCCTGTCAAAGTCGCAGCGCCCAATTGGAAAGGCTTTGTTTTTCGGTGAGAATTGAACGGGTTCCAATTTCGAACCGGTTCATTCGAAACCGCACGACT
>NZ_JAUTWS010000289.1 GCF_030657435.1 Paracraurococcus lichenis | reverse complement strand
TGTCATGCCCGTTGCCTCATCGGCTACACCCGTTGCCGCGACCGGCGCTCCCGTTGCCTCACCACCGCTCCCGGCCGTCGCCTCAGATCCGGCTCCGAACACCAGCTGCCGGGCCGCATCCCCCCGCCATTGCTTCAGCCGCCGCTGCAGGGTCCGCAGCAACGCCTCCGGGTAGCTGTCCGGCATTTCCGCCTGCAGGCGCGCCAGCAACTCCCGCGCCGTCAGCCAGGGCGAGGCACAGAACCACGCGTGCAGCTGCGCCGTCACCTTGGCGAACGGATCCGGCCGCCGTCGCTCCCTCTTCGCCTTGGGCTTCGGCTGCGCCGTCGGGCGCACCTCACCCTCACGCCAGGCTGTCCGCAGACCCTTCAGGAACTCCTCCAGCGTCGGCTGTGTCGGCGCCGCGTGCTCGCCAACCCCGGTGCGGTCGGCCATCTCCACCAGCCGCTGCTGCGCCGCACGGATGTCGCGCAGCAGCCGCACCGGGTCCAGGCCGGAGGCCATCGCGCGCAAACGCGCCCTGACCTCCTCCGGGACCCGCGCGTCCTCGAGCAGCCGCTGGTAAGGCGTGGCCGGGGCGTGATACCGCTTCCGCACCACCGCGCCGTCACGCGACTTCTCGGCCAGCTTGAACGAGGGCTGGAAGAAGTTCACGAACAGCCGCACCGACCGGTACAGCTCAGCCAGCGCAGCCGCGGCCTCCAGCCCCTCGAGCCGCCGGTAGCCGACGATCCGCCGCACCACCGCGCCGTTCTTCTGCTCCACATGCGCCTGGTCGTTCTTGCGGTACGGCCGGCAGCGCGTGAACGCCACCCCCGCCGCCGCGCAGTAGTCGCGGACGGTCTCGTTCAGGAAGGCCGTGTCGTTGTCCGTGTCGAAGCCAAGCAACGGGAAGGGCAACACCCGACGCACTTCGTTCAGAACCTCGGTCACCAGTACCTGTTCACGCACCAGCAACGGCGCGCACTCCGTCCAGCCCGACGCGATGTCGGTCAGCACCAGCGTCTGCACGTAGCTGCCCCGCGCCGTCGGCCCGCTGTGCCATACCAGGTCGGCTTCGAAGAAGCCGGGCGCTGGGTCGCCCCAATCGGCGAAGGTCCGCACCGGCACGCTCCGCCGCAACGCCGCCGAGGGCGGCGTGCGCCGCCGCGTTGCCCCACCCGCCGCCGTCCTCACCTCCCGCAGCACCCGGTCGATCGTCGCCGCGCTCATCGCCAGCACCCCGACCCGCACCTCCGGTGCCAGTTGCAGATGATGGTGCCGCTCCATCGCCTCCACCAGCACCGGCAGCAACGGCCGCAGCCGCTTGCCGCAGACCCGGTCGGAAGCCTCCCACAGCACGATCAGTGCCTCGCGCATGGCCGCGTCATAGACGCGGCCACGGCGCCCTCGCCGCGCCGCCGGCGCGGCCCCACCGTCCCGCAGCAGCCGCATCGCGTGCTTGCGGTGGTGTCCCGTCACCGCCACGAACTCGTCGAG
>NZ_JAUTWS010000288.1 GCF_030657435.1 Paracraurococcus lichenis | reverse complement strand
CACCGGGACTGCCGCAGAATTGGGGGTCCGCCACCGAGAGCGAGTATGCTCTGGCTCGTTTTCCCCGCTGAGGTAGTGCCGACGTGGCCTGGATCGTAAGACTGGTGAGCGTAGAAGCCGACGGGACGGAGCACAGCACCGACGTTCTGCAAATCCCCAGGCCCGACACCCTCGCCGACCTGGCCAGCCTGGGACTGACCCTGGCCGAGAGCAAGCAGCTCCTGGCCAGCGTGCAGCAGGAGATCGTCGCCGCGCAGGCTCGTCTTCATGCCGCGCTCCGCCCGGAGTGCCGGACCTGCGGCACCCCGTGCCAGATGAAGGACTATCGTCAGCATGAGATCGCAACACTGTTCGGTCAGGTGACGGTCCGGCTGCCCCGTTTCCGCTGTGCCGGATGCGGTACCACCGAGGCTGGCGTGGACTGGCCACCACGTGTCCGCTCAACCCCGGAGCTGGACCGGTTGCGCGCCCAGCTCTCCGCCCTGCTGACCTACCGGACCGCGGCTGACCTGCTCGGTCAGATGTTCCCGGTCGATGCGGGCATGGATCCGGAGAGCTTGCGCCGCCATACCTTCAAGGTCGCCGAGACCTTGCCGATACGACCCGCAACCGAGGCGCCCATGAGTGCCGGTGCCGAGACGGTCACGTTGACCTTGGATGCGACCTTTGTCCGCAGTTGCGAGAACGGCGAGCGGCATCTGGAGGTCCGGATCGGCAATGTCGAGACCGAGGCAGGAGGAAGGCAAGTCTTCGGTGCTGTGGCGAAGACCGGCACCGATCTCGCGGCGCTGATCCGCGGCAACCTCGATGCGGTCGGACGGACACCGAATACGGTGCTGACCGCGTTCACCGACGGCTGTCCAGGACTACGGCGCATCCTCCTCGACGCTGGCATAGGTAGCCTGCCGATTTTGGATTGGTTCCACCTCGGCATGCGGCTGCAGCACCTGACGCAGGTCGCCGGCACCTTGTCGTCCGACACCCCGGAACGCGCAGCGGCGAAGGTGGTGATCGTCGAGGAGGTCGAGCGCCTGCGCTGGCGATTGTGGAACGGCAAGGCCCGGGACGCCGGGATCAGTCTCGATCGCATTCGTGCCGTCATGCATCACTTCCGGGGCGAGGCGGACGGCCGGCGCTCCGTCGCGCCCTCGCGCAAGTTATGGACCGCCTTGCGGGCGCTGAACGGCTATCTGCTTGGCCAGAGTGACTGGTTGGTCAACTACGCCGAGCGGCACCGGGCGGGGCAGCGGGTCGGCACGGCCCTGACTGAGGGCACGGCCAACTTCCTGGTGAATCGTCGGATGGCCAAGTCGCAACAGATGCGCTGGACCCGGCTCGGTGCCGACCGCGTGCTCCAGGTCCGCTGCGCCGTCTACAACGGCACACTCGGCACCGGCTTCGGGCAGCGCTTCCAAGCTGCCAACGATCAGCACTTGGCAGTTGTTATCGCAGCGTGACCCCCAGAGATGCGGCAGTCCCGG
>NZ_JAUTWS010000287.1 GCF_030657435.1 Paracraurococcus lichenis | reverse complement strand
GTTCACGAGGGCGGAGATTGCCACTGTCGGCGGATACTCCACCAGCAGATGCACGTGGTCGTCCTCGCCGTCGCAGGCCCGAAGCTCGGCGCCGAAGTCGGCGCAGACCTTCTCGAAGATGCCGCGCAGCGTCTCAATGGCCGCGCCATCGAACACGTGGCGTCGATACTTCGCCACAAAGACCAAATGAACGTGAAGACCGAAGACGCAGGATCGCCCACGCCGAAAGTCACTTAATACCGTCATAGACCAAAGGTACCGTTGCGATATGCTGATCCGCAAGGCCCATGTCTATCGCCTCTATCCGACCCCCGAGCAGGCGGCGGTGCTGGGGCAGTGGGTCGGCGCGGTGCGGTTCACCTACAACCTCGCCTTGGAGCAGCGCCGGGACTGGTATCGGCCGGGCCGGAAGTTCAACCTCGCCAGCCAGTGCCGCGAGGTCACGGCACTGCGGGCCGAGGTTGATTGGCTGCGCGCCGTGCCAGTGCATCCGCTGCAGCAGGCCATCAAGGACCTGGATCGGGCTTACCAGAACTGGTGGGCGGGACGGGCCAAGGCGCCGACACCCCGCAAGCGCGGGATGAGCGATGCCATGCGCTTCCCCGATCCCGCGACCTTCGCCTTCCGGCGTCTCTCCCGCCATTGGGGCGAGGTGAAGGTGCCAAAGCTCGGCTGGGTGCGGCTACGGTGGGACCAGGCCATCCCCAGCGAGGTGAAGAACATCACCGTGGCCCGCCGGGCCGGTATCTGGACGGTCGCGGCGCAATACGAGCGCAGCGTCGCGGAGCCCGAGCCATCCACCCTTCCGGCGGTCGGCATCGACCGGGGCGTGGCGGTGTTCGCCGCGCTCTCGGACGGCGCCATGATCCAGCCCGTGAACCACGGGAAGACGGCGCTCAAGGCACTGGCGCGGGCGCAGCGCAAGCTAGCCCGGAAGAAGAAGGGCAGCAGCAACCGGAGGAAGCAGGTTCGCCGGGTCGCCCGGTTGCACAAGCGCGTCGGCGACGCGCGTAAGGACTTCCTGCACAAGGCCAGCACGACCGTCGCCAAGAACCACGGCGTGGTCGTGCTGGAGAAGCTGGAGGTCCGCAACATGGTCCGCTCGGCGGCCCACACGATGGAAGCGCCGGGCCGGAATGTGCGGGCCAAGGCGGGGCTGAACCGCGCCATCCTCGATCAGGGATGGGGCATGTTCCGCATCATGCTCGGCTGGAAGCTGGCCGAGCAAGGCGCGCGGCTGGTCGAGGTGCCGGCGGCGAACACCAGCCGGACCTGCGCGGCCTGCGCGGCCGTAGATGCGGCAAGCCGCGCCAGCCAGTCGCGGTTCCGATGCGTCACCTGCGGCCATGAGGCCAATGCCGACACGAACGCGGCCATCGAGATACTACGGCGGTGGGGCACACCGTCGCTGCCTGTGGAGGCATCGCGCAAGCGGGCCGGCGAAGCAGGAACCCGCCGGAAAGCCGCCTAGCGGCCCACCGGAACCCCGGCCCTTCAA
>NZ_JAUTWS010000285.1 GCF_030657435.1 Paracraurococcus lichenis | reverse complement strand
ATCTTCTCAGGGGCTTAGGCCACAGGGCCTCGCCCCGAAACCCCTCCCAGCAAGCACATCGCAAGCAGCGCGGTGCTCAACGCGTTGCCTGACGTCGCACCTCGGAGGCCCGTTCGGGGCCGTGGCCGGCGACTCCGGCCGCTGGCAGCAAGGCTCTACACCTCCGAGTCGCATCGGGTCGCCGAGCCGCCGGTTAGCCCCATGGCCGCGACGCTCCCTTATGCGGGTTCGGCCCTACGGTGCACCTGACCGTCCCCAGAGCGCCCGGCCCACGCTTGGCTGACGATGCACCCGACCGCGGCACCGACGATCTCGGGGCAGCCGCGGCCGCTGTCGTGGAGCAGGCCGGCAATCGTCCCGGGCACGCCATCAGACCGCCGGCCGGCGCCGTCTGTGGTCGAGGCCGCCGGGGGAGAGCACCTCGACTTCTCACGCAGGCCGATGAGATAGCCTCGGGCAGGAGGTATGCCTTTACCCGCGTCGCCACGATCCCTCCGACCGTCCCCAGAGCGCCCAGCCCACGCTGGGCCAACGATGGACCTGACAGGGGCACCGACGATCTGGGGACAGCCGCGGCCACCGTCGCGGAGCAGGTCGGTGACCGTCTCGGAGATTGTCAGGCCGGCGCCGACCATGGTCGGGCTCACCGGGCAAGATGACCCCCGCCTGTGGCGCAGGTCGGTGAGGTGTGCGTGAGCAGGAAACGTACCCCCGCCCACGCTGCCCATAATTGTCTAGATGGCCGGCACTGTTGGCATAGGGGTCCCGGGCCGGCGCGCCTACTCGATGTGAAGGACCCAGACCTTGGCAACCTGACCTTGGGAGTCAGGCATCTAAGCGATGTTCGCCCGTGCGACGATCAGACCCATCACGCCGCCTTCCTTGCGAAGGTGATGTTCACGATCTCAACCATCCGGGCGTCGATCCTGTCGCCACCCGGCAGCAGCCGAACGTCGCTCACCCCCGCAGCGGTCATTTTGTCCCGCCACCGTTGTGCGGCCTTCCGCTCACTGGGGGACATTCGCTCGCCCACCACGGCTGGCTTCGTCGAGACGGGCGCGTCCTGCACCACCCCCGGGACATGCCGGGTGGTCCCCCCGAGCCGGCGTCGCAGATACTCAGCCTGCTGGCGCGAGAACACGTAGACGACGTTCTGCTCGACGCTGTCGAAGCGCCGCAGATCGCCCCGCATGACGAACTGGTACAGGGCGTTCCGCTCCCGCCACTCCGCAATTTCGTCGGCCGTGATCCCCACGGCATCGAACAGGGTGGCGACTTCGAACTGACTGGCCTTCATGGCAGCCAGCCACGCGACCCGGCGGTAATGCATCAGGTCATTACGGCCGTGCGCCTTTGGGGACTGGAAATCTCCGGGCGGAAGCTCCACTCGGCTGACCAGCCGGGCATTGGTGGTCCAGAGAACGGGGTCATCGCCGGCATCCCGGGCGATCCATGCCGAGACATCCTCAAGGGGAAGGTCGTTGGCCCGAGTGAAGCGGTTGATCGAGGCG
>NZ_JAUTWS010000284.1 GCF_030657435.1 Paracraurococcus lichenis | reverse complement strand
GATGAGGACGACGAAGAGGACGCATAACCACGCGCTCACAGCCTGTACTGTCGCCCCTTGCGCCGTCGCTAAAACCGCGCTGATGACCACGCGTTCGCCCGTCCGAACAGGTCAGCCCGTCATCGGCTGCGCTGGTCAACCCACCCAACCCCTCAAAGCAGTCCTTTGAGCCGTAGCAAACCAAGCGCGGCTACCGTCGTCGCATCCATGATCTCACCATCGCGGATCATCCGCTCGACCTCCGCAACAGCGAAGGTACGTGCCACGAGATCCTGCTCCTCCAACTCCCGGCTTGCTTGGCCGTGGCTCAGACTGCTGGCCAGGAAGACGTGGTACCCCTGGGTCGAGTAGCCATAGCCCTGAAACAGGCGCCCCGCGTATGACATCTCTCCTGCAATCAGGCCGGTCTCCTCCTGCAGTTCTCCCCGAGCAACCTCAAGCGGGTCCACCTCCGGGGCTGCTTCCCAGGAGCCTTGCGGAAACTCCCAATGGCGAGCGCGCACGGGGTAACGGAACTGCTGAACGAGATGCAGGCGACCGTCACCCTCTACGGGGACGATGACGACGAAATCCGGCTTCTCGACCACGCCATAGATGCCTTCCGAGCCGTCACGTCTACGGATGACGTCCTCGCGGACCCGCATCCATCGGTTCTCATAGGCAACACGGCTTCCGATGGTCTCAATATCGGCATTCTCGTCCGTCACGGTATCCGTCCCCTCGCGCCAAACGCCTGTCACTCTGCGTCACGTTGAAGGAGGGGACCATCCAGTCCCGGCCCGCCGCACGGCGGGGCCCACGCACCGCGAACCGGGCCCCTTCCGGCTCCCCCAGAGCAGGCTACCCACCTTCCCGCTGGCGCTCAAACCGCAATGGATGATCCCGACATGACCGAACCCGCCGAGATCCGGCTAGACCTCACTGACGTCCTGGCCGAAATCGTTCTCCGCGCGATGGCGCGCGAATTCGAGATGGAGGAGGATGACGAAGAGACAGCGCGGGTAATGGTCAACGCGGAGACGCGACGGACAGCGAAGCGCCCGCAAGGGTGAACAGGGAGAGGAGCCAATCTACTGGCCACCGCATGCTACGAATATGTATCGTTCTGCCCGGAGGAGACAACCGGTGCCGGACTTCATCGCCAACGACTTCAGCGCTATCGCACGCGCCATGCGACGCGAGGCCCCGCTAGCAACCAGAGTCGTACTGCACTTTCGGTATCGACTAACCTCCCTGACGAGCGAATACGAGAGCGTCGACGCTGCGGTTGCAGAAGCCTTCGAGCTCTGGACGGATCTTACGACCGATCCAGAATACATCACCGCAGCCGACGGCACCGTGCTGATGGGGCGGGACGCCTTGATCGAGGCTATGACGCACTACGCTGAGAGGCGGCCGATCTAGCCGGCCATAGAGGAGGGGGCCTTCTGACCCCGGCCTGTACCCACGGTTGGTGACAGCGGGCAGGCCCCTCCCGGCTCCCCAATGAAGTCTAACCAGCTTCCCGCTGCCGCTCAAAACCGC
>NZ_JAUTWS010000283.1 GCF_030657435.1 Paracraurococcus lichenis | reverse complement strand
CACATGGGACGTCTCGTTGTCAACGGTCCAATCAGCATCTCATGGCGTGATCTCCGGCGGCAGTCCCAACGGTGTCCAGGTTCGAGCCCGTCTGCGTTCTGGCATTCCCTGGCCAGGACCAACTCACATTCGGCCGGCGCACACGGCAGCCGCACCAACATCCCGCATACGGCGGATAGGGCTCAAGCGGGTGAGACCATTCTGTCAAAAACGGCGTTCGAAGCCATGTCGGCTGGCGGTTCACCCACCTGGATCCGTCAGGACCTGATCAGGGTCCTGCCGAATGCAAAATCAGCGGCCGCACGCTCAGGCGGCCTTCATCACTGCGCCCTCGATGACGACGCCATTGCTGACGAACTTCCAGAATACCACGAGCAGCTTGCGCGCCAGGGCAACAATCGCCGCCTTCTTGCCGCGGCCGCCATTCTGTTTGACGCGCTCCTTGAACCAAAGGCTCAGTGCCGAGGTTGGTTGGTACCGCAGCCACAGCCAGGCGAGCTGGATCATGCTGCTACGCAGTCTTGCATTGCCCGATTGGGAGACGCCCTGTTCGTGGTCGACGGATCCGCTCTGCCAAGGCGTCGGTGCCAGCCCGGCATAGGCAGCCACCTGGCGTCGGTTGCTGAAGCTGCGATAGAAGCACTCCAGCCAGAGCACGGCAGCAAACTCCGGACCGATCCCGCGTAGTTTTGCGAGCGCCGCCACAGAAGTCGGCATCGCCTCGCCCTTGGGCGCGAGCAGCGCATCCCGCTCTGCCTCCACGGCCTCGAGCTGCTGCAAGGTGAGTTCCAGCCGATCGAGCTCTCGCCCGATCTGTGCTTTCAGATGCGCGGGCAAGGGCCGTCCATCGCCGGTGGTCAGCTCCTCCAGGCGCTGGCGTCGGTTCCGGCGCAGCGGCGCATAGTCGGCGACGCCCTGCGCGAATAGCAGTCCCTTGATGCGGTTAGCGTGCGCAATCCGCTCGGCAACCAACGTCTTGCGCTCGCGGCAGAGCCGGCGACGGTCCTCCTCCTCCGGGCTCGGTGGCCGGACCATGGCACAGACCCTCGGCTCGCCGCGCTTGTAGGCCAGCAGCGTGCGCAGCAGGGCCTCGCCATCGATCCGGTCCGTCTTTGCCTTGCGCCGCCGGCGCGAGGTCAAGACCGAGGCAGCATCAACGACATGGCTTTCTATACCTTCGCGCTCCAGCACACGGTGGATCCAGAAACCATCCAGGCCGGCTTCTTGGACGACGACGATCGGGAAGCTCTTGCCGGTGCGAGCTTGCGCCTTGGCCCGCAGCTTGACAAAGTGCTCCAAAAGGCCCTTCACGTCGCCGCTGTCGATCGAATACTTGGACATCTTCTCACCCTTGCCGGGCGACAGTGAGGTGATCACCCAGGTCGAGCGGGACAGCTCCAGAGAGACGAAGATCGCAGTCAGGTTAACGTCGATGGCGGCCTGAGCGACGCAAGGTACGTTTGCAGACATCGTTGCCTCCCGAATGCTGGCGGGCGGGCAGTATCGTGTCCAACCACCCCCGCTATCCACCATCCCATAGGCTCTGTC
>NZ_JAUTWS010000282.1 GCF_030657435.1 Paracraurococcus lichenis | reverse complement strand
TCATCCCTGGGCGCCCAGGAGAGATGACGAAGACGACATCGGAGCGGGCACGAACGATACGATAGAGGGCACGACGACACGGATCAGGGCATGCCCAAGCCCCTGGAAGCCCACGGTCCCGTACGACATCGATCAGGAAATGTGACAGCAGGCGCACCGGCGTGCCGCGCCAGCCCTCACCGGGAATGCTTCACGGAGACCGGCAGGGTAGGCGTGAAGGAGGACCTGAGGACGCCGCCGGGGTAGGCCCAGGCTGCTCGACCGGCCAGCGCTCGGCACGAAGGCAAGCGGGGTAGTACAGCCAAGACCTCCGGGCGATGCTGATCTGGCAGTCGTTCAACCCAGATCAGGCGGCCGGCTTCACCCCCGCGCGCCTGACGAGGGCGGCCAGCCTTGCCCTCTGCTCCCCGTCGGCGCCGAAAGAGAGGCCGAAGGTGCCGCTGTCGTAGGTCACCTTCACCGTGCAGGGGATCCGCATCCCCTCCAGCATGAGCGTGCCCGCCGCATCTGGATCGAGTTGCTCGGCGGCGCGGATGCGCGCGCCGCTGACCGAGAGGTCTAGCACCTGCGCGTCCAATATGCGCCCGTCATCCATGAAAGCCTGGGCAGGAAAGTCGACAGCCACCCGCTCGGCACCGCGGCGGTCGACGTCCCGCGTCGAGGTACGGACAACCCGGATGACCGTGTTGCGCAGGCCCGTGACCTCGGCTGCCAGCAGGTCGGAGGTCTGCTGCACTGCGCCGGCCTGGGCGTCAGTGTCCTGCGCCGCGCGCTGGACGCGGCTGGTCTGGGCGGACATCCGCTTCGCGGCGTCCGCGGCGGCGGTCATGCTCCGCGCGATCTCCGAGGTCGAGGCGCTCTGCTGCTCGACTGCGGCGGCCACCGAGGTACCGATGCTCTCCATCTCGCTGATGGTCATGGCGATGTGCCCGACCGCTTTCGCGGCTGCCATAGTGGCCTGTTGCACCGCGCTGATCTGACGGGTGATCTCCTCGGTCGAGCGGGCGGTCTGAGTAGCCAGCTGCTTGACCTCGCTCGCCACGACAGCAAAGCCCTTGCCCGCCTCGCCTGCGCGGGCTGCCTCGATCGTGGCGTTCAGGGCCAGCAGGTTGGTCTGGCCTGCCACGTCAGCGATCATCCGGACGACCTGGCCGATGTTCTCCGCCTGCTGCGAGAGTGCCGCGATACTGGCCTGCGCCTCGCGCCCGGCCTCGACGGCGGTCGTCGCCACCCGGCTGGTCTTCACCACCTGCTGGGTGATCTCCGCGACAGAGTTGGTCCGCGGCCGTGGCCACTTCCTCGGCGGTGTGCAGCGTCTGGCTGGCCGCACCCGCCGCCTGCGTGGCATTGACGCCGGTCTGCGCCGCCGTGCCGGACATCACCTTGGCGGTGGCGGCCAGCTCGGCAGTCAGGCCACTGACCTTCTCGACCGCGGCACTCGCCTCGCGCTCGATGGCCTCGGCCTGAGGTGGCCCCCATTCGTTGGACAGCTTGGCGGCCTGGATAAGCTCGGTTCTGGTTTCCGTCAGGCCGCCAATCTCGTCATCG
>NZ_JAUTWS010000281.1 GCF_030657435.1 Paracraurococcus lichenis | reverse complement strand
ATAGGGCTACGTGCGTCCACACCGCTGAGCCGTGCACCACACTGCCCTGGGTGATGTCGATCTCGCGGCGCTCGACAACTTCCACGATGCTTCTCTCCAGAGAACGACGCAAGGTGGCAGTGATGACAGCCGAGGGAAGGGCAGGTTCGGGCATTGGTGACATCTGGTCGGCTCGACGCGCGTCAGGGGTGTCCAGGGCATGGTCGCAACTCGCCTTTTATAGGTGAACTGCCATCCCGGTCGGCACGGTCATGCAGACGAACGGTTTTATCCTCTCCCGCTCGACAGGGTCGGAGAGCCGACCCCTCAGTCGCGGCGTGGCAGCGGCCGACGGTTGCGTGCCGCCCGCGACCGATGCGCCATCAGGCCTTGCACAATCCCGTTGACGATGATCGGGAGCAGGGCAACAAGAAGCTGCAGGATGGCATTGGGTGCGCGCTCTGGTGTTGGCGCGGATTGCGGCTGCAACCCGCGTCGTTCGATGTCCGGGGCGAGCACCGCATCGGTTGGCTTCGCCGGCACTGGCGCCGCCTGCTTGGTCCCACTGAGATTGGCCCAGGCTCGCGTAAACTCTGCCCCGGCCAGGAAGATCAGCGCCGAGTAATAGAGCCAAACCAGCACGATGATGATGGTGCTCGCAGCACCGAAGCCAGCGGCGACATTGCTGCTTCCGATATAGAGCGCAATCAGGGTCTTGCCGACGGTGAATAGAACGGCGGTGGTGAAGGCCCCAATGAAGACGTCGCGCCAGGCGAGCTTGCGATCCGGCAGCACCTTGTAGATCGCCGCGAACAGCAGTGTCAGAATGCCTATTGTTACCGTGATGCTCAGCACGTGGGCAAGCAACACGCCGCCCGGGAGCACAGCTTCCAACCACGAGCCGAAGGATGCGATGGCCGCGCTGACCGCGAGGGAGGCGATCAGGATGAAACCTGTCGTCGCCACCAACCCGAGCGCCGCGGCCTTCGCCTTGACCAGACGGGAGACAGTCTCAGTGATCGAGCCCGCCTCCGGCACCTCGGTCTTCCAGACGGCGTTCAGCGCATTCTGCAAGGCACCGAAGGCGCCACCGGCGGTGAGGAGCAGGGTGCCCAGGCCGATCGCCACGGCCCAGCCGCCGCGCGCGCCACCCATCGCACCCTCAGCAAGCCGCCCGACTTCGCGCGCCGCTTGGTCGCCCAGCATGCTAGCCATCTGAGCGGTGATGGCATCATCGACTTGGTCGCGACCAAAGACGAAGCTGGCGATACCGGTGGCGATGAACAGCAGCGGCCCAACCGAGAACAGGGTGAAGTAGGCGATACCAGCAGCCCGCGTCAAAGCGTCGTCCGCTATGAAGCCTTCCCCAGTATCCTTCAGCAATGTCCAGATCCGGCCCATGGCAAAGCACCCATGATGAACATGTTCGTGGAACGGTCTGCCGATGAAGCAGTTTCCTCGGACCCGCTATGTGGCACTGCCAACAACCCGTTTGGAGCGGCGATATCCGGGGCAATTTCGACGGGCAGGGTGGCCAGCCGTCACAGCGCCTGACGGCGCTCCACTGCAGTGATGC
>NZ_JAUTWS010000280.1 GCF_030657435.1 Paracraurococcus lichenis | reverse complement strand
AGCCTGCGGCGGAGATCGCGCCAGCGTTGTCGATCGACATGGCCGAGGTCGCCGGCGGTGGGCGGGTGCAGTCGCGTTGCCGTGGCCGCGATCACCCGCACCTCGCCGCGCAGCACGAGGGCTGGCGAGGCCGCTTTCCGTCCTGTGGCGCGGCGCTCGTGGTAGCGCTGCGAGCCGAACAGTTGCTCCAGGCCGTTGTCGGTGCGCGGCAGGTCGGGAAGGGCATAACAGTGGAACAGCCCCGGTCGGTAGCTGCGGGTGACCTTGCCGAAGTGCTCGATCGCCCCGGCCAGGCTGCCGGCCTTGGCGCGATGCCGGGTGATCGCGGCGACCAGGCCGTCGAAGCGGCGCTGGACCTTGGTGGCGTCCTCGCCAGCCTCATTGCTCAGGATATGAGCGGCCCGATGCACCCAGTCATAGGCACGCTCGATGTCCGGCCAGAGCTCGGCCGTGCGCTCCAGGCCGCGGCCGATCAGCTGGCGCAGACGCGTGAGCGGCGGCGAGGTCCCCCCTTTTCCGCCACCCGGTCCAGGCTCTCCGCCACTGCCTCCAGCCGCGCCTTGAGCTGCAGCCCCGAGGCAGCCAGCGGCGGGCGGCCATCGTCGGTGATGGCACTGCGCACCGCCGCGCAGTAGCCGCGGGCCACCTCGGCCACCGGGTCGTCGCGCCCCTCCAGCGCCCGCTCGATCGGCCGCACTCCGCGCACCTCGGCCTTGAGGCGCACCTTGGCGTGGCGATCGGCCTCGAAGATCGGCAGCGCCGCCTCGCGCAGAAAGTGAAACTGGCAGAGCTGGTGCGGCACCCCCGGCAGGGCCCGCTCGACCGCCCGGCGGATCGAGGTCTGCCCGTCGCTGACCACCCCCAGCACCGGAACCCCCACCGCCGCGACCACCTCGCGCAGCAAGGGGGCGAGATCCTCGGCCGTGCCCGAGAGCAGGCTGCGCGCCAGCAGCACCTCGCCCGAGAGGCAGTCGCGCACCACCCAGAGCACCTCGTGCCCGACATCCGGCTGCAGACCATCGAGGGCCAGGATGACCCCGCGCTGCCCTTGCAGCACCCGCCGCAGCCGGCGCGTGTCGGTCAGGCTGGTGGCGAGCAGCTCGTCGTAGCGGTCGAGCAGGTTGGTGACACTGCGCTGGGCGATCTCCAACCCACGCTCCCGCAGGGCGGCGTGGATCTCCGGCACGCTGCGGTGGTCGCGATGGCGCAGCAGGCCCACCAGCGTGATGACGTCCAGCCCGAACTCCTGCTGCGGCAGCGCCAGCGCACTCTCCGCCTCCGGCCGATACGGAACATGAAAGCGCGAACAGCCCTCCTGCTCACACCAGCGGATCTTCAGCCGCAGCCGTACCGCGCCGGACAGCATCACCAGATGCCGGCGGTTCTCGTAGCGCAGGTGCATCCGCCCGCCGCACCCCGGGCATTCCTGCCGAAGCGGCAGGAGAACCTGCTCCCGCTCCGGCTGCCGCCGTGCCGATACCCTGGCCATCTCGCGCCTCCAGGAGCCACCGATGGTGCCCTCTCAACGCCTCAGACCAGTCAGCTTTGCCAGCCTAG
>NZ_JAUTWS010000028.1 GCF_030657435.1 Paracraurococcus lichenis | reverse complement strand
GCAAGGCGCCGACGATCCGCATGCCGGTGGCCACGGCCTCCCGCGCGGTCGCGGCCGTCATTTCCTGTTCCACCCCATAATCAGCCAGCAGTCGGTCGGCCATGAGATGGGTGAGGTCGCGCGAGAGGCTGGCCGGCAAGGGGCCGTCCTTGACGAAGTGCCGGGCGAGCAGGGTGTGCACGCCCGCATGGGTTTCGGCCGCGAGGCCCGCGGTCGCCAGCAGCGCCTGCGCGGCGTGGAAGGCTGCATAATAGGCGTCCGAGGCGGCCCGGGCCGCGAGGCCGGCCCGCAGCAGCACCGCGACGGAGGCGAGGAATTCCGCCGCTTTGCCGAGATGCTCGGCCGGGCCGCCGGGCTTCACCATGGCGCCCGCCAGATCTCGATGCCGTCCCGTGCGACGGCGTCGCGCAGCCCGGTCCGCGGCCCGGGCGGCAGGACGACCGGCGCGAGGGCCAGGTCATGCGCGTCCCGCTCCTCCATCGCCTCCCAGGCCAGGTCGGCGACGAGGCGGTGCAGGGCGTCCCGGTCGGCGCCCTCGCGCAGTTCGATCGCAACGTCCAGATCGGATTGCTCGTCGGACCCGCCCCTGGCCCGGCTGCCGAAGACCCGCACGGCCCTGACCGCCCCCGCGGGCGCCTGGGCCGTCAGGTGCGCGACGAAGGACTGCAGCAGGCGGTCCTCGGCGGGGCTGAGGCGATGCGGCATGGCAATATCATACCATGGTCGGGTGGCCTGGCGACGCCGCGTCACGCCATCGGCGCCGGCACCCCCGCCTCGGCCAGGGCCTTCGCCTGCCGCTCGGCCACCGCCTGCTCCGACAGCCCCTCGATCATCTCCATGAAGAGCCGGTGCCAGTTCATCTCCGCCCGCAGCCGGAGGAAGACGCTGCCGAGGCCGACAGCCGCCCGGTCCATCAGCGGGAACTCGCGCGGGATCTTCACGCCGCCGGTCCGCTTCAGGCCCTGATGCACCTGCTCGGCGATCTTCCGCCCATAGGACATGTCGTCGGAATACTGGATCGGCCGGACCTTGTCCTGCACCAGGGGCTCGTAGAGGAAGGACGCCCAGAGGTTGAGAACCGCCATCGTCTCCTTCGAGAGATTGCGGAAGCCCCAGATCCGGTAGGCCTCCGCCGCCTTCTCGTCGTCATGGTCCCGCACCGCCTCGAAGAGCAGGATGACGCCGCCGACGAAGCTCGGCGGGAAGACCCGGATGGTGCCGAAATCGAAGAGGTTGATGCCCTGCCGGTCCGGCCGCACCTGGTAGTTGCCGAGATGCGGGTCGCCATGGATGACGCCATAGCGGTAGAAGGGCCGGTACCAGGCCCGGAACAGCCCCTCGGCATAGGCCTGCCGCTCCTCCGTCGGCGGGTCCTGCTCCAGCCGCCGGACCAGCGGCGTACCCTCCAGCCAGGTCATGGTCAGCAGGCGGGTGGTGCAGTAATCCTCGATCGGCTTCGGCACCTGCACATGCGGCTGGTCCGCCAGCATGAGGCCGTAGAGGCGCTGGTGCGACGCCTCCCGCAGGTAGTCCAGCTCCTCCCGCAGCCGGTCGCGCAGCTCCTGGTAGACCTCCCCGTTGTCGAGGGCCGTGTCCATACGCTGGTAGAGCTGCATGGCCAGCCTGAGCTGGCGGAGATCGGCCTCCACCACGCTCGGCATATCAGGGTATTGCAGCTTGCAGGCGACCGGCGTGCCGTCCGGCAGCTCCGCCTTGTGCACCTGGCCGAGCGAGGCGGCGGCGGCGGCCTCCTTGCCGAAGCTCCTGAACTTCGCCTCCCAGCCCGGGCCGAGCTCGCCCTGCATGCGGCGGCGGACGAAGGACCAGCCCATGGGCGGGGCATTGGCCTGCAGGGTTGCAAGCTGCTCGGCATATTCCTCGGGCAGGGCATCCGGGACGGTGGAGAGGAACTGCGCCACCTTCATCATCGGGCCCTTCAGCCCGCCCAGGATGCGCTTCAGGTCCTCGGCATGCGCGGACTTGTCGGTCTTGAGGCCGAGGAACCGCTCCCCCGCCACGCGCGCGGCGATGCCGCCCACGGCGCCCGAGGTGCGCACCATCCGCCGCACCTCCCCGAAGAGGGTGCTCTCGCGGTCACTCATGCAGTCTTTTCCAGTTCGTCGATGAAGCCCGAGATCACGTCCAGGCCCCGCTGCCAGAAATGCGGGTCCGATGCGTCGAGGCCAAAGGGCGCCAGCAGCTCCTTGTGGCGCAGGGTGCCGCCCGCCTTCAGCAATTCCAGGTACTTCCGCTCGAAATCCTGCACCTGGCCGTCCCGGTACACGCCATAGAGCGCGTTCACCAGGCAGTCCCCGAAGGCATAGGCATAGACATAGAAGGGGCTGTGCACGAAGTGCGGGATATAAGCCCAGTAGACGCCGTAATCCTCTGTGAAATCGAAGGCCGGCCCCAGGCTCTCGGTCTGCACCTGCATCCAGAGGGCAGCGATCTGCTCGGCCGAGAGCTCGCCCTTCCGGCGCTCGTCATGCAGCAGCGTCTCGAACCGGTAGAAGGCGATCTGCCGGACCACCGTGTTCAGCATGTCCTCGACCTTGCCGGCCAGCATCAGGCGCCGCCGCTTCAGGTCGGTCTCCGCATCCAGCAACCCGCGGAAGGTCAGCATCTCGCCGAACACGCTGGCGGTCTCAGCGAGCGTCAGCGGCGTGCCGGAGAGCAGGTAGCCCTGCTCCCCCGCCAGGATCTGGTGCACGCCATGGCCCAACTCGTGCGCGAGCGTCATCACGTCCCGCGTCTTGCCGTGGTAGTTCAGCAGCAGATAGGGATGCGCCGAGGGCACCGTCGGGTGGGCGAATGCGCCGCTCGCCTTGCCCGGCCGCAGCGCCGCATCGATCCAGGGCCGCTCGAAGAAGCGGCCGCCGATCGCCGCGAGGTCCGGGCTGAAGGCGCGGTAGCTGTCGAGCACGGTCTTCACCGCCTCCGGCCAGGCGATCGACCGGTCCTGCTCCTCCGGCAGCGGGGCGTTGCGGTCCCAGTGCTGCAGCCTGGGCAGGCCCAGCCACTTCGCCTTCATGGCGTAGTAGCGGTGCGACAGGCGCGGATAGCTGGCGCGGACCGCCGTCACCAGCGCGTCCACCACTTCGTCCTCGACCATGTTGCCGCGGTTGCGGGCGCTGCCCGGGCGCGGGTAGCGCCGCCAGGTGTCGAGGATCTCCTTGTCCTTGGCGAGGGTATTGGTGATCAGGCCGAAGAGCCGGATGCGCGAGCCGAAGGCCTCCGAGATGCCCTTCGCCGCCGCCGCCCGCACCGCGCGGTCGCGGTCCGAGAGCCGGTTCAGCGCCGCCGAGACGGTCAGCTCCTCCCCCCCGACCGTCACGGTCATGCCGGCGATGGTCTCGTCAAAGAGGCGGTTCCAGGCGGCGCGGCCCGTCACCTCCTTCTCGTGCAGCAGCTTCTCGAGCTCGTCCGAGAGCTGGTGCGGGCGGAAGACGCGGAGGTCCCGCAGCCAGGGCTGCCATCGCCGCAGCGCCATGCTGCCGGCGAGCTTGCGCTCCAGCTCCGCATCCTCCAGCCGGTTGAGCTCGAGCGTGAAGAACAACAGGTGCGAGGAGATGGTCGTCACCCGCTCCTGCAATGTCTGGAAGAAGCGGCCATTGGCCGGGTCCTGCGCGTCGCCGGCAAAGACGAGCTGGCCGTAGCTCATCGCCCGGCCGAGCACCTCCTCGATCCGCTCGTAATCGGCGACCGCCTCGGCCAGGGTGTCGCCGGGCAGGCCGGCGAGCCGGCCGGAAAACTTCGCGGAAAAGGCCTTGCCATCCTCCTCCGCCCGGTCGAGATCGGCGGCGAGCCGCGGATCCTCGGGCGAGGCATAGAGGTCGGACAGGTCCCAGACCGGCAGCGGCCCGCCGCCGGCGGACCCGCCGGCATCGAGAGGTGCCTGGACAGCCCGGGGGGCCGGCGGAAGACCCGCGCCCGTCGCAGCATCGGCGGCGGTATGGGTCGGGGTCGAAATGGGCTCGGATCGGGTCACATCTCCCCATATAAGGCCGCGCCCGTCGCGGCCAAGCCGGGGCGGTGCGGAGGCAGGGGGTCAGAGGGAGGCCATGTCGCAGACGGAAGCGCTCGCCATGCCGGGCGGAGCGAAGCTTGGGAAGCGGCCGGAGAGCCGCGGGACGAGCGGCTGGACCAGCCTGCCGGGGATGCTCTTTGCGCTCGCGCGAAAGCACCCGAACCGGCCGATGCTGCGGTACTGGCGGGACAATGCCTGGCAGCGCCTGCGCTGGGGCGATTTCGCCGAGCAGGTGGCGCATGTCGCGGCCTGGCTGCGCAGCCGGGGCATCATGCCCGGCGACCGCGTCGCCCTGGTCAGCGAGAGCCGGCCGGAATGGAACGTCGCGGACTGCGCCGTCATGGCGATCGGCGGCGTCACGGTCCCGACCTACACCACCAATACCGTCGCCGACCACGCGCATATCCTGCGGGATTCCGCGGCGCGCGCCGCCATCGTCTCGACCGCCACCCTGGCGAGGCGGGTGGCGGAGGCCGCGGCGCAGACCGGCGGGCTGGACCTGCTGCTCTGCATGGAGGAGGCGCCCGGCCTGCCCGCCCGGACCTGGGCCGAGGCCGCCGCGCATCCCGCTGATGCCGCCCTGCTGATGGCGGAGGCCGAGCAGATCCCGGCCGGGCGGCTCGCCTGCCTGATCTATACCAGCGGCACCGGCGGCACCCCGCGCGGCGTCATGCTGCCGCACCGGGCCATGCTGGCGAACCGGGAGGGGGTGCGGCACCTCATCGAGCGGCTCGACGTCGAGGGCGAGCCCTACCTCTCCTTCCTCCCCCTCTCCCACAGCTACGAGCACACCGTCGGCTGCTTCCTGCTGCCCTCGATGGGCATGGAAGTGGTCTATTCCCGCGGCGCCGAGCGGCTGGCGGCCGAGTTCCAGGAGATCCGCCCCGCCATCGTCACCGCCGTGCCGCGGCTCTTCGAGGTGCTGCGGGCGCGGATGCTGGCGCAGGTCGAGAAGGAGAAGGGCCTGAAGCAGCGGCTCTTCGAGGCGGCGCTGTCGCTCGGCCTGCGGCGGATGGACGGGCCGCCGCCCGGCCTCGGGCAGCGGCTGCTGGACCCCGTCCTCGACCGGCTGGTCCGCGACAAGGTCCGGGCCCGCTTCGGAGGGCGGCTGAAGGCGCTGGTCTCGGGCGGGGCGCGGCTCGACCCCGACCTCTCCGGCTTCTTCATCGCCCTCGGCCTGCCGCTGATCCAGGGCTATGGCCAGAGCGAGGCCGGGCCGGTCATCAGCGTGAACGAGCCCTGGGACAACCGCCGCCACACGGTCGGCCGGCCGCTCGAGGGCGTGCAGGCGGCCATCGCCGGGGACGGGGAGCTGCTGATCAAGGGCGACCTGGTCATGGACGGCTACTGGAACAACCCGGAGGCGACGGCGGCCGCGCTGAGGCCCGGCCCGGACGGCGCGACCTGGCTGCACACCGGCGACGTGGCGCGGATCGAGGACGGGCGCATCGTCGTCACCGACCGCAAGCGGGACTTCATCAAGACCCTCGGCGGCGACATGGTCAGCCCTGCCAAGCTCGAGGGGCTGCTGATGGCCGAGCCCGAGATCGCCCAGGCGGTCGTGGCCGGGGAGGGCCGCCCCGGGATCGTCGCCCTGCTGGTCCCGGCCGAGGGCATGGCGGAGAAGCTGGGCGCGGCCGTCGCGCGGGTGAATGCCAGGCTCTCGACCATCGAGCGCATCCGGCGCTGGATGCCGGCACCGGCCGCCTTCTCCGTGGAGAACGGGCTGCTGACGCCGACCATGAAGGTGAAGCGGCGGCTGGTGATCGAGCGGTACCAGGGCGAGCTTGCCGCCCTCTATCGCTAGGGGGCGCAGGACGCGAGCGGGCCTGGGATTGCGGGACCGGCCCTGCGAGACGCGGCGGCGCCATCCGGCCGGTGTCGGTCGATATCGGGTCCGTGCCGCCGGCCGAGGCGCGCCGGTGACCGGAGCGCCGCATGGCGCGGAAGCCCGCATCGACCCGCCCGACCTGCAAGGCGCGGCTGGCGGCGCCCGCGCGGGGCGCTGACCCCTGGCCTGTTGACCGCTGAGCGGCGCGGGCCCTCCCCCTTTGCGCGGCGGGCATTCCGTGCGATGGCCGGCGCAAGACCAGCTTCAACCGGGAGAACGCCTTGATGCTCGCTCGCCGCACCCTGCTGTTGGGTGCCTCCACGCTGCCGCTCGCCACGCCCGCCCTGGCGCAATCGGGCAGCGACTGGCCGAACCGCCCGGTGCGCGTGGTGGTCCCCTGGCCGCCCGGCGGCTCCACCGACGTGCTGGCGCGCCTCCTCTCGGAGCAGCTCCAGGCCAAGCTCGGCCAGCCCTTCGTGCTGGAGAACCGGCCGGGCGCGAGCGGCAATATCGGCATGGAGGCGATCGCGAAGGCCGCGCCGGACGGCTACACCATGGGGCCGGCGACGATCGCCAACCTCTCCGTCGCGCAGTTCCTCTACGCCAGGCTGCCCTTCGACCCGGAGAAGGACTTCTCCGTCGTCTCCCTGCACTGGGAATTGCCGAATGTCGTGGTGGCGCCGGCGCAGTTCACGCCGCCCGACACGCTGCCCGCCTTCATCGACTGGGCGCGGTCGCGCCGCAACGGCGTCAGCTTCGGCAGCCCGGGCGTCGGCACCACGGCGCATCTCTCGGGCGCCCTGTTCTGCGACCGGCAGAAGATCGACGGCCAGCACGTGCCCTTCCGCGGCGCGGCGCAGATCATCCCGGCCATGCTGGCGGGCGATCTCACCTTCGCCATCGACAACCTGGCCAGCTACATCCCGGTGATCGCCGAGGGGCGGCTGAAGGCCTATGCGGTGACCAGCCCCGAGCGCTGGACGACGCTGCCGAACATCCCGACCATGGCGGAGGCCGGCGTGCCGGACTTCGTCATCACCTCCTGGTGCGCCTGGGTCGGCCCCGCCGGCATGCCAAAGGCGGTGGTGGACAAGGTGAACGCCGCGATGAAGGAAGTCGCGGCCGACCCGGCGATGCAGCGGCGCTTCCTGCAGACCGGCGCGAAATGCACCTGGTCCACGCCGGAGGATGCGGTGGCGCATGCCGCGCGGCAGCGGCCGATGCTGGCGGAGATGGTGAGGATCAGCGGCGCGCGGATGGAATAGGCGCCGCGTCGGGGAGCGGGCGCGGTCCGGCCGCGGCCACCGCAAGCGGTGCCGCTGCGGCACCGACGCGCGGCATGGCGAGCCCGGGATAGCCGGGCCGGCACGCATGCCGAGCGGGCGCGGCCGGCCCCCGGGCATTAGTTGCCGCAGCAGCAACGCCCCTTCGAGGACGGCGGGACGAGGGCAGGCTCATGCGCCAGCATGGTCGCGGATTGGTGTCATCCCGTCCCGCAGGCCAGACCGGGTCAGATCTTCTCCTGCCGCGGCACATTCACCTCGCAGCGCCAGCGGCTGAGGGTGAAGGCGGGATGCTGGGCCAGCCATTGCGCCGCGACCATCTGGCCCTGCGTGGCGCAGGCCATGACGGAGTTGATGTCAGTGACCGGCCGCTCTTCCCGGCACTCGGCGGGGGAGGCGGCGAGGCAAACAACCATGACGAGTTCGATCAAGGCAGAATGTCTTTCCATCAGGGGTAGTCAGGTGACCGATATGGACGCGCTTCCCCCGATGCAGGCATGCCGCCGCTGAGCGGCTGCAACGCCTGCCTAGCACATGGGCCTTCTCACGAACCAGCGATTTCGTATGCGATCATTCACCGCCCAAGCAGACTTTCGCTGCTTGGGCCACACGTCGTGCGGCCCAACCCTTGGAAGCGAAAGCCTGCTGAGGGTCTTGTTGCAGCGCAAACCCCGAGGGGCTTGCTCAGGGGAAGCAGCGCAGCGTCGCCTCCGCCTGCGCGCGCTGCAGCGCCTCCACCTCCGCCCGCGCCTGCGGCGGGTCGCGGAAGGCGCCCGCCCGCTCGCCGAGATTGCCGGCCTGCATGCGCAGGATGGTATCCGCCGCCTCGTAGCGGTCATAGGGCAGTTGCCCGGCGATGGCGTCGATGGCGCAGGCGCAGCGCTCCAGTGCCAGGCGGGTATTGCCGTTCGCCGCCATGCAGCCCAGCACGTAGTCGGCGCGCGCGACGGTCGGGTAGTCATGCGCCGCCGCGAGGCCGGGCAGCAGCAGCGCGGGCAGGAGCAGCCAGCGCGTCACCGCGTCGCCTCCCCGAGCGGCACGGCGGCGAGGAAGGCGATCTCCTCGACCACGCCGCCTTCCGGGACCGCCGTGCGGATCCGGTCGATCCAGCCGGGCACCTCGGGCGACAGGACGAACTGGTAGCGCTTGGCCTGGAAGCGCCCGGCGCGCGGTTCACCCCCGAAGGGCTGCAGCGAAACCTCCCGCGCAGCGACCTGCCGCCCCGCGAGTTCGACGACCGTGTCGGACAGCGCCGCATGGTCCAGCAGGGCGCGGCGAATATGGTTGCGGAACCATTCGGTGCTGCCGCCCGTCGCCGCGCTCAACTCCCGCACGTCGCGGTCCAGCGCGAAGAGCAGCAGGGGATTGCCGCGGAAGCCGTGCACCTGCGGGTAGCGGATGTTGCGCGGGCCGCTCAGGAATTCCGGCGTGATGTCCCGGTGCCCCTCCTCCTCGCCCGCAGTGACGCGCAGGCGGATGGAGTCACGCACGGGCTCGTGCCCCGCCTCTTCACGCAGGAAGGCATAGTCAAGCCGCAGCGGCAACTGCAGGGCGGCAAGGTGCGGCGTCTCGAACAGCAGACGCTGCGCCTCGGAAAGCGGCGGCGTCTGCTGCGCCCGCGCCGCGACGGGCAGGCCGGCGAGCAGGCCGAGCAACGCACGACGTCCACTCATCGCACGGATTCCCGCATCGCCGCTCCCGCTTGCTCTCGTCCCCGGCAAGGCTAGCGTGGCGATTCCACGCGTCCAGCGATGATCGCGGCATGCGCAATATCGAAGTCGTGCGCGGCGGCGCTGCTGCACTGCGCATGTACGACCAAAGAAGGCTTGTACGACCAAAGAAGGACCCAATAGCTTCCGATGCAGACGGCAACGCGCTCATTCGCGCCGCGTTCTGTCTGCCCGGCGGCAAGCGCCACCGGCGAAAAAAGGAACCGTCAAGTTCGGCCCCAAGGCCGACGGAGGAACGACAAGATGTTGCGACGCGCCGCCCTTGCGGTCGCCCTGGCCACAGTGGCCACCGGCGCCTCTGCGAACCCGGAATTGCTGCGCATGCAGCGCGACCCGAACCAATGGGTCATGCCCAACGGCAACTACGCGTCCTGGCGTTACAGCGAGCTGAACCAGATCACCCGCGAGAACGTCGCCAACCTGCGCCCGTCCTGGCAGTTCTCGACCGGCGTGCTGCGCGGGCATGAGGGCGGGCCGCTGGTCGTGGGCGACGTGATGTACATCCACACGCCCTTCCCCAACCGCGTCTTCGCGCTCGACCTCAACAATCCCGGCCGCGTGCTCTGGCGCTACGAGCCGACGCAGGATCCGAGCGTCATCGGCGTGATGTGCTGCGACACGGTGAACCGCGGCCCGGCTTATGCCGACGGCAAGATCATCCTCAGCCAGGCCGACACGACCGTCGTCGCGCTCGACGCCAAGACCGGCAAGGAGGTCTGGAAGGTCAAGAACGGCGACCCGGCCAAGGGCGAGACCGCGACCATGGCGCCCATGGTCTTCGGCGACAAGGTGCTGATCGGCATCTCGGGCGGCGAGTTCGGGATCCGCGGCCATGTCACGGCCTATAGCCTGGCCGACGGCAAGCAGGTCTGGCGCGCCTATTCCATCGGGACGGACGAGGACATCAAGTTCGACCCGCAGAAGACAACGGCGATGGGCCAGCCCGTCGGGGCCAACAGCTCCATCAAGAGCTGGGAAGGCGATCAGTGGAAGATGGGCGGCGGCTCCACCTGGGGCTGGTTCAGCTACGACCCCGACCTGAACCTGGTCTATTACGGCTCCGGCAATCCCGGCACCTGGAACCCGGTGCAGCGGCCGGGCGACAACAAGTGGTCCATGACCATCTTCGCGCGCGATGCCACTACGGGCGTGGCGAAGTGGGTCTACCAGATGACGCCGCATGACGAGTGGGACTACGACGGCATCAACGAGATGGTGCTGGTCGACAACCTGCAGGTCGGCAACCAGCGCGTCGCCAAGGCCCTGGTCCATATGGACCGCAACGGCTTCGGCTATACGCTGGACCGCGAGAACGGCCAGCTCATGGTCGCGCAGAAGTACGATCCGGCGGTGAACTGGGCGACGCATGTGGACATGGAGACCGGCCGGCCCCAGGTGGTCAGCCAGTACTCCACGCGCGCGCAGGGCGAGGACACCAATACCCAGAACATCTGCCCCGCCGCGCTCGGCAGCAAGGACCAGCAGCCTTCCGCCTGGTCGCCGCGCGCCAACCTGCTCTTCGTGCCGACCAACCATGTCTGCATGGACTACGAGCCCTTCCGCGTCTCCTACACCGCGGGCCAGCCCTTCGTCGGCGCGACGCTGTCGATGTATCCGCCGAAGGGCTCGGACAACCTGGGCAACTTCATCGCCTGGAACCCGGCCACCGGGAAGATCGCCTGGTCGAAGCCGGAGCGCTTCTCCGTCTGGTCGGGCGCCCTGGCGACCGCCGGCGACATCGTCTTCTACGGCACGCTCGAGGGCTACCTGAAGGCGGTGGACACGAAGGACGGCAAGGAGCTGTTCAGCTACCGCACCCCGTCCGGCATCATCGGCAACGTCAACACCTTCACCCACAAGGGCAAGCAGTACGTGGCGGTGCTGTCCGGCGTAGGCGGCTGGGCCGGCATCGGCATGGCGGCCGGCCTGCAGGGCGAGCAGGAAGGCCTCGGCGCGGTCGGCGCCTATCGCGCGCTCTCGGACTATACGCAGCTCGGCGGCGTGCTGACCGTCTTCGCCCTGCCGAACTGATCACCCTCGCCTCAGGGCCGGCACCCCCGCGGTGCCGGCCTCCAGGAGTGCTTCGATGAAGATACTGGTTGCCTGCGCACTGGCGCTCGCCGCACTCGCCGGCGCGGCCCGGGCCGCCGACGACTACGAAAGGCCCTACCACGTCGAGGACGGCAAGGTGGACCAGTCCGTCTACAACGGCTACCGGCGCTACGGGAATTCCTGCCTGCAATGCCACGGCCCGGACGGCGCCGGCAGCAGCTACGCGCCGAACCTGATCGAATCCCTCAAGCACCTGACGCATGAGCAGTTCGCCGAGACCGTCATCAACGGCCGGCAGAACGTCAGCACGGCGCAGCAGAACGTCATGCCGTCCTTCGGCCATGTCGAGGATGTCGTCACCTATCTCGACGACATCTATGCCTATCTGAAGGCACGCTCGGACGGCGCCCTGGGCCGTGGCCGCCCGGAGCGGCTGCCGAAGTGAGGATGCGGGCGGCGCTGGCCGCGCTGCTGCTCGCCATGCCGGCGGCGGCGCAGACCGGCGACCTGGTGGCGACGGACGCGCTGCGCGTCTGCGCCGACCCGGCCAACCTGCCCTTCTCCAACGACCGCGGCGAGGGGTTCGAGAACCGCATCGCGACGCTCCTGGCCAGGGCGCTCGACCGCAAGCTCGACTACGTCTTCTTCCCGCAGGTGCAGGGCTTCGTGCGCAACACGCTGCGCGCGGGCCGCTGCGACCTGGTGATGGGGACGGTCGCCGGCGACGAGCTGATGCAGAACACCAATCCCTACTACCACACCACCTATGTCATCGCGTACCGGCGCGACCGCCCGGTGCCGGAGCGGCTGGACGATCCGGCGATGAAGTCGCTCAGGCTCGGCGCCATCGCCCGCACGCCGCCGATCGACCTGCTGCTGCGCAACGGCCTGATCGGCAATGCGCGCTTCTTCCCGCTGGCAGTGGATACGCGGCATGAGAGCCCGGGCGCCGACCTGATGCAGGCGGTCGCCGACGGGGAGCTGGATGCCGCGCTGGTCTGGGGTCCGATCGCCGGTTACCAGGCCAAGGTGAAGGGCCTGCCCATTGCCCTGCGCGCGCTGCCGACGGAGGCCGGCGTGGCGCGCATGGACTTCTTCATCACCATGGGCATCCGCGCGCAGGAGCCGGAATGGCGCCGCCGGATCAACACCGCGATCCGGGACCACCAGGGCGAGATCGACGCCATCCTGCGCGACTACGGCGTGCCGCTGCTGGATGCGGAGGGCCGGCTGCAGCCGCCCTAGGGCAGCTATTCGGGCGGCAGCGCCGCCCGCAGCGCGCGGGCATAGGCGCCGAGGCGGGCTTCCAGCCGCACCGGGACCTCGCAGGCATAGCGCAGGGTGCGCTCGGCCTCCGTATAGGTCTTGGCGGCGAAGGCGTGGCGCTGCTCCAGCTCCTCCCGCGCCTCCGGCGGCGCGGCGCGCAGCTCCGCCTCCAGCCCCCGCACGCGCCCGGCGAGCTCGCGCTGGTGCCGGGCGAAGCGGCGGATCTGCTCGATCACCTGCCCGCGTTGGGCATTCGTCTCCTCGAGCGCACCGGCGAAGGCGAGCGGCAGCAGGCGCCGGCGCCGATCGACGCCGAGCGGCGCGGCGAAGCCCTCGATGGCGGCGACGCCCTCGCGCTCTTCCACCGCGCGCGGGGCGATGCGCCCGACCAGCGTGGCGACGTCCGGCTCGGCGCGCCAGTCGCCCTCCCCGGCCTCCGGCCAGAGCGCGGCGGCGGAGACGACCGGCACCAGGCGCTGCGGGCAGGGCCAGTCCGGGTCCCCTTTCGGCTGGGCCCAGGCGGCCGCCGGCACCAGCAGCGCCAGCGCCAGCCAGCGGGTCACGGCTTCACCACCACGCCCCAGGGCGCCTGCCCCACCGGCACGCTGCGCGTCACGCGCATCGCCGAGACGTCGATGACCGAGAGGTCGTTGCTGACGCCATTGGTGGTATAGAGCCTTTCGCCATCGGCCGAGAGCGCCAGGTTCCAGACGCGCTGCCCGACCAGCAGCAGCTTCTCGACCTTCCGCGTGGCGACGTCGATCACCGCCACCCGGTTGGCCGGGCCGAGCGCGACGAAGAGCTTGCTGCCGTCGCGCGAGAGCACCATGCCGACCGGCTGGATCGCCTCCGCCGGCACGCCGGGGATGGAGAAGCCGACCTGTCCCTGCACCTTCCAATCATCGGCGCCGATCAGCGTCAGCGTCCCGCCGATCTCGGAGGACACCCAGAAGCGCTTGCCATCCGGCTCCCACAGCACGAAGCGCGGCCGCGCGCCGACCAGGACATTGGCGATGATCTTCCCGCTCTCGACCTCGATGACATGCGCCATGTTCGTGGTCTCGGAGGTATTGACCACGAAGCGGCCGTCGGGGCTGATGCCCAGGCCCTCCGGCTCGACGCCCACCGGGATCTCCTGCAGGACGACGCCGCGGGTCAGGTCGACGACCGTGACCATGTTGTCGTCCTCGTTGGCGACGAAGAGCCGCTTGCCGTCCGGGTGCAGCGCCGCCTTCTCCGGATCGGAGCCGCTCGGCAGGCGCCTCACCACCCGCCAGCTCTGCAGGTCGACCACGTCGATCCGGTCGCTGTCGCCGGCGCAGACATAGAGGAAGCGCGCATCCTGCGACAGGACGATGCCCCGCGGCCGCTCGCCGACCTTGATCGTGCGCAGCAGCTTCAGGCTCTCGCCGTCCAGCACGGCGATGGTGTTGTCCTTCTCGTTCGAGACGAGGATGGTCTCCGCCCGCGCCGCGGCCGCGGCGAGGAGGAGGGAGGCGAGGATCAGAAGGCGCGGCATTGGGTCTCCGGCCGGTCGGTGCCGAGGGTATCCAGCTCCGAGACCCGGTGCTGGTAGCCCGGCTGGGGGGAAACCGAGACGAGCGCCCGCGGCCCGGCCAGCAGGATGGGCTGGCGGAGTTGCCCGTCCCAGTCGCGGAAGGAGAGCCGCGCGCCCTTGAAGCCCGCCAGTTCGAATTGCGGGCTGCGCAGGAAGGCCCAGAGGCGCTCGGGGTCCAGGGACTGGTTGCGCGTCGCGCCCTCCCCGACCGCGCGCACCGCCAGCCAGGCGGCGTGGTCGAGCGGCGTCATGACGCGGCCGGTGCGGGCGCGGAAGCGGCGCTGCAACTGGGTCGCGCCCCATTGCTCGTGCACCGGCGACCAGAGTGTCGGGGACAAGCCCTGGGTGCCGGCGATGGGCCGCGGATCGGTGGTGCGCCAGGCGAGGCCGTCGCCCCAGGTATTGGCCTCGTCCGCCACGACCAGCACGTCGTAGCTCGGCGCGCCCTGGGTGAAGCGCGCCGCCTCGGCGGCGATCGACATGTGGCCGGTATCGGTGCGCTGGGCGCCGGGCTCGAAGCTCCAGGGCTTGTCGAGCACGATGCGCAGGGCGAATTTCTTCGCGGCCCGGCGGATCGCCTCGGCATAGGCCTGGTCGCCCGGCAGCGGCCCAGCGGCGAGGAAGACGTTCCGCCAGCGCTTCAGCGCCAGGTACTGCGCCAGCGCATCGGCCAGCATGGCGCGGCTCGGCAGCAGGTGCAGCATGTTGCGGCGGCAATCGGCGTTGCGCAGCGCATCGTCCGGCGCGGCGATGTTCAGCAGCAGCGCCTGCGGCTCAGACGCGGCCTGCAGCAGCACCTCGGCCGGCAGGTCGGCGACCACCAGCCGCAGGCCGGCGCCGAGCAGGCCGCGCAGCGCGTCGAGCGCCTCCTCGGGGTTGTCGGCACGGCGCTCCTCCAGCGCGAATTCCTGGCCGGTGAAGCGACCGGTCGTCGCATTGTCGGCAATGCCGAGCCGCGCGCCGTCCAGCCCCTCATCGGCCGGCGGCGGCTCGATCAGGGTGGAGGCCACCGGCCGCGGCGGACGGAGGGAGAGATAGCCGATCCGCAGCGGCCCGGGCTGCGCCCGCGCCGGGAGGGGCGGTAGCATCGCAGGCAGCAGCGTCGCAGCCAGCAGCGCGCGTCGGGCAATGGCCAATGCGTTCCCTCCCGCGGGCCGGCATCCCGGCGGCCCGTCGCGCGTATCCTGACGGAATGGGCGGGGGCCGCGGAGGATCCATGCACTCAACACGCCGTGCGGCCCTGCCGCTGCTGCTCGCGGCCCTGGCGCCGCCCGCCGCCGCGGCCGAGGCCATCGCCGTCTTCGATGCCGAGCTGATCGATACCTCCGGCGAGGGGCCGCGGCCGGAGCAGCAGCAACGCCTGGCGATGATCACCGCCGAGTTGCGCCAGGGCCTCGCCGGCTCCGGCCGCTACCAGGTGGTGGATGTTGCGCCGCAGCGCGCGCGCCTCGCCGAAGGGCCGGCGCTGCATGGCTGTACGGCCTGCGCGGCCGAGGCGGCCGCGGCGCTCGGCGCCCGGCTCGCCCTCGTCACGGTCGTGCAGAAGGTCAGCAACCTGATCCTCAACATCAACCTCGCGCTAATCGAGGCGCCCTCCAGCGCGCCCCGCGGCGCCTGGAGCGCCGATATCCGCGGCAATACCGACGAGAGTTGGCGGCACGGCACGCGCTGGCTGCTGCGCAACCGGCTGCTGGCCGCGCGCTGAGCCGCCTACTTCTGCGTGTCCAGATAGGCGATGATGTTCTGCCGCTCCGCCTCGTCCTTGATGCCCGCCAGGATCATGCGGTTGCCGGGGACATAGGCCTTCGGGTCCTGCAGGTAGGTGTCGATGCTTGCCTCGTCCCAGGTCTTGCCGGCCGACTTCATGGCCGGCGAGTAGTTGAAGCCCGCGACGGAGCCCGAGGCGCGCCCGACCACGCCGTGCAGGCTGGGGCCGACCTTGTTCTGCCCCTCGGCGACGGAATGGCAGACGGCACAGCGCCGGTTGAAGGCGGTCTTGCCGGCTTCCGCATCGCCGGCAGCGCGACCCGCCACGGGCAGCAGCAGCAGCAGCGCGGACGCCAAAAGGGTCATCGAACGCATCCAGGATCCTCCCGCAGGGTAGCCAGGGGGAACTATGCCGCCAGCGGCGCCCGGGATCCCGGCGGTCACGCGATCCTGTCCGCAACAGTGCCCTTCCCTGCGGACCGGATGTGGATTATCGATTCGCTAGGGAAAATTCCACGGAGTTGCGTCGTATGAAGGCGAACAGCGTCCTCGAGACCATCGGCGGCACGCCGCATATCCGGCTCGGCCGGCTGTTCCCGCAGGCCGAGGTCTGGGTGAAGTCGGAACGCGCCAATCCCGGCGGCTCGATCAAGGACCGCATCGGCCTCGCCATGATCGAGGCGGCGGAGCGCGACGGCAAGCTCAAGCCCGGCGGCGTCATCATCGAGCCGACCTCGGGCAATACCGGCATCGGCCTGGCCATGGCCGCGGCGGTGAAGGGCTACAAGCTGGTGCTCGTCATGCCGGAGAGCATGTCCATCGAGCGGCGGCGCCTGATGCAGGCCTATGGCGCCAGCTTCGACCTGACGCCGCGCGAGAAGGGCATGAAGGGCGCGATCGCCCGGGCCGAGGAGCTGGCGGCGCAGACGCCGGGCGGTTGGATCCCCCAACAGTTCGAGAACCCCGCCAATATCGAGGTGCATGTCCGGACCACGGCGCAGGAGATCCTGGCCGACTTCCCCGAGGGGATCGACGTGCTGATCACCGGCGTCGGCACCGGCGGCCACATCACCGGCTGCGCCCAGATGCTGAAGGAGAAATGGCCGAAGCTGCAGGTCTTCGCGGTGGAGCCCGCGGCCTCCCCGGTCATCTCCGGCGGCCAGCCCTCCCCGCATCCCATCCAGGGCATCGGCGCCGGCTTCGTCCCGGCCAACCTGCACACGCAGTTGCTGGACGGGGTGATCCAGGTCTCGGCCGACGACGCGAAGGAGTATGCCCGGCGCTCGGCGACGCAGGAGGGGCTGCTGGTCGGCATCTCCTCCGGCGCGACGCTCGCGGCCATCGCGCAGAAACTGCCGGAATTGCCGCAAGGCGCGCGGGTGCTCGGCTTCAACTACGACACGGGCGAGCGCTACCTGTCGGTGCCGGACTTCCTGCCGGCCTGACCGCCGCCCGATAGCCCCTGCGCCGTCGGGCGCAGGGGGCCGGACCGGCCCGCCCCGACCGCCGGCGGGGCGGCCGCGAGGCTGCCTGGTCATCACGCAGTCTTCGGCGGGGCGCTTGATCCCGGTCAACGCGCCGCGCCCGCACCGGTCCAGACTGGGGAAACATCCCCCGGGAGCACGCCATGCCGCTCAAGGACATCCTGGTCCATCTCGACGCCTCGCCGCGCAGCCAGGCGCGGCTGGCACTCGCCACCGCGCTGGCGCGGCGGCATGGCGCGCATCTGGTCGGCCTCTGCGTCGTGGACGTGGTGCTGCCGGTGATGGCGCTCGCCGATGGCGGGGGCGGCGGTACCCTGCTGGCCGAACTCATCGACCAGATGCGGCAGGACGGCCTGGAAGCCGCCCGCGGCATCGAGGAGAGCTTCCGCGAGCATGTCCGGCGCGAGGGCATCTCCGCCGAGTGGCGCATGGTCGAGGGCGCGCTGCCGGAGCAGGTGGCGCTGCAGGCCCGCTACGCCGACCTCACAGTGGTCGGGCAGGTGGACCCGGACTCGCCCGTCGCCGGGGCCGGCCTGGCGCTGGAGCAGGTGCTCTTCGCCGCCGGGCGCCCCATGCTGGTGGTGCCGCACAGCGGCGAGTTCGCGGAGGTCGGCCGGCGCGTGCTGCTGGGCTGGAATGCCAGCCGGGAGGCGACGCGCGCCGTGCATGACGCGATGCCGATCCTCGCCGCGGCGGAGCGGGTGACGGTGCTGGCGGTGAACCCGGCCACCGCGCCCAACCCGCATGGCGAGGAGCCCGGCGCCGACATCGCGCTGCACCTGGCGCGCCATGGCGTGACGGCGCAGGTGGAGCGGGGCAGCGCCGCCATCGGGGCGGAAGGCGATGCGCTGCTGAACCAGGCGACCGACCTCGCGGCCGATCTCATCGTCGTCGGCGCCTATGGCCATTCCCGGCTGCGGGAGATGGTGCTCGGCGGCGTCACCCGGACGCTGCTGCGCTCCATGACCGTGCCGGTGCTGATGTCGCACTGAGGCGTGCCGATGACCGAAGGGCCGGATGGCCCGGAGGTCTGAACCGGCTCGCCCAACATACGAGGCAGGCCGGTGACCGGGAGCGGCCGGCGCCCATGCCGCCGACGGCACGGCAGGCCGCCGGGCGGGGCGCAGGCCCCGCCCCTTCCGTTACATGCCGAGGGCGCGGCGGTAGAGGTCAAGCAGCGTCTCCTGCTCCTCCACCTCCGCCGGCTCCTTCCTGCGGATGGAGATGAGCTGGCGGACGACCTTCACGTCGAAGCCGGCACTTTTCGCCTCCGCGAAGATGTCCTTGATGTCGCTGGCGAGGGCCTTGCGCTCCTCCTCGAGACGCTCGATGCGCTCGATGATGCTGCGCAGCCGGTCGGCCGCGATGCCCCCCACCTCCGGGTCCGGATCCGCCGCCTGGCGTGCCCGGCTCTCCCGGGCTTCCTCTTCCACGTCGCTCATGCTGTCCGGTCCCCCAACCGAAGGGCCGGGGGTGTACCGGGCCCGTGCGGCCGGGGCAACGTCAAACTCGGGCCGCGGTCCGGGCGCGCCTGGGTCCCCGGCGGAAAGCCGGGGAAGCCGTCGCAGGCGCGGGCGCCTGCGAGGGAGCCCGTCAGGGGGGCAGCGGCCCCTCCGCGTCAGTGCCCCGGATTGGCGGCGGCGAATTTCGCCTTCTGCTCCGCCGACGCTTCCTTCTGGTGCTTCGCCTGCCACTCCTTGTAGGGCATGCCGTAGATGATCTCGCGCGCGTCCGGGTCGGCCAGCGGCAGGCCGCGCTCCTCGGCGCCCTCGCGGTACCAGCGGCTCAGGCAGTTCCGGCAGAAGCCCGCCAGGTTCATCATGTCGATGTTCTGCACGTCGGTGCGCTCGCGCAGGTGCGCGACCAGCTTGCGGAAGGCGGCAGCCTCCAGCTCGGTGCGGGTCTTCTCGTCGAGTTCGGGTGCGGCCATGGCCTTGTCCTCCGGTCTTGCCACCCATGTGGGGCCGCCGGGGCGGGTGCGACAAGGCGGCCGGCGCGGCGTTCCCCCGATGCGGGCGGCTCGGACCGGCCGCATCGCAGGGAGGACAGGATGGCATCCGCGCGCTTCGACTTCGGGACCCTGCGCCGGGCGCTGGAGCACGGCGATCCGGCGGCGCTCGCCTCGCTCTATGCCGAGGATGCGGAGATGACGATCGTGGACCGCAACCGTCCGCCGAGCGCGCCGATGCGCCTGCTCGGGCGGCCGGCGATCGCCGGCTTCTGGCGGGATGTCTGCAGCCGCTCCACCACCCATGCGGTCGGGGAGGAGGTGGTCGGGCCGGACCGCGTCGCCTTCGTCGAGCGCTGCGCCTATCCGGATGGCTGCCACGTGGTCTCGGCGGTGACGCTCGACCTGCGCGACGGACGGATCGCGCGGCACCTGACGGTGCAGGCCTGGGATGAGCTCGGCGACCCTGAACGTTAGGCCGCGACGATGTTCGGCCCCGCCAGCCCGCGGCGGGCGCAGGCATTGCGCGTATCCAGCACCAGCGGCGCGGCGGCGCAGAGCCCGGCATAGTCCAGCCCGTCATGGTCGGTGACGATGACGGCCGCGTCGCAGCCGGCCAGCGCCTCCGCCCAGGGCAAGGAGCGGCGGCCGGCCAGGCCCGGGTGGCCCGGCATTGGCGGCAACTCGGCCACATGGGGATCGTGGTAGGGCGCCTCGGCGCCGCGCGCCTCGATCAGCGCCATCAGCGCCAGGGCCGGGCTCTCCCGCACATCCTCGATGTCCGGCTTGTAGGCGGCGCCGAGCAGCAGGATGCGGCTGCCGGCGAGGCGGCGGCCGCGGCAGCGCAGCGCCCCTTCCAGGACATCCACGACATGGGCCGGCATGGCGGCGTTGATCGCGCCCGCGAGTTCCAGCAACCGCGCCTGCGCGCCCGATTCGCGGGCCCGCCAGGTCAGGTAGACGGGATCGACGGGGATGCAGTGCCCGCCGACGCCGGGGCCGGGCCAGAAGGGCATGTAGCCGAAGGGCTTGCTGGCGGCGGCGCCCACCACCTCCCAGACATCGATCCCCATGGCGCCGAAGGCCAGCTTCAACTCGTTGGCGAGGGCGATGTTGACCGCCCGGAAGGCGTTCTCCGCCAGCTTCACGGCCTCCGCCGCCTCGAGCGAGGCGACCGGGACCGTCCGCTCCACCGCGGCGCCGTAGAGCGCCTCGGCCAGGTGCAGCGCGGCGGCATCGGCACCGCCCACCACGCGGGGGATGCCGGCGGTGCGGAAGCGGGCATTGCCGGGGTCCTCGCGCTCCGGCGAATAGGCCAGGAAGAAGTCCACCCCGCAGCGCAGGCCGGTCGCCTCCAGGATCGGCCGCACCACCTCTCGAGTCGTGCCGGGCCAGGTGGTCGATTCCAGCACCACGAGCTGGCCGGGATGCAGGTGCCAGGCGACCGATCGGCTCGCCGCCCGCACCGCGGCAAGGTCCGGCGTGCCGTCCGGGCCCAGCGGCGTGGGTACGCAGATCAGGATCGCGTCGACCTCGACCAGGCGCGACCAGTCCCCGGTCGCTTCGAACCGCCCGGCGCGCTGCGCGGCGCGAAGCGTCGGGTCGGGCACATGGCGCAGGCCGGTCTCCCCGGCCGCGAGGCGAGCGAGCCGCGCCCGGTCGGCATCGATGCCGATGGTGGCGAAGCCGGCCTCGGCCAGGGCCAGGGCCATGGGCAGGCCGGCATAGCCCAGCCCGATGACGGCCACGCGGGCGCGGCGGCTGCGGAACCGGTCGGCCAGGTGGCCGATCCAGCCCGCGGCGGCGCCTGCCTCATGCGACGGCAGAGTTTCGCTGAATAGCACGAAATCTGACTGTCGATTCGAATCCGGCATACACTACAAGTCGGACAACACTCTTCTTGTTTCAACCGTTGATCCAAGAACGCCACACGATCTCGCCGATTCGTGATAATGATGTTCAGGCAATTCCGCCGGGCCGGGTTCTGGCCTATTGGGCGCCGAGAGGTTGCGGATCGCGGGTCAATGAAGGTTCTGGTTACCGGCAGCGCCGGCTTCATCGGGTTCCATCTGTCCCGCCGGCTGCTCGAATCGGGCCATGCCGTCGCCGGCATCGACGCCATGGTCCCCTATTACGACGTGCGGCTGAAGGAGGCGCGGCATGCGGAGCTTGCCCGCCATGCCGGCTTCGCCCCGCATCTCTTCGACCTGACGGACAGTACGCGGCTGGCGGAGGTGATGGCGGCCGAGGCACCGGAGGTCGTCATCCACCTCGCCGCCCAGGCCGGCGTGCGCTACGCGCTGGAACATCCGGAGAGCTACATCCACAACAACGTGCAGGCGACCTATGCCCTGCTCGAGGCGGTGAAGGCCCGGCCGGTGCGGCACCTGCTCATGGCCTCGACCAGTTCCGCCTATGGCGCCAATACGGAGATGCCCTTCAAGGAGACGGATGCGGTCGCCACCCCGCTCAACATCTATGCCGCGACCAAGCTGGCGACCGAGCAGATCGGCCATTCCTATGCCGCCCTATGGCGGCAGCCCATCACCATGTTCCGCTTCTTCACGGTCTATGGTACCTGGGGCCGGCCGGACATGGCCTTCTTCAAGTTCACCGACGCCATCCTCAATGGCCGGACGATCGACGTCTACAACCACGGCCGGATGGAGCGCGACTTCACCTATGTGGACGACCTCGTCACCGCCATCCTGAAGCTCGCGGACTGCGTGCCGGAGGCAGGACGGGCGGTGGCGGCCTGCGATTCGATCAGCCCCGTGGCGCCCTTCCGCATCGTCAACATCGGCAATGCCAGCCCGGTGCAATTGCTGGACTTCATCGCCGAGATCGAGCGCGCCTGCGGCCGCGAGGCGGTGCGGAACTACCTGCCGATGCAGCCGGGGGAGGTGTTGAAGACCTGGGCCGACACCTCCCTGCTGCAGGCACTGACCGGCTATGTCCCCTCAACCGGGATCGAGACCGGCGTCACCGCCTTCGTCGCCTGGTACCGGGCGCATTACGGGATCTGACCGGCGCGGCCGGGCGCGGCTCGCCCCCGGCGCGAACCCGCGGCCGCTATCGTATACCAATCACCTCGCGATCCAGAGACCGGCAATAATCGCCACCTAACAGACCCGCATGAGCGCGGGTCTCCTCACCGGTACGGCCGACGGGCTGGCGATGCCGAACGCCATGGCCGCCGCACAGGCCACGGCAGGGCTGCTGGCGCTGTCGTCGGGACTGTCCCTGCTGGCCCTGCACGAGGCGCCCGGCATCGACCGGCTCGCCGAGGCCACGCTCTCCGGCGCGGCCGGGCCGCTGCGGCCCCCCCTCTCCTGGCAGGCGATCCCGCTCGGCACCGGGAAGCTGCACCTGCTGCTCGCCCGCAGCCAGCCGGGGCTGGAGGCAGGGGCGACGCTGCGCCTCGCGGCCGCCTCCGGCACGGCCTGCCGGCTCGCACTGCAGGCCGCCACGGATGCCGCCGCGCTGCTCGGCACGGAGGAGCCCGCGGCGCACCTGCAACTCCTGCGCTTCCTCACCGGCAAGGCGCTCGGCATCTTCCGCGCGGCGGAGGATGCCGCCTTCGCCGGCTGCTGCCTGCGCATGGCCGCAGCCCTCGGCGCGGAGGCGCCCCTCGCCCAGGCCGCGGTGCGCTGCGGCCAGGACGCCGTGTACGTCACCCTTCCCCCCGGTCTCGGCGCCGGGCCGCTCGTCCTGCTCGGCCGGCGCCGCATCCAGCGCATCGCGGCGGAGGGCGACACCGCCATCCTGCCCGATCCGGGACCGGAGGGGGGCTGGCTGCTGACCTCCGGGGGCGAGCTGGTCCGCCTCGCCCTGCCCGCCCGGCGGCTGCCGGGCCTCGCCCAGCTCGCCCGCAGCCGGGAACCGGGGGCGCGCGGCCTGCAGCGCGCCGCCCAGGCCGCGCTGGCACGCCGCGCCGCGACCGAGGCGCCGATTCGCCGGCTGCTGCGCGACCAGCAGCTCCTCCAGCCCATCGCCCGCACCCGGCAGCACGCGGCGCCCGGGCAGCCCTTCGGCGCCGGCCTCGACCTGGCGGTGCCCGACCATGCCGGCGGCGTCTTCCTGCGCGGCTGGCTGCGCGACCCGCTCGGCCTGGTCGCCAGCCTGACGCTGGTCAGCCCCTTCGGCGAGCAGCGGCTGCCGCAGGCCGCGCTGCTGCGCTTTCCACGCCCCGACCTGGTGAAGGAGTTCGCCGGCGCGCCGCACGGCAATGCCGATGCGCGGGCCGGCTTCGCCCTGCACCTGCCGGAGGGCGCGGCGCAGCCCGCGGCGCAGTGGCGGCTCCGCCTCGGCCTCAGCACCGGCGAGCAGGTGACGCTGGTCGCCCCGCCCGGGCTGCTGCATCCGCAGGCGGCGCGCGACGCCATCCTCTCCGCCATCGCCCCGCCGCATGCGACGCCCGAGCTGATGGCGCGCGCCATCGCCCCGCCGGTCGAGCGGCTGCATGCCCTGGTCATGGCCGGCCGCGGCGCGGCGGAGGCGATCCGCATCGGCGAGCCGGTCCGCGACCCCGCCGCCGCCGTCATCGTCCCGATCTACCGCAACCTGCACTTCCTGCGGCACCAGTTCGCCGCCTTCGCCAGGGATCCCGGCCTGCGCGCGGCCGAGCTGATCTACGTGCTCGACAGCCCGGAGCAGCGCGACGAGGTGGAGCACGCCTATCGCGGCCTCTCCCGCCTCTACCGCCAGCCCCTCACGCTGGTGATCCAGCCGCGCAACTACGGCTACGGCGCCGCCTGCCATGCCGGCGCCGCCGAGGCGCGGGCGCCGGTCCTGCTGCTCCTGAACTCGGACGTCGTGCCGGCCGCGCCCGGCTGGCTCGCGCCCATGCTGCAGGCGCTGCGGCGGCAGAAGGTGCTCTCGGCGGTCGGCCCGAAGCTGCTCTTCGAGGACGGCTCGCTGCAGCATGCCGGCCTCTATTTCCTGCGCATGCCCGGCGAGGCGGAGTGGTTCAACGACCACTACTTCAAGGGCCATCCGCGCGACTGGCCGGCGGCGCAGCGCGCCCGCCGCGTGCCGGGCGTGACCGGCGCCGCGCTCTGCGTCCGCACCGAGGCCTGGAAGGCGGTCGGCGGCATCAGCACCGACTACGTCATCGGCGACTACGAGGATTCCGACCTCTGCCTCCGGCTGCGCGCCGATGGCGGCGAGATCGGCTATGTCCCGAGCAGCGAGCTCTACCACTTCGAGCGGCAGTCCATCCGCGACCATGGCGGCTACACGAAGAGCCTGGCCGCCACCTACAACCGCGGCCTGCACCATCGCCGCTGGGATGCCGACATCGCGGCGCTGATGGCCCGCATGGGGCGCCGCTGATGCGCGTGCTCTTCCTCTGCCACAACCATCCCGGCCTGCAGCCGGGCGGCACGGAGGTCTTCGCGCAGGGCTTGTTCCGCACCCTGCGCGACCGGCACGGCGTCGAGGGCCTCTTCCTCGCCGCCGTCACCGGCGCGCACCGGGAGCGCCGGCCGGGCACCCTGCTGCAGGGCATCGGCGCGGCGAAGGACGAGGCGCTCGTCTGGCTCGGCAATTTCGACCGGTTCAACCTCTCCCAGCCCGACAGCTACGGCCTCGCCTCCCTCGCCCCGGTGATCGAGCAGCTCCGGCCGGACATCGTGCATGTCCACCACCTCCTGCAATGGGGCGTGGAGGCGGTGGACCTGATCCGCCGCGCCGCGCCGCGGGCGAGGCTGATCTTCACCGCGCACGACTTCTTCCCGCTCTGCCCGCAGGAAGGCCAGTTGCTGACCATCGACGGCCGGCTCTGCGGCGGCCCGACGCTCGACCGCTGCCAGGGCTGCTTCCCGCAGCGCACGGGCGCCGACCTGGTCATGCGCGGCCTGCAGCTGCGCGACGTGCTGGGCGGCTTCGACCGGATCCTCACGCCGAGCGAGTTCGCCCGCGAGCGCTACATCGCCGCCGGCTGGCCGGCGCAGCGGGTCATGGTGATGCGCAACGGCATCGCGCCGGCCGCGCCCGCACCGCACCGGGAGGCGCCGGACGGGCGGCGCGACCGCTTCGGCTTCTTCGGCCATGTGAACCGCTTCAAGGGCGGCCTCGTGCTGCTCGAGGCCTCGCGCCGCCTGTCGAAGGCCGGGGTCGCGCATGCCGTCACGCTGCATGGCGGCGCGGCCTACCAGTCCGACAGCTTCCGCGAGGGCTTCAAGGCCGGCCTCGAGGCCGCGCCGGAGGCCCGGCACCGCGGCGCCTATGGCCCGGCCGAGCTGCCCGGGCTGATGGCCCGGGTGGACTGGGTCGTCGTGCCCTCCGTCTGGTGGGAGAACGCGCCCCTCGTGGTGCAGGAAGCCTTCCTCCACCGCCGCCCCGTCATCTGCGGGAATGTCGGCGGCATGGCGGAGATGATCCGGGACGGCGTGGACGGGCTGCATGCCCCGGTCGCCGACCCGGCCGGCCTCGCGCAGGTGATGCGCGGGGCCATCGAGCAGGCGGGGCTCTGGGACCGGCTGGTCGCCGGCATCCGCCCGCCGCTGTCGGTCGAAGAGGCCGCGCGCCGCCACCTCGACCTCTACCGGGACACCCTGGGCGCGCGCGCCGCGTGACCCGCCCGCCGCTGGAAGGGAAGCCACGAGCATGATCATGACCAAGCCGGGCGCATCCGCCCCGGATGCCGAGCGCGTGACCGAGCGCCCCAAGCTGGTGGGCCGCACCTCCGATGTCCGCGGCGTCATCGACAACATGACGCCCGACCGCCTGCTCGGCTGGGCCTGGGATTTCGGCCATCCCGAGCACCGCGTCACCGTCGCGCTGCGCATCGCCGGGGAGACGGTGGCGGAGGGCATCGCCGACCGCCCGCGCCCCGATCTGGCCAAGGCCGGGATCGGCGACGGCGCGCATGCCTTCGACCTGCCGCTGAGCCCGGAGGTGCGCGGCCGGCTGCAAGAGGCGACGGTGGTCGCCTTCGGTCTCGACGGGCGCGAATTCCAGATCGCCGCCCGCCTGCCGCGGCGCGAGGAGGCGCCGGCCGGCAACCCCGTCCAGCGCATGGTGGACGGCGTGGCGACGGAGCAGCGCGAGCTGAAGCAGGAACTGGCGACTCTGCGCGACCGGCTCGACCGCCTGCCGCCCGGCGAGGTCATCGAATCCGCCGGCCGGGTCGGCGAGACGCTGCAGGCGCGCATCGGGCAGCTCGAGCTGTGGCTGACGCGGCTCGACTCGCAGCTCGGCGACCTCGCCGCGGAGGCGCCTCCGCCGCAGAGGACCGGCGTGGATGCCTGGCAGGCCGTGCTCTACGCGCTGCTCGCCAGCCTCTCGGCCGGCGCGCTCGCCGCCGCCATCGCGCATCGCCTGGTCTGACCGGCATGGCAGCCCAGAACGGGACCGCCTCGGCGGAGGCGCTGCTGCGCGCGGCCATCGAGGACACGCTGCGGGTCATCGGCGGCTGGATCACGCTCATGCTGGGGCTCGGCGTGGCGAGCACGCTGCTCGGCTTCGCCATCCTGATGAACAAGACCAGCCTCTTCGCCCTGATCCCGACCACGCTGAGCCGCGACACGCTCTTCGCCGCCGCCGTCTTCTGGGTGATCGCCCTGGTCGCCGCGACGGTGCTGAAGCTGCTGCAGCAGCGGGCCGTCGCCGCCGTCTCGCGCTATGTCGCGGAGCGGCTGGTCGTGCCGGTCGTGCTCTGCACCTCGCAGCGCGCCGGCCGGCCAGAGGTGCTCTCCAACGCGGCGATCGAGGCGATCGAGCAGATCCGCCGCGCCCTCTCCGGCGAGCTGCCGCATATCGCGGTCGGCCTGCTGTCGGCGCCGCTGCTGCTCGCCCTCATCTGCGCCCTGCACTGGGCCGCCTTCGTCCTGTCGGTCGGCTTCTGCGTGCTGGGCGCGGTGGTGAGCCTGCTGATGACGCGCGCCGGCCAGGGTGCCGCCACCGTCGCGGGCCGGGCCAAGGTGCGCGCCTTCGGCCTGGCCGCCGATGCCATGCGCTCCGGCGAGGCGGTGCTGGCCATGGGCATGCTGCCGCGCCTCTCGCGGCAGTGGTTGGAGGCGGCGACCGAGGGCGCGGCCGAGGCCTGGGCGCATGAGCGCCGGGCCGAGCGGCTGAAGACCGCGCTCGAGGTCCTGAACGGCGTGTTCCGCGGCAGCATCCTCTTCATCATGGCGGCGCTCATGCTCATGGGCGCGGATGTCAACATGGCCTTCGCCAGCTCGATCCTGGTGATCGGCATGGTGGTCGGGCCCTTCATGGGCCTCGGCGCCAACCTGCGCACGCTGAGCGAGGGCCTGGATGCCTGGCGCCGGCTGCGCGAGATGGTGCGCAGCACCGCCGCCATCCCGGAGGGCATCGCCTTCCCGCGCCCGGCGGTGCGGTTGACGGCGGAGCATCTCTCCTTCGGCTATCGCGGCCCGCAGCCCGCGCTGTTCCGCAACCTGAACATGACGGTCGGCGCCGGCGAGATCGTCGCCGTCATCGGCCCCTCGGGCAGCGGCAAGAGCACGCTGCTGCGCCTACTGATGGGCATCCTGCGGCCGGGCGGCGGCGGCGCCTATCTCGACGGCCATGCCACGAGCCAGTGGGACCGCCGCGAGCTGGCACGGCATGTCGGCTTCCTGCCGCAGGATCCGCAGCTCTCCCGCGCCACCGTCGCCGAGGCGATCGCCAGGCTGGAGGATCCCGACATGCCCGAGGTGATCGAGGCCGCGCGCCGCGCCGGCGCGCATGAGACCATCATCGGCCTGCCGCTCGGCTATGCGACGCCGCTGGTGCAGAACCACCAGCTCTCCATGGGCCAGCGCCACCGCATCGCGCTCGCCCGCGCGCTCTATGGCCGCCCGCAGGTGCTGCTGCTCGACGAGCTCGCCGGCTCCCTGGATGCGGAGGGCGAGGCGGAGGTCGGCCGGCTGCTGCGGCGGCTGCGGGACGAGGGGGCGGCGGTGGTCTTCACCACCCACCGGCCGAGCCTGATCGCCATCGCCGATCGCGTGCTGGCGGTCCGCCAGGGCAGCCTGGTGCCGACCGGGGAGGAGCAGCCGCGGCTGGAAGGCCGCAGCCATCGGGGCAACCGGGCACGCCGCCCGGTGGCGGCCGCCCGATGAGCGCCGCCCTCCGCAATCCCGGGCTGCGGCTGCGGGATGTCGGCGTCACGCCGGGCGCGGTGCTGGCCCTGGTGCTGCTGACGGTCGCCAGCCAGCTCGCCTTCCTGGCCTTCCTGCTGGTCATGAAGCACATCAGCGACGGCGTGATGGACACGCGGAATGGCGCGACTGCCATCGCCTTCGCCGGGCTCTATGCCCTGATCGTCGTCATGTGCGCGGGCTATGGCCATCTGCGCTCGGCCATCCTCGGCGCGATCGCCGAGCGGCTCGGGATCACCCTGCAGGTCGAGGCGCTGCAGGCCGCGGTCCGCAACGCGGTGCGCACCGACACCGCCCAGGGCACCGCGGTGCTGCGTGAGATCTCGAGGGTGCAGTCCTTCTTCGCCAACCGCTCGGTGCTGCTCTTCCTCGAGCTGATCGGGGCGGTGGTGGCGATCGCCATCATGTTCTGCCTCGATACCGGACTCGGCCTCTTCGGCCTCGGCGGCGCCGCGGCTGTCGGCGGCCTCGGCCTGCTCGTCCACCGCGTCGCCGATCCGGCGGCCAGGGCCGGCGCGCGGGCCCTCAGCGACAGCGCGGTCGAGCTGAGCAGCCAGCTCTCCCACCCGGACCTGGTCCGCGGCCTCGGGCTGGTGCCGGCGACGCTCGCCCGCTGGCAGCACCGCTACGGCGCGGCGCTGGCGCTCGACGAGGCCGCGCGCGACCGGGCGAAGGCGGTGCAGGCCATCGAGCACCTGCTGCACGACCTGATCCAGATGGCGGTCTTCGTCTATGTGTGCCTGCTGCTGTTCGAGCAGGCGGCGACGGCCGGCATGCTGGTCAGCGTCTACTTCCTCAGCGGGAATGCGCTGCAGCCCTTCTCCCACCTCACCCAGTCCTGGGAGAACTGGTCCGGCGGCGTCGCAGCCTGGCGCCGGCTCCGCCGCGTCATGCGCCAGGAGGCCGCGCCGGAGCCGCTGCCGCGCGATCCCGCCGCGCCGGCCGGGCTGCTGCTGGACGGCGTCGCCTTCCATCCGCCGCGGCGCGAAGCCCCGATCGTCGGCGGCGTCGCGCTGCACCTGGCGCCGGGCGCGGTCTGCACCGTCCAGGGCCCGAACGGCGTCGGCAAGAGCACGCTGATGCGGCTCGTGCTCGGCCTGCTGCCGCCGACCGACGGGCGCGTGCTGCTCGACGGGCAGGACACGCTGCGCTGCGACCGGGAGAGCCTCGGCGCGCGGATCGGCTACCTGCCGCAGGACGTGCAGCTCCTGGACGACGACGTCTTCGGCAATATCGGCCGCGGCCCGGGCGCGGCGCCCGAGGCGGTGGTGGCGGCGGCCCGCGCCGCCGGCGCACACGAGATGATCGGCCGCCTCCCGCTCGGCTACCAGACGCCGGCCGGCCATACCTCAGGCCTCTCGGCCGGGCAGCGGCGGCTGGTCGGCCTCGCCCGCGCGCTTTACGGCGACCCGGCGCTGCTGGTGCTGGACGAGCCCGAGGTCGGGCTCGACGGCTCGGCCCGGACGGAGATGCGCGCGGCGGTCGAACGCACCCGCGCCCGCGGCGGCGTGGTGCTGGTCGTCACGCACGAGCCCCTGACCTGGTCGGATGTCGCCGATATCCGCCTCACCCTCGGCCCCAAGGGTGCCTGGGAGGCGCAGTCGCTGCGCCCCGGCGCCGCCATGCAGGAGACCGGCCTTGCAGCTCATTGAACACGGCGGGGCCATCCCGCTCCCCTCCCCGCTCCCGCGCCCGACGCTCGAGGCGCAGCTCGAGGCGGCGATCCGCACCCCGCCGGTCGGCCGGCTCGCCCGCCGCGCCCTGCTCGCGCTCACCGTCACCCTGCTGCCGCTCGGCGGCTGGGCGACCATGACGCATATCGAGCAGGCGGTCCTCGGCACCGGGCAGCTCATCCCCGAGGGCAAGCGGAAGACGGTGACGCTGCTCGAGCCGGGTATCCTGCGCCGGCTCATGGTGAAGGAGGGCAGTTCCGTCGAGGCCGGGCAGACCCTCGCCCTGCTCGATGTGACCCAGGCCGAGACCGCGGCCGACCAGGCCAAGGCCGCCTTCTGGAGCGGCCGCGCCCGCATCGCCCGGCTGCGTGCCGAGCAGGACGACCGGCGCGGCCTGTCCTTCCCGGCCGACCTGGAGAAGGCCGCGGCCGCCGACCCGGCGATCGCCGTCTTCCTCGAGGCCGAGCGCGCCTTCTTCGCCGCGCGCTGGGCGAATTTCGACAGCCAGGTGGCGGCGCAGGAGAAGCAGGTCACCCAGGCGCGCGAGCAGATGCTCGGCGCGCGCGCGCAGAAGGAGGGCGCCGAGCGCCAGCTCCGCTCCGTGCGCGAGCAGATCGCCGGCCTCAGCCGGCTGCTGGTGCAGGGCTTCGCCTCCCGCTTCTCGGTGCTGGAGCTGCAGCGCGACGAGGCGATGTTCGGCGCGACCGTCGGCTCCGCCGGCGCGCAGGAGACGCAGTTCCGCGAGGCGATGGCGCAGGCGGAGAAGCAGCTCGCCTCGCTGCGCTTCACCCGGCTGTCGGACATCGCCAACGACGTGCAGACGACGGAAGCGGCCGTTGCCGCGGCGGCGCAGCAGCTCCGCGCCGCGCAGGACATCCTGACGCGGCGGGAGGTGGTGGCGCCCGAGGCAGGGCGGGTGACGAACATCCAGATGTTCTCGCCGGGCAGCAGCATCGGCGCCGGCCAGCCCATCCTGGAACTGGTCCCGGCGCATGACCGGCTGATCGTCGAAGGGCAGGTCCAGCCGACGGATATCGAGCAGGTGGCGGTCGGCCAGCGGACCAATCTCCGCCTGACGGCCTACCGCATGCGTGAGCTGCCGGTGCTGCCCGGCCGGCTGATCCATGTGGCGCCCGACATCAGCACGAACCAGAACGGCGCGCAGTTCTACACCGTGCGGGCGGAGCTGGCGCCGGAGGCGCTGGCGCGCTTCCCCGATGTCAGGCTCTTCGCCGGCATGCCGGTGGAGATTTACGTGCTCGGCGAGGACCGCACCCCGCTGAGCTATTTCTGGACGCCGTTCCGCCACGCGGCGCGGCGCGCCTTCCGCGACTGATACTGGCCTGCAGACGTCGTGACTTCTGTGGGCCGGTATCGCGCGCAGGGTTGCCGGGTCCCCATCGCTGCTTGGCTGCGATGGGAGCCCGGTGTGGCGGCTGCGCGCCAATCATAAGGCCATGCTGGCCGGCATGGGCGGGCGGCCCGGCGGGGCGACCCGCCGGGCCTTCTCGCTACCGGCGGCTCGCCTGCGCCAGGTAGTTGTCGAAGGTCAACTCCGCGACGCGGAACCAGGCGCGCATGTCGTCGCGGGCCTTCGACCAGTTCTCGTAGATCTTGCGGTATTCCGGGCTCTTCGCCGCGGTCTCCTGCTCCAGCGCCAGGGCCTCGCGGTAGCAGGCATCCATCACCTCGCGCGGGAAGGCGCGGAGCTGGGTGCCGGCACCGACGAGGCGGCGCAGCGCATCGGCATTGCGCGTGTCGTAGCGCGCCACCATCCAGTGCGTCGCCTCGGCGCAGGCGGTGCGGATGGCGGCCTGGTAGGATTTCGGCAGCGCGGCCCACTGGTCGTGGTTGGCGACGAAGGTGGTGTTCGCCGCGCCCTCCCACCAGGCGGGGTAGTAGTAGAAGGGCGCGACCTTGTTGAAGCCGAGCTTCTCGTCGTCATAGGGGCCGAGCCATTCGACGGCGTCGATCGTCCCGCGCTCCAGCGCCGGGTAGAGATCGCCGCCGGCGAGCTGCTGCGGCACGCCGCCGACGCGCGAGAGCACCGTGCCGCCGAGGCCGGCGATGCGCATCTTGAGGCCCTTGAGGTCCTCGACCGTCCGGATCTCCTTGCGGAACCAGCCGCCCATCTGCGCGCCGGTGGTACCGAGCGGCAGGGCATAGGCGTTGTACTGGCGGAACAGCTCGTTCAGCAGCTCGATCCCGCCGCCCTCATACATCCAGGCATTCTGCTGCCGGGTGTTGAGGCCGAAGGGCACGCCGGTGGCGAAGGCGAAGGCCGGGCTCTTGCCGATGTAGAAGGAGGCGGTGGTGTGGCAGCACTCCACCGTGCCGGCCTGGACCGCATCCAGCGCCTGCAGCGCCGGCACCACCTCGCCCGGGCCGAAGACGCGGATCTGGAAGCGGTCCTCGGTGAGTTCCGCGACCGTCCGGGCGAAGACATGCGCTGCGCCGTGGATGGCATCGAGGCTGGTCGGGTAGCTGCTGGTCAGGCGCCAGCGGAGCGCGGGGGACTGGGCCTGCCCGACAGCGGGGGCCGCCAGCGGGGCGGCGGCGCCGGCGGCGAGCGCGCTGCGGCGGAGGATGGCGCGACGTTGCATGGGTCTTGGACCTTCCGGGTGACTGCGGAGGCGGCAGGAACCATGGAAGCGGGCGGCGGAAAAGGGGCTTTCGTTGCGCAATGGCGGGTTGCTCTCGGCGGGCCGGGCCACTATGGTCCGCGCCCTCGCGGGAGCCCGGAGACAGGCCCCGCGCGACGGACAGGTGGCCGAGCGGTCGAAGGCGCGCGCCTGGAAAGTGCGTATACGTCAAAAGCGTATCGTGGGTTCGAATCCCACCCTGTCCGCCACACTGGATTCGGGGTCTCTCCTCTCCAGCCGCTGAGGCCGCGAACCCGGGGAGAACACGCCGCCATAGCAAGCGCCTGACGCCAGAAGAGCCGGAGCTACCAGTCAACATCGTCGCACGCCGTTAGCAGGCGGCGGGACAGTGACCCGGTAAAAGGGCGGGTAAGGGCGGGCGCCAACATCTACTGCCCACTTTCACCCGCTTTCTGTGCAATATAGAAACAAAGCCATGGAAAGCAAGGCGCTCCGCCACCTGTAAGTTGGTCCGGATTGCGTTCATTGTAGCGGATCACTTGGTGCCGGTGGTCCGCTGGCACGATCTGATCACCGGCAGCCCTACCCTGGCTGACGCCAACCTCGACCGCCTGGTCCACAACGCCCACCGCATCCAACTGCGCGGCGACATCCTGCGCCGGAACGGGCATCCTAGGGAGACAGCCACCCGCCCGCGGACGAACGCCACCCCAGCCGAGATCATGCGGAACAGGCGGCCGACATCACCGGAATACGCATCCACGGGGGCTTGGCAGCGGCTCGCTGAAGCGACAGGTCAGGATCAATGCTGGCTGGTATCGCAGGGTCGGATCTTGCACGACCCCTTTGGGACTTCCCTGGATGACATCGGCGACTACGGCCCGATATCCCGAGGCATGACGGCCCCGCTCCTCGACATCCGCCGCATCTATCTCGAGCCCGCCGCCGCCGGTCTGCCGCGCGGCCGGCAGGTCCTGGACCGCTTCCCGGCGGCCGAGCGCATCCCGGTCCAATCGCACTGGCGCATCCCCGAACTGCGGGAGGGTGACCCCGAGGACTTCCTGCGGCCGAAGCGGGAGGTGCTGGTCCTCGGCGTGAAGAAGGGCCTCGCCTTCCGCCCGAACGGCCGCAGCGCCGACTTCATCGCGCCCTCCACCTCCAATGGCTGTGCGATCGCCTGCGCCTATTGCTACGTCGCGCGGCGCAAGGGGCACGCAAACCCGATCAGCGTCTTCGCCAATATCGAGGAGATCCTCGCCGCGACCGCCCGCCACGCCGCGACGCTCGGTCCGAAGGCGGCGCCGAACCAGGTGGACCCGCGGGACTGGGTCTACGACCTCGGGGAGAATGGCGACCTCTCGGTCGATGCCCTGGTCTCCGACAATGTCCGCGACCTCGTCGCGCTGTTCCGCAGCCTGCCCAATGCCAAGGGCAGCTTCGCCACCAAATGGGTGAATCCCGACCTGCTCGGCTACGACCCGCAGGGCCGCACGCGCATCCGCATGTCGCTGATGCCGCATGGCCTGGCGAAGCTGCTCGACATCCGCGCCGCCCCGGTCGCCGAGCGCATCGCCGCCCTGCCGGACCTGCACCGCGCCGGCTACGAGGTGCAGGTGAACTTCTCCCCCGTCGTGCTGCGGGAGGGCTGGGAGGCCGAGTGGGGCGCGCTGTTCGAGGAGCTGGACGCCACGCTGCCCGCGGCGGTGAAGGACCGGCTCGCCGCCGAAATCATCATGCTGACCCACAACGCCGCGCTGCACGAGGTCAACCTCGCCTGGCACCCGAAGGCGGAGGAGGTGCTCTGGCGCCCCGACATCCAGGAGGAGAAGCGGAGCGAGACCGGCGCCGCCAACCTGCGCTACCGCACGGGCTGGAAGGGCCGCTGGCTCCAGCGCTTCCGCGACCTGCTGGCCGCCCGCATGCCCTATTGCCGGGTGCGCTATGCCTTTTGAAGCGGTTCGATGCCCGGAGGACCGCATGGTCCGCAGGGCTGAATCCGCCGGCCCGAGCCATGTCGCCCCCGCCCGGCCCTGGGTGCCGAAGCGCGTGCTGGCGACCCGCGCCGCCCTCTCCTGGGCCGAGGGCGAGGCCATGGCGGAGCGCGCCGCGGCACTCGGCGCCGAGGTGGTGCGCCTCCCGGGCGACCGGCTGACCAGCCTGCCCGAGGCCTATCGCGACGCCAAGACGACGATGGCGGTGGTCGTCGCCCCGCCGTCCAAGCGGAAGCCGCAGCCCATCCCGCCCTCCGCCGACTGGCGCTTCGACCTCGCCACCGGCTGCCCGGCGCATTGCCAGTACTGCTACCTCGCGGGCTCGCTGGCCGGGCCGCCGATCATCCGCGCCCATGCCAACCTGCCGGAGATCCTGGCGGAACTGACGCCGCTGCTCGGCCAGGGGCAGGTCACCTCGCGCAGCGCCGCCCGCGCCGCGGAGGGCACGACCTTCGAAGGATCCTGCTACACCGACCCGCTGGGGCTGGAGCACATCACCGGCGCCCTCGCCACGACGATCCGGTTCTTCGGCGCCTGGGACGCGGCGGTGCAGCTCCGCTTCACCACGAAATACGACGCGGTCGTGCCGCTGCTGGACCTGCCGCACGCGCGCCGGACGCGCATCCGCTTCTCCGTCAATGCCGGCGGCGCCGAGCGCTTCGAGGGCGGCGCGCCGCGCATGGCGCAGCGCCTCTCGGCCCTGCGGCAGGCAGCGCTGGCGGGCTACCGCATCGGGCTGACGGTCGCCCCCATCATGCCCGTGCCGGACTGGCAGGCGGCCTATGACCGGCTCTTCGCCGATTGCGCCGCGGCGCTCGACGGCGTGCCGGACCCGGACCTGACGGTCGAGCTCGTCACCCACCGCTTCACCGAGGGCTCGCGCGCGGTGCTGCGCGGCTGGTATCCGGGCAGCGCGCTCGAGATGGACGAGGCGCAGCGCAGCCGGAAGACGACGAAATTCGGCGGCGTGAAATGGGTTTTTCCGCGCGAGACGGTGGCGGAGCTGCGCGCCGCGCTGGAGGCGAGCCTGGCACGCCACCTGCCGCAGGCGCGGCAGCTCTACTGGACCTGAGCGCGCCCCCGCGCGTTGCCGCCGCCATGAGCGACGATCCCCGCGTTCCCTATGCCGCCGACCGCACCGTCCTGGCGGCCGAGCGCACCTATGCCGCCTGGGTCCGCACCGGCTTGGTCGCGCTGGCGGCGGGCGTCGGCGCCAAGACCACGCTGGGCGGCGTGGTGCATGAATGGATCATCCTGTTCGAGGCCTCGCTGCTGGTCCTCTTCTCCGCCTTCTGCTTCGCGGTCGCGGTCTGGCGCGACCTGAAGCCGGGCCATGATTCACCCGAGCGTTCGGATGTCTGGCGCATCCCGCCCTGGGTGCTGGTGGTGGTGAATGGCGGGCTGCTGCTGGTCTCGCTCGGCGCGCTGCTCGGCGTCTGGTTCGGGCGGACAGGCGGGACCTGACCTCCCCCGGCCGGTGCCGGCCGGTCAGGCGATGCCCTGGGTCGGCGGCGGCCCCGTATCCTGGAACATCACCGGCAGCAGGGCATGCGTCCGGCCACGGCCCATGCCCGGCGAACCGTCGCCATCGGACCACCGCTCCGCGGGTGCCAGCGCCAAGCGCATGGCGTCGAGTTCCGCGGTCCCGGCGCCGGCGAAGACCGCGGTCAGGTAGGCGCGGACGTTCTGGTTGTTGCGGTAGTACTGGTGCCAGATCGAGTCCCACTCGGTGCCGCCCTGGGACTTGATCCGGGCCGTGTCCACCCCGTTGATGCCGTCGAGGCAATCCAGCACCGTGACACTGGCGGGCAGCGATCCCAGATGCAGCGGCCCGTAATGGCCGAGGCGCTTGCCCCCATGATTGGCGATGCCGCTGACCGTCTGCAGGACCGGGTCGGCATTGGTGCCGATCGTGACGGCCTGGGCCAGCGTGGCGAGCCTGCGCAGCGGCTGGCCCGGCGCCCAGACCTGCCAGTCCGCATCCGCCGCCATCTGCAGGGCGTGCCGGAACGGCCCCGCCAGCGGCGCATAGCCGAGCGCGGCGAGCGCATGGTGCAGGACCCAGTTGCCCATGCTGTGCGCCAGCAGCGTCAGGCCATCCGCGGCCGTGCCTGCCGCCGGCCGCGCCAGCAGGATCTCGTGCAGCAGGCGGGCGAGCGCCGGGCCACTCGCCGCGGCCATCGTCTGGTCGTCGTGATAGGGCTTCTCGGCGGTGTCGAGGCTCTGCAGCGCGCCGAGGGTGGTGCCAAGCGAGGGCCAGGCGAAGACCAGCGGCACGAGCTGCACCGCGGGGTCACCGCCCTCGTAGAACTGCACGATCTGCGCCGCGCGCTTGAGCGTGCCCTCGAATCCATTGGCGAAGCCGTGCACCAGCAGCAGCGGCACGCCCTCCGCCGCTGCCGCGAACCAGGCCTGCAGGGCAGCCGATGCCGCCGGCGCGGGCGAGGCATCCGACAGGAACAGGGTTCCCGTCTCGCGGATCGCCAGGACGCGGCGGTCCAGCTCCGTGCCGAGCCAGTCCTTCGCCTCCACCTCCGCCTCCCCGAAGCGGAGGTGGTCGGCCCGGTCCCGCGTGCCGACCGGCGTGGGGAGCGGCCCGGCCCGGTTGGTGGCGAAGAAGACCTTGATCGGCATTGCCTCCTCCCTCCTCCGGCGGGTCTCCGGCCGCCCGGGGCCGAAACTACTCGAAGCGGTTGGTCTTCGGGAAGCCGTTCGGCGGCAGCTTGCCGGCGCCGGCGCGGTTGCCGCGCCAGGCCGTCAGGTCCGTCTCCACCCGCTGCCGGTCGCCGAGCATCCAGGTCAGGCCCTCCTTGCGCAGGAAGACCTTGAGGTCGGAGAGCTCGCCGTCCTTGTAGCTCTGCAATTGCACGCCGCGGCCGCGGCTCATCTCCGGCACCTGGTCCAGCGCGAAGACCAGCAGCTTGCGGTTGGTGCCGATGACCGCGACCGTGTCGCCCTCCACCGGCGCGCAGGCCACGGCCTCCTTGCCCGGCTCGACCACCAGCACCTGCTTGCCCGTCCGCTTCTCCGCCAGCAGGTCCTCGCCCTTGACGACGAAGCCCTTGCCGTCGGTCGAGGCGACGAGGTAGCGCCTATTCTCCTCGTGCACGAACATGCGGGCGATCGCGTCCTCGTTGGTCAGGTCGACCATGAGGCGCACCGGCTGGCCGTCGCCGCGGCCGCGCGGGATGGCGTCCGCCTTCAGGGTATAGGCCTTGCCGTTGGTGGCGAAGAGGACGATGCGGTCGGTGCTCTGCGCATGTACCCAGGTGTGCAGGGCATCGCCTTCCTTGAAGCGCAGCTCGGCATCCTCGGGCAGGTGGCCCTTCTGGGCGCGGATCCAGCCCTTCTCCGAGAGGATGACGGAGATCGGCTCCTTCTCCACGAAGGCGGCCTCGTCCACCAGCACCGCCGGCAGCACGCGCCCTGTCTCCGTCCGCCGCTTGCCCAGCGTGCCGGCGCCGAACCGCTCCTGCGTCGAGCGCAGCTCGCCCTCGATGCTCTCCCAGCGCTTGCCCTCGGACTTCATCAGGCCCTGCAGCGCCTTCTGCTCCGCCGAGAGCTTCTTGTGTTCCTTCCGGATCTCCATCTCCTCGAGCTTGCGGAGCGCGCGCAGCCGCATGTCGAGGATGGCGTTCGCCTGCACGTCGGTCAGCGAGAAGGCGGCCATCAGCGCCTCCTTCGGCTTGTCCTCCTCGCGGACGATGCGGATGACCTCGTCGAGGTTGAGGTAGACGATCAGGTAGCCGTCGAGGATCTCGAGCCGCCGGGCGATGGCGGCGAGGCGGTGCTCGGTGCGCCGCACCAGCACGACATGGCGGTGCTCCAGCCAGGACCAGATCACCTCCGGCAGGCCCATGACGCGCGGGGTGCGGTCGGCGTCCAGCACGTTCATGTTGAGCGGGATCCGCGCCTCGAGCCCCGTCGCGCGGAACAGCGTCTCCATCATGACAGCTGGATCGACCGTGCGGGCCTTCGGCTCCAGCACGATGCGGACGATGTCGGTGCTCTCGTCGCGGATGTCGCCGAGCAGCGGGAGCTTCTTCTCCTCCATCAGCTCGGCGATCTGCTCGATCAGCTTCGCCTTGGCGACCTGGTAGGGGATCTCGGAGACGACGACGTGCCAGGTGCCGTTCTTGCCCGCCACCTTCTCCCAGCGGGCGCGGACCTTGAAGCCGCCGCGTCCCGTCGCATAGGCCTCGCGGATCGCCTCCGGCGGCTCGACCAGCACGCCGCCGGTCGGGAAGTCGGGGCCCGGCACCGCCTTCAGCATGGGGGCGAGGGAGGCGTCGAGGAACTCGGCGCGCTGCGAGGGCGCCGCCCCCTCCTCCACCGCCGGCGCCCGCAGCGCCACCTGCTCGAGCGTCAGCCCGCGCTCGCGGAACAGCGCGAGCTGCGCCAGCGCCGCGGCGCAGAGCTCCCCGGCATTGTGCGGCGGGATGCTGGTCGCCATGCCGACGGCGATGCCGTTGGCGCCATTGGCCAGCAGGTTCGGGAAAGCCGCCGGCAGCACCACCGGCTCCTGCTCCTCCCCGTCATAGGTAGCGCGGAAGTCGACGGTGTCCTCGTCGATCGCGGCGAGCATCGCCTGCGCGACCTCGGTCAGCCGCGCCTCGGTGTAGCGCATGGCGGCCGGGTTATCGCCGTCGATATTGCCGAAATTCCCCTGGCCCTCCACCAGCGGGTAGCGCGCGGCGAAGTCCTGGGCGAGGCGCACCATGGCGTCATAGATCGCGGCATCGCCATGCGGGTGGTATTTGCCCATGACGTCGCCGACGATGCGGGCGCATTTCTTGAAGCCCGCCGCGGGGTCGAGCTTCAACTGGTGCATGGCCCAGAGCAGCCGGCGATGGACCGGCTTCAGCCCGTCCCGCACATCGGGCAGGCTGCGCGCCATGATGGTGGAGAGGGCATAGGCCAGGTAGCGCTCGGACAGCGCATCGGCGAGGTGGGCGTCCTTGATGTTCCCACCCTCGCCGCCGGCCGGCGGGGCCTTGATGTCGTCGGGCATGGATCCGGGATTCGCGCTATGTTCTCGGCTCTTGTAGCCGGTCCGGGCGGGCGGCGCCACCACGGGCGCTGCCCGGCAACGGAATGGCCCGCAGGCCGGGCGGAGCGCGTCAGCGGCCGAGCGCCGCCATCACCTCGTCGACCGTCTCCCGCACCGCCACGTCCTGGCCGAAGCGCAGGCCCACCAGGACGATCGCGGCCCGCGCCCCGGCGGCATGCCGCGCCTCCGACTCGCGGACCAGCACCACCCGGTCCGGCGCCACCCAGGTGCGCTGGCCGCTCGGGTCGGTGAGGGCCACGAGCCGCTGGCCGGCCGCGGCCACCCGGCGCACGACCGAGTCCGGCGCCTCCACCGTCCGCTGCTGCACATAGGCGGTGGTGTCGATCACCGTATAGCCCTCCGCCCGCCCGACCCGCGTCACCTGCGAGACGGCGAGCCGCACCGGGCCATGGCCGCCGGTCGGCACGATCTCGAGGAAGCGGGCCGCGGCCGGCTCCGGCTCGGGCTGCGCGACGGCGAGGCCGGGGAGGAGGAGGGCAAGGGCCAGGACGGCACGCCGCGACAGGGTGCTGGGCAAGGCAGGGGCTCCGATCGCTGCCCCTGCCCGCGGCCCGGCCATCTCTCGCGCGGGGCATGCCGGGCGGAGCCTAGCCCGGATCGGCCTGGTTGTCCTGGCACCATGCCGCCGCAACCGACCGTGTCACGTCCCGGCCGCGAGCGCCGCCACCCGGTCCTGCAGCAGCCCGCGCGCCTGCGGCAGGCCGCCCGGCCGCTCGCCGAAGACGTCGCGCGCCAGGAAATGCCCAGTCAGCCGGAGGCCGGCGAGCCACTCCGCCGGCCCCTCCCCGCCCGACTGGCCCAGCAGGAAGCGCGGCAGCGGCAGCAGCCGGTCCCGCCAGGGCTCGCCGGCCACGGCGGAGACCGCCCGGCCCGTGCGCGGGGAGACCCAGACCAGGTCCTCCGTCGCGCCGGTCGCGGCGCAGCGGCCGAGGTCGAGGCCATAGCCCAGCTCGGCCAGCAGCGCCGCCTCCCACCGCAGATAGTCGGGCAGCAGCGCCGGCGCCCCCTGGGCGAGGCGCGCCACCAGCGAGACCAGGCCCTGGAAGCAGCGCGGATGCGGCTCGCGCTCGGGCAGCGCCGCCTCGGCCAGCGCACAGGCGGCGCTCAGCAGCGCCAGCGCCAGCGGATCCTCCAGCGCCAGGGCGGCAGCGGGGTGGACCAGCTCGCCGCTCAGGCTGCCGAGCTGGTCCGCCAGCCGCGCCACCCAGCGCGCCTCCACCAGGTTGCCGCGCTGCCAGACCGGCGCCTGGAGGCGGGAGGCACCGCCCTTGGCGAGGCCGGCATGGCGGCCATGCGCCTCGGTCAGCAGCGAGACCACCGCGCCGCTCTCGCCGAGCGGCCTGGTGTCCAGCACCACGGCGGGGGCCTGCCATTCCATGGGCGAGATATGGACAGGGGCAGAGTCGGGGGGAAGGTATTCCCCCCGAGCCCCCCATCTATTTCTCCGAGTTTGGCACGCGGCTACACCGGCGCCCATGACCAAGGACGACGAGGACGACGACGAGGCGGGCCCGCCCGGCCTGCCGGCAGGGACGCCCTTCTACATGACGCCCACCGGCCATGCGGCGCTCGAGGCCGAACTGAAGCGCCTCTGGACCGAGGAACGGCCGAAGGTGGTTGAGGTCGTCTCCTGGGCGGCCGGCCTCGGCGACCGCTCGGAGAATGCCGATTACCAGTACGGCAAGCGCCGCCTGCGGGAGATCGACCGCCGCGTCCGCTTCCTGCGGAAGCGCCTGGAGCGGGTGCAGGTGGTCGATCCGGCCGCGCAGACCAAGCGCGGCCAGGTCTTCTTCGGCGCGACCGTCACCTATGCGCGGGAGGACGACCGCGAGGTCACCGTCACCATCGTCGGGGTGGACGAGGCCGACAGCGGGGCCGGCCGCATCTCCTGGGTCTCCCCGGTCGCCCGCGCGCTGCTGGGCGCCAGGGTGGGCGACCTCGTGAAGCTCCGCACGCCGCAGGGGACGGAGGCCATCGAGGTCGTGGAGATCCGTTATCCGCCGGCCGGCACGTCGCCGATGTGACACTTCGGTGGGCCGGCAACGGGCCGCCGCGGTCGGCGTTCCCGCCTGCATGAGCGAACCGGCCCGCCGCCCCGCCCCGCCCCGTTTCCAGGACCACGGGGCGGCGACGCTGCCGGCCGTGACCGTGGACACCTACAACGCCGAATTGCGGACGCCAGAGGGCTTCCTCGGCGACCGCGCCAGCAGCCGCGCCTTCCGCGCCATCCTCGACGATTGGCGGAAGACCCTGCGCCAGGCCGGCGAGGCCGACCCGCTGGGCGAGGCGAAGACCATCGACATCCCGCGCAAGCGGCTGGACGAGTTGCTGGCGAGCGGCGAGCCGGAGGTCGCGGGCCTCGTCCACAGCGTGGTGGAGGAGTTCGCCCAGTCGCTCGCCACCGTCATCCGCGCCCTGCTCGAGGAGAAGGCCTGGCGCGGCACGGAGCGGATCGCCATCGGCGGCGGCATGCGCGGCAACCGGGTGGGAGAGCTGGCGATCGGTCGCGCCTCCATGCTGCTGAAGGCGGAGAAGGTGGAGATCGACCTCGTCCCCATCCGCCACGACCCGGACGAGGCCGGCATGATCGGCGCCGTCCACCTCGCCCCGCCCTGGATCTTCCGCGGGCACGATGCGCTGCTGGCGATCGACATCGGCGGTTCCAACATGCGCGCGGGACTGGTGCGGCCGCATCTGAAGAAGGCTTCCGACCTGTCGGAAGCCTGCATCTGGGAATGCGACATCTGGCGCCACCGGGACGACAAGCCGGCGCGGGAGGCGGCGATCGACCGGCTCTGCGCCATGCTGCTGGACCTGGTGCGCAAGGCCGAGAAGCGGGAGCTGCACCTCGCGCCCTTCATCGGCGTCGGCTGTCCCGGCCGCATCCTGCCGGACGGCAGCATCGAGACGGGCGCCCAGAACCTGCCGGGCAATTGGGAGAGCAGCCGCTTCAACCTGCCAGAACGGCTGCTGGCCGCGGTGCCCGAGATCGACGGGCATGAGACGGTGATCGCCATGCACAACGACGCCGTCGTGCAGGGGCTGAGCCAGGTGCCCTGGATGCGGGACGTGACGCATTGGGGCGTGCTGACGATCGGCACGGGCCTCGGGAACGCGCGGTTCACCAATCGGGCGCGCTGAGGCCGGGTTGCCACCGTGCCCACCCCGGCCGACAAATCGGGCCGAGGAACGGGACAGCGGGACCAGGACACGATGCCGGACATGCCCATGCACCACCCGGAGGCGCCCGAGGCTGTGCTCGCCGCGCTGGAGGCCGCCGCGCGACGGGTGGAGACGCCCTGCGGTGCGGGCAGCATGGCCTGGCGCCTCTGGGGAGAGGGCGAGCCCCTGGTGTTGTTCCACGGCGGCAGCGGCTCCTGGCGGCACTGGGCGCGCAATATCCCGCGCCTCGCACGGCACCGCCTCGTTGTCTGCCCGGACCTGCCCGGCCTCGGCGAGAGCGCGATGCCGCCGCCGGCCGAGACCCCTGCCCCGGTCGCCACTCTGGTGCGCGAGGGGCTGGCAGGCATCCTCGGCCCCGGCACGCGCTACGACCTCTGCGGCTTCTCCTTCGGCGCGCTGCTCGCTGGCCATGTCGCCGCCCAGGCCGGGGAGGAGCTGCGCAGCGTCACCCTGGTCGGCGCCGGCGCGCTCGGCCTGAAGCGGCAGGTGACGGAGCTGGTGAAGGTCCGCAGCGTGGAGGGCGAGGTGCGCATCGCCGCGCACCGGCACAATCTGGCCTCGCTGATGTTCGCGGACGCGCGCAACATCGACCCGCTCGCGCTCGCCATCCAGGAGGCCAATACCCAGGCCGCCCGCTTCAAGAGCCGCGGCTTCGCCAGCAGCACCTCGCTGAAGGACGCCGTCGCCCGCGCGCGCTGCCCCGTCGCGCTGCTCTATGGCGAGCGCGACGCCATCGCCTGGCCGGAGGTCGAGCTGCGCTTCCAGGCGCTGCGGGAGGTGCAGCCGGAGGCCTGGACCGGCATCATCCCCGGCGCCGGCCACTGGGTGGCCTATGAGGCCGCCGAGGCCTTCAACGCCATGCTGCTCGACATGCTGCGGCGGCGCATCGGCTTGTAGCCGCCGCGCGCGGCATGGCATTACCCCCGGGAAGCGGAGACCGCCATGACCGGGACGCGATTCACCACGGGACGCCGCCTGCTCCTCGCTGCCGGCGCGGGGCTGGCGGCATGGCCGGCGCGGGCGCAATGGGTGCCGCCGCGCCAGGTGCGGCTGGTGGTGCCCTTCACCCCGGGCGGCGGCGCCGACACCACGGCGCGGCTCTTCGCACCCGCCTTCTCGACCGTGCTCGGCCAGCCCTGCGTCGTGGAGAATCGCGGCGGCGCCGGCGGCACCATCGGCGCGCAGGAGGTCGCGCGCAGTGCGCCGGACGGCACGACGCTGATGGTGGATGCCGCCAACCAGGCGGTCGCGCCCTTCATCTTCCGCAATCTCGGCTTCGACTACGCCACGGCCTTCACCCCCATCAGCCGCGTCACGGTCTATCCGCTGGTGCTGGTCGTCAGGCCCGACAGCCCCTTCCGCAACCTGGCCGACCTGCTGAACCGGGCGAAGGGCGCGCCGGGACGGGTCAGCTACTCTTCCTCCGGCAATGCCGTCTCCAACCACATCGCGACAGCGGTGCTGGCCAGCCGCGCCAAGGTGGAGTTCACCCATGCGCCCTATCGCGGCGGCGGGCCGGCGCTGCAGGCGGTGCTGGCGGGCGACGTCGATTTCGGCTTCGCCACCGTCGCCTCCGCCGCCGCCCTGGTGCTGGACGGCAGGCTGCGGGCGCTCGCCGCCTCCACCGCGCAGCGCGTCGCCGCGCTGTCCGACGTGCCGACCGTCGCCGAGCAGGGCTTCCCGGGCTACGACCAGGCGGAGTGGAACGGCGTCTACGGCCCGGCCGGCCTGCCGGAGGCGGCGGTGGTGCGGGTCCACGAGGCCTGCCGGGCCGCGCTCGCCGATCCGGGCGTGCAGCAGCGGCTGGCGGCGATCGGCGCGATCGGCCTCGGGACCGCCCCGGCCGACTTCGCCGCCTATCTCAGCCGCGAACGCGCGGCGATGGAGGTGCTGGTGCGCGAGGCCGGGATCACCGCGGACTGACGGCGCGGCCTCTCGGAAGCCGCGCGGTGCGCTGACCGGCAGACGTCGGGGCCATGCCCCATCGGCCTCAGCGCGCCGGCGGCATCAGCCCTTCCCAGCGCTCCACGTCGCGCACGACGTAGCGCGCCGATTCCTCGGGCGGCGTCGCCAGCACGCGGTCCACGCCGAGTTCGGTCCATTTGCGCCGGATGGCCTCCGTCCCCTGCACCCTGGCGATCGCCGCATGCAGCGCCTGCTGGATCGGCGCCGGCGTCGCGCTCGGCACGAAGACCGCCTGCCAGACCACCATCTCGGCATCCACGCCGATCTCGCGCCAGGTCGGCACCTCGGGCGCCGCGGCGCTGCGCTGCGGCGAGGTGACGGCGAAGGCGCGCGCCTGGCCGCCCTTGGCCGTCTGCAGCCCGGTCAGCGCGATGTCGTAGACCAGCGCGATGCGCCCGGCGGCGAGGTCGAGCGTCGCCGGCGCGCCGCCGCGATAGGGGATCTCGTTCATCGCGAGTCCCGTCGCCTTCAGGAACAGCAGCGCCGCCATGCCGAGCGTGCCGCCGCCGCCGGTGCTCCCGTAGTCGTACTTCCCAGGCTCCGCCTTGATCTTCGCCAGGAACTCCCGCCCGTCCTGTGCCGGGAAGCCGTTCGCCACCAGCATCACCATTGGCATCTCCGACAGGATGGCGACGGGCGAGAGCTGCCGGATCGGGTCGATCGCGGCATTCGGCACCACCACGCGCAGCACCGCATGGCTGGTGTTGTTGAAGAGGAGGGTATGGCCGTCGGCCGGCGCGCGGGCGACGAACTCGGCGGCGATCATGCCGGCGGCGCCGACGCGGTTCTCGACGACCACCGGCTGCGGCAGGACCTGGCCCAGCGCCTCCGCCAGCACCCGCGCGCCGACATCGGTGGCGCCGCCGGCGGTATAGGGCACCACCAGGCGCACCGGCCGGTCCGGCCAGGTCTGGGCGGCGGCCGGCACGGCCAGCAGCAGCAGGGCCGCGAGGGCCTGGGCAAGTCTCCGCGTCATCTGTTCACTCCCGGCCCCGCCCGCCTGCGGGCGGCATGGACGCCCGCCTTGCTGCGGCGGGTTGCCGGGAGACTAGGACGGAACCGAGCCGGGGGGAATTCGCGCCAGGGGCGCCGCGACGCGCAACGCCGCACACGCGGCGCGAGGACGCTCCAAGGACGGCCCGCCCGGTCAGGCGGGCACGGGGACCGGCCAGCGGATCTCCGCCTCGGCCGCCGCATGCTCGAAGGCCGGACGGGCGAAGTAGAAGCCCTGCATGTAGCGCGCCCCCGCCGCGGCCAGCGCCGCCACCTCGCCCGCCGTCTCCACGCCCTCGAGCACCATCTTCACGCCGATCTCGGCGCCGATGCGCAGCAGCCCCGCGACCACGGCGAGCCGCGTCCGGTCGGTGTCGCAGTCCTGCACGAGGATGCGGTCCAGCTTGACGATGTCGGGCCGCAACTGGACCAGCCGGGCCAGGCCGGAATGGGCGGTGCCGAAATCGTCGAGCGCCACGCGGAAGCCGTGCCGGCGGTACTCGGCGATGATCCCCAGCAGGTGCGGCGTGTTGACGATCTCCTCGGACTCGACGATCTCGAAGGTCAGGCGGTGCAGCGGGAGGCCGGTGCGGGCGGCGGTGCGGAGCGTGGTCTGGATGCAGGCCCGTGGCTCGTAGACCGCATTGGGCAGGAAGTTGATGTTGAGCTGCCGGTCGATGCCAAGCCGGGCCGCGAGTTCGATCGCCTTCACCCGGCAGGCCTGGTCGAAGGCATAGCGGTTGGCGGGCGTCACCTGCGTCAGCACGTGTTGGGCCCCCTCGCCATCCGGACCGCGCACCAGCGCCTCATAGGCATCGATGCGGTTCTCCTGCAGGTCCACCACCGGCTGGAAGGCGACGGAGAAGGGAAAGACCGTCGCGCCCTCCCGGCAGGCGCCGCAGGCGGACCGGCCGGCCTCGCCACGCAGCAGCGGGATCAGGTGCGGGTTCACCGCGTCGCCGCGCCCGGGCCGGCGCCGCTCGGATGGCTGCGGGCCGGGTTCGGCCGCTGCCTCGATCGTCGGGGCGACGGTGGGGTCCTGATCCTGGTTCACCTGCTGCTCCCACACCGCACGGCCCGCCATCCGGCACCTCGTCTGGATCGCCGGGAGCCCGTTTATGACACGGCCTGGCGCGGTCCCCGCGGGCGGCGGTGCCTCAGAGCGGCCGGCATGGAGGCCGACCGGGATGGCGCGTCGCTTGGCGCGCAACCGCGGGGCCCTCGGCACTGCGGACGCGATGACGACCCGCAGAGGTCGGGATGTCTGCCGGTGCGTATCATGCCGGAGCCTGCGCATTCGATGCGGCCCGGGACGACTTTGCTAGTAGTGCGCGCCAGACGGATGGTGCCGGTCTGGACAGGTAAGTTCCGCGCCCAACCACTCTGTCCCGGGCGCCACTGAGAGGCAGCGAATCCCGATTTCAAGGCGCTGGCGCCGATGAGATTCGACGCCAAACCAGTCGTCGAGCGACCGGCACTCCGTCCCGTTCCGTCGTGAAGCCGAGGATCAGGTCGTCGCCCTCGAAGGCGAAGCTGCGCCGCAGTTCGCCCGACGCGTTGGTCCCGTTGAGCGAGCCGGCGACCCGGTGGGTGATGATGCCGTGCCCGGCGTCCACGCGGTAGGTCCCGAAATAGGCGGAGTACTGCGGCTGCACGGCGGACGCACTCGCCCGGCCTCCGGCCTCGTTGCGGGCCTCGTGCATCAGCAGGGCCACCACATTGCCCGTGGCATCGTAGGCGAGACGCCCCGCCGGGGTACCCCAGGGCTCGATGGTGCGGTCGTCCGGGTAGGTCCAGGCCATGGAGACCAGCTCCCACGTGCCGACAACCGAGGAGGTCTCGGGTCGAGTTCGGTCACCGTCGTGATTCGTCATGGCCGCTGCTCCTCGCACGTCGGCACGTAAACACGGCACGGCAAGCCGGAAAGCGGAACCTGCTTCCGGCGGGAAGCCGCTTCTCCCGGCGGGACTCTTCCGTCAGGCGCCATCCGCCAGACCGGGGTCGGTCCGCGTCAGGCGAAGCCGTAGAGCCGCGCCGGATTGTCCACCAGGATCCTGCGGCGCGTCGCCGCATCCGGCGCCCATTTTGCGAGCTGGTTGAACAACCGCCCGTCGTCGATCGGCAGGGGCTCGGAGATCTCGGTCGCCGGCTTCCCCGACGCGCTGTTGGTGTGCGGCCAGTCGGTGCCCCAGAGGATGCGGTCCGGATTGGCGGCGATCAGCGCCCGGGCCAGCGGCGCGGCATCGGCGAAGTCGGGCGCGGCGTCGCTGCTGCGATAGGCGCCGGAGATCTTCACATAGGCCTTGCCCGACCTGACCAGGTCCAGCAGCGCCGCGAAGCCGGGCTGCGAGACGCCGCGCCCGGCCCGCGCCCCGCCGAAATGGTCCACCACCAGCGGCACCGGCATCCGCGCCAGCTCGTCCTTCAGCGCCTCGATGATCGAGAGGCGCGTATAGGCCTGCACGTGCCAGCCGCGGGCCTGCACCTGCTCCACCGCCGCCTTCAGCTTCTGCGCCGAGGCCGCGGGGTCCACCACCCCGGCAGTCTCGAGGTTCACCCGCACGCCGCGGATGCCGCCCTGATGCAGTTCCTCCATCTGCGCCGGCGTGGTCTTCGCGTCGATGACGGCGAGGCCGCGGGCGCGCTGCGGGCCGAGTTCGCGGATGCCGTCGAGCGTCGCGCGGTTGTCCGTGCCGTAGACGCTGGGCTGCACGATCACCACGCGGTCGAGATGCAGGTCGCGCTGGAGCTGCAGCAGATCCGCCGGCGTGGCGACGGGCGGGGTATAGGTGCGGCCCGCGAAGAGGGGGAAGCGCGCCGGGTCGGGGAAAACATGGACGTGGCAGTCGCAGGCGCCGCGCGGCACCTCGAGATCCGGGACGGTGCGCACCGCGGCGCGCGCCCGGGACGAGGCTGCCACGGCGCCGAGCGCCGTCGCCTGCAGGATGCTGCGTCGTGTGGTCATGGAGTCCCTCCGCCTCCCGCATCCGGGCGGACCCGCCCGGCGCGGGTTGCGGAGCAGCTTGCGCCCGGCCCGCCCCCGGGCGCAACGCGCAGGCCTTGTCGGGAGGGCCGGGTCAGACCTCCACGCCCCTCGCGGCATTGCCGCGAACCGCTCCGGTCGTCGCGCCGCTCACACCCAGGCGGCGGCATGCGTCCCGAGCGGCACCGGCGGCAGCGCCCAATAAGGCGGCGTCTCCGGCAGCCGTCCGGAATGGCGGAGCGACGTCAGCCGGCCGAAGCCGCTCGGCATCTGTTCCAGCAAGTCGCCCAGTTCCTCCATCTTCGGCACCGGCATCCCGAAGGCGCCCTCGATCCGCCCGAGGCCCCGCAGCCATTGCGCCGTGCCGGCCAGCGAGACGCGGACTAGCCAGGACCCGCCCTCCTCCGCCCGCCGCAGCAGCGCCGCCAGGGCGCCGAAGGCGAGCAGGAAGCCGGAGGCATGGTCGAGCGCCTGGCAGGGCAGCACACGGGGCGCGGGGTCGGCCGGCTCGGCGTCGGCGGCGACGGCCTCGGCATGGTTGAAGCCGCTCGCGGTCTGCACCAGCGAATCGAAGCCCCGCCGCCCGCCCCAGGGCCCGACCTCGCCATAGGCCGAGAGGGAGACGCAGACGATGCCCGGCCGCGCGGCCGCCAGCGCCTCCGGCGCGAAGCCATGGCCGGCGACCGCGCCGGGCCGGTAGCCCTGGAGGAAGATGTCGGCCCCGGCGGCGAGGCCGCGCAACGTCGCCCGCCCCGCCTCCGTCCGCAGGTCGAGCGCGGCGGTCCGCTTGCCGCGGCCGGTATCCGGCAACAGGTCGTCGAAGCTGGGCAGATGGGCGGCGCTGATATGCAGCACATCGGCCCCATGGGCGGCCAGCGTCCGGCCGCAGACCGGCCCGGCGATGACGCGCGTCGCCTCCAGCACCCGGATGCCCTCCAGCGGGCGGGCGCCGGCGTTCGGCAGCGGCACGGGCGGCGCCTCGGCGATTCGCTCGATCCGCAGCGGTGGCAGCGCGGCCACCGCCCGGCCCTGCGGATGCGCGTCCCATTCGGCGAAGCTGCGCATGGCGGCGACGCACATCCCGGCCTCGGCGGCGGATTGCTCGAAGGCGAAGCCCTCCCAGTCCTGCAGCGCCTTGCCCACTGCCGCCCGCGTGCCCTCGCAGCCCAGCAGGCGGAGCACGCCGGCGCGGTGGTGCGGGAAGTTGGTGTGCAGCCGCACCCAGCGGCCGTCGCCGCAGCGATAGGTGCCGGCGATGTCGTCCCAGTGCGCCGGCGCCGCCGTCCCGTCGAGCCTCAGGTAGCGCTCGGAGGCGAATTCCAGCGCGGCGTGGCGCATGTCGACCGCCGCCGCCTGGGCCGGGCCGCCGCGGCGCCGATGGATTTCGGCCACCGCCGCCGTGGCCGCGGCGATGCTGGCCTGCGCCGCCGCGCCGATGCGGAAGGAGGAGGGCAGCGCCGGCTCCTCCCCCGCCAGCAGCGCCGGCGCCGCGCCGGCCAGGCCCGCGCGCTGCCACAGCGCCTCCAGGATCTCCCGCGGCGACGGATCGGACATGGCTCTCTCCTCCTCGAAGGGAGCCTAAGCAAACCCGTCATGGTTTACCCGTGCAAACCTGAGCCGGCTTTCCCTTCCCTGGTTCGACCCTGCGCCGGGGCGAACGACAAGGGCCAGCCCAGACCCTAGCGGACCGCGCAATGGTGCGCCGCCCCGCCCGGTTACCGCTGAAACCGTTCGGATGACGTCGGATATTTACGCTCTGCGGCGGAAACGGCACCGGTGCTGCGCGTTCCTGGTGTGGGGCTGCCGTCCCGGAAGCCCCGGCAGAACCAGAATGAACGGAAACGACCATGGCCAATCAGGACAGCGCGGGTGGCGGTGGCGGCAGGAGCAATCCCGGCAATTTCGCCAATGACCGGGAGAAGGCGCGCGAGGCCGGGCGGCTCGGCGGGACCCATCAGGGCAAGGCGAACAATCCGGGCAACTTCGCCAACGACCGCCAGAAGGCCGTCGAGGCGGGGCGGAAGGGTGGCCAGCACAGCCATGGCGGCCAGCAGGGCGCGGAGAAGCAGAAGCCCATGTGAGCAGGCGGCCGGGGCCGGGCATCCCGGCTCCGGCCCCACATCGTCCTGCAGTTGCGGGCCGAATGTCGACTGGCTGACTTTTGGGGTGTCTCTCTCAATTTTTTGATCTAGGGTTGGCGTCACCATCCGATGCCGGACCCTGACGCCGCGCAATGTCTGCCCGCCCGCATGATGAGCTCCGCCGCCCCCGCCCCAGACAGTCCGGCCGCCTTGCGCGGCGGACATCCGGCGGGAAGGCGCGCGACGGATCCCGCCGGACGACGGCCTAGCGGGACCGGGGCGCGGCGGACCATGGCCAGACGCGACCGGGTTGCCCGGAGCCTCCGTTCGCCCCGGTTGCGCGCCCTGCATGCCGCCTGGTCGGCGGCACGGCCGGAGGGTGGACTGCCGCGCCTCGAGGATCTCGACCTCGACGCGCTGGAGGCGCGGGACGACCTCGCGGTCGCCATGCCCGAGCCCGGCAGGGCGCCGCTCTGCTTCCGGCTGGTCCGGGTGGGCAGCCACCTCGTCGCCCGTGCCGGGCGGCCGCTGCTGAACGAGCTCATCTGCGGCGGCGAGGACCCGCCGGGGGACCCGATCGGCGGCGCCGCCTGGGCCTATCGCCGCTGCTTCGAGACCGCGGCGCCGAGCTACGAATTCGCCCATTTCCGTTTCGGGGAGGACGGCCCGCTGCTCTTCGAGCGGTTGCTGCTGCCACTCGGCGAGCATGGCCGGCCCGCCCGCCTGCTCGCGGCCTCGCTCTTCTCCGAACCGGGCGCGGAGCCGGAGCCCGGCTGAGGGGGTTGGGCGCTGGCGGTCCCGCGGGTGTGGCGCCATATGGAAGGGCTGAGCGGCGGGAGCGCGCATGGCATGAAGGTGAATGTCGAAATCGACTGCACGCCGGAGGAGGCCCGCCGCTTCCTGGGCCTTCCCGACCTGCGGCCGATGCAGGACGCTGTCATGGCGAAGCTGCAGCAGCAGATGGTGGATGCGGTGACCGTGCTCTCGCCCGAGACCCTGCTGAAGACCTGGATGCCGCTCGCCCCGCAGACCCCGGAACAGATGCGTGACGCCATGACGGCGATGTTCCGCATGTTCACGCCCGGCGGCGGTGCGGGGTCCGGCAGGCCGGGCCAGGGCTGACGGCGCGGGGTGGAGATCGTCGAGGAGCGCAGGACCGGCCGGACCGGTGCACCGCCGGGGACCTCTCTCGGGGTGTCGCCGGCGGCGCATCGCCCGCCGCCGCTCGCCAGCGCGCGGCCGGCCGGCAGGGCCCGACGCCGCCGCAGGGGCGCGGACGGTCTTCGGCGGGGAATCGGCGCCTCGCTGCTGCTGCATGGCGGCTTCGCCCTGCTGGTCCTGCTGGCCACGCTGACCCGGCCGCGGATCGAGGAACCGGCCGCCCCCGGCGGATTCGACGTGGTCTACGAGGGCAGCGACACGGTCGCACCACTGGCGCCGGCCGAGCCCGTCCCACCCCCGGCGCCATCCCGGCCCGAGCCGGTGCCGCAGCCCCCGGCCCCGCCGGTCCCGCCCACGCCGCGTCCCCTCGCGCTGCCGCCGGCTCCGCCCCGCCTGGCGGAGGCGGTGGTGCCGCCGCCGCCCCTGCCGCCCGCCCCGGTGGAGGCGCTGCCGACCCCGCCGGCGCTCCCGGCACCGCCGCAACCCCGGCCGCAGCAGGAGGCGGCGGTCACCGCCCCGCCCCACCCGGCGCGCCCCGCGCCGGATGCGCCGTCGCAGCGCCTGCCCGGCCTGTGGCTGCCGGAAGCCGCGCGCCTCGGGACCTTCGCGCGGCCGGCCCAGCCACGCCGGGGCCTCGAACTGTCGCTCGGGACGCTGGACTTGGCGAAGCGCTTCGCGCCGGACCCGCAGGTCAGCGTGCGCGGCGCGCCGGTCAGCGATGGCTGGCTGGACGATTTCCGCCGCTGGCTGAGCGACAATATCCGCTACCCCCCCAATGCCATCCTGGTCGGGGATCAGGGCGTGAACCGGATCCGGCTGGAGGTCGGGCCCGATGGCCGGGTGCGCGGCGCGCGGTTGCTGCGCCGCTCCGGCTCGGTCTGGCTGGACGCCGGGCTGGAGCTGCCCTTCCGCAACGCGGTCCTGCCGCCCTTCCCGCCTGGTGCCGACCCGAGCGGCGTGGAGGTCGACCTGACCATGTACTGGCACCTGATCCGTCGCTAGACCTCTGGCGGAGATCCCGTCCCGGTGGCGGGCCCAGGCGGGTTGCGCCGCAGTGGCCTCGGCCCTGCCGCGCCGCAGCACGCCTCGGGAGCCAGCATGGCGTCCGGACGTTCTCGGCAGGGTTGCTGCCTCGGGCGGCCGGGATCGTTGCATCGTCGTGACGCAGCGGACGCATTTCGCTGGACCCGCGCCATGCTGCGGTGCAACATAGAACTGCGAGGAAGGAACGCCTAACCCATGACCGTGGTCACTCCGCCCCCGGCCCGCGAGCTGCTGCTGCGCGGGGCCGAAACCATGTCCCGCGTGATGGACCAGGCGCGCGCGCTGGCCGATGTCGCCCGCCGGCAGGCCGAGGCGCTGCGGCCGAGCCTCGCACCGCTGCAGGCCCCGCCGCCGCCGGCCAACCCGCTCGCCCTCGCCAGCGATGCCGCCGAATACGCCGTGGATGCCGCCCAGCGCGCCGCGCTCTTCTGGGACACCATGCGCCAGGCCGGGAACACCTTCGTCGAGCACGAGGGGGCCGGCTGCCCGCCGGTGCTGGTCTTCGACTACGAGATGGTGGTGGACGGCCGCACGCTGTCGCGTCCCTGCAACTACGCGCTGGTGCGCATCGCGGTGCCGGAGGACTGCCCGCCCACCGACCCGAAGCTGCGTCCCTTCGTCATCATCGACCCGCGCGCCGGGCACGGCGCCGGCATCGGCGGCTTCAAATCGGACAGCCAGGTGGGCGTCGCGCTGCGCCGCGGCCACCCCGTCTATTTCGTCATCTTCTTCCGCGACCCGGAGCCGGGGCAGACCATCCTCGACATCACCCAGGCCGAGGGCGTCTTCCTCCGCAAGGTGGCCGAGGCGCATCCGGAGGCACCGAAGCCCGTCGTCATCGGCAATTGCCAGGGCGGCTGGGCGGTGATGATGCTCGGCGCCTCGCAGCCCGAGCTGACCGGCGCGCTGGTGCTGAACGGCGCTCCGCTCTCCTACTGGGCGGGCGAGCGCGGGCGGAACCCGATGCGCTATCTCGGCGGCCTCGCCGGCGGGTCCTGGCCGGCGGCGATGCTGGCCGATCTCGGCAACGGCAAGTTCGACGGCGCCAACCTGGTGCTGAATTTCGAGAGCCTGTCGCCGGGCAACACCTGGTTCAAGAAATACTACAACCTCTTCCAGAAGGCCGACACCGAAGCCGAGCGCTTCCTGGAGTTCGAGCGCTGGTGGGGCGGCTACTTCCTGATGAACCGCGACGAGATCCGCTGGATCGTCGAGAACCTGTTCATCGGCGACCGCTTCGCCCGCGGCGAGATCAGCGCGGGCGGCGGCGCCACCTTCAACATGCGCGCCGTGCGCAGCCCGGTCATCGTCTTCGCCTCGGCCGGCGACAACATCACCCCGCCCGGCCAGGCGCTACGCTGGATCGCGGACGTGTACCGCGACGAGCAGGAGATCAAGGCGCTCGGGCAGACCATCGTCTACCTGATGCATGACGACATCGGGCATCTCGGCATCTTCGTCTCCGGCGCCGTGGCGCTGAAGGAGCACAGCTCGATCGCCGAGACGCTGACGCTGATCGACAGCGTGGCGCCCGGCCTCTACGAGATGATGCTGACGCGCGAGCCCGGCAGCAATTCCTGGCAGGTTGAGCTCAAGGAGCGGACCATGGCCGATATCCGCGCCCGCAGCGGGGAGGCGAAGAACGAGGCCTTCCCGGCGGTCGCCAAGATCTCGGCGCTGAACCAGTCGCTCTACGACCTCTTCGCCGCGCCGGTCATCCGCCAGGTCGCGACCGAGGAGACGGCGGAGGCGCGCCGCCAGATGCATCCGCTGCGGCTGCGCCGCACGCTGATCAGCGACCAGAACCCCCTGATGGCGCCGGTCAAGGGCATGGCCGAGATGGCGCGCCGGAACCGGGCGCCGGCGCGCAGCGACAACCCCTTCCTCGCCTGGGAGCGGCTCTGGGCCGATGGCATCGAGCGCAGCTTCGATGCCTGGCGCGACTGGCGCGATGCCTGGACCGAGCTGGCCTTCCATGGGGTCTACGGCATGCTGGCCGCGGCGGGCGTCGCGGGCGGCGAGACGCCGGAGGAGCCGCCCTCCGCGGCGGCGCTCGCGGATGCGCCGGAGGTGCGGCAGGCGCTCTCCCGCATCGCGGCCGGCGGCTATGCCGAGGCCGTGGTGCGCATGATGATCCTGCTGGCGCAGGCGCGCGGCGGCGTGCGGCGCTCGCGCCTCGCGCGCTCCAACGCCATGATGCAGAACGAGCCGCCCTTCAGCGACATGACCGCGAGCGCGCGGCAGGCGCTGATCCGCGAGCAGACGGTGATCGCCAGCATGGCGCCGGCGGAGGCGCTGAGCGCGCTTCCGAAGCTGCTGCCGAAGCTCGCCGACCGGCGGAAGGCCATGCGGACCGTCGAGGACGTGGCGGGGCCGGAGGATGAGCTGGGCGAGGCCGCGCAGGCGATGCTCGCGCAGCTCCGCAGCGCGCTGGGCCTGTCCGGCGGGCTGGTGCCGGTGGGCTTCGAGCAGGTGGCGATCCCGTCGGACTGACCGGGGCGGGAACCGCGAGGTCGGGCGCATGAGGCGCGCCCGACCTTCTCCCGCGGCTAGGCAGACTTTCGCGGGTTGGGCCACACGTCTTGCGGCCCAACCCTTTGAAGCGAAAGCCTGCTTAGGGTTTTATGACAGCGCAAACCCGAAGGGGTTTGCTCAGGCCGCCAGCCGCGCCGCCGGCACCCGCCGCATGGCACCGCCCGGCGTCGCGCCAGGGACCGAAGCGGCGAGGTCGGCGGCGGCCAGCAGCTTCGCCCAGTCGACGCCGGTCTCGACGCCCATGCGGCGGAACAGCCAGACCACGTCCTCCATCGCCACGTTGCCGGTCGCACCCGGCGCGAAGGGGCAGCCGCCGATGCCGCCCGAGGCCGCGTCGAAGATGCGGCACCCCGCCTCCCAGGCCGCGGTGACATTGGCGATGCCCATGCCGTAGGTGTCGTGGCCGTGGTAGGCGAAGCGCTTGCCCCAGGCCGCGTGCGCATGCTCGAAGACCCGCCGCACCTGGTCGGGGCTGGCATTACCGGTGGTATCCGCCAGCGCGATCTCCATCTCCGGGTCCAGCGCCACCACCCGCTCGATGACGTCCAGCGCGTCCTGCTCCGGTACCACGCCCTCGAAGGGGCAGTGGAAGGTGCAGGAGAGATTGAAGCGGATCTTCGTGCCCTTCGGCGCCTCGCGGACGATGGCGGCAAGGTCGGCGAAGCTCTCTTCACGCGTGCGGTTCAGGTTCGCCTTGTTGTGGCTCTCCGTCACCGACATGAAGAGGCCGAGCCGATCGGCGCCGGCATTCATCGCCGCCTCGAACCCCTTGCGATTCGGGACGAGGACCGTGCATTCGAGGCCGGCGAGCTGCTTTGCCACCTTCAGCACCTCGCCGGTATCGGCCATCTGCGGCACGGCGCGCGGGGAGACGAAGCTGCCCACCTCCATGCGCCGCAGCCCGGCCTCGTAGGTCGCGCGGACCAGGGCGATCTTGGTCTCGGTCGGCACGAAGGGGCCGATGGACTGCAGCCCGTCGCGCGGCGCGACCTCCGAAAGCTCGACGCGTTCGCTCATCCCTTCGGCTCCTCCTTCGCCAGCATTCCGAAAACCTGCTCGTTGTGCGCGCCCGCCGCGGGTCCGGTCCAGCGCACCATGTCGCGCGGGCTGACGCCGTCGAAGCGGAAGGGCGCCGCCGGGTGCAGGACGGGCCCGATCAGTGGGTCCTGCACCTGCATCACCAGTCCACGGGCGCGGAAATGCGGGTCCTCCGCGCAGTCGCGGATGTCATAGAGGCGCGAGCAGGGCACCTCGGCCTTCTCCAGGATCGCCTCTGCCTCCGCTGCCGGCAGGGTGCGGGTCCAGGCGGCGATCATGGTGTCGAGTTCGGCGACGTTCTCGCAGCGCAGTGCATTGGTGGCGAAGCGCGGCTCGGCGGCCATGTCAGGCTTGCCGATCGCCGCCATCAGCCGGCGGAAGATCAGGTCGGAATTGCCGGCGATGCAGAGCCACTTGCCATCGGCGCAAGGGTAGGTGTTGGTCGGCGCCGCGGTCTTGATCGCCGCGCCCTGCGGCTGCCGCACCCAGCCGAAGAGGCCGTATTCCGGCAGCATGCCCTCCATCAGGGAGAAGACGCTGCTGACCAGGTCCACATCGACGACGCGGCCCTTGGCGGCCGGGTCGCCCTTCACCTGCCAGCAGGCGGCGACCAGCGCCATGGCGGCATACATGCCGGCCAGGTCGTCGCTGATGGAGACGCCGCAGCGCGGCGGCGGCAGCTCGGCCTGGCCCGGATTGGCGGTGAGGTGTCGGAGGCCGCCCATCGCCTCGCCGATCGCGCCGAAGGCCGGCTTGTCGCGATAGGGGCCGTCCTGGCCGTAGCCGCTGATGCGGGCGATGACGAGGCGCGGATTGACGGCGTGCAGGTCGGCCGGGCCGAGGCCGTAGCGCTCGAGCTGGCCGGGACGGAAATTCTCGACCAGCGCGTCGGAGCGCGCCAGCAGCCGCCGCAGCTTCGCCTTGTCCGCCTCGCTCTTCAGGTTGAGCGTGACCGAGAGCTTGTTGCGGCCATGCACGCTGAACCAGACGGCATGGCCATCGACCGCCGAGCCCCAGCCGCGGACCGGGTCGCCCTCCGGCGGCTCCACCTTGATCACCTCGGCGCCCAGATCGGCCAGCAGGCGGGTGGCGAAGGGCGCGGCGATGTAGTGGCCGAGCTCAACGACCCGAAGGCCGGCGAGCGGCAGGCGGGCGGGTTCCGGCGCGGTGGCTTTCTCGGACATGGCCGGCAGGCATAGAACAGAACCACGCGCGCCGGAACAGGCTGCGGGCGACCCGCCCGCAACCGCGCGGTTCAGCGGAAGGGCATGGGCGCGCTGTTCATCGCGCGGCCCGTCGCCGCGTCCTTCTCGCTCATCCGGTTCAGGTTGGTGGTGGAGTCCGGGCCGGGCGTCGGCGAGTTCTGACCCGCCTGGGCACGCTGCAGGCTCTGGGCGTTGAGCTGGTCCGCCATATTGTCCTGTGTGCTGGCCTGTGTGCTGGCAGCCGCCGCTTTGCCGCTGCGCTTGCCGGCCGCCTCCGCGGCGCCGGCCGTCACGGCGAGCGCCGCGCCGAAGGCCAAGGCGATGCCAATTGCACGCATGCTGCGTTCCTCCCCGATCCGGCGCCCCATCTGCGCCGGACCGATCATGCCTTGCGATCCGCGGCTGCAACGTGCGCTTCACGGGGATTTGGTGCCAATACCCGGACGGCCTTGCCCGGTTCAATCGGCAGGAATGCCAGCGCAAGGCAATCCTCGCATCAGCGATGGCACCTCCGGCAGACTGCACGGCGGCACGCAACCGGGCCGGGCAGGACGCGGTGCGGCTGGAAGGCACCGCATCCTGCCCTGCAACGGCCGGGCTCCACCCCGGCCGGCGCGCGCCGGGCGGTCAGCGCATGCCGCGGCTGGTGCCGACCGGGCCGCTGCTGCCGGTGCCGCCGCCACCGCTCAGGCCCGTGCCGCCAAGGCTGCTGCCACCCATGCCGCCGCCGCCCATGGAGGAGCCGGACATGCCGCTGCCGGTGCCCGTGCCGTAGCCGGAGGTGCCCATGCCGCCGCTGCCGGACATGCCCGTGCCGGTGCCCATCATGCTGCCGGAGGAGGCGCCGCTCGCGGCGTCCTGGCCGGACTGCGCCCGCTGCAGGCTCTGGGCGTTCAGGTCGTCGGCCATGTTGTCGGTGGAGGAGGTCGCCGCCGCGCCGCGGGCCGAGGCGCCGCGATGGTGCCGCTCGGAAGCGGCATCGGCCGGCAGCGTGGCGAGGGTCAGGCCGAGCGCGGCAGCCGCCGCGACAAAACCGGAAATCCGCATCTGTGCATTCTCCCTGTCCTGGTGGCGGGGCGCGGGCGCCCCGGCCGCGGCGAGGTGCCGCGGGGCGGGAGGGGCGGACCTGCTCCCCGGTCCGGCCCCGGGCGTCGCGCCCGCGCCGGATCCCGCCGGCTGGGCAACGACCGGGCCCGCGCAGGGTTTCCCACCGGACCGTCCTGCGTCAGCATCCTCCGCATACCGTCACAGCAGGGGAGACCGCGGCCCATGCCCGAGCCGAGCACCACCAACGCCGCCCTGGCGGAGGCCGCCGGCCTCCGTCGTGCCTGGGCCGAGCACCGCGCCGATGTGGAGGCGGCGATCGCCGCCGCCGCCCGCCTGCGCAGCGGCTTCGCCCGTCCTGCCGATCCGGCGGCCGAGCCCCTGCCCGCCCACCGGGCGCCGGAGGCCGGGCGGTGACCGCCCCGCACCTCCTCCCCCTGTCCGAGGCCGCGGCGCTCATCGCCGCCCGCCGCCTCTCCCCGGTCGAACTGCTGCAGGACTGCCTCGGCCGCATCGCCGCGCTCGAGCCGCGGCTGAACGCCGTCATCCGCCTGCTGGCGGAAGAGGCCATGGCGGCGGCGCAGGCGGCCGAGGCGGAGATCGCGACCCACGGCCCGCGCTCCCCGCTGCACGGCCTGCCCGTCGGGCTGAAGGACATCATCGACCTCGCCGGCCACCCGACCACCTGCCATTCGAAGCTCTGCCTCGACCGCGTCGCGGCCGCCGACGCCGCCGTGGTGGCACGGCTGCGGGAGGCCGGGGCGGTCTTCCCGGCCAAGCTCGCCACGCATGAATTCGCCATCGGCGGCCCGGCCTTCGACCTGCCCTTCCCGCCGGCGCGCAACCCCTGGAACACCGCGCACCATCCGGGCGGCTCCTCCTCCGGCTCCGGCGCCGCGGTCGCGGCACGGATGCTGCCGGCGGCGCTCGGGACCGATACCGGCGGCTCCGTGCGGCATCCCGCGACGCATTGCGGCCTGGTCGGGCTGAAGCCGACCTATGGCCTCGTCTCCCGCCGCGGCGTCTTCCCGCTCTCCTTCACCCTCGACCATGTCGGGCCGATGACGCGGACGGTGCGGGACAATGCGCTGCTGCTGAACGCGATCGCCGGCCACGACCCGCTCGACCCCGGCAGCGCCGACCACGCGCGGGAGGACTATACGCGCGACCTGAACCGCGGCGTGCGGGGCCTGCGCATCGGCTATATCAGGCATTTCCACGAGCGCGACATCCCGGCAACGCCCGAGGTCGCGACCGCCCTCGACGCCGCGGCGGCGCTGCTGCGGGTGGAGGGCGCCGATGTGGTGGACCTGGCCCTGCCGCCGCTCGGCGAGTTCGCCGCGGTGAACCGCGCCATCATGCTGCCGGAGGCGGCCTCGGTGCACGAGACCTGGCTGCGGGAGCGGCCGGGCGACTATGCCGCCGTCACGCGCCGGCGGCTGCTGCCCGGGATGTTCATCGGCGGCGTCGACTACGTGCAGGCGCAGCGCCGGCGGCGGCAATTGACCGAGGCCGTGCAGGCGGCCTTCACGCAGGTGGACCTGCTGCTCTGCGCCAGTTCCATGGACCCGGCCAGCGCCATCGACGACGAGCCGGAGGTGGAGCGGACCTATCCGCGGCAGGCGCGCACGCCCTTCAACGTCACCGGCCATCCCGCCATCTCGGTCATGTGCGGGCAGAGCAGCGCGGCTGGCCTGCCGATCGGCATGCAGCTCGTCGGCCCCTCTTTCAGCGAGGCGCTGATCTTCCGGGCCGCCGCGGCCTATGAGCGCGCGGCACCCTGGCGGGAGATGATGCCGCAGCTCTGACGTCCGGCAGGCGCCCGGGCCTGCCGGGCGCCTGCGTCTCGCCGGCCCTGCGGCCGATGCGGGGGCTATTTCAGCAGCCGCTCCTCGGCGAAGGCGCGGACCGCGGCGCGGACCGCCGCGGCGCCGACGGGGTCGTAGCCGACATGCGCGCCGCGGGCGACGCAGGCATCGGCCAGCGTATAGGGCCGCTTCGTCTCGGCATTCAGCATGGCGCCGCCCGGCCCTTCCTCCAGCCGGCAGCCGCGCGTGGTCTGGGCATCGGCGACGGTCACCAGCAGCGGCTGGAACGGGTTGTCGAAGCTGTGCTGGCCATTGGCATATTCGGTCAGCGACACATCCGCGCCCGCCTGCTTCAGCCGCGCCGCATAGTCGCGGCAGGGGGCGATCGCGACATAGTCATCGACCACGCCGTGGAACAACCTGATCGGCGCCGGCCCGACCTCGGCATCCTTCGCATAGGCGATGTTGCAAGGCGTGTAGAGGCCGATATGCGCGGCGAAGCGATGCGCGGGATTGCCGAAGGCCGACTGGAAGCGCGTCATCGCCGAATAGACCGCGGCGACCGCGCCCTTGGAGAAGCCCATGACAGCGATCCGGTCCGCGCGGATCCGCGGATGCTCCGCCAGCCAGTCCAGCGCGCGATAGGCATCAACCATCATGGCCAGGCTGTGCAACTGGCTCTGGTCCTGCACCGTGCTGGTGATGCCGCGCCCGGCGAAGCTGTCGAGGATGAAGGCGCCGAGGCCGGCCGCGTTCAGCTCCCGCGCCCAGAGATCGGTCGAGGCGCCGCTTCCGCCCGAGCCATGCACCAGCACGACAGCCGGCACCTTCCGCCCCGGCGGCAGCGGGAAGGGCAGCCGCAGCTCGCCGGCGAGCAGGGTGGGCTTTCCGCCTTCGCGCTGGCCGGCAAGGAATTCCTCGCCCGAGAGGGTGCGGGAGGCGATGGGCACGACCTCGACCCGGCCGGGCGCCGGCTGCTGCGCGCGCGCCGGGCCCGGCAGCGCGATGGCGGCCGCGAGGAGCAGGCCGGCAAGCCGCCCGCGAGATGATGGCATGGTGGCGTCCCTTGGTCTGGTGGCGTGCCTGGGCCTGGTGGTGGCCCGAGGCGGCGGCCGCAGCCTCGCCCGTCGCGCGCGACAGGTCCATGCCGCTGCGTTCAACCGCGGCACAGTCTTGCCCCGGGCCTGCTGCACCGCACATGCTGTCGGGAATGCCCGACAGCGCCCCCACCGCCGCCCCCGGCCTCACCCTCTCCCTCCACCCGAGCATGGCGGAGATCCCGGCCGCGGAATGGGATGCCTGCGCCGGCGAGGACAATCCCTTCGTCAGCCATGCCTTCCTCCTGGCGCTCGAGGAAAGCGGCAGCGCCACCGGCCGCACCGGCTGGCTGCCGCAGCATGCGGCGCTGCGCGACGGATCGGGGCAGCTCGTCGCCTGCTGCCCGATGTATGCGAAGAGCCACAGCCAGGGCGAATACGTCTTCGACTATGGCTGGGCCGATGCCTTCGAGCGGGCGGGCGGCAGCTACTACCCGAAGCTGCAGGTCTGCGCGCCCTTCAGCCCGGTCCCCGGCCCGCGGCTGCTGGTGCGGCCGGGCAGCGGGATCGGCGTCGCGGCGCTCGGCCAGGGGCTGGTGCAGGCCTGCGAGCAGCTCGACCTCTCCTCGGTCCACATCACCTTCTGCCAGGAGGCGGAATGGAGCGCGCTGGGCGAGACCGGCTGGCTGCGGCGGCTGGGCACGCAGTTCCATTGGCACAACCAGGGCTATGCCGGCTTCGACGATTTCCTCGGCGCCCTCTCATCCCGCAAGCGGAAGGCGATCCGGCGCGAGCGGCGCGACGCCGCGGCCTCGGGCTATGTGCTGAAGACCCTGCGCGGGCATGAGATCACGGAGCGGCACTGGAAGGCCTTCCACCGCTTCTACCGCAGCACGACAGACAAGAAATGGGGCCGCAGCGCCTACCTGACCCCGCGCTTCTGGCCGATGCTGGGCGAGCGGCTGGGCGACAAGGTCGTGCTGATGGTCGCCGAGCGGGACGGGGAGCCGGTCGCCGGCGCGCTGAACCTGCTGGGCAAGGAAGCGCTCTACGGCCGCAACTGGGGCGCCGTGGTGGACGCGCCCTTCCTGCATTTCGAGCTCTGCTACTACCGCGCCATCGACTTCGCCATCGAGCACAGGCTGCCCCGGGTCGAGGCCGGCGCCCAGGGCGAGCACAAGATCCAGCGCGGCTACCTCCCCTGCCCCACCTATTCCGCGCACTGGATCCGGCACCCCGGCCTGCGGCGGGCGATCGACGACTTCCTGCGGCGGGAGCGACCGGCGATGGAGCGGGAGATTGCGGCGCTGATGGAGATGTCGCCCTTCAGGAAGGAGGGCGAGGCGGAGTGAGAGAGGTGGGAGGGGAGAGAACTCCCCTCCCACGCCCACCCCACCTTCTTCTGTGAGTCTGCGGGTTGCAGCAGCGGGCTGACGGCGGAAAGGGAGTTCCCTCCCTCTCGCCCGCTCACACCCTCCGCACGCCCCAGAAGGCAAAGACCTCCGACACCGGCTCGGTGATCGTCCGCCGGTAGGCCGTATTGGCGAAATACTGCCCGGTCGGCAGGTAGGGCGCCTCCTCGAACACCACCTGCTGGATCTGCGCCGCGATCGCCTGCTGCGCCGCGAAGTCCGCCGCGTCGAACCAGGCGGTCCGCAACTCGTCCAGCCGCGGCACGCTCGGCCAGCCGAACCAGGCGCGCTCGCCGTTCGCGCGCAGATAGGTCATGACGCCGGGATTGATGCCGTCGAGGCCGTTCCAGGTGGTGTGGAACATGCTCCAGCCACCCTTCTCCGGCGACTCCTTGCTCGCCCGGCGCTGCACCAGCGTGCCCCAGTCGGAGACGCGGTAGTCGACATTCATCCCGAGCCTCCGGAACAGGTCGTTCTGCACCTCGGCGATCGCCATCAGCGCCTGCTGGTCGGAGGGCGCGAGCAGCACCACCGCCTCGCCCTGGTACCCCGCCTCCCGCAGTTCGCGCTTCGAGCGCTCGAGGTCCCGCGGCCCGGCGATGGCCTCGATGCCGGCTTCGGTCGCCAGCGGCGTGCCGGGGGTGAAGACGCCGGCACGGGCATTCCAGAGCGAAGGATCGGCGCCGGCCGCCGCCGTCATGAAATCCTGCTGACTCATTGCCCGCAGGATGGCGCGCCGCACCGCCGGCTTGTCGAAGGGCGGGTGCAACGTGTTGAAGATGCCGGTGCCGATGGTGCCCAGCGGGCTGCCGCGCTTCAGGACCACGTCGCGCGATCGCTTCAGCATCGGCGCGAGGTCGTTCGGCGGGTTCTCCCACCAGTCCACCTCGCCGTTCTGCAGCGCCGCGGCGGCGGTGCCGGGATCGGGCATGACGGTCCATTCCACGCGGTCGAAGAAGACGCGCTTGGGGCCGGCGGCCCAGCTCGGCGTGCCCTCCCGCGGGACGTAGTCGGCATTGCGCTCATAGACCACGCGGGCGCCGACCACGCGCTCGGCCGCCACGAAGCGAAAGGGGCCGCTGCCGATGACCTCCTTGATCTGCGTGTTCGCGTCCGTCGCGGCGATGCGCTCCGGCATGACGAAAAGCGCGCTCGGCCCGATCTTCGCCAGCGTCTCCAGCATCGGCCCGAAGCGCTGGTTCAGGCGGATGGTGAAGCTGCGGTCGTCGGGCGCCGTCATCTCGGCGACGCGCGCCAGCAGCACCTGGCCGAGCCCGTCGCGCTGCGCCCAGCGCCGGATGGAGGCGATGCAGTCGCGGCCGCGCACCGGCTCGCCGTCGTGGAATTTCAGCCCCTCGCGCAGGCGGAAACGCCAGGTGAGGCCGTCACCCTCGGTCTCGTGCCCCTCGACCATCTGCGGCTGCGGCCGGAGCTGCGCATCCAAGCCGTAGAGCTGGTCGTAGATCATCAGCGCGTGGTGGCGCGTGATATAGGCCGTGGTGAAGACCGGATCGAGGACGGTGAGATCGGTCTGCGGCACGTAGCGCAGCACGCGCGCGGCGGCCGGCTGCGCGAAGGCAGGGGCTGCCAGGGCGGCGGCGGCGCCCGTGAGGAAGGATCGACGAAGCATCGTTGTGGTCCCGGGCTTGGCATGGGCCGGCCGGCGTCTTCCCGGCGGGGAGGGAAGCAGCGGCGGCGCCAATCGGCAAGGGGCATGCTATGCCGTGCCGTCACGGATTCGGGGACGTCGCAGGCTGCTGATCGCCTATCTCCAACTGGCGCTGTCCATGGCGCTGGTCGGCGCCAATGTCGGCGTCGGCAAGCTGCTGGCCGAGGCGCTGCCCGTCCCGCTGATCCTCCTGCTGCGCTGCCTGCTGGCCTGCCTGGTGCTGTGGCCGCTGGCGCGGGCGCTGGAAGGGCGCGTGCGCCTCGGGCGAGGGATGCGCTGGAACCTGGCGTTGCAGGCGCTGTTCGGCACCGCGCTCTACAATGCCGCGCTGCTGGCCGGGCTGCGCCTGACCACGGCGCTGGAGGCCGGGCTGGTGCTGGCGACCCTGCCGGCGGTGGTCGCGCTCGGCAGCGCGCTCTGGCTGCGGGAGAGGCTCTCGCCCCGGCTGTGGGCGGCGGCGGTGCTGGCCGCGGGCGGCATGGCGGCGATCACCCTGGCGCGGCTGGGCGGCGAGGCGCATGGCTCATTGGCCGGCAATGCGCTGGTCTTCCTCGGGGTCTGCGGCGAGGCGGTCTATGTGCTGCTGGCCAAGCGCATCGCCGGCCGCGCGCCGGTCGTGACGGCGAGCGCCTGGATGCAGGCCTTCAGCGCGGCCATGCTGCTGCCGCTGGCGCTGCCGGGATTGGGCGCGGTGGTGGCGCTGGCGGAGCCGGCGCTGGCCGGGCTGCTGGCCTTCCACGGGCTGACGGCGAGCGTGCTCTGCCTGCTGCTGTGGTATGCGGGGCTGCGGAAGGTGCCGGCGGGGGTGGCCGGCGTCTTCACCGGCTTCCTGCCCGCGGCGGCGGCCGTGACGGCGGTAGCGGTGCTGGGGGAGCGCTTCACGGTGACGCATGCGGTGGGATTCGCGCTGATGGCGGGTAGCCTGCTGCTGGCGACCTGGCCGAAGGCGCGCGGCGGATGAGAGCGTGGCTCTCGCTCCCCGTCGGCGCTTTCCGGGCGATGGCGCCACGCGATGTGGCGGCGCGTCTGGCCTATGCGCAGGTCGGCCGCCACGCATCGGTGGAATTGACGCAGCGCAATGCCTGGGAGGCCGAGGCGCGAATCCTGCTCGCGGCGCTGGAGGAGGCGCCGGCCGGATGGCACCTCCTTCTCGAATGCGACCTGCTGCGGCTGGAAAAGCGCATCGACGCCGTGCTGGTGACCGACCGCGCCATCCTGTCCCTGGAGTTCAAGCATGGCGCGCAGCGCTTCGAGGCCGCCGATCTGCGGCAGGCGGAGGATTATGCGCTCGACCTGCATGATTTCCACGCGGGCAGCCGGCTGCACCCGGTCGTGCCGGTGCTGGTGGCGACAGAGGCACCGGACCCGCCGCTCGACCTGCCATTCCTCTGGCATGGCGTCACGGATCCGGTGCTGCGCGCCAATGCACGCACGCTCGGCGCGCTCATTGCGGCTGTGCAGGCGGGCATAGGTCCGCCCGCGCGGCCCCTCGATCCGTCCGCCTGGGAAGCCGCGGCCTATCGGCCCGTGCCGACGGTGCTTGAGGCCGCGACACTGCTCTGGCGGCGCAACTCCGTGGCAGAGATCGCGGCAGCGCGGGCCGATGCCCCGAACCTGACCCGCACCGCGGAGGCGATCGCTCGCGCCATCGCTACAGCACGGGCCGAGGACAAGCACGTCGTCGTGTTCGTCACCGGCATTCCCGGCGCGGGCAAGACGCTCTGCGGCCTCAACGTCGTCTTCGGTGCGCTGCGGGAGCACGGCGCGGCCTTCCTCACCGGCAACGTCCCATTGGTGGAGGTGCTGCGCGAGGCGCTGGCGCGCGACGCGGCGCCGGAGGGCGGCGCGACCCGCACCCAGGCGCGCAGGCGGGCACGCGACGCGCTGCAGAACGTGCACCGATTCCTCGAACACTACGTGCTGCGGCCCGGGGAAGTGCCGGAGGCGCGCGTGATCGTCTTCGACGAGGCGCAGCGCGCCTGGGACGCGGCCCAGGCGACGCGCGACACGCAGCGCCGCGTCAGCCGGCTCTCGACCAGCGAGCCCGCCCACACGCTGGAGATCATGGGCCGGCATGCCGGCTGGTCCGTCATCGTCGCCCTGATCGGCAATGGGCAGGAGATCAACACGGGCGAGGCCGGGCTGGCAGAATGGGGCAGCGTCATCGCAGCGGACCCGCGTTGGAAGGCAGTCGCCGCGCCGCGCGTCCTCTCCGCGCCGGAAGCGGCGCAACGGCTGGCCGAGGGGCATCCGGCTTGGCTGCGGCTCGACCCCGACCTGGACCTGACGGTGCCGATGCGCAGCGTGCGCGACGCCGCCGGCGCCCCCTGGGTGGATGCGGTGCTCTCCGGCGATACCGAGGCGGCCCGCACGGTCGCGGCGGAAGCCGGCGGCGTACCCTTCTACATCACGCGCGACCCGGATGCGTTGCGCATGGGATTGCGCGCCTTCTGCCGCGGGCTACGGCGCACCGGGCTGGTCGCCTCGGCGGGGGCGAAGCGGCTCCGGGCAGAGGGGCTCGGCGTGCAGGTCCCCGACATCGCCGACTGGTTCCTTCGGCGCTGGCCCGATATCCGCGCCTCCGAGGCGCTGGAGACCTTCGCCACCGAATACGATTGCCAGGGGCTGGAGCTGGACGTGGTGGGCCTCGCCTGGGGCGGCGATTTCATTCGTGTCGCGGAGGGTTGGCAGGCGCGCCGCTTCTCCGGCAATGCTTGGCAGGTGGTGCGTGGCGCGGAGGAGCAGCGCTTCATCCGCAACACCTATCGCGTGCTGCTGACCCGCGCCCGCTACGAGACGGTGATCTGGGTGCCGCGCGGCTCCCCGGTCGAGGACCCCTTCCACGACCGCACCCGCCCGGCCGCCGAGATGGACGCGATCGCCGCCCATCTGCTGGCCTGCGGCGCCCGCCCGTTGGAGGAGGCCGCGCCGCCGCCGGCCCTGCCCTCCCCGCAGCCGTCGCTCTTCGCCGAAGAGCCGGCCTGAGCCGCTATTCCGGCTCGATCCCCGCCGCGCGCGCCATGCGCGCCCATTTGCCGATCTCGTCGCGGATGAAGGTGGCGAATTCCTCGGGCGTCGAGCTGAAGCCGTCGAAGCCGATATCGCCGAGGCGCTTCACCGTCTCCGGCCTGTCCCAGACGCTGCGGACATCCGCATTGATCGAGGCGACCATGCCGGGCGGCATCCGCGCCGGCCCGACCAGGCCGGCCCAGGCCGCGACGTCGAAGCCGGGCAGCCCGATCTCGGACAATGCCGGGACGTCCGGCAGGAGCTTGCTGCGCTCCTTCGTCGTCACGCCCAGCACCCGCAACTGCCCGCCCTTGACAGCGCCCATGGAGGAGGAGGCATCCACCACCATGCAGGCGACGCGGCCGGCGACGACATCGGTGATCGCCGGCGGCGTGCTGCGATAGGGCACATGCGTCATCTCGACGCCCGCCTGCGCCGCGATGGCGCCGCCGGCGACGATGCCGGTGGAATTGCCGGAGGCGTAGGTGACCGAACCCGGCTTTGCCCTGGCCGCCGCGATGATGTCGGCGAGGCTGCGGAAGGGCGAGTTCTCCGGCACCACCAGCCAGAAATTGTAATTCCCGGTGCGGCAGATGGCGCTGAAGTCGTTGGCCGGATCGTAGTCCAGCTTCTTCATCAGCGCCGGATTCGCCGCGCCCGGCGTATTGGTCGTCATGAACAGCGTCAGACCATCCGGCGCGGCCCGCGCGGCGGCCACGGCGGCGATCGCGCCATTGGCGCCGGCCCGGTTCTCCACCACGACAGGCTGGCCCCAGAGCGGCTCCAGCCCCTGCGCCAGGATGCGGCTAATCGCATCGGTGCCGGAGCCGGCGGCGAAGGGCACCAGCAGGGTGACCGGTCGCGCGGGGCGCCAGGGCTGCGCCCGGGCCGGGGCTGCCGCCAGCGCCGCGCCGGCGGCCAGCAGCGCGCGTCGCGTCGGCATGGTCATGCGCCGATTTCCACCACCACGCGGCCGCGAAGCCTGCCGGCCAGGATCTCCTCGGCGAGCCGCGGGACATTCTCGAGCTTCGCGGTCGTGGTCATGGCCTTCAGCTTCGCGCGGTCGAGATCCCTGGCGAGACGCGACCAGGCCTCCAGCCGCAGCGCCCGGGGCGCCATCACTGAATCGACGCCGAGCAGCGCGACGCCGCGCAGGATGAAGGGCGCGACGGAGGCCGGCAGGTCCATGCCCTGCGCCAAGCCGCAGGCGGCGACGGCGCCGCCATACTTCACCTCCGTGAGCAGGCCGGCGAGTGTCTTCGACCCGACCGAATCCACCGCCGCCGCCCAGACCTCCTTGCCCAGCGGCCGGGCCGGGCCATTGCCGTAGCGGTCGCGCGGCACGATCTCCTTCGCGCCGAGGGATTCGAGATAGGGCTGCTCCTCCGGCCGCCCGGTGCTGGCCGCGACATACCAGCCGAGTTGCGAGAGCAGCGCGGTGGCGACCGAGCCAACGCCACCCGCAGCCCCGGTGACCAGCACCGGGCCGCGGTCCGGCGTCAGGCCGTGCCGCTCCAGCGCCATGACGCAGAGCATCGCCGTGTAGCCGGCAGTGCCGATGGCGGCCGCCTCGGCCGGCGAGAGGCCGGCCGGCAGCGGCACCAGCCAGTCCGCCTTCACCCGCGCCCTCGGCGCATAGGCGCCGCAATGCGTCTCGCCCAGGCCCCAGCCGTTCAGCACCACCTGGTCGCCGGCCTGCACCGCGGGGCTGCTGGACTGCTCGACCACCCCGATCAGGTCGATGCCCGGCACCATCGGGAAGCGGCGCACCACCGGCGCCTTGCCGGTGACCGCCAGCCCATCCTTGTAGTTCACCGTGGAATGGGTGACCCGGACCAGGACATCACCTTCGGGCAGTTCGGCTTCAGCGAAATCGCGGAACACGGCGCGGGCGGTCTGCCCGGCCTCCGGCTTGTCCACCACCAGGGCCTTCATGCGGTCTCTCTCCCCTTGACGTTCATTCGGCCTGCAGCGGGCAGACCACGGCGTCCAGCGCGCGCGTCAGTTCGGCCGGCGCCGCCGCGATCTGCAGCCCGCGCCGGCCGCCATTCACCACGATCTCGTCATGCTTCTGCGCGCTGGAGTCGAGGAAGCAGCGCAGCCGCTTTCTCTGCCCGAAGGGGCTGATGCCGCCGACGACGAAGCCGGTGGCGCGCTCGGCCTTGGCCGGGTCGCTCATCTCCGCCCGCTTCGCGCCCGCCGCGGCGGCGAGCGCCTTCAGCGACAGCCGCGCATCGGAGGGGATGGCGGCGCAGACCATCTCGCCCCCGTCCAGCACGCAGACCAGCGTCTTGAAGACCCGGGCGGGCGCGATGCCCATGGCCTCGGCCGCCTGCAGGCCGACCGCTTCGGCCTCCGGGTCGTAATCGTATTCCAGCAGGCGGAAGCGGATCCCGGCCGCCTCGGCCGCGCGCACGGCGGGGGTCTTCTTCGATGCCATGGCGGCAGACTAGCAGCCGCAGCGGCGCCGGACGAGGGAGGCAGGGCGCGGAACCGTTCCGCCCTGTGCCGGCGAACGGGGACGGTGCGTCGCGCGTTCGGCACCGAGCCCGGCGAGGAGGGACCCCCGATGGTGAAGCTGCGCGTGAATGGCGAGGAGCGGTCGTTCGACGGCGACCCTGCCATGCCCCTGCTCTGGTACCTGCGCGACGAGCTGTCGCTGACCGGCACGAAATTCGGCTGCGGTGTCGCCGCCTGCGGCGCCTGCACCGTCCACCTGAACGGCGATGCCGTCCGCGCCTGCGCCACCGCCATGGGCGATGTGGAGGGCGCGGCGGTGGTGACCATCGAAGGCCTGACCCCCGACGGCAGCCACCCCGTGCAGAAGGCCTGGCGTGCGCACAACGTGCCGCAATGCGGCTATTGCCAGGCCGGCCAGATCATGCAGGCCGTCGCGCTGCTGAAGCAGTCGCCGAACCCCACGGACGACGACATCGACGCCGGCATGCAGCAGAACCTCTGCCGCTGCGGCACCTACCAGCGCATCCGCGCGGCCATCAAGGCCGCCGCCAGCGGGGCCGTGTGACATGACCGATATCCGGATCGAACAGCCCTCCCGCCGTCTTCTCCTGCAGGGCGTCGCCGCGGGCGGGCTGCTGCTGGCGCTGCGGCTGCCGACGGCGCAGGCGGTGGAGGCCGCGCCGAAGGCGAAATACGGCGCGGATGCCATGCCGCATGGCGTGGTGAACGACCCGCATGTCTTCGTCTCGATCGCGCCGGACGGGATCGTGACGATCCTCTGCCACCGGGCCGAGATGGGCCAGGGCGTGCGCACCGGCATGCCGATGATCGTGGCCGACGAGCTGGACGCCGACTGGGCGAAGGTGCGGGTGAAGCAGGCGCCGGCGGACGAGCCGCGCTTCGGCAACCAGGACACCGACGGCTCCCGCAGCACGCGGCACTTCCTGCAGCCCATGCGGGAATGCGGCGCGGCGGCACGGATGATGCTGGAAGCCGCGGCGGCGCAGCGCTGGGGCGTAAAGCCGGAGGAGGTGGCGGCGCGCAACCACCAGGTGCTGCACCAGGCGAGCGGCCGCGCCCTCGGCTATGGCGAGCTGGCGGCGGAGGCGGCGAAGCTGCCGGTCCCGGGCAAGGACCAGGTGAAGCTCAAGGACCCCTCGGCCTTCCGCTACATCGGCAAGGGCGAGCTCGAGCTGGTCGATGGCTTCGACATCTCGACCGGCCGCGCGGTCTATGGCCAGGACACGGTGCTGCCCGGCATGCTCTTCGCCGTGGTGGAGCGGCCGCCGGTCTTCGGGGCGACGCTCGCCTCGGTGGACGACAGCGCGGCGCGCAAGGTGCCGGGCGTCGTCAAGGTGGTGCGGATCGAGGGCACGCCGCCGCCCGCCAAGTTCCAGCCGCTCGGCGGCGTCGCCGTCATCGCGCGCAATACCTGGGCGGCGATGCAGGGGCGGGAGGCGCTGAAGGTCACCTGGAACGAGGGGCGACATGCGAGCTACGACAGCGACAGCTATCGCTCGGCGCTGACCGAGACCGCGCGCAAGCCGGCGCTGCGCCTGCGGGACGTGGGCGATGCCGGTGAGGCGCTGGGCAAGGCGGCGAAGCGGGTGACGGCGGAGTACTACGCACCGCATCTCGCGCATGCGCCGATGGAGCCGCCGGCCGCGACGGCCCGCATCCGCGACGGCGTCTGCGAGGTCTGGACCAGTGCCCAGAGCCCCTACTCCGTTCGCGGCGAGGTGGCGACCCGCCTGAAGATGCCGATCGAGAAGGTCAACGTGAACATCGAGCTTCTCGGCGGCGGCTTCGGGCGCAAGTCGAAATGCGACTATGCGGTGGAGGCCGCGCTGCTGTCCCAGGCCGTGGACGGCCAACCGGTGAAGGTGGTCTGGACGCGGGAGGACGATGTCCAGCACGACTATTTTCACACCGTTCAGGTGGACCACCTCGAGGCCGGGCTGGACCAGGGCGGCAAGCCCACGGCCTTCCTGCACCGCAGCGTCTTCCCTTCCATCGCCAGCATCTTCGGCCCGGACCCGAAGCATGGCGCGACCTTCGAGGTCGGCATGGGCCTCATCGACACGCCCTTCGCGGTGCCGAACATGCGCATCGAGAACGGCGAGGCGGAGGCGCATGCGCGCATCGGCTGGTTCCGCTCCGTGCTCAACGTGCCGCATGTCTTCGCCGTGCAGTCCTTCGCGGCGGAGATGGCGCATGCCGCGGGGCGCGACCAGAAGGACTACCTGCTGGAGCTGATCGGGCCGGCGCGCGACCTGGACCTGCCGCAGGGCACCGAGCCTACGCAATACTGGAACTACAACGAGGATCCGCGGAAATATCCGGTGGACACCGGCCGCCTGCGGCGGGTGATCGAACTGGCGGCGGAGAAGGCGGAATGGGGACGGCGCATGCCTCAGCGCCATGGCCTCGGCATCGCGGCGCATCGCAGCTTCGTCACCTATGTGGCGACGGTGGTGGAAGCGGCGGTGGACGAGCAGGGCGTGCTGAGCGTGCCGCGCGTCGACGTCGCCGTGGACTGCGGCTTCTTCGTCAACCCGGAGCGCATCCGCTCGCAGATCGAGGGCGCCTGCGTGATGGGGATGTCGCTGGCGACGAAGAGCGCCATCACCTTCAAGGGCGGCAAGGTCGTGCAGTCCAACTTCACGGACTACGAGATCTCCCGCATCGACGACGCGCCACGGGATGTGCGGGTGCATATCGTGCCGGCCGGCATTGAGGTGCCTCCGGGCGGCGTCGGCGAGCCGGGCCTGCCGCCCTTCGCGCCGGCGCTGTGCAACGCCATCTTCGCCGCGATCGGCAAGCGGATCCGCGAACTGCCGATCGGTGGGCAGTTGAAGGCGTGACGGCGATCCGATAGCCGAGGGGCCGGAAGGCCCTTCGGTGCGGATCGAATCGCGGGTCCATCGGGCGGGCGCCGCTACCGGCTGCGGATCTCGGCGCCTGCCCAGCCCTCCATGATGCGGACGAGTTCCGCGATGTCGTCGCCGCCCTTCCCCTGGCTGGCGGCGAAGCGCCAGAGCCGTGCGGCCTGCTCGATCCCCCACATCGGGACGTCCTGCGCCTTCGCCTCCTCGAGGCCGAGCGAGACGTCCTTGTCGACGACCGCGATGGTCGCGCCGAAGCCGAAGGCGCCGCTGAGCACCTTCGGCATGAGGGCCTCGCTGGCGAAGCTGCGGCCGGTGCCGGCATTGACCATGCGCACCATGGTGTCGGGATCGAGGCCGGCCTTGGCGCCGAGGGCGAAGCCCTCATAGGCCGCGACGACATTGGCGGCGAAGATCAGGTTGTTCACCAGCTTCATGACCTGCGCCTGGCCAGGCTGCTCGCCGAGGACGAAGACGCGGCTGCCGATGCGCTCGAGCCAGGGCCGCAGGCGCTCGACCGCCGCCGGCGCGCCCGCGGCCAGCATGGCGAGCGTCCCGGCGCGCGCGCCGGCGGGGCCGCCGCTGATGGGCGCATCCACCATGGCGATGCCGCGCGGCGCCAAGCCCTCCGCGATGCGCTGCACCGTAGGGCGGCCGATGGTGGACATCTCGGCATAGAGGCGGATGGCGCTGCCATGCACAGCGCCCTCGGGGCCGAGCGCCGCGGCCTCGCTGACCTTGCCGCTGGGCAGGCAGGCGAGGACGATGCCGGCGGCATCGGCCACCGACCTGGGCGAGGCATGCGCCTCCGCGCCGCGCGCGACGAAGGGCGCCATCGCGGCGTCGCGCGGATCATGGACATGCAGCCGCACATCCGGGGCGAGGAGGCGCTCCGCCATGGGCGCGCCCATCTGGCCAAGGCCGAGGAAGCCGATATGGGTGACGGTGCTCATGGCGGTCAGACCGTCACCAGGCCGCTGTCGACCGGCAGGATGGTGCCGGTGACGATGCGGCTCTCGTCCGAGGCGAGGTAGAGCGCGGCCTGGGCCATGTCCATCGGCTCACCGAGGCCGAGCAGGTGCTGGTCGGCGAGGCCCTGCATGGCGGCATTGCCGGCGAGCAGGGCACGCACGCGTTCGGTGAGCGTGACGGTGGGTGCGATGGCGTTGACGCGCACCTTCTGCGGGCCGAACTCGACGGCGAGCGAGCGCGTCAGGGCGGCGACGCCGCCCTTGGCCGCCGTGTAGCAATCGCGCCCGGGGAAGCCCATGAGCGCGACGACGGAGGCCATGTTGATGACGGATCCGCCGCCGGCGCGGATGATCTCCGGAATGCCGAAGCGGCAGCCGAGGAAGGTGCCGTAGAGATCGAGCTTGATGGCGCGCCAGAATTCCTCGAGCGGGGCCTCGACGACGGTGTCGTCGACGCTGGTGGAGCCGCCGGCATTGTTGTGCAGCACGTGCAGGCCGCCGAAATGCCGGACGGTCGTGCGGATGGCGGCGGCGATGCTCTCGGGATCGCTGACATCGGTTTGGAGGAAGATGGCCTCGCCGCCCGCACGGGTGATGCGGTGGGCCGTCTCCTCGCCGCTCGGCGCGTCGATCTCGGCGATGGCGACGCGCGCGCCCTCCCGGGCGAAGAGTTCGGCCGTGCAGCGGCCTATGCCGGTGCCGGCACCGGTGACGAGGGCGGTCTTGCCCGCAAGCCTAGCCATGCGTCGTTTCCTCCTGCGTTGTTGGAGGGACGATGACAGGCG
>NZ_JAUTWS010000279.1 GCF_030657435.1 Paracraurococcus lichenis | reverse complement strand
ATGGCGCCGAGCACGTAGAGAAGACTGTCGCCTCCGGGAACACGCCGCGGCAGCGGCATAGGGCAACGACGCATCGACCGTCTGCGCCAAGGAACCACAGGAGACGACGCAATGGCGTGAACCGTCTTGACCGGCTCGGCCGGGATAGAGAAGACGTACCTGAAGGTCGGTGGCCGCTGGGCTTATCTGTATCGGGCCATCGACCGCGACGGCAACTTGGTCGACACCATGCTCAGCGAGCATCGCGACATGGCGGCGGCCCAGGCCTTCTTTCGCTCGGCCAAGTCGGTCACGGAAATGACGCCTGATCAGGTCACCACGGACGGGCACGGATCCTATCCGCGGGCGATCCGCAGCACGCTCGGCCGCGATGTCGAGCACCGGACCAGCGCCTACAAAAACAATAGGCTGGAACAAGACCACCGGGGCGTGAAAGGGCGCACGCGATGTATGCGGGGCTTCAAGAGCTTCGCGTCAGCGGAGCGGTTCTGTCGAAGCTACGACGAGCTTCGCAACTTCCTCCGCCCCTGCACGCGCCACAACCAATACGTCTCTGCCCGCCGCCGTCGCCTGCTTCACCTCCGTCGCGCCACCAGTGTGCTCGCCGTTCTCGAAGCGGCGTAAACTGACCTTGGCTTTCGCCTCACGTCGTCGGGTCTGGCACGAGTTCTGACAAAACCCCCGGCCGGGTCCCTGGTCAGCACCCAGCGCACCGGTAGGGTCTTGCCCTGGGCATTCCACAGCGCCTTGCCGGTTGCGACATCGACTTCCCGGTCGTTCTTGCCGTCCTTCGTCCGCCACCCCGGGACGGTCATGCGCACCCAGGTTGTTGCTTTCCGCGCCGCCCGGGTCCGCGGCGTCAGCTGGCGGGTGCCGACCACGCGCGGCCTACCTTTCTGCCCCTTCTTGCGCGGCGGTGGCGGGTTGTAGAAGCGCGCGTCCATCCGGCAGCGCGCCACACACACCACGCGCTTCCGCAGTGTCCAGAACAGGTCCAGGCTGGCGTAGCCGCCGTCCCCCACCATCACCAGCTGTCGGCCGGGGCACCAGCGAGCGACCAGGCGCATGGCCCAGGTGGCCTTCTCCGGCAGTGTCTGGTGCCGGCGCTTCCGCCTGGCGTCAGCCTGCTCCGAGCGGCTCAGGATCGTCAGGAACGGCAATCCCCAGGTTCGGCTGGCGAAGCCGGGTCTGGCCACCACCTGCAGCGACAGCCACCGTAGGCCCATGGCCTTGACGAAGAAGCCACGGCTCGAGCGCACGGCATCGCGCCAGATCCCCTTGTCACGGATCTTGGCGCCGCGCCGCCGCTCGACGGAGTCGTCAGTGGCGATCACCAGCGGCTCGCCCTCCGGCACGAACGTCTTTTGCAGCAGGCCAAGCAGGATCCTCGCGCCTCGGAGGCCCGACCACTCCGCGCGCGAGAGAAAGCGGTGGAACCGGCTGAACCCCTTGTCCGTGCTGCCGTCCACCGCCCGCAAAGCCGCGCACACCGTCCGCCGGTTCACGCACAGCAATGCTCCGGTCGCCAGCGCGACCGCATTCAGCCATGACGGCCGTGTGAACATCGCCACAAAGGGCAGCAGCCACATCTC
>NZ_JAUTWS010000278.1 GCF_030657435.1 Paracraurococcus lichenis | reverse complement strand
CCTACCATTGCACCAAAGGACGCCATTTAGGGTATCTTTCATCTAGGCGAGTAAGGTGCTGTGTGGTGCAGCTTGGTTCGTAGAAGCGGCGACACACCCAATTGCGCCCGGTGAGCGGCTTGCAATGCCGTACTGCCGCAGAAGTTCCGAAATCTCACTTGTCGGTCTCGGTGGGCTGAAGAGGTAGCCTTGAACCTCACCGCACCCTAAGGCCTGCAATGCCGCAAGCTGCTCGGCCGTTTCGACTCCCTCGGCATTGACTGCCATTCCGAGCGTGCGACCCAGGCCAGCGACAGCACGGACAATGGCTGCCGCTTCTTCGTCATCACCCAATCCACGCACGAAGGACTGATCAATCTTGATTTTGTCAAATGGGAACCGTCGCAAGTAACTCAGTGACGAGTAACCAGTACCGAAATCGTCCATTGCGATACGCACACCTTTTGAACGGACAGCGTGCAACGTCTCAAGAACAATTTCATGGTCTTGCAACAGCACGTTCTCAGTAATCTCAAGCTCCAACCGCTTCGGATCAAGCCCGGAGCCTAAAAGCGCCTCCTCGACCTCACGCGCTAGCATTCCGTTTCGGAACTGGGCGGGCGAGAGGTTGACGGCAACCTTGAGCTGACCTGGCCAGCGTACTGCATCAGCACAGGCTTGCCGCAAGACCCATGAACCGATCGAGCTGATGAGCCCCACCTCTTCGGCGAGCGGAATGAACAGCGCTGGATTCACCATGCCCCGTTTTGGGTGACGCCAGCGGATCAACGCCTCGAAGCCGCTGATCCTGGCGCCGTTCGCCTCCAACAAAGGTTGATAGAATAGTTCAAACTGCCCGCCAGCAAGTGCCTGTCGCAGATCCAGCTCAAGTGCGCGGCGAGCCTGTGCAACCGCATCCATCTCCGGCTCAAAAAATCGCCAAGTACCACGGCCGTCAGACTTGGCCCGATACAGCGCGAGGTCGGCGCACTTCAGCAGAATGTCCGTGTCATCGGTCCCGACATCAGAAAGCGCAATGCCGATGCTCGTGCCCACAATCAACTGATGCGAGTTGATGTCAAACGGTTCAGCCAAAGCGTCGATCAGTCGTCTGGCCAGTGCTTCGGCATTGTTGGGCTGCGTCGGTCCCTCCTGCACAATCGCGAACTCGTCGCCCCCAAGGCGGACTACCAAGTCCGTCTCTCGGGTGCACTGCCGAAGCCGCGATGCCACTTCGCAAAGTAGTGCATCGCCAATCGGGTGCCCGAGCGTGTCGTTAACCGATTTGAAGTGGTCAAGATCAAGGCACAGGAGAGCGACCCTACCATTGCGCTTTGCACGGGCGAGCGCATGCTGCATGTGTTCACGGAACAATACACGATTGGCCAAGCCGGTCAGGGCGTCGTGATGGGCCATGTGCGCAACGCGCGCTTCTGCTTGACGACGGTGGGTGGTGTCTTCGTAGGTTGCCACCCAACCACCCCCAGCTACGGGCCGCTTCGAGACAGAGATTGATCGCCCATCCGGGAGATCGCAGGAGAACGCTGCGGGTTGTTCGCCGCTGTCGCCCTGCAACACGGCCCAGGCTGGATCCGGAAGTGCTTCTTCCGGGGTGGCTGCGTTCGGTGGTACT
>NZ_JAUTWS010000277.1 GCF_030657435.1 Paracraurococcus lichenis | reverse complement strand
CGGTGTTTGTCAAAGGAGTTGTCCGGCGCTCGTCATGCGGCTTCTCTGATTTTGCGGTTGCTGATGTCGCGCTCGGGGTTGAGGCAGACGTCACCGACCGGTGCCCAGTTTCGGATCTCGCGTGACCATCGCGTGGGGTTGGCAGCGCGAGCTTCGGTATAGAGCTGGGTGCGGCGCTCGAGGAGCACGCGATCCTCGCCGGCATGTCGGGCGCTGGGCGTGACGAACTGGATCGCGCTATGGCGGTGCTCGTGGTTGTACCAGGTCACGAAACGAGCGACCCAGTGCTGCGCGTTTTCCCTGCTGGCGAACCCCGATGTTGGCCAGTCCGGCCGGTACTTGCAGGTCCTGAACAGGGCTTCGGAGAATGGGTTGTCGTCGCTGACCCGCGGCCGGGAGTAGGAGGCAATAACACCGAGCCGCTCGAGGGTGGCCTTCATGGTCGCACCCTTCATCGGGCTGCCGTTGTCGGCGTGCAGGACGAGAGGGCGGGTGACGCAGCCTTCGGCCCAGACCGCCTTGCGGACGAGCTCGGCTGCCAGCTCGGCAGCTTCGCGCTCGTGGACCTCCCAGCCGACGATCTTTCGGCTGTAGATGTCGAGGATGAGGTAGAGATAGAAGAACCCGCCCCGGATCGGACCGGGCACCCAGGTGATGTCCCAGCTCCACACTTCACAGGGACCGCGGGCGCGGTGGCTGGTCGGCGGTGGGCGACGCGCCGGTGGCCTGGCCCGGCCACGGTGGTGCTGCTGATCCTCGGCCCGCAGGATGCGGTAGAAGCTGGCTTCTGAGGCGAGGTAGCGTCCCTGGTCTGCGAGGCGGGGCACGATCTGGCTCGGCGGCAGGCTTTTGAAGGCCTCACTGTTGCAGGCGTCCAGCACGGCCCGCCGTTCCGCCTCGGACAGTTTGTTGGCCGGTGCTGGGCGAGGTGCTGCCGGGCGGCGGTCTCCGGGCGCGCCGTCCCTGGCCCGCCAGCGGCGAAAGGTCCGCTCGTCGAGCCCGAGTTCAGCGCAGGCCGGGGCGCGCCGCGCGCCGGCCGCGACAGCCTGGTCGATCAGCGCGATGGCGTTCTGGCGATCCGGGGTGCTGATCATGCGTCCTCGCCGTCCCCCCAGATCGCCGCGGCGTTTTTTCGCAACACCAGCAGTGCCGCCGCCTCCGCGAGTGCCTTCTCCTTGCGCGCCAGGTCGCGCTCGAGCGCCTTGACGCGCTTCTTGTCCTCCCTGGTCGCCTGGCCCAGCCGGTGGCTGCTGGCGCGCTCCCAGTCGTTGGCCTGCTCGCAGGCGGTCCGCCAGGCCTGGATCTGCTCGGGGTAGAGCCCTCGCTGGCGGCAGTAGGCGGCCAGATCGGCCTCGTTCAGGGCGGCGGTCTCGAGGACGGCAGCGAACTTGTCGCGCGACGACCAACCCTCCGGGCCGGCATCGGCATCGGGCAGGAGCCGGCCCTGGCTGCGCGCCTCGCGGCGCCAGGCGTGCAGGGTTGCCTCGGAGATCCCTTCCTCCTTGGCCAGCTGCCGCACGGGGACCGCGTTCGGTGGCTCCAGCTTCCTCAGAACCGCCGCGCGGCGTTCCGTCGAGTAGGCCAACTCATCCCTCCGTCCCGCCCCTCTGAAAATGAGAGATCATCTCAAGGCGCCGGACAACTTCCCTGACATAGGGGG
>NZ_JAUTWS010000276.1 GCF_030657435.1 Paracraurococcus lichenis | reverse complement strand
GCGGCCTGGGACGCCACGCCCCTGCCGGCGGCCGGACCGGCCGCTGCCCCGCCGCCGCCTGAGCCGGCGGCGCCGGCGCCGGCGCCGCGCGCCGAGGCCCGCCCTGCCGCGCCGGCGGGCGAGGCGGCGGCGCAGTCGATCCGGGTCAGCCTTGACCTGCTCGAGACGCTGATGACCAGCGTGTCGGAGCTGGTGCTGACGCGCAACCAGCTGCTGCAGCTCTCGCGCAACAGCCGCGACAACAACTTCGCCGCGCCGCTGCAGCGGCTGAACCACGTCGTCTCCGAGCTGCAGGAGAACGTGATGAAGACCCGCATGCAGCCGGTCGGCAATGCCTGGAGCAAGCTGCCGCGGATCGTGCGCGACCTGGCCCGCGACCTCGACAAGAAGATCGAGATGCGCATGACCGGCGCCGAGACCGAGCTGGACCGGCAGGTGCTGGAGATGATCCGCGACCCGCTGACCCACATGGTCCGCAACTCCTGCGACCACGGGCTGGAGGGCCCGGCCGAGCGGGTGGCGGCGGGCAAGGACGAGACCGGGGTCATCGCGCTGCACGCCTCGCACGAGGGCGGGCACATCGTCATGACGCTGTCCGATGACGGGCGCGGCCTCAACCTGGCGCGGATCCGGCAGAAGGCGGTCGAGCGCGGCATGGCCTCCGAGGCCGAGGTCGCGGCGATGAGCGACAACCAGCTCGCGCAGTTCATCTTCCGCTCCGGCTTCTCCACCGCGGCGGCGGTCACCGATGTCTCCGGCCGTGGCGTCGGCATGGACGTGGTGCGGACCAATGTCGAGCGGATCGGCGGCACGATCGAGCTCTCGACCACGCCGGGCAAGGGCTCGGTCTTCACCATCAAGATCCCGCTGACGCTGGCCATCGTCAGCGCCCTGATCGTCGACTGCGCCGGGCAGCGCTACGCCGTGCCGCAGATCTCGGTGACCGAGATGGTGCATGCCGGCGAGGGCGGCGAGCGGCGGATCGAGCGGATCCGCGACACACCGGTGCTGCGGCTGCGCGACCGGCTGCTGCCGCTGGTGCCGCTGCGCAGCGTGCTCGGCCTGCCGCGGGGCGAGCCGAGCCAGGAGGGCAGCCTGGTGATCGTCACCCGGGTGGGCGCCTACGAGTTCGGCATCGTGGTGGACAGCGCGCAGGACACCGAGGAGATCGTGGTCAAGCCGGTGGCGCCGCTGCTGAAGGACATCGGCGTCTATTCCGGCAACACCATCCTCGGCGACGGCTCGGTCTGCATGATCGTCGACCCGAACGGCATCCTGGCGCGGGCCGGGCGGCTCGACACCTCGGCCGGCAGCGATGCGGTGCAGGCGGCCGCTGGCGCCGAGGGCGGCGCGGGCTCGGAGCGCGTGGCGCTGCTGCTGGTCCGCGCCGGCGCTGGCATGCCCAAGGCGATCCCGCTCGACCTCGTCGCCCGCCTCGAGGAGATCGCGGTGGACGAGGTGCACGACCTCGGCGGGCGCATGCTGACGAAGTACCGCGGCAAGCTCATGCCGCTGGTCGCCGCCGACCATGGCGTGATCTTCGAGCCGGGCAGCCGCAAGCCGGTGCTGGTCTTCGCCGAGGGCGAGAACAGCATGGGCCTGGTGGTCGATGCCATCGAGGACATCGTCGAGAGCGACATCAACGTCGAACTCCGCTCCG
>NZ_JAUTWS010000275.1 GCF_030657435.1 Paracraurococcus lichenis | reverse complement strand
GACCGACCCGAACAGCCCGATCAGACCGCGGCCATTGCCGGAGCACGGCCAGATGAACTCGAAACTCAAGTCAATTAATGAGGTCGCCCGATCAATGCGCCCAATGCGCCTACCGGTGTCCCGCCCAGAGCCAACCGCCGCCGCCCAGGAAGCAGCTGCCAGGGAAGCGGAGGGCTACGCCGCGGGTGACCTGTTGATGCATCCCGTCCACGGGATCGGGAACCTGACCAAAGTGAAGGAAGTGGCCATTGCCGGCCAGAGCCTACGGGTGCTGGAGATCTTCTTTCCTGCGAACAAGCTGACCATGCAGGTTCCTCACGCCAAGATCGCGGCGATCGGCATTCGTCGGCCTGCAGGCGAGGCGTTGATCGCCGAGGCATTTGATGTCCTCGGGGGCAAGGCCAAGATGGCGCGGCTGCCCTGGATCAAGCGGGCCGTCGAATACCAGGCCAAGATCAACAGCGGCGATCCGCGGCTGGTCGCTGAGGTCATCCGGGACCTGGGGCCGAACAGCACCAGTGCCGATCGCAGTCACGGCGAGAGGGAGGTCTTCGAGGCGGCGTTGGAGCGCCTCGCGCTGGAGATCAGCACCTGTCGTGGTGCCGACCTGCAGGCGACAAGAGAGCAGATCCTCGCGGCAGTCACTCCCAGGTAGGCGGTTCTATCAGGCTTCGCCAACCGACCCGTTTGGCCGGCCAGGGTAGGGCTGATAGGCTCCGGCTCTGGGCCCGTCGGGGGCGAAGGGTGGGGATGGACTGTGTGGCCTGCGGGTTAAGCGGGGCGCCGGAGCGGCCGGAGCGCATTGCCCGGGGCGTCCAACAGCCGAAGGCCATGAGCGAATACCAGTACTATGAATTCCAGGCGATCGACCATCCGCTCGACGAGGCGGACCGCCGGGCACTCCGTGCGATTTCAACACGCGCGCGCATCACCGCAACGAGCTTCACAAACACTTACCAATGGGGCGACCTCAAAGGCGATCCAACGACGTTCATGGAACGCTGGTTCGACCTGCACCTCTATCTCTCCAACTGGGGCTCACGGCGGCTCATGATCCGGTTGCCAGTGAGGTTGGTCGACCGCACCCGTTGCAAGGCACTGCTCCGAAAGGTCGATAGTGCGCGGCTGCTCGTCAAAGGGGAACACTTGATCCTCGACATCCACCGCGATGAGGTGAAAGGGGAAGAGTGGGATGACGGCGCCGGATGGCTCGCAAGTCTGGCGCCGTTGCGGGCCGACCTGCTGACGGGCGACCTGCGCTTATTTTATTTACTCTGGCTGACCGCAGTCGAAGCGGGCGACATCGAGGAGGACGAACCGGAGCCCTTGCCCGGTCTCGGGCCGATGACGCCGGCGTTGGAGGCCTTTGCCCAGTTCTTTGCAATCGACCCCGATCTCATCCAAACAGCGGCCGAGCGTGTTGCCGACCCGGGCTTGGCGGACCTGTCGGGGCCAACTGTCCGCCGGGCTATTACGGCGCTGCCGGAGGCTAAGAAAACCAAGTTGCTGCTGCACCTGTTTGAGAACGGGCCGGGCGCCGCGGCCGAGTTGCGCGCCGAGCTTCGTCGGGTCCTAGCGCCGGAAGCCAATGCTTCGCCTGGCATGCGGCGTAGCGCTGGCGAACTGCTGGCGCGTGCCGAGGCGATCCGTCTCGCCCGCGCGCAAG
>NZ_JAUTWS010000274.1 GCF_030657435.1 Paracraurococcus lichenis | reverse complement strand
GAAAGCCGCAGCGCGCGAAGCGCGCTTATTCGGGTGCCGCCTGCTGCTCGATGTACTGCTTGATGACGGACAGCGGGGCACCGCCGCACGAGATCACGCAGTACGTCCGGCTCCAGAATACCGGCTTCCGATAGACCCGGCTCACCTCGGCAGCGAACTCCTTGCGGATCAGCCGAGAGGTGGTGGTTTTGAGGTTGTTGACGAACCGGCTGAGATCAAGGTTGGGCGGCAGGGAGATCAGCAGGTGGACGTGATCCGGCTCGCCGTTCACCTCCATCAGCTTGCCGCCCCACCCCTCGCACCGAGTGGTGGCGATCTCGCGGAAGCGGTCGAGCATGGGCGCGGTGATGCACTTCCGCCGGTACTTGGTCACGAGAACCAAGTGATAGTGGAGCGCGTAAACGCAGTGGTATAGCTTGGAAAACTCAGCTTGATCCGCCATGCAACTAAGCCTAGCGTAACGGTATGGCCGCTGTCCATCGCCGGGTCACGATGAAGCTATATCCATCCGCCACGCAGGCGGCCGAGATGGAGCGCGTCTGCGATCTGCACCGGGCGCTGTACAATGCCGCCCTGCAAGAGCGCATCGACGCATGGCGCCTGTCCCAGACCTCCATCGGCTTCGCGGCGCAGTGCAAGTCCGTCACGCAGATCAGGCAGGATGACTTGGCCTATCTCGGGCTGAATGCGCAGTCCTTGCAGGTCACGCTCAAGCGCCTCGATCTGGCCTTCGGCCACTTCTTCCGCCGGGTGAAGGCGGGCGAGACGCCGGGCTTCCCGAGGTTCAAGGGACGGGACCGCTTTCCCGGCTTCGGCTTCAAAACCCACGGTGACGGCTTCAAGTTCGAGCCGGGTGAGGGATGGCGGCACGGCAGGCTGCGCCTGTCGGGCATCGGCACCATGCGGGCGCGTGGTGAGGCCCGAACGCCGGGCCGGGTGGTCTGTGCCGATATCCAGCGCAAGGCGGATGGTTGGTTCCTCTCGCTGGTGGTCGCGTGCGAGCCGCACCGCGAACGGACCGGCAATGCCGTCGCCGGACTGGACTGGGGCGTCGAAACCATGGCGACGCTCTGTCATGGCCCGATGCAGTTCGCTGAGATCGAGAACGACCGGCTGTTGGCCGAGGCGCAGGCCGGCCTCAAGGCGACGCAGCGCGAGGTGTCCCGTCATCTCCGAGGCAAGCGGTCAAAGCGGGCCGCGAAGGCGCGGAAGCTGCTGGCGAAGCGCAGCCGGAAGCTGGCGAACCGGCGCAAGGACCGGAACCACCAAACCACTGCGCGGCTTGCCCGCGAGCACGCGGTCATCATCACCGAGGACATCGCGGTGAAGAACATGACGGCTTCCGCCAAGGGGACGGCGGAGAAGCCGGGCAAGAATGTCCGCCAGAAAGCGGGCTTGAACCGGGCGATCCTTGATACTGCGCCCGGCAGTTGGTTGTCCCTCCTGACCTCGAAAGCGGAAGAAGCTGCGGGTCGGGTGATCTTGGTCGATCCACGGAAGCACCGGCCATCGCAGACCGATCCGGTCAGTGGCGAGGTGCGGAAGAAGGCGCTGCATGAGCGCGCCCATGTCCTGCCTGATGGGCGGATGATCGGGCGCGATCAGGCGGCGGCTTGGGTGTTGTGGAACATCGGCCAGCGTATCTTGGGTGAGGAACAGGCCCGGTCCCCCGCGACC
>NZ_JAUTWS010000273.1 GCF_030657435.1 Paracraurococcus lichenis | reverse complement strand
GCTGGCGATTGTCTACGTCCGCCAGTCGACGCTGCGCCAGGTGCAGCAGCACGGGGAGTCCACGCGGCTGCAATACGCGCTGGCCGATCGCGCGCGGCAGCTTGGCTGGCATGCGGAGCAGGTGGTTGTCATCGATGATGACCTTGGCCGCTCGGCGGCCTCTACGCTGGACCGGCCTGGGTTCCAGCGCCTCGTCGCCGAGGTTGGCCTCGGTCATGTCGGGCTCGTCCTTGGCATCGAGGTGTCGCGCCTGGCGCGCTCTTGCTGCGACTGGCACCAGCTGCTCGAGATCTGCGCCCTGTTCGACACGCTCATCGCGGATGCGGACGGCCTCTACGACCCGGGCACCTACAACGACCGCCTGCTGCTCGGCCTGAAGGGCACGATGAGCGAGGCCGAGCTGCACATCCTGAAAGGGCGCATGCTCGAGGGGCGCCGTGCCAAGGCGGCTCGTGGTGAGCTCGTGATCGGCCTGCCACGAGGCTATGTGCAGCGCCCGTCGGGCGAGGTGGCGCTCGACCCGGACGAGGGGGTCCGCTCGGTGATCCGGCTGGTGTTCGACGTTTTCGAACGGCGCCGCTCGATCCGCGGCGTCCTGACCTATCTCGTTGACCATGACATCGCGCTGCCAGACCGCGTGCGCTCGGGCCCGAACCGGGGCGAGATCCGCTGGAACCGCCCGAACCACGCGACGGTGGCCGACATGCTCCGCCATCCGGCCTACGCCGGAGCCTATGTCTACGGCCGGCGCCGGATGGAGCGTCGCGCCCAGCTGCCCGGCAAGCCGCACAGCGGGCGGCGGTTCATCCGCGCGCCAGAGAGCTGGACCGTGCTGCGGCGGGACTGCTGGCCGGCCTACATTGATTGGGAAACCTACACGCGCAACCAGGAGCAGATGGCGGCGAACCGGGCCAAGCACGATGGCGTTCCTCGCGGCGGCCACGCTCTGCTGGGTGGCCTCGTGCACTGCGGCCGATGCGGCCGGCGCATGGCACTCGCCTACCACAACAACGGCCGCGAGGCCCGCTACCAGTGCTGCCAGGAGGCCGTGACCTTTGCCGGGCCGCGCTGCCAATCGCTCAGCGCGGCGCCGGTTGACGAGCTGGTTGCCCGGCTGATCCTCGCCGCGCTGACGCCATCGGCAGTCGAGGTCAGTCTGCAGCTGGCCGAGGATCTCGAACTCGAGCGTGCCGGGCGGCGGCGCCATTGGGCCGAGCGCCTGGAGCGGGCGCGCTATGAGACGGCGCTGGCGCGCCGGCGTTACGAGGCCGTCGATCCCGACATGCGGCTCGTGGCGCGTACCCTCGAGCGTGAATGGGAGGCAGCACTCACCGCTGAGGAAGCGCTGGCGGCCGAGCACGCCCGCGAAATGGCACGCCAGCCATCTCGGCTGGGAGCCGCAGAACTGGCCGTCATCCGGCAGCTTGCCGAGGATGTGCCGGCGCTCTGGCACGCGCCGACGACCACGCAGAAGGACCGTCAGGCCATTGCTCGGCTCGTCCTCGAGCGGGTTGTCATCCGCCTGGAGGGCGCCAGCGAGCACCTCGAGGTCGAATGCGAGTGGGCCGGCGGCGTGCGGACCCGCCACGCTCTCGTCCGCACCGTGCGACGGTTCGAGCAGTTGCGCGGGTTCGAGCAGATCCTGGCCACCATCCGTGACCTGCGTCAGCAGGGTTGCTCG
>NZ_JAUTWS010000272.1 GCF_030657435.1 Paracraurococcus lichenis | reverse complement strand
TTCCGCACTCGCCACCACCAGCCCGTCCCTGCCAACCGCCGTCGCCTGCTTCACCTCCGTCGTGCCACCAGTGTGCCCGCAATTCTCGAAGCGGCGTAAGCTGACCTTGGCTTTCGCCTCAACTCGTCGGGTCTGGCGTAAGTTCTGACAGAAGCCGCCTCACTGCCTCACCTGAGGGACATCCTGGTTCGGTGGGAATTCGGCACGCTCCGTGGCTCCGCCCGGCGTTCGATCCTCCTCGCAGTTCCGGGACGTACCGGCTTGACGACTCGGTGGGGACAGACGGTCCTTGATGCGCCGCGATGCTCGCACGCCCGCTTTGTCCGCGCGGTGATGCCTTTTGGGTTGCGCGTCCCGCGGTCCCCGGCACATAGATGGTTTAAGCTTGCGACACTCGCCCGGGCGCTGGGGGACATGGCCATAGAACAGACCGGGTCGCCGGATTGACGCTAGCGGCCCCGGTCGATCGCGCCCCCGTGGAACCGGCGAACGCCGCCGCGGGTCGGGTCCCGCCGTCCCTCGCTCGGCGCCTGTCGCTCCTGGTTGCGGTGGTCGCGGTGCCCCTCCTTGTGCTGGCCGCCGCCGTCTGGCAGGGCCAGCGCGAGGCGCGGGCGCGGGCCGAGGATGCCCTGCTCGGTCGGGCGCGGGCGCTGGCGCTCGCCATTGACCGCGAGTTCGACCGCGCCGAGGCGCTGCTCGACGGCTTGGCCGCCTCGTTCGCCCTGGCCCGGAGCGATCTCGACGCTGTCGAAGGCGAGATGCGTGCCGCCTCCGCCCGGTTCGGCGGCGCGACCCTCACCCTGGTCGCCGCCGACGGGCAGATCGCGCTGATGACGGCGTGGGCACCGGGGGAGCGGCGGGTGGGCGTCCGCGCCCCGGACGCAGCGCAGCGGGTGCTCGCCTCAGGGCGCGCCGAGGTCAGCGACCTGTTCCGCGGCACCGCGTCCGGGGCGGCCGCCGTCGCCGTCGGCGTGCCAGTCCTAGGGCCTCCCACCGGCTCCGGGCGGCGCCCGGTCGCGGCGGGCATCGGGCTCTCCCTGCCGCAGGTGCGCCTGGCCGCGGCGCTCGAGACGCAACGCGTGCCCGACGCGCCGGGCTGGGTCGGCTCGGTCGCGGACCGCGCAGGGGTCATCGTCGGGACTGCCGCGAGACTGGGGGTCACGCTGCGGCGGCCATTTGCGGGAGCAGGTCATTGGCGGGATAGAAGCGCTGCCCGAAGCCGGTGCCGAGCGTGCCGTTGTAGACGGCGCAGCAAACCTGCAGCAGCCGGTCGGCGCCGCGCCGGGACCAGCGCATCTGCTGCGATTTCGCCATCCGGCGGTTCACCAGGAAGTTGGCCGTGCCCTCGGTCAGCGCCGTGCCGACCCGCAGCCCAGCCCGGTGCCGCGCGCCGTAGTTGACCAGCCGATCGCTCTGCCCGACGAGATAGCAGTCCAAGGCCCGTAGCGTGGTCCATAGTTTGCGCGAAGGCGCGACGGTCCTGCGGCCGGCATGCTCGCCCCGGAAATGGTGCATGACGGCGCGGATGCGATCAAGGCTGGCTTTCGCGTCCTTGGCCTTGCCGTGCCACAGCCGCCAACGCAGGCGCTCGACCTCCTCGACGATCACCGCCTTCGCGCCCGCGCGCGCCGGATCGTCGGACGCCAGAGCCCCGGCGATCTGGGTCAGGTGCTGCAGCCGCATGGCGATATGGAACCAGTCCAGGATCGGACGCTCT
>NZ_JAUTWS010000271.1 GCF_030657435.1 Paracraurococcus lichenis | reverse complement strand
TGATCCCGATGCACCGGCCGACGAGGACCCTGCCACCGTCGCGCTGCTGGCCAGCGCTCTCGCCGTGCCGCGCGAAGACCTCGTCACGCGGCGCGGCTTTCACCGCGGTGTTGCCCGCCTTGGCGGCTTTCTGGCCCGTCGTGGCGACGGCGAGCCTGGATGGCAGACACTGTGGCTCGGCGCTCAGCGCCTGCTCCTGATGCTGCTCGGCGCCGAGCTGGCAGGACGCAGGAGCGAAACATGATGTGGGTAACGTCAAGTCCTTCAGGGCGGGGAGGAAGTCAGTGCCGGCATCGGCCTCGGTTGGCCCGCACCGATGATCGGGCAGGCGTGGAGCAGAGGGCTGATATCCGTTCGCCCCGGCACGCCAGGGCCGACCTCCTCAGCCTGTATGGTCAGCCATCGCATGGCATGTCGACGAGAGGCTGCGGACAGGCCGTACTCACCCGGACGCTGTTGACGAAGGGAGGAGGGCAGCGGTTTGACGGGCTGAGCCTGGCCTTTTGGGCGAGCTTGCAGGTGGCTTCCCGTCTGCAGACCGGCGCATGGGCGTTCGCTGATCGCGTACTGGTTGGGATGTCGGCTCCGGCCGGGCCCTGGCGGATGCGCAGTCCCGGCTGCTCGGGCGGTTGATCCCGCCCACCGGGTCCGGCGAGCAGCCACACACGACGGAACCTGCTGGACGGCCTCTTCCTCCTGCGCAACGGATGCTGATGGCTGCGCCTGCCAGAGCTGCCCGGGCATTGTCACGCATGGCCCTGCCGTCCGCGGTTGAGGCACACGGAACCGCGAGGCGCCAGGATCCCGCCGGTGGCCTTCCTCACCGGCCTGTCCGGTGCCGCGGGGCTCTATCTGGTGCGGCGGAGCGGTGATCAGGTCGCCAACCTGACGGGTGTCGTCACGCCGCTGCGGGCCGAGAACAACCGCCTCATCGGCACCGTCCATGCAATGCGCCGCACTCTCCTGGGCACCGTCGCGAGGTTGCCAGGACAGGAGGCGGAACCGTTGTAAGCTTTCGTATCAGTTACCCACCGGGATGGCCGACCCGCCGTGGATGAAACTCCGGCCCCGTCTTCAACTCCGGTGCGCCAGTTTCTGTTTAGTCGTATCAGCCTGATTGGCTGACTGGTTCTGCCGCCGGGGCAACGGCGCCCCCGACTTGAGATGGGACGTTCCGGGTTCTCGACCGGCTCGTACCCCGGGAGGCAGATGCCTCCCGGGGCGTTGCCGGGGCAGGGCCATCGCCGCGGCTCTTCGCCGCAGCGGGTCCACCCCTTCGTGCTGCTCCCGCCCCCGACCGCGCGGTTCGTGCGGGCACTTGCGCACCCTCCCGCAACAGCCGACGAACACCCCGCCAACGGCGTCGCTCGGTCCTCGAACGCATCCTTGCAGGTACGTCGAGGGCGGTGCCGTCCATGGTGACGAGACGTTCGCCATATCCCTGCGCCGCGCGGCCGATGACCAGGGCGGCGCGCCTCGTGGCCGAGTTCCATGCGCAGGGAGGGCCAGGTCACCGCCTGCCCGCTGGCCGAGAAAGCGCCGACCGACGCTGGGACCGAGCGCTAAGCGTCGACTACTAGTGGGTCAGTTGCCTCGGAATGTGCCATAATGGCCTCTGCTGAATGACGAAGCACCCAATGTCACGGCGCCAAAAGGATCCGCTGCAACCCTTGAGCGAAGCGGAGCGGGCATCGCTCTCGCGGTTGAGCCGCTCGCAGAGCGTCCCAGCCGCTCAGGTTGCGCGGGCGCGGGCCTC
>NZ_JAUTWS010000270.1 GCF_030657435.1 Paracraurococcus lichenis | reverse complement strand
CCTCATGCCCGGTGCGCCGAGCGCCCGGCCGACGATGGCCGATGCCGCGGCCGTCATCTCCGCCGTGTCGGTCAGGTCACGAAGCTGATCGCCGATCTCCAGGAGGGCATTGCGGCGCATGTCGGCGAGCACCCGCTCCGTCACCTCCAGGAACAGGACGGCGAACCGGTCCTTGTCCAGGGGAAAGGCCCGTCCGTCGTACCATCGTCAGAGGGAGCCGATCTGGCGGGTGAAGGCCGCGGCCTCGCCGGTCTCGACGACCCGGGCAAACTCCTGGACCCATTCATTGCCGTTGCGGCAGTCCTTCAGGCTCGCCGTCTCGACGCTCAACCAGAAGAGCGGCGTGGCCCGGCCATGGCGGCAGAGCAGCGAGAGCATCAGCGTGGCCTGGCCGTCGGCGGCGAACTCGGTCCAGTCCATCGCCACGGTGATCGCCAGCCGCTGGCCGACCACATGCCGGACCCAGTGCGGCAGCAGGGCGTCGACATCGATGCCCGGGTTGGACAGCAGGCGATCGACCTGCTTGACGGCATGCCTGGTCTTCAGGCCGCGCGCCAGTGCCAGGCCCTGGCCGATCAGCGACACCGCCAGCGAGCAGCTCCGCATCGCCCCCAGCGTGGTACCTGCCAGGGACTGCACGCGCTTGGCATGCAGCTCCTGGCCGAACACGTCGCCGAGGAACTGCTCTACCGTTGCCGGGGAAATCTGCTTGCTCCGCATCGCGCCCCCATCCCGCAGCGTGGGACGGTGTCGAATCAGAGTGTGGCTGGGAAGGCAAGGCACTGCCTGGTGGCGTCAGGAAAGAACGATGGTCGGCACCGTCCGATTCATTCCCTCAACTCGGCACCCGCCGTCTGATTCCTTCATTTCATACGTTGGGCGGCCAGTATGAGGGGATGGCTGAGCGAATTAGTAAGAGTGCGCCCTGTATGGGACGCGACCCGGCAGCAGCAAGCGCGGATCCTGGCCCTGCGGGTAGCCCGGATAGCTCTGCTGACCCGGTGTTGGGCCGGAAGGAGGCTGGATCAGCGGCATGATGGACATCGACGGCATCTCCACTCCCGGGCTCGCTGGCGCGACCCCGCAAGACGGACGGAGGATGCCGCAATCCCAGTGGAAACCCTCTCGTTTGCCGCTGACGCTACCGCCGTGTTCATGGCGGCACTCGCAGAGCTTCTCGCCAATGCAGGCCGTAACGCCCTCGCGCGCCACACCGCAGACAGGAGGCGTCGTCTGCGCCCAGGCAACTGGCGCGAGCAGCAGGGAGGCAGTCAATGATAAGAAAAGGCGCATGCTGTAACCTTGGCGTCACTCAATCACCAGTCTGTAAACGACCGCGAGGCTCGTCGGACAGCCAGCCTTTCCGGTTCCGGTGTGAACCGCCCCGGATGTTATGGCAGGGGCAGTGATATCAGGTGCCAATGGCTGGCGAGGGTGTTGCTCGAAGATCAGCGGCCGTCGGCACGTCTTTCCCGTTGTCAAGCAGGTCAGTCGGACGAGCGCCGGCCCATTGCGCCAGGGCGGCACTTCCCGCCGGCGAGAGTCGGTAGATGCCCCGGGCTTCGCGCTCAAACCAGCCGTAGACATTCCTCAGCAGGATGGCGGCCGCGTCCGGCGCCGTCTCTCGCAGATCACGCGGGCGCCTCGGCCCCTCCCGCAGTGCCAAAGCACAGGCGAGCGCACGCTGGCGGTAGGCCGTCATGACCGGCTGACGGGACGAGCCGCCCATCGCCGGATCGCCCTG
>NZ_JAUTWS010000027.1 GCF_030657435.1 Paracraurococcus lichenis | reverse complement strand
CCGGCCGGTGGGCGGCGAGGAGCAGGAAGATCGGCCGCTCCCGCTCCTTCGCCAGCTCCGGCTGCGCGGCGACCTGCGCCTCGGTCGGTCCCCAGTCCTCGACATGGTCGAGGACGAAGCCCGCGCGCAGCAGGCCGTTCAGCAGCGTCCCGAGCATCCGGTGCTGCTTGACCACGCGGCCGCCGAGCCAGTCCACGGCGCGCGGCCCCTCCTGCCGGTAGCCATCCACCGGCCAGCGCCAGCCGCCCGCCTCGCCCGGGAGCCAGCCGGGCGCGCGCGGGGCGGTGAAGACGGGATGCTCGAGCGAGGCGACGAGCCGCCCGCCGGGGCGCAGGGCCCGGTGCACCGCGGCGAACAGCCCGTCGAGGTCCTCCACGTAATGCAGGGCGAGCGAGCTGTAGGCGAGGTCGAAGCCGGCCTCGCCCAGCGGCAGGCGGCCGAGATCGGCGCGCGCATAGGCGATGCCGTCGCGCTCGGTCATCGCCCTGGCACGCGCCAGCATGCGCGCCGAGAGGTCGAGCCCGACCACGCCGGCCGCCCCCGCGCCGCGCGCCCAGCGGCAGAACCAGCCGAAGCCGCAGCCGAGGTCGAGGACGCGCAGCCCCGCCATGTCCGGCAGCAGCGCCCGCAGGGCCGGCCATTCCGGCGCGCCGTCCAGCCCCTCCACCGACCGGCGGAGGCCGCTGTAGCCGGCGAAGAAGCCCGGATCGTCGTAGATGCTCGCGGCCATCGCCCCTCCCGCAGGGGCGGCGCCGGGCCTCAGGCCCAGAGCCGCTCCTTCTGCAGGCTGGTGTAGAGCCCCGCCACCCATTCGCCATAGCCGTTGAAGAGCTGCGTCGGGATCCGCTCGCCCGAGCCCAGCACGCGCTCGCTCGCCTGGCTCCAGCGCGGATGCGACACCGAGGGGTTCACGTTGGCCCAGAAGCCGTATTCGGAGGGCTGGATCGCCTCCCAAAAGCTCTTCGGCCGCTCCGCCGTCAGGGTCACCTTCACCAGGCTCTTGCCGGCCTTGAAGCCGTATTTCCAGGGCTGGTGGAAGCGGATCGGGCCGCCATTCTGCGGCGGCAGCGGCTTGCCATAGGCGCCGACGACCATGAAGGAGAGCTCGTTCATCGCCTCCTCGATGGTGCAGCCCTCGATATAGGGCCAGGGATACCAGGACTGCCGGAGCCCCGGCATGACGGCGGGCAGCGACGCGGTCTCGAAGCGGACATAGCGCGCCTCCGGCTTCGGCCCGACCTGGGCGAGCAGGGCCGAGAGCGGGAAGCCGGTCCAGGGCACCACCATCGACCAGGCCTCGACGCAGCGGAGTCGATAGAGGCGCTCCTCCAGCGGCATCGCCTTCAGCAGGTCCTCCACCCCGAAGTCGCGCGGCTGGTCGACCAGCCCGTCCACCCGCATCGTCCAGGGCTGCAGCGGCAGCTTCTGTGCCGGCCGCGAGATGCCCTTGTCGGTGCCGAACTCGTAGTAGTTGTTGTAGGTCGTCGCGTCCTTCTCCGCGGTGACCTCCCGCCCCGCCGGGTAGCGCGCGTTGCGCTCGGCGGCCGGCAGGTCCGCCGCGAAGGCGGGCGCGGCGATGGTGGCGGCGCCGAGTCCCGCCGCCTTCAGCGCGGCGCGGCGGCCGAAGACCAAGTGTTCGGGGGTGGCGTCGCGCTCGGGGATCTCCCAGCCGCGCGGGGTTCGGATCAGCATCGCAGGCCTCCGTGGCGCCCGACCCAGAAGGGATCGGTCCCGGCCGCCGTCAAGCGCGCCGTCGCCCTCTGTCACGCGTCTTCGCCGCGCCGGCCCGGGGCGTTACGCGGAGCGTCGCGTCAGGCGTTACGCTAAGCGTTACGCGGAGCGATCTACCGGGCTGCTATGCACTTAATGATTGTATTCCATTCCTTACTGACTATCATGTGATCGAACACGAACTTTTGTAGCTGATGGAGTTTGCATGCGCATTGCCATTGCCTCCGACATTGCCCCCACCGCTGAGCTGGAGGCCGCGCTGGCGGAACATGGCGTGCTCTGCGACGCCGCCGAGAGCATCGCGGACCTTCCCTCGGTCGTCGCCCTGAGCGGTCCCTATGACCTCGTGCTGCTCCGGGTCGGCCAGCCGCTGCGGAGCGCCCTGCCCGCCATCCGGGAGCTGCGCCGCCGCGGCATGACCCTGCCGATGATCGTCGCCTGCACCGGCAATGCCACCGCCGAGGAGGAGGAGTCGGTCCTGCATGCGGGCGCCGACGACGTGCTCTTCCACCCGATGCGGCTCTCCGTCCTGCATGCCCGCATGCAGGCCCTCGCCCGCCGCGCCCGCGGCTATGCCTGCTCCGAGCTGGTCTGCGGCAACGTGGTCCTGGACCAGGAGCAGCATGCCGTCATGGTCGACGGCCGCCGCGTGAACCTGACCGCGCGCGAGTTCGACTTCCTTGAGACGCTGATGCTGCACAAGGGCGTGCTCCTGACCAAGGAGCGCTTCATGACGCGGCTCTACGCCGACTCCGAGGCGCCGGACTCGAAGATCGTCGACGTCTTCGTCTGCAAGCTGCGGCGCAAGCTGACCGCGGCCGGCGCGGCCGAGATCATCCGCACGGTCTGGGGCCGCGGCTATGTGGTTTTCGAGCCGACCGAGGCCGCGATCGAGGCGGCGCGCAGCTCGCGCCAGCAGGACGTGGAACCCGCGCCCCGCGGTTGGGTCCGCCGTGCGCCACGATTTCTGGCCGCCACTGCCTGACAAGGACTGACGGCCATCGCGGGGATGCAGGCGCATCCCCGCGATGGCCGTCATCGGCACGGGCCGGCCTGCCGAGGCCAGCCCGGCCACACGCGATGGTTGCAACCCCGATGCCACGCCGCTGGGACCGGCACGCCGCCTGGCACGCCGGTTGCGCTGCGCCGCCCCGCCCCCGCAGCCCGCGGTGGCCGGGACCCGGACCATGCGCGCCATCCTTCTCTGCCTCCCGCTCCTCCTCGCCGCGCCCCTCGCCCGGGCGCAGGCACCGGAGCCGGGCCAGCTCTGCCGCGCTGCCATCGCGCAGGCGGAGCGCGAGCGTGGCCTGCCGCCCCGGCTGCTCGCCGCCATCGGCCGGGTCGAGAGCGGCCGGCGCGACCCGCAGACCGGCGCCCTCCATCCCTGGCCTTGGGCGATCAATGCCGAGGGGCGCGGCAGCTTCTTCCCGGACAAGGCGGCAGCGATTGCCGCCGTGCGGGCGCTGCAGGCGCAGGGGGTGCGCTCGATCGATGTCGGCTGCCTGCAGGTGAACCTGCGGCACCACCCCAATGCCTTCGCCAGCCTGGAGGAGGCCTTCGACCCGCTGGCCAATGCCCGCTACGCCGCCCGATTCCTCGGCGAGCTGCAGGCGGCGCGCGGCGACTGGCTGCAGGCGGCGGCGCACTACCATTCCCAGACGCCGGGCTTCGCCGAGCCCTATCGCGCCCGGGTCGCGGCGGCCTGGCTGGCGGAGCAGGGCCTGCCCGCCCCGGCCGCGGCACCGGCGATGCTGGCGACGGCGCCGGTGCCGGGCGGCGGCGGGGGGATGCTCGACAACGGCGCCGGCCGGGCCGCGGTCCTGCCGGCGGCGGGCGGCGGCGGCCGGGGGCTCGAGGCCTACCGCGCCGCCCCCATCCCGCTCGCCGGCCGCGCCGTCATGCTGCCGCCGCGCCGGTCCTGATCCCGGCGCGGCGCGGGGTCAGCGCATCGGCCAGGAATACATCAGCCCGCCATCGGTCCAGAGCCGGTTCATCCCCCGCTCCAGCCCGATCGGCGTCTTCGGGCCGAGATGCCGCTCGAACAGCTCCCCGTAGTTGCCGATGGCGCGGATGGCATTGAAGGCCCAGGCCGGGTCGAGCTTGAGCGCATTGCCCAGCACCGGATCCGTGCCCAGCAGGCGGCGGATCTCCGGATTCGGGCTGCCCTTGCGCAGCTCCTCGGCGTTCGCGCTGGTGACGCCGAGCTCCTCCGCCTGGATCAGGGCGCTGACTGTCCAGCGCACCACCTCGAACCACTCCTGGTCGTCGCGCCGCACCACGGGCCCATAGGGCTCCTTGCTGAAGCGCTGCGGCAGGATGACGAAGTCGCCGGGCCGGGTGAACTGGCTGCGCAGCGCGGCGAGCTGCGTCGCATCCGTGCCGATCGCGTCGCACCGCCCGGCCTGCAGCGCCTGGGCATTGTCCTGCATCCGCTCCTGCAGCACCGGCGTGAAGCGCAGGTTGTTGCTGCGGAACCAGTCGGTCGTCACCAGCTCGTTCGTCGTGCCGGGGGAGAGGCAGACGGTCATCCCCTCCATCTGCTTCGGGTCGGTCACGTTGGCGTCGCGGCGGACCATGAAGCCGTGGCCGTCATAGAGGTTCACAATGACCATGCGCAGGCCGAGCGTGGTGTCGCGCGTCATGGTCAGCGTGGTCTGGCGGATCAGCACGTCGATCTCGCCCGACTGCAGCGCGGTGAAGCGCTGCACCGCGGTCAGCGGCACGAAGCGGACCTTGCCCGGGTCGCCGAACATGGCGGCCGCGAGGCCGCGGCAGAGATCGGCATCCATGCCGCGCCAGACGCCCTGGCTGTCCGGCAGGGAGAAGCCGGCGACGCCGACATTGACGCCGCAGTTCAGGACGCCGCGGGACTTGACGGTGTCGAAGGTCTGGCCGGCCCGCGCCGGCCCGGCCAGGAGGCCGAGCGCGGCGAGGCCGGCCGCGAGGACAAGCCGGAGGCGCATCAGCGGATCGGCGACCAGGGAACGGGCTTGAGGATCAGGGTGTTCTGCGCCTTCAGCGCGCCGAGCCCGCCGGTCGCCTTCTGGAACTCCGCCCAGCCCGGATCGGCCGCCATGGCGGCGCGGCGCCGGTCGCGGTCGCCGAGGGAGCTATAGGCCCAGGCGAAGACGGCCTGGTTGATCGGCCCGCATTCGGTGACGCAGAAGAAGAGCAACTGGCCGAGATGCTTGTCCTGCACCGGCTTGCCGAGGTTCTTGTAGGCGTCGATCCAGGCATTGATCCGGCCCGGCTCGAAGTCGTAGGTGCGGTGGTCGACGAACATCGCCTCGCCCTGGATCTTCCGCTCGAAGGGCTGGCCGACCTTCTGGATGGGCGAGAAGTCCACCGTCTTCATCAGCTTGGCTTCCTGCGCCATCAGCGCCCCGATCGGCCGGGTCGCCTCGAGGAAGCGCTGCCAGTCCGGATCGGCGTCGCGGCGCTTCATCCCTTCCTCGCGCGCGTCGATGTCGTCGAAGCCGCGGATGAAGAGCACGCGGTTGATCTGGCCGAACTCGACCGTGAACATGCCCATCAGCGGCGTCAGGGTGCGGGAGGAGGCCGGGCCGCCGATCTCCGCATAGGCCTTCAGCCAGGCCGGCAGCTTGCCGGGATGCGCCGTGTAGATGCGCTGTTCGATGAACATGGGTCCCTCCCTCCTAGCGCCCCGCGGGGGCGGGGCTTCGGGGCGGGAGTGGCGCATGGCGCGCGGCGCCGGTCAATCCGGGGCCGCCCTCCGGGCCGCCCGGGGGCGGGGGCGGTTCAGCGCACCTGCGGCAGGTCCTCGAAGGTGTGGAAGGGCGGCGGACTCGGCACCATCCACTCCAGCGTCGTCGCCCCCTCGCCCCAGTAATTCGCCCCCACCCGCTCCCCGGCCGTCAGCGTGCGGTAGACGACGAGGAGGAAGACGAGGAAGGAGGCCGCGGTGACGTAGGAGCCGATGGAGGCGACGAAGTGCCAGCCCGCGAAGGCCTCGGGGTAGTCGGGATAGCGGCGCGGCATGCCCTGGGCGCCGAGGAAGTGCATGGGGAAGAACAGCAGGTTCACCCCGACCAGGAAGGTCCAGAAATGGACCTGCCCCAGCCGCTCCGGGTATTGCCGCCCGCTCATCTTGCCGATCCAGTAGTAGAAGCCGGCGAAGAAGGCGAAGGCGGCGGCGATCGCCATGACGTAGTGGAAATGCGCGACGATGTAGTAGGTGTTGTGCAGGACGACGTCGACGCCGGGACTGGCGATCTTCACCCCCGTCACGCCGCCGACGGTGAAGACGAAGATGAAGCCGATGGCAAACAGCATGGGCACGCGGAGCCGGATGGAGCCGCCCCACATGGTGGCGATCCAGGAGAAGATCTTGATGCCGGTCGGCACCGCGATGACCATGGTGGCGGCGGAGAAATAGGCGCGCGTGTCCACCTGGATGCCGGAGGTGAACATGTGGTGCGCCCAGACCACGAAGCCGACCACGCCGATGGCGACCAGCGCATAGACCATGCCGAGATAGCCGAAGACCGGCTTGCGGCTGAAGGTCGAGACGACGTGGCTGATGATGCCGAAGGCCGGCATGATGACGATGTAGACCTCCGGATGGCCGAAGAACCAGAAGAGGTGCTGGAACAGCACCGGGTCGCCACCGCCCGCCGGGTTGAAGAAGGCCGTGCCGAAATTGCGGTCCGTGATGAGCATGGTGATGGCGCCCGCCAGCACCGGCAGCGCGAGCAGCAGCAGGAAGGCGGTGACCAGGATCGACCAGACGAACAGGGGCATCTTGTGCAGCGTCATGCCCGGCGCGCGCATGTTGAAGATGGTGGTGATGAAGTTCATGGCGCTGAGCAGGGAGCTGGCACCCGCGAGGTGCAGCGCGAAGAGCGTCATGTCCATCGACATGTCGGGGTGGTACTCGATGGAGGAAAGCGGAGGATAGAGCGTCCAGCCCGCGCCGGGGCCCGCGCCGATGAAGAGGCCGGCATAGAGCAGCAGGACCGCCGGCACGAGCAGCCAGAAGCTGATGTTGTTCAGCCGCGGGAAGGCCATGTCCGGCGCGCCGATCATCAGCGGCACGAAGAAATTGCCGAAGCCGCCGAACAGCACGGGCATGATGACGAAGAAGATCATGGCCAGGCCATGCGTGCTGACGAAGGCGTTCCAGGCCTGGCCGTCGGCGAAGATCTGCAGCCCCGGCTCCATCAGCTCGACGCGCATCAGCACCGACATGGTGACAGCGACGATGGCGGAGAGCCCGGAGAAGATGATGTAGAGGACCCCGATATCCTTGTGGTTCGTGCTGAACAGCCAGCGCACCACGAAGCCGGGATGGTGGGCATGCGCCGCGTCATGGGCGGCGGTGGTGTCTGCCATGGAAGGCCCTCCCCGGCTCAGGCCAGCGCCGGCTCATCGGACGGCGCGCGTTGGGTGATGAGCGCCATGATCACCTCGAAGGCGCCGACCACGAGGAAGGGCAGCCAGACCCGGTCGGCGAAGCCGAAGAGCCAGGGGGAGGCCGCGAAGAAGGCGCCGCCGAGCGCATCGAAGGCGAGATGCGCCGGCATCGGGATCAGCCGGGCCGCGCCGAGTTCGTAATCCGTCAGCAGGCTGACGAGCAGCAGGCCGAAGCCGAGCAGGAGGCAGAGCCATTGCGGCAGGCCGCGATCGGCGAAGCCGAGCAGCCAGGGCAGCGCGATCAGCAGCAGGCCGCTGCCGTAGTCGATGACGCCATGGGCGCGGGTCGGGACGAGGTGCAAGGCGGGGCTCCTCCGCTGCCGCCCGCGGGTCGGCAGGAACGCGGGCGTCCTGCCGGTGCAACGCGGCGCGACGCAGCCGTCCCGCTCACATCGCGGCCATTCCGCCTTGCGGCCCCGGAACGGCCTGCCGCTACTGCACCAGGATGCGGACGAAATACTCGCGCGTCGTCGCGACCTCCTTCGGGAAGGCGATGAAGCGGTGGGTGTCCGTCCGCAGGCGGTTGATGTCGCTGTCGCCGAAATTCACCGCGATGATGGAGGTCATCGTCGGGATGCGGTCGGCATTCATCCCGACGAGCTGGACGAAGACGTTGCGGCTGCCGGGGGCGCGCTTGACCGCGGAGAGCGAGAAGACGTGGGTCGCCAGCTTCTCCGGCTGCGCCCGGGCATTGGTCTCGTTCTCCGCCGCGACGATCAGGTTGTTGACCCGGACATCGCCGCCCCAGAGGTCGAGGTCGGCCAGGTCGTTGACCGCGATCCGCCGCCAGCCGCTGTCGAAGCGCTGGGCCTGGGCCGCGGTGCCGGCCAGAAGGGCAAAGGCGATGGCGAGGACGATCCGCCGCATGAGGCTTCCTCCGGGAGTTGCGCGACCGATATACGATGTCGCACCGGGGAAGGCCGTCTCACCTTCGTGACAGGACCGGGCCCGCCAGGGGCGGGCGTGGTGAGCCGGGTGGGACTCGAACCCACGGCCACGAGATTAAAAGTCCCGTGCTCTACCAGCTGAGCTACCGGCTCACACGGTGCCGCCGCGCGCGGGAAAAGCGCGCGGCGGCGCGAAAGTCAACCGGCGGGTGCCTCGGCGGCCGGCGGCGCATCGGCGGCGATGCGCGCCTTGATCAGCCGGTCGGGGCCCTGGACGATGCCATTGCCGCCGGTGCCGCGCTTGATCTTGTCCACCGTCTCCATGCCGGAGACGACGCGGCCCCAGATCGTGTACTGCCCGTCGAGCGAGGGCGCCGGCGCGAACATGATGAAGAACTGGCTGTTTGCGCTGTTCGGGTTCATGGTCCGCGCCATGCCGCAGGTGCCGCGCACGAAGCGCGCGCGGTTGGGCGGCGAGAACTCGGCGGGCAGGTCGGCATAGCCCTGCTCCCGCGCGCCGCCCGTGCCGGTGCCGGTCGGGTCGCCGCCCTGGGCCATAAAGCCCTCGATCACCCGGTGGAAGGGCGTGCCGTCGTAGAAGCCGGCGCGGACCAGGGTCTTGATGCGCTCGACATGCTGCGGCGCGAGGTCGGGAAGCAGCTCGATCGTCACCGCGCCATCCTTGAGCTCGAGGATCAGCGTGCTCTCGAGCTTCGGGTCGGGCTCGGCCGGCGCGGCGGCCGCGGGCGCCGCCTCGGCCTCGGGCGTGGCCGACGCCTCGATCGGGGGCTCGCCCGGGACCTCGGCGGGGGTGCCGGCTTCGTCGCTCATGCTGTGCGTCCTTGCAGAAGAAGAAAGGTCAGGCGGCCTGGAGGCGGGCGCGGAGCAGCTTGTCCGGGTTCTGCACCATGCCGCTGCTGCCGCTGCCGCGCTTGATCTTGTCGACGGCATCCATGCCGGCAACCACGCGGCCCCAGATCGTGTACTGGCCGTCGAGGCTCGGCGCCGGCGCGAACATGATGAAGAACTGGCTGTTCGCGCTGTTCGGGCTCTGCGAGCGGGCCATGCCGCAGACCCCGCGGATGAAGCGGTACTTGTTGGTGAACTCGGCCGGCAGGTCCGGCAGGCGGCTGCCGCCGGTGCCGGTGCCGGTCGGGTCGCCGCCCTGGGCCATGAAGCCCTCGATCACCCGGTGGAAGGGCGTGCCGTCGTAGAAGCCCTGGCCGACGAGGGTGCGGATCCGCTCGACATGCTTCGGCGCGACCTCGGGCAGCAGCTCGATGGTGACGTCGCCGTCCTTCAGGGTCATCACCAGCCGCTCCTGCGCCTGGGCGCGGGCGGGGCGGATCAGGGCGGGGGCGCCGAGCAGGGCGAGCCCCGCGAGGTGTCGTCGCAGCATGAATGGCACTCCGGGAATGAGAGGGTGCTGCCTCGTCTGTTGGGCGGGCCGATCGAGGCCGCCGCGCCGCGCGGCGCGTCGGTCACCGGGCCGGCTCAGTCCGCTGCCGGGGCGCGGACCCGCGCCAGCGTCCGCTCCAGCGTGAGCTTCGGCACGAAGGAGGAGACGTCGCCGCCGAGCCGCGCGATCTCCTTGACGAAACGCGAGGAGATGAACTGGTTCGTCTCGCTCGCCATCAGGAAGACGGTCTCGATCCCGTGGTCCAGCCGGCGGTTCATGCCCGCCATCTGGAACTCGTAGTCGAAGTCGCTGACCGCGCGCAGGCCGCGGATGATCATGCTCGCGCCCACCTCCTGCGCGAAGCCGATCAGCAGCCCCTGGAAGGGCCGCACCTCGATCCGGCAGCCGGTCTTCGCCGCGATGGCGTCGGTCTCGGCGCGGACCAGTTCCGCCCGCTCCTCGAGCGGGAAGAGCGGCCCCTTGCCGATATTGACGGCGACGCCGACCACCAGCTTGTCGAGGATCCGCGCGGCGCGGCCGATCACGTCGAGATGGCCGTTGGTCACCGGGTCGAAGGTGCCGGGATAGAGCCCGATCCGCTCAGGCATCGCCGTCCCGCCCGCCATCGGCCGGCGGCTCGGTCGCCGCCAGCGCTCCGTTCTGCGCAGCGCCCGAATCCGGCCCGGCCTCGCCCTGGTCGTCCACGACCGGGAAGCAACTCGTCACGCGTTCACCCTCCCCCAAGCGGAGGAGCATGACGCCCAGGCTGCGCCGCCGCGTCAAGCGCACCTGGTCGGCCGGCAGGCGGATCAGGCGGCCGGTATCGGTGACGAGCATGACATCGTCGCCGGGGCGGACCGGGAAGGTCGCCACCACCTCGCGGCCGGTGCGGCGGGAGAAGAGCATGGCCTCCAGCCCCTGCCCGCCGCGGCCGGTCATCCGGTAATCATAGGCGAGGCTGCGCTTGCCGAAGCCGCCATCGGTGATGGCGAGGATGATCTCCTCCTGCTCCTCGAGCTCCCTGGCGCGCTCGGGCGAGAGGGTGATCTCCTCGGCCGCGCCCTCCTCGCCCTCCTCGGCGGGCGCCGGCACGGCCTCGGCCTCCTCGGCATGGCCGTTCCCGTTGCCATTGCCGTTGCGGCGGCGCTGGGCGGCATTGCGGATGGCGGCCTCGCGCTCGGCCGGCGTCGCCTCGACATGCCGCAGCACGCTCAGCGCGATCACCTCGTCGCCCTTGCCCAGCCTTATGCCGCGCACGCCGCTGCTGTCGCGGCCGGCGAAGACGCGGAGCACGTCATCGGTCGCCTGGAAGCGGATGGCGCGGCCCTTGCGGGTCGCCAGCAGCACGTCGTCGCCCTCCCGGCAGGTCTGCACGCCGATCAGGCTGTCGCCCTCCTCCAGCTTCATGGCGATCAGGCCGGCGGCACGGACGTTGCGGAAGTCCGACAGCCTGTTCCGCCGGACATTGCCCGAGCCGGTGGCGAAGACCAGGTGCAGCCCCTCCCACAGGCTCTCGTCCTGCGGCAGCGGCAGCACGGCGGTGACCTGCTCGCCCTCCTGCAGCGCCAGCACCTGGCGCAGGCTTCGGCCCTTGCCCTGGGCGCCGCCTTCGGGGAGCTGCCAGACCTTCTCGCGGAAGGCGATGCCGCGGCTGGTGAAGAACAGCACCCATTGATGGGTATGCGCGATGAAGCTGCGCATCACCACGTCGTCCTGCCGGGTCGAGGCCGCCGAACGGCCGCGGCCGCCGCGGTTCTGCGCCCGGAAGGTGTCGAGGCCGGTGCGCTTGACATAGCCGTCGCGGGTGATGGTGACCACCATCGTGCCCGGCTCGATCAGGCTCTCGTCGTCCACATCGGCGATGCCGTCGACGATCTGGGTCATGCGCGGCGAGGCGATCTGGGCGCGGACGGCGCGCAGCTCCTCGGCCATCACCTCCATGCGGCGGGGATGGCTGGCCAGGATCTCCAGCAGTTCGCGGATGCGCCCCGCGATCTCCTCGAGCTCGGCATTGATCTTCTCGCGCTCGAGCCCGGTCAGCCGGTTCAGCGTCAGCGCCAGGATGCCGCGGGCCTGGGCGTCAGTGAGCCGCACCGTGCCCTCCGGCGTCACCACGTTGCCGGCATCCTCCACCAGGGCCAGCAGCGCGCCGATATCGCCCGCCGGCCAGTCGCGCGCCATCAGGGCGGCGCGCGCCTCCGCGCCGTCGCGGCTGGCGCGGATCAGCCGGATGACCTCGTCGATATTGGCCACTGCGATGGCCAGGCCGATCAGCAGGTGCCCCCGCTCCCGCGCCTTGGCCAGGCGGTAGCGCGAGCGGCGCAGGATCACCTCCTCGCGGAAGGCGATGAAGGCCTTCAGCGCGTCGATCAGCCCCATCTGCCGGGGACGGCCGTTGTCGAGCGCGAGGAAGTTGACGGGGAAGGAGGTCTGCAGCTGCGTCATGCGGTAGAGCTGGTTCAGCACCACCTCCGCCGTCGCATCCCGCTTCAGCTCGATGACGATCCGCATGCCCTCGCGGTCGCTCTCGTCCCGGAGGTCCGAGATGCCCTCGATCGCCTTGGCGCGGACGAGTTCGGCGATCTTCTCGATCAGGTTGGCCTTGTTGACCTGGAAGGGGATCTCGGTGGCGACGATGGCCTGGCGGCCGCCACGCATCTCCTCGATCTCGCACTTCGCCCGCAGCGGGATGGAGCCGCGGCCGGTTTCGAAGGCGCTGCGGATGCCGGACCGCCCGAGGATCAGCCCGCCCGTCGGGAAGTCGGGGCCCGGGATGATCTTCATCAGGTCGGGCAGCGAGGTCTCCGGCTCGGCGATCAGCGCCAGCGCCGCATCGATCACCTCGCCCGGATTGTGCGTCGGGATATTGGTCGCCATGCCGACGGCGATGCCCTGCGCGCCATTGACCAGCAGGTTCGGGAAGGCGGCGGGCAGGACCCGCGGCTCGCTCTCCGATTCGTCGTAGTTCGGCTGGAACTCGACCGTGTCCTCCTCGATGCCCTCGAGCAGGCCGGCCGCGGCGCGGGCGAGGCGGACCTCCGTGTAGCGCATCTGCGCCGGAGGATCGCCGTCCATGCTGCCGAAATTGCCCTGGCCGTCGATCAGCGGCACGCGCATGGAGAAGGACTGCGCCATGCGCACCATGGCGTCGTAGATCGCGGCATCGCCATGCGGGTGGTACTTGCCCATGACGTCGCCGACCACGCGCGCGGACTTGCGGTGCGGCTTGTCGGGCGTGTAGCCGCTCTCCTGCATCGCATAGAGGATGCGGCGATGCACGGGCTTGAGGCCGTCGCGCGCATCCGGCAGGGCGCGCGCGACGATGACGCTCATCGCATAGTCGAGGTAGGAGCGGCGCATCTCCTCCTCGAGGGTGACGGGCACGGCGTCCTCGGGCCGGATGCCGCCGCCGCCGTTCTCGGTCTCGCTCACGCTGGTGCTGCTGCCTTTTCCTGCCCGGCCCCGAGGCCGGCGCGCCGCCCGGCCGGGGGCTCCGGGCTAGGGTGCTGACAGGTTCCATATAGGCGCGGAACGCCGAAATTCCAAACGCTGGGGGCGTCGGGACGGAGTCCCGTGGGGGGGACCGTCGGCGCGGCCTGACGCCTGCAGCATCGCCAGCGCGCGGCGAAGGGCGATGCAGGCGCCGGGCCGCCCGGTCCTAGCCCCGATCCGGCCCGGCGGGCTTCGGCCCGAGCGCGCCGGAGGCCGGGGCGGTCGTGTTGCCGCCCGGCGCGGGCCCGAGTCGCGGCAGGCCCGATTCGCCGCCCGCGCCCTGCCCGGCCTGCCGCCCGGCATCGCCGCCCGTCCCGCCGAGCGGCGCCGCCGCCGGGCTGCCATGCGGCATCCCGCCCAGCGCGCCCATGCCGCTCGCGGCGCCCGGCACGTCCGGCTGCCCCGGCACCGCATGCATCGCCGCATCCGCCCCGGCCTGGGCGATCTGCCCGTCCGGCGTCATGGCATCGATCACCCGCGGCAGCGCCTGGCTCAGCAGCGCGAGCAGGCCCGGCCGCTGCATCCCCGACTCCTGCGCCAGCCGGTCGGCCTCGGCGCCCGGGAAGGCGCGCTCCAGTTCGGCGGGCTGCACGGGGCGATTCGGCCCGGTGCCGATCCAGCTCTCCACGCGGTCGCCGAGGCCGGCGCCGCGCAGCCGCTCCACCAGCCCCTGCAGGCCGGAGGCGCCGGGCTGGCCGCCCAGGAGGTGGTTCAGGATGCGGTCGAGCGGCGTGCCCCTGAGGTCGTCGAGCGCCGCGCCACCGAGGCGGGACAGGAATTCGCTCATCGCCAGGCCTTTCCTCCGTCAGAGACGGCGATAAGGCACGAGGCGGCGCACCGTTGCCCGGCTCAGCGGGCGAGTCGGAAGGATTCCAGCTCGTCGCGGTAGGAATCGCCGCGCAGGCCGTTCGACCCGAAGCTCTCCTCGACCGAGCGGACCCAGCGCCGCACCTCCGGCACGTACCAGAACGCCTTGTAGGCGCGCCCCGTGACGGTGGTCTCGCCACTGCGGCGGGTCTGGGTGACCACGGTGCTGCCGCCGGCATCCGACCGGCCTCCGACCATGGCGGTCTGCGCCGGTGCCAGCACCGCGGTCCAGCTCCCCTCCCCTTCGATCTTCAGGGCGCGGAAGGTGCCGGCCGGCACGGTCACCTCTTCCCAGCCCAGCACGCGATAGGTCATCTGCCGGCGGACCGAGCTCTGCTGCGGGGACGGGTTCTGCTCGGTGTAGTCCACCGTCCAGCTCTTGCCGACCGAGAGCGGGAAGGCGAGCGGCCGCGCCACGACCACCTCCTGCCCGTTGACGCTGCGGGCGAGGCTCCAGTCGGGCCGTTGCAGGCGCTCGATGGGCGGCCGCGGCGCGCCCAGGGTCTGCTGGCGGACGACGATCGAGTCCGAGCCGGTGCGGGTGATGGTGATCTCCTCCCGGCTCTGCCGCCAGCCGGCGGGCCGGGTCTCGACCGTGCTGGCATAGGTCCAGCTATCGCCCTCGGCCAGGCGGGGCGGCCCGACGGTCTCGGCTGCGGCAGAGGCGGCGGCGCAGGCCAGGAGGAAGGACAAGGCGATCCGCATGGGCAGGACGGCTTTCGTTATCTGTTCGCACAAAATGCCCTGCTGGTCCGAATGGCGGAAGCGCAAGCCCCGCCGTCCCAGCGGAAAAAGCGCGGTTCGTGCCGGCGGGGCGGCTTGACCGCCCCGGGGCCGCGCTGTCCCATGCGCGCCCATTGCCTTCTGGAGGAAATGCCATGCGCGCCTGGGCCGTCGTCGAGACCGGAAAGCCGCTGCAGGAGATCGAGATGCCGACGCCCGAGCCGAAGGGCGCCGAGGTGCTGCTCGAGGTCACCCATGCCGGCGTCTGCCATTCCGACCTGCATATCTGGGAGGGCGAGTACGACCTCGGCTCCCGCGGCAAGATGCGGCTGACCGACCGCGGCGTGGTGCTGCCGCTGGCCATGGGCCACGAGATCGTCGGCCGCGTCGTCAAGCTGGGCCCTGACGCGCAGAACCAGGGCACCAAGGTCGGCGACCTCCGCGTGGTCTACCCCTGGGTCGGCTGCGGCAAATGCGCGATCTGCCAGAAGGACGAGGAGAACATGTGCCTGACGCCGCGCTCGCTCGGCGTCTACCAGAACGGCGGCTATGCGACGCATGTGCTGGCGACGCATGTGAAGCACCTCGTCGACATCGAGGGCGTGGATCCGGCGCTGGCCGCGACCTATGCCTGCTCCGGCATCACGGTCTATTCGGCGATCAACAAGGTCATGCCGCTGGAGCCGAACGAGCCGGTGGTGCTGGTCGGCGCGGGCGGCCTCGGCCTGCAGGCGGTCGCCATCCTGAAGGCGCTGGGCCATCAGGCGATCTGCGCGGTGGACGTGGACGCGAAGAAGCTGGAGGCGGCGAAGGCGCAGGGCGCCTCCGCGACCGTGCTGGCGACCAGGGACGGCGCGGCGACCACCAAGGGCATCGTCGAGGCCTGCGGCGGCCCGGTCGCGGCGGTGATCGACCTGGTGAACGGCACCCAGACCAGCAGCTTCGCCTTCGATGCGCTGCGCAAGGGCGGCAAGCTGGTGCAGGTCGGGCTCTTCGGCGGCGAGATGAACATCCCGCTGCCGCTGATGCCGATCCGCGCGCTCACCATCCAGGGCAGCTATGTCGGCAACGTCAAGGAGCTGCGGGCGCTGATCGACATCGCCAAGCAGGGCAAGATCCCGGCGATCCCGGTCGAGACGCAGCCGCAGAAGGCCGCGGATGCGGTGCTGAACCGGCTGAAGAACGGCCAGATCACCGGCCGCGTGGTGCTGGTCGGCGCGGCGGCCTGATCCGCCGCGGGCCGGGGCGCCCTGCCCCGGCCCGGCCCCGGGTCTTCAGCCCCGGCTCCTAGGCCCTCGTCAGGCGTCGCAGTCAGGCGCCCCGCGCGGCGTCCCAGGGCTTCCCCCAGTCGTCGAGATAGACGATCTCCTCGAGCGGCCCGCGGCCGACCGGGCCGAACTTCCCCATCGGCCAGCCGATCGGCAGGATGGCGTAGCTGTGCACCCCGGGCGGCAGGCCGAGCGCTGCTTCCGACTCCGCTTCGAAGATCAGGTGCCGCGTCGTCAGCGTGGACCCGAGGCCAAGCGCGCGGCAGGCCAGCAGCATGTTCTGCACCGCCGGGTAGATCGAGGCAGCCGACCAGCGCGTCGGCTTGTCGCCGATCAGGCAGGCGACGATCCAGACCGGCGCCTCGTGGAAATGCTCGGTCAGGTATTCCACGGCGAGGTGCTGGCGGTGGTACTTCTCCGCCGTGGTGCCGGGCGGCGGCGCGCTGCCGGCATAGCGCGGCCCGATCACCTCGTCATAGGCGCGCTTGTACCAGCGCTGCACCGCCTGCTTCCTCGCCGGGTCCTTCAGCACCAGGAAGCGCCAGGTCTGGGTATTGCCGCCATTGGCGGCGGCGACGCCGGCGCGCAGCACCTTCAGGATCAGGTCGTCCGGCACCGGGTCCGGCTTCAGCCGGCGCATGGCGCGGGTGCCGTGCAGGATTTCGAAGACGTCGGGCATGGCGGCGGTCCTCCCTCGGCCGGCAGAGTTCCATGCCGGCCGCGCCGCGCCCAGCCCTCCTCAGGCCGGCCGCGCGTCCGTGCCCCGCTTGCCTGCGGCAGGGGCCGCCCCCGCCCGGGGGCCGCGCAGCGGGCCTGCGCCCGGCGCGCCGAGACCGCCGCGATGCCGACCGGCGGGGACGGGTCCCGCCCGCCGCGCTCACTCCGCCGCCAGCGTCTCCGGCGGCACGACCACCCCGTGGTTCGGCCGCGGCAGCAGCGCCAGCCGGGCATCCAGCCGGCCCTGCACCATGTCGCGGAACAGGCCGCGGTTGAGTGGCCCCGTCTCCGGCACCCGCTCCATGAAATGCCGGAACACCGACCGGTAATGCGCGGCCTGCCGGACGAAGCGCTCGTCCACCTCGAACTTCGCCATCTCCTCCGGCGTCGCCGGCAGCAGCCGCAGGATGGCGAGGCCGAGCTCCGGCCCGCTCGGCAGCAGCAGCTCGGCCGCGGGCTTGCCCTCCGGCCCCTCCGGCAGGCGCCAGCCGAAGACCAGGCGCCACATGGCGGCCATGATGGCGGCAAGCTCCCGCCCCGTCATGTCCCACTCCGCCACCAGCCGCGCGAGGCGGGTCTCCGTCATCAGCGCCTGCAGCGTCTCCGCCTGGCGCTTGCCGACCGAGATCTCGCCCATCAGCAGCCTGGCCTGTTCCTGCAGCAGCGCGGTGTGCTCGCGCGTCTCCTCGACCAGCGCGCGCAACTCGATCTGCCGGCTGTCCGCCAGCACGGATTGCTGCAGCAGGGCATTGCGCAGGGTTGCGAGTTCGGCGCGCTGCGTCAGCCAGGACATGGCGAGCAGCATGGCGCAGGAGGGCAGAACAATGCCGGCCGAGAGGCTGGCCCAGCCGCCGGGGCCGAGGGCCATCAGCGCTTCCGGCCCCATGGAGCCGAGCAGCATCGCGGCGGCCGCGACCGGCACGATGATGGCGAGAAGGAGCAGGCCGAAACCGATGGCGCGTGCGAGCATGCGCAAGGCGGGCAGCCCTCCGTGGCGAGATTTAATCACGATGCGAGAAGATCGCACCCAATTTACCATAGGCTGCGCGCGTTTCCAGCGCCGGATTGTCGTCTCACGCGCGGTACAAGGCCGTGTTGCTGCCGGGACGCACCGGTTCCGGCGAAGCTCCGGCATCCCCGGTGCGGCCGCGCGGCGGGACGCCGCGTCGCGGGCCAAGGACGCATCCGCGGCGGATGGGCCCGTCACCATGCCGCGCCCGCCGCGGCCGGAGGATTGCAGCGCGGCCTTTCCGGAAGGTGTCCCGGCGACCGCAGGCCGAGGTGCCGCCGCATCCCATGCCGGCCTTCCCGCCACCCGCTGAGCAGGCTTTCGTCGCATGGCGCACAGATGGGGTGGGCGAGGCATTTCGCGAGGGGGCCGGCCCAGGATCTTGCAGGGACTCGGCGCCGGCAGCGCCGAGTCCGCCTGGGCGTGCCGGACCATTTCGGGCTTGCACCGCACCGGGTCCAGCTTTATAAGAATATCATCACAGGGTGTCGTCCTCCGGCCGGGTAGCCTCCGCCGCCCGCCGGCGCCGCCGCTCGACGATGCGCAGCGCCTCCACCAGCACCTGCTGCGTGACGCCCTCCGGGCCGAACATCTCGGCCGCCGTCGTGACCGAGTCCGCGAGGATCGGGCGCAGCATCAGCCCGCCATCCTCCGGTCTCGCCTCCACCCGGCGGGTATGGGCGAAGGCGCGCCGGAAGGGTTTGGGGATGGTGACCTGCCACTGCGGCGAGACGCGGATGATCATGCCTGCCTCCTCCGGCCGGGATGGCCAGGAGGAGATATAAGACTAAATTCCTAAAAAATAAAGCGCAAACGGCGGAGGCCGGCCTCGCCGGCCGGGTTGCGGGCGAAACGGCCGGATCGGACTCAGCGGAATTTTGGGATCTTCCGGCTGCCTTTGGCGGAATTGAGGGCGGTTTAACGCCGCTACAGCCCAGCCCGCATCCGCGCCGGGTTCAGGATTCCTTTCGGGTCCAGCACCGCCTTCACCCGCCGCCCGATGGCGGCAAGCGGCGGCGGCTCCTCCGGCAGCACCGCGACCGCGGCGCGCAGGGGCTCGGGCGCGCGGAACAGGGTGAAGCTGCCGCCCGACGCCGTCGCGGCGGCGACCACGGCGGCATGCGCCTCCGGCGTCGCCGGCCCGGCCAGCCAGACGAGGCCGCCGCCCCAGTCGAGCAGCGCCTTGGACAGGCCCGCCGCGGCGACGACCTCCGGCCCCGCCGTCGGCTTCACCGAGACGCGCCAGACCGCCTCCTCTGGCGCGGCGGCGAGTGGCCCGGCCTCGCGCAGGTCGGCCCAGAGCACGCGGCTCTCGGCGTCGTCGATCACCGAGACCTCGCCGAGCGCGGCGAGATCCTCGCGCAGCCGGCCCGCGCGGTAGGCGACCGACTCGGCGAACTCCTCGAGGCGCAGCAGCGCGACCGGGCCGCGCAGATCGCCCGCACCTTCGGGCAGCAGCGCGGCGCCGGAGACGCCGAAGGGGCTGCCGAGCCCGGCCGAGAGCACGCGCACGCCGGTGGCGAGGTCGGCGACCCGCACCGCGACGCTGCCGGAGGAGGCCGGCGCCGGCAGCACCTTCAGCGTCACCTCGGTGATGACGCCGAGCGTGCCATGGGCGCCGGTCAGCAACTTGCAGAGGTCGAGGCCGGTGACGTTCTTCAGCACCCGGCCGCCGCTGCGGAAGACCTCGCCGGTGCCGCCGACGGCGCGGATGCCCATGACGTGGTCGCGCATCGCCCCGCCCATGATCCGGCGCGGCCCCGAGAGGTTGGTGGCGACGAGGCCGCCGATGGTCGGCGGCCGCCCGGCCCCGAAGAGCGCGGAGAGGCTCGGCGGCTCGGCGATCAGGTGCTGGCCCTTCTCGGCCAGCGCCGCCTCGATCTCCGGCAGCGGCGTGCCGGCGAGCGCCGAGATGATCAGCTCCTGCGGCCGGTAGAGCGTGATGCCGGAGAGGCCGCGGGTGGACAGCGTGCGCGCCGCCTGCACCGGGCGCAGCAGCGCGCGCTTCGTGCCGTTGCCCTCGATGGCGAGCGGCTCGCCGGCGGCATGCGCCGCGGCGATGGCGTCGGCGAGGTCCTGCTCGCTCCCCGGCGCCAGCATCTCGCCGCTCATGCCGCGCGCTGCAGGGCCGGGTTGTCCTCGAGCGGGAAGACCTTGGCGGGGTTCAGCAGCCAGGCCGGGTCGAAGGCGCCCTTGATGGCGCGCTGCAGCCGCAGCTCGGCCTCCGTGAACTGCACGGTCATCAGGTCGCGCTTCTCGACGCCGACGCCGTGCTCGCCGGTCAGGCACCCGCCGACCTCGACGCAGAGCTTCAGGATATCGGCGCCGAAGGCCTCCGCCTTGTGGAAGCTCTCGGGGTTGTTGGCGTCGAACATGATCAGCGGGTGCAGGTTGCCGTCGCCGGCATGGAAGACATTGGCGACCTGCAGCCCGTATTCGGTGCTCATTTCACCGATCCGGCGCAGCACGAAGGGCAGCTCGCTGGTCGGGATGGTGCCGTCCATGCAGAGGTAATCGGGGCTGATGCGGCCGACCGCGCCGAAGGCTCCCTTGCGGCCCTTCCAGATCGCCATGGATTCCTCGGCGGTCTGCGCCACCTTCAGGCTGATCGGGTCGAAGCGGGAGCAGATTTCTTTAAGTTTGCCGAGCAGCAGGTCCTGCTCCTCCACACTGCCTTCCACTTCGATGATCAGCATGGCTTCCGCATCCAGCGGATAGCCGGCATGGGCGAAGGCCTCGCAGGCATGGATGCAGGGCCGGTCCATGAACTCGAGCGCGACGGGGATGATGCCCGAGGCGATGATGGCGTCCACCGCCTGGCCCGCGATCTCCGTGCCCTTGAAGGCGGCGAGCATCGCCCGCTGCCCCTCGGCGGCGCGGAGGATGCGCACCGTCACCTCGGTGATGATGGCAAGCTGCCCCTCGCTGCCCGTCAGCAGCCCCATCCAATCATAGCCGGCATGGTCGAGGTGCTGGCCGCCGACCTCGAGGACCTCGCCCTCGATGGTGACGAGACGGAGGCCGAGCAGGTTGTTCGCGGTGACGCCGTATTTCAGGCAATGCGCGCCGCCCGAGTTCATGTTGACGTTGCCGCCGATCATGCAGGCGAGCTGGCTGGACGGGTCGGGCGCGTAGAAGAAGCCGTCGCCCGCGACGTAATTGGTGATGCCGAGATTGGTGACGCCGGCCTCCACCACCGCGAGGCGGTTCTCGTAGTCGACCTCCAGGATGCGGTTCATGCGCATCAGGCCGATGACGACGGCATCCGCCAGCGGCAGCGCGCCGCCGGAGAGGCTGGTGCCGGCGCCGCGCGGGATGACGCGGATGCCGTTCGCGTGGCAGTAGCGGAGGACGCCGGCGACCTCCTCGGTCGTCGTCGGCAGCACGACCGCGAGCGGCGGCTGGCGATAGGCCGAGAGGCCGTCGGTCTCGTAGGGCTTGAGCTCATGCGCCGTGCTGATGACGCCCTCGCCCAGCGGCCCGCCGCGGACGATGCGGCGGAGCGCGGCGACGATCTCCTCGCGCCGGGCGATCACCTCCGGCTTCGGGTCGGGCAGCCTGATCACCGGCGTTTCTCCTCACGGCGTCTCGACATGCCGCGGAAGATGGCGCCGGGCCCGGCCGGCGGCAAGCCGCGCGCTTGCCCTGCCGCGGCGGCGCGGGCAGTTTCCCGCCGCCAATCGAGTTTTCGGAGATGCGCTTGTTCCGCTTCCGCCCCGCGCTGCCCGTCGCCGCGCTGTTGCTCGGCCTGACCGCCGCCCTGCCCGCCGCCGCGCAGATCCGGGAGGGGCTGTACCAGGTGGAGGGCACCAATCCCGACGGCAGCACCTATGAGGGCGGCTTCGTGCTGCAGCCCGGCCCGGCCGCCGCCTGGCTGGCGAGCTGGCGGGTCGGCGGCGAGCAGATCAACGGCCTCGGGCTGATCCAGAGCGGCGTGCTCGCCGTCTCCTTCGTGGTCAACAACCGGCCGGGCGTCGCGGTCTTCGAGGTCGAGCCGGACGGCAAGCTGCGCGGAAGCTGGACGACGGGCGGCGGCATGGGCACGGAACTGCTGACGCCGCGCTGATCGGCCGCCGCCACGCCACGCGCCCCTTGCGGCCCGGCCCGCATGGGGCGGCCTGCCGCCGCCCTGCCGCGGCGGACACGCGAAAACCCGCCGCGGCGAGGCCGGCGGCGGGTTGCGCAAACCCGGTACGGCCCGGCGCCGAGGCGCCGGACGCGGTGGCTCAGCCCTGGCGGGCCTTCAGCCGGGGGTTCTTCTTGTTGAGGACATAGAGGCGGCCGCGGCGGCGCACCACCACGCAGTTCTTGTCGCGCGTCTTCGCGGTCTTGAGGCTGTTGCGGATCTTCATCGTCGTGGACCTGAGAGAGGCGGCGCGTGTACGGAAACGGCGTTGCCGTGTCAACCGCGACGGCATGCCGCCCGGCGCGGGACGCCGTCGCGCACCAGCGCGCCGGCCTGTCACTCGCCCCGCACCGCCGCGGCGATGGCCGGCGCGAGGTCGCGGAACTCCGCCGCCCGCGGGCTGCGCGCCCGCCAGGCCAGCGCCAGGGTGCGGCCGGGCGGCGCCTCGGTGCTGTCGGCACGCTCGAGCGGCCGGACCGCGACCGAGGTCCCGGCCATGACGCCCCCATCCACCGCGAGGCGCGGCACCAGCGTCACGCCGAGGCCGCTGGCGACCATCTGCACCAGGGTATGCAGCGAGGTGGCGGCGAAGCCCTCCTCGGCCGGCACCGTGCCCTGCGGCAGGCCGCAGGCATCCATCGCATGCGCGCGCAGGCAATGGCCGTCCTCGAGCAGCAGCAGCCGCTCGGCCGCCAGCGCGCCGACCGGCACGCGGTCCCGCGCCACGAGGCGATGCCCGGCGGGCAGCGCCGCCAGGAAGGGATCGGGCGCGATCGGCAAGGTCTCGGCCTCGCCGCAGGCGCAGGGCAGCGCCAGCAGCAGCAGGTCGAGCCGCCCGGATTCGAGCTGCGCGACCAGCCGTTCCGTCTGGTCCTCCCGCAGCCAGAGGCGGAGGCGCGGGAAGGCCTCGCGGAGCGCCGGCATCAGGCGCGGCAGCAGGAAGGGCCCGATGGTCGGGATGACGCCGAGGCGGAGCGGGCCGGAGAGCGGGTCGCGCGCCGAGGCGACCGTCTCCGCCACCGCCTCCAGCGCCGCGAGCGCCTGCCGGGCGCGCTCGACCACCTCCAGACCCAGCGGGGTGAAGACCGGGCGCTTGGAGATCCCGCGCTCGAGCAGCGCGGCGTCGAGCTGGCGCTCGAGCGCGATGATCCCGGCCGAGAGGGTGGACTGGGTCACCGCGCAGGCGCTCGCCGCGCGGCCGAAATGGCCATGATCGGCGAGAGACAGGAGGTAGCGGAGCTGCTGTGGGCTCGGGAGCGAAATCATCGAACCATGCGATGGAAACCGGTCGGGACCCCTAGCACTCCCCGCTCCGGTCCGACAGGGCGGTCCGCGCCGGACCGGCTGCGAGTCGCGGCCGACCGGGGACCGTCGCCTCGACCTCCGCTCCGAACAGGTTGCCGTCGGCGGTCCCGGACCGGCTGTGCGTCCGGGTGGACCGGGTGCCGCCGCGGCCCTTGCCGAGCCCATGGCGGCCGGGCGGCATGATCGGTTTTCTCGATGGCCCATCCCAAAACTATTCATTGGCGCGGAGCGGGAGCGGCGCCCATACATGATGCAGCGCAGCATGGTTGCCCCCACGCCACCATGTCCCGCGCTTTGCTCAACCAGAAGGAAGCAGCGCATGCTGACCGTTGGCGACAAGTTCCCCGCCTTCAAGCTGGCCGCCGTCAAGGCCGGCCCGGAGGGCCTCGGCGGCCCCGGCAAGTCCTTCACCGAGATCTCCGACACCTCCGATGCCGGCAAGTGGAAGATCGTCTTCTTCTGGCCGAAGGACTTCACCTTCATCTGCCCGACCGAGATCGCGGCCTTCGGCAAGCTGGCCGGCGAGTTCGCCGACCGCGACGCGGTGGTCTACGGCGTGTCCACGGACAGCGAGTTCGTGCACCTGAACTGGCGCGTCTACAACGAGGACATCAAGAACCTCGAGATTCCGATGCTCGCCGACATCAAGCGCGAGCTGTCCGAGGCACTGGGCATCCTCGACAAGGAGGCCGGCGTCGCGCTGCGCGCCACCTTCATCGTCGATCCCGACGGCACCATCCAGTGGGCCTCCTGCAACGGCCTGAATGTCGGCCGCAACCCGCAGGAAGTGCTGCGCGTGCTCGACGCGCTGCAGACCGACGAGCTCTGCCCCTGCAACTGGACCAAGGGCCAGGAGGCGCTCGACGCCCAGAAGCTGTTCGAGAAGGCGGCCTGAGTTTGGTTCGGCCGCACGGGTAGCCGCCACACCAACCCTACCCGTGCGGCCGAAAAGGGGGGCAATCAGCCCCCCTTAGACCCCCCGCTCTCCCGCGCCTGCGGCGCCGGAGAGGGTGCGCCGAGCGGATGGGGGGCTGCGCCCGCATCCGCTCCGCCCACCCCGACAACCCGATCTCCTGGAGGAGCCCGCCATGTCGCTGGAAGCCCTGCGCAATGCCCTGCCCGACTATGCCAAGGACCAGAAGCTCAACCTCGGCAGCCTCTCGACCGAGCCGGTGCTGAACGAGCAGCAGCGCGCCGGCACCTTCGTCGCCTCCGCCCTCGCCTCCCGCAATGCGACCGTGATCCGGCACATCGTCGAGGAATTCGGCCCGAAGCTCTCGCCCGAGGCGCTGACGGCGGCCAAGGCCGCGGCCAGCATCATGGGCATGAACAACATCTACTACCGCTTCACCCACCTGGTGCATGGCGACTATGCCCAGATGCCGGCGAAGCTGCGCATGAACGTCATGGCCAAGCCCGGCGTGGACAAGGCGGATTTCGAGCTCTGGTCGCTCGCCGTCTCGGCCATCAACGGCTGCGGCATGTGCATGGAGAGCCACGAGAAGGTGGTGCTCCAGCACGGCATGACGAAGGAGATGGTGCAGGCCGCGGTGCGCATCGCCTCCGTGGTGCATGCGGTGGCCGCCACGCTCGACGGCGAGGCCGCGCTCGCCGCCTGAGGACGCCGGCGCCGCCCCTGCGTTCACCCGTCCTTCACCCCTGCCCTGGCATGCTCCGACGGGACAGCCGGGCAGCAGGTGGATGGACGGGCAGGGTCAGCCGAGGCGGGTGACGGATCGCGAGCGGTTCCTCACCTTCGCCCTCGCCGCGGCCGAGATCCTGGTGGAGGCGACGCCGGACGGCCGCATCGTCTTCGCCGCCGGCGCCCTCGGCAGCCGGCTCGGCAGCGGGCCCGAAAGCTGGGTGGGGCGGCCGGTGCGCGACCTGATCGCCCGCCCGGACCGGCCGGGCTTCGACATGGCCTTCGGCCGACTGCTGGCACGGGACCGCCTGCCGCCGATCGGCATCCGCCTCGCCAACCGCGCCCGCACGCCGATGTCCTGCGCCGGCCTCCGCCTGGTCGGGCAGGACGCCGCCGGCCTCTGCCTCACCTTCGCCGCCCTGCCCGGCCCGCCGGCCGAAGCGCCGGCCGCCTCCGGTCCGGCCGCCCTGCGCGACGCCGCCGAACTCGCGGCGCGCGACGGCACGGCCGCCGGCACCCTCGGCCTGATCGAGCTGCGCCAGGGCGACGCGCTCCTCGCCCCGAGCCCCGAGATGGACCGGCGGATCCGCGATTCGATCGCCGATGCCCTCTCGCCGGAGGGGGTGGCGGCGGAGCTCTCGGCCGGGCGCTACGGGGTGATCTCACCTCTCGCCGGCGATGTCGCGGCGCTCGGCGCCTCCATCGCCGCCGCGGCGGGCGACTCCGCCACGGTCGCCACCCGCAGCCTCAGCCTCGAGGCGGAGGGGCTGACGCCCCTGCAGCGCTCCCGCGCGCTCCGCCACGCCCTCGCCTGCTTCGCGCGGGAGGGGCCGGAGGCGCTGGACCGCGACGGCTTCGCCGATGGCCTCTCGGGCTTCGTGGCGGAGGCCTATGCCCGCGCCGCCTGGCTCCGCCAGGCGATCGCCGACCGGCGCTTCCGGCTGGCCTTCCAGCCCATCGTCGCCCTCGCCGACCGTGCGCCGCATCACTGGGAGGCGCTGCTGCGCCCGGAGACGGACGCGGCCGCGCCGGTCCATGGCGTGCAGGAATTCGTCACCTTCGCCGAGACGGCCGGCATGTCGGAGGAACTGGACTGGGCGGTGCTCTCCACCGTCTGCGCCGCCGCGCGGCGGGCCCGCAGCACGCGGATCGCCGCCAACCTCTCCGGCCTGACGCTGCAGAGCCCGGCCTTCCGCGAGCGGCTGCTGACCCTGCTGGATGCCGAGCCGCTGCTGCCGCACCGCCTGCTCTTCGAGATCACCGAGACCGCCGAGATCGAGGACGAGGCCGAGGCGGTCCGCACGGTGGAGGCGCTGCGGGCGCGCGGCCTGCCGCTCTGCATCGACGATTTCGGCGCAGGCGCCGCGGCCTTCCGCTATCTCCGCGCCTTCCGGGTGGATTACGTGAAGATCGACGGCCTCTATGTCGCGGCGGCGGCGCACAGCCTGCAGGATCGCGGCATCGTCGCCTCCATGGTCGAACTGGCGCGCGCGGTCGGCGCCCGGGTCGTCGCCGAGCGCATCGAGACGGAGGAGGAGGCGGCGCTGATGCGCTCGCTCGGGGTGGAATACGGCCAGGGCTGGCTCTTCGGCCGGCCGGGGCCGCTGCCCGGCAGCGGTTGACCGGCGGGCGCGGGCCGCCTTCCCTCCCCCCGACAGGACTGGGAGGACGGCCATGAGCGACCGCACCTGCAAGGCGCCCGACCCCGACACACGGACGCCACGGTATCGGCTGCCGCCGGGTGCCTGCGACGCGCATTGCCATGTCTTCGGCCCGGGCGACCGCTACCCCTATGCGCCGGACCGCGCCTATACCCCGCCCGATGCGCCGGTCGAGGAACTGCGCCGCGTCCACCGCATCCTCGGCGTGGAGCGCGCCGTCATCGTGCAGGCGAGCTGCCACGGCACCGACAACACGGCAATGCTGGACGCCATCGCGGCCGCGGGCGGCGCTTACCGGGGCGTCGCCATCCTTGACGGCGGCGTGACGGATGCCGAGCTGGCGCGGCTGCAGGCCGGCGGCATCCGCGGCGTTCGCTTCAACTTCGTCCGCCATCTCGGCGGCGCGCCCGACCTCGAGGTGTTCGACGCGGTGCTGGGGCGGATCGAGCGGCTCGGCTGGCATGTGGTGCTGCATCTCGATGCCGAGGACATCCTGGAGCATGCGCCGCGCATCGGCCGACTGCGGGTGCCCTTCGTCATCGACCATATGGGCCGGGTGAAGGCGCGGGGCGGGCTGGAGCAGGCGCCCTTCCGGCAATTGCTGGCGCTGCTGGAGAATCCGCTCGCCTGGGTGAAGGTCTGCGGCGCGGAGCGCGTCTCCTCCGCCGGCGCACCCTTCACCGATGCCGTGCCCTTCGCCGCGGCGCTGATCGAGGCGGCGCCCGAGCGGGTGCTCTGGGGCACGGACTGGCCGCATCCGAACATCGCCGGCGACATGCCGAATGACGGCGACCTCGTGGACCTCTTCGCGCGGTTCACCGCCGATGCGGGGGTGCGGCGGCAGGTGCTGGTGGAGAACCCGACGCGGCTCTACTGGACCTAAGCAGACTTTCGCGGGTTGGGCCACACTTCGTGCGGCCCAACCCTTTGAAGCGAAAGCCTGCTTAGGGTTTTGTTGCAGCGCAAACCCCGAAGGGTTTGCTGAGCCGGCGGCCCCGCATCCGTCCTTCCGGCCATGCCGCGCAGAGGTCCCGACGCGCCCATCCCAGGCGGCGCCGCGGCCGCACAGTGGCGCCGAATTTCGATACCGATTCTCCAGCACGCCCGGACGCCACCGACTACCATCCTTGTGCAACGAGCGGCGCCGCTGGCCGCACGGATCCCGTGCGGCGGCCCGACTACAGCGTCCTGGAGGAGGAAACACGCATCATGGCCAGCATCATCTCGCGCTCCACCGTCATCGCCGGCGCCCTGCTGTCGCCGCTGCTGATCGCGGGCTGCGTGTCGCAGAAGGACTACGACGCGCTGCAGGCGGAAAACCAGCAATTGCGGCAGCAGGTCGCGTCGCAGTCGGCGCAGTTGAATGCCTCCCGCCAGCAGGTGAGCCGCCTGCAGAACGCCATCGAGTACACCGTCAACAGCGACCTGCTGTTCCGGCCCGGAAGCTGGGAAATGAACGAGCGCGGCAAGCACATCATCGCCGACCTCGCCTCGAAGCTGGCGCCGACGCAGCAGAACAAGGTGACCGTCAACGGCTATACCGACAATGCCCCCATCGGACCGACGCTGCGCCGGGAGGGCATCACCTCGAACCAGGAGCTCTCGCAGCGGCGCGCCGACGCCGTCATGAAGTTCCTGGTCTCGCAGGGCGTGCGGCCCGACATGATCTCCGCGCAGGGCCATGGCGAGGCCAACCCGGTCGCCTCCAACGACACGCCGAAGGGACGGGCGCAGAACCGGCGCGTCGTCCTCTCCGCCGCCAATGCCTGATGCCGATGGCCGGTGATGGTACGCCATCGCCGGCGCGTCGATCCCCGCCGCCCGGCCGTGCATGGGGCGGCCGCGGCTCGGGCGGGACGGGGCGTGCCCGCGATCAGGCCCATTCCGCCGCGACGTAGCGGTAGCCCTCCCCCTCCCGGGCGATGTGCCCCGTTGCCGGGAAGGGGAAATGGTAGCCGATGACGCGGATGCGGTCGGTCGCCACCTCGTTCAGCACGCGCCGGCGCGTCGCCTCGGCGGCCGCGGCGTCGAACTCGAAGATCGAGTGCAACTCAGGGCGGCGGACGAAGAGTTCCGGCCGATGGGTGGTATCGGCGAGGATCATCGCCTGCTCGCCGCCATCGGCGACGCGGAAGATGCAGTGGCCGGGGGTATGGCCGAAGGCGGCCAGTGCCTGGATGCCCGGCGAGACCTCGGCGCCCGGGGTGAAGCGGCGCAGCCGCGACCGGTAGGGCGCGAAGCGGCGGGCGACATTGGCGAAGTTCACCCGCTGGCCCTCCGGGCTGCGGGTCTCGTTGCCGGGGTCGCTCCACCAGGCCCATTCCGGCTCGGCGACCGCGACCTCGGCATTGGGGAAGACAGCAGCGCCGTCCCGCGTGGTCAGGCCGTGGATGTGGTCCTGGTGGCAATGGGTGACGATGACGAGGCCGACGCGGGCCGGGTCGAGGCCGGCGGCGGCCATGTTCCGCGGCAGCAGGCCGGCGGTCGGCGCCATCTGGCCGCCGGTGCCCGCATCGAAGGCGATCAGCAGCCGACCGGTATCGACGAAGGTGACGGTATAGGGGCCGTCATAGGTGGCGGTGGGCAGGACGCTCCCGGCCAGCACCGCCTGCACCTCCGGCAGCGGGGCGTTGCGGACCAGGCCCTCCGTGCCGCGGCGGGAGAAGCCGTCGAAGACGGTGGTGACGGTGAAGCCGCCGACCCGGAAGCGGTAGCAGCCCGGCGCCTGCGGCAGCGGGGCGGCCGGGTCCTCGGCGGCCGCCCGCCCCGCGAGGGCAGGGGCGGCGAGCGCGGCGGCGAGCGTCGCGCGGCGGGTCGTCTGCATGGGGGACATCCTCCCGAGGTACTCCTGCCCGGGAGGATGCGCCGGCCGGCCCGCCTAGGCCACCCGGTGCGGCGGCGTCGTGCCCTTGAGCAGCACGGCGTCGAGGTTCTCGAGCGCCCGGTGGCCCATGGCGTCGCGCGTCTCGATGGTGGCCGAGCCGAGATGCGGCAGCAGCGCCACGTTCTCCAGCGCGAAGTAGCCGGGATTGACCTTCGGCTCGCCGTCATAGACGTCGAGGCCGGCGGCGCGGACCTGGCCGGATTTCAGCGCGGCGATGAGCGCCTCGTCATGCACCGAGACGCCGCGGCCGCTGTTCACCACGACGACGCCCTTCTTCATCTTGGCGATGCGGGCGGCGTTCAGCCAGTGGCGGTTGGCCTCGCCGCCCGGCATGTGCATGGACAGGATGTCGATGGTGGAGAGGAAGCCGTCCTCGTTGTCGTGGTAGATGGCGCCCTGCTCGACCTCGGGCGGCAGCTTCTGGATGTCGCGGTAGTGGATCTCCATGCGGAAGCCGCGGGCCATGTTCGCCAGTTCCCGGCCGATCCGACCGAAGCCGAGGATGCCGAGCTTCTTGCCCTCGAGCGTCACGCCGAGGAGCTGGGTGGGCGCCCAGCCCTTCCACCGGCCGGCGCGGACCATGCGCTCGCCCTCGCCGGCGCGACGGGCGGCCATGAGCATAAGGGTGAAGGCGGTCTCGGCGGTGGCGAAGGAGAGGACCTCCGGCGTGTTCACCACGACGATGTTGCGCGCCTTGGCGGCGGCGATGTCGATGTGGTCGAAGCCGACGGAGAAGGTGGCGATGACCTTCACGCTGTCCGGCAAGGCCTGGATGCAGGCGGCATCGAGCTTGTCGCCGGCGGCGCCGAGGATGCCGTCGGCCTTGGCCTCCTTGGCGCGCCGGGCGATCTCGGCGCCGTCGGTGGACCAGGGCTCGTCCTGCGGGTTGAGCCGGGCGTCGTAGTCGCGCGCGGCGCGTGCCTCGATCGCCTCGGGCAGCTTGCGGGTGACGAGCAGGATGGGCTTGGCCATGGACGCCTCCGTTGGGGTGGCGTGCTTTACCAGCGGAGTCCCGGCTTGCCAGCCCGTCGGGTCGAAGACTCGGAGAAATAGAGGGGATCGGACGCTAAGGGCGTTCGATGGGGGATACTTCCCCCTGCCCTCCTTGCCTTGACGGAGAGCCGGAGGCACCGTCCCCGCCCTGATTCGGAGGGGAGACGGTCGCATGGATCTCGGGTTGAAGGGCCGCCGGGCCCTGGTGATGGGCGGGACGAAGGGCCTCGGCCGGTCGATCGCCGATGCCCTGGCGGCCGAGGGTGCCGCTGTCGTGATCAGCGGCCGTGACCAGGCTCGCCTGGACCAGGCGGCGGCGGAGTTGAAGGCGAAGGGCGCCGCGAGCGCCGCCGGCGTGGTCGCCGATGTGGCGCGCGGCGAGGACATGGACCGCTTGGCGGATGCCGCCCTCGCGGCGCTCGGCGGCGTCGATATCCTGGTGCTGAACCATGGCGGCCCGCCGCCCTGCACGGCCAGCCAGATCACCGATGCGGCGCTGGCCGAGTGGTTCCAGCACATCGTCGCCTCGCCGATCCGGATCGCCAACCGGCTGATCCCGCCGATGCGGGAGCGGAAATGGGGCCGGGTGATCGTGGTGGGCAGCACCGGCATGCAGCATCCGATCCCGACGCTGGCGTTGTCGAACACGCTGCGCGCCTCGATCTGGGGCTGGCTGAAGACCTATTCGGGCGAGGTGGCGAAGGACGGGGTGACGATGAACGTCCTCGCCCCCGGCACCATCCAGACCGACCGGGTGACCCAGACCACCACGGCGCGGGCGAAGCAGAAGGGCGTCTCCTTCGAGGACGCGCTGGCCGAGGCGGCGGCGGAGATCCCGGCGGGGCGGCTCGGCACGCCGGACGACTACGGCCCGATGGGTGCATTCCTCGCCAGCGAGAAGGGCGCCTACATCACGGGCAGCATGATCCGCGTGGATGGCGGCCGCGTGCGCGGGATGGTGTGAGGCATCCACCCGGCGCGACCTTGCGCCGGGGCAATGGCGGGCGGCACGGGATTCGCTAGCCTGCCCCCATGACTGGACGGGGCCGCGGCGCGGCCCCGCAAGGAGCGTAGGATGCTGCCCAATCTGACCCCCGATGTCGCGCTGGCCGAGCGCCTCTTCGCCGAGCTGCGCGAGAGGAGCTTCGACGGCACCGGCATCACGCGGGAGGCCTTCGGCCCCGGCGAGCGCATGGCGCATGCGCTGGTGGCGGAGGCGGGCGAGGCGCTGGGCCTGGAGAAGCGGGTGGACCCGGTCGGCAACCTCTACCTGACGCTGCCGGGCGCCGACCGCGCGGCGAAGCGGGTGATCTTCGGCAGCCATCTCGACAGCGTGCGGTCGGGCGGGAATTACGACGGCGCGGCCGGCGTGCTGGCGGGCCTTGCGGCCGTCGCGGGCATGAAGCAGGCGGGCTATGTGCCGGCGCGGGACGTGACCGTCATGGCGATCCGCGCCGAGGAAGCCGGCGCCTGGTTCCCGACCAGCTATCCCGGCAGCCGCGGCGCGCTTGGCAGCATGAAGCCGGCGGAACTTGAGGTGAGGCGGCTGGATACCGGCCGGACGCTGGCCGAGCACATGCGGGACGAAGGTTTCGACCCCGGCTTCATCGAGCGCGGCGAGAGGGCGATCGGCGCGGACGGTGTCGCCGCCTTCCTCGAGGTGCATATCGAGCAGGGCCCGGTGCTGGATGCCGAGGAGATCCCGATCGGCATCGTCACCGGCATTCCCGGCAGCCGGCGATTGCGCGCGGGCAAGGTGGTGGGGGAATGGAACCACTCCGGCGCCACACCCCGAAAGTACCGGCGCGATGCGGCGATCGCGCTGGCCGACCTGGCCGTGGCGCTGGACGAGGCCTGGTGCCGGCTGGAGGCGCGCGGCCACCGCATGGTCTGCACCTTCTGCGTGCTGGCGACCGCGCCGGAGGCGGGCTTCACCAAGATCGCCGGCGAGGCGCAATTCCAGTTGGACGTGCGCAGCGTCAACCTGCATTCCTGCGACGCGCTGTTCGAGGTGCTCTACGACAAGGTCGCCGAGATCGAGGCGCGGCGGGGCGTCAAGTTCGACCTGGGCCCGGAGGCGGGCAGCCGCGCCAGCCCGATGGACGACGGCGTGCAGGCGAGCCTCAGGCGCGCGGCGGAGGCGCTTGACGTGAAGTACCTCTCCATGGCTTCGGGCGGCGGGCATGACGCGGCGGCCTTCGCGCAGGCGGGCGTGCCGGCGGGCATGATCTTCGTGCGCAACCAGAACGGCAGCCACAATCCGCACGAGGCCATGCGGATGGAGGATTTCGCGAAGGCCTGCGCGGTCGCGCAGCGCTTCGCCGCCGAGCACGCCGGCTGACGCCGGCATCTTGAGGCCGCGCGGCATCCGCGCTTCCATCGCAGCAAGGATGCCGGCGCGACAGAGGCGCCGGCACGACAACCCGGCCGGGGACCTGGCATGACCGCACGCCTTGCTGTCGATATCGGCGGCACCTTCACCGACCTTGCCGTCGAGCGCGGCACCGAACGCTGGACCGCCAAGGTGCTGACCACGCCGGCGGCGCCCGAGCAGGGCGTGCTGGAAGGCGTGCGACTCGTGCTCGCCAAGGCGGGTCTCTCGCCCGCCGACATCGTGCTGGTCATCCACGGCACCACGCTGGCGACGAATGCCGTCATCGAGCGCAAGGGCGCGCGCACCGCGCTGCTGACGACGGAGGGCTTCCGCGACGTCCTCGCCCTCGGCAACGAGAGCCGCTACGACCAGTACGACCTGAACATCGAGTTGCCGCAGCCCCTGGTGCCGCGGCGCTGGCGCCTGCCGGTGACGGAGCGGCTGGACAATACCGGCAAGGTGCTGCTGCCGCTGGACGAGACAGCGGTGGAACGCCACGTCGCCTTCATGCGGGCGGAGGGCATCGAGGCGGTCGCCATCGGCTTCCTGCATGCCTTCGTGAACCCCTCGCACGAGAAGCAGGCCGCGGCGATCGTGAGGCGCCTCTGGCCGGAGGTGCCGGTCTCCCTCTCCTCCGAGGTCTCGCCGGAGATGCGGGAGTGGGAGCGCTTCAGCACGACAGTCGCCAATGCCTATGTGCAGCCGAGGATGGCCAGCTACCTCGCGCGGCTCGAGGTCGGACTGCGCGAGGCGGGGTTGGCCTGCCCGGTCTTCATGATGCTCTCGGGCGGCGGCCTGACGACGCTGGAGACGGCGGCGCGCTTCCCGATCCGCCTGGTCGAGAGCGGCCCGGCCGGCGGCGCCATCTTCTCGGCGCATGTGGCGCGCGAGCGCGGCCTGGCGAAGGTGTTGTCCTTCGACATGGGCGGCACCACGGCCAAGGTCTGCCTGATCGACGACTTCCAGCCGCAGGCCAGCCGGACCTTCGAGGTCGCGCGCGTCGGCCGCTTCAAGAAGGGCTCCGGCCTGCCGCTGCGCATCCCGGTCATCGAGATGGTGGAGATCGGCGCCGGCGGCGGCTCCATCGCCGCGGTGGACAGCATGGGCCGCATCACCGTCGGGCCGGAGAGCGCGGGCGCCGATCCGGGCCCGGCCTGCTATGGCCGCGGCGGGTCGAAGCCGGCGGTGACGGATGCCAACCTCGCGCTCGGCCGCTACGACCCGGAGGCCTTCGCGGGCGGCAGCCTGCGGCTCTATCCGGAGAGCGCGCGGGACGCGCTGGCGGCCGAGGTCGGTGGGCGGCTCGGCCTCTCCGCCGAGATGGCGGCGCTCGGCGTGGTCGAGATGGTGGACGAGAACATGTCCAATGCCGCCCGCGTCCATGCCATCGAGAGCGGCAAGGGCTTCGAGGGCCGCGCGATCATCGCCTTCGGCGGCGGCGGGCCGGTGCATGGCACGCGCGTTGCGGAGAAGATCGGCGTGAAGCGCCTGCTGGTGCCGTCCGGCGCGGGCGTCGGCTCCGCCATCGGCTTCCTGCGCGCGCCGGTCGCCTATGAGGTCGTGCGCAGCCTCTATCAGCGCTTCGCCAGTTTCGACGTGGCGGCGGTGAATGCGCTGCTGGCCGGCATGGCGGCGGAGGCCGCAGCGGTGGTCGCGGAGGGCGCCTTCGGGGCGGAGACCAAGGAGAGCCGCATCGCCTATATGCGCTATGTCGGCCAGGGGCATGAGATCGCCGTGCCGCTCCCGCCGCGCGACATGGATGCGGAGGATGTGCAGACCATCCGCGCCCTCTACGACCAGGAATACACCCGCTTCTACGACCGGCCGGTGCCGGGCAGCGATGTGGAGATCCTGAGCTTCGCGGTCACGGTGGCGACGATCGTCGAGCCGGTGGAGCCCGCGGCCGAGGCGCAGGAGGCCCCTGCCCCGGCGCCGATCCGGACCCAGGCGGTGCGCGACACGGTGACGGGCGAGGTGCGGGACTGGCCGGTCTATGACCGCGCTGCCATGGCGCCCGGCGCCAGACTCGCCGGCCCCTGCATCGTGGCGGAGGCGGAGACGAGCACGCTGGTCGGGCCAGGCTGGACCTGCCGGATGGACGGTCTCGGCTACCTGGACCTCGAGAACATCGGGGCGGGCGGGCGCGCATGAGCTTGGCGCGCGGCGCCGGGCTGGCCGTCCTGCTGCTCGCGGGCGGCTGCGCCACCCAGGCCGCGCCGACGCAGGCCGCGAACCCGCCTGCATCCTGCCCGGCCGGGATGGCGGAGCGCAGCACGCTGACGGCCTTCTTCGGCCGCAATGGCAGCCGCAACGGGCGGGAGTTCCTGCGTGTCCCGGCAGAAGCCTGGGAGAGGTTCCGCCGCGCCGAGCTCACGCCCCGCTTTCCCGCGGGCTCCACCATCCTCGACGCGGTCGGCACCTGGCAGGGCCAGACCCTGGCAGAGCCGACCAAGGTCGTGCTCCTCGTCGTTCCCTCCGAGACACAGGACGCGGCGCTGCAGTCCCTGCAGGCCGCCATCGACATCTACCGGCGCGACTTCCAGCAGCAGAGCGTCGGCATCCTCGTCACCCAGGCCTGCGCCGCAGGCTTCTGAACCGAAGGCAGGACCGGGCCATGGCAGACTCCAAGGGCGCCCTCGCCACCATCCAGCGCCAGATCCAGTGGAACCGCCTGATCGCGGTGGTCGAGGAACAGGCGCAGACCATGATCCGCACCGCCTTCAGCACCACGGTGCGGGAGGCGGGCGACCTCTCCGCCGGCATCTTCGACCTCAAGGGCCGCATGCTGGCGCAGGCCGTCACCGGCACGCCGGGCCACGTCAACTCCATGATGGAGAGCGTCGGGCATTTCCTGGCGAAATTCCCGGCCGAGGGAATGCAGCCCGGCGACCACTACATCACCAACGACCCCTGGCTCGGCACCGGCCACCTGCACGATCTGACGGTCGTCACGCCCGCTTTCCGCAAGGGGAAGATCGTCGGCCTCTTCGCCAACACCGCGCATATCATCGATATCGGCGGCCTCGGCATGGGGCCGGAGGGGCGGAGCGTCTTCGAGGAAGGCCTCTACATCCCCATCGTGAAGTGCTTCGACCGCGGCACGCCGAACGAGACCTTCTTCGACTTCCTCCGCGCCGGTTCGAGGACGCCGGTGGAGCTCGAGGGCGATGTCTATTCCCTCTGCGCCTGCAACGACGCCGGCGCCAGGCGGCTGGTCGAGATGCTCGACGAGTTCGACATGGACAGCATCGACCCGCTGGCCGAGTTCATCTTCGAGAGCTCGCTGCACGCGACGCTCGAGGAGATCCGGAAGCTCCCCCGGGGCACCTACCGCGCGCAGATCAGGTCGGACGGCTACGAGGCGCCGGTGACGCTGAACGCCGCCATGAGCATCGAGGGCGAGCGGATCGTGGTGGACTTCGCCGGCACCTCCGGCCTCTCCACCCGCGGCATCAACGTGCCCCCGGCCTATTGCCGCGCCTATGCCTGCTTCGGGATCAAATGCGTGGTGGCGCCGGAGATCCCGAACAACTGGGCGAGCCTCAGCCCCTTCCGGATGGAGATCCCGGAGGGCTGCATCCTGAACGCGCCGCGGCCCTACCCCGTCTCCGTCCGCCATGTCGTCGGCCAGTTGCTGCCCGACCTGATGATGGGCTGCCTGCACCAGGCGGTGCCGGGGCGCGTCAATGCGGAGGGCTCCTCGGCGCTGTGGAACCCGCCGCTGCGCGGCGGCTCCCAGGTCTCGGGCCAGGCGGCGGAGACCGAGGATTTCGAGATCATCACCTTCAACTCCGGCGGCACCGGCGCCCGGCCAGGCAAGGACGGCCTCGACGGCATCGCCTTCCCCTCCGGCGTGCGCACCATGCCGGTGGAGGCGACGGAGAACGTCGCGCCGGTGATCTTCTGGAAGAAGGAGCTGCGCTCTGACTCGGCGGGCGCCGGCCGCACCCGCGGCGGCTTCGGCCAGGTGATGGAGATCGGCGCCAAGGGCGATGCCGAGTTCGCGGTGAACGCCATCTTCGACCGCGTCGCCAACCCGCCGAAGGGGCGCGAGGGCGGCGGCGAGGGCGCGTCCGGCTGGGTCGGGCTGAACGACGACAACGGCACGCCGCTGCGCACCAAGGGCTTCCAGGTGATCCCGAAGGGGCGACGGCTGCTGCTCAGGCTGCCCGGCGGCGGCGGCATGGGCGACCCGAAGCGGCGCGACCCGGAGCTGGTCAGGCGCGACGTGGCGGATGGGCTGATCACGAAGCAGGCGGCGCGCGAGCTCTACGGGGTCGAGGTCTGACCGCCGCGGGCGGGAGAGCGGAAACGCCCGGAGGCGGGACGCTGCCCTGACCAGCAGCAGCCCGGAGCATTCCCACGCTACACGGCCGGCGCGAGAATGCCCTACCCTGCCCGGAGGAGGTCTGTCGGATGCAGCGCGCCCGCGCCGGCCTTGGTGTCGTGCTGGCCTGCGCCCTTGCCGCCGGCGGATGGCCCAGCCGCGCGGGGGCGCAGCCGGAGGGTCCGATGACGAGCCTCGATGAGCGGGCGAATGGCGACACGGTCACCATCACGCCGGGCGCCAGGCTGGTGCTGGCCCTGCCGGAGAACCCGACCACCGGCTATCGCTGGCGGCTCCTCGCGGCGGGAGCGCCGGTGCTGCAGTTGCTGGACCAGGGCTTCACGCCGGGCCCGCCGCGGCCGGGCGCCGGCGGCACGCATCACTGGGCCTGGCAAGCGGCGCAGCCCGGCGAAGCCGCGCTGCGCCTCGACCATGCCCGTAGCTGGGGCGAGGAGCCGCCGGTGCGGCAATTCACCCTCACCGTCCGGGTCGGCGGCTGAGGCGTCCGGTCGGCAGAGGGCTCTGCCCGACGCCGTGAACCGGCCGCCGGGAGCAAGGCGGCCCGGGTGGGCCGCCTCCCGCGGTGGGCCGCTCAGGCCCCCGGTGCCGAGATCATCCGGATGGTCCAGAAATCGTCCGACAGGTTGCCATCGGTCAGGTAGGCATAGGGCATGGTGAAATAGCCATCCATGCCCCAGCCGGGGCCCCAGGAGTTCCGCACGAGGAAGCGGCTGGACGCGTCGTCATAGCCCACCGCCAGCACCGCATGCCCGCCGAGCACCTTCTCGCCGGTCGAGGGCATCGGCACCACGCCGGTCTTCGCCACCTCGTGGCTCTCGAAGCTCTCATAGACGGTGAAGCCGAAGACGAAGGGGAAGCCGGAGGCGAGGCACCCCTTCATCTGCGTCAGCGACCGCACCAGGCGGGAATAGCTGGTCGCCCGGGTCTTCAGCGCGTCGGTGTAGCAGCCCTCCGACGGCTTCTCGGTGAAGCGGGAGATGTTGTAGGTCCACTCGGTCTCCGGGCAGACGCCCTGGCGGTTCACGCTCTTGATGCCGTCGCGGATATAGGCGCCGCTGTCCTCGCCCACGGTGCCCTCGATCACCCGCTCGTTGTAGTAGATGAAGAGGCGCGAGGGGATGAAGTCGGGGGTGAGCTGCTGCTTCATGCGGTCGAACTGCACGGCGGCGGCGATCGCATTGGCGGTGCAGCTTCCGAGCTGGCCCTGGTCGTAGACCTCCTTCGGGCAGTGCGGCCGCAGGTCCACCTTCGACGGCAGGGTGCCGAGCGCGTGCAGCGGCGCGCTGTAGAAGTGGTCGCGGATATCCGGCAGGTCGGGGCGCCAGCCATATCCCTTGATCCTGCGGGGGGCGGGAGCCTGGTTCGCAGCCATGGGCAGTCTCCTGGTGGGTCGGTCCCGGCATGGGGATCGGCCGTGGGGTTGCGGCGCCCCCCGGCTCCCCCGCCGCTGCCCTCTGCGGGCAGCCGGCATCCACGCAGGATGGCGCCGTGATACCATTCCGGGACATGACCCTGCGCACACTGCGCGCGGTCGCCGGCGCTGGCTTGTCCCCGCGCGCCGTCCCCTGGCGCCGGCCTCGGGGACGGGACATGATCCCTGCCCTTCCAGCCCGCCGGATTCCCGACCCATGGCCCTTCGCTGCGACCTGATCATCCGTGACGCCACCCTCTTCGACGGCACGGGCGGGCCGCGCCGCGTCGGCGATGTCGGGGTCAGCGGCGACCGGATCGTGGGCGTGGGCGACCTCGGCGGCGCCAGCGCCGACCGGGAGGTGATCGCCACCGGACGCGCCCTCGCCCCCGGCTTCATCGATGCCCATACGCATGACGACCGCGCCGTGCTGATGGGCTGCGACTGCCTGCGCTGCAAGTCGTCGCAGGGCGTCACCACGGTCGTCGTCGGCAATTGCGGCGTCAGCCTCGCGCCGCTCGAGCAGCGCCCCGGCAAGCGCCCGCCGCCGCCGCTCGACCTCGTCGGCGACAGCGGCTTCTCCTTCGGGAGTTTCGGCGACTATGCCGAGGCCGTGCGCAAGACCCCGGCGGCGGTCAACACCTATGCCATCATCGGCCACCAGACGCTGCGCTGGCGCGTCATGGGCGACGACCTCTACCGCCCGGCCAATGACCGGGAGATCGCCGAGATGCGCCGCCTGGTCGCCGAGGCGCTGGCCGAGGGCGCCTCGGGCTTCTCCACCGGCCTCTGGTACAAGCCGAACATGCATGCCCCGACCGAGGAGGTGATCGCGGTGGCCGAGCCGCTGCGCGCCGCGGGCGGGATGTACTTCACCCATATGCGGGACGAGGCCGACCGGGTCTGCGCCTCCATCGAGGAGACGCTGAAGATCGGCAAGCGGGTCGGCGTGCCGGTCTGGATCAGCCACCACAAATGCTCGATGCCGGAGAATTACGGCCGCAGCGTGCAGACGCTGGCGCTGATCGAGGCCGCGGCCTCGATGCAGGAAGTCGCCTACGACATGTACCCCTACCCCGCCGGGTCGACGGTGCTGATGCCGGACCGGCTGCGCGACGATGTCCGCGTCATCGTCACCTGGTCCATCCCCTTCCCCGAGATGGCGGGCAAGGACCTGTCGGAGGTCGCCCGCGGCTGGAACACCGATATCCGCACCGCGGCCGAGAAGCTGCTGCCCGCCGGCGCCATCACCTTCCAGATGGACGAGGAGGATGTGCGGCGGATCATGCAGCATCCGCTCTCCGTCATCGGCTCGGACGGCATCCCGCACGATGCGCATCCGCATCCGCGTCTCTGGGGCACCTTTCCGCGGGTGCTCGGCCTCTACAGCCGGCAACTCGGGCTCCTCAGCATGGAGGAAGCGATCCACAAGATGACCGGCCGCACCGCCCGGCTCTTCGGCATGGTGGACCGCGGGGAACTGCGGCCCGGCGCCTATGCCGACCTCGTCCTCTTCGACCCGCACAAGGTCATGGACCGCGCCACCTTCGAGGATCCGAAGCAGGAGAGCGACGGCATCGAGGAGGTCTGGACCAATGGCGTCCCGGTCTTCCGCGCCGGCCAGGGCCTGACCGGCGAGGCGCCCGGCCGGCTGATCCGCCGCAACCGCGACTGAGCGCGGCATGGCGCGCGAGAGGGCGGACACCACCGCCACCACCGGCCTCGGCCTCTCGCGCGGGACGCTGCTGCGCGCCGCGCTCGCGGGCGGCGTGCTGCTCGCGGCGGTCGGCGGCATCGCCTGGCTTGGCGGCGAGCGGAAGGCCGCCGGCCCGCTGGAGACCTATCGCCGGCTCGGCAGCACCGCCGGCGCCGCCGCACTCGAGCGCGACCTGCGCGCGCAATTCCCTACCGGCACGCCGGCGGCGCCGCTGATCCGCCACCTGGAATCCCAGGGCTTCGCCTGCAGCCCGCAGGGCGCCGCCTGGCGCTGCACGCATGCGGCGCCCGGCGCCGAGACGGGGCGGATCTGGCGCGCCGAGGTCACCATCGCCGTCGAGCGCGAGACGGTGAGCGGCGTCACGGCGCGGTTCTCGGACGCGATCCGCTGAGCCCGCGGGGTTGCAATCCCCCGCCGCTGCGGTAGTCCGGGACCAAGGGAAACGACCGGACGACCGCATGCCCACCGCCGCCGAACGCATCGTGGAATTCCTGGCCGCGCAGGGCATCGACCGCGCCTTCTGCGTGCCGGGCGAGAGTTACATCGCGCTGCTCGATGCGCTGCATGCGCACAATGCACTCGACCTCGTCACCTGCCGCAGCGAGGGCGGGGCGGGCTTCATGGCCGTGGCGGATGCCAAGCTGACGGGGCGGCCCGGCGTGGTCCTCGTCTCCCGCGGCCCCGGCGCCTGCAATGCCAGCATCGCCGTGCACACCGCCGAGCAGGATGCGGTGCCGCTGATCCTGCTGGTCGGGCAGGTGGAGAAACGGGATCTCCGAAGGAACGCCTTCCAGGAGATCGACTATGAAAACATGTTCCGAGGCGTCGCCAAGTGGATCGGCGAGGCGACCGAGCCGGACCAGGCGCCGGAGCTGATCGCCCGCGCCTATGCCATGGCGATGGGCGGCGTGCCGGGGCCGGTGGTGCTCTCCCTGCCCGAGGACGTGCTGGCCATGGAGTGCCGCGCGCCGCTGCTGCCGGCCACCCTGCCCGCGCCCGTCCCGCCCGCCCCGGAGGATGCCGCCCGGCTCGCGGCGATGCTGCGCGCGGCGGAACGGCCGATCCTGCTCGCCGGCCATGGCTTCGAGGCCGCGGGCGGCCGCGAGGCGCTGCGCGCCTTCGCCGAGGCCTGGCAGTTGCCCGTCGCGGTCTCCTTCCGCCGGCAGGACCTCTTCGACAACACGCATCCGCTCTATGCGGGCGATCTCGGCCTCCGGAACCCCGATGCGCAGCGCGCCGTCTTCGCCGAGGCCGACCTGGTCCTGGCGCTCGGCACACGGCTGACCGACATCACGACCCAGGGCTGGACCTGGCCGGCGGCCGGGCAGCGGCTGGTGCATGTCTGCGCCGATCCGCGCTTCCTCGGCTGGCTCTTCCCGGCGGAGCTCGCCATCGCCGCCGAGGCGCGCGCGACGGTCGCGGCGCTGGCCGGCATGGCGCCGGCCGCACCGGAAAGCCGCGCCGCCTGGAATGCCCGGCTGCGGCAGATCCATGTCGCGGATTGCCAGGTCGCGCCGGGCCGCTGGCCGGACGGCGTCGCCTTCGCCGAGGTGGCGCGGCTGGTCGAGCGGATCGCGCCGCCGGATGCCATCGTCACGCTGGATGCCGGCACCTTCGGCGCGCCCTTCTACCGCAAGGCGCGCTGGGTGCCGCCGCAGCGCCTGCTGGTGCCGGTCTCCGGCGCCATGGGCTTCGGCGTGCCGGCCGGCGTCGCCGCGGCGCTGCGCTGCCCGGACCGCACCGTGATCGCCTTCGTCGGCGACGGCGGCGCGCTGATGACGGGCGGGGAGTATGCGGTGGCGGTCGCGCGCGGCGCCCCGCTCAAGCTCGTGCTCTCGGACAATGGCAGCTATGCCTCGATCCGTATCCATCAGGAGAAGGCGCATCCCGGCCGCGTCTCCGGCACCACGCTGGTGAATCCCGATTTCGCGCAGTGGTGCGCCGCCTTCCGTGTGCCGGTGACGGTGGTGGAGGGCGAGGGCGACCTCCCTGCCCTGGAGGCGGCACTGCGGGCGCCGGGCGCGGCGGCGATCGTCGTCCGCACCTCGCTCGAGGCGGTGCTGCCGCGGCGGCTCGCGGCCGAATAGCCCACGGACCGGGGTGCCCGGCGCCGCCCGGACGCGCGCCGCCAGGGCCCTCCCCGGCCCGCGGGCCGCCTTGCCAGCCCCGGGCGCGGGTCCTAATGCCGGAGGCCGGAGGACGTTTCCATGGACCAGACGCTCACCCATCCCAGTCCCGCAGGCGACCCGCATGCCGAGATCCGGGAGGAGGTGGCGAAGCTCTGCGCCCGCTTCCCCGGGGAGTACTGGCGCCGGGTGGACCGGGAGCGCGCCTACCCGACCGAGTTCGTCCAGGCCCTGACCGAGGCCGGCTATCTCGGCGCCCTGATCCCGGAGGAATATGGCGGCGCGGGCCTGCCGCTCTCGGCGGCGGCGGCGATCCTCGAGGAGATCCACAGGTCCGGCGGCAATGCCGGCGCCTGCCATGCCCAGATGTACATCATGGGCACCATCCTGCGGCACGGGAATGCCGACCAGAAGAAGCGCTACCTGCCGAAGATCGCGACGGGCGAGTTGCGGCTGCAGGCCTTCGGCGTGACCGAGCCGACCAGCGGCACCGACACCACGGCGTTGCGCACCTTCGCCCGGCGCGAGGGCGACAAATACATCGTCAACGGCCAGAAGATCTGGACCAGCCGCGCCGAGCATTCCGACCTGATGCTGCTGCTCGCCCGCACCACGCCGCGCGACCAGGTGCAGAAGAAGACCGAGGGGCTCTCCACCTTCATCGTCGACATGAAGGCCGCGCTCGGCAAGGGGCTCACCATCCGGCCCATCCGGACGATGATGAACCACAACACGACCGAGGTCTTCTTCGACAACATGGAGGTCCCGGCGGAGAACCTGGTCGGCCAGGAAGGCAAGGGTTTCCGCTACATCCTCGACGGGATGAACGCCGAGCGGCTGCTGATTTCCTCGGAATCCATCGGCGACGCCAAGTGGTTCATCAAGAAGGCCGTGGACTACAGCAAGGAGCGCGTGCTGTTCGGCCGCCCCATCGGCCAGAACCAGGGCGTCCAGTTCCCGATCGCCCGCGCCTATGCCCAGATGCGCGCGGCCGAGGCGCTGCTGCAGCTCGGCCTCGGCAAGTTCGAGTCGGGGCAGAACTGCGGCGAGGAGGCCAACATGTCGAAGATGCTGGCCGCCGAGGCCGCCTGGGCCGCCGGCGAGGCCTGCATCCAGACCCATGGCGGCTTCGGCTTCGCCGAGGAATACGATGTCGAGCGCAAGTACCGCGAGGCGCGCCTGTACCAGGTGGCGCCGATCAGCACCAACCTGGTGCTGAGCTATGTCGGCGAGCATGTGTTGGGCATGCCGCGGAGCTATTGACACGCATGGCGCTGAAGGTCGGCGACTTCGTCCGCGAGAAGGGATTTGTGACGCGGTTGATTGGGGTCATCAACCGCGATGCCGCCTACCTCGAGCGTGCGCTCGGCTTCCGTGCGGGCCGGCTCGGCCAGGGCTGGATGCTGCTCGCGCTCAAGGAGGCCGTGCAGCCCGAGGAGTTCGCCTTCGCCGGCTACAGCCATCTCTCTGGCGGCGAGGCGGCGGCCGCGACGCCATCGGGCATACCCCTTAAAGCGCGGATCGAAGCGCTGTCCCGGGCAGCGTCGACATCGGCAGACGCGCGGCTCGGGACGGGCCACGACCTGGCCAAGCGCCAGACGGCAGAAAGCTTCGTGCTGGAAGGCGCGAACCGGATTGTGAAGATCGTGCCAGCCATGCCGCACATGGCCGCCATCCCGCCGGACGAGCAATACCCGCCCGGCGCGGGTCTTCCGCAATGGGTTCTCCTCGCACCGAAGCTCTTCGTCGTGGCCGCGATCGTCGGCCGTGGCTCCCACCATTCGGGTGGGGGCGCGGGAAACCACCCGCTTCCCTCGCACTGGGTCGACCCCACCCTCGCCAAGACAGCCTGACGGAGCAGCTCATGTCTGGTTCGAAACCCCTTGCAGGCCTGCTCGTCGTCTCCATGGAGCAGGCCGTCGCCGCGCCCTATTGCGCCAGCCGCCTCGCCGATGCCGGGGCGCGGGTCATCAAGATCGAACGTGCCGAGGGCGATTTCGCCCGCGCCTATGACGCGGTGGCGAAGGGCCAGTCCAGCTACTTCGTCTGGCTGAACCGCGGCAAGGAAAGCCTCTGCCTCGACATCAAGGACCCCGCGGACAAGGCGCTGCTCGAGCGACTGGTCGCCAAGGCCGATGTCTTCATCCAGAACCTCGCGCCGGGCGCCATGCAGCGCGCGGGCTTCGGCAGCGCCGAGCTGCGGGCGCGGCATCCGCGGCTGATCACCGTCGACATCTCGGGCTATGGCGACGAGGGCGACTATGCCGCCATGAAGGCCTATGACCTGCTGGTGCAGGCCGAGAGCGGCCTCGCCTACGTGACCGGCCGCGCCGAGGGGCCGGGGCGCGTCGGCGTCTCGGCCTGCGACATCGCCTGCGGCATGCACAGCTATGCCGCGGTGCTGGAGGCGCTGATCGAGCGCGGCATCACCGGCCGCGGCAAGGGCATCGCCGTGTCGCTCTTCGACGGCATGGCGGACTGGATGACGGTGCCGCTCCTCCAGTACGAGGGCACGGGCCGGAACCCGCCGCGCATCGGCCTCGCGCATCCCTCCATCTGCCCCTACGGCGCCTTCGAGACGAAGGACGGCCAGCTCGTCCTCATCGCCATCCAGAACGAGCGCGAATGGGCCGGCTTCTGCGCCCATTTCCTGGACGAGCCCGACCTGCCGCAGAAGGAGGGCTTCCGCGTGAACAACGAGCGCGTCGCGCACCGCCCGATGGTGGATGCGCATATCGCCCGGATGTTCGCCGGCCTTACGCGGGAGGAATGCGCGGCGAAGCTCCGCCGCGCCAATACCGCCTATGGCTTCGTCAACGACTGCGAGGGGCTGCGCACGCATCCGGCGCTGCGCCGGGTGACGGTGGAGACGCCGAACGGGACGGTGCAGATCGGCGCGCCGCCGGCGCGGCTCTCGGACGGGCCGCGCGCACTCGGGCCGGTGCCGGCCATCGGGCAGCACTCGGTGGCGATCCGGGCCGAGTTCGGCGGCTGATCCGACGCGGCGGGCGCCCTGCGGCGCCCTCGCCTGCCGGATCCGGGGGGCAGGGCCACGCCGCTGCGGGTTTCCCCCTCGCGGCGATCCGCCCTATCGCGCCGCGACGCGGCCCGGCTGCGCTTCCGCCACTTCCAGCATCAGCGGGCGGCGGCCGGCGGCGGTGCGTGCCGCCGTGACGGGCGGCGCCGCGGGCGTCACGCCCCGCCGCAGCACCGGAGTGCCCATGACCAGCAGCGGCGCATTCGGCCCTGACGGCGGCGTGGCCTGACCAGGTCGCCCGGCCATGGCCACCACCTGGAAGCCATTGCCCATGATCGGCCGCGCCTCCACCACCCGGCCATTGCTCCAGGCCGCCACCATCGCCTCGCGCCGGCGCTCCTCGGCCAGCTTCACGGCCATGGCGGGCCAGGCCTCCATGACCTTGATGCGGTAGGCCTCGGCCAGTTCGGGCGTCTGCGAGTGGTAGTTGGCCGCGGCCTGCTCCCAGCTCCGGCTCTGGGCGTGGAGGCGGTTCAGGAATTGCGCGGCATAGGTGGCATTGGCCTGCGGGTCGAAGGCGGTCCGCAGATCGGGGAAGGCCTGCGCGTGGTGGTGCAGGTTCACCTGCATGCAGCCGACATCGATCAGCTTGACCCCGCGCACCCGCAGCGCCTCGACCGCGGCGATCGCCTGCTCCCGCGTGTCGAAGAAGCGGCCCTGCCCTTCCGCATTGATGGTCCAGGGCCAGGCGGAGACGCCGCGGCCCGCGGCATCGGGGCGCCCGGCCTCCACCCGGCCGATCGCATGCAGCAGGCCGGCGGGCAGGCGCTCCGTGCGCTCGGCCGCCTGGATCGCCTGGCGGCAGAGCTGGCTGGGGTCGGCGGGTGGGGCGGCCGGCCGCTCTGCCCTGGCCGCGGGGGCAAGAACGGCCAGGACCAGGGCGACGATGGCGGCAGGCCGCATGCAGACAATTCCTCAGGGACGGTGCCGGCCCCCCGGGGGCAGGTGTGTGTCGTGGGGAGGGCGTGACCGGCGGGACGGCCGGGTCGTTGTTAAACAGAAAGATATTTGCTGCGCCGCAAAAAGCCCTTGCAGGGCGCCGGCCGGCGCCCTAGCTTGTGCATCGCAGCAACACGGCCTGGCCGCGTTGTCTGCCTTTCTTGGACGTTTCCTCCCTAAACTCGGCGGTGCCGCAAGGCACCGCCCTTTTTTTGTTTAGGCACGGGTTGAGGCGCCGTGGGGTCACGGGCCCGTCAGGTGGTTCACGAGATCGTCGGAGTCGTGGGCCTGGGCCCGCGGTTCAGCGCAGCGCGGACCAGTCCGCCGCCGTCAGGGCCGCGACCAGCCGCGTGATGTCCGCCTGCAGCCCCATCATGCGCGGCAGCCGCTCGATCCGCGACTCGTCCATGTAGAGCGGACGGGCGACCTCGACCTGCAGGGCATGCACGCCTTCCCGCGGCCGGCCGTAGTGGCGGGTGACGTAGCCGCCGGCATAGGGATCGTTGCGGCGGACCCGATAGCCCATCTGGGCGAGCGCCTGCTCCGCCAGCCGCGTCGCCCGCGGGGCGCAGGCCGTGCCATGCGCGTCGCCCAGGACGAAATCCGGCGGGTTGTTCACCTGCGCCGGATGGGTTGGCATGGAATGGCAATCGATCAGCAGGCAGACGCCGAACTCGTCGCGCGTCTCGGCGATCAGCGCGGCCAGCGCCGCGTGGTAGGGCTGCCAGTAGCGGCGGATGCGGTCCTCCGCCTCGGCGAAGTTCAGCTTGCGGCGATAGACCGCCTCGCCGGTCGCTACCACGCGGGCGATGGTGCCCAGGCCGGCGCCGACCCGCGGGCTCGCGGTGTTCACCCAGGCCGGCAGCGGCCCGTCGAACATGCCGGGGTCGAGCTCCCAGGGCTCCCGGTTCACGTCGCAGAAGACGCGCGGGAAGGTCGCGGCGAGGAGCGGCGCGCCATGCTCCGGCGCCGCGGCGAAAAGCTCGTCCACGAAGCCGTCCTCCGAGCGGCGGAGGGCGACGGGATCGAGCCGCGCGGCGGCGACGAAGTCGGGCGGATAGAACCGCCCCGAATGCGGCGAGGCGAAGACGAGCGGACAGCTCCGTCGCGCCGGGCGCGACAGGAGATAGGGGGGCGGTTCCGCGGTGAGCGGAGCGGCGGGGGTGAGATCCAGCGGGAGGTCCATCGGCACCCACGATCAAGCCACAGGCGCCCGCCTCTGTCACCCACCACCATCATTCATGCCGGTAAAGGCTTGCCCACCCCAGGCGGCCGGGCTATAGCCGCGCTCCCGGACGATGGGCGCGTAGCTCAGCGGGAGAGCACTACCTTGACACGGTAGGGGTCACAGGTTCAATCCCTGTCGCGCCCACCACTTTCGTCCGAAATATCAAGGGCTTAGGTGTCATTCTTAAAGCGCCAAATAGGGACATTCAGGGACAAAAGGCGGCACCGAGCATCTGAAGCGTCGAGACACCTATTTCCTGCTAAGCTATTGATAAATGGGCTTAAATTCTCGGCTCGGAGCGAACTCCCAGGGCTACGGACCCGGACCGATGCGTCCGCATGTGGGCAAGAGCCGGGCATCATCGATTTGTTTTAGCGACGCCATCCGTTGCATTCGGCTGATGCACTGAGCTTGGCGGCTCGGCGGTGTTCCGCCGTGGCGAACAGTGTACGGCTACATGCGCACTTTCGCTCCGATGGCGTGTGGGAGAGCATCCGCCACCACTTCGCGGCCATGCTGCGCAAGGGAGCGGAGCGGGAGGCCAACCCCACGGCGGCGATCACCGACACCCAGAGCGCGAAGACCACGGAGGGCGGCGGCCCGCGCGGCTGGGATGCCGTGAAGCAGCTGAAAGGGCGCAAACGCCATGTTGTCGTGGAGACAGACGGTCTGCCGCGCTGCAGGCGCTACCGGCTTCGTCGAGCAGCCGCGCCGCTAAGTGATCGAGAAATCGCTCGGTTGGTTCGGCCGGTGGCGGCGGCACTCCAACGGCTACGAGGTGCTGCCCGAGGTCTCCGAAGAGATGGTCACCTTGGCCGCAATCCGCCTCATGCTGCACCGCATCCCTCATCTCAATCGCCGACGGCTACCCGCCCCATGACCTCGCAATCGGGGTCTGAGCGCTGCGAGCGAGGCCGTCCGACGGCGCGTGAGGCTGCCACAGTGCTCTTTGGCGGCGACGGATCAGGGCTCACACCAGCCTCAACCATGCTCGCTGCGCTGCGCGTGGCTGCGCGTCGTCTATCACGCCACTGCCGCGGGGCCGCCAAGTCGGAGCGAGAGAGCAGGCTCGCCAGTTAAACCAGAAAGTGGGATCTGGTTGGAGGCTGCGACGACGCTGTCGCACCCGTGCTCGATGGTGCAGAATGGCACATTCCGCGTGAAACCGTCGTGCCGCCCAACATCAGCCATATTCCGCTGCCGTGCTATTCGCCGGAATCGAACCGGGTAGACCAGATGTGGCTTGGCCAAAGAGTGTCTGTACTCGCAACATGTGAAGGATTGGGAGGTCATTCTCCATACCTGTTGCAAAACCTGCAAATTACTAATGCCAAAGCACCGCCACTCTTTTTCACTGCTTCCAGTGATGCCACACAAATCCTCTATTAAGTATTAGAATGCAAAGCCAAATAAGCTGCGAGCACTCTGCCGCCAAGAAGCTCTTCTTTGGTAACTAACGTCGGTCCGAACGCTTTCCGGAGTTCCTGCCTCACGGCACTACGGCGCTTTTCTCTTACGATGGTGACACGCATCATCACTTCAGCATGCAGGGAGTTCGCCGGCCGTGCCGTATCGTAGACACAATATGCGTTCGTTCCACCCTCAGGGGTTTGGATGCTTCTTATAGTTTTGACGTCCGCGATTGCGACACCCGCCCAGTCAGCAGTTATATTTTCACCCCTCGCGCGGGCCAGCGTCACAATGTTCGATACGGCGAGCGCCAGTTCTGTAATCGCGTCGTCTCCGTCACGATACCTGCAGACAGAGAGCCCCCCACTGTCACTGCCTTGGAATGCAGTTACGCCAACGATTCCATCGACGACGTGGGTTGAGAGCAGGATGCGCATAACGCGCTCTGCGTCAGCTACCGGACCAGGAGAAAGGTCTACAATTCGGAGTCTCTGGCAGCCACACATTGGGACAGCCGTGTCGATGCGCTCCACTCGACTTTTATGATCTCCTCGAGACGCTAGCTCAACCTCTCTGCATCGGGCACACAAATCCTGGCCCTCGTTCATCGCGTCGACGCCGGCTTCTATTCTAAAGGGTGTGAAGCGATAGAGAAGTCCAAAGAGATGGTGGCATCAACCAACCATCAAATTGCTCATCCTCCTCCATCACAACACTTCCCGCTTCGACGAACCAATGAAGAACATTATCGTCACCCACCTCAACCGACGCAAAAGCTCCATCACGCTCCCAGAAGAACGTGACACTACCGTCAATGCCTGCCTCAACTTGCGGAAAAACGTCGCTTGCCGAGAAATGCGAGTTCTCCACAGCTTGCCCAAAGGCATCGAGAAATGCTCTTGCGTTCCGTACTGCAGCTTTGCTGAGCGGTTGTGCAGAGTAGCCATCCCAGCCCTCTTTAAATGCTGCGAAGCGGCGCAATCTGCTAAGAAGCCTTCCCTTGATGAGGGTCAAGGAAGTGTCTTGCACAACCGCAGTCCAAGCTGGAGAGTGACTTCCAGTTCTCTCGAGAACAGCAACAGAACTTTCAGCGCGATGTTGATTTTCCCAAGTCTCAATTAATAAGACTGGTTCAGCAATTTTTTTCGAGATGAGCCATGAATCTTCGGTATGGTTATCTGGCGTTGGACAAATTAGAAACTGCGCCAGATATTCCGAGTGAGATCTGTAATGCATCTCCTGCAACAGCTTCTCTGTACGCCGCGCGATTTCCCTCATAGATATGCGCGTCATATTAATTTGACTTATAGTACGACGCGCTGCGCGGTCAGAGTTATTAGCCCCCATAAAGGTAAGGTCGAGAAGGCGCTCTTCAGATCTGTCCTCCTCCCAATAAGTCCTCTGTAAATACTCCTTCGGCTGAGGAGTATAATTTTCCGATGATATATTAGACGCCACTTCTACTTTCGTGTAAAAAGCACCTTCAACCTGATGATTGAAAGCATCGTGCCCCCAAACGGAAACTGCGTGTGGCCGGGATGCAGTAACGCTAGATGTAGAGCGAGAAACCGCAAATCCGCTCATTCGCTTGCCCCCCCAAGATTGATGCGGGCAGCAATGGCTTCAGAGATCACCTCTCCCATCAAGCGCTTGTTTTCAGAATGAAGCATTTCAAACCGGATGCGTGCCCACTTATACGCGTCTCTAGGATCAACCTCGGTTGGTATGTAGCCGGATTGGTTTATCGCGTCGGTTAGAACGATGGCGACGCTGATGCCGCGACGCTGCTCACCTTCAGGTGTTTGAAGATGAACATCGTCCAAATTAACGTTAACCAATCGTCTTACATGATCATCTAGCCGTTGAAAGACGCCCGCATGAGAATGCCACTGTTCTTGAGTGTTGTAGACAACAGGAGCAATCCATTGGGAGCGTCCAGGCGGCTGGAGTAATTCGGAGACCCTAGGCGGCCCGTCACTATGCATCCAAACAAATGTATCCAGATACGTTAAGCCGACCGAAACCGGCGGGATCTGCGACGTCGTGAACAACGCGCAAGCTTCCTCAAGCAGCCGATACACCTCACGTGTAACTGCATCCCATCTACTGTATTGCGTATGCCGAAGGGTTATGAGTTGTCGCTCAACTCTTAACTGGATGCCAGGATGGCCATCCGGCCTGACTCGATCGAAAAAGAATGCACTAATTGACGCTTTCGTCGCGGCTGGCTGATCAAGCGTCAAATTAGGAACCGTCACGTCAATCGATTGCTCCTCGCCTCCCCGAGGTAGCATTTTTCGAACCCGATTGTGGAGGCGCTGCATTTCAGCGCGAGAGAAAGCGCCTTCTGGCAATGGCCGAGCAAACTGGACAGCGAAGAGCACGTGGTCGATAGCATGCCCCTCATGCAGAGGTTCAAATTGACCTTCGCTCTGCGTCATCGCGCCCCTTCCGCTGCTGGCGTTCGTTGCCCTTAAACAGCGTCCCAACCTAACACCTAATCGGCACGGCGTTAACTCACCCCGGACGGGCAAACTCCAACCGCACTTTAGAGTCCTTGAATGGGGTCGCTCAAGCTAAACCGCAGGCAAATCTAGCTCTCACGGCGCATCGACTCTTGGTGGATGATCTAGACAGTTGCCATCTTGTAGCCACTTGCGGACCAAATTCCTCGCACACACACTCTGTGCGGCGGCACACCGCGCTGCGCCGGGCAGATTAGCAACACTACCAGTACTTACTCGGCACGGGTCGGGTCGGACAATAGAACATCAAGCAGGCGACAAACCGGACTGCATAGCCCTACCTCCAGCTAAGCTATTCCAGGGTAGAAAGCTCCGACATTTTGTACATCGATGAGGGTTTCGTTCGTTTTTTGTTCTAGAAATTCGGTGGGCAAGAGACGGGCAGAATAGCATCTGTTGCGACGCAAATCCCTGATTTCTTTACGTATTTTCGTTGCTGAATTCTACGTTGACACGGTAGGGGTCACAGGTTCAATCCCTGTCGCGCCCACCATCGTCCCGGCTTCCCGACACAATTTGTGGATTTGGCGCTGACAGCAGCATGCCTGCGCCGGCGAGACCCGGACGATGCGCCGATCTCCACGAGGCCGATGCGGCCCCGGTTGCGATCCGCCTCCGGCGAACCTCCCAGGCTTTGCACCCGCACACCGATCCATCCAGGCGCTGGCCCACACGCCGTGTGGGCCAGGCCAGGGACGATGGCTCAGGGCCGCTCGTTCGAGAAGACGATGGTGCCGGAGGCGCTGAACATGCCGCCGACGCCATGGCAGACGCTGACCTTGGCGCCCGGCACCTGCGCCGGCGCCGTGCCGCGCATCTGCCGCACGCTCTCCTGCAGGGCGAACATGCCGTACATGCCGGTATGGGTGTAGGAGAGGCCGCCGCCATTGGTGTTGAGCGGCAGCTTGCCGCCCGGGCGGGTATTGCCCTCGCGGATGAAGGCCGCCGCCTCGCCCGGCTTGCAGAAGCCGAGATCCTCCAGCCCATAGAGCGGCAGGTGCGCGAAGGCGTCGTAGATCATCATGTGATCGACATCCTTGCGGTCGATCCCCGCCGCCGCGATCGCCGTCGGTCCCGCCACGCGGAAGGCGCGCGAACTGGTGAAATCCTCCATCTGGGAGACCATGTTGGTCTCGACCGATTCGCCGGTGCCGAGGATGTAGACCGGCTTGGTCGGAAAATCCTTCGCCCGGTCGGACCTCGTCAGGATCAGCGCGCCGCCGCCATCCGTCACTAGGCAGCACTGCAGGATGCGGAAGGGATAGGCGATCATCCGGCTGTTGAGGACGTCGTCCACCGTGATCGGGTCGCGGAACATGGCGCGCGGGTTCCTGCCCGCCCATTCCCGCTGCACCACGGCGACCGTCGCCAGGTCCTCATGCGTCACGCCGTAGGTCTTCATGTAGCGCAGCACGGGGATGGGGAAGAGCGTCGGCGGTCCGAAGGGACCGTAGGGCATCTCGAACTGCCCGTTCAGCCCCTCGGGCTCGGCCGGGCGCGGCGTGGCATTGATGCGCGACTTGCCGCTCTCGCCATGCGTGATGAGGATGGTATCGGCATAGCCGGCATGGATGGCCGCCGCGGCATGGCGGACATGCAGCATGAAGGAACAGCCGCCGACGCCGGTGCCGTCCACCCATCTGGGGGTGATGCCGAGGTAATGCGCGATCTGCTGCGGCATCATCGGGCCGACGCAGGCCACGCCGTCGATGTCGCCGGGCTTGAGGCCGGCATCGGCCATGGCGTTCAGCGCCGCATCGGCATGCAGCATGATCTGGGACATCTCGGGCACCGCGCCGATCCGGGTGGATTCGGCGGCGCCGACGATGGCGATCTCTCCGCGTCCGAGCATCACTTGCCTCCCTGCGCGGGACGGAAGAGCGGCAGGGTGATCTCCTCGTCCATCGGGGTGAAGGCGACCTCGAGCCGCATGTCGAGCTGGAGCGCCTCCGGCGTCTGCTCGCAGTCCACGATGTTGGTCATCATGCGCGGGCCTTCCTCGAGCTCGACTACCGCGATGGCATAGGGCGGCGTGAAGCCGGGCACCGGCCGGTGGTGGATGACGTAGCTGTGCAGCGTCGCGCGGCCGGAGGCCTCGAAGACCTCGACGTTGCGCGTGCCGGTATAGGGGCTGAAGGGGCGCGGCGGGAAATAGGCGCGGCCGGTATCGCCGCAGCGCTGCAGCAGCAGCTTGCCCGCCTTGCAGCCCTCCCAGAAATGCTTCGTCTCGGGCGTCGGTTTCGGCTTCGCCCTGCCGGGTGGCAGCATGCCCCGTCTCCTCCTCGTTGGACGGGGCGGAGCCTGCCACGGCAGGCCCGGCAGGGCGAGAGGGGGCCGGCCCGCGCGCTACATCGCGGGGTACCAGCCGTCGTTGATCATGGCATAGCCCTCGCCGCGGCGGACGAGGTGCAGGAAGCCCGGGAAGTGCATGTGCATCCCGGCCACCGCCTGGCCGTCGGTCGCCACCATGTCGAAGACGCGCCGGCGCGTCGCCTGCGCCTGGCCCGGGTCGATGTCGAAGGCCATCGTCACCTCGGGGCGCGGGATCTGGATCTCCGGCACATGGATGATGTCGCCCCAGATCAGCAGGCTGTCCTGGCCGGAGACGACCATGTAGCCGCTGTGCCCCGGCGTATGGCCCGGGAAGGGCATGGCCGTGACGCCGGGGAAGACCTCGCCGCCCTCATGCAGCCGGAGCCGGGCGCGGTAGGGCGCGGCCTGGGCGCGGCAGGCCATGAAATTGCGCTCGCGACTCGAGTCGTCCGCCTTCGCCATCGCGGCGTCGTCATGCCAGAAGGCGTGCTCCGCCGCGTGCATGACCAGCTCGGCATTCGGAAAGAGCGCCTTGCCCGCCGCGTCCGAGAGGCCGTTGGAATGGTCCGGATGCATGTGGGTCAGCAGCACCGTGTCGATCGCGGCCGGGTCGACGCCAGTCGCCGCCAGGTTCTCGAACAGCTTGCCCCCGGTCGCCGCCATGGCGCCGCCGCAGCCGGTATCGACGAGCGCGGTGCGGCCGCCGCTGCGGATCAGGAAGCAGTTCACCGCCGTCCGCCGCGGCACCGGCCGGAAGGCGTCGCGCAGCATCTGCGCCGCGGCCTCCGGCTCGATGTTCTGGATGACGGCCATGGAGCCGTCGAGATAGCCGTCACTGACCGTGGTCACGAGGATGTCGCCGATCCGGCGATGATGCACTGCCGGGACCTGCTTCTCCGGTAAGGCCATGGCCGTTCCCCCTCTTGCGTGTCGGGGGGAACCCTAGGCCAGGGCCGGCGGGGTCGCCTATCCCCGCCGCACCGTCGCCAGGAACTCCCCGGACCGGCTGCGCAGCGTGCCGGCATGGCCGGTCAGGTCGTTCGCCGCCCTGAGCAGCGAAGCCGAGGCCTCGCCCGTCTCCTGCGCCGCGCGGCGCACGTCGCCGATGCGCTGGTTCACCGCCGTCGTGCCCTCGGCGACCTGGGCGGCGCTGCGGGCGATCTCGCGGGTCGCGCTGCCCTGCTCCTCCACCGCTGCGGCGATGGCACCGGTCACCTCGTTCATCTTCTCGATGGTGGAGCCGATGCTGCGCAGCGCCGTCACCGCCTCCCCGGTCGCCGTTTGGATGGCACCGATCTGCGCGGCGATCTCCTCGGTGGCCTTGGCGGTCTGGCTGGCCAGGGTCTTCACATCGGAGGCCACCACGGCGAAGCCCTTGCCCGCCTCGCCGGCCCGCGCCGCCTCGATTGTCGCGTTCAGCGCCAGCAGGTTGGTCTGCCCCGCGATGTCGCCGATCAGCCGCACCACGTCGCCGATCCGCTGCGCGGCCTCCGCCAGGCCCTGCACCGTCCCGTCGGTCGCCCGCGCCTCCTCGGCCGCGGAGCGGGCGACGGCGGCGCCGTCCGCCACCTGCCGGGTGATCTCGGCGACGCTCGCCGCCAGTTCCTCGGCGCCCGCCGCCACGGCCTGGACATCGGCACCGGCCCGGCCGCTGACGGCAGCCACCGCCTCCGCCTCCCGCCCGCCGGTCGCGGCGGCGCCGGACAGGGCCTCGGCCGCCGCATGCACCTGGCCGGCCGCGGCGGCGACCGCCTCCACCACGCCGCCCATCTCGGCCTCGAAGCTGTCGGCCAGCCGCGCCTGGGCGGTCGCCACAGTCCAGACCAGCATGGCGGCGACGTAGCGCCCCTCGGCGTCGCGGATGGCACTGATCGACTCGTCGATGACCTCCTCCCCCAAGTGGAACCGGGCATGCTGCGGCAGCCGGTCCGGATCCTCCGGGATGGCGTTTCCCTGCACCGCATCGGCGCGCAGGAGTTCGATGCCCTGGCCGAGCACGGCATCGGCCTGCACCGGCAGCACGTGTTCCAGCCGCTGCAGGAGATCGCGGCTGGCCGGGTTCATGTAGGTCACGCGGAACCCGTCCCGCGGGTCGACGGTCATGATGCCGGTCGGCATCTGCTCCAGCATCTGCTGCTGGGCGAAGGCGCGCTGCACCGTGCCGCGCAGGTCCTCCAGCGCCGCCGCGATGGCGCCGATCTCGTCCCGCCGGCCGCGGTCGGGCACGGCGACGGAGGCATCGCCGCCGGCGATGGTCCGGATGGTCGTCGCCAGGCGCTGCAGCGGCGCGCCGATGCTCCGGGCCATCAGCCAGCCCGAGGCGATGAGGATGAGGACCACGCCGAGCCCGAGCCAGAGGGTCGCGGCCTCGACCTTCGACGCGGCCGCGGCGCTGGCGGTGACCCGCGCCGCCGCCAGGGTGCCGAGGCGGGCATTTGCCTCCGCCAGGGCGGCCTCCAGCCGCTCGCGCGCCGGGGTGCTCTGCTCGGTCCGCGCCTTCTGCATGTCCTCGGCCAGCCGCACCACCTCCAGCGCCGACTGGGTGATGGCATCCGCGATGCCCGTGATCCGCTGCAGGTCGGCCGCGCCGGGCCCGTTCGCCGCGACGCCCGACAGGGCGCGGGCATGCACCCGCAATTGCGCCGCCGCGCGGCGGACCCGCCGGGACTGCGTCTCCTCCGCGGTCGCGAGGTAGCGCTGGCTGGAGAAGCGGACATCGTTCAGCGCGGTGTGGAAGGTCATCAGCCGCTGCCGCGCCTCGTCGCGCTGCTCGGCCGGGACGTCGAGGTCGACCATGCTCGCCGTCGCCTCGAAGGCCTGGTCGTATTCGCCGACACGGGCGAAGAGCGCGCCGTCGCGCTGGGTGATGAGCTCCCGCCGCAGCCGGGCCTGGTCGACCGCCGAAGCGGCATAGGCGCCGAGCGCCTGGCGGGCGAGGTCGAGCCGCTCCGTCACCGCCGGATCGGCCGCCGACTCGGCTGCCGCCTGGAGCTGGTCGCGGGCACGGGCGAGCTCGGCCTCCATGCCCTTGGTCATTTGGTCCACGCCCTCGGTGGCCTGCGACAGCACGATGTCCCGCAAGGCGACATCGGCGCGCATGACGGCCCTGGCGGCGCCCTGCGCCGCGGTCTGGGCCGCGACCGCCTTGCGCTCGGCCAGCAATTGCTCCCGCGAGGCGGCGAGTTCCCTCTCCACCACCAGGACGAGGCCGGCGAGCAGCAGGATGGCGAGGGCGGCACTCGCCGCCAGCTTGCGGCCGACGGACAGGTTGCGGAACAGGCGCATCGTGCGGGGACCCTCCTCGACCGTAGGATGCGCCTATTAGATTACCCTGACATAAACGCCCCTCGACAGCCCGGCGCCGCCACGCCACCGTCGCCGCACGCATGCATCAGGAATTCCCGGAATGCTGTTCGACTTCGAGAAGCTCGCCCCGCAGGACTGCTACAAGCTGGTGGTCTCCTCCGTGGTGCCGCGGCCGATCGCCTGGGTGGTCAGCCAGGACGAAGCAGGGGTGGTGAATGCCGCGCCCTATTCCTTCTTCAACGCCTTCTCCGACAACCCTGTCGTGGTCGGCATCGGCTGCGGCCCGCGGCCGGAGGGCGCGCTGAAGGACACGGCCGAGAATATCCGTAGGACCGGCGAGTTCGTGGTGAACCTGGTGCCGGAGAGCGCCATCCACGGCATGAATGCGACGGCCATCGACTTCCCGCCGGGCGTCGACGAGCTGGCCGAGGCCGGGCTGACGAAGCTGCCCTCGGCCAAGGTGAAGCCGCCGCGCATCGCCGAGAGCCCGGTGGCCCTCGAATGCGTCACCTTCCAGCTCGTCCCGGCGGGCCGGCACACCATCGTCCTCGGCCGCGTCGTCGCGGTGCACATCCAGGACGACTGCGTCCTCGACCCGGTGAAGTGCTACGTGGACACGCCGAAGCTCGGGCTGGTCGGGCGCATGCATGGCCGCGGCTGGTATGCCCGCACCACCGACCGCTTCGAGGTGCCGCGCATGACCGTCGCCGAGTGGGAGGCGAAGAAGGCGGCCGAATAGCGGCGCTGGGCGCGCGTCGTCGCGGGTTCCACGGCGGCGAGGCGGCATGCTAGGGTCATTGCGAATGAATCGCAAATGACCCCAGCTGCCATGATCCTGGCCACGTGACCGCCGCCCCTTCCACCTCCGGCCTCGCCCTGCCGGAGGCAGCGCCCCGGCCGCGCCGCCGGCGGGGCGGCTGGAGCCTGCTCTCGCTGCCACTCGCCGGCCTCATCGCCGCCCCGCTGCTGGCGGTGCTGGTCTCGGCGGCGGTGCCGGCGGGCGCGGTCTGGCACCACATCGCCACCACCACCCTGCCGGAGATGCTGGCGAACTCCGTCGCGCTCTTCCTGCTGGTCGGGCTGATGACGGCGACCGCCGGCGCGGTCTCGGCCTGGCTGGTCTCGGCCTGCCGCTTCCCCGGCCGCGGCCTGCTGGAGGTGGCGCTGCTGCTGCCCATGGCCATGCCGGCCTATGTCTGCGGCTATGCCTATACCTGGCTGCTGGATGTCGCCGGGCCGGTGCAGACCGGCTTCCGCGCCGTCACCGGCCTGCGCTGGAACCAGTACTGGTTCCCCGAGATCCGCAGCCTGCCCGGCGCCGCCGTCATGCTGGCGATGGTGCTCTACCCCTATGTCTACCTGCTCTGCCGCAACGCCTTCCAGCAGCAGAGCGTCTGCCTGCTCGAGGCCTCCCGCACCCTCGGCCATTCGCTCGGCGCCTGCTTCCTCCGCCTCGCCCTGCCCATGGCGCGGCCGGCCATCGTCGGCGGCGTCGCGCTGGCCCTGATGGAGACGCTCGCGGATTTCGGCACGGTGCAGCATTTCGCCGTCCGCACCTTCACGACCGGCATCTACGAGGCCTGGTTCGGCCTCGGCGACCGCGGCGCCGCCAGCCAGCTTGCCGCCTGCTTGATGGGGCTGGTCGCGGCGCTGCTGGCGCTCGAGCACCTCTCGCGCGGCGGACGGCGCTTCCACGCCACCACGACGCGGCAGCCGCCGCTCAACCCGGTGCCGCTGCATGGCTGGAAGGCGCCGGCGGCCTTCCTGCTCTGCGCCATGCCGGTCGTCCTCGGCTTCCTCGTGCCGGCGGGGACGCTGCTGATGCTGATGGTCCAGGTCGGGGATCCGCTGGAGCCGGCGCGCTTCCTGCCCTTCGCCCGCAACAGCGTGGTGCTGGCCGGGACCGCGGCGAGCGCGGCGGTGCTGCTGGCCGCCTTCCTCGCCTGGGCGGCGCGGCTCGACCCGCGGCCGGCGCCGCGGCTGGCGCTGCGGGTGGCCGGCCTCGGCTATGCCATCCCAGGCTCGGTCATCGCGGTCGGCACCCTCGTGCCGCTCGGCCTCTTCGACAATGCGCTCGATGCTTGGATGCGGGCGCGGTTCGGGCTGTCGACCGGCCTGCTGCTCTCGGGCGGCATGCTCGCGCTGGTCTTCGCCTATCTCGTCCGCTTCCTCGCGGTCGCCCTCTCCGCGGTCGAGTCGGGATTGGCCCGGGTGAAGCCCTCGCTCCGCCACGCCGCGCGGGTGCTCGGCGCCTCGCCGGCCGGGGCGGTCTGGCGGGTCGAATTGCCGCTCGCCAGGGGCAGCCTCCTCACCGCCTTCCTGCTGGTCTTCGTGGACACGATGAAGGAACTGCCGGCGACGCTGATCGTACGGCCCTTTGATTTCGATACGTTGGCGGTCAGGGTCCATGGGCTCGCCGCGGATGAGAGGCTGGCCGAGGCGAGCACGGCCGCGCTGCTGATCGTCGCTACCGGCCTCCTTCCTGTGCTCGCCCTTACGAGAGCCATTCGAGGGAGATGAATGTTCGCTGAAATACATTCCTTATTATATATCAGCCCCTTCACAGTTTTGTGGGCTCGGGTGCGCATGCCTCGCAAGGGCGTGCTCCTTGCGCCATTACTCGGCTCCCGGGCTTGAAATGGCGGACCGGGCCCGTTCCTGCTGATCGAGTGGCCGCACCCCGATGCCCAGTCTCGCCGCGCTGTTCGATACCGAGGCCCTGGTCCCGCATGGCGTCTGCCTGCTCTGGCGCCCGGAACTGCTCTGGCTGCACGTCGTCTCGGACGCGCTGACCGGCCTTGCCTATTGGTCCATTCCGCTCGTGCTGACGATCATTGCCGTCCGTCGCAAGGACCTGGTCTTCCCCTGGGCGATCGAGCTTTTCGCGGTGTTCATCCTGGCCTGCGGCGCCACCCATTTCCTCGGCATCTGGACACTCTGGTATCCCGATTACGGGCTGCAGGGCGCGGTCAAGGCCGCGACCGCCGCCGTCTCGGTCGTCACCGCCGTCGCCCTCTGGCCGCTGCTGCCGCGGGTGCTCGCCATTCCCTCCGCCGCCACCCTGGCCGAGGCCAATCACCGCCTGACGCGCGAGGTGGCCGAGCGGCGCGAGGCGGAGCAGCGCGCCCGCAGCAGCGAGGCGCGGCTCGCCGGCTTCTTCGAGCATCTCGGCGACGCCCTCTTCGTCGTGCGGGCGACCGGGCACGGCTTCGTCTTCGAGACGGTGAACCCCGCCTTCTGCCGCATGTTCGCCGTCGAGCGCGGCCGGATCGAGGGAGCCGGCCCGGAGCAGCTCCTCTCGCCGGAGGCCGCGGCCGAACTGACCGGCGAATTCGCCGCCTGCCGCGAGACCGGGAGCCCGCGCGACTGGGAGAGCACCTCGGCCGGGCCGGAGGGGCAGCGCCACTGGCACACGGTGCTGGTCCCGCTGCCGCCGGAGGCGGACGGCACCGCGCGGCTGCTCGGCAGCCTGCGCGACGTTACGGAGCTTCGCCGGCTGCAGACCGACCTGGTCGAGACCGCCCGCCGCGCCACCATCGGCGCCATGTGCGCCGGCGTCGCGCACGAGATGAGCCAGCCGGTGAACATCATCTCGCTCTGGGCCGACCGCAGCCGGGCCTCACTCGAGCCCGGCCTGGCGCGGACGCGCCGGGCGATGGAGGTGATCCTGGACCAGACCCGGCGCCTTGGCACCCTGCTCGAGCGCATGCGCGACCTGGCCCGCGACGCCGCCCCGGATGCCGAGCCCTTCGACGCGGGCGCCGCCGTCTCCGCCGCGGTCGAGGTCGCGCAGCGCGCCTGGGCGCTGGACCGGATCGAGGTGACGCTGGAGCCGCATCCGGCGGCGCCGGTGCGCGGCCGCCCGGCGCAGCTCGAGCAGGCGGTGCTGCACCTGCTGGAGAATGCACGCGATGCCGTGCTGCAGCGGCGGCGGCGGGAGTCGTCGGCGCCGGCGCGCATCACCGTCTCCATCGCCGCCGGCGCCACGCCGGGCAGCGTGACGATTGCGGTGCGCGACACCGGCGGCGGCGTGCCGGCGGCGATCGCGCCGCGCATGCTGGAGCCCTTCGTGACGACCAAGGATCCCGGCCAGGGCACCGGCCTCGGCCTGCCGCTCGCCGTCGGCATCGCGCGCGGCATGGGCGGCCGCCTGTCCTGGGCGAACTGGGCCGAGGGCCGGCCGGAGGCCGGCGCGGTCTTCCGGCTGGTGCTGCCCCTGGCCGGGGAGCAGCCCGCCGCGGCGGGACAGGCGGCATGACCCTGCCCTTGCGGGTCTTGATGGCGGAGGACGAGTGGCTGGCCGCGGAGGTCCTGGCGGAGGGCCTGGAGGAGGCAGGATTCTCGGTGCTCACCGCCGCCGACGGCCAGGCGGCGCTGGAATTGGCCGCCGCCGGCGCCGCCTTCGACCTGCTGCTGACCGATCTCCGCATGCCCAGGCTGGACGGACGCGAGCTCATCGCCCGGCTGCGGGCGGAGCGCCCCGACCTGCCGGTGGTGGTCATGACCGGCTTCCCCCCGCCCGACGGGACGGAGGCGCTGCATTTCGGCCGGGCGCCGATACGGCTGCTGACCAAGCCGATAGAGATCGCCCCCCTGGTCGCCGCCTTGAAGGCCGTCGCCGGGCTGGAGTGAGCCCCGTCCTCTCGCAGCATCGCGCATGACCGGGTGCCGCGCGGTGCCGGCGCCGGCGCGGGCCGCCGGCCGGGCCGTCGGGATCGCGAGCGGCCTGTCACGGAAACGCGGCGGCGCTGCCTCGCTGTAGCCGGTATGGCGGGGGTCGGGCCGGGGATGGACAGGTGAAGCACGGGAACCGGATGCGGCAGCGGGCGGCGCTGCTGCTGGCGATGCTGGCCATGCTGCCGGGCTGCGCCGCGCTGCTGCCGCGGCAGGTCGGCATCGACCGACGCCTGGCGGCGCTGCCGCGCGACGGGCTGGCGCTGGACCGGCCGGTGACAATCCGCTGGAACGACCACCTCGTCCCCTGGATCGAGGCGGAGAGCGATGCCGACCTCGCCTTCTCCCTTGGCCTGGTGCACGGGCACCTGCGCGGGGCGCAGATCGCGCTGCTGCGCATGGTGGCCCGCGGGCGCCTCGCGGAGATCGCGGGGCCGCTCGCGGCCGATATCGACCATGCGCTGCGCATCCTCGATTTCGGCCGGGCGGCGCCGGCCATCGAGGCGGCCTGGCCGGCGGAGACGCGCGCCTTCGTCGAGCGCTTCGTCGCCGGCCTGAACCACGCCGTGCTGCGGGGGCCGCGGCCACCGGAATACGGGCTGCTCGGGCTGGGGCGGGAGCCCTTCACCACGGCCGACATCCTGGCGATCGGCCGGCTGGCCGGCACCGACATCAACTGGCTCGGCTATTTCTCCCTGCTCGCGGAGCGCGGCACGCCCGGCTTCGCCCGCCGCTGGCAGCGGATGCTGGAGGCCGGCGCTGGCACGACGGTGCCGGCCAACCTGGAGCAGGCGGCGCTCGGCGCGCTGCTGCAGGGCCTCTCGCGCTCGGGCAGCAATGCGGTCGCCATCGCGCCGTCGCGCAGCGCCTCGGGCGCGGCGATGCTGGCCTCCGACCCGCATCTCGGCCTGTCGCTGCCGAACCTCTGGATGCTGGTCGGCATGCGCTCGCCCTCCTTCCACCTGGTCGGGCTCATGGTGCCGGGGCTGCCGATCATCGGCCTCGGGCGGAACCCGGATGTCGCCTGGGGCGGGACCAACCTGCGGGCGGCCTCCTCCGACCTCTTCGACGTCACGGCGCTGCCGGCCGAGGCCCTGTCCGACTCCGAGGTCACCATCCGCCAGCGGCTGTGGTTCGCGGCGCGCCGACGCGTGCGCGTCTCGCCGCAGGGGCCGGTCATCAGCGATGCCGCGGTGGTGCCCGGCCGGCCGGGCGAGAGGATCGCCCTGCGCTGGGCGGGGCACGAGCCGGCGGACGAGATCACCGCCCTGCTGAAGGCCGCCCGCGCCCGCAGCGGCGCCGAGTTCCGCGACAGCTTCTCCGGGTTTGCCGTCTCGCCGCAGAACATGCTGTGGGCGGCGCGGGACGGGTCGATCGGGCGCGTCACCGCTGCGCTGCTGCCCTCCCGCGCCGGCTTCCCGCAGGCCGATCCGGTGCTGGACGCGACCGACCCGGCGGCGACCCGGCCCTGGCGGCAGCCATGGGATGCGCGCGATCTGCCGCGGCTGGAGAATCCGCCGGAGGGCGTGCTCGCCTCGGCCAACGAGAACCCGGCGCTCTGGGCGAAGGAACCGCCGCCGATCGGCTATTTCTTCTCGGACGGGGACCGGGTGGCGCGGCTGCGGGCGCTCGCGCTGGCGAAGCCGAAGCTGACGCCGGCGGACCTCGCGGCGATGCAGACGGACACGGTCGCGCCCAAGGCGGCGGCGCTTGCGGCCGGGCTGCTGGCGCGGCTGGAGGCCATGCCGGGCGGCGCGCCGGAGCCGGCGCTGCTGGCGCCGCTGCGCGGCTGGGACGGCGACTATGCCGCGGAGAGCCGCGCGGCGCTGGTCTTCGAAGTGATCCTGGCGCGGCTGGTGCCGGCGCTGCAGCCGGAGGGTGGCGGGCGCGGGCCAGAGACGGGCTGGAATTTCCTCACCACCTTCCTGCTGCGCGACCTGGACGCGCTGCCCCCGCCGCGGCGGGAGGCGGTGCTGCGCGCCGCGGTCGCCGAGGCCACGCCCCTTGCCTCGCGCTACGGCACCTGGGGCGAGGTGCACCGGCTGCGCGCGGCGCATTGGCTGGTGAACCTGCCGGTGCTGGGGCGGCTCTTCGTGCTGGACACCTTCCCGGTCGGCGGCTCGCGCGAGACGCCCATGAAGTCCGGCCACGGGCTGGTCAGCGGCCCGCACGAGGTCAGCTTCGGCTCCATGGCGCGGCAGGTCTCTGACATGGCCGACCCGGACGCCAACTGGTTCACCTTGTTCGGCGGCCAGGATGGCTGGCTGGGCAGCGCGGCCTTCGCCGACCAGGTGCCGCTCTGGCGCGAGCGGCGCGGCATCCGCATGCCGCTGCGGCCCGAGACGGTGGTAGCCGAGTTCCCGCGCGTGACGGTGCTGCGGCCTTGAATGGAATGGGGGGTCTCGAAGGGGGGCTCCGCCCCCTTCGCGGGATCGGCGGCATGCCGCCGATGGGCGGAGCCCCGGTTGACGCCACGCCGGTATTGCGCGCCATGGCAGGCGCGCGGCTGCGTCGATTGGAACGCCTGGACCCCGCCGAGACCCAGCGCGCGCTTCTCAGGCGCCTGCTGCGCCGCGCGGCGCGGACGCGCTTCGGCCAGGCGCATGGCTTCGCCGCCATCCGCGACGTCGCGGACTACCAGTCGCGCGTGCCGCTGCGCCGCTACGAGGATTTCTGGCGCGACTGGTGGCAGCCTCGCTATCCCGTGCTGCAGGACGTCACCTGGCCCGGGCGGGTGCCCTATTTCGCGCTGTCCTCCGGCACGACCTCCGGCACCACCAAATATATCCCGGTGACGATGCCGATGGTGCGGGCGAATCGCGGCGCGGCGCTGGACGTGCTGGCCTGGCATCTGCGCCACGTGCCGCGCAGCCGTATCTTTGGCGGCTTGTCCTTCATGCTGGGCGGCTCGACGGCGCTGGAGCGGGTGGCGTCGGGCGTGCGGCAGGGCGACCTCTCCGGCATCGCGGCGGCGGAAGTGCCGCGCTTCCTCGCGGCTTGGAGCTGGCCGCCGCGCGACCTCGCGCTGGTCGCCGACTGGGAGCGCAAGCTCGACCTGCTGGCGGCGCGGACGCCGGCCGCGGCGGTGCGCATGCTGTCGGGCACGCCGAGCTGGGTGCTGATGCTGCTGGAGAAGCTGGCGGCGCGGCAGGGCATGCCGCCGCTGCCGGGGCTCGAGCTGCTGGTCCATGGCGGCGTCGCCTGGGCGCCCTACCGCGAGCGCATCGCGCCCTTCCTGCCGCCGGGCTGCGCGACGCGGGAGGTCTATCCGGCGAGCGAGGGTTTCTGCGCCATCGCCGACCGTGGCGAGGGCGAGGGGCTGCGGCTCGCCGTCGACCGCGGCGTGTTCTGGGAATTCGTGCCGCTGGCGGAGCTGGACGCGCCGAAGCCGACCCGGCACTGGGCGGCGACGATCGAGACCGGCGTCGACTATGCGGTCATCGTGACGAGTTGCGCGGGGCTCTGGAGCTACGTGCTAGGCGATACGGTGCGCTTCGTCGATCGCGCGCCGCCGCGGCTGCTGGTAACGGGGCGGACTTCCTACAGCCTCTCGGCCTTCGGCGAGCATCTGAGCGGCGAGGAGATCGAGCGGGCGCTGCTGACGGCGGCGGGGATGCTGGGCATCGGCATCGCGGAATACACGGTGGGACCGGTCTTCGGCGCGGTGCGCGGGCATCATCGCTGGCTGGTCGAGCCGGCCGCGGCCGCCGATCCGGCGCTGGCGCCGCGGCTCGCGGCGGCGCTCGACGCGGCGCTGACGGCGGCGAACGACGACTATGCCGTGCACCGCCGCGGCGGGCAGATGGATGCGCCGGAGGTGGTGCTACTGCCGCCCGGTGCCTTCGCGGCCTGGATGCGGGCGCAGGGCAAGCTCGGCGGGCAGCACAAGGTGCCGCGGGTGCTGGCCGATCCGGCACGATTCGCGGCGGCGGACCGGGGCCTCCGATCATAAGGGCGCGGTCAGCGCCTCCGGCTGGCGAAGGCGCCCAGCATGCGGCGCGGCTCCTCGGTGTCCCAGGCCGCCGCGAAGGCGGGGATGCCGGCGGCGATCGCCTCGGACAGGGGCAGGTCCTCCCACCGGCGGATCAGCCGCTTCTGCAGGCGCAGCGCGCGATTGCCCGCCCGTCCCAGCAGCCCGAGCCATTCGCCGAGCTTCGCGTCGAGCGCCGCCGCCGGCACCACCGCCTCCACCAGACCCCAGGCCGCCGCCTCGGCGGCACCGATCGTCTCGCCGAGCAGCAGCAGGCGACGCGTGCGGCCCCAGCCGATGAGGCCGGGCAGCAGCGCCGCCTCCACCACAGAGGGGATGCCGACCCGCACTTCCGGCATGCCGAATTGCGCATGGTCGGCGGCGATGCGGAGGTCGCAGGCCGCCGCGAGTTCCAGCCCCGCCCCCAGGGTCCAGCCATTGATGCGCGCGATCACCGGCACCGGGCAGTCCCGCACCGCGCGGCAGCAGCCATGGACAAGGGTGATGAAGCCGCGCGCGGCCTCGCCGTCCGGGAGCCCCGCCATGACGGTGATATCGGCGCCGCCGATGAAGGCCTTCGGGCCGGCGCCGGTCAGCACCAGGGCCTGCAGCGACTCGTCCGCCGACAGCCGCGTGATGGCCGCGGCGAGGGCGCGCATCAGGTCGGGGTTCAGCGTGTTGAGCTTGGCCTCGTGCGCGATGGTGACATGCGCCACGCGCCCGGTCCCGGGCGCCTCCCGGATCTCCGTGCGGATCTCGCCGGCCATGCGTCCCCTCCCCTCTCTCGCGGCGAAGGCTAGCCGCTGGCGGCCGCGGCCGGAATGCCACGCAGAGAAGCCGGAACGGCACGCTCACGCATCACATGCGGAAGAAGCAGATGCCCGTGATTGGACCAGCGGGCCCCGCCGCCAGAGGCTCCATGCGGCAGCAGGAGGCAGGCATGGACGGAACGGGCGTGCTACCCGAAGTACCGGGGCCAGACCCGATGCCGCGCCGGATCAACGACGCGCCCTTGCGCGCGGCGCTCGAGAACCGGCGCGGCCGGGCCTATGACGAGACGATCTCGGGCGTCTGCTATACCCATGGCGTCCGGCTCGGCCTGGCGGGAGAAGCCCTGCCGGACTGGATGCCCACCGCCCCCCGCTGGGCGCGGGAGGCGCTGCGCGCCGGCCATGCCAGCGGCACGGCCATCTCCGGGCGGAAGCGGCTGGCGGGCTGAGCGCCGCCATCCGCGCGCGGTCAGAGCGGATTGGCCGGCGCGGCCTCGCCCTCGTCCGGCATCTCCGGCGTGAGAGTGTCCACGGGCTCGTCCCGCCAGCCGGAGCGGCGCTCCATCGCCTTCCGCGCCAGGATCGAGGCGCCGACGATGCCGGCACCGACGCCGATACCCGCGAGGAAGGGACCGGTGCAGGCCAGCATGGTCATGCCGCCCATCATGGCGCCGGCCATGGTCAGCGGCCCGGGCATGCCCGGCGGAGTGCAACGCGGCAGGAACATCGGTCTCTTCCCCTGATTGGTGCGCAGGATAGTGGCCCGCCCCGCGGCGGCCGCAAGCCCGGGGTCAGCCCGGCACCTTCTGGGGTTCGCGGTATGTGAAGGCCTCGCCAGCCTCGGCCGCCTCCCCCACCGCGACCGAGAGCACGGCGTGGTGCGGCGAGAGGGCGCAGGCCGGATCGGTCGCGGCGGCATCGCCGGTCAGGGCGAAGGCCTGGCAGCGGCAGCCGCCCCAGTCGATCTCGGCCCGCTCGCAGCCGCGGCAGGGTTCCGGCATCCAGCCGGTGCCGCGGAAGCGGTTGAAGGCCTCCGACTCCTCCCAGGCCCAGCGCAGCGAGACCTCCCGGACATTGGGGAAGTCGAAGCCGGGCAGGCTCTCCGCGGCATGGCAGGGCAGCACGCGGCCGGCCGGCGAGACCGCCAGGAACTGCCGCCCCCAGCCGCCCATGCAGGCCTTGGGGCGCTTGGCGTAGTAGTCCGGCACCACGTAGTCGATGACCAGCCGGCCCTTCAGGTCGCGCCGCGCCGCCTCGACGGTCGCCGTCGCGGCCTCGAGCTGCGCGCGCGTCGGCAGCAGGGCGTCGCGGTTGGCCAGCGCCCAGCCGTAGTACTGGACATGCGCCACCTCGAGCCGCCCGGCGCCGAGGTCGAGCGCCAGCGCGATCATGTCCGGCAGGCGGTCCAGGTTCTGCCGGTGCACCACCGCGTTCAGCGTCAGCGGCAGGCCGCTGTCATGCACGAGGCGGGCGAATTCCAGCTTCCTCGCATGGCCGCCGCGATAGCCGCCGATGCGGTCGGCCGAGCCCGGCTCGGTGTCCTGCACCGAGAGCTGGACATGGTCGAGCCCGGCCTCGACCAGGGCCTGGAACTTCGCCTCGCCCGTCAGGACGCCCGAGGTGATGAGGTTGGTGTAGAGCCCGGCCTCGTTCGCGGCGCGGACCAGGTCGGCGATGTCGCGCCGCGCCGTCGGCTCGCCGCCGGAGAGGTGGACCTGCAGGCAGCCGAGCTCGGCGGCCTCCCGGAACACCCGGGCCCAGGTCGCGGTGTCCAGCTCCGCCGCGACCCGGGTGAGGTTCACGGGGTTGGAGCAGTAGGGGCAGCGCAGCGGGCAGCGATGCGTCAGCTCGGCCAGCAGCGCGAGCGGGGCAGCGGGGGCGGTGCTCATGCCGCACCATATGGGGAGGCGGGGGTCACGACGCCATCCGCCCGCCGGGGGACCGCAGCGCCGAAGGGGTGAAGCGTTTCGCCATCATGCGACCACGACTCCCTTGGCCGCGAGGTCGTCGAGCATGGCGATGACATCCGCCATGATCTCGTCCCGCGGCGCGGCGAAGCGGGCGGCGAGGTCGTCCACCATCGCCTCCACATTGCGTGCGCCGTCCACCAGGCGGAGCACCTCCAGCGCGATCTCGTCGGGGACGAACATGCGCTCCGGTCCCATGACCACCCACTGGCCGCGCGCCTTGTCCTCCCGCAGCTTCATGCCGCGGCCGAGGCGCGGCACGCTGGCGCCGGAGACGCTCACGGCACCCCGACGGCGGAGGCGAGCGTCGCGGCGCTCGCGCGCGGCACCGCGGCGCCTTCCGGCCGCCAGGCGCCGGGCGGGATGTAGCCCGGCTCGACATAGGCGAAGTGCAGCGCGTCGAGCTGCGCCCAGAGCAGGTCGCATTTGAAGCGGAGCGCGTCCAGCACCTGCTCCTGCTGCTCGCGCGTGCGGGCGTGCTGCTTCACATAGGCCAGCGCGAAGGCGACATCCTGCGGTGCCTGGGTCAGCCGCGGGGTGAAATAGGCCAGCGTCCGTTCCGAGACGAAGTCGTAGTTGCGCAGCATGCCCGAGACGCGCTGGGAGATGATGTTCGGCGAGAACATTTCTGTCAGAGACGACGCGACCGCTTCCAGCACCGACTTCGTCTTCACGAAATTCACGTAGGCATCCACGGCGTGCCGCGTGCCCGGCAGCAGGCCGCGCAGGGAGGTGACGTAGTCGCGGTCGAGGCCCAGCCCGTCGGTCAGGATCAGCCAGCGCTCGACGCCGCCCGGCTTCTCGCCATCGCCGTCATGATCGACGATCCGCCGGCGCCATTCGCGCCGCAGCTCCGGCGTCGGCAACCGGCCGAGCACCGCCGCGTCCTTCGCCGGGATGCTGGCCTGGTAGTAGTAGCGGTTCAGCGCCCAGGCCTGCACCTGCGGCCTGGTCAGCTTCCCGCCATGCAGCAGGTGATGGAAGGGGTGGTGGATATGGTAGCGCTCCTCGCCGATGGCGCGCAGGCGGCGCTCCAGCTCCTCGGGCGCAAGAAGCTCGTCGTCGTTCATGGCGTGACCTCCATCCCGTCCCAGGCAACTTCCCAGCCGGCGGCATCTGCGGCCGCGTGTTCCGGACTGTCTGCCAGCAGGACGGGGTTCGTGTTGTTGATATGGATCAGGATGCGGCGCCGCACGCCGAGGCGGGCGAAGGCCGCGATGGTGCCGCCCGGATCCGCGATGCTCATATGGCCCATGCGCCCGCCGGTCTTCGGCCCGGCGCCGGCGCGGATCATCTCGTCGTCGTGCCAGAGCGTGCCGTCGAAGAAGACGCAGTCGGCGCCTTCCAGCCGCGCCGCCAGCGTTGGCGTCATGGCGGCGCAGCCGGGGATGAAGAAGAGCGCGCGGCCGCCGGCCGAGACGCGAAGGCCGATGGTGTCGCCGTCATCGGCGCGGCCGGGGTCCTCGCCGCTCGGTGCCTCGAGGAAGAGCGGCACCTTGCCCGGCACCGCGAAGGCCTCCACCGTCAGGCCGAGCGGCGCGCCGGCGGCATCCGCCAGCGCCAGCGGCCGGTCCAGCGGCAGGCTGCGGCGCGGCACGATGGCGGGGTTCACCGCCTGGAAGATCGGGTTGGCGTCCAGCACCGCGAGCGCGCGGTCGGCGCCGTAGAGGGCGAAGGCGTGCCGCTCCCGCATCACCAGCAGGCCGGCGATGGTGTCCACCTCCGCCCCCGTCAGCACCACGGCGGCGATCGGGGAGTGGCGGACCTCGCCCGGCGCGGGCCGCGGGTGCAGCGCGGGCGTCGCGATGATCTGCTGCCGGAGGTCGGGCGAGGCGTTCAGCAGCACCCAGCGCTCGCCATCGGCGGTGACGGCCAGCGAGGCCTGGCTGCGCATGGGCGCGGCGGGGTCGCCGGCCAGCGCCCGGCGGCAGCCGGGACCGGCGGAGTTCCATTGCGGGAAGCCGCCACCGGCAGCGGCCCCGAGGACGATGGCGCGCAACATGGCCGGGGATCAGCGAGGCCGCGCGGGGGCGGCGGTCGGGCAGGCCATGGCGTTCTCCTCCGGCGGCCGTCGAGGGCCGCATCGGGCGGGAGTCTAGGCATCGGGCCAGGGCGGGCCAAGCCCGCCGAAGGTGCGGGTCGGTGCCTGGTCGCCTCCGCCCGCTGGCATCACAATCCCGTGCAGCGCCGGACAAGAAAAACCCCGCCGCGGGCCAGGCCGGGGCGGGGTTCCCTGTGCATCGAGGCTGGCGATCGGCCGGCGCAATGCCGGCCGGAATGGCTCAGCCGATCTCGGCGCAGGCGTAGCTGTTGATCTCGAGGGCGAGCGACACTTCGGTCACGCGGGGCTTCTTCCAGGCCATGTGTTCCTCCATCAGGGCGGTGGTCGCCACACTCACTATGGGGGTGGGGCGATACCCAATCAAGTGAATGGTTGTCCCGCCAGGACAGGGGACAACCGGGGACCGCACCTTGAACGCGCCGCGGGCCCACCCTACTGCCTCACGCCCCCGCAAGGGGCCGAATTGGAGGCGGGAGAAGCTCATGGGGTACCGGGTCGCGGTCGTCGGCGCCACCGGCGCAGTCGGGCGGGAGATGCTGAAGACCCTCGCGGAGCGGGAATTCCCGGTGCGGGAGGTCGTCGCCCTCGCCTCCGGACGGTCCGCCGGGCAGGAGGTCTCCTTCGGTGAGAAAGCGGTGCTGAAGGTGCAGAGCCTCGACCGCTTCGACTTCAAGGGAACCGAGATCGCCCTCTTCTCCCCCGGCGCCGCGGTCTCGGCCCAGCACGCGCCGCGGGCGGCGGCGGCGGGCTGCGTCGTCATCGACAATACCAGCCAGTTCCGGATGGAGCCGGACGTGCCGCTGGTGGTGCCGGAGGTGAATGCCCGCCACCTCAAGGGTTTCGCGAAGCGCAACATCATCGCCAATCCGAACTGCTCGACCATCCAGATGGTGCTGGCGCTGAAGCCGCTGCATGACATTGCACGGGTGAAGCGGGTGGTGGTCAGCACCTACCAGTCCGTCTCCGGCGCGGGGAAGGAGGCGATGGACGAGCTGTTCAACCAGACCCGCGCGATCTACGTGAACGACCCGACCACGCCGGAGCAGTTCCCCAAGCCCATCGCCTTCAACTGCATCCCGCACATCGACAAATTCCTCGAGGACGGCGCGACCAAGGAGGAATGGAAGATGGCGGCGGAGACGCGGAAGATCCTCGACCCCGATATCGCGGTCATCGCCACCTGCGTGCGCGTGCCGGTCTTCATCGGCCATGCCGAGGCGGTGCATGTCGAGTTCGAGACCCCGATCACCGAGGAGCAGGCCTGGGAGGCGCTGCGCGAGGCGCCGGGCGTGCAGGTGGTCGATAAGCGCGAGGATGGCGGCTACGTCACGCAGGTGGATGCGGCCGGCGAGGACGCGGTCTTCGTCAGCCGGCTGCGGCAGGACCCGACGGTGCCGCATGGCCTCGCCTTCTGGTGCGTCGCCGACAACCTGCGCAAGGGCGCCGCGCTGAACGCCGTGCAGATCGCCGAGGCATTGCACGAGCAGGGGCTGATCAAGCCACGCCGCGGCTGACGAGCCCCGGCCGGTCCGCCCGGGCCACTTGCCCGTCGCGACCGGGGGCGGCGCCCGCGCCCGCGGTCAGGCCGCCAGTCGCGCCAATTGCCGGAGCGCATCCTCGGCGAGCACGGGCAGACCGGGGCTGGCCGCGGCGAGGGCCACGAGGTCCCCGGCCCGTGCCGCGGCCTCGAGCGATCCCAGCGCCTCCGCCAGCGCCCCCAGGCCGAAGCCGGCCGCGACGCCGCGGATCGCATGCGCCTCCACCCGCACCGCCACGGCATCCCCGGTGGCGATCGCCGCCTGCAGCCGTGGCAGGCGCGTCCGGACCTCCTCCTCGCAGAGGCTCGAAAGCTCCGTGGAGGTCGACGGCCCGGACCCCGCATCCGCCACGGGCGTGCAGGTCAGCAGCATCTCCCCGTCCTCGCCCGGGCGCCAGCGATCCTCCACCGCCCCGCCATCGCGGTGCCGGCGCCGCGCGGCGCCGGCGATACCTGCCTCGACGAAGCGCGGCGACATCCGCCGATGCTCGTCGGCCGATTGCAGCAGGATCAACTCGGCCAGCGGCAGGCCGCGCGCCAGCGCGGCGGGCGGCACCTCGGCCAGCGCGGCGAAGCCGGCATTCCAGGCGACCAGCCGCCGCGCCGCGTCGAACAGCGCGGCACCGGGCGCGGCGGCGTCCAGCAGGAGCGCGACCCGCCGCTCCTCCCGCGCCTTGCGCTCCAGGGCGGGGCGCAACGGCTCCTGCGGCGGCGCGACGGGGGGCTGCGCGGCCGAAGGACCCTCCACGGCCCGCTCGGCGCGCCCGCTCCGGCCGAGCCAGGCGCCACAGCCCAGCGCGAGCGCCGCCGTCGCCAGCACCGAGGGAAGCAGCAGGGTGGCGAGCCGGAGCGGCGCATCCGGCACATCCGTGCCGAGGAGCAGGAGCGGCACCGTCCAGAGGATCATGCCGCCCGTCCCGGCGGCCACCAGCATCGCAGCGACGGAGCGCGGTCCGCCCGGACCCAAGGACATGGCACGCATTCCCCCAGAGACGCGTATAGAGAGGCACGCATAACGCGATTGTGTGTTGGAGGACCACTACCACTGGCTGCAGCGCGGGCGCAACCGCGTCCTGCCGGCACGGGCCTTGCCGGTCTCACGGCCCGGTGCGATGTTCCGGCCCTTCCGGCGACCCTCCGGCAGCATCGGCCCGCGCCCCGGCGCGAGGGAACCACGAGGACGAGTTATGGCAAAGATCAAGGTGAAGACGCCCGTCGTCGAAATGGACGGCGACGAGATGACCCGCATCATCTGGGGGTTCATCAAGGACAAGCTGATCCTGCCCTATCTCGACATCGAGTTGAAGTACTATGACCTGGGCATCCAGTACCGCGACCAGACGGACGACCAGGTGACCGTGGACGCGGCCAACGCGACCAAGCAGTATGGCGTCGGCGTGAAGTGCGCGACCATCACCCCGGACGAGGCCCGCGTCGAGGAATTCGGCCTGAAGAAGATGTGGCGGAGCCCGAACGGCACCATCCGCAACATCCTCGACGGCACCATCTTCCGTGAGCCGATCATCTGCAACAATGTGCCGCGCCTGGTGCCGCACTGGTCGAAGCCGATCGTGGTCGGCCGCCACGCCTATGGCGACATCTACCGCGCCGCCGAGACCAAGATCCCGGGCGCCGGCAAGGCCACCCTCACCTGGACGCCGGCCGGCGGCGGCGAGCCGGTCACCCTCGAGGTGACGAACTTCCCCGAGGGCGGCGGCGTGCTGCTCGGCATGCACAACACCCGCCGGAGCATCGAGGGCTTCGCCCGCGCCTGCTTCAACTACGGCCTGGCGCGCAACTACCCGGTCTACCTCTCGACCAAGAACACCATCCTCAAGGCCTACGATGGCGAGTTCAAGGACATCTTCGAGCGGGTGTTCAACGAGTCCTTCGCCGGCAAGTACAAGGCGGCCGGCCTGACCTACGAGCACCGGCTGATCGACGACATGGTGGCCTGCGCCCTGAAGTGGGAAGGCGGCTATGTCTGGGCCTGCAAGAACTACGACGGCGACGTGCAGTCCGACATCGTGGCGCAGGGCTTCGGCAGCCTCGGCCTGATGACCTCGGTGCTGCTGTCGCCGGACGGCCAGACCGTCGAGTCCGAAGCCGCGCATGGTACGGTGACGCGGCACTACCGCGAGCACCAGAAGGGCCGCGAGACCTCGACCAACCCGATCGCCTCGATCTTCGCCTGGACCCGCGGCCTCGCCTATCGCGGCCGGTTCGACAACACGCCCGACGTCACCGCCTTCGCCGAGGCGCTGGAGCAGGTCTGCATCGAGACCGTCGAGAGCGGCGCCATGACGAAGGACCTGGCGATCCTGATCAGCCGCGACCAGCCCTGGCTGAACACCCAGGCCTTCCTCGCGAAGCTGGACGAGAACCTGCAGAAGAAGATGGCCAAGGCCTGACCCTCAGGTCCTTCGGCACGGAGGAGGGGCGGGTCCGCGAGGGCCCGCCCCTTCTTGCTTGCCCCCGCCCGCGACGGTGCCCGGCGGCTACAGGATGCCCGACAGCGTCCGCCGCACCGCGCGCTGCCAGCCGGCATAGGCGGCCTCGCGCTCGGCCATCTCCATCGCCGGGGTGAAGCGCCGGTCCAGCCGCCAGGCCGCAGCGAATTCCTCCGGCGACGGGCAGAGCCCGGCCCGCAGCCCGGCCAGATAGGCCGCGCCCAGCGCCGTCGTCTCCCGCACCACCGGCCGGTCCACCGGCGCGCCCAGGATGTCCGCCAGGAACTGCATGGTCCAGTCGGAGGCGACCATCCCGCCATCGACCCGCAGCACGTTGCTGGCGCCGGCGCCGTCGGCTGCCCCACCGACCCCGGCGAGATCCGCCGTCATCGCCGTCAGCAGGTCGCGCGTCTGGTAGCCCACGCTCTCCAGCGCGGCCCGCGCGAAATCCGCCGGCCCCGTGGCGCGGGTGAGGCCGTGGATCGCCCCGCGCGCCTCCGCATCCCAGTGCGGCACGCCGAGGCCCACGAAGGCCGGGACGAGGTAGCAGCGCTGCGCCGGGTCGGCCTGCGCCGCCAGCCTGCCGCTCTCCCCGGCCTCCCTGATGAGGCCGAGCCCGTCCCGCAGCCATTGCACGGCGGCACCGGCGACGAAGATCGCGCCCTCCAGCGCATAGGTCCGCCGCCCCTCGAGCTGATAGGCGATGGTGGTGAGCAGCCGGTGGGAGGAGGCGACCGGCGTCTCCCCCGTGTTCAGCAGCGCGAAGCAGCCGGTGCCGTAGGTGGATTTCAGCATCCCCGGGCGGAAGCAGGCCTGGCCCACCGTCGCCGCCTGCTGGTCGCCGGCGATGCCGAGCACGGGAATCTCCCCGCCCAGCACCCCGGTCGTGCCGAACTCGGTGGCGCAGTCCCGCACCTCCGGCAGCATGGAGGCCGGCACGCGGTGCAGCGCGCACATCGCCGCGTCCCAGCGCCCGGCGCGGATGTCGAAGAGCATGGTGCGCGCGGCATTGGTCGCATCCGTCGCATGCACCCGCCCATCCGTCAGCCGCCAGAGCAGGAAGCTGTCCACCGTCCCGAAGGCGAGTTCGCCGCGCTCCGCCGCCTCCCGCGCGCCGGGGACATGGTCCAGCAGCCAAGTGACCTTGGTGGCGGAGAAATAGGGGTCGATCAGCAGCCCCGTCGTCCGCGCCACCGCCGCGGCATGCCCGGCCTCCCGCAGCGCGGCGCAGGCCGCGGCGGTGCGGCGGTCCTGCCAGACGATGGCGCGGTGGATCGCCTTCCCCGTCCGGCGGTCCCAGACCAGCGTCGTCTCCCGCTGGTTGGCGATGCCGATGCCGGCGACGTCCTGCGGGCCGAGCCCGGCCTTGGCCATCGCCTCCCGCATCACCGCGAGGGAGCTGTCCCAGAGATCCTCCGCGTCATGCTCCACCCAGCCGGAAGCCGGGTAGTGCTGCGCGAATTCCTGCTGCGCCACGGCGACCGGGACGAGGTCCGGCGTGCGGAACAGGATCGCGCGGGTGGAGGTGGTGCCCTGGTCGAGGGCGAGGATATGGCCGGCCGGCATGCGCGCTGTCCCCCCTTGGTCCGCCGGCGGGCGCGGCTCGCCCTGTCGGCGCCGGCGCCGCTGGCGACGCCGCACCGCCCTATCAGCGCGCGCGGGGTCGGCTGGCAAGGGTGTGATGCGGTGCCCGCGCCATGGACGGCAGCGGCAGGGCACGGCTAGGCTTCTGCGCATTGCCGAGACACATCGGCACGGGAGAGAACGCCATGACCCTGTCACGCCGCCGCCTGTCGCTCGCGGCCACGGCCACCTGCCTCGCCATGCTCGCCCCCCGCCTCGCCCTGGCCCAGGGCGGCGACCAGGCGCAGGTCGCCCAGGCCGTGACCGCCCTGACCAAGGCCATGATCGAGGTCGATCGCGGGCAGCTCCAGGCGCTGACGCATGACGCGCTGAGCTATGGCCACTCCGCCGGGCGCGTCGAGAACAAGGCGCAGTTCATCGCCTATCTGGAGAGCCGGGCGAGCGCCTTCCGCCACATCGACCTGAGCGACCAGACCATCGCCGTCACCTCGGACGAGGCGATCGTGCGGCACCTCTTCACGGCCGAGACCGTGGATCCCAAGGGCCAGGTCACGCCGGTGCGGATCGGCGTGCTGCAGGTCTGGACGAAGGATGGCGGCGCCTGGCGCCTGCTGGCGCGGCAGGCCTACCGCCTCTGACCAGGGCGGCCGTGCCGCGCGACGGCGGCACGGCGCCCGGGCAGCGCGCCGGCGCCGCCTGGCGCCGGCGGGTGGATCAGGCCTTCGCCTTCCGCTTCGCCTTCTTCAGGCCGGCCAGGGCGGCTTCCTTCAGGGAGGGGCTCGCCTTGAAGCGGACGGTCGCGCCGGCCTTCACCGGCACCTTCTCGCCGGTGCGCGGGTTCAGGGCGGTGCGCTTCGGCGTCTCCCGCACGATGAAGGAGCCGAATTCGGGCAGCGTGAAGCGGCCATTGCCGATGATTTCGCCCTTGATGGCTTCGATGATGTCGCCGGCCAGCCGGTTGGCGGTGACCGCCGGCATCTCGGTGGACTGCACGATGACGTCTGTGAGGAACTTCTTCGACATGCGCGGGACTCCCTGCGAGTCACTGCGTCATAGCGGAGAGATGCGGAAACGTCAGGCGTCTCGTTGCGTCTGGCGTGCGGCGGCCGGCCCGGCAGGGGTCGGAATGGCGGCAAACCGGCGGAATTCCTGGGTTTGCGCCGCGCCACCCGGGGCGGGCCGGATGCGGGCCGGATGGCGCCACGGGCCCGCGCCCGCCGCCGGCCTCGCCCGAATCGCAGTCCGGCACAGGCGAATCGGGCAGCGGCCGGAAGCGCTTCCGCGGCGTTGAGGCCCCGCCTGCAGGGAAGGAAAAGGCATGATGCCAGCAGCACCGCCGCATGTCCGCCCGGAGCAGGAGGGCGGGCCACGCCGCGCGCGCCTGCTCATGGGCCTCGGCCTCGCGCTGCTCGGCCTCTGGACCCTGCACGGCTTCCTGCCGGCCCTCGCCTGGGGCGGCATCCTCGCCATCGCCACCTGGCCGCTCTACCGGCGGACGCGGCAGCGCTGGCCCCGCCATGGCCACGACATCCTCTGGCCGGCGCTCTTCACCGCCGCCATCGCGCTGCTCGTCCTGCTGCCGCTCGGCCTGATGGCCATCCAGGCGGGGCGGGAGGCCGGCTCGCTCCTCGCCTGGTTGCAGCAGGCCGAGCGCAGCGGCCTGCCGGTGCCGGCCTGGATCGCCACCCTGCCCTTCGGCGCCGCCCAGGCGAGCGCCTGGTGGCAGGAGACCCTGGCCGATCCGGGCGGCGCGGGCGAGCTGCTGGCGCGGCTGAACGGGCCGGAGGTCCTCAGCCTCGGCCGCCAACTCGGCGCCGACCTGCTGCACCGCGCCGTGCTGTTCGGCTTCGCCATCCTCACCCTGTTCTTCCTGTTCCGTGACGGGGACCGGCTGGCGGCGCAGCTCCTGCACCTGGCGCGGCGGAGCTTCGGCCCGTCCGGGGAGCGGGTGGCGCGGCAGATGGTCGCCTCGGTCCACGGCACGGTGGACGGGCTGGTGCTGGTCGGCCTCGGCGAGGGCGCGCTGCTCGGCATCGCCTATGCGGTGGCCGGCGTGCCGCACCCGACCCTGCTGGGGGCGCTGACGGCGCTGGCGGCGATGATCCCCTTCGGCGCGCCGCTGGTCTTCGGCGCCGCGGCGCTGGTGCTGCTGGCGCAGGGCGCGGCGACGGCGGCGGCCGCGATCTTCGGCTTCGGCATGGTGGTGGTCTTCGTCGCCGACCACGCCGTCCGGCCGGCGCTGATCGGCGGCGCGACCCGCCTGCCCTTCCTGCTGGTGCTGCTCGGCATCCTCGGCGGCGTCGAGACCTGGGGCCTGCTCGGCCTCTTCCTCGGCCCTGCCATCATGGCCGCGCTGGTGCTGCTGTGGGAGGAATGGACGGCGGCGCATTAGGCCCCTCGGCGCCATGCCCCCGGCCGGGCGTCGCCCGTCCCAAGCAGACTTTCGCGGGTTGGGCCACACGTCGTGCGGCCCAACCCTTTGAAGCGAAAGCCTGCTTAGGACTTTATTGCAGCGCAAGCCCGAAGGGGTTTGCTTAGGGC
>NZ_JAUTWS010000269.1 GCF_030657435.1 Paracraurococcus lichenis | reverse complement strand
GTTGGCGGGTGGCCCGGGCCATGCCCTGGCGGGCGGTCGCACGCGTCGATGACCGTAGCGATGAGATGCAAGAGCCTGAAATCCAATGGTGGTGTCCTTCTTCTCCGAAAATGGAGACCCAAAGGTCGGAACGGAAATCAGGGTATCTCCACTATAGATGTTTCTGAAAGCCGCCTCTTATTGAGATGGCTTATGCAGTCAGGGAAAGTCAGCATCGTTTGTAGGGAGACATTCAAGATCGCCACGGCTTACGCAATAACAAGCCGGGCCCGTGTGCTCCCTTGGCAACGGCAGCCGGGGTCTAAGCCTTCTCCACCCTCATTCTGATCGTGCCGCTGCCCAGATCCACTGCTGCCGCAGTCCCGTTCTGGAATCGCACGCTGACCGTGTTCGCGGCCGGCACCCAAGCCGTCAGCACGATGCCCTGCAGATCCAGCGAGAAGCTCGCCCGCGCGTAGTCGCCGAGCGCCGCTCCGGTCACCGCAATCGTCGCGGTCAGGCCACTGCCGGCAGCGATGCTGGGTGGGTTATAGGTCGCGGTGGCCTCCAGTATGCGCGGCGCGACCAGCGTCCAAGCCGTACTCGTCCAGTTCCACTGCGCCAGCATGATGGCGTCGAACACCACGAGCCCGGTGAACGGCGCAAAGTAGACCCAGGCGCCACCGATCCGCTGCGCCAGTCGCTTTGCCTGACCGGACCAGACGCCGGTCGGGCTGGCCCTCATCACCCACGTCTGCCCATCGGTGGGCACTGAAACGGGGCAAACCCACACCTCCTTCTGCCCTTGCTGGGCGGTGACGTAGCTCCGCGTTATCCCGCGTCGCAATGGAAGCTTGGTGATTTGGCTTCTTGCCCCCGAGTGCAACCCGACCCGGAGTGGCCGCCATGCTTCCCCGCCGCACGGGCTATGTTCAACTGAGCATGGCTGAGTCCGACCAGACCCAAGCCGGCATCATGTCCTGACGAGACTGCAGCCGCCTTCCGTCAGTGGGCGAAACGCCTGATGCGCGGGGATGGTTCGGACCAGTTTGTAGTAGTCCCAAGGATATTTGCTCTCCTCCGGCGATTTCACTTGGAACAGATACATGGGGTTCAGCTTGCGTCCGTCGACGCGGACACTGCCAGCGCCAAAGAGCGGGTCCTCCGTGGGAAGTGCCTTCATCGCATCGACCACGGCGCGGCCACTGGCTTTCGCCCGCTCTGCACCTAGCGCTTGCACACCTTTCAGGTAATGCAGGGTCGCGGAGTAGTCGCCGGCTTGCACCATGCTTGGCATGCGGCCGCCCGCCTGTGGCGCGAACCGCTTGCTGAACGCACGGGTACCATCGTTGAGGTCCCAGTAGAAGGACTCTGTCAACGCTAGACCTTGGACCGTCGAAAGTCCCAGGGCATGTACGTCGGTTATCATCATCAGCAGCGCGGCGAGCCGGGCACCGCGCGCTGTGAGGCCGAACTCAGCCGCCTGCTTCACGCAGTTGATCGTGTTTGTGCCGCTGTTCGCAAGGCCGATGACTTTAGCGCCGCTCGCTTGTGCCCGCAGCAGAAAGGACGAAAAGTCCGTGGTCTCGGGGAAAGGTGTGTAGGCGGTGCCGAGCACGCGCCCACCCGCTGCCGTCACGAACTGCGCTGTGTCGCCCGCTAGCAGACGGCCGAAGGTATAGTCGGCGGCGATGAAGAACCAGGCGTCACCCCCTTCAGCCACCAGCGCGCGGCCTGTTCCATTGCCGAGCGACCAAGTGTCGTAAGTCCAATGGACATG
>NZ_JAUTWS010000268.1 GCF_030657435.1 Paracraurococcus lichenis | reverse complement strand
AAGGCCCGCGCCCGCGCAACCTGAGCTGCTGGGACGCTCTGCGAGTGGCTCAGCCGCGAGAGCGATGCCCGCTCCGCTTCGCTCAAGGGCCGCAGCGGATCCTTTTGGCGCCGTGACATCGGGTGCTTCGCCATTCAGCAGAGGCCATTATGGCACATTCCGAGGCAAGTGACCCACTAGCTTTGTAGCTCGGGTTGCTGCTGCCGCTGATATCCGACGCGCGGGGATCGCTCCAGCAGCAGGCGCGCCAGCAGACCGGTCAGGGCCTGGCGCGTCCCCTCGGGCAGTGCCGGCCAGACCGCCCCGACCGGGTCGCTGGCTGCCCCGGGCAGGGCGAACAGTTCGGCTTGCGGAGTTCGGCTTGCCGACTTCTCCCGGCGGCGATCTGGGCAGCGTTGCATCGACCTCTCCCCGATTCTGCTCAGGGGAGTCTCTCGCCGCAGCGATGGCCGAGGCATCCATTGGCCGGTCGCCCGAAACCTCCGTCAGCAATCGCCCAAGGGCGAACAGCGTTCCAATGCCCACCTGCGGCTGGGACGCGAGACGCACACGCATGCAGGCCGCCGGCTCGAACATCCAAGCCGGCACCTCAAGGCATCGGCCAGCATCCCCACCGAGGCGGCACCGCAACGCGACGTCGCGCCCCCTCTCGATCACCTCATGGACGTGGACCGAGAGACCGCTCCAGGGATGCCACGGATACAACAGCCGCCGTTCCGTGGTTCCGTGGGCGTTCAAGCGTCGAGTTGTACAATACCAGACGCCCACATTCTGGCTTGGACGGCAGGACCCCGGACGAGGCATATGGGGCCAATGCGATGACGAAATTGGCGGCCTGACGGAAACCAGGACCGAGCTTATCCAGGCCGCCAAGCTGTCCGACGAATGGGGACCACCTCAGAGCAAACTGCGAGCGCGGATGGGAAGCAAGTTCCACATCCTGTTGAATGCCGTACGCCGACCCATGGCCAGCACACCGCGCAGCAGCTCACTCGTGGAGAACCTCAACTCGCGCCTGCGCACCTACTTCACCTTGCGCCGCCATCTCGACGGCTCGTACCTCGACCTGCTGCGGTTCTTCCTGAACCACCGTCGCTTCCTGCGCAGCCGGCATGCCGAGCGACAGGGCAAGAGCCCGCGGGAGCTGATGACCGGCCAGGACCATCCGCACTGGCTCACCCTGCTCGGTCTTGGATCGCTTCAGCCCCGGCGGGCCTGACGCGGCGGAGGCTGGCCGCCTCCTGCACACGGCACATCGCGCCTCGGCACCCGGCCCTCACAGGCCGGGGCTCTTCGTGCGCCCGTGTGACCCAAAACTGACCGATTCTGAACCACGCCGACGGATGCTCTCGCTTGCGAATGCCGGCGAGCAACAGCTTCGCTTCGATCAGGCGCGCTATCAAAGCCGAACCTGATTACGTGACTTCCTCAGCTGCCTTTGAGGTGGCACAAAGCAGGAGCATCGGTGCGCTTACAAAAGGATGGCCGTCGCCGGCAACTCAGTGCAGTTCCAAAAGGGGTTCAGCAAAGCCGAGTTCGAGCGGCAGTACGGTACCGAACAGGCCTGCCGCGAGGCGCTGTTCCAGTGCAGTACCTGCCGGCGGCAGACTTCGATGATGGCCGGCGCCATCTTCGCCGCCACCAAGGTGACGCTGCGGACCTGGTTCCGGGCGATCTACCACGTGACCCAGACCAAGCAGGGCGTCTTCAGCATCGAACTCGGCCGCGGCCTCGGCGTAACCCAGACCACTGCCTGTACCATCAAG
>NZ_JAUTWS010000267.1 GCF_030657435.1 Paracraurococcus lichenis | reverse complement strand
TCCTTCAGGGCGGGGAGGAAGTCAGATCCTGGAGCGACGGAAGCAAGTCGCGCTGATTTCGCCCAATTTCTAAATCATGTTAAGGAATATTTTCTTAAAAACTCTATATAATGTTTATAATGTATATAGTATACTTTCTTAAATATAAGTAAACCATTGTGTCTTTGTGCAAAGAGAGGCAAAAGCCGCGCTGATTTTCGATTCTATCCGCTATCAATCTGTAAACGTTTCTCGAGGAGCTAAACCCAACAGGTTGTAAGCGCCTCGGTCTTGCGGGGTAGCGGTATGGCAGGCGAGGCACGGCCACTGGCATTGATTGTGGAGGATGAGGCTTTGCTCGCCCTCCTGGTTGAGGACCTCCTCACCGCCGAGGGCTTTGAGACCGTACGGGCCGTGAGCGAGGCCAGCGCCGCCACCTTAATAGGATCATCACGCCCCTTCACAGTGGCGGTCGTGAATTTGCAACTGGGCGGCGACATCGCCGGTCAGCGCATTATCGGCGCTCTGCGCCAACGGATGCCTGCCCTGCCAGTGGTCGTCGTCACCGGCTTTGGAAAAGATGCTTCGCAAGCCGACCTCCGGGGTTTGGGCTGGCCCACTGTCCGTCTCGAGAAGCCTGATGGGTACTATGAACTCGCTACGGCCGTGTGGGACGTCATCGACCAGGCACGCACGGGCAGACAGCCACAGGGTGGCCGGCGCGCATCCGACGTGCTCGGCACGCCCTGAAGCGAACTATCAGGCACCTCGATCTTAAGATCGCACACCTGCCCAGCATCACTTTTTCTTCAATGCGATGGTGTTTTCGGGCAGATAGGGCGTCGGCTCGGCGGCAGCGCCGCATTCCGGGAAGGGCACGCGATTCAGTGACGGATGTGATGGAACCCCTCGACGCGGCCGAGGATGCGGCGGCGCTGCGCGATGCGATCGTCCACAAGCTCACCTACGAGCTCGGGAAGAGCCGAAGCGGCGCGCGCGACCGCGACTGGTTCCTCGCCACCGCACTCGCCGTGCGCGACCGGGTCATCGACCGCTGGCTGGATGCGACCCGCGCCGCCTACGAGACGGGGCAGAAGCAGGTCTACTACCTCAGCCTGGAATTCCTCGTCGGCCGGCTGCTGCGCGACAGCGTCAGCAATCTCGGCATGATGGATACATTGCGGGAGGCGCTGGCGCCGCTCGGCGTCGATTTCGACGCGGTGCGGCAGGCGGAATCCGATGCCGCGCTCGGCAATGGCGGCCTCGGCCGGCTCGCCGCCTGCTTCATGGAGAGCCTGGCGAGCCTCGCCATCCCCGCCTTCGGCTACGGCATCCGCTACGAGCACGGCCTGTTCCGGCAGATCCTGCGCGAGGGCTGGCAGCACGAGTACCCCGAGGACTGGCTGACCTCCGGCAACCCCTGGGAATTCGCCCGGCCGGAGATCGCGCACGACATCGGCTTCGGTGGCTCGGTGGAGGCGGTGCGCGTCTCCGAGAGCGAGGTGCGGCATGTCTGGCACCCCGCCGAGACGGTGCAGGCCGTGGCCTATGACACGCCGGTGGTCGGCTGGCGCGGCAAGCATGTGAATACGCTGCGGCTCTGGTCGGCCCGGGCGCTCGATCCGCTGAAGCTCGAGGCCTTCAATTTCGGTGACCATGTCGGCGCCCTGGCCGACCGCATGCGGCAGGAGGCGATCTCCAAGGTCCTCTACCCCTCGGACGAGACGCCGGCGGGGCAGGAACTGCGGCTGCGGCAGGAATACTTCTTCACCTCGGCCGCGCTGCAGGACCTG
>NZ_JAUTWS010000266.1 GCF_030657435.1 Paracraurococcus lichenis | reverse complement strand
ATGTACTCGCTTGTATGGGGCTTACCGGTGTCAACAGATTTCAGATGGCATTGCTCCTTCTGCCTACCGGGATGAGCGGGTGCAGGTCGCCCGCCCATGCGGTTCGTCGGCAGGTTCTTGCCGTCGTTCGATCAGAAGCCAACGACGGCCTGTCGGGCCCCTGTCAATGCCGTCAGCCGCCGAAGGCGGTGGCCGAAGGCCAGCATTGAGAGGGGCCCGACAGGCCGTCATCCTTGACACTCGAAAACGCGTGCTGACAGGCAACAGGAGAACGACCGAGGGGAGCCCGCCTTGGGCGCGAGACATCGCGCCGCGACCTTGTATTCGGTTGGATCGCCTGGGATCCGGACCATGAAGCAGCCATGCGCTTCGGCGGCGAAGCTCCGGGGCGGCGGGCCCATTCTCATCTCGGCATGCAAGCCATGCGAGTACTCGGGTCACCGCCACCTCGGACCGTTGTCAACGCCCTACCGCGGGAGCGCGGCCGGACGCCGAAACTGTATGTGTTTGCCCCACTTGCGGCAGTCAGGCGGCTGGTCGCAGCACGACGCCTTGCGGGACCTCGCCGGTAGCGACCATGCGCCACAAGGCGATGAGCAGCTTTCTGGCGAGGGCGACGATCATGGTTGTCTTGCGCGCACCCTGAGCGGTCCGCGCGCGATACCACTGCACCAGCGCACTCTCCTTCTGGAACCGGAGGAACCGCCAGGCGAGCTGGATCAGGCCGCGGCGCACTCGGGCATTGCCGGACTTGGCCAGCCCCTTCTCTCGCCGTTTGGACCCGCTCTCGTCGGGCGAGCCCGTCAGCCCGGCGTAGCGCGCCACCGCCCTGCGATCTCGCAGGTTCCGCGAGAGTACTTCCTGCACCAGCATGTCCGCCGTCTCGACGCCGACCCCGGTGATGCTGGCCAGCAGGCGCACCATGGCGTGCGGTCCCGTTCTCGGGGCCTGCTCCAGGCGCACCACGCGAGCCTGCTCGATCGCCGCGATCTGCTCGCGCACCATCCCCAACCGCGCCAAGTCGCGCCGAAACTCCTCCAGCGTGTTGGGCGGGATCGGCAGACCCTCCGGCGTGCGCAAAGTCTCGAGGCGTTCCGGCGCCCGGCGCAACTCGGGCTTGAAGCCGCGGATGCCGAGCCGCGCCAGGGCACCCTTCATGCGGTTGACGATACGGGTGCGTTCGCCAACCAGGCTCTCGCGCTCACGGCTTGGCCGCTTGGCGTCCTCCTCCTCGGCTGAGGGCACCGCGACCATCCCGCAGTGCCCCCGCTCGCCACGCAGCCAACCCAGGAACACCCGCATCAGCATCGCCGTGTCGAGCCGGTCGGTCTTCGCCCGCTTGTGCTCGCGCGAGATCGCCACGCTGGTCGGATGAATGACATGCACCTCGATCCCGCGCGAGCGCAGCCATCGTGCCAGCCAGAAGCCATCACGGCCAGCCTCGTAGGCAACCGCGATACGGGTCACCCTGCGTCCGGCCCGGGTCGCTTCCTCCTGCCAACGCTGCAGCAGTCGGAGCAAGGCTTGCTCGTCCGGATCCAGCTTCTTCAACGGCTGGCGCTCAACGCCTGGAACGGCCCCGGCAACCAGCCAACTCGACTGGCTCAACTCGAGCACGGCGACAAGCGTGCTGTCCTGCTCGAGCGGGACAAGGGACCTGCTGAGGTCGTTCGGCTGGGACATGGACCTACTCCATGGATGACTACCTGCGCCGATGGTGCTCCAACCTCGCCGCCTGCCCCATAGCTTCTCATCTACACCGCCAAGCTGAACGA
>NZ_JAUTWS010000265.1 GCF_030657435.1 Paracraurococcus lichenis | reverse complement strand
TGTAGCTGCTGGGTGAATGCTGGTTCTTCCGCATTTCCCGTGCAGCGGGTGGTCATTCCGGGATGAGGTGATCACATAGAGTGCGTTCTTGTCCTCCAAAGTCTGGTTCTTGTTCGAGCACCTTCCTTCACTCATTCCGGCAGGGTTGCTGGTTCAGCAGGTCTTGCCGTCCCCCGACCTTCTCACCATCGTCGTTGCACCGCGTGAGCCCTGTGCCGCATGCCCGAGCTGCGCCACGCTGTCTTCCCATGTCCACAGCCGGTACGACCGTCTCCTTCAGGACGTGCCCTGGCAGGGGCGCCAGGTCTTGCTGCGTGTCCGGGCGCGCCGGTTCCGGTGTCTTGCACCAGCCTGTCCTCGGTTGACCTTTGCTGAGCGGCTCGCCGATACCGCGCCGGCTGCCGCGCGGCGGACCGAGCGCCTGGCCGACCTGCAGCGCCATCTCGGTCTCGTGGTCGGCGGCGAGGTTGGCGCCCGGCTTGCGGCGCGCCTGGCCATGCCGGTCAGCGGTGATACGCTGCTTCGCATGGCGCGGCGTGCCGGCGCGACACCGCAGCCGAGGCCGCCCGTTCGGGTGCTGGCGGTTGACGAGTGGGCCTGGCGCCGTGGCCACCGCTATGGGACGGTGCTGGTCGACCTTGAGCGCAATAGCGTCGTCGATCTCCTACCTGACCGGCAGGCCGAGAGCCTGGCGGCGTGGCTGAAAGCCAATCCGAGTGTCGCCGTCATTGCTCGAGATCGTGCTGGCGTCTTCGCCGACGGCATTCGCCAGGGCGCGCCGAATGCCACTGAGGTCGCCGACCGCTGGCATCTGCTGCGCAATCTCGGTGACGCGGTCCATGCCGTCGCGCAGCATCATAATGCTGCCGCTCGCAGGATTGCCAAGGAGATTATGGCCCACCCGCCGTGTGTCGGCACGTCGGGCGAGGCCACAACCGAGCCGGCGACTGCCGTCCAGCGCCGCAGCACGGCGTCACATGCCCACCGTCAGGCGCAGCTCGAAGAGGCAGCGCGTCTGCATGCGGCAGGCGCCTCGATCAGTGCCATCGCTCGCCAGCTCGGCCTCGATCGCAAGACCCTGCGACACTGGCTGCAGGCCGGCACGGTTCCGACCTGGCACAAGCCGCGGCGGGGCAGCATGCTCGATCCTTACCGCGACCACCTGGAGCGCCGCTGGAGCGAGGGGTGCCACAACGCCGCCCGGCTATGGCAGGAGCTGGTGGCACTTGGGTTCCCTGGCCGGACGGCCATTGTGGGCGCCTGGGCAACGGAACGGCGCAGGGCGGCACCGACCGGTTCCAGCATGCCGGTTACTGCCGAGGGCAAGCCGTGGCGGCCACCCTCGGGGCGGCGTGTGGTCCGGCTGCTGATGGCCGACGCGCGGAACCTGTCGCCGCCAGACCGGGCCTTTGCCGCGCAGTTGTTGAAGGAGGAGCCCGGCTTGGAAATCACGGTGGCTGCTGCCAAACGGCTCCAAGCCCTGCTGCGCCGACGGAGCGAGGAGACACTCGCTGACGTTCTCGCCGCCGCGGAGCAGACGCAGCTGGCCGGCTTTGTGGCTGAGATGCGCAAGGACATCGGCGCCGTCGAAGCAGCGCTCACGCTGCCCTGGACCACCAGCCCCGCGGAGGGGCAGATCAACCGGATCAAGATGATTAAGCGCACGATGTACGGGCGCGCAGGGTTCGAGCTCCTGCGCGCCCGTGTCTTGCATGCCGCGTGAAGCTCACCCGCTGCACGGGAAATGCGGAAGAACCAATTTTCGATCAGCATTGACACTTGC
>NZ_JAUTWS010000264.1 GCF_030657435.1 Paracraurococcus lichenis | reverse complement strand
CCGCGCATGCGCCAGAGCCATGTGGGCGGCGAGAAGGTCTTCGTCGACTTCGCCGGCGACACGATCGGCGTCACCGACCCGGACAGCGGGGTGGTGTGGCAGGCCCGGCTGTTCGTGGCGACGATGGGCGCCTCCAACCTGGTCTTCGCAGAGGCCCGCGCCAGCGAGGGGCTGGCGGACTGGATCGGGGCGCATGTCAGCCTGTTCGCGGCGCTCGGCGGGGTGCCGAAGTTCGTGGTCTGCGACAACCTGAAGTCGGCGGTGATCAGCGCCGACCGGTACGAGCCCGGGCTGAACCGCTCCTACCTGGAACTGGCCGAGCACTACGGCACCACCATCCTGCCGGCGCGGCCGGGCAAGCCGCGCGACAAGGCGAAGGTCGAGCAGTCGGTACTGCTGGCCGAGCGCTGGATCCTGGCCCGGCTGCGCAATGCCCGGTTCTTCTCCCTGGCCGAACTGAACGGCGCGATCACCACGCTGACCGCCGACCTGAACGCCCGGATCATGCGCGGCTTCGGCGCCAGCCGGGCGGAGCTGTTCACCGCGCTCGACGCGCCGGCGCTGCATGACCTGCCGGAGCGGCCCTATGCCTTCGCCCGCTGGAAACGCTGCCGGGTCGGGCCGGACTACCACGTCGAGGTCGAGGGCCACTGGTACTCGGTGCCGTTCCGGCTGATCCGCCAGGTGCTGGACGTGCGGGTGGCCGAGGGCACGGTGGAGGCCTTCCACCGCGGCGAGCGGGTGGCCAGCCACCCGCGGGCCCGGCAGCGCCGCGGCCACACCACCCTGCCCGAGCACATGCCGAGCGCGCATCGCCGGCACGCCCAGTGGACGCCCGCCCGGCTGCTGGAGGAGGCAGCCCGGATCGGCCCCGCGACGGTGGCGCTGTGCGAGGCGGTGATGGCGGCGCGCCCGCATCCCGAGCAGGGCTTCCGCACCTGCCTCGGCATCCTGGCCCTGGCCAGGACCTATGGAGCCGCCCGGCTCGACGCCGCCTGCGGGCGCGGCGCCAGCATCCGGGCGCGCTCGGTGGCCTCGATCCGCTCCATTCTCCAGAACGGCCTCGAGCGGGCCTTCCTGGAGGAGGAGGTGGAGCGGCGGCCTCCCCCGCCCCACGGCAACATCCGTGGCGGGGGCTACTTCCACTGACCCGCGGCAGAGAGGACCCCATGCTCGCCCACCCCACCCAGGAGCAACTGATCGCGCTCGGCCTGACCGGCATGGCCAAGGCGCTCGAGAACCAGCGGCGCTCCCCCGACATCACCGCCCTCGGTTTCGAGGAGCGGCTCGGCCTGCTGGTCGACCGCGAGGCGGCCGAGCGCGAGAGCCGGCGCCTGGCAACGCGGCTGAAGTTCGCCGCGCTCCGGCACGACGCCAGCATCGAGGACGTTGACCTGCGCACCCCGCGCAGCCTCGACCGGGCGCTGTTCCAGCGCCTGGCCACCGGCAGCTGGCTCGACCGCCACGAAGGCGTCCTGATCACCGGCCCGACCGGCGTCGGCAAGAGCTGGCTGGCCTGCGCCCTCGGCCACAAGGCCTGCCGCGATGGCCGGCGCGTGCTCTACCACCGCGTCCCGCGCCTGTTCGAGGCCTTGGCCCTGGCCCGCGGCGACGGCCGGCACGCTCGCACCCTGAAGGCCCTCGCCAGGGTCGATCTGCTGATCCTGGACGACTGGGGCCTGTCCGTCCTCACCCAGGCCGAGCGGGAGGACATGCTCGAGATCCTCGAGGACCGCCACGGCCGCGGCTCCACCATCGTCACCAGCCAGGTGCCGATCGAGGCGTGGCACGAGGTGATCGGCAG
>NZ_JAUTWS010000263.1 GCF_030657435.1 Paracraurococcus lichenis | reverse complement strand
CCCCCTGTGTCAAAGCAGTTGTCGTGCGTTTAGGACCGCGGAACGAGGGGGCGCGGGTAAGCGAGAGTGGCTCGATACGGCAAAGCATTCAGGGATCGCATCGTGGCGCGGCTGTTGCCGCCGGAGAGTGCGGCCCTCGACGTGGTCTCGCGTGACGCGGGGGTCAGTGTTGCCACCCTGGAACGCTGGCGGGCGCAGGCCCTGGCCGCACCCGGCGAGCTGGCCAGCAATCAGCGCTGGACGCCGGCGGCACGGCTGGAGGCGGTGATCACCACGGCGGCGATGGACGAGGCCGCCCGCGGCGCCTGGTGCCGCGAGCAAGGCCTCTACCCCGCTGAGCTCGAGGCCTGGAAGCACGACGCCATCGCCGGCCTGGGCGAGCCGCGGGCGGCCAGCGCCGTCGAGGCGCGGCAGGATCGGCGCCGGGTGAAGGAGCTCGAGCGCGAACTGCACCGCAAGGACAAGGCGCTGGCCGAGACGGCTGCCTTGCTGGTGCTGGCAAAAAAACTGAAGGCGGTCTTCCGCGACGGCGAGGACGAATGACCTGCCGGGAAGACCGCATGACCCTCATGGGCGAGATCACGACGGCCTGCGCCGCCGGCGCCCGGCTGGCCCCGGCCTGTAGCCTGGCCGGCATCGACCTGCGTACCTTCCAGCGCTGGCGCGCCGCGGATGGCCAGGTCCGGGCCGACCGCCGGCCCGAGGCCGTCCGGCCCAAGCCAGCGCACGCCCTCAGCGAGGCCGAGCGGGCGCGGATGGTGGATCTGGCCAATGAGCCGCGCTTCGCCAGCACGCCGCCGGCCCGCATCGTCCCGGCGCTGGCCGACGAGGGCATCTACGTCGCCAGCGAAGCCAGCTTCCATCGCGTGCTGCGCGACCATGGCCAGATGCAGCGCCGCGGCCGGGCCCGCCCACCGCGGAACGCAGGGCCACCCAGCACCCATGTGGCCACCGGCCCGGGACAGGTCTGGTGCTGGGATGTGACCTTCCTGAAGGCCCATGTGCAGGGGCACTGGTTCTATCTGTACCTCATCCTCGACCTCTACAGCCGCAAGATCGTCGGCTTTGAGGTGCACAACACCGACCAGGCCGAGCACGCCGCCCATTTGGTCCGGCGCACCGCGCTGGCCGAGGGCATCCACGCCCGCGCCACCCGCCCGGTGCTGCACGGCGACAACGGCCCGAGCGTGAAGGCAACCACGGTCGCGGCCATGCTGCACTGGCTCGGCATCGCGTCGTCGCATTCCAGGCCCCGGGTCAGCGACGATAATGCCTACGCCGAGGCGCTGTTCCGCACCGCCAAGTACCGCCCGGAGTTCCCGAGCCGCGGCTTTGCCGACCTCGCCGAGGCGCGGCAGTGGGTGGCCGCGTTCGTCCTCTGGTACAACCACGAGCTCCATCACAGCGGAATCCGCTACGTCACCCCGGCGCAGCGCCATGCCGGCGAGGACGGCGCCATCCTCGCCGCCCGTCATGCCCTCTACCAGCAGGCGCGCGAGGCCAATCCGCGCCGCTGGAGTGGGCCGACCCGCAACTGGACCCCGGTCGGCGCCGTCACCCTCAATCCCGAGTGCGACAGCCTCGTCGCCGAAGCCAGCCAACCTCCGCTCTCTGGTTCGACTGGCGACCCTGCTCTCCCGTCCCGACCTGGCGGCCTCGCGGCCGCGGCGCGCAGCGGCGGTGATGGAAGGCGCGCAGCCACTCGCAGCCACGCGCAGCGCAGCGAGCATGGCGAGGCTGGCGAGCACCGAACCTTCGCCGCCGCGAGCACCGTGGCAGCCTCACTCGCCGTCGGGCAGCCTCGCCCGCAGAGCTCAGGATAGGAGACCCCGTTACGAGATCAGCGCGGCAACTCGTTTGACACGCACCGG
>NZ_JAUTWS010000262.1 GCF_030657435.1 Paracraurococcus lichenis | reverse complement strand
CGGTGCAGCGTTGTCGTATCGGATTGGTGCGCCGGCGATCGAAGAGTGATGTCGCGCCAGCCCCATTCCGCCGTGGAGCCAAACAGATCTGCTGACTCAGCCTTGAGGCGTACTTCCAAGTAGACTTGCCGACAAGGAGGAGTGGAGCACCATCCTGCCCGGCGGTCTCCCGTGCTCTGCGCCGTCAGTTGACGGGCAGCGGGCTGTCCGGTCGACAGTTGGGGCGCCCCGATCCGGGACGTCAGCGGGCATCCGCCGCCGGCAGACCGCCGCACTGACCACGGCGGAGATCCGGCAAGCCGTCGCCGCCTGCGGCAGCGGGTTCACCGGCCTGCGCGACCCTGACGGGATGCGTCGGACTGCTGAGAGGGCAGCGACACCGCGGCAGAGTAGGCCAGAGGGCTAGCGCGGGATGCGGGAATGCTGACGCTGTCCGATCTCCGCTGTCGATCTCTCCGCATCGTTGGTGATCTGGCCAAGTTCGCGACTTGCTGGGCTCGAGTGGCCGGTCCCGGGGTGACCACCTGGGCGCAAGGCCGCAGCGAGCGGGCCGCGCGTGGCCAGCACGCGCGGCTGGCGGCGTCAGTCCGAGATGGCGCCATAGACGAGAGCGTTCACCACGCGCCGGTAGTGCTGCCGGATCAGCCCTGGCGTGCTCGCCATGAACACGACCGCGAGGTCCTCCTTCGGGTCGACCCACATCGAGGTGCCGTACGCGCCGTTCCAGCTGAACATGCCGGGGCTGCCGAGCACGTCCGAGCCGCCCTCGCGACGCACCGCGACGGTGACGCCGAAGCCGAAATTCGTCAGCTGCGGCTCGGTCACTGTCACGTTGTTCGCAATGTCCGGCGAGAGGTGATCGCGCGTCATCTCCTCGACGCTCTTGCGCGAGAGTACCCGCTTGCCTTCCAGCGTGCCGCCATTCAGCAGCATCTGGGCGAAGCGGATGTAGTCGGCCGCGGTCGAGACTGCCTGGCCTCCGCCGCCTTCGAAGCCAGGCGTGACCAGGCCGACGCGGACGTCCTGCGGCTGGCCGGTGACCGGGTCCTTGGGCAGCGGCGTGGCATAGCGGCCGCGCTGGCTCTCCGGCACGACGAAGCCGGTATCCTGCATGCCGAGCGGGCGCAGGATGCGTTCGGCCATCGCCTCGCCGAGCGACTTGTCGGTGCGCTCCTCAATCAACAGGCCAAGTACATCGATTGAGAGGCCGTACTCCCAATAGGTGCCAGGCTGGTGCAGCAGCGGAAGCTTGGCCATGGCGGCAATGAAGTCGTCACCTTTCATCCGGGCATAGCCGCCAAGCGTCTGCTGCCAGAGCTGATGGGCTGGAGTATTGCCGCGGTTGCCGTAGACGATGCCGGAGGTGTGGCGGGCGAGGTCAATCACCCGGATCGGGCGTGCCGCCGGCATCGTGGTGTTGGGGTTGCCGTCCACCGCGACCCGCATGTCCGCCAAGGCAGGGAAGAACCGACTGACGGGATCCCACAGGGACAGCCGACCCTCCTCGAGCACCGACATCAGGGTCGCCCCGGTCAGCACCTTGGTCATGCTGGCAATCGGGAAGATGGCCTCGCGGGCCATCGGCCTGGTGCGGCCGCCATCCTGGAACCCATAGGCCTCGTAGAAGGCGAGCTTGCCGCGGCGTGCGATAGCAATGACCGCACCCGGCATGCGGCCCTCCCGGACCTCAGTATCCACGACAGTGCCGATCCGGGCGACGCGCTCGGGCGACAGTCCGACGCTCTCCGGCGTCGCTCGCGGTAGCGGATCGGCGGCGCGGGCAGGCAGCGTGAAGACCGCCAGCGCCGCAATGAGCAGCAGTTTCTTCATCCTTGGTGTCCTCCTCCGGGCAGGAGCCTACCCCGTTCTCCCGCAGGTGCCAGTCCTGCTGTCGCCCGACCTCG
>NZ_JAUTWS010000261.1 GCF_030657435.1 Paracraurococcus lichenis | reverse complement strand
CCGAAGTTCCTCCATTGAAGTAGTGCAAGCCATTGATCCAACGCGAGATCCTCGCGCCGGCTGAAGCTGCTACTGGCTACAGCGAGAGGCTGAGGAGATCGAACGCCTTCTGCTGGATTGGGGTTGGTCGGGTCAGGAGAGTGAAGGGCCTGTGCGGGTTGGTGGCGGTGGTGACGGTGTTGCGGGCGAGGGTGGCGAGATCAGCGAGCAGGCTTGAGAAGCTATGCACGGGCAGGCCATCGGGTGTGACACCGGTGGTCTGCTTGGTGATGGCGGCCGGCGAGCGCTCGGCCTTGGCAACGGGGCCATTGCGCTGGGCCTCGGCGGCGGTGCGGTCGGTGTCGTGGAACAGCATCGGGGCCAGACGCTGGCGCAGGTGCCATTCGAGGTAGTAGGCGAGCATGCAGAGGAAGACGTGGGCGCGGACGCGCTCGGGCAGCCAATGGCGAACCGGGCGGAGCTGCAGGTCGACGCTCTTGAGGCAGCGGAAGGCACGCTCGACGAGAGCGAGCGACTTGTAGCTGCGCACCGTGGTGGCGTCGTCGAGACGGTCGGTCTCGAGGCTGGTGCGAACGACATAGAGGCCGTCGGTGGCGGCCTCGGCGTCGATCACGTCCTGCTTGCGCGTGAAGTGAAATCTGGCGTCGGCGATGTCGAGCGCGAAGTGCTTGGCCATCTTGTGCTGATCGAGCACGGCGCCGACCTTGAGCGCGATCTCGGCGCTGCCGCGCAGCGGATTGCGCTGACGGTTGACCGCGGCCTGGATGCGCGCGAGGTCACGGGCGGTGGCATCGAGCAGTTCGATGCGTTTGCGTTGGCGCTCGGCGGCGAGATCGGGATTGCGGCAGACGATCAGGCGCTCGTTGGGATAATCGGGCGAGGTGATGCTGGCCATGTTGCGTTCATCGAACAGTGTCATCTGCAGCCGGCCACTGGCCACCAAGGCCTGGATGGCGGGGGCGCGTAGGGCGGTAATCCAGTCGAGGCCAGCGGGACGGAGATCCTCGCCGATGCGCGCTTCGGTGATCATGCCGCGGTCGCCGACCAGCACCACGTTCTCGAGGCGGAAGCGCTGCTTGAGCTTGTCGACCTGGGTTGCCAGCGTGGCGGGATCGCCGGTGTTGCCCTCGAACACCTCGATGGCGACCGGACAGCCATCCGGAGCGCAGAGCAAGCCGTAGGTGATCTGCAGCTTGCCCGGCTTGCCGTCGCGGCTGTAGCCGCGCGCTGCCAGCGGGCAGCAGCGGCCCTCGAGGTAGCTGGACGAGACATCGTAGAGCACCAGCGTGCCGCCCTGCAGATGGCGCCTGGCCAGCGCAGTCTCGATGGCGGGCTGGCGTTCGTGCAACCAGTCGAGGGCGGTATAGAGCTCGTCCTCGTCGACCTCGCCAAGGCCGAGCATCTCGCCGAGGCTGGAGGAGGCGGTGTCGGGCGACAGCCGCCGCGCGGTGGCGAGCTTGGAGGCAGGATCCAGGATCCGGCTGACCAGCAGCGCCAGCACCAGGTCGCGGCAGCGGTTGCCCTCGGGGCCGAGCAGCGTGTCGAGGCCGATCCGGCGCGCCGTCCCGAGTACGGCCGCGACATGGCCGTGCGGCAGCGAGCGCTCGATGCGGATGACGTCCTGGCCTGGGGGGATGACGGTGCCGCCCTTGAGCACGGCGCGCAGGCCGTCGATGTGAGCGGGGTCCCAATGGGTGAGGTTGAGCAGGGTGCGCTTGTGAACCTTGCCGCCCTCGCGCCAGCTCTCGCGCAGCAGGATGGCGGGGGGCGAGGCGCGGTTGGGGACGGTTTCGATGTACATGGCCCATGATGGCACAGAGATCCGGCACCGCAGAAGCAAAATCGTGCCAATTACATGGGTACAATCTTCGTCGTCGCTGGGCCAATCAGGCGCAAGCTCAATGACTTAGAGCCAAGCGAAGCAGGAACTTCAG
>NZ_JAUTWS010000260.1 GCF_030657435.1 Paracraurococcus lichenis | reverse complement strand
CACGGCGCTGGTGCTGGCGCACTGCGAGGTCGACGAGAAATCCAACGAGATCCCGGCCGCTCAGGCGCTGCTCGCCGAACTCGGCTTGGCTGGCCACTTGGTCACGCTCGACGCCCTGCACTGCCAGAGAAAACCTTCGAGCTCGGCGCCAAGGCCGGCGCCGACCTGATCATACAGGTCAAGGACAACCAGCCCACCCTGCATCAGCAGGCCAAGGACCTCTGCGCCAGCGCCGCCCCGCTTTCCGCGGCCAGTAGCCGTGATCGGGGGCGCAACCGCCAGGAGGAGCGCAGCGTCACCGTCTTCGATGCCGCCGCCGCCTTCACCGACACCGAGTGGGCATCCCTCATCGGTGCCGTGATCCGCGTCGAGCGCGACGTCCTCGCCCGCAGCGCCAAGACCGGTCGCTGGAGCCGCTCCTCCGAGACCGCCTTCTACCTCGCCACGACCGCGATCCCAGCCGTTCGCGCTGCCTCTGCCATCCGGGACCATTGGAAGATCGAGAACACGTCGCACTACACCCGCGACGTCACCATGGGCGAGGACCGCTCCCGCATTCGCTGCAATCCAGGCCTCTTCGCCCGCCTCCGCAGCTTCGCCTTCAACATCCTCAAGTCCAACCGCCGAAGCTCACTCCCGCAGGACCGCTACCGCGCCGCCATCGGTGGCGTCGATTACCTCCTCGGCCTCCTCAACATTCCACAGCGTTGAACAGCCCTGGGACGGCTTCATGGCTGAACACGAGGCCGCGCTGGAGAAACATCTCGGCCAGGTCGCGCAGGGTCAGCCGGTAGCGAAGGCGCCACAGCACCACGAGGGCGATTACGTCCGAGGGGTATTGCATGTGGTTCAGCAGCCCGCCGCTGCGCTCGTTGTACTGCTTGCCGCAGTCGCGGCAGCGGAACCGGCGGTAGCCCCGGGCTGTCTGCTCCGGCCGCTCCGTCACGGCGGCGGAGCCGCAGGCCACGCAATCCATCTCTGACGCCATTCCGCTGGTCCCGGATCTTACCCGCGGTACCCCGCCAGGCCAAACGGGGCCCTTGGCGCGAGCACTGACAGAACCCCGGCCGCGACGCGGCGTCGGCGGTGCTGACGAGCTCCCTGCCGTCGAAGCGATAGGCCCCGGTGTAGCAGCCCGTTGACGAACTCGGCCTGACTTGATTCCGTCGCAGCAGGACGCGAGCGGCGGGTGTGGCATGGCGCTGGGACGGCACAAGGGCCGGCAATCGGAACTGCTGGTGACCTGGGCGGAGATGCCGCGCTCGCCAGGGCACGCGTTCTACGACCGGCTGCAGGCCGAACTGCTCAGCGCCGGGTTCGACGCCTTCGTCGAGGGCCAGTGCGCGCCCTACTACGCGGCGCGGCAGGGCCGGCCCTCACTGCCGCCCGGACGGTACTTCCGTATGCTGCTGGTCGGCTATTTCGAGGGGATCGACAGCGAGCGCGGGCTGGAATGGCGCTGCGCCGACAGCCTGTCGCTGCGCGAGTTCCTCCGCCTCGGCGAGCGCGAAGCAGTGCCCGACCACTCCTGGCTGAGCCGTACCCGCGCCCGTCTGCCGATCGAGGTGCATGATGCGGTGTTCACCTGGGTGCTGCAGCGCCTCGCTGAGCGCGGCCTGGTCAAGGGTGAGCGGATCGGCGTCGATGCCTCGACCATGGAGGCCAACGCCGCCCTGCGGGCGATCGTGCGGCGCGACAGTGGCGAGAGCTACCGCGAGATGCTGGTGCGCATGGCCCAGGAGAGCGGCATCGAGACGCCGACGGCCGAGGACCTGATCCGGCTGGACCGCAAGCGCAAGGGCAAGACGCTGTCCAACGCCGAGTGGGAGAGCCCGACCGATCCGGATGCGCGCATCGCCAAGCTGAAAGACGGCCGCACACGCCTGGCGTACAAGCCCGAGCACGCTCTGGATCTCGACACCGGCGCGGTAGTCGCGGCCGAGATGCACAGTGCCGACCGTGGCGACACCGCC
>NZ_JAUTWS010000026.1 GCF_030657435.1 Paracraurococcus lichenis | reverse complement strand
CTAGGCCGGCCGAGGCTCGCCATGGCGCGCCTGGGCCGGTCAAGGCCCTTGTTCAGGCGGGCAGGTTACGGCGCCTGGGTAGGTCCACCCGGGCGCCGTTTGCCCTGGCCGCCGCGTCAGTTCGTGGCGAAGCAGTAGAAGAGCCCGGCCCCGCCGGTGCTGCGCAGCGCCTCGATCCCGCAGCCGCGCGAGGGATGCGAGGAGTTCCAGGACTTCATCGGCGGCGAGTCGTTCAGGCCGATCCGGTCGCTGTGCCCGAGCATGGCCGAGCCCTCCCCGCCGCTGGTCCAGTTGCGGCAGGTGCGGTCCTCGGCGCCGGCGAAGGCGGTGCCGTCGGGCTGCGAGCCGGTCAGGATGTCATGCGTGTTCACCGGGTCGCCGCGGCCGCTCACCACCTCGCCCTTCTCGGTCAGCGCGGTCTGCTTGGTCAGCCCGGCCGCCTCGCCATGCAGGTCGGCGAGGTCGCGGGCGATCACCTCGCCCTTGGCATTCCGCCAGGGGCCGCGGCCGATGCGGTCGCGGGCATTCTCGGCATTGGCGCCCTGGCTGCTGAGATAGGCGTGCCAGGTGCGGTTGCCGGCGCCCGCGGCCTGGGCGAGGGACTGGCAATAGGCATCCGCGCCAGCGAGGCCGCCGAGGTCGGCGCCCTTGCCCGGGTTGGCGCTGGTGACGAAGAAGGTCATGGCCTGCGGGCCGCTCTGCTGCGCCATTGCCGGGCCGGCGAGCGCGGCCAACGCCAGCGCGGCCAGCGCGCCTGTCAGTCGGATCATCTCGGTTCCTCCCCCGTCTCTGTCTGGACGGTCCGAGCCTAAGCTGGCTTTCGCGGCTTGGGCCACCCTTCGTGCGGTCGAAGCCCCTGGGATGCAGGTCTGCTCGGCATCCTGTTGCGGCGAAAACCCCGAGGGGTTCGCTTGAGAGCACCCGGCGGATCCCGGCACCGTGACGCGCTCGCGAGCCGAATTGCGCGGTCGCAAGGCGCGCCGGCGCCGGATGGGCTATGGGGCCGCATGCTCGCCGATTGCCTGCACGACCTGGCCGCCCTCGGCCCCGGCGGCCTGCCCGCGCTGCTGGGCACGCTGTTCCTCGCCGGGCTGGCCGGCGGCGTGACCCATTGCGCCACCATGTGCGCGCCCTTCGTCCTGGCCCAGGCCGCGACCGGCCTGGGCGCCGGCGGCGGGCGGCTGCGGCGGCTCGCCGGGGCGGCGCTGGTGCCCTACCAGGCCGGGCGGATGCTGGGCTATGGCGCGCTCGGCGCGCTCGCCGGCGGCGCCGCCGGGGCGGTGAGCCATCTCGGCGGCCTGCGCTGGCTGCTGGCCGGGCTGCTCGCGCTCGCCGCGCTGGTCATGCTCGGCCAGGCCTCGCGGCGCTTTGGGGCGGCCTTGCCGCGCCTCGGCCTGCCGGCGCCCCGGCTGCCCGCCGCGATCGAGCGGCGGATCGGCGCCCTGCTGGCCGCGCCGACGGGCTGGCGCGGGTTGCTGCTCGGCCTGCTGCTCTCGGCGCTGCCCTGCGGGCTGCTCTACGGCGCGCTGGCCGGGGCGGCGGCAAGCGGCAGCGCGCTGGCCGGGGCGCTGGCGATGATGGCCTTCGTCCTCGGCACCGTGCCGGCGCTCACCGGCGTCGCGCTGCTCGGGCGGCTCTTCGGCCGGCGGCAGGGGCCGCGGCTGCGCCTCGCCGGCGGCGCGCTGTTTGCCCTCAATGCCGTGGTCCTGCTGGTGATGGCGGCGCGGAATCTCGGCTGATCCCGCGCCGCGGGACGGTGTCTCACGGTTCACCTGTTCTTAGCAGACTGTCTCGCAATCTGGGATTGTCCCGGATGGTGAGGCGGAACCGTGCCAGCGATTCAGGTGTCCGGCGTGCTGCCGGCCAGGATGGTGGAGAACAGCGGGTCCGCGGACTGGGTGGCGACCCTGCAACTCTCGGGCGACCTCGCCGGGCTCAGCCGGGTGGAGTTGCTGGGCCGCGACGCGCTCGATTTCCAGGCCAGCCTGCTGCCGGGCAGCGGCGCGGTGGTGCTGACGCCCGCCGCGCCGGTCGATTACGAATCGCTCCTCGCCGCCGGCCGCAGCCCGGTGCTGGACGTCTCGCTCCGCTTCGTCTGGCAGGACGGCAGCCGGCAGGACGACCCGGTGGTCCGCCACGTCACCGTGCTGAATGCCGACGACACGCCGCCCACCGGCCTCGCCTTCGCCAGCGGCGGCACGGTGGAGGCGGGTGCGATCGGCGCGGCGATCGGCCGTCTCGCGGTGACCGACCCGGACAGCAGCGGGCGCTTCGTCTTCTCCTTCACCGCCGACGACGCCTGGCGCTTCGAGGTGGTGGACAATGTCCTGAAGCTGCGCGACGGCATCAGCCTCGGCCTCGACGACATGCCGCGGCGGCCGCTGATCATCGAGGTCTCGGACGGCCATCAGTCCGCCGCCTTCACGCTGGACCTGCGGGTGACCGACCCGGCGACGCGGCTGGCCGACCTGCCGGCCGGCGAGACGCGCGGCGGCTTCCAGCTTGCCGGGGCCGGGGTGGTGGTGGCGATGCGGGAGAGCCGCGACGTCGCGGACAGCCACCTGCTGGGCGCGGGCGGCCAGGTGCTGACCCTGCAGGAGGGCACGCAGGTGACGCTGCCGGCCGCGCAGCGGGTGCAGATGCTCGACGGCTTCCAGGATATCGGCCCGCAGAGCCCGGGCGTGCAGGCGGCGGCGCTGGTCCATGCCCTGACGGGGCAGGAGGCGGACGGCAAGGCGCTGGCGGCGCTGGTGGCGCGGGCGGAGGCCGGGACGGCCTGGACCGACATCGCGGCAACGCTGCCGGGGCTCGCCGCGCTGCCCGCCGCGAATGCCGCGGCGGTCGCGGACCTCTACCACAATGCGCTCGGGCGCGACCCCACGGGGGAGGAACTCGCGCTGCAGACCCAGCGCCTCGCCTCGGGTGTGCCGCGCGCGCAGCTTGCCGTCGACCTCGCGCTCGGCGCCGAATCGCTGGACCGCCAGCCGGATGCGGGCGTCTGGGTTGCCGATCCGCTCGGCACGGACGGTGCCTGGCGCGCCGGGACGGGCGGGCTGCCCGCCACCGCCCCGGTCACCGCGGCGACCGACCCGGTCTGGGTCCTCTGACGCTACAGCGGGTTGCGTTCGATACTGAACGCCAATCCGCTGCAGGCCATTGTCCGAAGAGCAGAGTCACGTTCCCGGACGTTCACGTCCGTCCGCGATCCGCTCAGCGCACCACCATGTCCTTGTAGGCGTGCCAGGTCGCATGCCCGATCAGCGGGAAGACCAGCACCAGGCCGAGATAGAAGGGCACCAGCGCGAGGCCGGTGAAGACCACGATCAGCCCGGCCCAGAGCAGCATCGGCCGGATGTTCTCCAGCACCGCCTGGATCGAGACCGTCACGGCCTCGAGCGCCGAGATCTCCTTGTCCACCAGCATCGGGATCGAGACGGCCGCGACCGCGAAGCTGGCGGCGGCGAGCACGAAGCCGAAGCCGGTGCCGATGACGAGGAAGGGCAGCAACTGGTCGGACTGCAGCATCGCATAGGGCAGCCGCTCCAGGCTCGGCACGCCGTGCAGCCCGAAGAAGAGCATGAAGAGCAGCCCGGCGATGCGCACCCAGAACAGGTGGATCACCAGCAGCGCGACGCCGACATAGGCGATCTGCGAGCCGTTGCGGCGGAAGGGCGCGATGGCATCGGCGAGCGTCGGCTGCCGTCCCTCGGCGCGGACGCGGCTCGCCTCGTAGAGGCCGGCGGCGACCAGCGGGCCGATCAGGAAGAAGCCGGAGGTCGCGGGCAGGATCGCCCAGAGCGTCCCCACCTCGAACAGCAGCAGCGACAGCACCCAGCCGGCGAGGCAGACGGCGCCGCCATAGGCAAGGGTGATCGGCTTGCTCGCCAGCATGTCCTGCCAGCCCGCGGTCAGCCAGACCCAGGGCCGATCGGTCGTCACGATCCTGACGCGGTTGGTCGGCCGACCGGCCAGGGGCAGAGTCTCTACGGTCATCGGGCGTCCTCCCCAGGGCGCGCGTTCAATATATCAGCGTCAGGGTTTCCTGCCCACAATCCCTTGATCCCGATCAAGGACTCAGCAGCCTGTTCCGCGTGATCTGGGCTGGCGCGTGGTGCGACGCGGCGGAGGAGGTCCGCCCGCGTCCTGCCGCGCCCAGGTTTGGGAGATCCGCTTCATGGCCGTCGCGGGCTATGCAGGACCTGCCGCCGGTCACGCGCCGGCGCAGGAGTTCGAGATGGTGGAGGGGCCGATCAAGGCCTTCGCCATCGCTACCGTTTTCTGGGGCGTGGTCGGCTTCCTCATGGGGGTGGTCATCGCCTCCGAGTTGGCCTGGCCGCTGCTCAACCTCGACCTGGAATGGACGACCTTCGGCCGTCTGCGCCCGGTCCATACCTCGGCCGTCATCTTCGCCTTCGGCGGCAATGCCATGTTCACGACGTCGCTCTTCGTCGTGCAGCGCACCTGCCGCGCGCGCCTCTTCGGCGGCGAGGACATGGGCTGGTTCCTCTTCTGGGGCTACCAGTTCGTCATCGTCACCGCGGCGCTGGGCTATGTCCTCGGCGTCACCCAGGGCAAGGAATACGCCGAGCCCGAGTGGTACGTGGACCTCTGGCTGACCGTGGTCTGGGTGGCCTACCTGATCGCCTTCGGCGGCACGATCCTGAAGCGCCAGGAGCCGCATATCTACGTGGCGAACTGGTTCTACCTGGCCTTCATCATCACCGTCGCCATGCTGCACCTCGTGAACAACGCGGCGCTGCCGATCGGCGCGGGCTCGGGCAAGAGCTACGTGGTGTGGTCGGGCGTGCAGGACGCCATGATCCAGTGGTGGTACGGCCACAACGCGGTGGGATTCTTCCTGACCGCCGGCTTCCTCGGCATGATGTACTACTTCATCCCGAAGCAGGCGGAGCGCCCGGTCTACAGCTACCGGCTGTCCATCGTGCATTTCTGGACGCTGATCTTCCTCTATATCTGGGCCGGCCCGCACCACCTGCACTACACCGCGCTGCCCGACTGGGCGCAGACGCTGGGCATGGTGTTCTCTGTCATGCTGTGGATGCCGTCCTGGGGCGGCATGATCAACGGCCTGATGACCCTCTCGGGCGCCTGGGACAAGCTGCGCACCAACCCCGCGCTGCGCTTCTCGGTCACCGCGGTCGGCTTCTACGGCATGTCGACCTTCGAGGGCCCGGTGATGTCGATCAAGGCGGTCAACGCCCTGTCGCACTACACCGACTGGACCATCGGCCACGTCCACAGCGGCGCCATGGGCTGGGTCGGCTTCGTCACCTTCGGCGCGATGTACTACCTCTTCCCCAGGCTCTGGAAGAAGACCGGCCTGTACAGCGAGAAGCTGGTGTCCTGGCACTTCTGGCTCGCGACTCTCGGCATCGTCTTCTACATCACCGCCATGTGGGTCAGCGGCATCATGCAGGGCCTGATGTGGCGCGCCTATGACGAGCTCGGCTTCCTGCAGTACAGCTTCGTCGAGACCGTCGCGGCGATGCACCCCTACTACGTGATCCGCGTGCTGGGCGGCCTGATGTACCTCAGCGGCGCGCTCATCATGGTCTACAACCTTTGGATGACCGTGCGCTCCGAGGCGCTGGCCGAGGCGGCACCCGCCGCGCAGCCTGCCTTCGCGCCCGCGGCGGCCGAGTGAAGGAGGGCCGATCCATGTTCCGCTTCCTCCGCGACCACGGCGTCATCGAACGCAACCTGATCCTGATGGGCGTGCTCACGCTCATCACGGTCTCGATCGGCGGCCTCGTGCAGATCGTGCCGCTCTTCACCATCGAGACCACGATCGAGCGCGTCGAGGGCATCCGCCCCTATACGCCGCTCGAGCTCGCCGGTCGCGACATCTATGTGCGCGAGGGCTGCTATACGTGCCACAGCCAGATGGTCCGCCCCTTCCGGGACGAGGCCGAGCGCTACGGCCACTACTCGCTGGCCGCCGAGTCGATGTACGACCACCCCTTCCAGTGGGGCTCCAAGCGCTCGGGGCCCGACCTCGCGCGGCTCGGCGGCAAGTACTCGGACGACTGGCACGCCGCCCACCTGCGCAGCCCGCGCAGCGTGGTGCCGGAGAGCATCATGCCGCCCTATGCCTTCCTCGACCGCCCGCTGGACGTCGAGGCGGTGCAGGCGAAGCTGCGCGCGATGAAGGCGCTCGGCGTCCCCTACACGGACGAGATGATCGCCAATGCCCGCGCCGATCTCGAGGCGCAGGCGACGCCGGATGCCGATGCCGCTGCTTTCGGCGGCCGCTACGGCAAGGCCCGCCAGGCCGCCTTCGACGGCAACGGCAAGGTGGTGACGGAGATGGACGCGCTGGTGGCCTACCTGCAGATGCTGGGCACGCTGGTGCAGTTCCGCGACGTCACCCCCGAGCAGGTCCGGCAGCAGTAGGGCGGAGGGAAAGACATGGACCTCGCCAGGCTGCAGTCGATCCTCTCCACCGTCTGGGTGGTGTGGTTCTTCGTCCTCTTCCTCGGGATGCTGGCCTATGTGCTGCGCCCGTCGAAGCGCCAGCAATACCAGCGCATGGCCGAGATCCCGTTCCGGGACGAGGCCCGCTCCGAGCACGGGAGCATCTGACGATGCCGACCAAGGTCGAGAAGGACAGCATCACCGGGCGGGAGACCACCGGGCACGAGTGGGACGGGCTGAAGGAGCTGAACACGCCGCTGCCGAAATGGTGGCTGTACGTCTTCTACGCCTGCATCGCCTTCGCCGTGGTCTGGATGATCATCTACCCGGCGATCCCGATGACCGGCCTGCGCGGCCTGTCCGGCTGGACGGCGCGCGGCGCCATCGGGCCGGAGCTGGAGGCCGAGCGGGCGGCGCGCGAGCCGATGCTGGCGAAGCTGCGCGCGGCGACCCCGGCGCAGATCGCCGCCGACCCGGAGATGCGCGGCTTCGCGCTGGCCGGCGGCCGCATCGCCTTCGCCAACAACTGCGCCGGCTGCCACGGCGCGGGCGGGCAGGGCGCGCAGGGCGGCTTCCCGACGCTCGCCGACGATGACTGGCTCTATGGCGGCAGCTTCGACGCCATCCGGCACACCATCGCCCATGGCGTGCGCAACGGCGAGGACGAGGAGGCGCGCGGCATCGCCATGCCGCGCTTCCTCGCCGACGGCCTGCTGAAGGCGCAGGAGGTGAACGACGCGGCGGAATACGTCCTGTCGCTGACCGGCCGGGCGACGGACGAGGCGGCGGCGCAGCGCGGCGGCCAGGTCTTCGCCGAGAACTGCGTGAGCTGCCATGGCGAGAAGGGCGAGGGGAACCGCGACATGGGCGCCCCGCGCCTCTCCGACCAGGTCTGGCTCTATGGCGGCGACAAGGCGAGCCTGACCCGCACCATCGGCTATTCCCGCGCGGGCGTCATGCCGGCCTGGGGCAAGCGGCTGGATCCGGCCATCGTCAACATGCTGACCGTCTACGTCCACTCCCTGGGTGGCGGCGAGTAAACCGAGGACGTCATGGGCGAGGTCAAGTCACCCGAACGCACCAGGCCCGAGGCGGCGCCGGCCAGCGCGGCGCCCCTCTATGCCAGCCGCCAGAAGGTCTATCCGAAGGCGGTCAGGGGCCGCGTGCGGCTGGCGAAGTGGCTGATCCTCGCCCTTTGCCTCGGCCTCTACTACACCGTGCCGCTGATCCGCTGGGATCGCGGCCCGGATCTGCCGAACCAGGCGGTCCTGGTGGACCTCTCCCATGGCCGCCTGTTCTTCTTCTGGTTCGAGATCTGGCCGCAGGAGGTCTACTACCTCACCGGCCTGCTGATGCTGGGCGCCATCGGCCTCTTCGCCGCGACCAGCCTCTTCGGCCGCGTCTGGTGCGGCTTCGCCTGCCCGCAGACGGTCTGGACCGACCTGTTCATGCTGGTCGAGCGGAGGATCCAGGGCGACCGTAACGCGCGGATGAAGCTGGACCTGCAGCCCTGGACCGGGGAATGGCTGCGCAAGAAGGCGCTGACCCATGCGGTCTGGCTCGGCATCGCGATGGCGACCGGCGGCGCCTGGATCATGTATTTCGACGACGCGCTGGACCTGACGCCGCGCTTCTTCACCGGCCGGGCCAGCCTCGAGAACTACGTCTTCTTCGGCCTCTTCACCGCCACCACCTACCTGCTGGCCGGCTGGGCGCGGGAGCAGGTCTGCACCTACATGTGCCCCTGGCCGCGCTTCCAGGCGGCGATGCTGGACGAGAACTCGCTCGTCGTGACCTACCGCGCCTGGCGCGGCGAGCCGCGCGGCAAGGCGAAGGCGCAGGGCATCGGCGATTGCGTGGACTGCCGCGCCTGCGTGCATGTCTGCCCGACCGGCATCGACATCCGCGACGGCCAGCAGATGGAATGCATCGGCTGCGGCCTCTGCATCGATGCCTGCGACGACGTCATGGGCAGGCTCGGCCGGCCGCAGGGCCTGGTCGCCTTCGAGACGCTGGTGAACCTTGCGGCCTCCGAGGCGGCGGCGAAGCCCGTCGCGCCCGGGCCGCAGCGCCAGGCCTGCGGCATGCAGGCCCGCAAGCCGCTGCGGATCCTCCGGCCGCGCACCCTGGTCTATGCCGGCGTGCTGGGCCTGGTGGTCGCGGTCATGGCCGGGGCCTGGCTGCTGCGGGAGACCACCTCGCTCGCCGTCATCCGCGACCGAGCGCCGATCTTCGTCCGCCTGGCCGATGGCGGCACCCGCAACGCCTATACGCTGAAGGTGGGCGACAAGACCCGCGGCATCGAGACCTACAGCCTCGTGCTGGACGGCCCCGCCGGCCTGCAGATGACGGTGCAGGACGCCGAGTACGACCCGGCCGGCCAGCCCGTGCTCTTCACCCGGCCGGACGGCATCACCCAGTGGCGCGTGCTGGTCGCCGCGCCGCGCGGGCTGAGGCTGCCCGAGAGCGTGCCCGTCACCTTCCGCCTGGTGGATGCGCGCGGCCATACCGAGGTCCGCACCGCCAGCGTCTTCCTGGGACCGAAGCCATGAGCGCCAGCCTCTCCCCCCGCCGCAGCCTCTGGATCCCCTATGCCTTCGTCGGCGGCATGCTGCTCGTCCTCGCGGTGAATGCCGGCATGGTCTATGCGGCCGTCTCGACCTTCACCGGCGTGACCACCGGCAGGTCCTACGACAAGGGCCGCGCCTACAACCACGTGCTGGAGGAAGCGGCGCGGCAGGACGCGCTCGGCTGGCGGCCCGAGGTGGCGCTGGCCGGCGGCGCGCTGCGCGTCACCGTCCGCGACCGGGAAGGCCTGCCGGTCGAGGGCCGGCTCGACGGCGTGCTGCGCCGGCCGGTCGAGGGCACGGAGATGGTGGTGGCTGCCGCCGCCGTCTCGCCGGGCACCTGGGTGGCGGAGGCGCCGGCCCGGGCCGGCCAGTGGGAGGCGCGGCTGCGCCTGACCGCCGCGGATGGCCGCCACCTCGACATCCGCCAGCGGGTGATGGTCCCTTGAGCGAGGCCGCTCGCCTCGCCCCGGAGGCCGCCTCCGGCTGCGCCCATTGCGGCGCGCCGGTGCCGGCCGGGGCGCGCTTCTGCTGCCCGGGCTGCGAGGGCGCGCATGACCTGGTGGCGGGGCTCGGCCTCGACGCCTTCTACCGCCGGCGGGAGGCCGCCGATGGCAGCCTGCGCCCGGCGGTGGAGGCGCCGGCCTTGGACTTCACCATGCATGTGCGCGGGGAGGGCGAGGAGAAGACCCTCGAGCTGATCGTCGCCGGCCTGACCTGCGGCGCCTGCGTCTGGCTGGTGGAGCAGGCCCTGGCCGCCGAGCCCGAGGTGACCCGGGCGCGGGTGGCGCTGTCGACGCGGCGGCTGATGCTCTCCTGGCGCGGCGAGGCGGCGCGCGCCAACGATTTCGTCGCGCTGCTCGCCCGGCTCGGCTTCCGCGTCGCGCCCTGGTCGCCCGCCTGCCTGCGCGCCACCGAGGATGCCGAGGGGAAGCAGCTCGTCCGGAGCCTCGGCATCGCCGCCTTCGGCGCCATGAACGTGATGATGCTCAGCGTCGCCGTCTGGGTCGGCTGGGACATGGGCGAGGCGACGCGGGCCGGCATGCACTGGGCGGCGGCGCTGATCGGCCTGCCCACGGTGCTGGTGGCGGGCCTGCCGATCTACCGCAACGCGGTGGCCGGCCTGCGGATGGGCCGGCTGAACATGGACATGGCCGTCTCGCTCGGCGTGCTGGCGACGACCGTCATGTCGGCCAGCGAGACGCTGCGCAACGGCGACTACACCTATTTCGATGCCGCGACCTCGCTGCTGGCGCTGCTGCTGGCCGGCCGCGTGCTGGACCGCGCCGCGCGGCGCCGCGCCCGGCAGGCGGTAGCGGAACTGCTGGCGCTGCAGGAGGGCGCAGTCACGCGGCTCGATGCCGACGGCACCGCGCAGGCCGCGCCGGCGGCCAATCTCCGCGCCGGCGACCGCATCCTGGTCGCGGCCGGGGAACGGCTGCGGCTGGACGCGGTGCTCGAGGCCGGCGAGGCGCTGCTGGATGCGAGCGCCACCAGCGGCGAGAGCCTGCCGCGCGGCTTCGTGGCCGGCGAGGCGCTGCCGGCCGGCGCGGTGAACATGGGCGCGCCCTTCATCGCCCGCGTCACCGCCGCGGCCGCCGACGGCTCGCTCGCCGCCATGGCGCGGCTGCTGGAGCGCGCCGAGCAGGCCAAGGGCCGCTTCGTCGACATCGCCGACCGCGCCGTGCGGGTCTTCGTCCCCGTGGTGCATGCGGTCGCGGCGCTGACCTTCCTCGGCTGGTGGCTCGGCATGGGCGTCTCCTGGCAGGAGGCGCTGGTGCCCGCCGTCGCGGCGCTGATCGTCACCTGCCCCTGCGGCTTCGCCATCGCCGTGCCGGCGGTGCAGGCGGTGGCCGTCGGCGCGCTCTTCCGCCGCGGCGTGCTGGTGGCGAACGGCACCGCGCTGGAGCGGCTGGCCTCCGCCGACCATGCGGTGCTGGACAAGACCGGGACGCTCACCGAGGGCCGCCCGACCCTGCTGCCCGGCGACTGGGCCGAATCCGAGCTGCGCGAGGCCGCGGGCCTGGCGCGGGCCAGCCGGCATCCGCTGGCGAAGGCGCTCGCCGCCGCCTGCCCGGAGGCGCCGGCCGTTGAGGGCCTGCGGGAGGTGCCGGGCCGCGGCCTCGTCGCCGGCGAACGGCGCCTCGGCAGCGCCGCCTTCCTCGGCCTGGCCGGCGCGGATGCCGGGCTGACGCTGTGGTACGCCGTGCCCGGGCGCGCGCCGGTGGCCTTCCGCTTCGCCGACCGGCTGCGGGAGGACGCGCCGCGGATGGTCGCGGCGCTGCGCGGCCTCGGCCTCTCGGCCGAGCTGCTGTCGGGCGATGCGCCGCCGGCGGTCGCCGCGGTGGCAAGGCAGGCCGGGATCGCGCGCTGGTCGGCCCAGGTGACGCCCGAGGCCAAGGCCGCGCGCATCGAGGCGCTGCGCGCCGAGGGCCGCCGCACGCTGATGGTGGGCGACGGCATCAACGACGCGGCGGCGCTGGCGCTGGCCCATGTCTCGGCCTGCCCGGGCGACGGCACGGACCTGGCGCAGACCGCCGCCGACCTGGTGCTGCGGGCCGAGGGCCTGTCCACCCTGCCTTCGGCCATCCGCACCGCGCGGCGGGCGCAGCGCCTGGCGCAGCAGAACATCGCCTTCAGCCTCGCCTACAACCTCGTCGCGGTGCCGCTGGCCATCCTCGGCGTGGTGACGCCGCTGCTCGCGGCGCTCGTCATGGCCTCCTCCTCCCTCATCGTGATCGGCAATTCGCTCCGCGCCGGAAAGGACCCTGCATGGACAGCCTGATCCTCCTCCTGCCGATGGCGCTCTTCATGGGCTTCCTCGGCCTCGTCGCCTTCCTCTGGAACCTCCGCGCCGGCCAGTACGAGGACCTGGACGGCGCCGCCTCCCGCATCCTCTTCGACGATCTTCCCCGCAAGGAGCCACGCCGATGAACGGCAGCACCGCCTTCTTCCTGGTTTTCTCCGCCCTCATCGCCCTGGTCGGCCTGCTGGCCGCCGCCACGGCGCATGACTACCTGCAGTTCTTCGGCGTCGCGCTCTTCGCCTTCGGCGTGCTGTTCGGCTATGGCTGCATCAAGCGCCATTTCGACGCGCGGGAGGCGAAGGCGCACTGAGGCGCTCGCCGAAAAGCAAGCAAGGCCGGGGAGGAAGTATCCTCCCCGGACCCCTCTTCTATTTTTCCGAGTCGGCATTCGTCGCGCGTCGAGTGCCGACTCAGAGAAAGGAAGGGTGGGGTTGGACGCCGAAGGCGTTCAACGGGAGGGAATACTTTTCCCTTCCCGACCTTCTTTCTGCCTCGCTGCCGGGCGCCCCGCTACGGCGCCGGCGTCCAGCTCTGCTTCAGGCTGCGCAGGGTGAAGCTGCTCCGCGTGTGCCGCACGCCGGGCAGGCGGTAGAGCTTCTCCCGCAGCAGGCGTTCGTAGCCGATCGTGCCGCCGACCGCGGCCTTGATGACATAGTCGTATTCCCCCGTGACCAGCCAGGCCTCGATGATCTCGGGCATCTCGGTCACCGCCTGCTCGAAGCGGCGCAGGCTCTCCTCGTCATGGCGTTCCATCATCACCTCGATGATGACGGTGTCGGGCAGGCCAAGCTGCGCCTGGTCGAGGATCGCCACATAGCCCCGGATCACCCCGGCCTGCTCCAGCCGCCTCACCCGCGTCCAGCAGGGGGAGGGGGAGAGGCCGACCTGCTCGGCCAGCTCCGCATTGGTCAGCCGGGCGTTGCGGTGCAGGGCGCGGAGGATGCGGCGGTCGATGGCGTCGAGCCGGGGGGTATCGGGCTTCGGGGCGTCCATGGCGGAAGCTTCTGCCGCCCCCTGGCCCGGCGTCCAGCACATCGTGCTAGGGTTCGGCCATGCCCCGCGAGATTCGCCTGAACGCCTTCGACATGGCCTGCATCGGCCATATCCAGCACGGGATGTGGACCCATCCCCGCGACCGGTCCACGGAGTATCGCCGTCTCGACTACTGGACCGGCCTCGCCCGGACCCTGGAGCGCGGGTTGTTCGACGGGCTGTTCCTGGCCGATGTCGTCGGCATCTACGACGTGCTCGGCGGCAGCCCGGACGCCGCCATCCGCAATGCCGTGCAGGTGCCCCTCCTCGACCCGCTGCTGGTCGTGCCGGCCATGGCGGCGGTGACGACCCATCTCGGCTTCGGCGTCACGGTGAACCTGACCTACGAGGCGCCGGCGCTCTTCGCCCGGCGCTTCTCGACGCTCGACCACCTGACCGATGGCCGGATCGGCTGGAACATCGTCACCGGCTATCTCGACAGCGCCGCCCGCGCCATGGGCCTCTCTGGCCAGCAGGCGCATGACGCGCGCTACGACGCGGCCGAGGAATTCATGGCGACCGCCTACGCCCTCTGGGAGGGAAGCTGGGCCGCTGACGCCGTGCGGGCCGACCGCGCGGCGGGTGTCTATGCCGATCCGGGGAAGGTCGATGCGGTCAGCCGGGGCGGGATCGAGGCCATCCATCTCTGCGAGCCCTCGCCGCAGCGCACGCCCGTGCTCTACCAGGCCGGCGCCTCCGACCGCGGCCGGGAATTCGCGGCGCGCCATGCCGAATGCGTCTTCCTCAACCCCTCCAGCCCGCAGAACGTCGCGCGGCTGATCGCCGACCTCCGCAGCCGCGCCGCCCCGCGGCCGATCCGGGCCTTCGTGGGTGCGACCGTCATCCTGGGCCGGACCGAGGCCGAGGCGCGCGACCTGCTGGAGGACTACCGCCGCCATGCGAGCGTCGAGGGCGCGCTGGCCCATGCCGCCGCCTCCCTCGGCATCGATTTCGACCGCTTCGGCATGGACGAGCCGATCACCGCGACCGGCAGCAACGCCATCTCCTCGAATGTCGAGGCCATGGCGAAGGTCTTCGGTCCCGGCTGGACCAAGCGCCACCTGATTGACCGCTTCATCCTGGGCAGCCGGCAGGTGCCCATGGTCGGCACCCCCGGCCAGATCGCGGACCAGTTGATCGCCTTCGCCGAGGAGACGGGGGCGGACGGCTACAACCTCTCCCGCACCGTCATGCCGGAATGCATCGAGGCGGTGGCCGACCTGCTGGTCCCAGCCCTGCAGGAGCGGGGCGCCTACAAGACCGCCTATGCCCCCGGCACCTACCGCGAGAAGCTGTTCGGCGCCGGCCCGCTGCTGGCGGCGCCTCACCCGGCGGCAGGCTCTCGCGGTTGAGGGCTCGAACTGCGGAAGATCCTTCCGTCCTTTCGGCGGTGCACATCGAAATCCGGCAGGACATGCCGCGCGACCCGGTTCAATCTTCCGGATGAGACGGGCCGTCCGGGGGCTTGCCGTGCCACCCGGGCGATCCGACATTCCAAGGCCATCGGGCAGTGCTGCGGCGCCGCCCCGTCCGGGAGAGATCGAGCATGGGCAGCATCCAACGCCCCGAAGCCACCCTCGACGACCGTTGGGAGAAGGCCGGCGAGACGCTGCTGCTGACCGGCATCCAGGCCCTGGTCCGGCTGCCGCTGATGCGACGGCAGCTCGATGCGCAGCTCGGCTGGAACACCGCGGGCTATGTCAGCGGCTATCGCGGCTCGCCGCTCGGCACCTATGACCAGCAGCTCCAGAAGCAGGCGAAGCGCCTGGCGGAGCAGCACATCACCGTCCGGCCCGGGCTGAACGAGGACCTGGCCGCGACCGCCGTCTGGGGCACGCAGCAGGTCGCGCTCTACGGCAACCAGACCTATGACGGCGTCTTCGGCATCTGGTACGGCAAGGGCCCGGGCGTCGATCGCAGCGGCGATGCGCTGCGCCATGCCAACAGCGCCGGCACCGCGCCCAAGGGCGGCGTGCTGGCCCTGGCGGGCGACGACCCCTCCTGCAAGTCGTCCACCATCACCTCCGGCTGCGAATACTCCTTCATGGATGTCGAGATGCCGGTGCTCGACCCCTCGGGCGTCACGGAGATCCTCGATTTCGGCCTCAAGGCCCTGGATATGTCGCGCTTCTCCGGCCTCTGGGTGGGGATGAAATGCGTCGCCGAGACCATGGACGGCGCCGGCACGGTGCTGGTCGATCCGGCCGCCTATGCCAGCGTGACGCCGGACTTCGCCTTCCCCGCCGATGGCGTGCATATCCGGCTCCGCGACCACGCCATCCCGCAGGAGGAGCGGCTGCGGCACGTCAAGCTGCCGGCGGCGCTCGCCTTCGCCCGCGCCAATGGGCTGAACCGCATCGTCATGGACAGCCCGAATGCCCGCTTCGGCATCGCCGCGCGCGGCAAGGGCTATGCGACGCTGCGCCAGGCGCTGCGCGATGCCGGCATCACCGAGGAGCTGGCGCGCATGGCCGGCCTCCGCATCTGGAAGGTGGGTCTGGCCTGGCCGCTGGACGTGCAGGGCGCGCGGGACTTCGCGCGCGGGCTCGAGGAGGTGATGGTGGTCGAGGACCGCCGCCCGGTGATCGAGCCGCAGCTCCGCGACGCACTCTATGACATGGACGACCGGCCGCGCGTGACCGGCAAGCGGGACGAGCAGGGCCGCCGGCTGCTCTCGGACCTGACGGAGCTCGACACCGGCGCCGTGCTGCGCGCCCTCGCCGCCCGCCTGCCGGAGGCGTTGCAGACCGAGCAGCTCCGCGCCCGCCTGCGCGACCTGGACCGCATCGCGCAGTTGCAGATGCCGCCGATCCATGACCGGACGCCGCATTTCTGCCCGGGCTGCCCGCACAACACGTCGACGCGGGTGCCGGAGGGCAGCCACGCCATGGCCGGCATCGGCTGCCACACGCTGGCGATCTACATGGATCGCAACACCGACCTCTTCACCCATATGGGCGCGGAGGGCATGCCCTGGCTCGGCATGGCGCCCTTCGTCTCCGAGAAGCATATGTTCGTCAATCTCGGCGACGGCACCTATGCCCATAGCGGCAGCCTCGCCATCCGCCAGGCGATCGCCGCCGGCGCGAACATGACCTACAAGATCCTGGTCAACAGCGCCGTCGCAATGACCGGCGGGCAGACGGTGGATGGCGAGCTCGGCGTGCCGGAGATCGCCGCGCAGATGGCCGCGGAAGGTGCGGCGAAGATTGTCGTCGTCTCCGACGATCCGGAGCGGCATGTCGGCGATGCGCTGATGCCGAAGGGGGTGGAGTACCGCCACCGCCGCGACCTCGACCTGGTGCAGCGGGAGCTGCGCGAGGTGCCGGGCGTCACCATCCTGATCTACGACCAGCAATGCGCGACCGAGCGCCGCCGCAAGCGCAAGCGCGGGTTGCAGGCCGTGGCGGAGAAGCGCGTCGCGATCAATCCCCGCGTCTGCGAGGATTGCGGCGACTGCTCCCGCACCTCAAACTGCCTCGCCGTCGAGCCGATTGAGACCGAGTTCGGCCGCAAGCGGCAGATCGACCAGAGCGCCTGCAACCAGGACCTGAGTTGCGTGGAGGGGTTCTGCCCGTCCTTCGTCACGCTGGTCGGCGCCGAGCCGGTGAAGAAGAAGGCGCCGGTCGCGGGCGGCACGCTGCCCGAGCCTGCGCGGCCGGATGCGCGGGAGGGCGAGCCCGCCTGGAACATCCTGCTCGCCGGCGTCGGCGGCCAGGGCGTCACGGCGCTCTCGGCCATCCTCGGCATGGCGGCGCATCTCGAGGGGCGGCCGAGCCGCTCGGTGGACATGCTCGGCCTCGCGCAGAAGGGCGGCGGCGTCTTCGCCCAGCTCCGCATCGGCCGTGTCGGCGCGGCGCCGGAGACGATCGAGGCGCCGCGCATCGGCATGGGCCAAGCCGACCTGCTGCTCTCGGCCGACATGGTGGTGGCGCATGGCCGCACCGCCCGGCCGCTGCTGGGGTCCAACCGCACCATGGCGGTGCTGAACGCCGACCTGCAGCCGACGGCGCAGTTCGTGAAGGACACCAGCACGAAGTACGACCGCGACGGCATGCTGGCCAGCATCCGCGACGCCTGCCGCGAGGTCATCACCGTGCCCGGCGTGCAGGTGGTGGAGGAGGCGCTGGGCGACCTCATCTATCTCAATGTCTGGCTGCTCGGCATCGCCTACCAGAAGGGCCTCGTGCCGGTCAGCGCGGAGGCGATCAACCGGGCGCTCGAGCTGAACGGCGCGCAGGTCGACCGGAACAAGGCGGCCTTCGCCCTCGGCCGGCAGGCGGCCCTCGCGCCGGATTTCGGCGCCCTCGGGCCGGTGACGCCGGAGCGCGAGACGCTGGAGGCGCTGATCCGCCGCCGCGTCGCCGACCTCACGGACTACCAGAACGCCGCCTATGCCCGCGACTACGAGGCTTTCGTCGCCAGGGTCCGCGCCGCCGAGCAGGCGGCGGTGCCGGGCGAGGAGCGGCTGGCCCGCGCCGTCGCGCAGCAACTCTATCGCCTCATGGCCTACAAGGACGAGTACGAGGTCGCCCGGCTGCACAGCCTGCCCGAATGGCAGGCGAGCCTGGCGCAGCACTTCACCGGCACGCAGCGGATCGAGCTGAATCTGGCTCCGCCGATCCTGGCCAAGCCCGATCCGGTGACGGGCCTGCCGCGCAAGATCGCCTTCGGCCCCTGGATGCTGAAGACGATGGGGATGCTGCGGCACGGCAAGCGGCTGCGCGGCACCGCCCTCGACCCCTTCGGCCGGACCGAGGAGCGGCGCATGGAACGCGCCCTGATCGGCGAGTACCGCGCGGGCATCGAGCGGCTGCTGCGTCTGCTCTCGCCCGCGACGCATGTCTCGCCCGCGACGCATGCGAAGGTCTGCGACTGGGCGGAGGCGGCGGCAGGCATCAAGGGCTATGGCCACATCAAGGCGCGCAACGCGGCCGCGGCGCGGGAGCGGATGGCGGCGTTGGAAGCCGCGGTGACGGCGCCGCCGGTGGCGATGGCGGCGGAGTAGGGCCGCTACACGCCGGTCAGCAGCAGGATGTCGATGGCGCGCAGGATGGCGTCGTAGCTGCCATCCAGCGTGCCGATGGCGGGGCCGAGCTCCCGCCTCGGCACGGCGCTGAGCTGGTGGACGGCGAGGATATGCGGGGCGCCCTCGATCTCGAAGACCGGGTTCAGGTCGCGCACCGGCGTGCCGGCCTGGTCGGGCGGCAGCAGCGGCGCGACCACGCGCGTCGGCAGGTGATCCAGCAGATCGTGCTGCAGATCGACGACCAGCACCCCTTCCAGGCGATGCAGGTCGAAGCGCGCCACCTCAGAAGGTCCGGAACCGGGCGAGCGGCAGCCCATGCTTCGCCAGCGGCTCGGCCCAGGACTCCATGGCCTCGCGGTTCTCGGCCTGCCAGCGGCGCTGGCGCGCGGTGCGGACGGCGGCGGCCAGGCCTTCCTCGCAGGCGCGGGAGAGGTTGACTTCCAGCGCCTTGGCCTCGGCGACCAGGGCTTCGGGCAGGCTGACATTCGTGGGACGGCGAGTGGTGGCGGACATGACCGAGGCCTCCTGCGCACAGGATATGCGCAGGGTTGCATCCGGGTCCAACGGAGTGCGTTCGACCAACCACCCCTGCCGGCCCGAGATTGCTGTACGGAGCGGGGGCTTTGCCACTCTCCGAACGAATCGATCGGCTCTGGTGCCCCGCCCCGGCAAAGGTCGAAAGACCGTCGGGAACCAAGCGTTTTCTCGCGCGGCGAGTGTGCTACGAGATCCTCGTGCTTATTCCGGCTGGGGCGGGCAGCAAGAAAGGACCGATCTTGACCTAAATCGGACTCTCGCGCTCGGGTTCCATATCGATCTACGCAGAGCTGCTACATTACCACGGTTGGCTAGCAGTCGACCTTTTCCGTGCAAAGCCGCCGGGGAAGCCTGCGCCGAATTAGAACGTGGTTATCTGAAATCAATCTCGTCTAGGATTCATTTTCATTACTACTTTTGTTGCTTCAATTAGAAAAATATCTTGCACCCCTGGCGTATATTGACCGGCTTCGAGTACTTCGCCGCGCAGATTTTTTTCAAATCTCAATCCGTGAGGCTCATTGTAAACTGAAAGGCTCGAGGCCGCTGCCGCATCATCTTCTGAATGAAGAAAAAGCGTAAGATTTACGGGATTTTTTCCGTCGGTTGGGTAGTACCTCGCGTGAAACATGCACCTACGAAAACGCACGACAAGCGCGGGCGCATCTGATCCTTGGTCTGCAACTTGCCTCACCAGTTCCTCGGTGACCTGCGAAGTGCGAGTTATTTCGTGCATCCACTCCCGCCACATCAGTAGCTCTGGATTCGCCGTACTCAGGTTAGAAATCGCACTTTTTAGATCTGCATGTGTGGCTCGAACAAAAGTAGCTGTCGAAGCTTGACGCTGCTGGTGCTCGACTTCAATGCGGGCTTGTGCCTGTAACATTTCAACCGCGGCCCTTGCGCTTTCGTCCGGTGGGTAGGCAATAATCGCGCGTAGCATGTCAGCGAATTGTGCAAGGTTTGGGCGTGCGTCGGCCATGACAGAAGCAGCTTTAGACACAATCAACATAGCATGTTGCATCTTCGGATGGCGATCAAACTTTAAAGAAAGATCATATTCTTTTAAGTACCCCATAGATTCTGGAAAAAAACTTCCACGTATTCCATTGATCATAGACCAATACAATTTACTAAGGCTGAATACATCACCTTTCTCGGTTACTGTGTCAATTCGTCCTGTCGAGTACTCCGGTGGTCTGTAGGCTAGAGCACCCATTGCGCGGTTCGCGGGTGTTAGTCGCACATCCTCCGCAAGGTAAGCGCAGCCAAAATCCGCTACATAAAGCGTGTCTTCATTTTTTCTATACAAAAGATTTGTTGGCTTTATTTCACGATGATAGATCGCGCGTTCGCGGACGGCTAGAGAAGCGAGAGTTTCTGCTACGGGTATTAAGGCGCGTGCTGCCTTTTCGGGTTGGCCTGCAAATCTTTCGATAACCTGATCAAGGTTTCCGTCCAATCTTTCCATAACGATTTCAAGGCCGTCTTCGCGTTCGCGAACTTGCTTGACCGCAACCACTCGAAGGTCAACGCCGCCCGCCAGCGAGGCCAATATTTCTGCTTCACGCTTAAACCTACCCACGGCTTCTGCATTTGCGCCCGGTTTAAGGCGCTTGATTGCAGCTTGCCCGTCGGACCATACAACCGCGTTCCCTCCTTCGCCGAGCTGCTCCCATTCGCGGGGCACGCCTGGATGTTTCGGCTTCCACAGGTTCTTCTCGTTCATCTGCCCTGATACCGTTCCCCTTTGGAGCCTCACTGAGTATAACGCTTCCAGCGGTCCTTGCTTCTGCGAAGGTGGGGAATGCTGCGCAAGTCCGGGTCTTCGCCGCTTGCTAGCAGCCCCCTCGACACTCCGCGCCCGCGTTGCCGAACCCACGCTTGAACGCCCGCCGAGGCGCGTCTGCTGATACCCTGGCGCGACATGCCCCGCCGTCGCAACGCCTCCACGGTGCTTGGCTAGCGCAATGTATCGGACAGGTGCCGCACCAACTACTGTGCCTCCTATCTGAAGGAGTGACCCGTGACGATGGCTCACGGCCCGGAGGTCCGCTCCCCGCCCATTTTCGCCATTCGAACATCGTGCCGCAGCCCCGGCCACTTCTGGCAACTCTCGCGGCTGGAGGAGGAATTTCTTGCATAACGTCTTTGATATAAGATAAAATACCTATTTCATCCACCCGGACCCACCACCCCATGCCCACCCCCAACATCCTCCCGGCCCCACCCCCCAACTTCCCCACCCCCGACGCCAGCCTCGCCGCCCCCCTCGGCCCCAACGAGCAGGAGTTCGACTTCACCACCCTCTCGCCCCCGCTCCGCGCCGAGCCCCCCAATCCCCGCCGCCGCGGCCCGCGCTGCCACGCCCCGCGTACCGCCTGGGGCGCGCCCGATCCGCTCGATCCCAACCTCCTCCCCGCCCGCCCCTGGCAGCCCCTGTCGCCTGGCAGCCCCTGTCGAATGCGGAGTGGGAGTGCATCTCCCTCCTGCTCTGGGGCTCCGGCTGCGGCTTCCGCGGCCCGCAGCGCACCCGGCCGGATGCCGAGACCATGGAGAACCCGCGCGCCAGGCTGGACGCCATCTTCCGCGGCGTGACCCTGAAATGGCAGGGCCCAAAGGGCGCCTACCGCGCCCCCTGGCGCGCCCTGCCGGAGCACATGGGCAAGCCGGATACCGTCAGCCGCACCCATCGCCGCTGGGCACACGCAAAGCTCTGGCGCCGCCTGCTGCAGGCGGTCTTCGAGCCCGACGCGCCGGAGGAGCTGCGCGGCCTGGCCCACTGGATCTGCTGCGCCTATCGCCGCGCCATCCGCGTCATGGGCCTCGCCGCCATCACCTTCGCCCGGACGCTCGGCGCCCATAGCGCGCTGCCCGCGCCGCCGCACTGGCTGCCGGATGAGAGGCTGCACGCGCCCTGGCAGCGCCTGGTCCAGGGCATCGCCGCGGCGCTGGCCGCAGGCCTCCCCTGGCAGCCGCCGCCCGGCCTGGCGGGGGAGGCCGACCTGCCCCTGCTCTGGGACCGCATCATCGGCCGCAAGCCCCTGCCGCGCTGGGCCGAGCCGGCATGAGCCGGTCGTGTCCGAACCAGGAATTCCGCGGCCTCCCGCGTGGCGCGGCGCCGGCGGCGGAACGACGTGGACGCGCCGCTTTACGTAGATTATACGTAGAAACAAGCAAGGGCCTTGCCATGTCCAGCCGAGCAGCCGACCAGCGGAAGCTGACGATCACCGTCGATGCCGATGTCTATGAGGGGCTGCACGACCGCATCGGCCCGCGCGGGATCGGACGCTTCCTCAGCGACCTGGCACGGCCGCATGTCGTCGGTGGCGATGCCCTCGCCACGGCCTATGCCGCCATGGCGGCCGACGAGGCGCGGGAGCGCGAGGCGGAGGAGTGGTCCGAGGGCCTGATCGGCGACGTCGCCGATGACCGCTGAGGCCCCGCCCCGGCGTGGCGAGGTTTGGTGGGTCGCCTTTGACCCGTCCATCGGCGGCGAGATCCGGAAGACGCGCCCTGCCATCCTGGTCAGCAACGACTACGCCAATGCGGCGCTGAACCGGGTACAGGTCGTGCCGCTGACGAGCAGCACCGGTCGGCTCTATCCTTCGGAAGCCTATGTGACGCTCGGCAATGACAGGAGGAAGGCGATGGCGGACCAGGTGGCGACGGTCAGCAAGCAGCGGCTGCGCGGCCGCATCGGCGCGATCTCCGGGGCCGAGCTTGCGGCCGTGGAGCGGGCCCTTCGCCTCCAGCTCGGACTCTGACCATGCCCCTCGACACCCAACCCGCCCCGGCCGCCGGCTTCGACCTGCCGGAGGCGACCCGCGAGCTGCGCGAGACCGCGCTGGCCTTCGCCCAGGACCGCCTCGCCCCGAAGGCGCTCGAATGGGACCAGGCGCGGCATTTCCCGGTCGAGGAGATGCGCGAGGCCGCGGCGCTCGGCATGGCCGCGCTCTATGTGCGGGAGGAGTCGGGCGGCGCCGGCCTCACGCGCCTTGACGCCGCCGTCGTCTTCGAGGCGCTGGCGACCGGCTGCCCCACCGTCTCGGCCTATCTCTCCATCCACAACATGGTCGCCTGGATGATCGACCGCTTCGGCAGCGACGCGCAGCGCGCGCAGTGGCTGCCGGACCTGATCCCGATGCGGAAGGTCGCCAGCTACGCGCTGACCGAGCCGGGCAGCGGCTCCGATGCCGCGGCGCTGCGGACGGGGGCGGTGCGCGACGGCGACGACTACGTGCTCGACGGCACCAAGCAGTTCATCAGCGGCGCCGGCGCCTCCGACCTCTACCTCACCATGGTCCGCACGGGCGGAGAGGGGCCAGGCGGCGTCTCCGCCCTGCTGGTCCCGAAGGAGACGCCGGGCCTCAGCTTCGGCGCCAACGAGAAGAAGATGGGCTGGAACGCCCAGCCGACCCGGCCGGTCATCTTCGACGGCGCACGCCTGCCCGCCACGGCGCTGCTCGGCGAGGAAGGGCAGGGCTTTCGCTTCGCCATGGCCGGGCTCGATGGCGGCCGCCTGAACATCGCCGCCTGCTCGCTCGGCGGCGCGCAGGCGGCGCTCGACAAGGCGCTGGCCTATGTCCAGGAGAGGCGCGCCTTCGGCAAGGCGATCGCCGACTTCCAGAACACCCAATTCCGCCTCGCCGACATGCAGACGGAACTCGAGGCCGCCCGCACCTTCCTCTGGCGCGCCTGCGCCAAGCTGGACGCGAAGGCGCCGGACGCGACGGCCTTCTGCGCCATGGCCAAGCGCTTCGTCACCGATACCTGCTCGAAGGTCGCCGACGACGCGCTGCAGCTCCTCGGCGGCTATGGCTACCTCGCGGAGTACGGCATCGAGAAGATCGTCCGCGATCTCCGCGTGCACCGCATCCTCGAGGGCACCAACGAGGTCATGCGGCTGATCGTCGCACGGTCGATGCTGGGGAGGCGCGGATGATCCTTTGGGGCTACTGGCGGTCCACGGCCGCCTGGCGCGTGCGCATCGCGCTGAACCTGAAGGGAATCGCGGTGGAGCACCGCTTCCGCCACCTGCGCCGCGGCGAGCAGCGCTCGGCGGAGGCGCTGGCGCTGAACCCGCAGGGCCTCGTGCCCGCGCTGGTGCTGGGGGACGGCACGGTCCTGACGCAATCGCTGGCCATCTGCGAATACCTCGACGAGACGCATCCGGCGCCGCCGCTGCTGCCGGCCGACCCCGTCCTCCGCGCCCGGGTCCGCGCCTTCGCCCAGGCGATCGCGGCGGAGGTCCACGCCGTGCAGAACCTCAAGATCCTGAACCGCGTGAAGGCGCTCGGCCACACGCAGGAGACGGCGAATGCCTGGGCGCATGACACCATCGCCGAGGGGCTCGCGGCCTGCGAGGCGCTGGTCCGCGACCGGCCCGGGCCCTTCTGCTTCGGCGACCGGCCCGGCCTCGCCGACATCGCGTTGGTCCCGCAGCTCTACAATGCCAGGCGCTTCGGGGTGGACCTCGCCGGCCTGCCGCGCCTGCTGGCCGCCGAGGCGGCCTGCCTCGCCCTGCCCGCCTTCGCCGAGGCGGCGGCGGAGCGGCAGGCGGATGCGGAATGACCTTGCAACCGAGGCGCGCATACCGCACATCGGTTGCATGGCGATACGATATGCCGTCGGTCCCCTGGTCGCCCTGCTGAGCCTTCCCGTGCCGGCCGGCGCGCAGCAGCGTGTCCTGGTCGTGCCGGCCGAGGCCGGGGTCGCGGTTCCGCCTCGCGGCGCGCCGCTGGTGGCCCGACCCGCTCCGGCGCCCCGGCCGCGGCCCGCCCGCCTGTCCGGCCCCGCGCCGGAGCCGGCAGCCACGGTGCCGCCGGCCGTCGCGCTGCTGCCGCTCGCCGCCGCGGCGGCCCTCGCCGCGACGCTCTCGGGCGGCGGCGGAGGCGGCGCCGGCCTCTCCGCCCCGGTGCGGACCCGATAGGTCCGGGCGAGGGCGTCCAGGCGCCCCTGGCCGGTGGGTGACGCAGGAGGCTTTCCCGGCCCCGCCCGCACATGTTGCGGGTCTGCTGGCGCGGCGCGCCTCCCGGGCGGTTCGCTCAAGCCGAGCGCGGCGGCCTTTCCAGCTCGCGGCCGATATTCGCTCGCGCCCGCGCCTCGAAGGTGGCGTGCAGCTTCGGGTGGCGCAGCATTCGCGGGGCCGCCCGCATGCGGCCGAGGAAGGCGCGCTGCGCCTCGGCATAGGTCGCGTCGTCCAGGTGCCGTGCCTCGGCCCGCAATTCGCGCCCATTGCGCTCGAAGGTCACCGGGTCCTCGCCGATCGGCGTCAGGTCGAGGTCGAGCATCCATTGCCGCGCGGCCCCGCGCTCCCCATGCGGCAATCTGGCATTCAGGTGGTCGCAGGTGGCCCGGATGGTATCGGCGACCCAGGCGATCTCCGCCGGGGTGAAGCCGCGGAGCCGGCGCGCCGCCCGCTCCCACAATTCGGCCGAGCGGGCCTCGTTGTCGCAGGCGCCGGGGACCAGCACCGAATCATGGAACAGGATGGCGGCGGCGATCAGCTTCGCCATCCGCGGGCGGCGCATCGGGCCGCTGCGGCCGAAGCGGCGATGCCTGGCCCAGAGCACGGCCAGGTGCCGCATGCCGTGATAGCCCCGCCACGGCTCGCCCATGCGGCGCAGCAGGTCCGCCCGGACCGGAGCCGGCAGGTCCAGCATGCCGAGCAGGTCATTGAAGCCCCGGGGCCGGTTCATCGCGACCGCTGTGGCCAGGAGGTGGTGGGCAGGGTCATCGGAAGGCGCATCAGCCCAGGGCACGAGGCAGCCGCCATGAACGGCGCTTCGGCGGAGCAGGAACGACGAGAGGCGGAATTGGGAGAACTCCTGCGACAGGGGCGCGGCGGGCCGCGGAAGCGGCGTCGTCACCAGAGGCGCCCCATGGATCACGGTACCGCCATCGCGCGGCGGCTTCACATGGCTGCAAACGGATCGTCCCGCCAGTGTCCTGGCGCACGGTCCGGGCCGGTCGGCGAAAGCTGCGCAGGGGCGGGTGCGAGGCCCGGACCTTGCCGGCCGGATGTCGGCTACGCACGACCATCGGCGAGGGTTCCGCCAGGGGATCGGTCCGGCAACAAGGTCTGGCGAGGTCGGCTTCTTGGCCGGTGCCCGGCGCGGCGCCGGGCGGCTCCCGGCCAGGGCGCCACGATGCAACCTGCGGCGGCGGATCGGACGGCATGGGGGGATCCTGCATGGCCCCATCCTGGCGCGACCCGCGCAGAACCGAAACGAGGATGCTGTAACGGACGCCGCGGCCTGTGCGCCATCGCACAGCCCGTCTTGCGCCCCGGACCGCACTGGGCTGTCCTGGCTTACGGATCATACATCCCATATTGTTCCAGGTGGCATTCCCCGATGGTCCAGGGTCCCGAGGATGAGCGGCTATCCCGCTTCCCCATGCTGCGCGAGGTCGATGCGGTCCTGCTCGCGGAGGCAGCGCGGCACGCCCGCTGGCGCCGCGTCCAGCCTGGCGAGGCCGTCATCGACTACGAGGACAGCAGCGACGACGTCTTCCTGATCATCTCCGGCACCGTCCGCGTCGCCGTGCATTCCGCCAGCGGCCAGGAGGTGATCCTGGGCGAGCTCGGCCCCGGGGAGACCATCGGCGAGATGTCGGCGATCGACGGCGCCAACCGTTCGGCGAACGTCACGGCCGTGCACAATTCGCTGCTCTGCTGCCTGCCGCGGACCGCCTTCCTGGACCTGGTGCTGAAGGCGCCCTCCGCCGGGCTGCAACTGCTGCGGCTGCTGACGCAGCGGCTGCGGCTGCTGGATGCCCGCAACGTGGAGATGGCGGTCCTGCCGGTGCGGTTCCGCCTGCTGGCGGAACTGCTCCGGCTGGGCCGGCCGCGGGAGGACGGGCAGCTCCGGATCAGCCCGCCCCCGCCGCAGCACGTGCTCGCCGCCCGGATCGGCGCGCGGCGGGAGGCGGTCTCGCGCGAGCTCTCCGCCCTGGCGCGGGAGGGGCTGGCGACGGTCAGCCGCCAGAGCATCCTGCTGCCGAATCCCGACCTGCTGCGGGAACAACTGCGGCGCGCCATGGGCGGCGACACCGGCAAGGGCCGGAAAAAGACCTAGAGCAGATCGCCGCGGAGTGGAAACGCTCGGAGGCGAGACTCTGCTCTACAAATCAAACGCCTGGCCGGCCGCTATTCGGCGGCGGCGACCGGCCGCTTCGCCCGCCGCTCGCCGACCAGCGCCATGGCCATGGTCGCCACGATGAAGAAGACCGAGGCGGCGAAGACCAGCAGCGGCTGGCCGTGGTCCATGAGCAGGCCGTAGAGCATCGGCCCCACCGTCCCGCCGATGTTGAAGCCGGTGGTGACGATGCCGAAGACCCGCCCCACCGCGTCCGGCGGCGCCACGGCCCGCACCATCATGTCGCGCGAGGGCATGATGAGGCCGGAGAGGAAGCCGGCCGCGCCGAGCGCCGCGACCAACGCGACCGGCCCGAGCGGCACCGCGCCGACCAGCGCCACCAGCGCGCCGGTCATGCCGAAGCCGAGCGCCGCGACGTCGCCATGCCGCCGCGTGCGGTCGGCGACGATGCCCCCGGCCAGCACGCCGAAGGCCGAGAGCAGCATGAAGGCGCTGAGGGCGACATTGGCGATGGCAAAATCGACCCCGCGGCCATTCACCAGCGCGGCCACCGAGAAGTTCTGCACCCCGCCGGTCGAGAGGCTGAGCAGGGCGAAGAAGGCGGTCAGCATGATCACCGCCGGCGTCAGGACCGAGCCGCCCTCCGCCGTCGCCCTGGCCTTCGCGGCGCGCGGGGCCGGAACCGGGTCACCGGCCAGCGCCAGCGGGATGGCGGCGGCAAGGGCGAGGAGGCCGGCGGCGATCAGCGCCGCGGAGAGGCCGCCGATGGCCGAGAGGCCCAGCATCATGGCCGGCGCCAGCGCGCCGCCGATATAGCCGGCGAAGGTGTGGATGGAGAAGGCGCGGCCGATCCGCGCCTCCCCGATGCTGCGGGACAGCATCTCGTAGTCGGAGGGATGATAGACGGCATTGGCGAGGCCGAGCGCCGCGGCCGCCGCCAGCAGGGCGGGGTAGGAGGGGAAGAGGCCGAGCGCGACGAAGGCCGCGGCGCCGAGCCCGAGGCCCGCCACCAGCACCCGGCGCGAGCCGAACCGGTCCACCGCATAGCCCATCGGCGCCTGGGTGACGCCCGAGACGATGTTGAACAGCGTCAGCGCCAGGCCGAGTTCGATGAACCCGACCCCGAGGCGGGCCTGCAGCAGCGGGAAGAGCGGCGGCAGCACCAGGATATGGACATGGCTGACCAGGTGCGCGGCGGAGACGAGCGACAGCGTGCGCATCTCGGCCGGTGCCCAGCCGCGGCCGCCCTGCTGGTCCATGGATCTGCGTTCCCTCTCTGGCCTCCCCGCCAGATGGGGTCGCGGGGCGCGGGCGCCAGGATCGACCGGACAGTGCCGGCCTGGGAAGCTGCGGCGGCCCGGGGCAGACACGCGCCCCGGGCATGGGTCCCGGGGGTGGCCAGCCGCGACCCGGAGCGGCCCGCCCGGCTCCGGCCATCCGCCGTCAGGCCCGCGCCACCCCCGCCATCGGCGCGGTGCCGCGGCCCCGCCTAGCGCCGAAGCCGCCGGATCTGGTAGCTGTCGAAGGTGTATTCCGAGAGCTGGAGCCACTGATAGGCGTCCTGCCGGAAGGCCGCCATCTCCCGGTAGACCTCGGCATAGACCGGGTCGGCCGCCGAATACTCCTCGTGCATCTTCGTCGTCTCGTCGAAGCAGGCGTCCAGCACCGCCTGCGGGAAGGGGCGAAGCTGCGCGCCCGCCGCCACCAGCCGCTTCAGCGCCTGCGGGTTCAGCGCGTCGTACTTGGCCAGCCCCAGCGAGGTGGTCGCCGCCGCCGCGGTCTGCAGGATGCTGCGATAGGCCGCCGGCAGTTCCTCGTATTTCTGGCGGTTGACGATGAGCGAGAGGATGCCCGTCCCCTCCCACCAGCCGGGGTAGTAGTAATAGGGCGCGACCTTGTAGAGGCCGAGCTTCTCGTCGTCATAGGGACCGATCCACTCGGCGGCATCGATCGTCCCGCGCTCGAGCGAAGGGTAGATGTCGCCCGCGGCGATCTGCTGCGGCACGCTGCCGAGGCGCTGGAAGACATGGCCGGCCAGCCCGCCGATGCGGAACTTCAGGCCCTTCAGATCCTCGACCGAGCGGATCTCCTTGCGGAACCAACCGCCCATCTGCGCGCCGGTGCTGATCAGCGGCCAGCAGAGCACGTTGTGCTTGGCATAGAGCAGGCGGTTCAGCTTCTCGTTGCCGCCCATCTCGTAGAGGTAGGCCATCTGCTGCCGGCTGTTCAGGCCGAAGAGCAGCACGGTGGCGAACATGAAGGCCGGGTCGGTGCCGATCGAGTAGGAGGAGGCCGTGAAGCAGCTCTCGACGAAGCCCTTCGAGGTCGCCTCGCGCGCCTCGAGCGCCGGCACGATCTCGCCCGGCGAGAAGATACGGATGGTGAAGTCGCCGTCGGTCGCCTCGCCGACCATCTTCGCGAATGTCGTCGCGGCGCCGTAGAGCGTGTCGAGGTTGCGGGGGAAGCTGGAGGTCAGCCGCCAGCTCACCTTGCGGTTCGGTTGCGCGAGGGCCGGCGCGGCGAGGCCGGTCGCGGCCGCAGGCAAGGCCGCGGCCTTCAGCACCTGTCGTCTGTCCATTGTCCTGGGTCCCTTCCCGGACGGGCGTCTTGGCGCGCCCGCCATGGGCCGGAGCCTATCCCGGATCGCCGCGGGGCGGAAACGTCCGCCGGCCCGCCGGCCCGCAAGCTTCGCTTTTCTCGGGCTTGTCTCCTGGCCTAGCCTTGCCGGGTCGGAAACAAGACGACGGAGGAAACGCGATGCGGGTGACGACCGTGGCGGCTTCTGCCGCCCTGATGCTGCTGACTGTCGCCGGCCAGGCCCATGAGCCCGGCGACCACGCGCCGATGCAGATCGCCCAGGCCCAGGCACCGGGCGCCGCGCCGGCGGCCCCGGCGGCCGGCGGCAACTGGTTCCCCTCGAAATACGGCCCGAACGACACCATCGGCGCCATGAACCTGCTGACGCCCCAGAAGGTGCTGGAGGCGGCGCGGCTGGTGCAGCGCGGCCAGGTCTATGCGCTCGGCGTGCCGGTGGGTCGGGAGACGCCGGCCTATCCGCCGCGCTTCGCCGCGGTCACGGTCATGATGCCCGACCAGTTCGCCGGCGGCATCGTCCCCTCGGAGAACAAGGTCTCCTATGCGGACGACATGTTCACGGGCTGGCTCGGCGTCGGCAGCCAGCTCGACAGCTTCGCGCATCTCGGCATCGACAACACCTTCTACAACGGCAACAAGGCCGCCGACTTCATGCGCACCACCGGCGTCACGAAGCTCGGGGTGGAGAGCGTGCCGCCCATGGTCTCGCGCGGCGTGCTGGTGAACATGGCCAAGGCCCGCAACAAGGAGATGCTGGACGAGGGCGAGATCATCACCGCCGACGACCTGCGCGCGGCGATGCAGGCCCAGGGCGTCGCCATCCGCCAGGGCGACGTCGTCCTGATCCATACGGGCTGGGTGGCCATGCTGGAGCGCGACCCCGCGCGCTTCGGCCGCGGCGAGCCCGGCATCGATGCCGGCGCGGCGGAGTGGCTGGCGGGCCAGGGCGTGGTCGCGGTCGGCGCCGACACCTGGGGCGTGGAGGCGGTGCCCTTCAAGAACCCCAACCGGATCTGGGAAGGCCACCAGATCCTGCTGGCCAAGAACGGCGTCCACATCCTGGAGGTGATGGACACCCGCGCCCTGGCGCGCGACGGCGCGACGGAGTTCCTCTTCGTGCTCGGCCAGCCGCGGCTCAAGGGCGCGGTGCAGGCGATCATCAACCCGATCGCCATCCGCTAGGGTGAAGGCCGAAGCCCCGCAGCCGGCAAGGTCCGGATGCGGGGCAGGCGTCGGCTCAGTCGATCTTCACCACCAGCTTGCCGAAATTCGCGCCCTTCAGCAGGCCGATGAAGGCTTCCGGCGCCTTCCGCAGCCCCTCCGCCACGTCCTCCCGCCAGGTCATGCGGCCATCCGCCATCCAGCCCAGCATGTCCTTGCGGAATTGCGGGTAGCGCGGCCAGCCGGTGTCGCTGACGATGAAGCCCTGGATGCGCAGGCGCTTGCGCACCACCGCGCCGAGATTGGGGCCGGGCGGGCCGCCGAAGCTGTCGGCACCCTCCACCACATTGTACTGCGCGATGACGCCGCACATGACCATGCGTGCGAAGTCGCGCAGCCGGGGGAAGATCGCCGCCTGCACCTCGCCGCCCACGTTTTCCCAATAGACGTCGATGCCCTCCGGGCAGTGCTGGTCGAGCTGCGCCTTCAGGTCGCCGCGATGGTCGATGCAGGCGTCGAAGCCCAGCTCCTCCGTCACGTACTGGCATTTCCGCGGCCCGCCGGCGATGCCGATGACCTTGCAGCCGCGGATCTTGGCGATCTGCCCGACGACCTGGCCCACCGCGCCGGAGGCGGCCGAGACCACCACCGTCTCCCCGGCCTTGGGCTGGCCGATATCCTCGAGCCCCACCCAGGCGGTCAGGCCGGGCATGCCGAGCACGCCGAGATTGGCCGAGAGCGGCGCCTCCTTCGGGTCCACCTTGATCAGCCCGGCCGGCTTCACGCAGGAGAAGCGCTGCCAGCCATAGCCGCCGGCGACCGAATCGCCCGGCGCGAAGCCCGGCGCCTTGGACGCCACCACGACGCCCGCAGTGCGCCCTTCCATGACGGTGCCGAGTTCGACCGGCTTCGCGTAGCTCTTCGCCTCCGACATCCGCCCGCGCATATAGGGGTCGAGCGAGAGGTACTGGTGCCGCACCAGCACCTCGCCCTCCTGCGGCTCCGGCGCGGGCGTCTCGACGATCTCGAAATCCTCCGGCACCGGCTCGCCCTTCGGGCGGCGGCGCAGCAGGACCTGCAGGTTGGGCTCGGCCATGGCGTCCTCCTTGGTGGTGCCCGGAACATCGCCCCGCTTGCCGCCGACGGAAAGGGGGCCACCTGCGCGGCATGACCCAGCGCCCCCTGGAACGCGTCGCCGACTATCCCCGCCCGCCGCGGCTGGAGCCGGACGACCGGCTGGTCCGCATCATCCTGGGCGGGGAGGAGGTCGCGCGCACGCGCGAGGCCTGGCGGGTGCTGGAGACCTTCCACCCGCCGACCTGGTACCTGCCGCCCGATGCCTTCCGCCCCGGCGTGTTGCGCCCCGCGCCGGGCGGCAGCCTCTGCGAATGGAAGGGACGGGCACGCTACTGGACCCTGGCGGCCGGCGGGCGCGTGGCGGAGGCCGCCGGCTGGTCCTATCCCGACCCGACCCCCACCTTCGCCGCCATCGCCGAGCATGTCGCGGTCTATGCCGGGCGGATGGATGCCTGTTTCCTGGATGACGAGCAGGTCACGCCCCAGCCGGGCGGGTTCTACGGCGGCTGGATCACCAGGGAGCTGGTCGGCCCCTTCAAGGGCGGCCCGGGAACGCAGGGCTGGTAGAGTTGGGGAGCCGTTCCGCCATCCCTGCGTTGACAGGACGGGCGCCGGTCGAGGCGCGCCGCCTGGCGCGGCCTGCCGCGCCGGCCCTGAACGGCACCGGAGTTGCGCATGCGGATAGGTCACCTGATGCTCGGCCTTGCTGCCGGGCTTGCCCTCGGCGCCTGTGCGGACATGCGCACGGGCAGCGACCCCGGCGGCCGCGCCCCGGCGGTGTCGGGCGGCGGCACCGGGGCGGGCGCCGGCGCCTATGGGCCCGGCGCGGGGCGGAATGCCTATACCAGCACCTCGCAACCGCTGCGGGTGCCGAGCCTCGGGATGAATCCGAGCGGTGGCGCTGGAGGACCCTGACCCGCGCGGCCGGCGGGCCTGATGCAACCCCGCCACGGTCTGCAAATCTCCGCCGGATGGCGGCGGGATGACGCGCCAGCGAACCGTTGTGGTCGGCGCTGGAACGCCCTAGGGTCGCTGGCATCGTCACCCCGGAGTGGAGACAACGCCATGCGCACCCATACCCTGCTGGCCGGCCTGCTGGCCGGGCTCGCCCTTGCCGCCTGCGCTGATCTGAATGCCCCGAGCGGCCCGCCTGTCTCCGGCACCACGGCCGGCCCCGGCGCCGCGCCGCTGAAGCAGGAGGCGCGTGACACCATGGGCGCCAATAGCGGGAATGCCTCGGGCGGCACGGCGACGATCACCGGCACGCGGACGACCGGCGAGGGCGGCACCCGCCCCGAGGTCACCTATTCCGGCCAGTCCGGCAGCAGCGGCGTTGGCAGCACGACCCCGGTCCAGCCGACCGTCCGCAGCCGCTCCAACAAGGGCGGCGGCTGATCGCCGCGGCGGGGCTCAGCCGAGCCCCGCCAACTCCCGCCACTCGGCCTCGGTCAGGACCCGCAATCCGAGTTCGGCGGCCTTGGCGGCCTTGCTCCCGGCATCGGCGCCGACCACCACGAAATCCGTCCGCTTCGAGACGCTCTTGGTCACCTTGGCGCCCAGCGCCTCGGCCCGCGCCTCCGCCTCCGGTCGTGTCATGGTCTCGAGCGTGCCGGTGAAGACGAGCGTCTTCCCGGCGAAGGGCGAATCGGCCGCGGCGGCGAAGTCCGCGGGCGCCGGCGTGACGTAGCCGGCGAGGTCGTCCAGCGCCGCCAGGTTGCGCGGCTCCTCGAAGAAATCGACCAGTTCCTGCGCGATGGCCGGGCCGATGCCCTGGATGGAGCCCAGCTCCTCCCGCGCCTCGGAGCCGATGATGCGCGCGGCCAGCATCCGCTCCCGCCACTCCGGCAGGGAATGGTAGTGGCGCGCCAGCAGCTTGGCATTGGCCTCGCCGATGCGGCGGATGCCGAGCGCGAAGATGAAGCGCTCGAAGGGCGGCGTGCGGCGCGCCTCGATGGCGCGGACCAGGTTGCGGGCGGAGAGCTCGCCCCAGCCCTCCAGCGCCGCGATCTCCTTCTCCCTGGCCGGGAGGCGGAAGATGTCGGCGGGGGACTTCAGCCAGCCGAGGTCGTGGAGCTGCTGGATGCGCTCCTCGCCCAGCCCCTCGATGTCCAGGGTATTGCGGGCGACGAAATGCTTCAGCCGCTCCACAGTCTGCGCCGGGCAGATCAGGCCGCCGGTGCAGCGCCGCACCACCTCGCCGGGCGGGCGGACGGCATGGCTGCCGCAGGCGGGGCAGAGTTCGGGAAAGGCGTAGGGTTGGCTCTCCGGCGGCCGCTTCTCCGGCACCACGGCGACGATCTGCGGGATGACGTCGCCGGCGCGCTGCAGCACCACCGTGTCGCCCGGGCGGACATCCTTGCGGGCGATCTCGTCCTCGTTGTGCAGCGTCGCGTGCTGCACGATGACGCCGCCGACATTGACCGGCTGCATGACCGCCCGCGGCGTGAGCGCGCCGGTGCGGCCGACCTGGATCTCGATCCGCAGCAGCGTCGTGGTCGCGCGTTCCGCCGGGAATTTCCAGGCGATGGCCCAGCGCGGCGCCCGGCCGACGAAGCCGAGGCGGCTCTGCCAGTCCAGCCGGTCCAGCTTGTAGACCACGCCGTCGATGTCGTAGGCGAGGCCGGCGCGCTGCTCGCCCATGCGCGCCTGGAAGGCCGCGGCGGCGGCCTCGTCGGGCAGCAGTTCCGAGAGCGGGTTCACCTGGAAGCCCCAGTCGCGGAGCTGCGCCAGCCAATGCCAGTGGCTGTCCACCGGCACGCTGCTGGCCGCGCCCATGGCATAGGCGAAGAGCTTCAGCGGCCGCTGCGCCGTGATCCGGGAGTCGAGCTGGCGCAGGCTGCCGGCCGCGGCATTGCGCGGATTGGCGAAGACGCGCTGGTTCTTCTCCCCCGCCTCGATGCGGCGGGCCTGCTCGGCATTGAAGGCGAGGAACTCCGCCTTGGCCATGAAGACCTCGCCGCGGATCTCGATGCGCTCCGGCGCCTTGCCCTTGAGGCGAAGCGGCAGGTCCTTGAGCGTCCGCAGGTTGGCGGTGACGTCCTCGCCCTCCGTCCCGTCGCCGCGCGTGGCGCCGTGGACGAAGCGGCCGTCCTCATAGACCAGGTTGACCGACAGCCCGTCGATCTTCGGCTCGCCGACGAAGCCGAGGATGTCGTCCTTGAGGCCGAGGAAGCGGCGGATGCGGGCGCAGAACTCGGTGAAGTCCTCGGGCGCGAAGGCGTTGTCGAGGCTGAGCATCGGCACGCCGTGGCGGAAGTTGGCGAAGCCCTCGGCGGCCTGGGCGCCGACCCGCTTCGAGGGGCTGTCGTCCCGGATCAGGCCGGGGAAGCGGCCCTCGATGGAGCGGTTGCGGCGGACCAGCGCGTCGTAGTCGGCGTCGCTGATCTCGGGCGCGTCTTGCTCGTGATAGGCGCGGTCGTGACGCGCGATCTCGGCGGCCAGCGCGGCAAGCTCGGCCGCCGCCTCCTCCTCGGTCAGCGCCTCGGGCGGGTGGGCGCGGAGGTTGGTATGCGCCACCCCCGCATCCCGCAAGACTTCCCAATCTGAGGAGTCATGCTTAGCCACGCTTCTGCTGGTCCACTGTCCATCCTGCGTCTTCGATTATCTCCGGCAGAGGGAAACCGGGATTTTCGCGGTCAAGCCATCGTAGCCCGCCTGCCTCAAACTCCGGACTGGCCCGAAGGTCCGCCGCGATACGGGTCATGACCAGTTGCAGCGCCTGGAAACCGTCCACGCCCATCGCGCGCGCTTCCTTTTTCGTTCGGGGGCCGATGATGCGGTATCTGCATGCAACATCACCGTAAAGACGCTCTGGCAGAAAGAGCTCGATCCGCATGTCGCCGAGCGCCGTTTGCAGCACTCTTGAGGCAATGGGAACCATGACGATCCTTCCCTCACCGGGTGATCAGAGGAGGCAAAAACGTCCCGCGTGTGCAAGCGCCGTATCGTGCATTCGCTGACTCATAGCAGCGAGAACGAACGGCAGGAGAGGCCAGCGATCGACATCTGAGCTCATCCATCAGAGCTTGGATCTCGCAATCCTGGGCTCGACTTACTACTCAGGCCATCAAATACGTACCTATCGACCATGGCGCATGCGGAAAATTGGCCTGAGTACAGGCGAATCTATAAGCCCAGCGTTGGTGGCGTCACCTATTTGATGGCCTCCGTAGTACATTAGCATATGGACCGAGAGGATTGCTCGAAGCGACAGACGGGTCTTCCGTACCCTCGGGGTTCGACCTGACATAGGATGAGACATGGACGATATGCCCGTCGCGGGTCTGCTGATACGCACGAACCGAGACCTGCGCTCCAGTGACGCCGGTCATGCCCAACCTCCTAAACCGAAGGGGACATTATTCCTATTCGTGGGCACTGTCAAAGCATTTCGGAATGGCATCCGCCTTCACAGCAGCGTCCCTTCCAGCAGGCTGTCCGCCGCCGCGCGTGCCGCATCCGTCACCCGCTCGCCGGCCAGCATGCGGGCGATCTCCTCCCGCCGCGCGCGCTTGTCGAGCGGCTCGACCGTGGTCGCGGCGCGCTCGCCCTTCACCTGCTTGGCGACGCGGAGCTGCTGCGACCCGCGCGCCGCGACCTGCGGGCTGTGGGTCACGACCAGCACCTGCAGCCGCTCGGCAACGCGCGCCAGCCGGTCGCCGACCGCCGCCGCCGTGGCGCCGCCGATGCCGGCATCCACCTCGTCGAAGATCAGCGTCGGCACCGGCGAGCCCCGCGCCAGCACCACCTTCAGCGCCAGCATCAGCCGCGACAGCTCGCCGCCCGAAGCGATCTTCTGCAGGTGCCCCGGTGACTGCCCCGGATTGGTGGACACAAGGAACGTGACCCGGTCCATGCCGTCGGCGGACCAGCCGTTCTCCTCGCGCGCCGCCACTTCCACGAAGAAGCGGGCGCGGTCGAGCTTGAGCGGCGGCAGCTCCCTGGCCAGCGACGATTCCAGCGTCTTCGCCGCCTTGGTCCGCGCCTCGGTCAGCGCGCGGCCGGCCGCGAGATAGGCGCTGCGCGCCGCGGTCGCGGCCTGCTCAAGCCCCGCCACGCGCTCCGTCCCCGCATCCAGCGCGCCGAGCCGCTCCTTGAGCTGGGTCAGCAGCGCCGGCAGCTCCACCACCGCGACGCCATGCTTGCGGGCGGCGGCGCGCAGGCCGAAGAGGCGATCCTCGAGCTGCTCCAGCCGGCGCGGGTCGGGCCCGCCCTCGTTCAGCATGCGCTCGAGCAACGTCTCGGCCTCGGCGACCGAGTCCTGCGCCTGGGCCAGCAGGGCGAGGATGGGCTGCGCTTCCTCGTTCGGGGCGGGCAGCCGCTCCAGCGCCCGCGCCGCGCTGCGCAGCGCATCGCCCGGCCCGCCGCGGCGGCGGTCGCGCGGCTGCAGGTCGGACAGGGCGGCGGCGATGCTCTCATTCCGCCGCTCGCCCTGCTGCAGGCGCTGCCGCTCCTTCGACAGCTCCTCCTCCTCGCCCTCGACGGGCGCAAGGTCGGAGAGTTCCTGCACGGCGTGGCGGAGGAACTCCTCGTCCCGCTGCGCGGCGGCGATCGCCTCCCGCGCCGCGACCAGGGCGCGATCGGCCTCCCGCCAGGCCCGCCAGGCACCGGCGACGGCGGCGCGCGGCCTGTCATGGCCGCCGAAGGCGTCCAGCAGCGCGGCATGGGTCGCGGGATCGGCGAGGCCCACCTGGTCGTGCTGGCCCTGCACCTCCACCAGCACCGCCGCCAAGCGCTTCAGCAGCCCGGCCGCGACCGGCTGGCCGTTGACGAAGGCGCGGCCGCGGCCATCGGCCTGCACCACGCGCCGGAGCACCAGCGTCTCCTCCGGCTCCATCCCCTGCTCGGCGAGGATGGCCAGCGCCGGATGCCCCTCGGGCGGGGCGAAGGCGGCGGCGACCGAGCATTGCGCCTGCCCGGCGCGCACCATCCCGGCCTCCGCCCGCGCGCCGCAGGCAAGGCCGAGGCTGTCCAGCAGAATGGACTTGCCCGCGCCCGTCTCGCCGGTCAGCACGGTCAGGCCCGGCCCGAAGGTCAGGTCCAGCCGCTCGATCAGCACGACGTCGCGGATGGCCAGCGAGATCAGCATGCGGGCGACGTGGTCCGGCCCGCCCTCAGAAGATCCAGTTCCAGGCGCGGGTCACCAGGCCCGGCCGGTCCTCGGCCGCCGGCGGGGCGCCCGCGACCAGCAGCGCATAGCTGTCCTGGTACCAGGGGCTGCCCGGGAAATTATGGCCCAGCACCGAGGCGGTCTTCTTCGCCTCCTCCACCAGGCCGAGCGTCAGGTAGATCTCGGTCAGGCGGTGCAGCGCCTCGGGCACGTGGTTGGTGGTCTGGTAGTCCTCCACCATCTTCCGGAAGCGCCCGATCGCCGCGGCATAGAGGCGCTGGCGCTGGTAGAAGCGGCCGATATTCATCTCCTTGCCGGCCAGGTGGTCGCGCGCGAGGTCGATCTTGAGGCGCGCGTCACGGGCATAGGCGGTGTCGGGGAAGCGGTTCACCACGTCCTGCAGCGCCGCCATGGCCTGCTCGGTCGTGCGCTGGTCGCGCTGCGCATCGGCGATCTGCTCGTAGTAGCAGAGCGCCCGCAGGTAGAAGGCATAGGCGATGTCGCGATGCGCCGGATGGAGCTGGATGAAGCGGTCGAGCGCGCCGATGGCCTCGGTATAGCGGTTGCGCTGGTACTCGGCGAAGGCCGCCATCAGCTTCGCGTTGGTCGCCCAGGTCGAGTAGGGATGGTCGCGCTCGATCTGGTCGAAATAGTCGGCGGCCGGGGCGAAGCGGCGGGCCTGCAGCGCCTCCACGCCCGCGGCGTAGAGCCCCTCGGGCGTATTGTCGAAGGTCGCGTTGGCGGCCTGCCGGCGCTCGGCGTCAAGGCTGGACTGCTTGCCGTCCCAATTGTCGAACCAGGAGCAGCCCGGCAGGGCGGCGAGCCCCAGGCAGAGGACGAGCAGGGAGGAGACGCGTCGAATCATCACGGACCGGTCGCTGGAACGGGGCGGCTCTATAGCACGCCGGCACGCGGGTCCACAGGCGGGGGCAGGGTGCAGGCTGGGCCGGGCGGGCCGGGTCGTCGATTCTCCGGTCATCGCTGCATCCCCGGACCCCACCCCCTGCGCCGCGCAGACCGATTCGCGCCGGCCGGCATCAGGCCGCATGCGGGCCGGACCTCCGCACCCGTGCGGGCCCGTCGCCGAGGCACGCCGCCCGGGGCCCGGCCCGGGACGCCGGGCGGGCCGATCCGGCCCCCCGGTCATCGGCCGGGCTCAGGCGACGGCGGCAGCGGCCGCCGCGGCGGCCGGCATCCGGGCGCCGCCATCGAGCGCGGCGCCGGAGGGCAGGGCGCGCCAATTGGCGCGGTCGGCGAAGAGGGCCCGCAGCAGCCGGTTGTTCAGCGCATGGCCGGAGCGATGGCCGGTGAAGCGGCCGCGGACCGGTGCGCCGGCCAGGGCCAGGTCGCCCACCACGTCCAGCATCTTGTGCCGCACGAACTCGTCCGGCCGGCGCAGCCCGCCCGGGTTCAGGACCAGCGGCCCGTCCACCACCACGGCATTGGCGAGGCTCCCGCCCAGCGCCAGGCCGGCGGCGCGCAGCCGGGCCACGTCCTCGGCCAGGGTGAAGGTGCGCGCATCGGCGAGGCTGTCGCGGAAGGCCTGCGGCGAGAGCCGCAGCGCCAGCGACTGCCGGCCGATGGCGGTGCCCGCGAAGTCGATGCTCAGCGCCGCCTCGAAGCCGCTGCCGCCGTTCGGCGCCAGTTCGGCCCAGGCGGCATTCGGGCCCTCGCCCTCCTGCACCCGGACCGGGCGCAGCACCTCGATCGCCTCGGCCTGGCCGGCGCCGAGGAAGCCCTGCGGGGTCAGCCCGACGCAGTCGAGCAGGAAGACGAAGGGGCTGGCGGAGCCATCGAGGATGGGTACCTCGGGCCCGTCGACCTCGACCACCGCGTCGTCCACGCCGCAGCCGGCCAGCGCGGCCATGACATGCTCGACGGTGCCGATGCGGTGCTGCGGCGCCTCCGGCGCGGCGAGGACGGTGCAGAGGCGGGTATCCGCCACATGGTCGTAGAGCGCCGGGATCTCGAGGCCGAGATCGGTCCGGCGGAAGACGATGCCCGTGCCGTGGGCGGCCGGGCGCAGGGTCAGCCGGGTGCGGCGACCGCTGTGCAGGCCGATGCCGACGCAGCCGATGGCGGCCTTGAGCGTCCGGCGACGACCCGTATCCAGCGCAATGTACCCGTCCATGATCGCCCCTGCGAAACCCGGATCGCCGCCCTTCGGCAGCAGTCCCAGCGCATAGGTGGCACCGTGTTTGCGCTGCGGCGAATAAAGGCTTGTTTCGCCGTATTTCGTCTGAAGCATCTGAAATTGTAAGAAATTGTGCTGTGCGCCATGAGCCTGTGACCGGGTGCACGGCAGCGCTCGCGAAAAAGCCGCCGCGGGATCCGCGGCGGCTCAATCACTGCGTCTGTCTGGGCCGGTCAGTTCGACTGGCGGCGCAGGAAGGTCGGGATCTCGAGCCCCATCTCCTCCGAAGGCTGGCCGCGGGTGGCCGGGCGGGCCGAGGGCTGCTCCGGCACCAGGTGCTGGGCGGCCGGTGCGGGCTCGGGCAGGGTACGGCGCCAGCCGGCGCCCCCGGTGACCTTGCGGAACAGGCCGCCGAAGCTGCCGGTCGAGGCGGGCGCCGCCGGGGCGGCGCGCAGCTCATCCGGGCCGACGACGGGGGCCGGCCGGCCGCCGGGCAGGGCATTGGCCGCCGGCGCGGGCGTCATCACCACCGGGGCGGGCGCGACCTCCGGCTCCGCGACCACCGGGACGATGACCGGGCCCAGCGCCGGCGGCATCGGCTCCGCCTGCGTCGTCGCGGGCATGGCATTGGCGGCGGCGCGGATGAAGCCGCCGGGGATGTTCGCCGCCCGCTTCATCTGCCCCGGGCCGGACTGCGGCGGGGTGGCGGGCGCCTGGGCGACCGGGGGACGGCCCGCGACCGAGGCGGTACGGCCGCCCGGCACCACGGTCAGCCCTTCCGGCTTCACGGCCACGGCCTGCGGCACCACGGCGTCGATGCCGGTGGCGACGACCGAGACGCGGAGCCGCCCGTTCAGGTCCTCCTCGACCGAGGAGCCGAAGATGATGTTGGCGTCCTCGTCGACTTCCTTGCGGATGCGGTTGGCGGCCTCGTCGACCTCGAAGAGGGTCATGTCGTAGCCGCCGGTGATGTTGATCAGCACGCCGCGGGCGCCGCGCAGCGAGGCATCGTCGAGCAGCGGGTTGCTGATCGCCTTCTCCGCGGCCTTGACGGCGCGGTCGTCGCCCTCGGCCTCGCCGGTGCCCATCATCGCCTTGCCCATCTCCGCCATGACGGTGCGGATATCGGCGAAGTCGAGGTTCACCAGGCCCGGCTTGATCATCAGGTCGGTGACGCCGCGCACGCCGTCATAGAGCACCGCATCGGCCATCTTGAAGGCCTCGGCGAAGGTGGTGCGCTCGTTCGCCATCCTGAAGAGGTTCTGGTTCGGGATGATGATCAGCGTGTCGACGTGCTGCTGCAGCTCGTCGATGCCCGAATCGGCGGCGCGCTTGCGCTTCGGCCCCTCGAAGTCGAAGGGCTTGGTCACCACGCCCACCGTCAGCACGCCCCGCTCGCGCGCCATCCGGGCGATGACCGGCGCCGCGCCGGTGCCGGTGCCGCCGCCCATGCCGGCGGTGATGAAGACCATGTGGCTGCCGTCGATATGCCGCAGCAGCTCCTCGGTCGCCTCCTCCGCCGCGGCGCGGCCGATCTCCGGCTTCGCGCCGGCGCCGAGCCCCTGCGTCAGGTGCGGGCCGAGCTGCACGCGCCGCTCCGACTTGCTGTGCATGAGCGACTGCGCATCGGTATTGGCGACGACGAACTCCACGCCCTCGAGGCCCATGGCGATCATGTTGTTGACCGCATTGGTGCCACCGCCACCGACGCCGATGACGGTGATGCGCGGACTGAAGTCGGTGTGTTGGGCGACGGGCAGGGTGAGGTTGAGCGTCATGCGGGCATCTCCTCAGACAGTCCTAGCGGCGCGGGCCGATTCGTGTCCCGGGGATGACGCGCAGAAGCGCAGATCATCCACAGGAAATTTCAGTTTGATGTTGTGATGCTGCGGCATCAGGCGCGATCCCGCAGCCAGTTGACGATCCGGCGGAAGCGTCCCGGCGGGCGGTCGAGGCCGGGCAGCAGGTCGATCAACGGCCGTCCCTCGCCGGCGCACCAGGCGAGCAGGCCGAGCGGCGCGGCGAAGGCGGGGCCCTGCGCGGTCTCCGGCAGGCCGCGCAGCGGATGCGGGCGGCCGGTGCGCACCTGGCGGTCCAGCACGCGCGCCGCGAGCTCCCGCGCGCCGACGAGCTGGCTCGCGCCGCCGGTCAGCACCACGCGGCGGCCCATCTCCTGGCTGAGGCCGGCCGCATCGAGCCGGTCCTTGATCAGCTCGAAGGTCTCTTCGAGCCGCGGGCGGATGATGCCGACCACCATGGCGCGCGGGATGCGGGCGATCTGGTCGTCCTCCTCTCCCACCAGCGGCACGGGCAGCCATTCCTTCTCGTCCTCCGGCGCGCTCAGCACCCCGCCATGCAGCGTCTTCAGCCGCTCGGCATGCGCGACGGGCGTCGAGAGCAGGCGGGCGAGGTCGTTGGTGACGTGCCAGCCGCCGACCGGGAGCTGCGCGGTGTGCAGCAGGTGGCCCTCGGCGAAGACGGCGAAGCTGGTGGTGCCGCCGCCCATGTCGATGACCGTGGCGCCGAGCTGCTTCTCGTCCTCGACCAGCGTGGCGAGGCCGGCGGCGAAGGGCGCGCTGACCAGCTCCTCGACCTCGAGGTCGCAGCGCAGCAGGCAGGCGCCGAGGTTGCGGAGCGAGGCCTGGGCGGCATCCACCAGGTGCAGCCGGGCGGTGAGCTGCTCGCAGACCATCCCGCGCGGGTCGTTGGCGCCGGGCGTCGCATCCACGGTGAAGCCGAGCGGGAAGGCATGCACCGTCTCCCGCCCGTCCTCGGCGCTGCGGCGGCGGCCCTCGTTGAGGATGGCGCGCAGGTCGGCCTCGGTGACCGCGCGGCCATTGACCGGCCACTGGATGTTGTGGTGGTGCGAATCCGGCTGGCCGCAGGAGAGGTTCACCACCACCGTCTTGAGCTGGGTGTCGGCCATCTCCTCGGCCTGGCCGACGGCGGCGCGGATGGCGCGCTCCGCCTCCTCGAGGTCGACCACGCTGCCGCCCTTGACGCCGCGCGCCCGCTGCCAGCCGAAGCCGAGCGCGCGCGGCTCGCCGTCGTTCTCGATGCGGGCGATGATGCAGACGATCTTGGTCGTGCCGATGTCGAGTACGCCGAAGACACCCTGCTTGGCGCCGCGGCGGCGGCGCGAGGGCGCCGGCGGCTCGATGGCGGGCGGCAGGCGGGCGAGCTGGTTCATCCGCGGCCACTCCGCTGGGCCGGCTTCTGTCCGGGCTGGGCCTGCGGCTCGGCCGGCTGCTGGCCGGCGGGGAGGCGCAGCACCAGCTTGTCCGGCAGCCGCAGGTCGATGGCGGCGAGCGGCCGGTCGAGCAGCGCCTGCGTCCGGTGCAGCTCCGCCAGGCGGGTGATCGCCGCCGCCTCCTGGTTCTCCGGCAGCAGGACATCGGCGCCGTTGCGCAGCCGGAGGTTCCAGCGCCGCTCGGAGACGCGGACCAGCGCGTGCACGCGCTCCTGCACCTCGGGCGCGCTGCGCAGGGCATCGACCATCGGCGCCGCCGCGCGATCGGCACCGGGGCCGACGACGAGGGGTAGGCGGCCGAAGGCGCCGATATTGTCGGTAGCCACCACCTTGCCGTCGCGGTCAATGACCGCGAACTTGCTGTCGCGCTGCCAGATGGCGAAGGGCTGCCGTTCCTCAAGCCGGACCTTGATGGTGCCGGGCAGCAGGCGCTCGACATGCGCCTGGCCGACCCAGGCGATCAGCTCGAGGCGCAGCTTCGCCTCCTGCGGGTCGAAGCCGAGGATGGGGTCGCCGCGGCGGACGCCGAGGGCCTCGCGCACCAGCTCCGGCGGGGTGTTGTGCAGCCCCTCGACCGTGACCTCCTGCACCTGCAGCCCGCCGACGGCCGCGATCTCCGCCGCGCCGTCCCAGAGCGCCGCGAGCCGGCCGACGGGATCGGCGGCGAGGACCGCGAGGGCGGCGGCAGCGAGCGCGCCGGTGCCGAGCAGGCCGAGGCCGGCCGGGCGCAGCATCCCGCGCCGGCGGCGCAGCCAGAGCCGCAGCGAGGAGGGGCGCTGCGGCGCGCTGCTGATCGCGGCGCGGCTGCGGCCGGTCGGGGCGTCGCGCCGCGGGCGGGCGGATGCGCTACTGGCCATGGCGGGCCTGCCCGACCATCCAGGCGCAGAGCGCGGGGAAGGGGATGCCGACATGCGCGGCCTGCTCCGGCACGAGGGAGGTCGTGGTCATGCCGGGCTGGGTGTTCACCTCCAGCAGGAAGAGCCGGCCGGGCTCGCCGGCCGTGTCGTCGTAGCGGAAGTCGGCGCGCGAGACGCCGCGGCAGCCGAGCGCCTTATGCGCCGCGACCGCGACCGCCAGGGCCTGCGCCTCGGCCTCCGGATGGATCCGCGCCGGGATCACGTGGCGGCTGCCGCCCTCGGCGTATTTCGCCTCGTAATCGTAGAACTGCAGGTGCGTGGCGATTTCCGTCACCGCCAGGGCGCGGTCGCCCATGACGGCGACGGTCAGCTCGCGGCCGGGGATATAGGGCTCGACCATGATGCGCGGGCCGAAGCGCCATTCGCGGGCGATGGCGGCGCGGCGGTTGTCGCCTTCGCGCAGGATCGTCACGCCGACCGAGCTGCCCTCGTTCGGCGGCTTGACCACGAAGGGCCGCGGCATGGGATCCGCCGCCTCCAGCTCCTCCGGCGAGACCAGCTTGTGGGCGCAGAGCGGCAGGCCGGCGGCGGCGAGCAGCGCCTTGGCCGCCGGCTTGTCCATGGCGATGGCGGAGGCGCGGACGCCCGAGCCGGTATAGGGAAGCTGCAGCCAGTCCAGCACGCCCTGGATGCAGCCATCCTCGCCGAAGCGGCCGTGCAGGGTGTTGAAGACCGCATCGGGCCGGGCTGCCTGCAGCGCCGCGATGGTGGCGGCGAGGTCGGGGCCGACCTCGATCGGCGTCACCGCGAAGCCGGCCTCCTCGAGGGCGGCGATGCACTGGGCGCCGGAGGCGAGACTGACCTCGCGCTCGGCCGAGATGCCGCCGAAGAGGACCGCGACGCGGGTCATGCTTCCGCTCCGATGGCCGAAGGGCCGGCAGGCCCGGAGTCCGGAACCGGGGCGGCGGACCCTGCCTCCCCGATGCGCTTGATCTCCCATTCCAGCGTCACGCCGGACTGCGCCAGCACGCGGGTGCGCACCTGCTCGCCCAGCGCCTCGAGCTCGGCCGCGGTGGCGCCGCCGGTATTGAGCAGGAAGTTGCAGTGCTTCTCGCTCACCTGCGCGGCGCCGAGCGTGAGGCCGCGGCAACCCGCCGCGTCGATCAACGCCCAGGCCTTGGCGCCCGGCGGATTCTTGAAGGTGGAGCCGCCGGTGCGGGCGCGGACGGGCTGGGTCGCCTCGCGCGCCGCCCGGATCTCCTCCATGCGGGCCGCGATGGCGGCGGCATCGCCCGGGCGGGCATGGAAGCGGGCGCGGGTGACGACGGCGCGCGGCGGCAGCGTCGCATGGCGATAGGCGAAGGCGAAGTCGGCGGCGGGCAGGCGGCGGATGCCCTCGGCGGTGGCGACCTCCGCCCAGTCCAGCACGTGCTTCACCTCGGCGCCGTAGGCGCCGGCATTCATGGCGACGGCACCGCCGATCGAGCCGGGGATGCCGGAGAGGAATTCGAGGCCGGCGAGGCCCGCGGCCGCGGCATGCTGCGCGACGGTCACGTCGAGCGCCGCGGCGCCCGCGACCAGCCCATCGGCCTCGACCTGCACCTGGCCGAAGGCGCCGCCGAGGCGGAGCACCACGCCGCGCAGCCCGCCGTCGCGGACGATGAGGTTGGAGGCGGCGCCGAGCAGGGTCAGCGGCATGCCCGCGGGCAGGCCGGCCAGCAGCGCGACCAGGTCCTGCTCGTCCGCCGGCCGCACCAGCCATTCCGCCGGGCCGCCGACGCGGAACCAGGTGAAGGGCGCGAGCGGCGCCCCGGCCTGCACGCGGCCGCGGATGGCGGGGATGGCGCCCGTCACGTCGCGGGCGCTCATGCGCGCCTCAGCGGCGAGACGCGCCCGCCCGGCTGCAGCGCCTGCAACTGCTCCGGCAGCGCATGCGCCCAGGTGGTGATGCTGCCGGCGCCGAGGCAGACCACGTAGTCGCCCGGCTTGGCGATGGCATTGACCATCTCGGCGAGTGAATCGGGGCCCGGCAGCGGCACGACGCTGCGATGGCCGCGGGCCCGCAGCCCCTCGACCAGCGCGTCCTTGTCCATGCCCTCGATGAGCGCCTCGCCGGCGGCATAGACGTCGGCGACGATGACCGTCCCGGCGTCGTTCATGCACGTACAGAAATCCTCGAAGAGGGTGGCGAGGCGGGAGTAGCGGTGCGGCTGCACCACCGCGATCACGTCCCGGGCGCCGGCCTGGCGCGCCGCCTTCAGCACCGCCGCGATCTCGACGGGGTGGTGGCCGTAGTCGTCGATCACGGTGATGCCGCCGGCCTCCCCGACGCGGGTGAAGCGGCGCTTCACCCCCTTGAAGCCGGCCAGGGCGCTGCGGATCGTCTCCTCGTCGATCTCCATCTCGACGCCGACGGCGATGGCGGCCAGCGCGTTCTGCACGTTGTGCTGGCCGAGCATGGGCAGGCGCATCGGCTTCATGGTGCGGGCGCGGCCGGTCAGCCGGTCCTGCACTGTCACGGTGAAGGTCGCGCCCATGCGGTCGGTCAGCAGCTTCTCCGCCCGCACATCGGCCTGCGGCGAGAAGCCGTAGGTGACGATCCGCCGGTCCAGCTTCGGGATCATCGCCTGCACCTCGGGATGGTCGAGGCAGAGGACGGCGAAGCCGTAGAAGGGGATGTTGCCGACGAACTGGGCGTAGCCGTCCTTCATCGCCTCGGCCGTGCCCCAGTGGTCCAGGTGCTCGGCATCCATGTTCGTCACGATCGTCACGACCGAGGGCAGGCGGAGGAAGCTGCCGTCGCTCTCGTCCGCCTCGACCACCATCCACTCGCCGGAGCCGAGGCGGGTATTGGTGCCATAGGCATTGACGATGCCGCCGTTGATGACGGTCGGGTCGATCTTCGCCGCCTCCAGCACGCAGGCGACCAGCGAAGTGGTCGTCGTCTTGCCGTGCGTGCCGCCGACGGCGATCGACCATTTCAGCCGCATCAGCTCGGCCAGCATCTCGGCCCGGCGCACCACCGGGATCAGCCGGGCGCGCGCCGCCTGGACCTCGGGGTTGTCCTTCCGCACCGCGGTCGAGACGACAACGACCTGCGCCGCGCCCAGGTTCTCCGCGTCATGGCCGACGGCGACCGGGATCCCGGCCTCGCGCAGGCGGGTGACGTTGTAGCCCTCGGCGATGTCGCTGCCCTGCACCTGGTAGCCCAGGTTGTGCAGGACCTCCGCGATGCCGGACATGCCGATGCCGCCGATGCCGACGAAATGGATGGGGCCGATGGTGAGGGGCAGGGCGCGCATCAGGGGGAATCCTGCCGGGCCTTGGCCCGCACGAGGGAGAGGACGAGGTCGGCCAGGCGCCGCGCCGCATCCGGCTGGGCGAGCCGGGCGGCGGAGGCGGCGGCGCGGGCGAGGGCGCGGGGATCGCCGAGCAACGCGGCAAGCTGCGCCGCAAGGGCGTCGCTGGTCAGCGTCGCCTGCGGCATGACGGTGGCGGCGCCGGCCTCGGCCAGCGCCCGGGCATTCGCCGACTGGTGGTCGTCGATCGCATGCGGCAGCGGCACGAGGATGGCGGGCCGGCCGGCGCAGGCGAGTTCCGCCACGGTGCCGGCGCCGGCGCGCGCCACCACCAGATGCGCACCCGCGAGCCGGCCCGCGACATCGGGGAAGAAGGGGGAGAGCTCGGCCGGCACGCCGGCCTCGGCATAGGCCTCGCGCACTCGGTTCAGGTCCTCCGGCCGGCATTGCTGCGCGACCAGCAGCCGGGCGCGCAGCGCCTCCGGCAGGGCGGCGACGGCGCCGGGGACGATATCGGCGAAGACGCGGGCGCCGAGCGAGCCGCCGAGCACCAGCAGGCGGAGCGCGCCATCGGTGCCGGGATAGGCATTGCCCGCGAGCGCGGCGAGGGCCGGGCGCACCGGGTTCCCCACCACCTCGACCCGCGCCGAGGCCGGCACGCCCGCGGTCGCGGCATGCGAGAGGGCGAGGCGGTCGGCGCGCGGCGCGATCAGCCGGTTGGCGCGGCCGAGCACGGCATTCTGCTCGTGCAGCACCGTCACCGGCCGCTGGCCGAGCATGGTCAGCGCCGCGATCAGCGGCGGCACGCTGGGGTAGCCGCCGAAGCCGACGATGGCGGCGGCGCGCAGGTCGCGCAGAAGCCGCCGCGCCTCGAGCGTGCCGGCGGCGAGCGCCAGCGCGCCCGTCGCCGCCCTGAGGGGGCCGCGGCCCGAGAGGCCGGAGCCCTTCAGCACGAAGCGCTCGGCATTGGCGAAGGCGGCGCTGTCGAAGGCGGAGGAGCGGGCATCGGTCATCAGCGCGATGCGCTCGCCGCGCGCCAGCAGCTCGGCGGCCAGCGCCTCGGCGGGGAAGAGGTGCCCGCCGGTGCCGCCCGCGGCGATGACGATGGGATCCACCGCCGGCCCTCTCATTCCCGGCCCTCCAGCCGCGGGCCGCGGCGGCGGGTGAGGGCGAGGAGCATCCCCATGCCGAGGGCGATGGCGAGCACCGAGGAGCCGCCATAGGAGACGAAAGGAAGCGTCATGCCCTTGGTCGGGATCAGGTGCAGGGTGGAGGCCATGTTGACGAAGGCCTGCAGCCCGAACTGCGCCAGCAGGCCGGTGGCGGCGAGCACGACGAACATGTCGTTCTCCGCCATCAGCCGCCACAGCCCGCGCACCACGATGAAGCCGAAGAGCACCAGGATCAGGGCGCAGATGATGAAGCCGAACTCCTCCCCCGCCACGGCGAAGACGAAGTCGGCATGCGCGTCCGGGATCAGGTTCTTCACCCGCCCCTCGCCCGGGCCGCGGCCGAAGAGGCCGCCATAGCCGAAGGCCTCCATGGACTTGGTGATCTGGAAGGTGTCGCCCACCGCCGGGTCGAGGAACCGGTCCACGCGGCTGCGGACATGCGGCAGGACGAAATAGGCGCCGATCGCCAGGCCGACGCCGCCGAGCGCACTGATGCCGACCAGGATCAGGTTCAGCCCGGCGACGAAGAACTGCGTCAGGAAGACCGAGACGACGACCATGAGCATGCCGAAGTCGGGCTGCGACTTCAGCACCACGGCGATGACAGCCAGCAGAGTGACTGCAGCGGCCGGCCAGAGGATGCGGCCATGGAGGATGCCCCAGTCCTTCGGCCGGCCCTCGGCCGCCCGCGCCGCCGCGGCGTTCTTGCCCATCGAGAGCAGCCAGGCCGCGACGACGGCGAAGCAGGGCTTGAGGAATTCCGACGGCTGCATGGTGCCGAGGAGGGGGAAGTTCAGCCAGCGCCGCGCGCCCTTGGTCTCGAAGCCGATGACCAGCGTCGCCGCGGTCAGCGCCAGCGCGGCGAGGCAGCCCAGCAGGGCGAAGCGCCGCACGCCCTTGGGCGAGAGCATGGAGACGATGACCATCAGCGAGGCGGCGAGGCCGAGGAAGACCACCTGCTTGGCCAGCAGCAGGCTGCGCGCGGCGGTGCCGATCACGCGCTCGGCCACCGCCGGGGAGGCGGCGAGCATCATGATGTAGCCGAAGCCGATCAGCGCCAGCAGCGCCGCCAGCGTCCAGCGGTCGATCGTCCACCACCAGCGGCCGAGGACGGAGTTGTCGGCACGGCTGATGGCCATCAGGCGGCCCTTTCCTTCTTCGCCCCTCGGGCGAGGGCTCCGACCAGGTCGCGGAAGCGGTCGCCGCGCTGATCGTAGCCGGTGAACTGATCCCAGGAGGCGCAGGCGGGCGAGAGCAGCACCACCGACGCGGCGCCGGCGAAGGCGGCCTGCGCGGCGGCTTCGACCGCGGCCTCGAGCGTGCCGACCACCTCATGCGGCACGCCATGCGCCGCGAGCGTCGCCGCCAGCACCGGCGCGTCGCGGCCGATCAGCAGGGCGCGGGCGATGCGCGGGAACCAGGGGGCGAGGGGTTCGATCCCGCCCTCCTTCGCCGTGCCGCCGGCGATCCAGACGACGCGGTCGTAGCTGGCGAGCGCCCGGGCCGCGCTGTCGGCATTGGTCGCCTTGCTGTCGTTGACGAAGCGGACGCCCCGCACCTCGCCGACGCGCTCCTGCCGGTGCGGCAGGCCGGGGAAGCTGCGCAGCGCCTCAGCCACCGCCGCGCGCATCACGCCGAGGTCGAGCGCGACGGCCGTTGATGCGGCGGCGTTCTGCGCATTGTGGCTGCCGGGCAGGGCCGCCGCCTCGCGCAGGTCGCAGAGCGCGCCCGCCTCGTCGCGCAGCAGCGCGCCCTCCGCCCAGATCCCGCCGGGCTGCGGCGTGCTGCCGGAGATCGGCAGGAATCGCCCCGCCGCGGCGCCGCGCAGCGCACGGCTCTCCGCATCGTCCATGCCGAGCACGGCGAGGTCCTCCGGCCGCTGGCGGGCGAAGATATGGGCCTTCGCCGCGGCGTAGCCGGCCATGTCGCCGTGCCGGTCCAGGTGGTCCGGCGAAAGGTTGAGCATGACACCGGCATTGAAACGGATGGTTGCGAGTCGCTCCAACATGTAGGACGACATCTCGAGGGTGTATACCGCCCCGGACCCCAAGATCTTGAGGGAGAGCGCGGCCGGGCCGAGATTGCCGCCGGCCTGCGAGGCGATGCCCGCATGCGTCAGCATGTGATGCAGCAGCGCCGTGGTGGTGGACTTGCCGTTGGTCCCGGTGATGCCGAGGAAGCGCGCAGCGCCACCCGCCGCCTGCACCGCGCGGTAGAGGTATTCCACGTCGCAGAGGATCGGCCGCCCCGCGGCCTGCGCCGCGGCGGCCGCCGGATGCGGCTGCGGCAGGCGATGCGGGATGCCGGGCGAGAGCAGCAGCGCATCCCAGCGGAACTTGCCCTCCGCCGGGTTCGCCACGCGCAGGCCCGCGGCCTCGGCCGCCGCGCGGCCTTCGGCCTTGTCGTCCCAGCAGGTGACCTCGGCGCCCCAGGCCGCCAGGCGCAGCGCCGCGGGCAGGCCCGCCTTGCCGAGGCCGACGAGGGCGATGCTTTCGCCGGAGAAGGGCTGGAATGCGCTCATCGGATCTTCAGCGTCGAGAGCCCGACGAGCGCCAGCACCATCGCGATGATCCAGAACCGGATCACGATGGTCGGCTCCGCCCAGCCCTTCTTCTCGAAATGGTGGTGCAGCGGCGCCATGAGGAACACGCGCCGCCCGGTCCGCTTGTACCAGAAGACCTGGATGATGACGCTGACAGTTTCGACGACGAACAACCCGCCGACGATCGCCAGCACCACCTCGTGCTTCGTCGCCACCGCGACCGCGCCGAGCGCGCCGCCGAGGGCGAGCGAGCCGGTGTCGCCCATGAAGACCGCGGCCGGCGGCGCGTTGAACCAGAGGAAGCCGAGGCCCGCGCCGATCAGCGCCGAGCAGAAGACGGCCAGCTCGTTGGCGCCGGGAACTGCATGAAGCTGCAAGTAATCCGCCAGCACGCGGTTCCCGACGAGATAGGCGATCAGCGCGAAGACGCCGGCCGCGATCATCGCCGGGACGATGGCCAGGCCATCGAGGCCGTCCGTCAGGTTCACCGCATTGGAGGCGCCCATCATGACGACCATGCCGATGAGCGGGAAGAGGATGCCGAAGCCGATCAGCATGTCCTTGAACAGCGGCAGGGCGAGGCCGCCCGCGATGGCCGGCGGGTGCAGCGCCCAGATCCAGGTGGCGCCGGCCAGGCCGACGCCCGCCTGCACCACCAGCTTCATCCGGCCGGAGACGCCCTTGGTGTTGCGCTTGGTCACCTTCAGCCAGTCATCGGCGAAGCCGAGCAGGCCATAGGTGACGGTGACCAGCAGCACCGCCCAGACCAGGCCGCTGCGCAGATCCGCCCAGAGCAGGGTGGCGACGACGAGCGCCAGCAGGATCAGCACGCCGCCCATGGTCGGCGTGCCCTTCTTCGTCACGAGATGGCTGGCCGGCCCGTCCTCCCGGATCGGCTGGCCGCCGCGCTGGAAGCCGCGCAGCCAGCGGATGACCGTGGGACCCAGCACCAGGGAGACGACGAGGGCGGTCAGGCAGGCGGCGCCGGCGCGGAAGGTGGTGTACCGCACCAGGTTGAACAGCGCGAATTCGTCCGCATAGGGCGCGAACAGGTTGAAGATCACGTATCGGACTCCGTCAGCGCCCGCACGACCACCGCCATGCGGCTGCCGAGGGCGCCCTTGACCAGCACGACGTCGCCGGGCCGCAGCGCCGCCTTGACCAGCGGCGCCAGCGCGGTGCTGTCCGCCGCATGCGCGCCGCGCTTCTCCGGGGGCAGCAGGGCGAAGAGCCGTGCCATCTCCGGTCCGCAGCAGAAGACCAGGTCCGCCTTGCCAGCTTCTGGAGCGAGCCCGGCATGCAGCGCGGCGGAGAACCCGCCCAGTTCCCGCATGTCGCCCAGCACGGCGATCCGGCGCGCGCCCGGCCCCCCCAGGGGACGATGCGCCAGGGTCTGCAGCGCGGCCCGCATCGCCGGGGGCGCGGCGTTGTAGCTCTCGTCCACAAGGGTGGCGATGCCGCCGGCCACGCGAATCGCGCGGGGCGCCCCGCGCCCGGCGCCGGGCGCATAGGTGGCCAGCGCCGGGGCGGCGCCGGCTGCGTCCTCCCCGAGCGCCGCGACCAGCGCCAGGGCGCAGCAGGCATTGGCGGCGTGGTGCAGGCCCATGGCCGGCATCGTCACCTCCACCACCCGGCCGAGCACCGAGGCCACGGCCTGGGTGCGGCCGTCCGGCAGGACCATGGCCTCCAGCAGCCGGATATCGGCGGCGGCGTCCCGGCCGAAGCCGATGATGCGGCCGGCGCCCGCGGCGCGCGCCATATCGGCGAGGCGCGGGAAGAATTCCGAATCGCGAGGCAGCACGGCGACACCGCCGGGCTGCAGGCCGGCGGCGATGCTGCCCTTCTCCTCGGCGACCGCGGCGAGGGAGCCCAGATGGCCGATATGCGCCTCCCCGATCGCGGTGACGGCGACGGCCTGCGGCGCGGCGAGGCGGGCGAGGGGCGCGATCTCGCCCGGGTTGTTCATGCCGATCTCGATGACCGCGAAGGCGCTCTCGGCCGGCATGCGGGCGAGGGTGAGCGGCACGCCCCAGTGGTTGTTGTAGGAGGCGACCGCGGCATGGGTCGGGCCGAGCGCGCCGAGCAGCAGCCGCAGCATCTCCTTGGTGCCGGTCTTGCCGACGCTGCCCGTCACCGCGCAGACCTTGCCCGCCATGCGGGCGCGGCCGGCGCCGCCGAGGGCCTGCAGGCCTGCCAGCGTATCGGCCACGCGCAGCAGCGGCGCATCCGGCGCGACGCCGGGCGGGTCGCGGTCCACCATGGCCGCCGCGGCGCCCTTCGCCAGGGCGTCGGCGACGAAATCATGCCCGTCCCGCGCATCGCGCAGCGCGACGAAGAGGTCGCCGGGTGCGAGCGTGCGCGTGTCGATCGAGACGCCGGCGACGGCGGTCTCGGCGGCGAGGCTGCCGCCGGTCGCGGCGCGCAGGGCTTCGGCGGTCCAGAGGCTCATGCGCCGCCCCCGGCCAGGTCGCGCACCACGGCGGCGTCGTCGAAGGGCGTGGTCACGCCGCGGATGGTCTGGCCGCTCTCATGCCCCTTGCCGGCCACCGCCAGCACGTCGCCGGGGCCGAGCGCGGCGAGCGCCGCGGCGATGGCGGCGCGGCGCTCGCCGGCATCCACCGCGCCCGGGCAGCCCGCGAGCATCGCGGCGCGGATCGCCGCCGGGTCCTCGGAGCGCGGGTTGTCGTCGGTCACCCAGCAGACATCGGCGTGCGCCGCGCAGGCCGCGCCCATCAGCGGCCGCTTGCCCGGGTCGCGGTCGCCGCCGGCGCCGAAGACCACCTGCAGCTTCCCGCCCGGCGCGACATGCGGCCGCAGCGCGGCCAGCAGCCGCTCCAGCGCATCCGGCGTATGGGCATAGTCGACATAGACGGCGGCGCCGTTCGGCAGCCGTGCCGCCAGCTCCATCCGCCCCCGCACGCCGGCGAGCCGCGGCAGCAGGGCGAGGGCGCGCGCCGCCGGCATGCCGGTGGCGACCGCGAGGGCGCAGGCCATCAGCGCATTGTCCGCCTGGAAGCGGCCGGGCAGGGCGAGGCGCAGCGCATGCCGCGCGCCGAAGGCCTCGAGCTCGAGCTCCTGCCCCTCCGGCAGCGGGCGCTGCGCGAGCAGGGCGATGTCGTCGCCCGCCTCGCCCACCGTCAGCAGCCGCAGCCCGCGGCGGGTGGCGATGCCGCGCAGCGCGGCCAGCGTCGCCGGCTCCATATCCGCATTGGCGACGGCCGGCGCGCCGGGCGGCAGCAGCGCCTCGAAGAGCCGCAGCTTGGCGGCGCGATAGGCCGGCAGGCTGCCGTGATAGTCCAGGTGGTCGCGCGTGAGGTTGCTGAAGCCGGCCGCGGCCAGCCTCACCCCGTCCAGCCGCCGCTGGTCGAGGCCGTGCGAGGAGGCCTCCATGGCCGCATGTTCGAAGCCGGCCCGGGCCAGCGCGGCGAGGGTGCCGTGCAACGCGACGGGGTCGGGGGTCGTCAGCGAGGGGCCGGGCGGGAAGCCTTCCGCCACCAGGCCCAGCGTGCCGAGCGAGGCGGCCTTCGCCCCGTCCAGCGTCCAGAGCTGGCGGAGGAAATCCACCGTGCTGGTCTTGCCGTTCGTCCCCGTCACCGCGACCAGGGTCGCGGGCTGCGCGCCTTCATAGGCGGCGGCGAGCAGGGCGAGCGTCCGGCGCGGATCGGGCGCGGCGAGCAGCGGCCGGACCGGCACGGCCTCCGGCCAGGCGGTGCCGGGCGGGGCCAGCACCGCGGCGGCGCCGGCCGCGACCGCGGCCGGGATGAAGGCACGGCCATCCGCCTTCGCGCCGGGCAGGGCGGCAAACAGGAAGCCGGGCCGCACGGCCCGGCTGTCCGCCGTCAGCCCCGCGATCTCCGGCCCGTCCACCGGGGAGAGGCCGGCGCGGACAAGGAGGTCACTCAGGCGCAAGGCCGGATCCGTCGATCGAAGCCGGGGCGGCGGCAAGCCGGAGCGACGCCGCGGGGGCCTCGGTCCGGCGGAGCGCCGGGGGTTGCAGCCCAGCCGGCGGCACCGGCACCTGCTGCTGCAGCGGGGAGGCCGGCGGGGCGCCGGCCGGGGTATTGCCGCGCGGCGGGGCGGCGGGCGCGGGGCTGGCCGCCGGGGCTCGCGGCGCCGCGGGCGGCCGGCCCGGCTGCAGCGGGATGCTGATGGTCTGCTGGATCTGCGGGATCTTCTCGGTCTCCGGCACCATGCCGAGGATGGGGGCGACGCGCGAGATCACGCTGCCGGCCGCCGGCGCCGCGACCCAGCCCGCGGTCGCATAGCCGTGGCTCTTCGCATTCGGCTTCGGCTCGTCCACCATGACGTAGATGGCGTAGCGCGGCGCATTCATCGGGAAGGCGCCGACGAAGGCGGCGACGCGCTTGTCCTTGATGTAGCCGTGCGGGCCGTTCTTCTCCGCGGTGCCGGTCTTGCCGCCGACGAAGTAGCCGGGGATGTCGGCGCCCTTGCCCGAGCCGTCGGTGACCACGAGGCGCATCAGCTTGCGCATGGTCTCGGAGGTCTTCTCGGAGAGCACGCGCGTGCCCTCCCGCGGCAGGCCGTCCGGCTGGGCGAGCAGGGTCGGCTGGTGCAGGACGCCGCCATTGGCGACCGCGGAGATGGCGGTGACGACATGCAGCGGCGTCACCGAGATGCCATGGCCGAAGGCGATGGTCATGGTGTTGATGTCGCGCCAGGAATTGGCCGAGGGCGCCATCGGCCGCGCCGTCTCCGGCACCTCGACCTGCAGCCGGTTCAGCAGCCCCATCCGGCCCATGAACTCGCGGTGCTTCTGCGGGCCGAGGAGCAGCGCCATGTGCGCGGCGCCGAGGTTGGAGGAATAGGCCAGCACCTCGGGCAGGACCAGGACGCGGTTCTTGCCCTTGTAGTCGCTGATGGTGAAGCGGCCGTAGTGGATGGGCCGGGAGGCGTCGAAGGTGCTCCAGATATTGGCGGCGCCGGAATCGAGCGCCATGGAGGCGGTGAGCAGCTTGAAGGTCGAGCCCGGCTCGTAGAGCCCGACGGTCGCGCGGTTGAAGTGCGGGTCGGTGTCCTGCCGCGGCGCCTTCGGCGCCGGCGCGTGCAGCGCCACCTGCCGGATCGGCGAAGCGGGCGTCGCCTCGGTCGCCGCGGCGCGCTGCTGCAGCCCGCCGGGGTCGGAGGCGTCGTAATCCGGCAGGCTGACCATCGCCAGCACCTCGGCCGTGTTGATGTCCATCAGCACGCCGGCGCCGCCGATGCCGTTGAAGTCGGTGATCGCCTTCTCCACCGCGTCGCGCAGCGCGACCTGCACGCGGACATCGATCGAGAGCTTGAGCGGCGCGTGGTCGGTCCGCAGCCGCTCGTCGAAATGCTTCTCGACGCCGGCGATGCCGTGCCCGTCCACGTCCACCTGGCCCAGCACATGCGCCGCCTCCCGCCCCTGCGGATAGAAGCGGCGCTCGGCGGCGCGGAAGTGGAAGCCCGGGATGCCGAGGTCGTTGATCGCCTGCTGGGTGCGCGGCGGCAGGTTGCGGGCGATATAGGCGAACTGCACCGGCCGGTCGCTGTCGCCCACGGTGCGCTGGGTGATGCGGGCGATCAGCCGTTCGCGGTCGAGGCTCGGCAACACGCGCAGCAGCTTGTCGGCGGCCTCGACCGGGTCGTTGATCTCCTGCGGGTTGGCGTAGAGCTCGGTCACCTGCAGGGAGACCGCCAGCACCTCGCCATTGCGGTCGGTGATGGCGGCGCGGCCGACGCTGGGCGTCAGGTCGGGCACGCGGGCGGCGGCGCGCAGCTTGGGCTGCTGCGGGTCGATCAGGGTGGCGATGGACAGCTTCAACCCGACCGCGCCGAACAGCAGGCCGAAGCCGGCGGCGGCGAGCAGCAGCCGGCCGCGCGTGGTCTCGAGCTGGGCGCGCCGCGCGAGGTCGGGCGCGCTGACCCGGACCAGGGCGCGCGAGTCGACACGCTCGGACACCATGCCGGCGGGCCGGATGCGGCCGGCGGGTGGCGCATGCGGGGAGGGCGGGAGGCGCAGCTCCTCGGGCGGGGGGATATGGTTCATCGCACGGTCCCGAGGGTGGCGGCGCTGGCGCTGCCGAAGGGCACGGGCGGCGGCAGCAGGGACCGGCCGGCGCCGAGGGCGGAGCCGAGCGAGATGGCCGGCACCTCGACCGGGCGCGGCGCGGGCGGCGTGGCGGCCGCGGCCACCTGGGCGATCGCCGGGCGCATGCTGACGGTGGGCCGCGGCGGCGGCGCGGCGACCTGGGCCAGGGCCGGCCGGACGGGCGCGGCGACCGGCGGCAGGGCCGCGATCTCGGGCGCCGGGCGGGAGGCGGGCCGCGGTGCGGCGATCGGCGGCAGGGCGGCGATCTCGGCTGCCGGGCGGGCGACGGGCCGCGGCGCGGCGACCGGCAGGGCCACCGGGCGAATCGGCGCCGCGACCCGCGCGACCTCGACCGGCGCGTGGCGCGGCTCGGCCGGGCGCGGCGCGGGCTCGGGATGGCGCGCCGGCTCGGCGGCACGCACCGGCGCGGGCTCGGGCTGGCGCGGCGGCTCGGCGGCGCGGACCGGCGCGGGCGGCGGGATCGGCAGGGTCTCCGCCGGCTCGGCGAGCGGCGCGGCCTCCGGCCTCGCCGGCGCGGCCGGCAGGGCCAGGTCGAGCGGCGGCGCCGCGACGGCCGGCTCGGGCAGCGCGACCGCGCGGGCGACCTGCACCGGCGCCGGCACCCGCGGCAGCAGCGCGAGCTGCACCGGGCCGGGCGGCGCGACCGGCGCGCGCGCGGCGAAGAGCGCGGTCGGGCCGTCATAGGCGGCGACCGCGGGCAGCCGCTTCTCGGACTCGTTCAGCCGGATGAACTGCGCGGGCTGCATGGGCTCGAGCGGCAGGTGGCGCTGCGCCACGCCGCGCAGCCGCTCCGGCTCGTTCAGCCAGGCCCATTCGGCCTGCAGCGCCTGGGTGCGGTCCTTCGCCTCGTCGATCTGCTTGCCGATGGCGCGCAGCTCGCGGTCCAGCAGCGCGACGTCGTGCTTGGTCTGGTACAGGTGCAGGCCGGCGAGCATGGCGCCGGTGAAAGTCAGCAGGCTGATCGGGCGGAAGATCATGCGGCGTCCCGGGTGTCGAGGCGTTCGATGGCGCGCAGCCGGCTGCTGCGGGCACGCGGATTGGCGGCGGTCTCGGACTCGCCGGGGCGGAGCGCCCGCGGCGTGAGCAGACGGAAGGCGGCCGGCGCGGCGCGGCCGGCGAGCGCGCCGGGATCGTGGCGGGAGGCGCCGCCGGCGCGGCCCGTGGCCTGCGCCATGAAGCGCTTGACGATCCGGTCCTCGAGCGAGTGGAAGGCGACGACCACGAGCCGCCCGCCCGGCGCGAGCAGCCCCGCCGCGGCCGCGAGCCCGCGTTCGACCTCGCCGAGCTCGTCGTTCACCGCGAGCCGCAGCGCCTGGAAGCTGCGCGTGGCGCGGTCGATGCCGGAGGGATCGCGCGGCGTCACGCTCCGCACCAGCTCGGCGAGGCGCAGCGTGGTCGTGATCGGCGCCTCGCGCCGCGCCGCGACGATGGCGCGCGCGATGCGGCGGGAGTGCCGCTCCTCGCCGAGCGTGTAGAGCATATCGGCCAGTTCCGACTCCGGCAGCGAGTTCACGAGCTCGGCTGCGGACTTGCCAGTCTTCTCCATGCGCATGTCAAGCGGACCGTCGGCCCTGAATGAGAAGCCGCGATCGGCTTCGTCGAGCTGGAATGAGGAGACGCCGAGATCGAGCACGACGCCGTCGAGCGCTGCGACGCCACGCGCCGCCAGCAGCTCCGCCATATCGCCGAAACGGCCTTCCACTAAATGAAGCCGCCCGGCGAAGCGCGCGGCGAGCGCGGCGCCGCGGGCGATGGCGTCGGGATCGCGGTCGATGGCGTAGAGGGTGCAGCCGGCGGCCGCGAGGATCGCCGCGGCATAGCCGCCGCCGCCGAAGGTGCCGTCGCAATAGGTCGCGCCGGCGCGCGGGGCGAGCGTCGCCAGCACCTCGGCCAGCATGACGGGGACATGGCCCGGGGACGCGGCCTGCGGGACGTCACTCATACGTCGCCCCCCTCGTCCTCGTCGGCCAGCCGCGCCTCCTCCTCCGCGAGCTTCGCGGCGGACCAGATCTGGAAGAAGGCGCCGAGGCCGGTGAAGGCGATCTCGCCGTCCAGCGCGGCCTTCTCGGCCAGCTCCTTCGGCATGACCAGCCGCCCCTCGGCGTCCGGGCGCAGCGTGTGGATTCGCGAAACCAGCTTGCGCATGACCGCTTGGTACTCGCCGGTGAGCGGGCTCAGCCCCTCCACCCGGCGCTGCACCTCGGCCATGTAGGCGGGCTCGGGCCAGACTTCGATGCAGGGCGCATGGCGGGAGGGGCGGAGCACGATCTCCTCCGCGCCGATGCGGTTGAGAACGGCGCGGAAGGGAGCCGGCACCGAAATGCGCCCCTTCTTCGCGTCGAACGTCCCGCCGATGGTGCCCGCGAATCCGGACATCGCCCACTGACCGCCCCCCAGGCCAACGGCGCCCCCGCCGGATCAGCGGCCGGCGGACCCCCCCGAGTCCGCCGGCTCGCCCGACCACCCCGCTCCGGACCACTCGCCCCCCCGAGCGTCTCGGTCCTTCGCGGGATAGCCTGGGATACCACGGGATAACCTGGGACGACAAGGGAGAATGCCGTTCCGCGGCACTAAGCTTCTGGTGAGAAATTTCGGATTCTTAGAGGTTTAGCTATAAGACTCGCGCCGACTCCAGGAAACGGCGGATTGTCAATGGTATCCGATGTGCGTTGCCTGGTTGTTCTTTGAACGAGACAACCATGCTGTGGACTGTTTGTGGACAGCGTTGTGGAAAAGGGGCGCCAGGCGGCCTGTAAGCCGGGTTCTGTCCACCCCCGGAAACCCGGGGATGGGACGACCATTCCTCTGGGACGCGCCTCGCGGCGCGCCTCACGCGGCCAACCCGGGTGGCGGGGCGGGAACGCCCTTGCGTCACGCGCCCGAAGGCGCGCCGCCGGCCACCCCTATTCGGCCTTGCTCCCGGTGGGGTTTGCCATGCCGCCCCCGTTGCCGGGGGCGCGGTGCGCTCTTGCCGCACCCTTTCACCCTTGCCTGCCGACGCCGAAGCGTGGGCGGGCGGTCTGCTCTCTGTGGCACTGTCCCTGAGCCTCGGGCCGCTTGCGGCGACCCTCTGCCCGCCGGCCGTTGGCCGGCACCGTATTCCCGTGGAGCCCGGACTTTCCTCCAGCCGGGGATCGCTCCCCGGCCAGCGGCCGTCCAGCCACCTGGCGCGGCGCCCTCATGCGCCGGCCACCGCCGCGCGGTCAATGCCGGCGGCGCGGCGAATCGCGGCCGTTACGCGGCGGCGAGCGCGGCGATGGCGGCGAGGCGCGCGAGCGTTCCAGCATCGGCGACTCCATCGACGCGCGCCGGGCGCCAGTGGCGCTGGAAAGCCGCGAGCAGCACCGGCAGCGGCAGGTCGGTGCGGTAGCCGATGGCGGCGAGCAACGCCGGCGCCGCCGCTTCCGCCGGCATCGCGGCGGAGTCGTGCGGCCAGAGGCCCACGCCGTTCGCCGCCAGCCCTTCCCAGTCGAAGAGCTCGCCCGGGTCCTGCTTGCGGTCCGGCGCGATGTCGCTGTGGGCGACGAGGTTGATGGCGGGAATCGGGTGCCGCGCCAGGATCTCGAGGCAGAGGTCGCAGACGGCGGCCATCTGCAGCGCGGGGAAGGGGCGGTAGCCCCAGTCGTGCCCGGGATTGACCACCTCGATGCCGATGCTGCTGGCGTTGAGGCCTGTCCGGCCGCGCCAGTGGGAGATGCCGGCATGCCAGGCGCGCCGCGCCTCCGGCACCAGGCGGAAGACCGTGCCGTCCTCCTCCACGACGTAGTGGGAGGAGACGCGCGCCGCCGGGTCGCGCAGACGGGCGATCGCCTCCTCGCCCGAGCGCATGCCGGTGTAGTGCAGGACGAGCATGTCGATGGGCGTGCCGACCGGCCGGTCGTCCTGGTTCGGGCTGGGAAGGTCGCGGATGCGGAGCGTCAAGGCGTGGGCGATCGTGTTGCGGCCTTGCGCTCGCGCTGGAGGCGGTCCCCACAGCCCGCCTTGGCGGGCGGTGCGTTCCGCTGGCCTGGGACCGCGACGATGCGGTTCACAGGTTGCGTTCGCGCTTGATGAGGTCCCAGGCGGCGTTGATCTCCGCCACCTTGTCGGTCGCGCGCCTGATGAAGTCGGGCGGCACGCCGCGCGCCGCCAGGCTGTCCGGGTGGTTCTCCCGCATCAGCCGGCGCCAGGCCTGCCGCACCTCCTCGTCGCTCGCGGTCTTCGCCACGCCGAGCACCGCATAGGCGTCCGGCCCCACCGGGGCCGTGGGGGCCGAGGCGGAGCGGTACTGCTGCCCCCGCCCGTCCCGCGCCCGTTCCCAGGCCACGGCGTCCAGCCCGAAGCCGAGCTGCACCGCCTGCAGGAAGGCGACCTCCGACTTCGTCATCGGCCCGTCGGCGCGGGCGATCTGGAAGAGGGCCGCCAGCACGTCCTCCAGCATGCCCTTGTTGTCGGCGAAGGCCTCGCCCAGCCGCTCGGCAAAGGGGCGGAAGTCGTCGGCCGAATCGCGGGCCTGGTCGAAGAGCTGGCCGATCTCGCGCAGGTTCTCGGGCGGGATGCGGAACATCCGCTTGAAGGTGTCGATCTCCTCCCGCTTCACCGGCCCGTCGCACTTGGCGAGCTTGGCGGCGAGCACCACGACGGCGATGGCGAAGAGCTGTTCCTTGCTGCCGAGCATCGCGGCGATGTCCGCCGCCTCCCGCACCGAGGAGCGTCCGAACAGCCCGCCCACGCTGCCGCGCGTCGCGCCCTCGTCCGCGGCATGGCCGAGCGCCGCGCCCATGACCGCGCCGAGCGGCCCCCCGGTCATGAAGCCCGCCACCCCGCCGATGATCTTGCCCCAGAGGCTCAATGCCCGGAATCCCTCGTCAATGCTGTCGCCTCGGGCCGAAGGTCCGAGGGCCCGAAGCCTCCATGGCGTCGCTCTGCCCGGCACCCCGAAGCCCAGGGCGGTGTCGCGCCGAACGGCCAGCGTGGCACCGCTCTAGCACGCGGCGGGCGGCACGGGGGAGACACGCTGCGCCTCCGATTCCGTCGGGCGGCCGGTCCCGCTCGCGCCTGGCGGCAGGGCGGGTTCACGCCTGGGCGCAATCCGCCCTAACATCCCGGCCGGGAAGGAAAAAGGGGAAACGCCATGCCGCTCTCGCTGCACCCGCTGCATCCGGTCTTCGCGGCGGAGGCCTCGGGCCTCGACCTGCGCCGGCCCCTCGCCCAGGCGGAGCTGGACGCCATCGTCGATGCCATGGACCGCTACGCCGTGCTGCTGTTCCGCGACCAACCCATGACGGAACAGGAGCAGATCGCCTTCGCCCGCCGGTTCGGGCCGCTCAACCCCGGCCTCAAGCAGATCGGCCGCCAGCAGGAGCGGATGGCCGAGCAGGCGATGATCGACATCTCCAACCTCGGCCCGGACGGCAGGCCGCTGCCGCGGGAGTCGAAGAAGATCCTGAGCGGCCTGGCCAACCAGCTCTGGCATTCCGACAGCAGCTTCCAGGCGCCGGCGGTCTCCTATTCCATGCTGTCGGCGGTGCGACTGCCAAGCTGGGGCGGCGAGACGGAGTTCGCCGATCTCCGCGCCGCCTGGGACGCCCTGCCGGCGCGGCTGCAGCGGCAGGTGGAGGGGCTGGAGGCGGAGCATTACGCGCTGCATTCCCGCATGACCCTGCTGGGCGACACGGACTACACGCCGGAGCAGCAGGCGGCCCTGCCGCCGGTGATCTGGCCGCTGGTGCGGGTGCATCCGGGCAGCGGGCGAAAGGCGCTCTTCGCCGGCATCCATGCGCGGCGGATCCTCGGCATGGGGCTGGCCGAGGGGAAGATGCTGCTGCTGGACCTGCTGGAGCACGCGACCGACAAGGCCTGGCGCTGGACGCACCGGTGGCAGGTCGGCGACCTGCTGATCTGGGACAACCGCTGCACCCTGCACCGCGGGCGGGCCTACGACCTGGACGAAGTCCGGGAATTGCGGCGGACGACCAACAACGAGGTGCCGCGGGAGCAGATGCAGGCGGCGTGAAGGAAGTACCGGGGGAAGGTATTCCCCCGGACCCCCATCTATTTCTCTCAGTTTGCTGTCGCGGCTACAACGTCGCGGCCCCACGCGACGCCGCGTCGTAGAAGCCCGAGAGCGTCCTGAGCAGCGCCGCGACCTCCGACAGGGCCTCCGCCGCCGGCCCGGCCTGGCTGACCGGCTGGGCCAGCAGCCGCTCCCGCAATCCGGCATAGCGGGCGCAGAGCGCCGCGCCCTCCGGCGTGATCGCCACCAGCTTCTCCTTCCCCGCGCGGCTGATCATCACCAGCCCGGCGCCGGCCAGCTTGCGGATGGCATAGGTCGCGATGTGCGCGTCCTCGATCCCGAGCGCGAGCAGGATCTCCGCCTGCCGCTTCGGCCTTCCGCGATGCTGCACCGTATGCAGGATCAGGATCTCTGTGGGCGAGAGGCCTGGAAGGCCGGCCGCCGCCATGCAGCGGACCATCCAGCGCTGGAAGGCATGGCCCGCCAGGATCAGGCCGTATTCCACCTCCGACAGGCCGGGCGAGGCGCCGGCCGCGAGATGCGCCGAGGAGACGATGTGTCCCTTGGGCGGCCCCTCGGCCGGGCGGGATCTGGACGGCATGCTGGTTCCCCCTCGGGTCGCATATTGACAAGATGCCGATAAATCGTCAACGAAGTCTCGGCGATCCGGCCGGGCCTTGCGCCCTTGGTCGGGCATTGCCATCACGCAAGCGGCGGAGGGTGCGATGGGCGGAGCCTGGCAGTTCTGGATCGACCGCGGCGGCACCTTCACCGACATCGTCGCGCGCGACCCCGCGGGGCGCCTCTCCACCGCCAAGCTGCTGTCCGAGAATCCGGAGCGCTACCGTGACGCGGCCGTGGCCGGCATCCGGCAATTCCTCAATCTCTCGCCCGACGCCCCGATTCCGCCAGGCGCGATCGAGGCGGTGAAGATGGGCACCACGGTGGCCACCAACGCCCTGCTCGAGCGCAAGGGCGAGCGGGTGCTGCTGCTGGTCAACCGCGGCTTCGCCGACCTGCTGCGGATTGGCAACCAGGCCCGGCCGCGGCTCTTCGACCTGAATGTCCGCCTGCCGGACCTGCTGCACGAGCGCGTCGCCGAGATCGGCGGCCGGGTGACGGTGGACGGGGAGGAGATCGAGCCGCTAGACGAGGCCGGCGCCCGCGCCGCGCTCGCCGCCGCCCATGCCGATGGCATCCGCGCCGTCGCCATTGCCCTGATGCATGCCTGGGCGCATCCGGCGCATGAGCTTCGCCTCGGCGAGATCGCGCGGGAGGTCGGCTTCTCGCAGGTCAGCCTCTCCCACCAGGCGAGCCCGTTGCCGCGCATCGTCCCGCGCGGCGACACCACGGTGGTGGACGCCTATCTCTCCCCGATCCTGCGGCGCTACGTGGAGCAGGTGGCCGGGGAGTTGCGGCCCGCCGGGCCGGCGGGCGCGGCCGGCGAGGAGCCGGTGCGGCTCTATTTCATGCAGTCGAATGGCGGCCTGGCCGAAGCCGGCAGCTTCCAGGGCAAGGACGCCATCCTGTCGGGCCCCGCCGGCGGCATCGTCGGCGCCGCCCGCACCGCGGCCATGGCCGGCTTCGACCGCATCATCGGCTTCGACATGGGCGGCACCTCGACCGATGTGGCGCTCTATGCCGGCGAGTTCGAGCGGGCCTTCGAGACGCTGGTCGCCGGCGTGCGCATGCGCGCGCCGATGATGGCGATCAACACGGTGGCGGCCGGCGGCGGCTCCATCCTGCATTTCGACGGCGCCCGCTACCGCGTCGGGCCGGACAGCGCCGGCGCGGTGCCGGGGCCGGCCTGCTACCGCCGCGGCGGGCCGCTGACCGTGACCGACGCCAATGTCATGGTCGGCAAGATCCAGCCGAAGCATTTTCCAGGTCTCTTCGGCCCGAATGGCGACGCGCCGCTGGACGCCGAGGTCGTTCGGGAGAAATTCGAGGTCCTGGCGCGGGAGATCGCGGCCGCGACCGGCACGCCGCAGGACCCGCGGGCGGTCGCCGAGGGGTTCCTCCGCGTCGCCGTCGCCAACATGGCGAATGCCATCAAGCAGGTCTCCATCCAGAAGGGCCATGACGTCACGAAATATGCCCTGCAGTGCTTCGGCGGCGCCGGCGGGCAGCATGCCTGCCTCGTCGCCGACGAGCTCGGCATGGAGACGGTCTTCATCCACCCCTTCGCCGGCGTGCTCTCGGCCTATGGGATGGGCCTCGCCGACCAGACGGTGATCCGGGAAGGCGCGGTGGAGGCGCCGCTGACGCCGGCCGGCATGGACGACCTCGCGGCACGGCTGGACGCGCTGGCCGCGGAGGGCCGCGCCGAGCTGCTGAAGCAGGGTGCGCCGGCGGGGCGCATCGCCGCCGCCCGCCGCCTGCACCTGCGCTATGCCGGGACCGACAGCTTCCTGCCCGTGCCCTTCGGCGGCCATGCCGCTGTCCTGGAGGCCTTCACGACGGCCCATCGCCAGCGCTTCGGCTTCGCCACGCCCGAGCGCGAGGTGGTGGTCGAGGCCTGCATCGCCGAGGTGACGGCGGCCGGCGAGGCGGTGGAGGAGGCGACCCTGCCTTCCCGCCCCGCCGGCGAGGCGCCGCAGCCGATCGACGCCGTCCCGCTTTTCACCGGCGGCGAGGCGACGGAATCGCCGGTCTTCGACCGCGACCGGCTGCTGGCCGGCGACCGGCTGGAGGGCCCGGCCCTGATCCGCGAGGCCAATGCCACCACCGTGGTCGAGCCCGGCTGGACCGCCGAGGTCACGCCGCTGAACCACCTGGTGCTCCGCCGCACCACGCCCCGCGCCGCGACGCGGGTGGAGGCGACCGGCAGGCCCGATCCGGTGATGCTCGAGCTCTTCAACAACCTCTTCATGAGCATCGCCGAGCAGACCGGCGCCGTCCTGCAGAACACGTCGCTCAGCGTGAACATCAAGGAGCGGCTCGACTTCTCCTGCGCCATCTTCGATGCCACGGGGGCCCTGGTGGCGAACGCGCCGCATGTCCCGGTGCATCTCGGCGCCATGGGGGAGAGCGTGCGGACGGTGATCCGGCTCCGCGGCACGACGCTGCGCCCCGGCGACGTGGTGGCGCTGAACAACCCCTATAACGGCGGTACCCACCTGCCGGACGTCACCGTCATCACGCCCGTCTTCGATGCCGCGGGGCAGGAGATCCTCTTCTTCGTGGGATCCCGCGGCCACCACGCGGATATCGGCGGCCTGACCCCCGGCTCCACCCCGCCCGTCTCCCGCACCCTGGAGGAGGAGGGCGTCGTCATCGACAACTTCCTCCTCGTCGAGCAGGGGCGCATCCGGGAAGCCGAGTTCCGCGAACTCCTCGCCTCGGCCAAATACCCGGCCCGCTCGCCGGACGTGAACCTCGCCGACATCAAGGCGCAGGTCGCGGCCAACGAGAAGGGCGTGCAGGAGCTGCAGCGTGCCGTCCGCGACTACGGCCTCGACACGGTGCGCGCCTATATGCGGCACGTCATGGACAATGCGGAGGAGAGCGTCCGCCGCGTCCTCGACCGGCTGCAGGACGGCGCCTTCGCGACGACGCTCGACGACGGCACGCCGCTCAGGGTCGCCGTCCGCGTGGATCGTCCGAACCGCCGTGCCGTCATCGACTTCACCGGGACCGGGCCGCAGCGGCCGACCAATTTCAATGCCCCCGCCGCGGTCTGCCGCGCCGTGGTGCTCTACTGCTTCCGCGCCCTGGTGGGGGAGGAGATCCCGCTGAACGACGGCTGCCTCAAGCCGCTCGAGATCGTGGTGCCGCCCGGCACCTTCCTCTCGCCATTGCCCGGCGCTGCCGTGGTCGCCGGCAATACCGAGGTCAGCCAGGTCACCTGCAACGCGCTGCTCGCCGCCCTCGGTGCCTGTGCTTCCGCCCAGGCCACCATGAACAACCTGCTGTTCGGCGACGCGCAGTACCAATATTACGAGACGGTCTGCGGCGGCGTCGGCGCCGGTCCCGGCTTCGACGGCTGGGGCCCGGTGCAGACGCACATGACCAATACCCGCATGACCGATCCGGAGGTGCTGGAGCTGCGCTACCCCGTCCGCCTCGAGGAATTCTCGATCCGCCGCGGCTCGGGCGGCGCCGGACGCTGGCGGGGCGGCGACGGCTCCCGCCGGAGGATCCGCTTCCTCCGCCCGATGACCGCGGTGGTCGTCGCCTCGCGCCGCAACGTCGCGCCGCATGGGCTCGCGGGCGGGCAGGACGGCGCGCCGGGCCGGCAATGGGTCGAGCGCGCCGACGGGCGCGTTGAGCCGATCCCCGGCAATACCGGCAGCGCCGAGCTCGCCGCCGGCGACGCGCTGGTGCTGGAGACGCCAGGCGGCGGCGGCTACGGGGCGGCGTGAGGTTCAAGCGGCGGAACGGCGCCCCGCCGCGCGGGGACGGGGAGGGCAGGGGCGGCGCGGAGCCGCCCGGGGAGGACCGCCATATCCCGGCGCAACCGGCCGCGCCCCGGGCGGCGGCCGGCACGGGGCATGCGACGCCGGCACCCGGCGGCGATCTGCGCGGCATGCGGGGGGCCGGCCCGCCGCCACCGGGCATCCCCGGCCCGCTGCCCGCCGAACCTGCGGCCGGGCGCCGGCGCCGCTGGCTCCTGCCCGTCGCCCTCGCCCTCCTTGCCGCGCTGGTCGCCGCCCTATGGTTCGTCCCGCGGAGGCTGGACTGGGAGTCCTGGCGCCCGCAGCTCGCCGACCTCGCCAGCACCCGCCTCGGCCGCCCGGTCTCGCTCGACGGCCCCATCACCCTGACCTTGCTGCCCCAGCCGCGGGTGGAGGCCGAGGCCGTCACCATCGGCCCGGCCGAGGACGGCGTCACCGTCGCCGCCCGCGCCATGCGCCTCCGCCTCGACCTGCCGGCGCTGCTGGCCGGGCGGCTGGAGCCGCGCGAGATCGCCCTCGTCGGCGGCGACATAACCCTGCCCTGGCCGCCGCTCTCGCTGCCCGGATTCCGCCTCTCGCCCTGGCTCGGCGCGCTGGATGCACGGCTGGAGGATTGCCGCCTCCGCATCGGCGGCCTGCAGGCGGAGGCGGTGAATGCCCGCCTCGTCACCGGCGGCGCGCTGGAGGCGGTGGTCGCCGAGGGGAGCCTCGCCTGGCGCGGCTATGCCATCCGCTACAGCGCGCAGCTCGGCCGCGCCGGCTTCGACGGCGTCGCCCCGCTGGACCTGACGCTGGCCGCCGCCGGCTCCAGCCTCTCCGCCCGCGGCGTCCTCTCGCCCGAGGGCGGGTTCGAGGGGCGGGTGGAGGCCTCGGGCAGCGACCTCGCCGCCCTGCTGCCCGCGCCCGCCGGCCCCTACCGCATCACCGGCCGGCTGACCGCGGCCGCCGACCTGATCGCCGCCGAGGACCTCGCCCTCGACCTCAATGGCCAGCCCGCCCGCGGCGCCGCCACCTTCCGCCTCGCGCCCGCGCCGCGGCTCGACGTCGCGCTCAATGCCGGGCGACTCGACCTCGATGCCTGGCTGGCGGCGCTGCGCGGCGCGCGCGGCTATGCCCTGCCGCAGGCGGTGCCGGTCAGCATCGACCTCTCGGCCGAGGCGACCGGCTTTGCCGGCCTGCCGCTGCGCCGGCTGCGCGGCGGCTTCTTCCTCGAGGGCGACCGGCTCTCGCTCTCGGATCTCTCCGCCGTCCTGCCGGGCGAGACCGCGGTCCAGGTGGACGGCGCGACCGCCGGCCCGCGCATGGAACTCGCGGTCCGCTTCACCGCGCGGACGCTGCGGGAAACGCTGGCGGCGCTCGGCCTGCCGCTGGCCGGCACCGACCCCGCGCGGCTGCGGGTGGCGGAGGGCCGCTTCAAGCTGGCGCTGGAGGGAACCGAGGCAGCCGTCTCCGACCTCGCCGCCACGCTGGACGGCGCGCGGGTGACGGGCGCGGGCGTCTGGCGGCCGGCAGCGGCGGCGGGCGGCAGGCCCTCCCTCGGCCTCGGCCTCACCCTCGACCGGCTGGACCTGAACGGGCTGCTCGGCCCGCTGCCGGATGCCGCCGGCCTCGCCGCCGCGCTCGCCGGCTTCGACCTCAACCTGCGCCTCGCGGCGGAGCGGCTGGCCTGGCGCGACCTGCTCGCGGAGCGGGCGACGCTCGACGCCGCGCTGGAGAATGGCCGGCTGACGCTGCGCCGCCTGGCGCTGCGGACGGGCGAGACGGACCTCGCCGCCTCGGGCGCCCTGCAGCTCGGCCCGCCGCTGCGGCTGCAGGATGTCTCGCTGGAACTGAGCGGCGCCGGCGCGGCGCTGGCCCCGCTGCTGCCCGCGGGCTGGGCCGGCCTCGCGCCGCTGCTGGCCGAGCCGCTGACGCTGCGCCTCTCCGGCAGCGGCGCCGCCGAGGCGCTGGCGCTGCGGCTGGAGGGCGACCTGGGCGCGCTCAGGGCCGAGGCGACGGCGACGCTGGATGCGGTGCAGGCGCGCGGGACCGGCACGCTGACGCTCCGCCATCCCGGCGCGGCGCGCCTGCTGGCGCCGCTGCTGGGTCCGGGGGCCGCCGGCTGGCTCGGGCCCGGCTCCTTCTCGGTCATCGCCAATCTCTCGGGCCAGGGCCGGATGCTGACGGCGGAGCATCTGGACCTCGTCGCCGGCGGCTTCCGCGGGCGCGGCCAGATGACCCTGGCGCGGGAGGGCGCCCGGCCACGCCTGACCGGCCGCTTCGCCGCCGAGACCTTGCCCCTGCCGCTGGTGCCGCTGCGCGGGACGGAGCCGCTGGGGCTCGACCGCCTCGCCGCGCTCGACGCCGAACTGGCGGTCGAGGCGGCGCGGGTCGAGGCGGCAGGCAGCCTGGTGCTGGAGCAGGCCGCGACCGCGCTGAAGCTCTCGGCCGGGACGCTGCGGCTGGAGGGGCTGCAGGCGCGGCTCGGCGGCGGGACGCTGCGCGGCGCACTGGCGGTGGAGGGGATTGCCTCGCCGCCGAACCTCTCGCTCGAGGCCGAGATCGCCGACGCCACCCTCGCCGGCCCCTTGCTCGACCTGCCGCTCGACCTCGGCGCCGGGCGGTTGGAGGGGCGGGCGAGGCTCACCGCGGCGGGCCACAGCCCGGCGGCGCTGCTGGCGACGCTGGCGGGCGAGGCCTCGGTCACCGTGCGGGATGGGGTGCTGGTCGGCCTCGACCTCGCGGCGCTGCAGGCGGCGGCGGGGCTCACCGACCTGCGGCCGGCCGAGGCGGCGCTGCGCAAGGCGCTGGAGGGCGGCGCGACCGCCTTCGAGCGATTGGAGGGAAGGCTGCGCCTGGCCGAGGGGCGGGCGGCGCCGGAGGAGATGCGGCTCGCGACCGAGGGGCATGGCGATGCGGTGGCCGGCGGCGCGGTGGACCTGGCGCGCGGCACGCTCGACCTCCGGATCGGCACCCGCCCGGTGCCGGAGGCGCCGGAGATCGGGTTGCGCCTGACCGGCCCCGCCGCGGCGCCGCGCCGTCTGGCGGAACTGGCGGACTTCCTGCGCTGGCGGGCGGAGCATTGACCCGGGCCCGCGGCGCCGCGCGGCCCTTGCCGGCCCGGCGGGTGTCTGGGCAAAGCCCGTGGGGCCGCGCATCCTGCGCGCCAGAGCCCCGGGAGCATCCATGCCGAGCCGCGAAGCCGCCCTTGCCCGCGCCGCCGCCGTCTTCGACGAGGGCGGGTTCCGATCCCGCCTCGCCGATCTGGTCGCCATTCGCTCGACGGCGCAGGAGCCCGGCTTCGAGGCCGAATTGCACCGCTACCTTGATGCGGCGATCCGGCCCTGGGCCGAGGGCATGGGGTTCTCCGTGGCGATCCACCCCAACCCGGTCGCCGGCTGCGGCCCCATCCTGACCGCGGCGCGCATCGAGGACCCGTCGCGGCCGACGGTGCTGCTCTACGGCCATGGCGACACCGTCCGCGGCCTCGACGAGCAGTGGCGCGCCGGCCTCAAGCCCTGGGAACTCATCGAGGAGGGCGACCGCTGGTATGGCCGCGGCAGCGCCGACAACAAGGGCCAGCACGCGCTCAACCTCGCGGCGCTCGAGGCGGTGCTGGCCGAGCGCGGCGGCCGGCTCGGCTTCAACGTCAGGCTGGTCATCGAGATGGGCGAGGAGCGCGGCTCGCCCGGCCTGCGCGACTTCGTCGCGCGCAACCGCGACCTGCTCGCGGCCGATGTGCTGATCGCCTCCGACGGCCCGCGCGTCGAGCCGGGCATGCCGACCATCGCCACCGGCACCCGCGGCACCTGGCATTGCGACCTCGTCGTGCGGCTGCGCGAGGGCGGGGTGCATTCCGGCCATTGGGGCGGCCTGACCACTGACCCCGCGGTCCGGCTGACCCATGCCCTTGGCAGCATCATGGATGCGCGCGGAAAAATCCTGGTGCGGGACTGGCTGCCGGGGAATGGCGTCCCGGCCGAGGTGCGGGCGGTGCTGCAGGGCTGCCCGGTCGGCGGCGGCGAGGGGGCGGCGAGCATCGACCCCGACTGGGGCGAGCCGGGCCTGACGCCGGCCGAGAAGATCTATGGCTGGAACAGCTTCATCGTCCTCGCCATGACCAGCGGCCGGCCGGAGAACCCGGTGAATGCCGTGGCCCCCGATGCCCGCGCGCATTGCCAGATCCGCTACACCGTGGACAGCGACCCGGAGGGCTTCGGCCCGGCGCTGCGCCGCCACCTGGACGAGCACGGCTTCAAGGATGTGGCGATCGAGAACGGCACCGTCCGCATGGCCGCCAGCCGCACGCCGCCCAACCATCCCTGGGTGCGCTGGGCGCAGGAGAGCATGCAGCAGAGCCTCGGCGAGCGGGTGCAGATCATCCCGAATTCCTCGGGCGGGCTGCCGGGCGACGTCTTCGTCGACCATCTCGGCGTGCCGCTGGTCTGGGTGCCGCACAGCTACAACGGCTGCAAGCAGCACGGGCCGGACGAGCATTTCCTGATCGCGCCGGCGCGGGAGGGTATCCTGGCCTTCGCCGGGATGTGGTGGGACCTGGGGGAAGCCGGGACGCCGAAGGGCTGATGGCCACCGGCTGGTTCGTCACCCATCCCGAGGTCGCCATCGACCCGGCGGTAGCGGTGCCGGACTGGGGCCTCTCGGAGGTCGGGCGGCGGCGCGCGGCGCTGCTCGCGGCGCGGCCCTGGGCGCCGGGCCTCGTCGCGGTCTTCAGCAGCGCCGAGCGCAAGGCGCGCGAGACCGCGGCGCCGCTCGCCGCCCGCCTCGGCCTGCCGGTGCTCGTGCGGGAGGCGCTGGGCGAGAACGACCGCAGCGCCACCGGCTACCTGCCCGGCGCGGAGTTCGAGGCGACCGCCGACCGCTTCTTCGCCCGCCCGGAGGAGAGCATCCGCGGCTGGGAACGCGCCGTGGACGCCCAGGCGCGGATCGCCGCGGCGGTCGCGGCGGCGCTGGCGGAGGCGCCGCCGGGCGACCTCGCCATCATCGCCCATGGCGCCGTCGGCGCCCTGCTGCGCTGCCGCCTGGCGGGCCTCCCCATCTCCCGCGCCGAGGACCAGCCCCCGGGCGGCGGCGGGCACTGCTTCGCCTTCGACCGCAGCGGCCTGCGCCTGCTGACACCCTGGCGGCGCATCGAGGAGGCGTGACGGGCGCCGGTTACGCTTCCTCACCCGACTCCGCCGGCGCCGTCATGGCCTTGTTACAGTCGAGGCGCATCCGGCATGGGCAAGGCCCGTTGGGCAACGACAGGAGGACAAGCCAATGACACCTTTCCGCACGGCGCTGCTCGGCACCGCCCTGCTCGCCGCCGCGGCCGCGCCGGCCCTGGCGCAGCCGGCGCCGGGCCAGGCGGGCCCGGGTCCCCGCGGCGCGGGCGCGATGTTCAACCAGTTCGATACCAACAAGGACGGCCGCGTCACCTGGGACGAGGCCTGGGCCGTCATCCAGCAGCGCTTCAATGCCGCCGATCCCGACCATGACGGCAGCCTGACGCAGCAGGAGATGGCGAAAGCCCGGCTGCGGCCGAACGCCACGCGGCCGGAGGGCGGGCAGGGTCCGCAGCGCGAGCGCATGGTCGGCATGATGTTCCGCGCGCTGGATGCCAACCGCGACGGCGTGGTGACGCTGGAGGAGATCCGGCCCGCGGCCGAGGCGCGCTTCCGCGCCTTCGACGCCAATGGCGACGGCGCCGTGACGCGCGACGAGGTGCCGGCCCCGCCGCGCCGCCAGCATCGTGGGACCGGCGGACAGCCGCCGGCGCAGCAGCCGGGCTGACCGGGCCGCGCAAGCACCCTGGTCAGGCGGGCGCCGACAGGGTGAACTTCCCGGCGGGCGGACCCGGAAACACCGGGCCGCCCGCGTCCAGGGAAGGAAGCCTATGCCCGTCCAACGCCGCGCCGTGCTCGGCGCCTCGCTGCTGGCCACCGCCGGCGCCACGCGCCTCGTCCATGCGCAGACCCGCAGGCCGGAGGAGACGCTCCGCATCGGCCTGCTGCACGACATGTCCGGCCCCTATCGCGACATCGCCGGCCCGACCAGCGTCGTCTGCGCCCGCCAGGCGATCCGCGAGTTCACCGCCGCCCATCCCGGGATCGGCGTCGAACTGCTGGTCGCCGACCACCAGAACAAGTCGGATGTCGGCCTGTCCATCGCCCGGCAGTGGTTCGACCGGGACGGCGTGGACATGGTGCTCGGCGTCAGCAACTCGGCGCTGGCCATCGCCCTCAAATCCGTCGTGGAGTCGAAGGACAAGGCGCATATCAACACCGGCGCCGCGACCTCCGCCCTGACCTCCGAGTATTGCAGCGCCAATTCCATCCACTGGAGCTACGACACCTGGTGCCTGTCGCACGCGACGGGGGAGCCGCTGGTCAGGCTCGGCGCGGATAGCTGGTTCTTCATCACGCCCAACTACGCCTTCGGCCAGATGCTGCAGGCGGACACCACCCATTCGGTCGAGGGCGCGGGCGGCAAGGTGCTCGGCTCCGTCGCCTATCCCTTCCCGGAGACGACCGACTACTCCGCCTTCCTGCTGAAGGCGCAGGCGAGCGGCGCCAAGGCCGTCGCCTTCCTCGGCGCCGGGACGGATTTCGTGAATGCGGTGAAGCAGGCGCAGGAATTCGGCCTGATGAAGGGCGGGCGGCGCTTCGTCGGCCTGACCGGCTACATCAACAGCGTCATGGCGCTCGGCCTGCCCACCGCGCAGGGGCTGACCCAGACAGAAACCTTCTACTGGGACCTCAACCCGCGCACCCGCGCCTTCATGGAGCGGGTGAAGGGGCAACTTCCGGCCAATACCTATCCCTGCCACAACCACGCCGGCGACTATGCCGGGTTGCTGCACTACCTGAAGGCCGCGGCACAGATCGGGGTGGCGAAGGCCAAGGCCTCCGGCCGCGATACGGTGGCGGCGATGAAGGCATTGCCGACGGATGATGATTGCTTCGGGATCGGCGAGATCCGCCGGGATGGCCGCAAGCTGCACCCGACCTATCTCTTCCAGGTCAAGGCGCCGAACGAGAGCCGCAATCCCGGCGATGTCTACAAGGTGCTGGCCGAGACCTCGGCGGAGCGGTCCTTCCGTCCGATCGCGGACGGCGCCTGCGCCATGGCGAAGGCCTGACGGGGGGGCCATCGCCGAACCGCCCATGGCCGGGCCTGACCCGGCCGTGGCGCGCAATGGCAGGTACGCCACCCGGCCACGACCGCGCATGGCACAGGCTGCCGACCAAAAGAAGGGACCGGGGGAAATGGTGGGCGCGACAGGGATTGAACCTGTGACCCTTCGCGTGTGAAGCGAATGCTCTCCCGCTGAGCTACGCGCCCGGGAGGCCGGGAATAGGCGGGGCGGGAGGTGGTGTCAAGCGAAGGCGGCGGTCCGATGTGCGGCGACCGGCCCGTCGCGTCGCCCTCGCCGCCTCGCCGATGTGTGCTTGCGGCGCCGCGGCGGCGCCCGATATGTCTTGGCCATGGCCTCGTCCCGGCGACCCCTTCTGGCCGGCTGCGCCGCCGGGCTCCTCGCCCTGGTGCCAGGCGCGGCATGGGCCGACCCGCTCCTCGCGCGCTACGAGATCCGCTTCGCCGGCCTGCACGTGATGGACGTGGAGGCCGAACTCGATGCCGGCGGCCCGCGCTACCGTATCCTGGCGCGGACCAAGTCCGTCGGGCTCGCCGGCGCGCTCTCCCGTACCGAGACGGTGACCCTGGCCGAAGGCGCCTGGCGCGGAGCGGAGCCGATGCCGCTGCGCTACCGGCTGGAGGGTGTCTGGCGCGGCGAACGGCGGGAGGTGGCGATGGACTGGCTCTCGCCCGGCCAGCCATCGCTGCAACGGCTGGAGCCGGTGGAGCCGGACCGCGAGCCGGTGCCGGAGCCGCTGCGGCGCGGGACGATGGACACGCTCTCGGCCCTGGCGAAGCTGGCCCGCGCCGTCACCCTGACCGGGCGGTGCGAGGGCGCCGCCGCGGTCTATGACGGCCGCCGCCGCAGCGACGTGACCGCCTGGACCGAGGGCGTGCAGCCGCTGCAGCTTGCCGGCGCTTTCACCGGGGAATCGCTGCGCTGCGGCTTCGAAAGCCGGGTGCTGGCCGGCGTGCGGCTCGACCGCGACGCGGAGGAAGTGAGGAAGCCCCAGCGCGCCACCGCCTGGCTGGCGCGGCCGCTGCCGGACCGTCCGGCCATCCCGGTGCGGATCGAGCTGCCCTCGCGCTGGTTGGGCACGGTCCGGGTGACGCTGACCGGTGTCACGCCGCTCCGCTCAGGGCAGGAACTGGCGCAGCACCGGGACTAGCGCCTCCGGCCGGGCCAGGGTGGCGGCAGCACCCTCGGCCATGGCCGGCGTGCCGTAGCCCCAGCCGGCGAAGAGACAGGGCAGGCCCGCGCCGCGCGCCGCCAGCACGTCGTTGCGGTGGTCGCCGATCATGACGGCCCGCGCCGGATCGCCGCCCGCCGCCCGCAGCGTGCCCAGCAGGTGGCCGGGATCGGGCTTGCGCACGGGGAAGCTGTCCCCGCCGCCGACCGCGGCGAAGCGGCCCTCCAGGCCGAGGGCCGCGAGCAGCGCCGCGGTGGCCGCCGCCGGCTTGTTGGTGCAGACCGCGAGCGCCCAGCCTGCCGCCTGAAGCGCCGCCAGCGCCTCCGCGATGCCGGGGAAGAGCACGGTCCGCTCGGCCGCCCGTGCGGTATAGTCGGCGGTGAAGCGGGCGAGGCGGTCCTCGGTGAACTCCAGCCCGCGTGCCGTGGTGGCGCGCTGCACCAGGACCCGCACGCCGTCGCCGATCATCGCCGTGACCTCCGCCCGCGTGAAGGGCGGGCGGCCTTCCGCCGCCATCAGGCGGTCGAGGGCAGCGTGGATGTCGGGCGCGCTGTCGACCAGCGTGCCATCCAGGTCGAAGACGGCAAGGCGGGGCATGGCCCGGCCTACCGCGCCCGGCCGCGTCCTGCAATCCGCGCCGGAGGCACGTGCCTCACCTGAAGGATTGCAGACTCCCAATGACCGGCAATGTATGTTGAACAGCGGCCCCTTGCTTGCGCGGCCTGCGAGAGACTACCGGAGAAGCCATGCCCGTCGCAGCCGTCATCCTCGCCGCCGGCCTTGGCACCCGCATGCGGAGCGCGCTGCCGAAGGCGATGCACCCGGTCGCCGGCCGGCCGATGATCAATCACCTCGTCGCCACCTGCGAGCAGGTCTTCGACCGCATCGTGGTGGTGGTCGGGCCGGGGATGCCGGCGCTGGAGAAGGCCGTAGCGCCGCATGCGACGGTGGTGCAGGCCGAGCGGCTGGGCACCGGCCATGCCGCGCGGATGGCCGCGCCGCTGCTGCGCGATTTCGATGGCGATGTCGCGGTGCTCTATGCCGACAACCCGCTGATCACGCTGCCGACCATCCGCCGGCTGGTCGCCCGTCGCGCCGGGGCAGGCGAGGGGTCCGAGGCGGCGGCGCGGCGGGGTGCCCCGGGCATGGCGCTGCTGGCGATGCGGCCGGCCGATCCCGGTCGCTATGGCCGCGTGGTGCAGGACGAAGCCGGTGACGTCGCGCGCATCGTCGAATGGGCGGATGCGAGCGAGGCGGAGCGGGCGATAGGCCTCTGCAATGCCGGCGTGGTCTGCGCGCCGGCGCAGGACCTCTTCCGCTGGCTGGATGCGGTCGGCAACGACAATGCCAAGGGCGAGTACTACCTGACCGACATCGTCGGCCTCGCCGTCGCGGATGGCCGGCGGGTGGTGGCGGAGGAGGCGGAGGAGGCCGAGCTTGCCGGCGCCAATAGCCGCGCGGAGCTCGCGCTGCTCGAGGCCGGGATGCAGGCGCGGCTGCGCGCGGCCGCCATGGCGGGCGGCGCGACGCTGGTGGCGCCGGAGACGGTGTTCCTCTCCTGGGACACCCGCCTCGGCCAGGACGTGACGATCGGCCCCAACGTCGTGTTCGGTCCGGGTGTCGCGGTGGAGGACGAGGTCGAGATCCGTGCCTTCTCCCACCTCGAGGGCTGCACGGTGCGCAGCGGCGCCATCATTGGCCCCTTCGCCCGGCTGCGGCCGGGGACGGAAGTGGGGCGCGGGGCGCATGTGGGGAATTTCGTCGAGCTGAAGGCGGCGACCCTGGCCGAGGGCGCCAAGGCCAACCACCTGACCTATCTGGGCGACGTGACGGTCGGCGCCGGTGCCAACATCGGCGCCGGGACGATCACCTGCAATTACGACGGCCTGCACAAGCACCGGACCGAGATCGGTGCCGGCGCCTTCATCGGCAGCGACACCGCCCTGGTCGCGCCGGTGCGCGTCGGCGACCGCGCGCTGGTCGCGGCCGGCAGCGTGATCACCGAGGACGTGCCGGACGACGCGCTGGCGGTCGCCCGCGGGCGGCAGGCGACGAAGCCCGGCCGGGGCTTCAAGGGCAAGAAGAAGGACGCTTCCTGATGTGCGGCATCGTAGGGGTCGTGGGCAAGGCCGAGGCGGCGCCGCTGCTGCTGGAGGCGCTGCGCCGGCTGGAATACCGCGGCTATGACAGCGCGGGCATCGCCACGCTGGTCGACGGCCATATCGACCGCCGCCGCGCCGAGGGCAAGCTCGGCAACCTGGCTGCCGCGCTGGAGCGCGAGCCGCTGACCGGCACCACCGGCATCGGCCATACCCGCTGGGCGACGCATGGCGCGCCGACCGAGCGCAACGCGCACCCGCACAGCACGCGCCGCGTCAGCGTGGTGCACAACGGCATCATCGAGAACCATGCCGAGCTGCGCGCCGAGCTGGAGGCGAAGGGTGCGGTCTTCGAGACCGAGACCGATACCGAGACCTTTGTCCGCCTGGTCGACGATTATCTCGCGCATGGCCTCGCCCCGCAGGAGGCCTTCGCCGCCGCCCTGAAGCGCGTGCACGGCGCCTTCGCCCTCGCCGCCATCTTCTCCGGCCATGCGAAGCTGCTGATGTGCGCCCGGCAGGGCGCGCCTCTCGCCATCGGCTTCGGGGAGGGCGAGATGTTCGTCGGCTCCGACGCGCTGGCCCTCGCCCCGCTGACCCGCCGCATCGCCTATCTCGAGGAGGGCGACTGGGCGGTGGTGGACGGGGAGGGCGCGCATTTCTTCGACGCCGCGCACAACCCGGTCGAGCGCAAGGTGGTGGTCACCGCCGTCTCCGGCGCCGCGGTGGGCAAGGGCAACTACCGCCACTTCATGGAGAAGGAGCTGCACGAGCACCCGGCGGTGCTCGGCGACACGCTGCGGCAGTACCTCGACCCGAAGACGCTGGAGGTGCGGCTGCCGCGGCTGCCTTTCGATGCCACGCGCGTGCCGCGGCTGACCATCTCCGCCTGCGGCAGCGCCTTCATCGCCGGCCAGGTCGGCCGCTACTGGATCGAGCAGCTCGCCCGCTTGCCGGTGGATGCCGATGTCGCCTCGGAATTCCGCTACCGCGACCCGCCGCTGCCCGAGGGCGGCGCCGCCATCCTCGTCAGCCAGTCCGGCGAGACCGCCGATACCATGGCGGCGCTGCGGCTGCTGAAGGAGGGCGGGCAGAAAGTCCTCTCGGTGGTGAACGTGCCCGAGAGCTCCATGGCGCGGGAGAGCGACGGCGCGGTGCTGACCGTGGCGGGTCCCGAGATCGGCGTCGCCTCCACCAAGGCCTTCACGGCGCAGCTCGCGGTGCTCGCCTGCCTCGCCATCGGCTTCGGCCGGCAGCGGCGGGAGCTGACGACGCTCGACGAGGGGCGGCTGACGCAGTCGCTGCTCGAGGTGCCGAGCCACGCCGCGGCGGTCCTCGAGCAGGACGCGCAGATCCGCGAGCTGGCGGCCGAGGTCGCCAAGGCGCGGGACGTGCTCTTCCTCGGCCGCGGCAGCCTCTACCCGATCGCGCTCGAGGGCGCGCTGAAGCTGAAGGAGATCAGCTACATCCATGCCGAGGGCTATGCCGCCGGCGAGATGAAGCACGGCCCCATCGCGCTGATCGACAACAACGTCCCCGTCATCGCGCTCTGCCCCAGCGGGCCGCTCTTCGAGAAGACGGCGAGCAACCTGCAGGAAGCGGCGGCGCGCGGCGGCCGGATCATGGCCTTCACCGATGCCGATGGCGTCGGGCCGCTGTCGCGCTTCGCCGAGCGGGTGATCGAGCTGCCGAAGGTCGGCGCCTTCCCGACCCCGATCCTCTACGCCATCCCGGTCCAGCTCCTGGCCTACCACGTGGCCGTGCTGAAGGGGACCGATGTGGACCAGCCCCGCAACCTGGCGAAGAGCGTGACGGTCGAATAGCGCGGCAGGCGCGGCGCCGGTCCCCTGTGAGTTTGTAAT
>NZ_JAUTWS010000259.1 GCF_030657435.1 Paracraurococcus lichenis | reverse complement strand
GTTCACCGCGCCCGAAGCCTGGCTGATCGGGCCCTTGTAGCCCGACCATCTGCGCAAGTTCATCGCGTCCTTGAACAGCGCGAGCTTGGGATCGGAGGACCACACTGCGCTCTGCCGATAGGCCTCCAGCGGCTGCGACCAGTAGCCGATGCAGCCGGTCAACCAGGGATCATACTGCTCCGCCTCCATCATGAACATGATGAAGCGCTTGGCAGCGTTGATCCCATCGTATTCTCGCTGACAGCGCTCTGAGCGGGTTCTTGCGCGAGATGCGTTTCTGATTCAGGCATTTGCGCTGCGATGTCAGCGAGAGCCGAACCACCCATGGGTGAAACGCCATCGACCTTCCATCCGAGCTTCAACGCAGGCGTGGTGATCGAGGCCCGCGTCGAACGCCTGACCAGCGACGCGGGGGCGGTGATCATGCGCGAGGTGATGGAGCGCAGCGGGATCATCGATTGGCTGACAGAACGGCTGCACGATCCACGGCAGCCGCACCTGGTGACCTATCCCTTGGCCGACCTGCTGCGCACCATGCTGCTGCTCTTCGCCCAGGGCTGGCGTGACCAGGACGACGCCGATGCCCTGCGGCTCGATCCCGCACTGCGGCTGGCGGCGGCCGGGACGCGCAGCACCACGCCGCTGACCGAGGGGGCACACCTGGCCTCGCAGCCGACGCTGTCGCGGCTGCTCGACATCCTGACGCTCGAGCCCAACCGGCCAGTGCTGCGCGAGGCGGTGGGCGAACTCGCTTCCCGGCGGCTGCGGGCCGAGCGCGGTGGCCGTGCGCTGCGCTACCTCACCATCGACGTCGACGGCTTGCCGGTCGAGGTGCACGGCGAGCAGCCGGGCTCGGCTTGGAACGGGCATTACCACCAGCGCATGTACCACCCGATCGTCGCCTGCGCGGCGGAGACGGGCGACCTGCTCGACGCCAGGCTGCGGCCTGGCAACGCGCACACCGCCGAGGGTGCGCTCGACTTCGTCCTCAGCCTCGTCGACCGCCTGGAAGGCTCGATGTGCCAGGTTGCGGCGGTGCGCATGGACGCCGGCTTCCCCGAGGAGCGCCTGCTCGCCGGGCTGGAGCGGCGTGGCACACCCTATGTCGCCAGGCTGCGGAACAACCGCGCTCTCGATCGTCTGGCCGGGCCGTACCTCAGGCGCCCACCGGGACGGCCGCCGGCCGAGCCGCGGCTGTGGTTGCACGAGCTGGAGTACCGAGCCGGCCCCTGGTCGCGCCCGCGCCGGGTCGTGCTGGTGGTCAAAGAGCGCCCGGACGACCTGCTGCTCGACCACTTCTGGCTGCTGACCAGCTTCAGTGCCGCCGCCATGCCCGCCGAAGACCTGCTGACGCATTATCGGCAGCGCGGCACAGCGGAGGGCCATTTCGGCGAGCTGATGGACGTCCTCGCACCGGCGCTGTCCTCAGCGCCGCGCACCAAGAGCCGCTACCGCGACAACCCGCTGCCGGCGCTGCCCACCGGCATTGACGCCGCCGCCCGCAACGAGGCCATCCTGCTGCTGCACCTGCTGGCCTACGAACTGATGCACGCCGGCCGCCGCGCCATGGAACTCGCCACCCACACCGGCTGGAGCCTGCGCCGCTTCCGCGAGCGCGTGCTGCGCGTCGGCGGCCGTGTCCTGCTCCACGCCCGCCGCGTCACCCTCGTCATCGCTCAAACGGCCGCGGGCTTCTGGAGCGCCCTCTGGCTGCGCTTCGAGCGTTTCGCCTGGGCGGGATCCTGAAGCCAGCCTCCGTCCAACACTCTGTGTCGCGCCCATCCCCGCCAGTGTCCCCGGCGGGCGAGGCCGCATGCCCGCAGCGTGCACCAACTGCGCCGCCAACGCCGCCGTAGAGCTCCTCGCACGCGTTCAACCGAAGCCGCACCCTTCAAGACAGCGCTTCGTACCGCCACCAAATGTCCATTTGCCGCCTGAAGCAGCACCACGCGGCATCCATGCGGCAGAGCGTGAATAGGGCGG
>NZ_JAUTWS010000258.1 GCF_030657435.1 Paracraurococcus lichenis | reverse complement strand
AACGGCATGGTGGCCCTCCCTCGAACGAGGACTAGCCTTCGTCCCAGCCTACCCCACGCCAGCCGATCCGGCGACCCCTGCAACAAAATGGCGCGAAGCCTCACAGAACCCTCCGGGGAGGGCCGGGTCGCCACCCCGCCGCCGCACATCATCAGAGACCGTTTCCCAGCACGCTACCCAGGCCCGGGCGCATCACTCCGGATCCCGTCAAGGGCCAACCTCACTTGCGGCCCGCTATTCACCCAGAGGGAAATTTAGTCGCCCTATGCTACCATGAGTTGATAAAACAGAGGGATCGCGGTACCTAGGGATGACACTTTATCGTGAGGTATCGGGCGTGGTTACGCGAATCTCATACATATCCGGCGCCGTATTGGAATCTGATCAATACGCTTCGATCAACAGTCCCGCCGCCTGGGTAAGCACCGCGGATGCGACTGCGAGCGGTGGGCTGGCAATGCTCGCCGGCACAGCCGGCGGAATCTTGTCCTACAGCGTAGATTTCAGCGATATAGGAACCTATTGGGTTACCTTGCGGGGTAAGGGAACTGGCAACCTCGATCAGACCAATGCCGTATCCTTGGCGCTCGGCGGCGCCACGCAAACCGACAATCTCGGCTGGTCACTTGGCTATTCCTGGAACAGCGCCCAGGGTGCGATGCCAGTGACCATCGTCAAGCCGGGCGTCTATACACTCACTGTCACCAGCGTTGACACGGGCTTTGCTCTCGATGAAATCAGCGTGCAGTCGGCAGCAACGACACGCCCGGGCGACGGGCGCGCGCAACGCGCTGCGGATTTCCTCGACAGCCTCGGTGTCAATACGCACATAGGCTACGTCGACACTGCCTACGCCAACTCGCAACTCGTCTTCAAAGAATTAAATTACCTTGGCGTACATAATATCCGCGACGGCGTTGCGGGGCCGAGCATGGATTACTTGATTAACAACGGCATTAAAATGCTAGTTGTTGCCGATCGCCGAGGTGATGCTTACGGACCGAATTGGTTGTTGGGTCAACTGGAAGCGCACGCTACGGGCATTCTGGGTGTCGAAGGGCCGAACGAGAGCGACAATCCAGGGTGGGAAGTCACTTATAAGGGCGAGGTCGGCCTTCCTGCCCTGGCCGCGCTCCAGGCCGATCTCTACCGGGCGGTCCACGCAAGCACCGCCCTCAACAGTAACGGCAAGGTAACGCCCGTCATTGGCCCCAGCCTTGGCTGGTCGGCACAGGACCAAGTTGGCGACCTGGGTGCCTTTGCCGACTACGCCAATCTGCACAGCTACGCCCAAAACGGCGACGCACCTTCCCTGAGCTTGGCCAACGGCCTCGCCCAGGTGCAGCACTCAGTTGACGGTAAGGCCGTCTGGATCACCGAGACGGGTTACGACAGCAACGCCACGGCCTATTGGGGCGTCAGCGAGGCGGTGCAGGGCAAATACACTCCCCGCGTCTACCTGACAGATTTCGTCGAGGGCTCACCGCACACCTTCGTCTACGAACTGATGGATTGGAAAATGTCGGCCAGCGGCGCCGATACGGGCGGGAGCGGCCTCTTCGAGGCTGACGGCACGCCGCGGCCGGCCGCCGTGCAGTTGCACAATCTAACGACCGAACTGGCCGACACCGGTGCACAGGCAGCGGGCTTCACGCCGGGCGAGCTGCACTACGTTCTGTCCGGCATGCCCTCCTCGGGCGAGGATTTGCTCCTTCAGCGGAGTGACGGAACCTTCCTTCTTGTGCTGTGGAACGACGTCAAGGGCTGGAGCGCCAACGCGAGCAACGCCCAGGATCTCTCGACCCACGCCGATCTGGCGGTCGCGTCTGTCCCGATCAGCATCACTCTCCCGGCCGGCTACAAGGCTCAGGCTTTGTACGATACCCAGTCTGGCACCTCCACTGCGCTGTCCGATCCGCTCCACCCTTCTCTCAATCTGCCGGACAATGCAGTCGTTCTTGAAATCGTTCGGACTGCCCTGGGAGAAACCCCGCCCGCGCCGGCCGACGTCACA
>NZ_JAUTWS010000257.1 GCF_030657435.1 Paracraurococcus lichenis | reverse complement strand
GGCAGCGGCCCTGTAAGCTGCTGACCGGAAACAGCTTTCCGGAAGGCAGTGTCCAAGTTGGGTCAAGGGTGAAAACCCGAAGGTGCCATCACCCACCCCGGCAGTACCAACCCAGCTGCGCGTGTGACCTGGTTTCGAACCACGCCCGCCCGTTCTGGCAGAACCTCACCTTCGTTGGCGACATTCTGCGCGTCATGGTGAACTCGACGGCGCTACCTATCCGCTAGCGCCGTCGAACTCACTCTAGAAGACGCTCCTTAACGGGCGGCGCCTGGGTGAGCGCCGCTAGCGTTTGTTCCTGCCATGCGGTCAAAGGTCCGTTCTGCTGCCGTGCCTGGCGGGTTTGCTGGCGTGCCGTCCGACTGCGAGGGGTAGGCACCGCTCACGTTTGTGCCGGCCGCGCGGTCAAGGGCCCGGCTGGCCATCGTCCCCGGCGGGTTTCCGGGCGTGCCTTCTGGTGTTGAGGGAAGCACGGCACCATGGTCGCTGTGACCAGTCCAGCCACCCGCACGGTAATCAGCGCCGCGCTGTGCGATGTCCACCGGACCATGCCGTGCCAAAATCGCCTCGGCTTGTCCGAGACGGCTCTCGTCGGTGCGCACAGCCACGATGTGGGCGCCGCGTCGCACCCCTTCAGCATAGACCGGCGTGTCCGCCTCATCCACGCCAGCCGAGGTGAGTGCGCCGAGGAGACCGCCTGCTGCGGCGCCCGCACCGGCACCGGTCAAGGTTGCGACGAGCCAACCGGCGGCGACAATCGGCCCGAGCCCCGGGACGGCTAGGGCGCCAAGACCCGCCAGCAGGCCAGCGCCACCGCCGAGCACCGCCCCGATCCCGGCGCCTGTGCCGGCGCCGCTCTCGGTGCTATCAACAACGCCGTTGCGGTCGGCATCCCCGGCGTGCGCTGCGGAAGCTGTCGCGTCTTCGCCCCGGCCACTGCCGATCAGGCTGACATTGTTCGGCGAGAAGCCTGCCGCCTCAAGGTCGTGCACAGCTGCAGCTGCACCCGCGTAACCATCGAACATCCGGGTGATTGTGCGTATTGTCATGTCCGCTCCTCTCGTTTGTACGGGTGTGTGGGTGGCCGCCCAGGTGCCCGTGAGGAATGCCGTCAACGTTGGGGAGCGCCGGATCCGGCCGCGGGATGATTGGCGCCGGTCGTATTAGTGCCTGTGGCGCGGTCGAGCGCTCGCCCGGCAGCCGTCCCGGGCGGGTTACCAGGCGTGCCATCAGGCCGGGGTGTTTCACCTTGCAGGCGGTCCACCGCGCGTCCGGTCATCGTCGATGGTGGGTTGCCGGCCGTGCCGTCAGGCTCTCGATTGGTGGTCCCGGCGCTCGGGATCGCATTAGTGCGCGCTTCCTCCGAGGAACGTGTGTTGCCGGACCTCAGCGTTGCCACAGCCGGGCCGGCCGCAATCCGGCCGCGGAAATCCAGCGCAACCTCTGTCTGACTACCGCCGCGCATCGCGCGACCATGCCAAAAGCCGTGATCGTCCTTGCGCAGGTCCTGCACATTGGTGAAGCCGGCGTCCTCAAAGCGGCTGCGGGCCTGGGCTTCGGTGAAGCTGTTCGCGCCGGATTCGAGTTGCGCTGCATCGACCACGACCTGCCGCTCTGCGCTCCCCTCGCGCCGCTCCGTGGCTGCGGTATTGGCCGGTGTCGCGGCGCGTGACTTTGGTGCGGCGCCGGATGGTGGAGTGCTCGGAGCCACGCCTTGGGCGGTTGTTCCTTGCGCGAAAGCTGGACTGACCAGTGTAGCGGCGAGCAGCACCGCTACGACGCTGCTTGGTGTGACCGTGGACCGGTTCATAATTGTTGCCTCCTTTCCGGTTAGGCGCTCTCAGCGCGCAAGTCCCATGCGCGCCGGCAGCCAAACGGTTTGCCGCCCGATGCGTTTGCTCCGCGACGGTTCGGCACACAAGCGTGATTAAAATGATAGATGCATACGGAAGAGCGCTCCTGGCCTACCCCGAACACAGGCCGACAGGGCAAGCGCTGGGCGCCACCGAGGGTACGTCCCTTTCCATTCCATGATCGAATGCCACGGCAATGATCTCATTGC
>NZ_JAUTWS010000256.1 GCF_030657435.1 Paracraurococcus lichenis | reverse complement strand
TCGGTAGAATGAGACGCCGAGCTTGCGGCAGGTCTTCATCAGGCCGAGCAGCACGTCGCGGGCGGTCCGGCCATCCTCGCTCATGGTGCCGCCGGAGATCTTGCGCTTGGTGACGCAGGCGCGGATGTCGTTTTCCGAGCCGTTGGTGTGCAGCGGGATCTCCGGCCGCTCCAGCACGCGCAGCAGTTCGGCCTTGCGGCGATGCAGGCGGGCCAGCAGCCGGTCGAGCACGACTGTGCCGGTGCAGCGGGTGAAGATCCGGTCGAACCGGGCCCTGAGCGCGGCAGCCCGCCGGGGACAGGGCTCGCGCTGCCAGGCCTTCAGGTCGGCATAGAACCATGTGTGGACGGCCCCGTGGATGCAAGGGCGTTTTGGGCGTGACGGCGCCGCGGTCGGGTGCGGTCATGTGTCCGGCCTTGATGTGCGGTGCGCATGACCGCGGGCCCTGATGAAGTCCGCGACCCAGCGGGACTGCCTCATGTTAGGGGGCAGGAACGGACAGGCTACAATCTGCGGTGGAAGGCTCTCTGTGGGGTAGCGCGCGTGGCCTGGATTGTGCGGTTCGTAGAAACGGGCGCTGGTGGTGATGTTCGGAGCACGGATCTGGTGGAAATCGCGCAGCCGGGTGACCTGCGCGACATCGCCAATCTGGGCCTGAGCTTGGCCGAAGCCAAGCAGGTGCTGGCCGCCATTCAGCGCGAGACCGTTGGCGCCCAAGCCAGGGACCACGCTGCGAGACGGCCAAGCTGCCGGTCCTGCGGGGACGCCTGCCATGTGAAGGATTACCGGCAGAGGCGGCTCGCAACGCTGTTCGGCGAAGTGACCGTTCGACTGCCGCGGTTCCGCTGCATCGCCTGCGACGGGATCGAGAATGGGGTCGACTGGCCATCGTACAGCCGGTCGACGCCCGAGCTCGATCGACTGCAAGCTCACCTCTCGGCGCTGATGACCCATCGGACGGCGGCGGACGTGCTGGAGCAGCTGTTCCCGGTCGACGCTGGCAAAGATCATGAGACCCTTCGTCGTCATACCCCGACGCTCGGTGAACAGCTGCAGCTTCGCCCAGCGATTGCGCCTGTGGAGCCAGCGGCGGCGATCTCCGTCAGCGTGGACTCGACCTTCATCCGCAGCTGCGAGGAGGGGCAGCGACATCTGGAGGTCAAGCTTGGCAACGCCGAAACCGACGCTGGCGGCCGGCAGGTGTTCGCAGCCGTCGCCGGATCGGAGACAGACGTCGTGGCGCTGATCGGCCGAACGCTCGACAGCGTGGGCCGAACCAAGGCTACGGTGCTGACCGGGTTCACCAATGGATGCGCTGGGCTGCGGTTGACCCTGACCGCCGCTGGCGTCACCGCACCGACAACGGCCTGGAGCAGCTGATCGGCTCGCAGCGCTACCACGAGCGCCGCGCCACAGGACGGAAAGCGGCCTCGCCAGCAGGGCTATCGCATATGGGTTTTGCCGAACTGGGCGAGGAGGCGGGTGCGGAAGGTGTCGTCCCATGCGGCGCGCATGCGCTTTCCTTTCAGAGACCCCTTGGAGCCTTCGAGCTTGGCAAGGTTGAGAGCCAGGCGTCGCAGCAGGGCGATGTTCTGCGGTCCGTGATCCTTGCGGGTTCTGGCCTGGTCCTCGTTCATGGTCACATCGAGAACCCAATGCAGGCCGTTCTCCACCCCCCAATGGCCGCGGGCCACCTCGCCGAAGCGCTCGGCGCTGAGCGGGGTGCTCAGCAGGTAGTAGGCGGTTTCGGTACTGACCTTGTCGCCCATCTCGCGGGTCCGGAGCACGCGGCCAATGGCCGCCAGCCCCGGCCAGGCATGGTGCTCTTGCAGCCAGGCGATGTCAGTCGAGATCAGGCTGGTGCGGGTCTCGATGCGACCGTGCTCGCCATCGACCGTTGTATAGGCAAGCTCGGCAGTACGGGTGGGGTCGTCGAAGAGGTTCTGTCAGGCTTCGCGCCAATCGGCCCGTTTGGCCGGCCGGGTTAGGGCTGGTAGGCTCCGGCTCTGGGCTCGACGGGGTGGAGAGGCGGGAATGGACTGTGTGGCCTGCAGTTCGTCCGAGGTGACCGAGCGGCCGGAGCGCACCGCCCA
>NZ_JAUTWS010000255.1 GCF_030657435.1 Paracraurococcus lichenis | reverse complement strand
TCCTCATCCATCTCGACCTCGCGCGCCATTGCGCCGAGGACGAACTCGGCCAGGACGTCAGCAAGGTCCAGCCGGACCTCGGAGGGCTCGGTCATGCAGGTATCATCCACATGGCTTGGAGTTTGGTGCAGCAGCGTCCCCACAACATTGCATGCTCTCTTTGCGGCCGCTCTCGGGCAGCCCGACCGCTGCGCCAACACCTCGGTCCATACTCGCCTCATCGGTGAAAGCCCGAGGGTGCCATCACCCACCCCGGCAGCGCCAACCCAGCTTCGCGTGTGACCCGGTTTCGAACCACGCCCCGCGCGGCGAGGTCACTGATCGTCTCGGAACCGGCCAGAGCCTGGATGGCGAGCTCCTTGCGGTCGCTCTCGGGCAGCCCGACCGCCGCGCCAACACCTCGGTCCATACTCGCCTCACTGGTGAAAACCCGAGGGTGCCATCACCCACCCCGGCAGCGCCAATCCAGCTTCGCCTGTGACCCGGTTTCGAACCACGCCCCGAGGCTGTCGGCCCGGCGCAGCATGGCGTAGGTCTGGCGGCAGTCGCGCGGCACGGCCGCGAGGTCGAGGCTGATGCCCCGGTGCCGGCGCAGCAGGTCGAAGCCGCGCCGCAGGCAGGACAGCATCCCGAGCGCCAGCAGGTCGACCCCCATCATGCCGAGCGCGTCGATGTCGTCCTTGTCCCACTCCGACCTGGTGCCGCAACTGCTATGGCACTTCGTCGTTGAACTGACTTCAATCAATTGGAAGCGTCGTCCATGTTTTTGCGCGTCAACAAACTGCAGACCGAGCTGCCTGCCCCTAAGCGGCGTGATCCCAACGCCGCCGCCGCACTGCAGGAGCTGCTCGGCGGCAAGTACGGCGAGATGTCAACCCTCGGGAACTATCTGTTCCAGAGCTTCAATTTCCGCAGCAAGTCGAAGCTGAGCGCCTTCTACAGCCTGGTCGCCTGCATCACCGCCGAGGAGCTCGGTCATGTCGAGCTGGTGAGCAACGGCATCGCAATGCTGAACAACGGCCCGGATCCCAAGACCGTTGACACCAAAGACGGCGGTGACATCAGCGGCGCGCCGATGGAGGCGATGAAGGATATCCGATCCTTCGCCAGCTTCGCCTCAGGCGCCGGCGGTGCACTGCCGGTGAACAGCAATTCCATGTCCTGGAACGTCGATATGGTCACCACCACGGGCAACGTGATCTTCGACCTCTTGCACAACTTTCACCTGGAATGCGGTGCGCGGTTGCACAAACTGCGGGTCTACGAGACGCTGTCCGACCCGACGGGGCGCGAGGTCTGCGGCTACCTGCTGGTGCGTGGGTCTGTGCATGCGCATGCCTATGCGCTGGCGCTGAAGCACCTGACCGGCGTCGAGATCGAGAAGATGCTGCCGACGCCGAATATCCCGCTCGGCAACATCCCGGAGTGCCAGAAATACCTGGACGAGGGCTCACACCGCCGGCTCTATACCTTCAGCCCGAGCGACTACCAGGACATCGCCGCGGTCTGGGGCGGCGGCGAGATGGCGCTGCCGGGTGACCCACCGGGCACGCTGGAAGTGGTGGAAGGCATGCCGGACGGCGGCAAGATCCACGACCTCGTCGGCCAGCCCAACGTCTTCACGCCGGATTACGCGCCGGAGGAGATGTACGAGATTGCCGCAAAGCTGACGAAAAAGATGCGGTAGGCCTGCCACTTTCAACATCCGGCATGGGTGGCACCTCTGTTCGCCAGCCATGCCGGAGTTTCCGGTGCCTCGGCAGTCAGGCCGAGGTGCATTCGTGGTTCTGTCGGACCTCGCGCCGATCGGCCTGTTTTGGCTATCTGGGATGGAGTTGGTAGGCTTCCCGTCTCTGAGCTCGACGGTGTTAAGTGACCGAGATGGGCTGTGTGGCGTGCAGCTCAGCCGATGTGGATTATCTCCTCGCGGCGCTTGTGCTCAATGTCGACGTCGATGTCGGGCGGCTCGTTGCGCGCGGCCGAGACGAAGCGCTCGAACAGCAGGTCTTGCTTCTCGGGATCGACGGCGGTGATGCCGAGCACTAGACGCAGTGTCACCTAATACCAATCCTACTTGAGACCGACACACGCCCAATCTCGGGTTCCGAT
>NZ_JAUTWS010000254.1 GCF_030657435.1 Paracraurococcus lichenis | reverse complement strand
CAGGTGTCGGGTAGCCGGATCTCGTTACCAAGACCCGGCCCCCTCAGAACCGGACGTGACGATTGCTCGTCATCCGGCTCAAGCCTCCGCCGCCCGGTACCCGATCCGCATGTGATGCGCATGGTGGCACCACCGGTGTACCAGTTGTAGGTTGTCCAGCTGGTCTGTTCCGCCATGGCAGCGCGGCATGGCATGGTGTTCGTCGATAAGGGGGATATCCTCATCAGGGTCGAACTCCACACCGCACATCGCGCATCGTCCGTTCTGTCGCGTCAGCAGGGTTCGGCGTTTCGGAGATCGCAGTGTCTCCGTGAGGCGCCGCTGCCTTCGCAGTTCCCAGTATTCACGGTCGTCGGGGTTCAGCGGGGTGCGTTTCCCCTGGACCTTGCTGTGCCGGGTGACAGGAACCTCATCGTGCCGTGCCAGCCGTGTCCGGCCATCCACGAAGTTCCACCTGCTATCGAAGTACTTGGACCGGATCCAGGCCGCCGTCTTGGTGGGGTGACGTCGTTTTGCCCACCGCCACAGCTTGGCCTGGAGGTGGTGGTCCGCAGTGTGGAATACGTGTTTCGATGCGCCATGCCGATAGTAGTTGGCCCAGCCCCGGATGACCGGACCCAGGTCACCTATGATCTGGCTCGGGGTAGCCTGCCGACGCTGCTGCAGGTAGTCGTGGATGGTGCGGAGATGTCGCACCACTTTCTCCTTCTGCGGCCGTGTCAGGACCACGCCGTTGTAGCGCCGCACGGTGAAGCCGAGAAAGTCGAAGCCGTCGTCGATGTGGACGATTCGGGTCTTCGTCTCACTCAGCCGCAACCCTCGCTCGTTGAGGAATGCAGCGAGCTTGGGAACAATGTAGGTCTCCACGACCTCACGTGTGGGTGCCGTCACCACCAGGTCGTCGGCATAGCGGACCAGGCCGATGCCGCGGTTCGCGCCACGGCGTCTCCCTGGTTGGACGTATCGACCTCGTCCGTCCTCGGCTCCAAAGAGCCGTTCCATGCCGTCGAGCGCCACATTCGCCAACAGCGGTGACAGTGGGCCACCTTGAGGGGCGCCCGTCGTCGTCGGCTTCCATGTGCCCAACTCCACCGTGCCAGCCTTGAGCCAGCGCCGGATGGTGGTGGTGAACACCGGCAGTCGCGCCAACAGGGGCTGGTGCCCAATGTTGTCGAAGCAGCCGGAGATGTCCGCATCGAGCAACCATGCACTCGCGCCGGCCGGGGCCAGCGTCGCATGCAGGGCGACGATGGCGTCCATCGTGCACCGTCCGGGTCGGAACCCGTAGCTGTTCGTCTCGAAGCGTGTCTCCCATTCGGGCTCCAGCGCCATCTTGACGAGCATCTGCAGCGCTCGGTCGCGGATGGTCGGAATGCCCAGGGGACGCGTCCGGCCGTCCGACTTTGGAATGCGTACCCGTCGGACCGGTTGCGGCCGGTAATCCCTGAGGCTCAGCCCAGCGGTCAATCTCGTCCGGCTCTCGGGCGTCCTGCACACCACGCCGTCGACGCCGGGCGTGTTCCGTCCCGCGTTCTGCTGGGTCACCCTGCGGACCGCGAGCCGTTTTGCGGATGTGGAGCGGACCAGGAGTTTCTGCAGGTTCTTCACCTGACCTCGGTTCCCGGCCGCCGCGGCACGGTAGATCCGATCTTGCAGTCGCCTCACGGCAGCCTCCGCCGCGGTCCAGTCAATGTCGGACCACGTCGTCTGCTCCCGCTCGCCGGTCTGTTCGGTTTGCACCGTCTAACGTCTCCAGCGATCCCAAGCTCTGCACGTCTTCCCAACCGTTGAGACCATGGCGGAAGTCAGCCCCCTTTCGGGTCGGGTATCCCCTCGTCATCGAGGCCCTGTCCGCCCCATTACAGGGCGGCCTTCGCTTTCTCCGCCGTTCCTCTACCCCCTCCGCCATCCCCTCCCTTGCGGTCGGGATACCGCCGCCTCGTGGCGACGGGGCGAGTGGGGTTTACCCTGTTGTCCAATGGAGAGATGCGGATGGGGAGGCTGCGTCCTATAGTCCGGCGGGTCACGACGCCACCGTCGCCGGGGCTGACAACCGACGAACCGACCCGCATGCCATTTTGGCCCCGGCCTATCAGCACCTTTGGCCGGCTACCGATGACGGACCTTAACCACGGACGTTCACTTGCGTTCAGCCGTCCATCCTCTGCTAGGCC
>NZ_JAUTWS010000253.1 GCF_030657435.1 Paracraurococcus lichenis | reverse complement strand
ATTGTGCTCGAGAACCGGACAGGCGCCGGCGGCACCGTCGGCGCGCTGTCGGTCGCGCGCGCGGCGCCGGACGGCCACACGTTGCTGCTGGGAACAACCAGCACCTACGTGGTCGCACCCTTCGTGCATCGGCCGCCGCCCTACGACCCGACGACGGCCTTTGAGCCGGTCATTGTCCTGTCAGAGGGCGCCATGGTGCTCTGCACGCATCCCCGAACGGACCTCCGCACGGCGGCCGAGGTGGTGGCGGCGGCGCGGCAGCGGCCGGAGCAGCTGACCCTCGCCTCAGCCGGCGCCGGCAGCCTGCCACACGTGGTCGGCGAGGTCTTCGCCGCCTTGGCCGGCGTGCGGCTGACGCATGTGCCCTACCGGGGCGGCGCGCCGGCGATGAACGACCTGATCGGCGGGCAGGTGGACCTGTTCTTCGAGGTGGTCTCGAACGTCGCTCAGCATGCCGAGGCGGGGCGCGTCGTGCCGCTGCTGACCACCGGCGCGGCCCGCTCGCCGTTGCTGCCAAGTGTGCCGACGGCGACCGAGAGCGGCTACGCCGGCCTCGCTCTGGCATCCTGGACCGGGCTCGCGGCGCCGGCCGGCACGCCGCAGCCCGTGGTCGAGACGCTGAACCGCGAGGCCAACGCCGCCCTGCTCTCCGAGGAGGGGCAGGCGCTTCTCGCCCGGCTCGGGATCGCGGCGGTCGGTGGCGACCCAGCCGCCATGGCGGCTCGGATCACGCGAGAGTCCGCGGTCTACCGGCGCGTGATCGATGCCCGCGGGATCACCGCGGGCTGAGGTGGCCGGGCCCGGATGCCTCATGGTGCATCGGCTTGCGGTGGCGTCAGTCGCGGTCGCCTGACCAGGCGACCCTCTCGGCGCCCGCCATGCCGATCGCGGCCAATCATCCGCGCCGAGGGCGATGTCGGCCTCGACGCGCCGGTAGACCGCAGACTTACCTCGCTGGGCGACGAGGCAATGACGCGGGCCACCCGCCTTGTCGTTGGCGAGGTGGTTTGCGGCTTTGTCTTGGAACAGCCGAATGCGATCCGGAGCGGACCGCCTGAATTTGGCGGGGCGGTAATCGCCGATGGGCCGTGGCCGCCCCGCACCGGCGCTCCACAGGGCCTCGGAGGTTTGAACCGTAGCTGGATCACTCCTGTAGGACTCTCCCGACCCCGACGTGTACGGGACAGCTGCTCGGCGCGGAGGGCGAGGTCCGGGACCCGATGCTGGGCTCTGCCCTGGGGAGGATTTAACCGTGAGTGCCGCCACATCGAGTTCGGTGACCTGGATCGCCTGCCTCTTGGTACTCACCGGGTGTCTGCTCGTCTCGCCCGGATCCACGCCGCAGGCGCAGCAAGCCATCCCCGACAGTATCGCCGCGCCGAACACCCGGCCCGTCATGACGGTCCATGCCGCTGGCGCGCAGATCTATGAGTGCACACCCGACGCAGATGGCAGGCGCGGCTGGCGCGGCTGGCGCGGCTGGCGCGGCTGGCGCGGCTGGCGCGGCTGGCGCGGCTGGCGCGGCTGGCGCTTCCGGGAACCCATTGCTGCCCGGTTTGTCAACGGTGCGACCGCCGGCTGCCACTTCGCAGGGCCAAGTTGGCAGCTCACCGATGGAGCGCTCATCGTCGCCAGGGCCGCCGCCAGCGCGCCCGGTGCAACAAATCCCCGGGGCTCCCGCAGTCGTTTTCTTTCCACTCTGGATGGTCTCCCACCTCGGGCGACATGCGGCGGCTCCACCATTTGCGGACCACCCGGCGGGGCGGCATCATGCGTCGGGAAGCCCGTCCCGGCATGAGGTTCACGTCGTGAAGTCTTCCCGCTCGACGTCGGTCCCGAAGGCCATGCAGGCGACCTACGCCGCCGTGGTCGCGCTCACCGATGCGTTCTGCCGCGACCACCTGAACGAGGAATACCGCGACCTCGCACGGGCCATGGCCGCCGCCCTCTGCCGCAAGCGCCCGAGCCCCCTGGCTTCAGGCCAGGCGCGGACTTGGGCCTGCGGCATCATCTACGCCCTGGGCCAGCTCAACTGCCTGTCGGACAAGGCGAGCAAGCCTCACATAACGATGGCCGAGGTGTGCATCGCGTTCGACGTCGGCCAGAGCACGGCAAGCGCCAAGGCCAAGGTCATCTCGGACGCGCTGCGCACGAACCGGATGGATCCAACTTGGATGCTGCGGAGCT
>NZ_JAUTWS010000252.1 GCF_030657435.1 Paracraurococcus lichenis | reverse complement strand
TGTCAAACGACATTCGGAACCCAGCCACCGGCGACATCGAAAACCCAGCCACCCCGGTTACGCTGATGCCCCGGCCGGAGCCGGTGCGGCATTGGACTTGAGCAGCCCGGACCGCCGCTTCTCTCGCAGGCGATAGCTGTCGCCGCGGATGGTCAGCACGTGGCTGTGGTGCAGCAGCCGGTCCAGGATGGCGGTCGCTACCACCTGATCGTTCAGGACGATCCCCCACTCGCTCACGCTGCGGTTGCTGGTCACCAGATTGCTGCCCCTCTCGTACCGTCGGCTCACCAGGGCAAAGAACAGGTGCGCGGCATGCGGCTCGAGCGGCAGGTAGCCGAACTCGTCGATAATCAGCAGCTTCGGCTTGGCGTAGCGCGTCAGCTTTTCCTCCAGCCGCCCTTCCGCCTGCGCCTTCATCAGGTCGGTGATGAGCGCCATGGCCGAGGTGAACAGCACGGAGTAGCCCTGCTGTACCGCCTCGCGCCCGAGGGCGACCGCGAGATGGCTTTTCCCCACCCCCGGCGGCCCCTGGACCAGCAGCGTGTCGCCGTTCGCCACCCAGCGGCAGGCGGCCAGGTCGCGGACCTGCTTAGGATCGAGCGAGGACTGGGCAGCGAAGTCAAAGCCTTCCAGCGTGCGCACATAGGGGAACTTGGCGATGCTCATCCCCATCTGGATGCGCCGCTCCTCGCGGTGCGCTACCTCGGCCGCGCACAGCAAGCCCAGTGCCTCGGGCAGGTTGAGCTCGCGCCGAGCCGCCTCGTCCAGCAGGACGTCGAGGCGGTCACGCAGCGCCGTCAGCTTCAGCCGCCCCAGCATCTCGGGCAGGGAGGATGCCGCGGCGCCGCTCACCACGCGCCTCCCGCCACCTGCTCGTACTCGACCAGCGGCCGCAGGAGATCGGCGCTGGGCAACACTGGCTCCGCCAGGCCGTCGGACCGCGGCTCGCCCCGGGCGCCCACCACGATGCCCCGCAGGTGGGCACAGTCCACGGCGCGCTCCCGCCGACCCCGCCGTTGCCCATGACGTGCCACCTCGGCGCCCGCGTGGCTGATCCGTACCTCGCCGTCGTTGACCACCACGCTGACCTGAGCGCCGATCAGCTGCCAGGGCACGCTGTAGTGGTTGGTGTCGACGTCCACGCAGCCGTCGTTCTGCACGCAGCGGGTCAGCTCGCGCATCTGGCGGAACGGCGGTTTGCCGCCGAGCGGGCGCAGCGCCTGGCGCTCCTCGCGCTCGAACCGCACCATCGGCACCTCGCCCGTGGTGCCGTGCACGCGCTGGTCGGCGATCTCGCGCATCCACCACGCCAGGTGCGCCTCCAGCGCCGCCCAGCTGGCGAAGCTCCGGCCCGCGATGGCATTGCGCTTGACGTAGCCGACCCCGCGCTCGTCCTTGCCCTTGGTGCGGGCCCGGTACGGCGCACAAGCCACGGGCCGCACGTCCCAGTACCGCGCGAAGGCGTGTAGGCGGGCGTTGAACACCACTTCCCGGGTGGCCGGGTCATGGTGCTCGACCAGCGCCTTGGCATTGTCGAGCAGCACCTCCTTGGGCAGACCGCCGAAATGCCGGAACCCGCCCTCCAGCCCCTCGAACCAGGCTGACTGCCGCTCATGCCGGAAGGCGTGGGCATAGACCCGGCGCGAGTAGCCGAGGGTCGCCACGAACAAGTAGACCCGCACCTGCTCATTGCCGATCGCCACCCAGCGCTCGCCGAAGTCGATCTGCAGCTGCCGCCCCGGCGGCGTCTCGAAGCGCACCGTCGCCAGCGCCTCCGCCGCGAGCTCGCGCCGCAGGTCCGCCACCGCCCGCTCGACCGTGCGCAGGCTGACGACAATCCCCAACTCGGCCGCAAGCTCCTGGCGCACCACGTCGGCATTGCCGCGGTGGCGGCGCAGCCGCTCGGCCAGCCACGCCCCATGCCCGGCCAGCGCCCCGGGCCGCTCGGGCGTACGATACGGCGCCCACCCGCCCACGCCGAGGTAGCGCTGCACGGTCTCCCGGTTGCAGCCGAGTTCCGCCGCGATCCGACGCGTGCCCCAGCCCAGATCCCGTAGCCGCAGCATCGCCGCCACCTCGTCCGGTATTCTCATCCACTGCCCCCGCCCGTCGGCCACGGGCGGAACAACGCCTACCTGGTCAGACAACCTGTCTCTCCCCTGCTAGCCAGGGGTGGCTGGGTTCCGGATGTCGCCGCCGGATGGGTTTTGCATGTCGCCCGACA
>NZ_JAUTWS010000251.1 GCF_030657435.1 Paracraurococcus lichenis | reverse complement strand
TCGGGGCATCCCCTCCGATCCATGGATCTGACCTCCGGTTGCGGTGACTTCTACCGCAGCCGTCTGTCTCATCGAACCGTGCCGCACCCCAGATTACAGTGGTTTCGGCATGCCCTGATCCTTGTCGAATTGCCTTTCTTCATGTCGTCCGTGCCCGATAGCGTGTCGTCTTCGCTGCACGGATGGTCAGCATGGCCAGGGGCGGGGGTGAGACGGTCCGGCGTCCGCTCGACATTCCCGAGGCGGATTGGCAGCGCGCTGTCGGCCGCGCGCGGGTGATCCGGCCGCTTGCGGCGGCGCCCCGGGTATCACAAGCCATGCTGCTGCGGGCAGCCGCCGAGCTTGATCTCGGGGTGCGGCAGATCCAGCGATTGCTGCGCGCCTGGCGGGCGGAGCCGGTGGCCACCACGCTTCTGTTCGCCCGCCCGGGGGTTGCCCGCGGCACGCGCCGCCTGCCGGCGGCGGCGGATCGGCTGGTGGAGCGGGCGATCGACGGCTTCTACAAGACGCGCGAGCGGCCGCGCCTGACGGCGCTGCTGCGGCAGGTACGGCACGACTGGGGATCGGCAGGTCCCGCCCAATCGCATGAGGCACCCGCCGAGCCGGAGGAGGCCCGCGTGCCGATGCCGACGGAGGAGGACATCGCCGCCTCGGAGTTCCTGCCATGAACGGCGGAGCCTATGCCCACCTGCACCCAGAGGTGCGAGCCGCTGCCGACCTGCCGGACGAGCAGCGGATCGAGTGCATCCGTGCCGAGCGCTGGATCACCCATTTGATGGCAGCAACGGCGCTCGCGCTGCTGCAGGAGGTGCTCGACCAGTCGCCCCGGGAGCGGATGGAGGGGCAGGCGGCGCGGCAGTTTCGGCCGCGCTTCCGCGGGCTGCGCCTGCTCCGGCTGAGCCTGCCGGTGGCCCACCTGCCGCAGGCCGAGCGCCTCGCGGCGCGCTGGCCCGAGACGCTCCGCACCGCCTTCTGTCAGGTCGATCGGGACTGACCGGGTGGTTGGTTGCTCTTCGGCAGGCCAGGACCCGCCCTATAGCCCCGCTCCCTCGCGCACCGTGCCTTCTTCCTTGGCGGATGTCGCGGTTACGAGTTCATGCGACGAGGAGGCGCGTCATATCGGCTGCTTGCGGTGCGCCGAGATGATGAGACTGGCGCGTGCATCATGCGACTGGGCCCTCGTTGATACGACTCGCTTCACCTGAGGCTCTTGATGGGATCCGGGGTGATGGGCTCAGGCCCGGGTAGCGTGCCTGGGGCCGGTCTGGGATGATGCGCGGCGACGGGGCGGCGACGGGGCGGCGAACCGGCCCTCCCCAGGAGCGTCGGCATCATGGCTGCACCAGATTTGGTCAACCTCTCGGCGCTGATCGACGATGCCAAGTGCTTTGCCTTGGTGCGCCAGCACCGTTGGCCGGAAGGGGTGCACTGCCCTGCCTGCGGCAGCGGTGGCGTGGTGCGAGACGGCTTCGACGAGACCCAGGCGCATCGGCAGCGGTATCGGTGCAAGTCGTGCACGCGGCGCTTCGACGACCTCACTGGCACAGTGCTGGCCGGCCATCACCAGCCGCTGCGGGTCTGGGTGCTGTGCCTGTACTTCATGGGGCTGAACCTCTCGAACCGCCAAATTGCTCAGGAGCTGGGCCTCGACGGGTCCGATGTGCAGGCCATGACCGAACAACTGCGCAGCGGCCTGGTCGCCAAGACCCCGCCCGTGCGGCTGGAGGGCGACGTCGAGATCGACGAGGTCTACGTCGTGGCCGGACACAAAGGCCAGCCTGCGGCGGTGGCCAAAAGGGGCGGCCTGGACGCCGCCGCAGACTGGCGGGAGCGCCGGGCCGCGGCACGCTGGAGAAGGACAAGCCGCCAATCCTCGGCCTGATCCAGCGCGGTGGTCAGGTGGTCATGCGCATGCTGGCCAATGTGCAGCAGAAGACGATCCAGCCGATCATCGAGGCTGCCGTCATCAAGGGTGCCCGCGTCCATACCGACGAGTACGACATCTACGCCCGCCTGCCGGTCTGGGGTTATCGGCACGTGACGGTCTGTCACGCTCGGGGCGAGTATGCGCGCGATGACGATGGCTTCTGCGAGATCCACGTCAACACCATGGAGGGAACGTGGTCTCTGCTACGCTCCTGGCTCCGCCCGCACCGGGGCATCTCGCAAGAGAAGCTGCCGCTGTATCTCGGCTTCTTCGAGTTCGTGCACAACGCCCGGCGCCGCGGCAAAGCCCTCCTCGGCGCTCTCGT
>NZ_JAUTWS010000250.1 GCF_030657435.1 Paracraurococcus lichenis | reverse complement strand
CGGCAGGCTATCGACGCCAGCGTCGAGGAGGATGCGCCGCAATCCTGGACAGCCGTCGGTGAACGCGGTCAGCACCGTATCCGGTGTCCGCCCAACCGCATCGAGGTTACCGCGGATCAGCGCCGCGAGATCGGTGGCGGTCTTCGCCACAGCACCGAAAACCTGCCTTCCTCCTGCTCCCGTCTCGACATTGCCGATCCGGACCTCCAGGTGCCGCTCGCCGTCCTCGCAACTGCGGACAAAGGTCGCGTCCAAGGTCACCGTGACCGCCTCGGCGCCGGCACTGGCGGGCGTCTCGGTTGCGGGTCGCATCGGCAAGGTCTCGGCGACCTTGAAGGTATGGCGGCGCAAGCTCTCCGGATCCAAGCCCGCATCGACTGGAAATTTGACCGAGCAGGTCAGCCGCGGTCCGGTAGGTCAGCAATGCAGAGAGCTGGGCGCGCAACCGGTCCAGCTCCGGGATTGAGCGGACACGTGGTGGCCAGTCCACGCCAGCCTCGGCGTAGCCGCATCCGGCACAGTGGAAACGGGGCAGCCGGACCGTCACCTGACCGAACAGTGTTGCAATCTCGTGCTGACGATAGTCTTTCATCCGACACGGGGTGCCGCAGTCCCGGCACTCCGGGCGGAGCGCGGCATGAAGACGGGCCTGCGCGGCAACGGATCTCCTGCTGCACCCCGGCCAGGAGCTGCTTGCTCTCGGCCAGGGTCAGTCCCAGGCTGGCCAGGTCGGCGAGGGTGTCGGGCCTGGAGATCTGCAGAACGTCGGTGCTGTGCTCCGTCCCGTTGGCCTCAACACTCACCAGTCTTACGATCCAGGCCACGTCGGCACTACCTCAGCGCGGAAAACGAGCCAGAGCATACCCGCTCTCGGTGGCAGACCCCCAATTCTGCGGCAGTCCCGTCGGCGTTGGCCCTAAACGGCATGGTGGCCCGCCCTCGAACGAGGGCTCGCCCCTACCAGCCCGTTGACGAAGTGGCCGTGGCTTGATTCCGTTCGCCCCAGGACGCGAGCGGCAGGTGTGGCATGGCGCTGGGACGGCAGAAGGGCCGGCAATCGGATCTGCTGGTGACCTGGGCGGAGATGCCGCGCTCGCCCGGGCACGCGTTCTACGACCGACTGCAGGCCGAACTGCTCAGCGCCGGGTTCGACGGCTTCGTTGAGGGCCAGTGCGCACTCTACTACGCGGCGCGGCAGGGCCGACCCTCGCTGCCGCCCGGGCGGTACTTCCGCATGCTGTTGGTCGGCTACTTCGAAGGGATCGACAGCGAGCGCGGCCTGGAGTGGCGCTGTGCCGACAGTCTGTCGCTCCGCGAGTTCCTTCGCCTCGGCGAACGCGAGCCGGTACCGGATCACTCCTGGCTGTCGCGCACCCGCGCCCGCCTGCCACTCGAGGTGCACGACGCGGTGTTCACCTGGGTGCTGCAACGCCTGGCCGAGCGTGGCCTGATCAAGGGCGAGCGGATCGGAGTGGACGCCTCGACCATGGAGGCCAACGCCGCCCTGCGGGCGATCGTGCGGCGCGACGGTGGCGAGAGCTACCGCGAGATGCTGGTGCGCATGGCGAAGGAGAGCGGCATCGAGACGCCGACCACCGAGGACCTGATCCGGCTGGACCGCAAGCGCAAGGGCAAGACGCTGTCGAACGCCGAGTAGGAGAGTCCGACCGATCCGGATGCGCGGATCGCCAAGCTGAAGGACGGCCGCACGCATCTGGCCTACAAGCCCGAGCACGCGCTGGATCTCGACACCGGCGCGGTGGTCGCGGCCGAGATGCACAGTGCCGACCGGGGCGACACCGCGACCCTGCCCGACACCCTGGCGAGTGCCGCCCGGCACCTGGCCGCGGTCGAGGCGGCGCCGAGCGCCGAGGCGCCTGCCGAAATGGTGGCCGACAAAGGATATCACTCGCGCGAGGTGCTGAAGACGCTCGACGACGGGCCGTGGAAGACCCGGATCGCCGAGCCCAAGCGCGACGGCTTCTCGCGCTGGCACGGCGATGACGCGGCCCGCCGCGCCGTCGTGAACAACCGCACTCGCCTGCTGCCCGGCGTAGCCCACGTCGCGTTCAAGCTGCGCGCCGAGGTGGTGGAGCGGAGCTTCGCGCTCATTCTGGACCGCGGTGGCATGCGGCGTGCTTGGCTGCGCGGGCGGGAGAACCTGCACAAGCGTTATCTGATCCACGTTGCCGGCTACAACCTCGGCCTGATTGGGGTGCGGCACGGTTCGATGAGACAGACGGCTGCGGTAGAAATCACCGCAACCGGAGGT
>NZ_JAUTWS010000025.1 GCF_030657435.1 Paracraurococcus lichenis | reverse complement strand
GAGCTCAGACACCCCAGGCGGCCTCGGGCTGCCATCCGTTGTCAGCCTCGCCGGCTCACCGCCGGCAGGCAACAGAGAGATACAAGGCGCGCCGATGACCGCAGGGCCGGATGGCCCGAAGGTCTGAATCGGCCCGCCCGACATACAAGGGCGCGGCACGGTGCTTGCTGCCCCCGTCCGGGCCAACGGAGGGAGCAGCGGATGGATATCGGCGTCTTCATCCCCATCGGGAACAATGGCTGGCTGATCTCCAGCACCTCGCCCCAGTACATGCCGAGCTTCGATCTCAACCGACAGGTGGTGCAGCGGGCCGAGCATTACGGCTTCGACTTCGCCCTCTCGATGATCAAGCTGCGCGGCTTCGGCGGTCCCACGGAGTTCTGGGACCACAACCTCGAAAGCTTTACCCTGATGGCGGGCCTCGCCGCCGTCACCACGCGCATCCGCCTCTATGCCTCGGTCGCGGTGCTCACCCTGCCGCCGGCCATCGTGGCGCGCATGGCCTCGACCATCGACGACATCTCGGGCGGGCGCTTCGGGGTCAACATCGTCTCCGGCTGGCAGCAGGCGGAATACGACCAGATGGGCCTCTGGCCCGGGGAACGGCATTTCGCCAACCGCTACGACTACTGCGCGGAATACGTGCAGGTGATGCGCGAGCTCTGGGCCACTGGCCGGTCCGACTTCCAGGGCAGCTACTTCCGGATGAAGGACTGCCGCGTCAGCCCGCGGCCGAAGGCGGGCCGCGTGCCGGTGGTCTGCGCCGGACAGAGCCCGGCCGGCATCCGCTTCGCCGCGCAGTACGGTGACTACAATTTCTGCGCCGGCGCCGGCCAGAACGACCCCGGCGCCACCGCGCCCAACATCGCCCGGCTGGTGCAGGCGACGGCCGAGACCGGCCGCGCCTGCGGCGCCTATGTCCTCTACATGGTCATCGCCGCGGAGACGGACGAGGCGGCGCTGGCGACATGGGAGCGCTACCGCGACGGCGTGGATACCGAGGCCGTGGCCTGGCTGACCGAGCAGGCGGGCGCCGACAGGACGGCGGACGCCACCTCCACCGCGCGCTGGATGGCGATGGCGAAATCGGCGGTGAACTTCAACATGGGGCTCCTCGTCGGCTCCTACGCCACGGTGGCGCAGCTGCTCGACGAGGCGGCGGCGGTGCCCGGGACCAGCGGCCTGATGCTGGTCTTCGACGACTTCATCGCCGGCATGGAGGCCTTCGGCGAGCGCATCCAACCGCTGATGCGCTGCCGGCAGGACCGCATCGCCCAGGCCGCGTGAGGCGACGTCGCCGGAGGGGGCCCCCCTCCGGCGATCCTTGCCTCAGCCCGGGCTGCCGCGCTCGCCGCGCAGGCGGAGCGGCACGAAGCGCTGGCCCTGCGGCGTCTCGATCAGCAGCAGCGCGGTCGGCCGGTTCTGCTTGCGCAGCGCCTCCAGCCGCTGCTGGACCTCCTGCGGGGTATTCACCCGCTCCTGCTGCACCTCGACGATGACGTCGCCGGGGCGCAGCTCCCGCTCGGCGGCCGGGCTGTTGGGCGCGACCTCCATGACCACCACGCCCTTCTGCTCGGGCTTGAGCGAGAAGCGCTCGCGCACCTCCGGCGAGATCGGCCCGACGCGGAGGCCGAGGCCGGAGAGCTCGGTCGGCCGCGCCGCCTGCGGGCCCGGGGTGGCGGCGGCCTGCTGCGTCTCCGGCGGCAGCTCGCCGACCGTGACCTCCAGCGTCTGCTCCTTGCCGTCGCGCCAGACCACGACGGGCACGCCGCGGCCGACCGGCGTGTCGGCGACGATGCGCGGCAGGTTGCGCATCTCCCGCACCTCCTGCCCGTTGAATTTCAGCACCACGTCGCCGTTCCGGATGCCGCCCTTGGCGGCCGGCCCGTCATCCTGCGCCCGGGCCACCAGCGCGCCGCGGGCGCCGCCCTGCAGGCCGAGGCTTTCGGCGATCTCGTCCGTCACCTGCTGGATGTTCACGCCCAGCCAGCCCCGCCGCACCTTCCCGCCATCCTGGAGCTGCGCGACGATGTTGCGCGCGAGGTTGGACGGGATGGAGAAGCCGATGCCGATGGAGCCGCCCGTCGGCGAGTAGATGGCGGTGTTGATGCCGACCACCTGGCCCTGCATGTTGAACAGCGGGCCGCCGGAATTGCCGCGGTTGATGGCGGCGTCGGTCTGGATGAAGTCGTCGTAGAGGCCCTGGCGGATGTCGCGGCCGCGGGCCGAGACGATGCCGGCGGTGACGGTGCCGCCGAGGCCGAAGGGATTGCCGATCGCCAGCACCCAGTCGCCGACCGAGGTCTGGTCGCTGTCGCCGAACTGCACGGCATGCAGCGGCTTGTCGGTCTTGATCCGCAGCACCGCGATGTCGGTCCGCGGGTCGGTGCCCAGCAGCTCCGCCCGGATCGAGGTATTATCCTGCAGGATGACGTTGATCTCGTCCGCGCCGTCGATCACGTGGTTGTTGGTCACCACGATGCCGCTGGCATCGACAACGAAGCCGGAGCCGAGCGACTGCGCCCGGCGCGGTCGCTGCGGCTGGTCCTGACCGCCCGGCCCGCCCGGCCCGCCATTGGGCGCGCCCGGGCGGTTGCGGTTGAAGAAGTCGCGGAAGAATTCCTCGAAGGGGCTGCCGGGCGGGGCCTGCGGCAGGTCCGGCGCATCCGGGCGATTGGCGCGCGCCTGCAGGGTCTGGGTGGTGGAGATATTCACCACCGCCGGCAGGAGTTGGCGCGCCAGCGGCGCGAAGGAGGAGGGGGCATCCCGCATGGGCACGGCCTGCGGGGCGTTCAGCACCGGGGCGCCTTCCGGGGCGGGGGCCGGCAGGGCCTGCTGGGCACCGGCCACCATGGGCAGGGCGGCGAGGAGAGCGGCCAGCGGGCCAGCCATAGCGATGGGAGAAAGGCGCATCGGGGGTACCTCGACTGCGAAGGGGGCCTGTGAGGGCGACGCCCCCTTCAACGCTAGGGGATTTGGGTGGTGCCGGCCACCATGCCGGCACCGGCGGAGGGCCGGAGCCCACCGCAGCGGGTCATTTCGGCGCCGCCTCGGCCGGCGACTTTGGCACCGCCTCGGCCGGCGAGAGGCTGCGGAAGTACTTGAAGAAGTCGCTGTCCGGGCTCAGCAGCATGCGGCTCTCGCCGTCCGAGAAGGCTTCCCGCCAGGCCTGCATGGTGCGCCAGAACTGGAAGAACTCGGGATCCTTGGAGAAGGCCTCGGCGAAGATGCGGATGGCCACCTGCTCGCCCTCGCCGCGCAGGGTCTCGGCCTTCGACTGCGCCTCGGCGATCAGCACGGTGCGGTCGCGCTCGGCCGCGGCGCGGATGCGCTGCGCCTGCTCGGCGCCCTCGGCGCGCTGCTCGCGGGCGACGCGCTCGCGCTCGGACTGCATGCGCGAGAGGATCGCCTGGGTATTCTCCTCCGGCAGGTCGGCGCGGCGGATGCGGACATCCGAGACGTCGATGCCGAAGCTGCGCGCCTCGGCATTCACCTTGGCGCGGATCTCCCCCATGATCCGGGCGCGGTCGGCCGAGAGCACGGCAAGCAGCGGCTCGCTGCCGAGCGTGTTCCGCAGGGTCGACGAGACGATGGGGCCGAGCCGCAGGCGGATGCCACCCTCGGTCGCGCCGACCGTCTGGTAGAAGCGCAGCGGGTCGGTGATGCGGTAGCGGGTGAAGGTGTCGACGACCAGCCGGCGCTGGTCGCCGAGGATTACCTCCTGCCCCGGCGCGTCGTAGTCCAGCAGGCGGCGGTCGAAGCCGATCACCGTCTGGATGAAGGGCAGCTTCCAGTTCAGCCCGGGCGTCTGCACCACCCGGATCGGCTGGCCGAACTGGGTGATCAGCACCTGTTGCGTCTGGTGCACGGCAAAGAGCGAGCTGGCGGCGACGACCAGCAGCACGGCGAGGGCGACGGCCCCGATGATCAGGCGGTTCATCGGGCGGGCCCCTGCGGGCGGGGCGAGGCGAGCGTCGGGGCGGCGAGGGCAGCGGCCGGCGGGGCGGGGCGCGCAGCCGGCCGCTCGTTCAGGTTCAGCAGCGGCACGAGGCCCTGCAGCCGGTCATCCACCACGACCTTCGGGTTGCGCCGCAGGATGTCCTCCATCGTCTCCAGGTAGATTCGCCGCCGCGTGATGTCGGGCGCGCTGCTGTAGGAGGCGAGCACGCTGGTGAAGCGCTGCGCCTCGCCGCGGGCGCGGGCCTCCTGGCTGTCGCGGTAGCCCTGGGCTTCCTGGATCATCCGCTCGGCCTCGCCGCGGGCGCGGGGGATGATGTCGTTGCGGTAGGCCTCGGCCTCGTTGCGCTGCCTCTCGCGATCCGCCGCCGCGCGCTGCACGTCGCGGAAGGCCTCGATGACCGCGCCGGGCGGATCGACCTTCTGCAACTGCACCTGGGTGATGGCGATGCCCGCCTTGTACTGGTCCATGATCGCCTGGGTGCCGGCGCGGACTTGGTCCTCGATCTGGCCGCGCGCCTCGGTCAGCGCGGGCTGGATCGGCGTGCGGCCGATCACCTCGCGCATCATACTCTCGGCCGCCGACTTGATCGTGACCTCGGGGTTGCGGGTGTTGAAGAGGAAGTCGCCGGCGTCGCGGATGCGCCAGCGCACCACGAAATCGATGTCGATGATGTTCTCGTCGCCCGTCAGCATGAGCGACTCTTCCAGCACGTCGCGGCCGACCGGCGCGCGTACCGGCGCCGCCTCGCCCGAGCGGAAGCCGATGAAGACCAGGTTCTCGGTCGTGACGCGCGGCGTCTCCACCGCTTCGACCGGCCAGGGGATGTGGTAGTTCAGGCCCGGCGCCGAGGTGCGGTCGAAGGCGCCGAAGCGCAGCACCACGCCCTCCTCGTCCGGCTGGACGCGGTAGAAGCCGCTGGCCGCCCAGAGGGCGACGACGATGAGGCCGAGGATGGCCAGGCCCCGCCCGCCGCCGCCGGTCGGGATGATCTTGCGGACGGCGTCCTGCGCCTGGCGGATGAGGTCGTCGAGGTCAGGACCCGGACCGCGGCCGCCGCCACCGGGCGGGGTCGGCGGAGGCGACCCCCAGGGCCCGCCCGGCCTGGGATTGCCCCAGGGGCTGGGTCCGCCGTTGTTCAGCGCCATGGATCGAGCCGGCCTCCACGTTGTTCGTTCGGCCGCCGCTGCCGCCCCCTTGTCCCGGGGGGCTGGATGCCGCGGCGGTGCCCGGCCATATGACAGCGCCGGCCGGGCCGCGGAAAGGGTGCCGCGACCGGCGACGACATCCCGGGCGTCGGCGATATTGAGGGGTTGAGGGGGCTTTTCAAGCGATGGGCGAGTCTCTGGTCGAGGCGGTGCGGCAGGCGCTCCGGTCCGTGCGCGATCCGCTGAGCGGGCGCGACGTGGTGGAAGCCGGCCTGGTGCAGGGCCTCGCGGCGCGCGACGGCCTGGTGCAATTCGCCGTCGCGGTGCCGCGCGAGCGGGCGCGGGAGATGGAGCCGCTGCGCCAGGCGGCCGAGAAGGCCGCCGCCGGGGTTCCCGGCGTGCTCAGCGTGACCGCGGTGCTGACCGCGCACCGCGAGCCGCCAGGGCCGAAGCCGGGCGGCACTGGCCGCGCCGGGCCGCCGCCGGCCGGGCATGGGCACGCGCATCCGCCGAAGGCGCCGCCCGGCCAGGGCCAGCGTTCTCCCACGGGCCAGGGCCCGATGCTGCTACCGGAGGTGGGCAAGATCGTCGCCGTCGCCTCCGGCAAGGGCGGCGTCGGCAAGTCCACCACGGCGGTGAACCTCGCGGTCGCGCTGGCGGCGCAGGGCCTCGCGGTCGGGCTGCTGGATGCCGACATCCATGGCCCCTCCCTGCCGCAGATGCTCGGCGCGCGGGAGAAGCCGCGCACCGAGGGAGACCGGATCATCCCGCTGCAGCGCTGGGGCCTGAAGGCGATGTCCATCGGCTTCCTGGTCGATGAGGAGACGCCGATGATCTGGCGCGGCCCGATGGTGATGGGCGCGCTGGAACAGCTCATGGGCCAGGTCGCCTGGGGGAAGCTCGACGTCATGGTGGTGGACATGCCGCCGGGCACGGGCGATGCGCAGCTCACCATGTCGCAGCGCGTGCCGCTGGCCGGCGCCGTCATCGTCTCGACGCCGCAGGACGTGGCGCTGCTGGATGCGCGGCGCGGGGTGAAGATGTTCGAGCGGGTGAACGTGCCCGTCCTCGGCCTGATCGAGAACATGAGCTATTTCTGCTGCCCGAACTGCAACCACCGCGCCGATGTCTTCGGCCATGGCGGGGCGCGGGCGGAGGCGGAGAAGACCGGCGTCGAGTTCCTCGGCGAGCTGCCGCTCAAGCTCGAGATCCGCCAGCTCGCCGATGCCGGCACGCCGATCGTCGCGGCGCGGCCGGAGACGGAGGAGGCCAAGGCCTATCGCCGCATCGCGGCGCGGCTATGGGACAAGCTGCAGGGCGCCGGCGCGGCGGCACCCCGCATCTTCGTGGAGTAACGGCGCCTCCGACCGACGCGCCTGCCGCAGGCGCGGCCGGCGGATCCGCGGGGACTGATGCCTGCGGCGATCACGGCGGCACCGTCCGGCGCGCCTCGCCACGCGCAGGCCGGATCAGGCGCCCGCCAGGGCGTCCAGCGCGACCCGGTCCGTGGCGATCTCGGCGAGCAGCTCCACGTGCACGTCGAGTGCATCGATCACGGGATAGCCGGGATCCTGCCCGTCAAAGGCGAGGTTGAGATCGGTCCCAGCCAGCACGATCGCCTCGGCCCCGGCCGCCATCATGCGCCGCCCGGCCTCGAGGAAGGCATCCCGCTGCGCCGGCAGGCACCGACCGGCGACCGCGACTTCCTGATAGGTCTGGCCCAGCGTCTCGATGTCGTCGTCGAGCGCGAGGGCCTCCGTCCGGGCGAGCTGGCCGTAGAGGCGAGTCCGCATCACCACGCGCGTGCCGAGCAGCCCGATGCGCCGGATCCCCCGCCCGGCGAAATAGGCATCGAGCGGCGCCACCCCCGACACGATGGGCAGGGGCGACAGGGCCGAGAGCTCGGCCAGGCAGAAATGCGCGCCGATCGACGTCAAGGCTGCGCAGGCGCAGCCCGCATCCTTCAGCCTGTGGAGCAGCGGGAGGAAGGCATGCGCCTGCTCCTCCCGCCGGTCGGCGAGGTTGTTGCGGATCAGCTCCTGAATGTCGCCGTGGACGATGGTCAGGTCGAGCCTGGCCCCGCCGCGTTCCGTCACCGCCGCGGCGAGCCGCTGGTAGTAGACGATCGTCGCCGCGACGCCGATGCCGCCGATCAGGCCGACATGCATGAGGATCCTCTTCCCGCTGGAGCGAATACAGGGCCGAACCGGTCGGCCTGCGTGCCGACCAGCCCAGGTCAGGGAGTTCGGATAGCACGTCGTTACCAGGCAGTCGTTACCGGGCGCGGATCGCCGATGCTCGGAAGCGCCCGACCACGCGAATCCGTCCGGCGCGCCGTGGCCTGGAGCAAGAACCGCCGGAAAGACCCGGGAACACTCCGGGGCAGGTCGCAAGCCTGCCCGGGCAAGGCGGCTGCCTTCGCGGGACGGGCACAGCACCAGCGGGCGGGTCGGCCTGGACGATGCAGCCCGGGCGGCCCGTGCCGCGGTACAGCCCCCGCCCGGTGGTGCGTCGTCAATAGGCGCTGGCGAGCTCGCCGAGTTGCGGCTCGACCGGCAGGCAGACCAGGCGCGTGCCGGGGCGCGCGACGAGATGCGTCGTCGCCTCCTCGCAGGCCTCGACCGTCGCATAGGTGCGGAAGCCCACGGTCGGCGCAGCCTGCGGCACGGCGGGCGTCGCCGGGCTGGCCGAGGCGAGGTTGGCGAGCGCGGCCACAACGATCACGAAATCGGTCATCTGATGCTCCTGTCACCGGCTCGCCGGCGAGGAGGAGCATGCGCGGCGCGGCGCCATGCCGCAGTGCGCCGGCGCACGCCGCGGCGACCATGGCCGTTCCACGCTGCCGGGCATTGCCGCGCCGCTTCTACCCGCCCTGTCGCAGCAGCGCATCGGTCTCCGCCGCCCGCGGCATGGCCGCGCCGGCCCGCGTGCAGGCCAGCGCCGCCGCGGCCGAGGCGCGGCGCATCGCCGCCTCCAGCGGCAGCCCGCGCTCGAGCGCCGCGGCCAGCACGCCGCACCAGGCATCGCCCGCGCCGGTCGTGTCCACCGCCCGCACCGGGAAGGCCGGCACGCGGAGCGGCCCGGCCGCCGTCATCGCCTCCGCGCCGGCCTCGCCACGCGTGACCGCGACGCCGATGCCGAGCGCCCGGTGCAGCGCCGCCGCCTCCGCGCCGCAGCCGAGGCGCGCGGCGAGCCAGGCGGCCTCGTGCTCGTTCGCCACCAGCAGGTCGAGGGCGGCGAGCGCGGCACGGTCCAGCGCGGCAGCCGGGGCGAGGTTCAGCAGCACCCGCGCGCCGCGCGCCCGGGCGCGCATGACCAGCGCGGCGGTCTCCGCGGCCGGCACCTCCATCTGCAGCAGCAGCAGGGTCGCCGGCGTCAGCGCCGCATCCTCCACCTGCGCGGCGCGGGCCAGCAGGTTGGCGCCGCTGCCGACCGCGATCTGGTTGCGCCCCGCCGGATCGACCGCGATGGCGGCGCAGCCGGTGGGTGCCGCCGCGATCGCCAGCCGCGCGAGATCCACGCCCGCCTCGCGCAGGCCGGCGAGTGCGACCTCGGCCAGCGGATCGGCCCCGACCGCGCCGGCGAAGGCGGTGGGCGCGCCGTCCCGGGCGGCCGCGACCGCCTGGTTCGCGCCCTTGCCGCCGGGCAGGGCGACATGCCGCGGGCCGAGGACCGTCTCGCCCGGGCCCGGCAGCGCCGGCAGGGCGAAAACGAGATCGGCATTCACCGAGCCGAAGACGAGGACGGGCATGGCCGGGCGGCGGTGGCCTCAGGCGGCGCCGCGCCGCCGCTCCCGCAGCAGGCCCAAGGCGAGCAGCGCGGCGATCGCCGCGACCGCGGCCGGGGCCGTCCAGGCCAGGACCTGCGGGAACCAGGCGAAGCTGCCCCAGGAGAGGCCGAGCGCCGTCAGCGCCCAGCCCATGCCGTAGAACCGCGCCATGGCGAAGCTGCCGGCGAGGCTGGCGAGGATCATGGCCGCGATCATGGCGCGCGGCTCCCGCTTGGCTTGGACGTTCTCATGCCGGGATCCTAAGCAAACCCGTCGGGGTTTGCGCCCGAAAAATCCGGGGTTGCGCGCCGACGGGGAGCGCGCGTCAGGCCTGAACGGCGCTCCGCGGCGGGTGTTCCGGCGCAGCCCCCTTCACCTTGCCGTCCAGCGCCCCACCAGGACGCCGAGCAGGAAGGTGGCGCCGAGCAGCGCCGCGACCTCGCCCAGGATGGCATGCGCGAGCGGCAGGCCGATGAGCGCGGCCAGGACCAGGATCGCCACCCAGCGCCAGCGCCGCCAGCCCGCCAGCGGCGCCGGGCCGCGCGGCGCGAAGGGCTTGGCCGCCGGCCGCGGCCGCGGCGTGTGCCGGGCGCGGGCGCCGCCGCTCATTCCGGCAGCATCCCGCCGGCGGCGCGGTCGTAGAGGCGCTTGATCAGCGCGGCGAAGACGGGGTCCACCGCCTCGGCCGGGGCCATGCGCGGGCGGGTATCGGCGCGCGTCACCCCGTGCTCGCGCCAGGCGCGGCCCTCGCTGAGGACGTTCTGCAGGAAGCCCTGCATCCGGTCGCAGGCCATGGCGAAGCGGGCCTCGGCGGTCTCGCCGGCCTCGAACTCCTCCCACATCGCGCGCAGCCGGGCGCCGAGATCGGCCGGCAGCGCGCCGAAGACGATATCGGCCGCGGCCTCCTCCCGCGCCGCCTGGGTGGCGCGGCCGGCGGGGTCGTAGGCATAGGTGTCGCCGGCCTCGACCTCGACCAGGTCGTGCACCGCGATCAGCGACAGCGCATGGCCCAGATCGATCTCCGCCGCCACCTCCCGGTGCAGCAGCAGGGCGAGGAGGGCGAGGTTCCAGCAATGCTCGGCGCTGGTCTCGCGCCGGTGCGTGCCGTCGGGCAGCGGCACCAGGCCGCGCCGCTCCACCGTCTTCAGCCGGTCGGCGAGGGCGAGGAAATCGAGCAGCGCCTCGGCGCGGGCGGCGTCCATCAGGCGCGGGCCGAGGCGCGGCCGATGGCGATGCCGGCGGCGAGCGCGAGGAGGATGGCGAGGAGGGGCGAGCCGAAGACGAAGGCGACGATGCCCCAGACCAGGCCGGCGACCGCGAGCGTCACCCAGATCGCCAGCGCGACGCCGAGGAAGGTCAGCAGGACGGGCAGGCCGAAGACCAGCAGCAGGCCGAGCAGGATCCAGCCCATCACCCGGCCTCCCGCCCCAGCACCTCCATCAGCTCCCGCCATTCGCGCTTCGAGAGGCCGCTGCCCTCCTGCGCGACCGCCTCGCCGGCCAGCATCCGCCGCACGATCTCCAGCATGCGGGCGGAAAGCGTGACGGCGCCCATGCGGTATTCCGAGAAGGCCTCGAAGCAGGCGGGGACCCAGGCCGCGACGGTCTTCAGCATGGCCTCGGCATAGACGCGGATCTCGTACTGCGCGTGGCTGTCGGCGCGGAGCGAGAGGAAGTGGAAGAGGTTGTGCAGGTCCGTCTTCCAGTACCACTGCGTATAGGTGTTGAGCGTCAGGTTCATGCGCGCGAGCTCGCGCGCGAGGCCCTGGCGGGAAGTATCGACGGTGTCGCCCGCCTCGTCCTCGTTCAGCATCCAGGCATAGTGGTCGTAGGTGGTCATGGCGTCCTGCCGCAGCAGGCGCAGCACCTCGGCCGCCTCCTCGCCCGCCAGCACCGTGCCGCGGCCCTGGCGGTTGCTGCTGGACTGCGCCGCCAGATGCTCCGGCGCGGGGATGTAGAATTCGCGGTCCAGGATGGAATAGCGCGCGGAGTATTCGTTCACGTTCGCCGTGCGGTGGCGGATCCACTGCCGCGCCACGAAGATCGGCAATTTGACGTGGTACTTGATTTCGCACATCTCGAAGGGGGTCGAGTGGCGGTGGCGCATGAGGTAGCGGATCAGGCCGCGATCCTCGTTCGCCGCGCGGGTGCCGCGGCCATAGGAGACGCGGGCGGCCTGCACCACCGCGGCGTCGTCGCCCATGTAGTCCACCACCCGCAGGAAGCCGTGGTCCAGCACGGGGATGGCCTGATAGAGCAGCGCCTCGAGCCCCGGCGCCACCGGGCGGCGGGTGCGGCCTTCCGCGGCGCGGGCGGCCTCGATCTCCTGCTGTTGTGCCTCGGTCAGCGCCATCCTGTGGACCCCTGGGACTCGCAGGGCCGGAGCTTGGGGCCACCGCGGGCGGCCTTCTAGACCGGGCGGCGGGCGGGGTCGATGCATTTCCCGGCCCTTGGTCCCGGCCCTTGGTCCCGGCCCTTGGCGCGGGCCGGCAAGCGGGGGCAGGATGCCGGCCGCCCAAACCCTTCCCGCCACTGCCCCCGACACTGCCAAGGAGCCGTGATGTCCCCGCTGGACGCCATCCGCCGCCACCATGCCGAGCTGACCGCCATCCGCCACGACCTGCATGCCCATCCCGAGCTGGGCATGGCCGAGCACCGCACGGCCGAGGTGGTGGCGCGGACGCTCGAATCCTGGGGGATCGAGGTGCATCGCGGCGTCGGCGGCACGGGCGTGGTCGGGGTGCTGCGCAGCGGCCGCGGCAACCGGGCCATCGGGCTGCGCGCCGACATGGACGCACTGCCGATGGAGGAGCTGACCGACCTGCCCTTCCGCAGCACGCAGAAGGGCGTGATGCATGCCTGCGGCCATGACGGCCACACCACCATGCTGCTCGGCGCCGCGAAATACCTGGCCGAGACCAGGCAGTTCGACGGCATCGTCCACCTCATCTTCCAGCCCGGCGAGGAAGGCTGCGGCGGCGCCCTGGCCATGCTGCAGGACGGGCTGTTCGAGCGCTTCCCCTGCGATGCCGTCTTCGGCATGCACAACCGGCCGGGGATGGCGGTCGGGGAATTCGCCATCCGCCCCGGCCCGACCGCGGCCGGCGGCGCCTTCTTCGACATCCGCGTCACCGGCAAGGGCAGCCATGGCGCGCGGCCGGAGGCGAGCATCGATCCGGTGCTGACCGCCTGCCACATCGCGACCGCGCTGCAGAGCATCGTCTCGCGCAACCTCAGCCCGCGCGATCCGGCGGTGGTCAGCATCACCAAGGTGCAGGGCGGCGAGGCCTACAACGTGATCCCGGAGACGGCGACGATCTCCGGCACCGCCCGATTCTTCAGCCGCGAGGTCGCGCTGCAGATCGAGCAGGGCCTGGCGCGCATGGCGCAGGGCGTCGCCGCCGGCTTCGGCGCGACGGCCGCGCTCGACTGGCGGCTGATCTTCGCGCCGACGGTGAACGATGCCGAGCAGACCGAGGCCTATGTCGCCGCGGCGGCGGAACTGGTGGGCGAGACCCGGGTGGCGCGGGACAAGCCGCCGGGCATGGGCTCGGAGGATTTCTCCTTCATGATGGAGAAGGTCCCGGGCGCCTATATCCAGCTCGGCAATGGCGAGGGCGCCTCGCTGCACAACCCGCGCTACCAGTTCAACGACGCGGCCATCCCCTATGGCGCGGCGCTCTATGCGCGGGTGGTGGAGCGCGGGTTGCCGCGCGGCGGCGAGACGGCGGCCTGACGACGCGGCGACATCCCGCCGCCCGGCCGGGTGGCGGGCCCGCTCAGTCGCGGAGCCCGGCCTTGCGCAGGCCGTCATAGAGCCGCGGCAGGCTCTCCTTGATCGCGGCGTTCTGGAACCGCTCCTGCTTGTCGTAATACTCCATGATCCGCGGCAGCGTATAATCCGGGAAATCGCGACGGAGCCGGGCGACCGTGTCCGCCGTGCGCCGGGTATCGCCGGAGAGCGCGAGGGCGCTGGCCAGCCAGGCCTGGCTGAACCAGACCGTCCCTCGTTCCGCGACGGATTTCTCCAGCCACTCGACCGCCCTGGCATAGTCGCCGGCGACGAAATAGGCCCGGCCGGTCACCCAGTGGAACACGCTCAGCGATCGGTCGCGCGGGCTGATCGTCGCCGCCTTGATGCCCCATTCCGGCGCTGCCGCGACCTGGCCGAGCGCGAGCAACTCGTTGCCCTTCTGCGCATAGGCGACGGCGAAGCTGGGGTTGAGCTCGATCGTCCTGTCGAGTTCCTTCAGCGCCGCCTCGTGCTCGGCCCGCACGCGATGGACCTGCGACAGCGCGTAATGCGCCCTCCAGGCATCGGGGTCGATCGCCAGGGCCCGGTGCGCCAGGATCTCCGTGCGCGTGACATCCGCCTGCGAGGCGCCGTTCCAGTTGTTGAGGTAGTCGCTGACCAGCAGCATGGCGAGGAGGCCGAGATCCTCGGCCGATTGCACGTCCTTCGCCACGGCCCGCTCGAGCCGGGTGCGCGCCTCGAGCGAGGAGGCCGGGGTGAAGCTGCCGGTGATGAGGGCCATCGTGCGCAACCTTTCGTCGAGTGGGTTCCCGTCCGCCGCGAAGCTGCCGACCATGCCGGTGCGGCGCACCTCGCTCACCTGGAAGTCGAGCGGCGCGGCCAGGCGGCGCGTCATCGCGTCCTCCAGGTCCGCCAGCGTCCTGCTCTCGTGCGAGAAGCGCTCCGCCCAGATATTGCCGCCGGTCCTGGCATCGACCAGCTGCGCGTTCACCACCAGCGTCTCGCCGCTGCGGCGGAAGCTGCCTTCCAGCACGTAGCGCACGCCGGACTGCCGGCCGATCTCCCGCACATCGACCATGCGCCCCTTGTAGCTCAGCGCCGTCGTGCTCGAGATCACGTAGCCCTGGCGGGCGCGGGCGAGGTCGTTGGTCAGGTCGTCGACGATGGCATCGACCAGGTAGTCGTCGTCGCTGTTGCCGCTCAGGTTGCGGAAGGGCAGGATCATGATGAGTTCCTGCGCCCTGACGCGCGCGAGGTACCAGCCCACCACGGCATCGACCAGGCCGCCGCAGAGCGGCAGCAGGACCGCGGCAAACAGCAGGAGGCGGCGGCCCGGCTTCAGCCGCGGCAGCAGCCGCAGCCACGCGCCGCGCGGCGGGATCGGCGGGTCGCGGGAGACCGCGAAGGCGCGGATCGGCCGGGCGATGTTCTTCAGCCGCTGCGGGCCGAGATCGACGAAGCGGAAATCCGTGCGGTCGACAAGCTGCATCGCGGTCTCGGAGAGGACGATCCCGCCCGGCTCCGCGAGGCCTTCCAGCCGTGCCGCGATGTTCACGCCATCCCCGAAGATGCCGGGGACGCTGTGCTCGACGATGACGTCGCCGAGGTTGATGCCGATCCGCAGGCGGATGCGCCGGTCCGGCGGCTGGACCTGCTCCAGCGCCTCGGCGCCCGCCTGGATGCGGATGGCGGCCCGGACCGCCAGAGTGACGCTCGGGAACTCGATCATCGCGCCGTCGCCGGTGCGGTTGATGATCTGGCCCTCGGTCTCCTCGAGCGCAGGCCGCACCACGCCGGCCAGGATCGTCATCCAGCGCCGGTGCGTGCCCTCGACATCCGCCTCGGTCAGCCGGCTGTAGCCGGCCACGTCCAGCATCATGATGGCGGCCAGGCGCCGCTGCAGCGGGGCCAGGGTGTCAGCGGACACCATCTGCATGAGACCGACTTTCCCCAGATCGCCACCGGCCGGATGCCGTCCGCGCTGAAGCCCGTGAATGCGGGCGGCCTGCGACGGCATCGTGGCCAGCGAAAAGGTTAATGCCCAAGCAACATGAAATAAAGTGGTTCCGCGGGCGTCCCGGTGCGCGCCATCCCGCAGGACGGCGATACAGGATGCCGTACGGAGCCGGCCGCGCGGGCCGTCCAATGCCGACAGCATGCACCGGCGGCATCGCCGGCGGTCACCACCTTTGCGTGGGCGCGGCATGCCGGGCCATCGGGCGGCGCGACACTCAACTTTAGGTCGCCATCACACGACACTGCGCAACCTTCGGCGGAGATCGCCGTGCGCCTGCAGCGGATACACGCTTCCGGACGGTCACCACCGTCCGCGATGCGCTCTAGTGCGCGGCGTCGCGGGACAGGCGGCCGGGCGCGTCGACCCGTCCCGCGATCCAGGCATAGAGCGTCGGCAGGACCAGCAGCGTCAGCAGCGTCGCCGTCACCAGCCCGCCGATCACCACCGTGGCGAGCGGCCGCTGCACCTCCGCCCCGGCGCTGGTCGAGACCGCCATGGGCAGGAAGCCGAGGCTCGCCACCGTCGCCGTCATCAGCACCGGCCGCAGCCGCTGCATTGCCGCATCCCGCGCCGCCTGCATGGGCGGCTTCCCCTCCAGCCGCTGCTCCACGATGGTGCTGACCAGCACCACGCCGTTCAGCACGGCAATGCCGAAGAGCGCGATGAAGCCGACGGCGGCCGAGATGCTGAAGGGCAGCCCGCGCAACCAGAGCGCGAGCACGCCGCCGGTCGCGGCGATCGGGACATTGACGAAGATCAGCGCCGAGAGCGTCAGGCTGCGGAACATGACGAAGAGCAGGGCGAAGATCAGGGCGAGCGCCGCCGGCACCACCACCGTCAGCCGCGCCGTCGCCTCCTGCAGGTTCTGGAACTGCCCGCCCCAGTCCATGGCATAGCCGGCGGGCAGCCGCACCTGCCGCTGCACCGCCGCTTGCGCCTCGGCGACGAAGGAGGCGATGTCGCGGCCGCGGACGTTGGCCTCCACGGTGATGCGGCGCCTTCCCTTCTCCCGGCTGATCTGCGCCGGCCCGTCCTCCGTGACCACGCGGGCAAGCTGCGTCAGCGGCACCGCGCGGCCGGAGGCATCGGCGATGCGGAGGTCGCGGATGCGGTCCGGGTCGCTCCGGTCCTCCGGCCGCAGGCGGACGCGGATGTCGAAGCGGGCATTGCCCTCGACCAGCGTGCCGACGGTGCGCCCGCCCAGCGCCTCCACCACGTCCAGCACGTCGGAGGCATTGAGGCCGTAGCGCGCCACCGCCTCGCGGTCGATGATGACGCGGAGATAGGGCTGGCCGGCGGTCTGCTCGGCCTTCACGTCCTCCGCCCCCGGCACCCGCGCCACCGCCTGCACCGTGGCCTCGGCGGCCTGGCGCAACGCCGCCGGGTCGTCGCCATAGATGATGATGGCGACGTCGGACCGCACGCCCTGCAGCAGGTCCTGCATGCGCATCTCGATCGGCTGCGACCAGGAGAGCTGCATGCCCGGCACCTCGCGCTCCAGCGCCGCGGCATAGGCGGCGATCAGCCCCTCCCGGTCGGGCGCGGTCTGCCATTGCTCGCGCGGCTTGAGGAGGATGAAGCTGTCGCTCTGCTCCACCCCCATCGGGTCGGTCGGGATCTCCGAACTGCCGGAGAGGCTGACCACCGTCTCGACCTCGGGGAAGGCCAGCAGCGTCCTCTCGACCAGCGTCGTGGTCTCGATGGCGGTCGAGAGGCCCATGCTCGGCAGCTTGGTGATGGTCACCGCCAGCGCCCCCTCGTCGAGGCGCGGGATGAACTCGGCGCCGAGCCGGGTCGCCAGCAGGCCGCTGCCGACCAGCAGCGCGAGGGCGAGGCCGAGCAGCGGCACCGGGTGGTGCTCCGAGGCATCGAGCAGCGGGGCGTAGCGCCGGCGGATCCAGGCGATGGCCCGGCTATCGTGCTCGGCGACCGGTCCGCGGAGCGCCATGGTCGCCAGCACCGGCATCAGCACCAGGGTGAGCACGAGGGAGGCGACGAGCGCGAACATCACCGTCAGCGCCATGGGGCGGAACATCTTGCCCTCGACGCCCTGCAGGCTCAGCAGCGGCAGGTAGACCACGGTGATGATGGTGACGGCGAAGAGGATGGGGCGCCCGACCTCGTGCGCCGCCTCCCGCACCACCTGCTCGACCGGGCGCCCCGGGTGCTCGCCGCGGCGGCGGACGACATTCTCGATCATGACGACCGCGCCATCCACGATCAGGCCGAAATCGATGGCGCCGAGGCTCATCAGGTTGCCCGAGAGGCCCGACCAGTACATCGCCGTCGCGGCCGCCAGCATCGAGAGCGGGATCGCCAGCGCCACCACCAGCCCGGCGCGGATATTGCCGAGGAGGACCAGCAGCACCACGACGACCAGGGCCGCGCCCTCGATCAGGTTCTTCGCCACGGTGTGGATGGTGCGGGTGATCAGGTCGGCGCGATCGTAATAGGGGGCGATCGCGACGCCCGGCGGCAGGCCCTTCCCGATCTCGCCGATCGCCGCCTTGACCCGGTCGCCAACCTCGCGCGTGTTCTCGCCGAGCAGCATCAGGGCGACGCCGACCACCGCCTCCCCGCGGCCGTCGCGGGTGACGGCGCCGAGGCGCGGGCGCGCCGCCGGGGTCACGCGCGCGATGTCGCGGACATAGAGGGGCACACCCCCCTCCCCCGTCCGCAGCACGATGCGGCCGATATCCTCGGGGTCCTGGATCAGCCCCTCGCCGCGGATCACCGCCTGCTCGCCGTTGCGCTCCAGCGTCGCGCCGCCGCGGGCGCCGTTGTTGCGCTCGATGGCGGTGAAGACCTCGGCGAGCGAGAGGCCGTAGCGGGTCAGCGCATCGGCCGCGACCTGCACCTCGTAGGTCTTGAGCTCCCCGCCATTGGCATTGACGTCGATCACGCCGGGCACCTGGCGCAGCCTCGGTGCGACCTGCCAGTCCAGGATGGTGCGCAGCTCCATCAGGCTGCGGCCCTGCCCGCGCACCTCGAACTGGAAGATCTCGCCGAGTCCCGTGGAGACGGGACCCATTTGCGGCGTGCCGGCCTCGGGCGGCACCTGCACCGCGGGCAGGCGGGAGAAGACCAGGTTGCGCGCGGCGTAGATGTCCATCTCGTCGGAGAAGCGGACATAGACGACCGAGAGGCCGTAGCGCGTGACGGAGCGCAGGTTCTCCATATGCGGCAGGCCCTGCAGGGCGAGCTCGACGGGGAAGGTGACGAAGCGCTCCACCTCGAGCGGGCCGAGGCCGGGCGCCTGGGTGATGACCAGCACCTGGCGCGGCGAGATGTCGGGCTGCGCATCGATCGGCAGGCGCCGCAGGTCGTAGAGACCCATCGCCACCAGCATGGCGGCCAGGATCAGCACGACGGCGCGATTGGCCAGCGCGGCATCGATCAGGCGGGGGATCATGCCGGCCCCGTCATCGGCTCAGTCCTGCGCATCGACCCGGTCGTGCAGCAGCAGCGCCTTCAGGCGGAAGCTGCCCTCGGCGGCGACGGTCTCGCCGGGCTGCAGCCCCTCCGTCACTTCGGTCACGCCGCCCTGCCGCAGCCCCGGCTGCACCCGCCGCCAGGCGAAGCGGTCCTCGCCCGTGCGGAGGAAGACGCCGGGCTGGTCGTCCACCGCCTGCAGGGCGGCGTCCGGCACCACCAGCCCCTCCCGCCCGAGCGGCGCCGCGATCTCGACGATGGCGAACATGTTCACCCGGAGCGCGCCCTCGGGGTTCGGGATCTCGCAGCGCACCTTGGCCGTGCCGGTCCGGGCATCGAGCTGGTCGGCGACATAGGCGACCCGGCCGGGGAAGCGCCGGCCGGGATAGGCCTCGACCGCGATGGAGACGGCCGCGCCCGCCTGCACCGCGCCCAGGTCGCGCTCGGGCACGTCGGCCATGACCCAGACCGTCGAGAGGTCGGCAAGAGTAAAAATCTCCCGGTTGGTGTCCACCAGCTCCCCCGGCGTGGCGCCGACGGCCAGGATGGCGCCGTCGAAGGGGGCGAGGATGGCGCCGCGGGCATCCATCGGGGTCGGGGCCGGGAGGCTGACGCTGCCGGGCGGCAGGGGCGCGGTGCTGGCCGGGCTGTAGCGGGCCAGCATCTCCCGCCAGTGCTCGACCTCCGTCCTCCGGGTCAGCACCGCGGCCTCGGCCCGCGCGACCTCCGCCCGCCTTCGCTCGAGCTCGCTCTGGGAGAGGGCGCCGCTGCGGACCAGCTCCTGCGCCCGGTTGAAGGCGGCGCGCGCGGTCTGGGTCTCGGCCTGGGCCTGGTTCAGCGCCGCCTCGGCGCCCGAGAGCTGGTGCCGCGCCTCGGCGAGGTCGAGGGCATCGAGGACCGCCAGGCGCTGCCCGGCCCGGACGCGGTCGCCGATCGCCACCTCGACCGACTGCACCCGCCCGCGCGCGAGCGGCTGGATATGGGCGAGCCGCAGCTCGTTGAAGCCGACGCTGCCGGTGACGCGGATGCTGCGGACCAGCGGCCGCATCTCCGCCGCGGCGGTGCGCAGGCCGAAATTGCGGGCGGCCTCGGGCGAAAGCGAGACCTCCGCGGGCAGTTCGGGCCGGGTGGCCGCGCCGGCCGCCTCGGGCGGCGGCGGCGCCTGGTGGCCGAGCCAGTAGCCGGCCCCGGCGGCGGCGATGGCGGTCAGGCCGAGCGGCAGCAGCAGGCCGCGGCGCGACCGCGCGCGCGGCGGGCTGGCAAGATCGGGCAGGGAATCCATGCGCTGGCTGCGCCTCCGCTCCGCGTCGTCGCGTGCCACCTGGAACCTGGGCGCGCCATGCGCTATATCAACGCCGTCGCGCGGGAGCGATCCCGCAAGACTATGGTGATAAACACGGCTCGGGATAAGCGTTGCGGACCCGGGGGCAGTGCCCGGCGCCTCCACCAGACACCGTTCTTGCGGCTTCCCTCCAGGGGATTTGCCGCAGTGCGGCAAATGGGGGCGAAACAGGCTCGACGCGCGTGGTAATGGGGCCGCTTTTGCCCGGCATGGTTCCGCCGTCATCGGGCCATCGATAAGTGCGAACGATAACGTCCGCGAGGACGTCGCACTCGCTGCCTGAATAAGGTAAGCGCGGTTCGGGGGGCACCGGGCAACAGAAGCCCCCCACTTCACCCACTCATTGGCAACGTTAAGATTTTCTCCCGTTTCCGTGAGTTGATGGTGCCCCTATTAGTAGGGGAAGGATTGGATCATGAACGATACCATTGCGGCCACCGACAGCGAATTGCCTTATGCCGCCTGGGCGGAGGAGGCGTTGCGCGCCGTGGTCGTCGAGGCGCTCGACCATGTCGGCCGGCGCGGCCTGCCGGGCGAGCACCATTTCTATGTCACCTTCCGGACCGAGTTTCCCGGGGTTTCCCTGCCCGGCCACCTGAAGGCCCGCTACCCGCAGGAGATGACGATCGTCCTGCAGCACAAGTTCTGGGACCTGAAGGTCGATCGCGGCGCCGGCAGCTTCTCCGTCGGGCTGTCCTTCGGCGGCGTGCCGGCGATGCTGGTGATCCCCTTCAAGGCGGTGACGGCCTTCGCCGACCCGCATGTGCGCTTCGGCCTGCGCTTCCAGGCACCCGAGCCCGCACCGGCGGTCGCGGAGCTGGCGGAGCAGGCGGCCGGGGAGGCGCCGGCGAAGCCGCAGGTGGTCAGCCTGGACGCCTTCCGCCGCCGGCGGGACTGACAGCGGGCGCGGCGATGCCGGCGCCCCTCCCGGTCGCGCTTGCCGGCGCCGCCCGTCCGGGCGGGAGGCTCCGCGACACCCCCGAGGCCCGGCGCAGGGGCCCGCGGCCTCCGCGACGGGGCGCGGCCCTCTTGATGCCCGGCGCGGACCCTTGCGGCGCGGCATGAGGCAAGGCTCGCCCGACCGGGCGGTTGGCTTGGCGGCCGCGCTGGAGTAATCCGGCCGGGACTTTCACGGCGCCGCCCGACCGCCCCTGCACCCGGCAGAGGCTCCCCGCGGCGTCCCCCCGTGCGGAGATCGCCCGTGACCCCTCCCCAGGATGCCGCCGCGCTGTCGAAGGAAGACCTGCGCGGCCCCGCGCAGGATGTCGATGCCGGCCCGGTGAGCCAGCCTGCCCGCCCCTCCGGCTTCCGCTATAGCCCCATGTTCCCGCTCGCGGAGGACAGGACCCCCTACCGCAAGCTCGACATCCAGGGCGTCTCGACCGTCGAGGTCGAGGGGAAGACCGTGCTGAAGGTCTCCCCCCAGGCGCTGGAACAGCTCGCCTTCCAGGCCTGCCGGGACGTCTCCCACCTGCTGCGGCCGGGCCACCTGCAGAGCCTGGCGAACATCCTGAAGGACCCCGAGGCGAGCGCCAACGACCGCTTCGTCGCGCTCGACCTGCTGAAGAATGCCGCCATCGCCGCCGGCGGCACCCTGCCGATGTGCCAGGACACCGGCACCGCCATCGTCTTCGGCAAGAAGGGCCAGCGGGTCTGGGTCGAGGGCGACGAGGAGGAGGCGCTCTCCTTCGGCGTGGCCCGGACCTATACCGAGACGAACCTGCGCTACTCGCAGATGGCGCCGCTCTCGATGTTCGAGGAGGTGAATACCGGCAACAACCTGCCGGTCGACTTCTCCATCATGGCCGCGCCGGGCGAGCACCATGCCGACGAGTTCCACCTGATGTTCGTCCTCAAGGGCGGCGGCTCGGCGAACAAGACCTTCCTCTTCCAGCAGACCCGCGCGGTGCTGAACAAGCCGAAGCTGCTGGCCTTCCTCGAGGAGAAGATCAAGACGCTGGGCACCTCCGCCTGCCCGCCCTACCACTTGGCCATCGTCATCGGCGGCACCACCGCCGAGACGGCGCTGAAGGCGGTGAAGCTGGCCAGCACCCGCTACCTCGATGGCCTGCCGACCAGCGGCGACAAGTCCGGCCATGCCATCCGCGACCCGGCGCTGGAGGCCGAGGTCCACAAGCTGACGCAGAATCTCGGCATCGGCGCGCAGTTCGGCGGCAAGTATTTCTGCCACGACGTGCGGGTCGTCCGGCTGCCCCGCCATGGCGCCTCGCTGCCGATCGCGATCGGCGTCTCCTGCTCGGCCGACCGCCAGATCAAGGCGAAGATCACGCCCGAGGGCGTCTTCCTCGAGGATCTCGAGCACGACCCGGCGAAGTACCTGCCGGAGCAGACCGACGCGATCCTGGGCGGCGAGGTCGTGAAGATCGACCTGAACCGGCCGATGAGCGAGATCCGCGCGGAGCTGTCGAAGCATCCGGTGAAGACCCGCGTGTCGCTGACCGGCACCATGGTGGTGGCGCGCGACATCGCCCATGCCAAGCTGCAGGAGCGGCTCGAGTCGGGCGGCGGGCTGCCAGACTACATCAAGAACCACCCGGTCTACTATGCCGGCCCGGCCAAGACCCCGCAGGGCATGCCGACCGGCAGCTTCGGCCCGACCACCGCCGGCCGCATGGACAGCTATGTGGAGGCCTTCCAGAAGGCGGGCGGCAGCTTCGTCATGCTGGCCAAGGGTAACCGCAGCAAGGCCGTGCTGAACGCCTGCAAGGCTTATGGCGGATTCTATCTCGGCTCGGTCGGCGGCCCGGCGGCGCGGCTGGCGCAGGACTGCATCCGCAAGGTCGAGGTGCTGGAATACCCCGAGCTCGGCATGGAAGCCGTCTGGAGGATCGAGGTCGAGGATTTTCCTGCCTTCATCGTCATGGACGACAAGGGCAACGACTTCTACGAGGGGCTGGAATAGCATCCGGTCCCGCGGGCCAGGGGAGACGGCGATGACAGGCTACCGCATCCATGTCTGGTTCGACCCCGATGGGCTCGAGCGTGGCGAGCCGATCCACGACGACGGCGTGATCACCCTGCCCATGATCCCCGTGCCGGGGATGGAGCTGCGCGACGGCGCGGGGCAGATCGCCGTCATCCGCCGCGTCATCCTCTTCGCTGTGCCGGGCCCGGACAATGCGGTCGCGGCCGTGGTCTGCGAGGCCGGCGGGTGAGCGGCGTCCGGCACATCTCCTCCGGCAGCCGGTTCGAGGCGGAGATCGGCTATTCCCGCGCCGTGGTGGATGGCGACCATGTCTGGGTCTCCGGCACCACCGGCTACGACTACGCCCGCATGACCATCGAGGACGACGTCGTCGCCCAGGTCGACCAGGCCTTCCGCAACATCGCGCAGGCCCTGGCCGAGGCCGGCGCCAGCCTCGACGACGTGGTCCGCGTCCTCTTCATCGTGCCGCGACGGGAGGATTGGGAACCCTGCTGGCCCGTGGTGAAGCGGCATCTCGGCCGCGCGAGGCCCGCCGCCACCCTCATCCATGCCGGCCTGCAGACCGATGCCATGCGCATCGAGATCGAGGTGACGGCCCGCCTGCCCAAGGAACCCGCCGCCCGATGACCGGAGCGGGTCTGCTGCCCATGTCTCAATCGGTCGGCCGCGACCGAAGGGAGCACCATTGACATGCGCTTCGCCGTCGACCGCCTGGACCATATCGTCATCAACTGCCGCGACATCGAGGTGATGGCGAGCTGGTACCAGCGCGTCCTCGGCATGGAACGGGAGGATTTCGGCAGCCCGCCCCGCGTCGCTCTGAAATTCGGCGGCCAGAAGATCAACCTCCGTCCGGCCGACCACCCGACGGAGGACTGGATCGCCGCCGGGACCTGCCTGCCCGGCACCCAGGACCTCTGCTTCATCGTGGCGGTCGCGGTGGACGACATCGTCGGCCAGTTCCATGCTTGCGGCGTGCGGATCGAACTTGGCCCGGTGACGCGCCAGGGCGCGCTCGGCCCCATGGGCTCGGTCTATTGCCGCGACCCCGAGGGGAACCTTGTCGAGGTTTCCTCCTACTCCCCCTGAGCCGTCCGATCGGCGCGGGACGACCGGGAGTCCGGGCGCCCCCAATCGGCCGGCCTGACAGGCCCCGCCCATGGCGGCGCGGGCAGGAGGAGAGGACCATGGCGGAGACCCGCACCGAGACCGACTCGCTCGGCACCATCGACATCCCGGCCGAGCGCTACTGGGGCCCGCAGACCGAGCGGGCCCGGCGCCTGTTCCGCATCGGGTCCGAGCGCTTCCCGCCCGGGCTGATCCGCGCCGTCGGCCTGCACAAATGGGCCTGCGCCGAGGCCAATGGGCGTCTCGGCGAGTTGCCGGCCGACCTCGTCGGCCCGATCAAGCAGGCCGCCGAGGAGATCGCCGACGGCCGGCGCGATGAGGAATTCCCCCTCCCCGTCTGGCAGACGGGATCGGGAACGCAGACCAACATGAACGCGAACGAGGTGATCTCGAACCGCGCCAACGAGATCCTGGGTTCGCCGCTCGGCGCGCGGAAGCCGGTGCATCCGAACGACCACGTCAATCGCGGCCAGAGCTCCAACGACAATTTCCCGACCATGATGCACATCGCCGCGGCCGAGGCGGTGGAGGGACGGCTGCTGCCCGCGCTCGGGCGGCTGCATGCGGCGCTGTGGAAGCGCTCGGAGGAATGGGCCGACATCATCAAGATCGGCCGCACCCATATGATGGACGCCGTGCCGGTCACGCTGGGCCAGGAATTCGCGGCCTGGGCCCGGCAGGTGGAGCTGGGGCAGGAGCGGCTGCGCGGCGTCATGCCGCGGCTGCTGCTGCTGCCGCAGGGCGGCACCGCGGTCGGCACCGGCCTCAACCGACACCCGGATTTCGACAGGGTGTTCTGCGAGATCGTCGCCGACCGCACCGGCCTCGCCTTCGCCCCGAACCCGAACAAGTTCGAGGGCATGGGCGCGCATGACGCCTTCGTCGAGCTGCAGGGGGCGATGAACACCGTCGCCGTCTCGCTGAACAAGCTCGGCAACGACATCCGCCTGCTCGGCAGCGGCCCGCGCAGCGGCCTCGCCGAGCTGGTGGTGCCGGCGGACGGGCTCTCCAGCAGCATCATGCCGGGCAAGACCAACCCGACGCAGTCGGAGGCGCTGACCATGGTCTGCGCCCAGGTCATGGGCAATACCACCACCGTGACCTTCGCCGGGGCGCAGAGCTTCCTCGAGCTCAACGTCTTCAAGCCGGTGATCATCCAGGCGGTGCTGCAATCGGCGACGCTGCTGGCCGATGCCGCGGCGAGCTTTGCCGAGTTCATGGTGCTGAAGCTGGAACCCAACCGGGAAAAGATCGCCGAGAATCTCGGAAAATCGCTGATGCTGGTGACGGCGCTCAATCCGCATATCGGCTACGACAAGGCGGTGCGCATCGGCAAGAAGGCCTTGGCCGAGAACCTGACCTTGCGCGACGCCGCGGAGCAGCTCGGCTTCGTCACGCCCGAGGATTTCGACCGCTGGGTCCGGCCGGAGACGATGATCGCGCCCGGCGCCTCGCTCGGCGACTGATGCCGGCGGCCCGCCACCTGCAGAAGCGCAGCTTCGCGCTGGCGGGCCACCGCACCTCGGTGGCGCTGGAGCCGGAATTCTGGGCGGCGCTGGAGGCGATCGCACAGCGGCGCGGGCTCAGCCTGGCGGCGCTGGTGACGGAGGTGGACACGGCGCGCACGGATCCCTCGCAGCCCCTGGCCAGCGCGCTGCGGCTGCAGGCGCTGGCCGAGGCGCAGCGGCGCTGACCGCGCCGCGCCCGCCCCCGCGCGGCGCGTCGGCTACAGGCCGAGGCGCTTGCGGAACGCCTCGTCGCGCATCGAGGCGTCCTGGCCGACCAGGTCATCCGCCCCCGCCGTGCAGAGATGAACGAGCCCGCGCACCGCATCCGCCACCGGCGAGAGCTGCTCGCGCGGGATCTGGCTGATGACGTTCAGGCCCGAGGCGCGGATCTTCACCTGCATCTCGGTGTCGATCGTGCCCGGCGAGAAGCCGAAGGCGCGGATGCCCCTGGCCCCCGCTTCCAGCGCGATGGCGCGGGTGAACATGGCCAGCCCCGCCTTCCCCGAGCAATAGGCGCTCCAGCCCTCGAGCGGCCGATAGGCGGCGCCGGAGGAGACGTTGACGATCGTCCCGCCGCCGCCAGCGATCATGCCCGGCAGGGCCGCGCGCACCGCGTTGTAGGGGCCGACCAGGTTGATGGCGATGTTGCGCGCCCAGGCGGCGGGATCGGATGCGCCGATCTCCGCGATCGGCTCGATGACGCCGGCATTGTTCACCAGGATGTCGAGGCCGCCGCAGCGCGCCCGCGTCGCGGCGACCAGCGCCTCGGTCGCCGCATAATCCGAGACATCGGCCGCCATGGCGTAGGCACTGCCGCCCATCGCTGCGATGTCCCGCGCCACGGCCTCCACCGCCGCGCCGTCGCGCGCAGCCAGCATCACCGCGACACCCGCCTCGGCCAGCGCGCGCGCCACGCCCTCGCCCAGGCCGCGGCTCGCGCCCGTCACCAGCGCGGCCTTTCCGCTGAGATCCGCCATCATCCTCTCCCCTTGCTGCGCCGCGGCATCGCGCGGCGCCGTCCTTCGTTCCGCCGGCCACTGCGCAACGAGGCCGCACGCTGACGTGTCCCCCGGCCGGGTCGCGCGGCATCCCTCGCGGGCGCATCATGCCGAACTATCAGAGCCGGCCTGCAACCGTGCTGCTCCCGCCATGTCGGCGGGTCGTTGCGCCTATCACGGTTGTGGGGCAAGCTCCGTGCGCCCGAAAAGGGCGTGGGAGGAACGTTATGGCATCCGCGGTCACCCGGCCCGTTCCGGCGCCAGGCGTGCCCTGCCCGGCCATCGGCCGGCGCCGCCCATGCCGAACGCTCCCCGCAACGAGGGAAACGTCCGTTGAAGCCCACCGATATCCGTAACCCGGACACCTTCCACAAGGTGGTCGATTGCCAGTGGGCCTGTCCCGCCCACACCCCGGTTCCCGAATACATCAGGCTGATCGCCGCGGGCCGCTACAGCGACGCCTATATGGTGAACTGGCACTCCAACGTCTTCCCCGGCATCCTCGGCCGCACCTGCGACCGCCCCTGCGAGCCGGCCTGCCGCCGCGGGCGGGTGGAGGAGGAGCCGGTCGCCATCTGCCGCCTCAAGCGCGTGGCCGCCGACAACAAGGCCGATATCCGCAACCGCCTGACGCCGATCCCGGCGCAGCGGAACGGCCGGCGCATCGCCTGCATCGGCGCCGGGCCCGCCAGCCTGACCGTCGCGCGCGACCTCGCGCCGCTCGGCTACGAGGTGCATGTCTATGACGGGGAGAAGCAGGGCGGCGGCTTCATCCGCAGCCAGATCCCCCGCTTCCGCCTGCCGGCCGAGGTGATCGACGAGGAGGTCGGCTACATCACCGACCGCGGCAATGTCGTCACGCATTATGGGGAGCGCGTGGAGAGCCTGAAGGCCCTGCTGGCCGAGGGCTATGACGCCGTCTTCGTCGGCTCCGGCGCGCCGCGCGGGCGCGACCTCGACGTCCCCGGCCGCGCGGAGGCCGCGGAGCACATCCACATCGGCATCGACTGGCTCTCCTCCGTCTCCTTCGGCCACATCACGGAGGTCGGGAAGCGCGTCATCGTGCTGGGCGGCGGCAATACGGCGATGGATTGCTGCCGCAGCGCCCGGCGCCTGGGCGGGGAGGAGGTGACGGTCGTCGTCCGCTCCGGCTTCGAGGAGATGAAGGCCTCCCCCTGGGAGAAGGAGGACGCGATGCGCGAGGGCATCCCGATCCTCAACTTCCTCGTCCCGAAGGAGGTGCTGCACGACAGCGGCCGCCTGACCGGCATGGTCTTCGAGAAGGTGCGGGCGGAGTACGACGCCAGGGGCCGCCGCCAGCTCGTGCCCTCCGGCGAGCCGGACGTGACGATCGAGGCGGACGAGGTGCTGGTCGCCATCGGCCAGGAGAATGCCTTCCCCTGGATCGAGCGCGACATCGGCCTGGAGTTCGACCGCTGGGGCCTACCGGTGCTGGACGCGACGACGCACCAGTCCACCGTGCCGCAGGTCTTCTTCGGCGGCGATGCCGCCTTCGGGCCGAAGAACATCATCTGGGCCGTGGCGCATGGCCATGCCGCGGCGATCTCCATCGACCTCTTCTGCCGCGGCGAGGACGTGACGAACCGGCCGCCGCCGGACACGCGCCTGGTCAGCCAGAAGATGGGCATCCATGAGTGGAGCTACGACAACGACGTCTCGCTCGACCTGCGCTTCAAGGTGCCGCATGCCGAGGACGAGGTGGCGCTGCGCGACATCACGCTCGAGGTCGAACTCGGCTATGATCGGGAGATGGCCTTCAAGGAGGCCGAGCGCTGCCTGAACTGCGACGTGCAGACGGTGTTCTCCGAATCGCTCTGCATCGAATGCGATGCCTGCGTCGACATCTGCCCGACGGACTGCATCACCTTCACCGAGAATGGCGAGGAAGCGGACCTGCGGCAGCGCCTGAAGGCGCCGGCGCTCAACCTCGACCAGCCGCTCTATGTCGCGGATGGCCTCAAGACCGGCCGCGTCATGGTCAAGGACGAGGATGTCTGCCTGCATTGCGGCATGTGCGCCGAGCGCTGCCCGACGGGCGCCTGGGACATGCAGAAATTCCTGTTGGAAGCCGCCAAGGCCCTGCGCCCGGCGCCGGCCCTGGCCGCGGAGTGACCCCGATGCCGCGCATCGCCACCAACGACTTCGTCGTCAAATTCGCCAATGTCAACGGATCCGGCTCGGCCAGCGCCAACCAGCTCTTCGCCAAGTCCATCCTGCGCATGGGCATCCCCATCGCCTCCCGCAACATCTTCCCGAGCAACATCCAGGGCCTGCCGACCTGGTTCGAGGTCCGCGTCAGCGGTGAGGGTCACCTGGGCCGGCGCGGCGGCGTCGACCTGATGGTCGCGATGAACCCGCAGACCTGGGACCGCGACATCGCCGAGATTGATAGCGGCGGCTACCTCCTCTACGACAGCACGCGGCCCATGCCGGCCTCGCGCTTCCGGGACGACGTGCAGGTCATCGGCATCCCGCTGACCCAGATCTGCAACACCGCCTATACCGACGCCAGGCAGCGCCAGCTTCTCAAGAACATCATGTATGTCGGCGCGCTCTCCGCCCTGCTCGGCATCGAGCCGGCGGTGATCGAGCAGCTCCTCGCCGAGCAGTACAAGGGCAAGGAGAAGCTGGCGAAGCCCAACCGCGACGCCTTCCACATGGGCCGCGACTGGGCGCTGAGGAACCTCACATGCCCGCTCGGCCTGCAGCTCCAGCGGACGGATGCGGTCGGCAACCGGATCTATGTGGAGGGCAATGCCGCCGCCGCGCTCGGCGCGGTCTACGGGGGTGCTACGGTCTGTGCCTGGTATCCCATCACCCCCTCCACCTCCCTCGCCGAGGCCTTCGAGCGGCACTGCAAGCGCTTCCGCACCGACCCCGACACGGGCAAGAAGCGCTACGCCATCGTGCAGGCGGAGGATGAGCTCGCCTCCATCGGCGTGGTCATCGGCGCGGGCTGGAACGGCGCCCGGGCCTTCACCGCGACCTCCGGCCCCGGCATCTCGCTGATGCAGGAATTCGTCGGCCTCGCCTATTTCGCCGAGATCCCGGCCGTCATCTTCGATGTCCAGCGCGCCGGCCCCTCCACCGGCATGCCGACGCGCACCCAGCAATCCGACCTGCTCTCGGCGGCCTATGCCAGCCATGGCGACACCAAGCATGTGGTGCTGCTGCCCGAGGACCCGCGGGAGTGCTTCGACTTCGGCGCGGCCAGCTTCGACCTCGCGGACCGGCTGCAGACGCCGGTCTTCGTGCTGCTCGACCTCGATATCGGCATGAACGACTGGCTCTGCGAGCCCTTCCAGTGGGACGACAGCCGCCAGCTCGACCGCGGCAAGGTCATGACCGCCGAGGAACTCGAGGCCGGCCGGACCTTCGGTCGCTACCTCGACGTGGACGGCGACGGCATCCCCTTCCGCACCTATCCCGGCACCCATGCGCAGAAGGGCGCCTTCTTCACCCGCGGCACCTCCCGCGACCGCTTCGCCAAGTACACCGAGGCGGGCGCCGCCTATGTCGACAACATGCAGCGCCTGCTGCGGAAGTTCGACACCGCCAAGTCCCTGGTGCCGCGCCCGGTGGAGCGCCGCGCCGCCGCACCGACGACGACGGGCGTCATCTATTACGGCAGCAGCAGCGCCGCGATGAAGGAGGCGCTCTCGGCGCTCGAGGCGGACGGCATCCAGCTCGATGCCATGCGCATCCGCGCCTTCCCCTTCCACGACGACGTCATGGACTTCATCGCCCGGCACGACCGGGTCTTCGTCGTGGAGCAGAACCGCGATGCCCAGCTCCGCACCATGCTCATGACGGAGGGGAACGTTGACCCCGCCAGGCTGATCCCCGTCCTCCACTATGACGGCACACCGATCACCGCGCGCTTCATCCGCGCCGCCATTGCCGACCGCGCCTCGGCGCTCAAGGTCGTGCCCTTTGCCGGAGCCGCCGCCGAATGAGCTTCCTCCCCAAGCCCAAGCTGCACCACCCGAAGCTGCCGGTGAACGAGCTCGGCTTCACCCGGCGCGACTACGAGGGGGCGATCAGCACCCTCTGCGCCGGCTGCGGCCATGACAGCATCTCGGCGGCCATCATCCAGGCCTGCTGGGAGCTCTCGATCGAGCCGCACCGCGTCGCCAAGATGAGCGGCATCGGCTGCTCCTCCAAGACGCCGGACTACTTCCTCGGCGCGTCACACGGCTTCAACTCGGTCCATGGCCGGATGCCGAGCGTGCTGACGGGCGCCAACCTCGCCAACCGCGACCTGATCTATCTCGGCGTCTCGGGCGATGGCGACAGCGCCTCGATCGGCTTCGGCCAGTTCGCGCACAGCATCCGCCGCGCCGTGAACATGACCTATATCGTCGAGAACAACGGGGTCTACGGCCTGACCAAGGGGCAGTTCTCCGCGACCTCCGACAAGGGCTCCAAGGCCAAGAAGGGCACGGTCAATACCGACGAGCCGATCGACCTCGTCGGCATCGCGCTGCAGCTCGGCGCGACTTATGTCGCCCGCAGCTTCTCCGGCGACAAGGCGCAGCTCGTCCCGCTCATCAAGGGCGCGCTGCGGCATCCTGGCCCCGCCTTCATCGACTGCATCAGCCCCTGCGTCGCCTTCAACAACCACGAGGGCTCGACCAAATCCTACGACTTCGTCCGCGAGCATAACGAGGCGATGAACCAGCTCGACGTCATCCTGGGGCGGGAGGCGATCACCACGGACTATGCCCCGGGCGAGGTGCGCGAGGTCACGCAGCACGACGGCAGCGTGCTGCGGCTGCGCAAGCTGCACACGGAATACGACCCGACCGACCGGGTCGCGGCCATGCACCACCTGCACGAGCGCAAGGCGGCGGGCGAGATCGTCACCGGCCTGCTCTATATCGACCCGGATCCGGAGGACATGCACAGCCATCTCGGCACCGTCGACGTGCCGCTGAACCGGCTGGACACCCCGGCGCTGGTGCCGGGCGCGAAGGCGCTCGAGGCGGTCAACGCCGGCCTGCGGTAATCGCGGCCGAGGAGGCTCCGGCCTCCTCGCGCCGTCGCAGGGTCAGCGCCGCGTGGTGCAGCCCTCGCGCAGATAGGCGACGTCCCGCGGCGTCAGCGGCAGCCCCTGCTGGAAGCGGTACTGGGCATCGCTGCAGGCACGGTCGATGCGCGGCGGCGCCTGGCTCACCTTCCGCTCCGGTGCCCTTGGCGCCAATGGCGGCAGCGGCAGGGCGAAGGAGGCGGTTTCGGTCGGCCCCTCCGTATCCGCGCCGGCCGCCTCGGTCGCCGGCGGCGGGGGTAGCGGGGCGGCCGGCACCGCGGCAGCCTCGGTGACCGGCTCCGCCGGCGGCGCGATGGCGGGGGCCGGTGGCGGCACCGGCGCGGCGACGGGCATCGTCGCGACAGGCATCGTCGCGGCCGGCATCGTTGCGGCCGGCATCGTTGCGGCCGGCTCCGGCACCGGCGGCGACGGCTCTCGCGCCGGGAGGGGCGCGACCGCCGGGATGGCGACCGCGGCGGCCGGTGGCGCGGCTGGCCGCGCCAGCGTCACCGGCGCGGCCGGAGGAGCCGCAGCCGGCGGCTCGCGTCCGCCCAGCAGCAGGGCGCCGCTGGCAAAGCCCAGCACGAAGGTCGCGGCGAAACCGGCCAGCAATGCCGCATGGCCCCGCAAGGGACGGCGCGCGGCAGCGGGTGGCACCACTTCCTCCTCCTCGCTCTCGTCCGTCGGCGCGGGCAGCGCGGCGACGCGCGTCCCCCGCGGCGCGCCGGGCACGTCCCAGGCGGGATCCTCGGCCAGCGCCATGCGCACGGCGGCGATCCAGGCCCCCTTGCCCGGCACCGTCAGCGGCGGCAACTCCGAGAATCCCTCGGCCATGATGCCCGGCAGCGACCGCCAGGCCGCGAGTTCGATGCGCCCGTGCCAGACCGGCAGGTAGCCCGGGAAGGCCGGCCAGAAATTCGCCGCCCCCAGCGCCCGGCGCAGGCGCGACTCGGCATTCGGCGTCGCGTCCGGCGCGACATCCACCAACGCGATGCCGGTGGTCGGATGGGCAAGCGCCCAGCAGCCAGTCGGATAGCTCGCCGGCCCGGCGGTGCCGATCCGGCAGCGTCCCAGCATCACCCAGCCCTCCGGCAGGGCGCTCAGCAAGCCGGTCGTGGCGGATGTGCCGGCAAGCTGCGGCTCCGGGCTGATGCCGCCGAGATGCAGTCTAGCGTCCTCGTCCACCCTCGCTTCCCCCGTGGTCCCTTGTTTTGCTTTAGGGAACGGAACCAAGGAGTGGTGGTTGCAATGCCGTGATTGGAACCGCTTCACGGCCGACTGTAGCAGCGCCTCCGCGCTGCCGCTTCACAGGTCGGCCCGCCAGATCCAGAGGCCGATGCCGCCGCTGACCGCGAGGCCGAGGAGGGTGGAGAGCGCGCCGGCGAGGCCGAGGTCGCGCGTCAGCGCCAACCAGAGCACGAAGACGCCGATCGCCACCGCGATCCCGCCGATCAGCGAGGCACGGGAGGTCTTGATGCCGCCGCCATCGAGCGGCGTGAGCGCGGCCATGGCGCGCTACTCCGCCGCGACGATCTTCGCGCGCGGCGCGCCGGCCCGCGGGTCGTCGAGCGTGTTGCGCACGCGCCGGAGGTCGCTGCGCAGGAAGCGCGAATCGTAGCCGTTCAGCAGATGGCCGAGCAGCCCGCGCCGGAGATCGCTGGTGCCGAAGAGCCAATCGGCGATCGGATAGGTCAGGTTGAAATTCCGCTCCATCATGATCGCCGTGTTGTGGTGCGCGGCGTGGTGGCGGCGGATGGTGTTGATGAAGGGGATGTGCCGGACGATACGGTCATCCTTCACGTGGCAGCAGAAGTGGAAGAACTCGTAGTTGAGGTAGAGCGCCGTGTTGGTGATCAGCAGCAGCCAGCCGGCATCCGGGAAGCCCGCCTTGTTCAGCAGGAAGGCCGGCACCAGCGACATGGCCAGGAAGGTGATCAGCGCATAGGGCGGGAAGAACACGATGCGGAAGTCGCGCGCGTTGTCGATGGTGTACTCGTTCTCCGTGAAGAACTGGTGGTGCGCCAGCGTGTGCCGCTTGTAGATGCCCATCAGGCCCTTGATGGGCCGGTGCATGACGTATTTGTGGATCCACCATTCGAAGACGTTGGCGCCGAGGAAGGCGAGCGGCACCACCAGCCATTCGTACCAGGCCGGCGTGCCGAGTTGCCGCGCGCAGTACCAGATGGCCGCGCCGCCGATGGCGTAGATCAGCGCGACATGCGCCCAGCCATGGTAGAGCCGCCCGATCCTCGCGCGGAAATCCGCACGGAAGGCCTGCTGCCGGCGGGACAGCCGCTCCCGCTTCAGCGCGGCGGCCGATGGGGTGCCGATGCCGTCCATGGCGCGTCTCCTGCCCTCTTGGATGCGGCTGATATATCAGTCTCGCGCGGCCAGGGTCAACTACCGCTCCGGCGCCAGCGTCGCGCGCGTGAAGGCCTCGATATAGTCGAGCAGGGCGTCGGAAGCGGCGGCGGCCTGCTCCGCCTCGCCCGCCGCGATGGCGCGCGCCAGCGCCGCATGCACCGCGGCCGCCTGCGGCAGGCCGGCGGCGCGCCGCCAGTGGATGAACCAGAAGCGCCGCGCCAGGCCATGCATCAGCGCCATGGCGGCGGCGGCGAACTCGTTGCGCGCGGCCTCCAGCACCAGCAGGTTCAGCGCGCGGTCGAGGCGGAGGAAGCCCGTCTCGTCATTCGACGCCGCGGCCTCCTCCATGCCCTCCGCGATCTCGCGGAAGGCCGCGCGCTGCTCCGGATCGGCCCGTCGCGCCGCCGCGCGCGCGATCAGCCGCTCGATCTCCCGCCGTACCTCGAGCAGGCGGAGCTGTTCGGCCACGTCCACCGCGGCAACGACGATGCCGCGCCGCGGCAGGATGCGCACCAGCCTCTCCCGCGCCAGGCGCTGCAGCGCCTCCCGTACCGGGGTGCGGCCATAGCCGAGGCGGGTCGAAAGCTGCGCCTCGCTGACCACCTCCCCGGGGGCGAGGTCGAGGGTGACGATCGCTTCCTCGATGGCGCGGTAGGCCTGCTCGGTCAGGGTGGCATCGGCATCGGACAGGGCCTGGCGGCCGCGCGGCGGCGTACCGGCGCGCCGCCGCGTGGAGGTGGCTTGGGACATGGTGCAGCTTTCGCGGATCATCGCGGTTCAGGCAATCACTCCGCATTGACAGGGAGCGAGGCCTGGGACACTCTTGGCACGCGAGAGATATATCACTCGCACTGCCAGAAAAGAGCCGAGTTTGGGGAGGGTAGGTGGCGGGCCGCGCAGGCGGGGTCCGATGGAGAGGTTTCGTCTCCATGCGGCTCGCAAGCGTGGCCCGTTCGTCCGTCAGCCAGTACCGAGCGCGGCGTCGATCTCCTCGCTGGTCAGCATCCAGGCATTGTCGAGCTCCGCGACGACGGAGCGCATGAACCCCTCGGTCAGTTGCAGCGCGCGCTGCGGATCGACGAGATGGTCGCAGAGCAGCGCGAGGGCAAGCTGGCGCGGCCCGTCGCCCTCATAGGTCCATTCGAAGCCCATGGGCGAGAAGGTCTTCACCTCGAAGCGCGGGTCCAGCGGCTCGCCATCCACCGTCACCTGCGCGCCCGCGAGGCCGCGGCCGCCTTCGTAGATCTTCATGGAAACACCACCACCGACCGGATGGCCTCGCCGCGCTTCAGCGCCGCGAAGCCCTCGTTGATCTGCTCCAGCGAAATCCGTGCCGTGATCAGCCCGTCCAGGTCCAGCCTGCCGTCCAGGTAAGCCTGCGCCATCGCCGGGAAGTCCTCCGCCGGGCGCGCCCCGCCATAGCTGCTGCGGGTGATGCGCTTCTCCTGCATCAGCGCGCCCCAGCGGAAGGCAACCTCCTCCTGCACGCCGAGCTTGCCGAGCCAGACCACCTGGCCACCGGGCCGCACCGCCTCGACGCTCATGCGGAAGCCGGCGGGCACGCCGGCGGATTCGATCACCACATCGGCGCCGCGCCCCTGCGTCAGCGACTTCGCCAGCGCGGCCGGGTCCTCCGCCCTGGGGTCGCACAGCACGGCGGCACCGGCGCGCTCCGCCATCGCGCGCCGCGCCGGGTTCGGATCGACGGCGATGATGCGGCCCGCGCCGGCGAGCCGTGCCCCCTGCACGGCGGCGAGCCCGACCGCACCGGTGCCGATCACCATGACAGTCGCGCCCCAATCGATATCGGCGACATGCGTCGCGCCACCGAAGCCGGTCATCACGGCGCAGCCCAGCAGGCAGGCACGGTCGGCCGCGATCGCCGCCGGCACGCGCACCGCCTGCTGCGCCGGCACGACAACGTATTCGCTGAAGCCGCCGAGATACATCAACTGGTGCAGCATGCCGCCGTCGTCGCAGGCAAGCCGCGGCCTTCCGTCGAAATGCAGGCCCTTCGGGCCATTGGCGAGATAGGGCTCGCAGAGGATCGGCTTGCCGCGGCTGCACTGGAAGCAGTGGCCGCAATGCGGGTTCCAGGAGAGGACGACGCGGTCGCCGACCGCGAGGGAGGTGACGCCCTCCCCCAGTGCGGCGATGCGCCCGGCCGTCTCGTGGCCGAGAACCGCCGGGAGCTTGAGCGCCAACTGGCCCTCGATCACCTCGAGATCGGTGTGGCAGAGCGAGGCGGCCTCGACCCGCACCAGCACGTCGCCGGGCTGCAGCGGGCCGATGGCGATGCGCTCGACCGCCATGGGCTTGCCGATGTCGCGGAGGACCGCGGCGTGGCAGGAACGTGGGTCTTCCATGTCAGCACCCAAGATGCGGGGGAAGGTATTCCCCCGCGCCCCCTTCTATTTCTGTGGGTCTGCCCCGCACCTCACCAATCCATCGACCGCGAGGCAGCCCCACTCGCCGGCAATCAGGGGATTCGCTTCGGCTTCCTCGATGCGGTCGCCGGCAGCGGCGAGCAGCACCGAGAAGGCCGAGACGGCGCGCGCCACCGCGGCGATGTCCGCCTTCGGCGCGCCGCGGAAGCCGTCCAGCAAAGGAAAACCCTTGAGGCTGCGCAGCATTGCCTCGGCCCGCGTGGGCGTGACGGGGGCGATGTCCAGCGCCACGTCCTTCCACAGCTCCGCCTGCACGCCGCCGGTGCCGACCAGCACCATCGGGCCGAACTGCCCGTCGCGCCGCCCGCCCAGGATCAGCTCCACGCCCTTGCGCGCCATCGGCTGCACCAGCACGCCATCCAACCGCGCGGCGGGCGCGTGCCGCTTCGCCGAGGCCATGATCTCTGCGAAGGCACCGCGCACTGCATCCGCGTCGCCGAGGTGCAGCTTCACCCCGCCCACCTCGGTCTTGTGCGCGATGTCCGGACTGTCGAGCTTGAGCACCACGGGGAAGCCCAGCGCCACCGCCTGGTCGGCGGCCGCCTCGGCACTCGCGCCGCGCCGCTCCTCCGTCACCGGCACGCCGACCCTGGCGAACAGCGCCTTCGACTCCGCCTCGGCCAGCACGCGGGGGCCGGGCGGCAGCGCCGCCAGCGCCTCCGCGAGGCCCGCCGGCGCCTGCGGCGCGCCCTCCTCCCGCTGGTCGTAATACTGGTGCCAGAGCTTCACCGCATGCATCAGCCGTCGCATGGAGCGGAACAGGATCAGTTCCGGCACGCTGTCCGCATGCACCGCGCCCGGCCCCTCGAGCTGCTCGGGGATCCAGGCGATCAGCAGCGGCTTGCCGAATTTCGTGGCATAGGGCCGCAGCGATTCCATGCGGCCGACCGTCGTCGCATGGTGCGAATAGACCTGCGGGATGACGGCGCAGCCATATTGCGGGTCGGACAGCATCGCCTCCATGCAGGCGTCGTAGCTGGCCGGGTTGCTGGCGACCTGCGCCGTCAGGTCGCAGGGGTTGCGCGGCGCGCCGAAATCCGGGATGGCGGCGCGCAGCACCGCCTCCGTCTCCGGCAGGGGCTGCGGCATGGGCAGGTCCAGCGCCTCCGCCTGGTCGGCAGCCATGATGCCGGCACCGCCCGAGGGCGTGATGATGGCGACGCCCTTCGCCTTCGGCGGCGGCGCCTTGGCGAACATGCCAGCCGTCTCCAGCAGGGCGTCGAAATCCTCCACCTCCACCATGCCGGCGCGGCGGAAGGCGGCGGACCAGGCGAGCGCGCTGCCGGCGAGCGAGCCGGTATGGGAAGCCGCGGCGGCCGCCCCCGCATCGCCGCGGCCGAGCTTCAGCGCGACGATCGGCTTGCCGGCCTTCCGCGCCGCCTCGCCCAGCAGCATCAGCCGCCGTCCGTCACGCAGCCCCTCCACCGCCAGCGCCACGGCGCGGCATTCCGGCATGGAAAGCTGATAGGCCGCGAGGTCGCAGACATCGAGGTCGGTGGCATTGCCCGCCGTGACCATGTGGCAGACGGAGAAGCCGCGCTCCGCCGCCTGCATCAGCGCATAACCCAGCGCGCCGGACTGCGAGGTGATGGCGACGCCGCCGGGCGGCGCGGTCATCCGCACATATTCCGGCATGAAGGTGACGCCGGCCTTCAGCACATGGTCGACGATGCCGAGGCAATTGACACCGACCAGCGGCATGTCGGCCGCGCGGCAGCGGTCGCGCAGCGCCGCCTCCTCCGCCACGCGCTCGGCCAGGCCGGTCTCGCCATAGCCGGAGGCGAAGGCGATGATGCCGCCCGCGCCCTTGCGGATGCAGGCCTCGACCGCCGGCATCATCTGCTCGCGCGGCAGGGCGATCAGCACGCAGTCGGGGCTTTCCGGGATCTCGTCCAGCGAGGCGAGGCAGGGCCGGCCATGCAGGGTCTGCCCGGCATATTTCGGGTTCACCCCCCAGACCGGGCCGGCGAAGTCCACCAGGTTCGTGACGGTGCGGCCGCCGAAGCGCGTGGGCTCGGCCGAGACGCCGATGACCGCGACGCTGCGGGGTGAGAGCACCCGCCGCAGCCTCGCCGGATCGCGCAGCGGTTCCGGTCCCGATCCGCCGGACATGCCTCCGGCGCTGCCTGGCTGCTGCAATCGTCCCTCCCCTCGCCCGCGTCGCGGCGTTCCTGACCCGGCGAAGGGTAAAGCGCGGCCGGGGCCGGTCAACCCGGCGTGCGGGTTCCGGTTGACAGATGGCACGGCGGCATGTGCCGATATAGATAGCTAGCAATCAATGGCCCCAAGCGGCCACGGAGTGAGGAATGCCCGAGAGCAAGACCCTGCCCGCCAGCCTGGACGCCGTCATCGTCGGCGCCGGCTTCGGCGGGATGTACATGCTGCACCGGCTGCGCGGCCTCGGCCTCACCGCCCGGATCCTGGAGGCGGCGGACGGGGTCGGCGGCACCTGGTACTGGAACCGCTACCCCGGCGCCCGCTGCGACGTGGAGAGCATGCAGTACAGCTTCTCCTTCGACGAGGCGCTGCAGCAGGAGTGGCAGTGGTCCGAGCGCTTCGCGGCCCAGCCGGAGATCCTGCGCTACGCCAACCATGTCGCCGACCGCTTCGACCTGCGCCGCGACATCCATTTCGAGACGAAGGTGGCGAGCGCCACCTATGACGAAGCCGCCGACCGCTGGACCGTCACGACGGACAAGGGCGAGGTCGTCTCGGCCCGCTTCTGCGTCATGGCGACGGGCTGCCTCTCCGCCGCCCGCCTGCCGGACATCGCCGGCATCGACGACTTCAAGGGCGAGACCTACCACACCGGCTGGTGGCCGCACGAGAAGGTCGACTTCACCGGCAAGCGGGTCGCCGTGATCGGCACCGGGTCCTCCGCGATCCAGGCCATCCCCGTGATCGCCGAGGAGGCGGCGCAGGTCACCGTCTTCCAGCGCACGCCAAATTTCTCCATCCCGTCCCGCAACGCCCCGATGGACGCGGAATACGAGCGCTGGTGGAAGGACGACTATCGCAGCAAACGCCTGCAGGCGCGCATGATGCGCACCGGCATCCTCTACGACATCAACCCGCAATCGGCCGTCGAGGCGAGCGAGGCGGAGCGCCAGGCGGAATACGAGCGGCGCTGGGCGAATGGCGGCACCGCCTTCATGGGCGCCTATCACGACCTGATCCTCAACAAGGCCTCGAACGACACCGCCGCCGAGTTCGTCCGCAGCAAGATCCGCCAGATGGTCAAGGACCCGGAGACGGCCGAGGCCCTGGCGCCGAAAGACCACCCGATCGGCACCAAGCGCATCTGCGTCGACACGAACTACTACGAGACCTACAACCGACCGAACGTGCGGCTTGTGAACCTGCGGAAGACGCCGATCGAGACGATCACCGCGACCGGCATCCGCACCTCGGCGGAAAGCCTCGACTTCGACGCCATCGTCTTCGCCACCGGCTTCGATGCCATGACCGGCGCGCTGCTGAAGATCGACTTCGAGGGCCGCGGCGGCACACGCCTTTCGCAGGTCTGGGAGCACGGGCCGCGCAGCTATCTCGGCCTGCAGGTCGCGGGCTTCCCCAACCTCTTCACGATCACCGGGCCCGGCAGCCCCTCCGTGCTGTCGAACATGATCGTCTCGATCGAGCAGCACGTGGACTGGATCACCGGCCTGCTCTCGCACATGCAGGCGCGCGGGCTGACCTGCGTGGAGGCGACGGAGGCGGCGCAGGAGGACTGGGTGGCGCATGGCGAGGAGGTCGCCAACCGCACACTCTACCCGACAGCGGCCTCCTGGTACATGGGCGCGAACATCCCGGGCAAGCCGCGGGTCTTCATGCCCTATATCGGCGGCGTCGGCGCCTACCGCGAGCGGTGCGACGAGATCGCCGCCCGGGGCTATGAGGGCTTCCGCTTGGCGGCGGCGCCGGCCGCGGCCGCCGCGGCGGAGTAGCGCCTCAGAACCGAATCCGGCCGGCGGCCTGCAGCGCGAGCAGCAGGCCGCCGAGATGCATGGCGTGGACGAACATCCCGCGCGTCACGCCGGCCACCGCCTCGGCGACCGGCAAGGTCACGGTCTCCATCTCCTCGCCGGCCTCGCGGTCATGCGCGCCGGTCGCCATCGCGCCTTCCGCCAGGACGACATGCACGCGGTTGGTATTGTGCGCCGGGTCGGACCAGAGGGAGCCGATCAGGCGGCATGAGCCGGCCTCGTAGCCCGTCTCCTCCCGCAACTCGCGCGCCGCCGTGGTGCAGGCATCCTCGCCCGGGTCCATGACGCCGCCCGGCGGCTCCAGAACCCAGGCCTTGGCGCCCTGGCGCCATTGCCGCACCAGCACCAGCTGGTCCTCCGGCGTCAGCGCCACCACCAGTACCCAGTCCGGATAGGACATGATCCAGTAGGGGTCGAGCACGGCGCCGGTACTCGTCTCGACCGCCTCGGCATCCAGGTTCAGGTGGCGGTTGCGCACTACTTCCCGGCGGGAGAGGGTCTTCCAGGGCCTCTCCCCCTCCGGCACCGGGCCTTCCGGCCATCCCGGCCGGTCACAGGATTCACGCCCTTCGGCCGGAGCGGCCTCGGGCGATCCTGCTCCGGTCTTCTGGTCGCAGGATTCACGCCCTTCGGCCGGAGCGGCCTCGGGCGATCCTGCTCCGGTCACTCCGCCGCCTGCAACTGCATCTGCTGCGCATAGTCCTCGAGCGGCGCGCAGGTGCAGACCAGGTTGCGGTCGCCATGGACATTGTCCACGCGCTTGACCGGCGGCCAGTACTTGTGGGCGCGCACGAAGGGGGCGGGGAAAGCGGCCTCCTCGCGTGTGTAGGGATGCGTCCATTCCGTCGCCATCACCTCGGCGGCGGTGTGCGGCGCGTTCTTCAGCAGGTTGTCCGCCTTGTCCGCGCGCCCCTGCTCCACCGCCCGGATCTCGGCGCGGATGGCGATCATGGCGTCGCAGAAGCGGTCCAGTTCCTCCTTCGGCTCGGACTCGGTTGGCTCCACCATCAGCGTGCCGGCCACTGGCCAGGACATGGTCGGGGCGTGGTAGCCGTAATCCTGCAGCCGCTTGGCGATGTCCTCGACCAGCACGCCGCCACCCTGCTGGAAGCCGCGGCAGTCGAGGATGCATTCATGCGCCACCATGCCGCGCGCACCGCGATAGAGCACGGGGTAGTGCGCCTCCAGCCGCTTCGCCACGTAGTTGGCGTTGAGGATCGCCACCGCCGTCGCCCGCGTCAGCCCCTCGGCGCCCATCATCCGGATATAGGCGTAGGAGATGGGCAGGATGGCCGCGCTGCCGAAGGGCGCCGCCGCGACCGGGCCATAGCCGGTCGCCGGCCCCGCCTCGGGGTGCAGCGGGTGGTTCGGCAGGTGCGGCGCGAGATGCGCCGCGACGCCGATCGGGCCCACGCCCGGCCCGCCGCCGCCATGCGGGATGCAGAAGGTCTTGTGCAGGTTGAGGTGGCAGACATCGGCGCCGATGGCGGCCGGCGAGGTCAGCCCGACCTGCGCATTCATGTTGGCGCCATCCATGTAGACCTGGCCGCCCTTCTCGTGGATCAGGGCGCAGATCTCGCGGATCGCCTCCTCGAAGACGCCATGCGTGCTGGGATAGGTGATCATCAGCGCCGCGAGACGCTCCGCGTGCTGCTCCGCCTTCGCCCGCAGGTCGGCGACGTCCACATTGCCGTCGCGGTCGCAGCCGACCACCACCACCTTCATGCCCGCCATGACGGCGCTGGCCGGATTGGTGCCATGCGCGGAGGAGGGGATCAGGCAGATGTCGCGCTGCGCCTCGCCGCGCGCCTTGTGGAAGGCGCGGATCGCCAGCAGCCCGGCATACTCGCCCTGGCTGCCGGCATTCGGCTGCAGCGAGACGGCGGCGAAGCCGGTGACCCCACAGAGCCAGGACTCGAGCCGCCGGATCATCTCCAGGTATCCCGCAGCCTGATCGGCCGGCACGAAGGGGTGAACGTCGGAAAAACCCGGGAAGGTGACCGGGATCATCTCCGCCGTCGCGTTCAGCTTCATGGTGCAGGATCCCAGCGGGATCATGCTGCGGTTCAGCGCGACGTCCTTGTCCTCCAGCCGCTTGAGGTAGCGGAGCATCGCATGCTCGGAGTGGTGGCTGTTGAAGACCTCGGCCGTGCAGAAGGGCGTGGTCCGCGCCAGCGCCTGCGGCAGCCCGCCGACCGGGGCCAGCGAGGCGAGGTCGCCCGCGCCCAGCAACTCGGCGAGCGAGGCGAGGTCGTCCCGCGTGACGGTCTCGTCGAGGGCGATCTGGATCTCCTCGCCCTCGCGCCACAGGTTGAAGCCGCGCGCGACAGCGCCCTGCATCAGCGCCTCGGCACGCTCGCCGGCCCGGATGCGGATGGTGTCGAAGAAGGCCTCGTGCACCAGCGCATGGCCGCCCTGCCGCGCGGCCGCAGCCAGGATGCGGGCCTGCAGCGCGACGCGCCGGGCGATGCGCCGCAGCCCCTCCGGCCCGTGCCACACCGCGTACATGCCGGCCATGACGGCCAGCAGCACCTGCGCGGTGCAGATGTTGGAGGTCGCCTTCTCCCGCCGGATGTGCTGCTCGCGTGTCTGCAGGGCGAGGCGCATGGCCGGGCTGCCCGCCGCATCCACCGAGACGCCGACCAGCCGCCCCGGCAGCAGGCGCTTCAGCGCGTCCTTGACCGCCATGTAGCCGGCATGCGGCCCGCCATAGCCGAGCGGCACACCGAAGCGCTGGGTGGAGCCGATGACGACATCGGCGCCCATCTCGCCCGGCGGGGTAAGCAGCGTCAGCGCCAGCGGATCGGCGGCGACGATGGCCAGCGCGCCGGCGGCATGCGCCGCCTCGATCACCGGCCGCAGGTCGCGCACCAGCCCGCCGCGGTCGGGATACTGCATCAGCACGGCGAAGGGCTTCTCGGCGGCGATGTCCGCCGCGTCATCGGCGACCTTCACGGTGATCCCCACCGCCTCGGCGCGGACGCGGACGACCGCCAGGGTCTGCGGCAGGATGCCGGCCGAGACCAGCAGCGTGCCGCTCTTGCCCTTGTGCGCGGCATGCGCCAGCGCTACGGCCTCGGCCGCCGCCGTCGCCTCATCCAGCAGGGAGGCATTGGCGACCGGCAGGCCGGTCAGTTCCGCCACCATGGTCTGGAAATTCACCAGGGCCTCGAGGCGCCCCTGCGCGATCTCCGCCTGGTAGGGTGTATAGGCGGTGTACCAGCCCGGATTCTCCAGCACGTTGCGCAGGATCACCGGCGGCACATGGGTGCCGTGGTAGCCGAGGCCGATCAGCGATTTCTTCCGAGTATTCCGCTCGGAAAGGGCCCGAAGTTCCGCAATCGCTTCCGCCTCCGTCGCCGGCGGCGGCAGGGCCGAGAGGTCGGCGCCGGCAATGGCCGCGGGCAGGGTGCGCGCCGCCATCTCCTCCAGGCTCGCCGCGCCGACCAGCTTCAGCATCGCCGCGATGTCGTCGGCGCCCGGGCCGATATGCCGGCGGGCGAATTCGCCGCGGTCCTCGAGCTGCGCGAGGTCGTCCAGAACGCTCACGCCTGCGTCTCCACGAAGGCGGCATAGGCATCGGCATCCATCAGCGCGGCGACCTCGGCCGGGTCCTGCACGCGCAACCGGAAGAACCAGCCCTCGCCCGTCGGCGCGCTGTTGATCAGCGCGGGATTCTCGCCGACCGCCGCATTGGTCTCGACCACCTCGCCGGCGATCGGGGCATAGACGTCGGAGGCCGCCTTGACGCTCTCCACCACGGCGCAGGCCTCCTCGGCCGCGACCGTGCGGCCGACCTCCGGCAGGTCCACGAAGACCACGTCGCCCAGCGCGTTCTGCGCATGGTCGGTGATGCCGATGGTGGCGACGTCACCCTCCAGCCGGACCCATTCGTGATCCTTGGTGAAACGCAGTTCGCTCATCTCACGGGCTCTCTCGGTAAGAGGATGGGGGGTCAGCGCTTGTAGCGATGGGGATGGAAAGGGGTGGGCACGACACGGGCCGGCAGGGCCTTGCCGCGCACCAGCAGTTCCAGCGCGGTGCCGTCCCCGGCATAGGGGCGGGCGACATAGCCCATGGCCATCGGGCCGTTCAGCGAGGGGCCAAAGCCGCCGGAGGTGACCTCGCCCACCGGCATGCCGTCGGCCGCCTGGATCGGGGTATGGGCGCGGGCGGGCTGGCGGCCTTCCGGCCTGAGGCCGACGCGCAGGCGCCGCGGGCCATCCGCCAGTTCCTGCCGCACCCGCTCCGCGCCGGGGAAGTCCCAGTCCATGCGGCGGCGCTTGCCGATGGACCAGACCAGGGCGGCCTCGACCGGGCTCGTCGTCTCGTCGATGTCCTGGCCGTAGAGGCAGAGCCCGGCCTCGAGCCGCAGCGAGTCGCGCGCGCCGAGACCGGCGGGCTGCACGCCCGGCCGGGCCAGCAGCGCCTTCGCCAGCGCCTCGGCCCGGTCGGCGGCGACGCTGATCTCGAACCCGTCCTCGCCCGTGTAGCCGGAGCGGCTGGCGAGCACCGGGATGCCGGCGATCTCGGCCTGTGCCACGCCCATGAAGGAGAGCGCGGCGAGCGCCGGGCAGAGGTCCTGCATCAGCGCCGCGACGCCCGGCCCCTGCAGCGCCAGCAGCGCGCGGTCCGGCAGCGGGCGCAGCGAGACGCCGGCCGGCAGCGCCTGCTCGATCAGCGGGAAGTCCAGGTGCTTGCGGCTGGCATTCACCACCAGCGCCAGCCGGTCGCCGATGTTCGAGACCATGAAGTCGTCGAAGATGCCGCCATCGGGCGTCATCAGCAGGCCGTAGCGCTGCCGCCCCGGCTTCAGGCCCCGGATGTCGGCGGGCGTGACGCGCTCCAGCGCCGCCGCCGCATCCTGCGTCCCCTGGGCGCCGACCAGTTCCGCCTGGCCCATATGGGAGACGTCGAAGAGCGCGGCGGCGCTGCGGCAATGCAGGTGCTCGGCCATGATCCCGGCCGGGTACTGCACCGGCATGGCATAGCCGGCGAAGGGCACCATGCGCGCGCCGAGGCTGCGATGCAGGTCCCCCAACGGGGTCTCGAGAAGCGATTCGGATTCTGCCACGGGTCCCCCGGCCGCGCGATCGCGGCGCTGGTTGCTAGTCCGTGGCCCCCCTCTGTCCCGTGACCTGAGAGATTCGGTCCCCTCCTCCCGGGGACCTTACTCCGTCGGTGCCGAAGCCTTGCGGCCGCGGGCTTTCCAGAGGTCCCTTCCCCGCGCGGCCCTTCTGCCTGAGCGTTTCCGGGGGCCGGTTGCGCCTTCGGCGGAGGCCGGCCTGTCAGGATGCCTGACGGGGCCTGCCCCTCTCTCCCGCGCGGGATCTGCGGGTCTCTTCCTCTACCGCGCCCTGCCCCGCCGGCGCAACCGCCGGGGCGCACAAATGACGTCGCCGCAGCGAGTGGCGCACCCCGGCGAGGAAGCGGCCCGCTACCGCGGACCGCGCCGGCGATTGAGCTCCAGATCCTCCGCCGTGAGCTCGAAGGAGACCAGGACTCGGTAGTCCGTGGCGCGGCGATTCTCGCCGACCGGCAGGGAGAGCGTGATCGGCTCGCTCTGCACGGAGAGCCGGGTCTCGTTGCGGCCGAAGACCACGCGGTCCGTGAAGCTCCGGCGGTTCAGGATCCGCTCGTCATTCGCGTCGACCACCGCGACGAACCAGGGCAGGTCCACCGCCCGGCTCTCGGCGCCGACCCCGCGCTCCACCGAGAAGCCGGCGGTCAGCGTGACGTCCACCGACCGGTTGCCGCGCCCCGGATTGCAGCCGCCGCTAATGCCGGTGAGCCGCGCATCCCATTCCAGCGTCGTCAGGTCCCGCACCGCGCCGGGCCGGTAGCGGGTGAGGTCCGCCCCCTCCGCCAGCAGGCCCGGGCGCGGGCAGGCCAGCGGCAATCGCTGGTTGGTGTTGTTGCCGCATCCCAAAAGAGCCAGCAACGGCAGCGCAGCCAGGACAAACCTCCACCCCATCCCCATCTTCCCCCTTGAGCCCGATGACCCGGCGGCTAGTGTGCCGGGCCACAGGGCACACTGCCCGCCGGCCGCACGGCCTGGCACCACCGCGGCCCGCGAGCGAACCCGACCCATGGACCAGATCATCCCCGACCGCTCCAGCGCTGCCGGCCGTGGCCGGCCCCGCCTGAACGTCCTGATGGCCGGCCCGCGCGGCTTCTGCGCCGGCGTGGACCGCGCCATCAAGATCGTCGAGGAGGCCATCCGCCGCTACGGCGCGCCCGTCTATGTCCGGCACGAGATAGTCCACAACCGCTTCGTTGTCGAAAGCCTGGAACGCCAGGGCGCCATCTTCGTCGAGGAACTGGACGAGGTGCCGGACGACGCGCCCGTGGTCTTCTCGGCGCATGGCGTGCCGAAATCCGTCCCGGCCGAGGCCTCCCGCCGCAAGCTCTTCTATCTCGATGCGACCTGCCCGCTGGTCAGCAAGGTGCACCGGGAGGCGGAGCAGCATTTCACCCGCGGCCGCCACATCCTGCTGATCGGCCATGCCGGCCACCCCGAGGTGGTCGGCACCATGGGACAGTTGCCCGAGGGCACGGTGACCCTGGTCGAGGACGAGGCGGATGCCCGCAGCGTCGCGGTGCCGGCCGACGTGCCGCTCGCCTTCATCACCCAGACCACCCTCTCGGTGGACGACACCGCCGGCATCGTGGCGGCGCTGCGGGCGCGCTTCCCGGACATCCACGCCCCGGCGAAGGAGGATATCTGCTACGCCACCACCAACCGCCAGGCGGCGGTGAAGGCCATCGCCCCGCGGGCGGAGCTGATGGTGGTGGTGGGGGCGCCCAATTCCTCAAACTCCCTCCGGCTGGTGGAGGTGGCCGAGCGCGCCGGCTGCCCGAAGGCGGTGATGGTCCAGCGCGGCCGCGACCTCGACCTCGGCCTGGCGCAGGGCCTCGCCACCATCGGCATCACCGCCGGCGCCAGCGCGCCGGAGGTGCTGGTGGAGGAGGTGCTGGCCCGGCTGCGGGAGCGATTCGAGGTGGTGATCGAGGAGGTGGTGGTCGCGGAGGAGCGGATCACCTTCAAGCTGCCGGCCGGGCTGCACGCGTGACGCGGCCCCGCAGCGGAGCACGCGAAGCCCCGAATCGGGGCGGCCTGCAACAGCCCATGGGCGCGCGCGCACGGTCGCGTTAGAAGCGCCGGCATGGCCGTCTATACCGAAGTCACGGACGAGGCGCTGCGCGCCTTCCTCGCCGACTACCCCCTCGGCGCGCTCCGCGCCTTCCGCGGCATCGCGGAGGGCGTCGAGAACTCGAACTATGCCCTCAAGACCGAGGCCGGCGACTTCATCCTGACCCTCTACGAGAGGCGGGTGGACCCGCGCGAGCTGCCCTGGTTCCTGGCGCTGATGGAGCACCTGGCGGCGCGCGGGATCGACTGCCCGCTGCCGGTGAAGGCGCGGGACGGCCAGGCGCTGCGCAGCCTGGCGGGGCGGCCGGCGGCGATCTGTACCTTCCTCCCCGGCGTCTGGCCGCGGCGCGTCCGGCCGGAGCATTGCGCGCCGCTCGGCGCGGCGCTGGCGCGGCTGCACCTGGCCGGCGCCGATTTCGACGAGGTCCGGCCGAACGGCCTCGGCCCCGCCTCCTGGGGCCCGCTGCTGGAGCGCTGCCGGCCGGGGGGCGACGCGGTGCAGCCCGGGCTGGTCGCGGAACTCGATGCGGCGCTGGCCGCCATCCGGGCGGCCTGGCCGGCGGAGGGGGTGCTGCCGACCGGGCAGATCCATGCCGACCTCTTCCCGGACAACGTCTTCTTCCTCGATGCCGAGGGCGGCCCGCGCGTCTCCGGCCTGATCGACTTCTACTTCGCCTGCACCGACCTGCTGGCCTACGACATCGCGGTCTGCCTGAATGCCTGGTGCTTCGAGCCGGACGGATCCTACAACGTGACCAAGGCGCATGCCCTGCTCTCGGCCTATCAGAAGCTGCGGCCGCTCTCGGCGGCGGAGCGGGCGGCGCTGCCGGTGCTGTGCCGCGGCGCCGCGATCCGCTTCCTGCTGACCCGCCTCTATGACTGGACGGCGACGCCGGCGGGCGCGCTGGTGACCCGTAAGGATCCGCTGGAATACCTGCGCAAGCTGCGCTTCTTCGCGCATGCCACCGGAGCGGCCTCCCTTGGCGCCTGAGGAGCGGCAGTCGGTCGAGATCTGGACCGATGGCGGCTGCAAGCCGAACCCGGGCCCGGGCGGCTGGGCGGCGATCCTGCGATACGGCGAGGTCGAGCGGGAGCTTTCGGGCGGCGACCCGGCCACGACCAACAACCGCATGGAGCTGACGGCGGCGATCAGCGCGCTGGAGGCGCTGAAGCGCCCCTGCAAAGTGGTGCTGCACACCGACAGCGAATATGTCCGCAACGGCATCAGCCGCTGGATCAATGGCTGGGTGCGCAACAACTGGCGCAACGCGGCCAAGGACCCGGTGGCGAACATGGAGCTGTGGCAGCGCCTGCTGGCCGCGGCCAAGCCGCACGAGGTCGAGTGGAAATGGGTGCGCGGCCATGCCGGCGACCCGATGAACGAACGGGCGGACCGGCTGGCGACCGAGGCAAGGCTCAGGCTGGGATAGGCGGCGCCGCCAGCAGCGCCGCGGTCCGCGGCAGGGAGAGCCTCCGGCTCGCCAGCAGGGCGCGGTAGCCCTCCGGCGCATCCTGCGGCGGGGGCAGCCCGGCGCGGTGCCGGTCGAGCGCCGCGCGGACCTTCGCCGGCGCCGCCGCCAGGAGGCCCGCGCAGAATTCATCCGGCCGCAGCGCGTGCAGCCCGAATCCCGTGAGCAGCCGGGGCGGCATGTCGGCGGTGTTCTCCGTCACGATCGAGCGCGCCCCGGCCGCCAGCGCCGCCGCGACCACATGCGCGTCCTTTCGCTGCGCCGCGTTGCGGCAGCGGTCGGCAACCGCCTCGACCAGCGCCGGATCGGGGGTGCACGCTGCGGCGGGGAAGGCGGCGTCCAGCAGCGCCGCGCGGGCCTCGATCGCCACGGCCGTCACGCCGCGGCGGCGCGCGAGGCCACGCGTCCACTCCGCCGCGATGGTGGGCGACCAGGCGGGCTCGAACAGCCTGGCCTCCGCCAGATGCAGCAGCAGGTCCGTCACCCGACCGCGGAACAGCACGCAGGCATCGAGCAGCGCGACGGCAGGCGGGTCAGAGGTCATGTGCCGCCGAGAGCCGGGCCAGCGCGGCGAGCGCATCGCGCCGGACCGCCGCCTGCCGGTCGCGCCAGGCCAGCAGCGCCGCGCGGCCGAGGCCGGGCAGCAGCCCGCGATCCAGCAGGCGCTGCAATGCCAGGCGCGACAGGCCGAGCAGCGCGGCCGCGGCCTCGGGCGGCAACTCCTCCTCCGGCTCCGTCATGGTCCGGACCGTAGCACTTCCGCGCCGCCGCCGCGTTCCCCCACCGACAGCAGGAGACAGCGCATGGCCGAGTCGCCGACCGGGAACCGCGAGCGGATGAACACCGCCGACCCCGCCTCCCCCACCACCGCCGAGAAGGTCCAGCAGGGAAACCGGACGCAGAACCCGAAGGCGAAGGTGCCTTCGGACCTCTACCCCGACCGGCCGGGCGTCACGGACGAGACGCCCGGCGGCAGGGACGACTGAGCGCCCCTACCGCGCACCCCGCAGCAGCCGCCGCAGCCCGCCGCTACCCGCCGCCGGCCCCGGCGCGCCCTCGCCGCCCCGCGCCGGCGCCGCGCGGCGGCGACGGGCCGTCAGCCGCGCCCCCTCGGTGCCGCGCACCAGGGTCAGCGTACGGTCGTGATAGGCATCGAGTCCCGGCCGGTGGCCGATCGAGAGCAGCGCGCTGCCGGCCAGTTCCTCCGGGAACAGCCGCATCATCGCGTCCTGGTTGGCCTCGTCGAGGGCGGCCGTCGCCTCGTCCATGAAGACCCAGCGCGGCCGGTGCAGCAACAGGCGGGCGAAGGCGAGCCGCTGCTGCTCGCCGAGCGAGAGGATGCGGTCCCAGCGCTCCGTCTCGTCGAGCCGCGGCACCAGGTGTTCGAGCCCGCAGCGCGTCAGCGCCGCCGCCTGCGCCGCGCGCGCGAAGCGCTTGGGCGGCTCCGGATAGGCCAGCGCGGCGGCGAGGGTCCCGAGCGGCAGGTAGGGCCGCTGCGGCATGAACATCATCTGCGCGCGCGGCGGGATGCGGATCTCGCCCCGGCCCCAGGGCCAGAGGCCGGCGATGGCGCGGAACAGGGTGGACTTGCCCGTCCCGCTCTCGCCGACGATCAGCACCTTCTCGCCGGCCGCGATCTCGGCATTGGCCTCGGCGATCAGGGTGCTGCCGTCGGATTGCGCGATCTGCAGGTCGCGGAAGACCAGCGCCGCCGCGCCCGGATCCTCGACCACCGCAATTCCGCCCTCGACCTCGGCGAGTTGCTCGGCCTCGAGCGTGTCCTCCAGCTCGACCACCCGTTCCACATGGCTGCGCCAGTCGGCGAGGCGGGGGAAGTTGTCCACGAACCAGTTGAGGCTCGTCGTCACCTGCCCGAAGGCGGAGGAGATCTGCATCAGCACGCCGAGGGTGATGGCGCCCGAGAAGAAGCGCGGGCTCGCCACCAGCACCGGGAAGACCGTCAGCAGCATGCCATAGGCGCTGGTCAGCCACATCAGGTTGCGCTCGCTGCGCATCAGGTCGCGCATCACCTGCACCACATGCCCGAAGGCCTGGCGCAGCCCGCGCTCCTCGTCCGCCTCGCCGCGGATCAGCGCGACGCCCTCGCTGCTCTCGCGCAGCCGCACCAGGGCGAAGCGGTGGTCGCTCTCGGCCTCGTTGCGGCGGATATTCGCCTCGACCATCGGCCCGCCGATGCGCCAGGTCAGGAAGCTGCCGATGAAGGCGTAGAGCAGCGCGGCGAAGACCATGTAGCCCGGGATGTCGAACTCGGTCGCGTCGAGGGCGACATGCAGCGGGCCCGACAGGGTCCAGAGGATGCCGACGAAGGAGAGGAGCATCAGGACCGAGGTGACGAGCCCGACCGCGAGGTCCACCGCCATGGCGGTGGCGGCGCGGGTATTCTCGCTGATGCGCTGGTCCGGGTTGTCGGCCGCGCCGTCGAGGAAGTTGAGCTGGTAGTGCCGGCCATTCTCCAGCCAGCGGCGCTGCAGCCGGAAGACCAGCCATTCCCGCCAGTGAAGCTGCAGCAATTGCCGGACATAGAGCTGGTAGACCGCGGTCACCATGCTGGCGAGGGTGAGGCCGAGGAACAGCCCCATCTGGCCGAAGAAGGCGTCGCGGTCGCGGTTCTCGAGCGCGTTGAAGAAGTCGCGGTTCCAGATGTTGAACCGCACCTGGACGAGGATCTGCAGCAACGTCAGGCCGAGCACGCCGGCGGCCAGCCCGCGCGCGCGCCATTTCTGGTCGCCGTTGAAGTAGAGGGCGGAGAGCCTGGCGAAACGGCGCAGGAAGCCGTCCGGCCTCGGGTCCGGCGGGGGATCGGTCGGTGTCATGGTGGCCTCAGCGCGGCGGGGCGATCGGCTTCAGCGCCTCGGGGCTCTCGCCGAGCGCGCCGGCGAGCAGGGCGCGGCCGCCCTCACCGGCCTGCCCCATGCCTTCAGCGGTGAGCGTCGCGCCCGCCTTCAGCAGGTCCTTCACGCCCTCGGCAGTGCCCTGCGGCACCAGCACGACGGTGCCGTCCTCGAGGATGGCGCCGGCCACCTCGCCCTGCGGGGCGTAGTAGGGCTGCTTCACCGTGCCGGAGACGGTGAGCTGCGTCGCCCGCTCCTGCGGCAGGCGGCCGCCGAGCCGCCAGTAGAGACGGTCGACCACGGTCGGCGGCTGGTCGCTGGCGGGCGCGAAGGCCAGCATGGTGATCACCGGCGCGTTGCGCGCGCGGATGCCCCAGACGACGAGGGGCCGGCCGGCGGGCGCGGCCTGCCGCACGGCATCCGCGACATCGGGCGGGAAGACGATCTGCGGCCCCTCACGGAAAATCAGCGCATCGGTCTCCCCGCGGGGGTTGGGCAGGTAGCGCTCCACCGTCCCGGTGAAGGAGGGGAGCTGGGTCGGGTCGAACCAGAGCTCGCCGCGCGGCCGCGGCGCGGAGCCCTGCGCCCGCGCGGCGGCTGGCAGCGCCAGCCCCGCCAGGATCAGCGCCGCGCGCCGCCGCATCCTCCGTCCCCCGTCAGACCCCGCGGACCGCGCCGAAGATCAGCGAGACCAGGAAGAGCACGAGGAAGATGGCGAAGAGGATCTTGGCGATGCCGGCCGAGGCCGAGGCGATGCCGCCGAAGCCGAAGAGTCCGGCCACCAGGGCGATGACGAGGAAGATCAGGGTCCAGTAGAGCATGGGCATCCTCCGCGACGTTGACGGCCGCAGAACGCCATCCGGCCGTTGCGGTTGCCGAAGCTCAACGAACCGGGAAGACACTCACAACGGTCGCACGCCGCGGGTCACCGCCTGGTAGGTCGCGACCGCGAGGGTGGTCGGGTCGAAGGGCTTGGTGATGACGAAGGCGGGCTCCACCGCCTCGCCGGTCAGCAGGCGCTCCGGATAGGCGGTGACGAAGATCACCGGCAGGGTCAGGCGCTTGAGGATATGCGCGACCGCGCTGGCCCCGTCGCCCCCGGCGCCGAGGTTGATGTCGGCCAGCACCAGGCCGGGCTTCTCCGCCTCGGCGATCGCCACCGCCTCGGCCTCGGTCGCGGCGATGCCGACCACGCTGTGGCCGCAGCGCTCCACCAGTTCCTGGATGTCGAGGGCGATGATCGGCTCGTCCTCGATGATCAGGACGCGGGTGGCGACGCCGGTGCGCAGGCCGTCGCGCGCAAGGCGCAGTTCCAGTTCCGCCGTCGCGGGCGGGATGCGGCAGGCAGCGGCCGCAGCGGTCAGCGGCTGCTCCTCCAGCGCGGTCAGCAGCAGCAGCATGCGCTGCATCAGCGACATGTCGGAGAGATCGACCGGGGCCGCCGGCGCGGTGCCGCGCACCCGGTCGCCGATGGCGCCGTAGAGGGCGGTCCGCGCGGCCGTGTCCTGCGCGAGGTCGCCGGGCGGATCCGCCAGCACCTCCCGCAGGGCATCCGCCACGACCTCGTCGCCGCGCGCCTGGCTGCCGGTCAGCGCGCGCGCATAGCGGCGCGCATAGGGCAGTGCACGGATCAGTGCACCACGGTCCATTGCACTCATTCCTGTCAGGCCTCGACCGCTCTTCGGGTTGTCATCCTGCGCACAAGCCCGACATCCTCGCTGGGATACGACAAGGTTGATATTGAGCGCCGGGTGACCGAACAAGCCACGGATACGGGACTGCGAAGCGCCCTCGCGGAATTGTTGCCTGAACTTCGGGCCTTCGCGCGATTCCTCTGCGGCAATGCGGCGCAGGCCGACGACCTGGTGCAGGAGGCGCTGGCCCGCACCCTGCGCAGCCTGGACGCGCAGGAGGAGCGGGTGACCGACCTCCGCGCCTGGTGCCTAGCCGTCGTACGCAATATTTTCCATGAGGAATTGCGCGCACGGAAGCGGGAGACGGTGCGGTTGCGCGATGCCGTGCCGGAGGAACCCGCGCCGCCCGCGCAGGAGACGCCCGGGCAGATGCGCGACCTCGCGCGCGCGCTGAAGGAACTGCCGCCGTTGCTGCGCGAAGCCGTGATCCTGGTCGGCGCGCAGGGCCTGTCGCACCAGGAGGCCGCGGAGATCTGCGGCGTTCCGATCGGCACCATGAAGGCGCGCGTGTCGCGCGCCCGCAAGCTGCTTGCTGCCGCTCTCGGTCGTGTGACAGCATAACGCCGCCGCGATGCAACCCTGCCGCCTTGGCGATCATTGGTCTGCAGATCTCAAGAGGGGATGCACCGATGGACGGCATGACCACGACCCAGACGAAGCCGCAGCGCGGTGGCCGTGCGAGCAAGGAATTCCACGACCAGCTCGTCTCTCTTCTCCCCAAGCTCCGCGTCCAGGCGCTCGCCCTGACCCGCAACCGCGCCGCCGCCGAGGACCTGGTGCAGGATGCGGTCGCCAATGCCCTGGCCGCGCAGGAGAGCTTCACGCCCGGCACCAATTTCGCCGCCTGGATGCATCGCATTCTGCGCAACCGCTTCATCTCCACCCTCCGCAAGCAGCGCGAGACCACCGACATCGAGGACCTGCCGATGTCGGCCTTCGCGGTCGGCGCCGCGCATGAGGACCGGATGGTGCTGAAGGAGCTCAGCCGCGCCCTCGGCCGGCTGCCGGCGGACCAGCGCGAGGCACTGTTCATGGTGGTGCTGCAGGGCCTGTCCTACGAGGAGGTGGCCGAGGCGACCGGCTGCGCGGTGGGCACCGCCAAGAGCCGCGTCTTCCGCGCCCGCCGCCAGTTGCAGACCTGGCTGGCCGGCGAGGAGCGGTCCGAGCGGCAGGTGCCGCGGGCGGAGCGTTCCGATATCATTGGCATTGGCGAACTCCGCGCCGGAGTCTAGTGTGCCATGATGCGGAGTTCGGCGGCGGTCCTGGAGCGGCCCGCCGCCAGCCCGTCTTACTCGGCAGCGGCAATGGGCAAGACGGACCAGAAGAAGCAGAACGATCCGGCCAAGGCCGGCACGGAACAGGAGAGCGAGGCGGTGGACGGCGCCTTCGACCTGTGGTTGCGGTGCGGGCTGCACCAACTCTATGACACGGTCGCGAAAGAACCGATCCCGGAAGCCTTGCTCCGGATGATCGAGGAAGACCGGCAGAAGAAGAACGACGAATAGGGCGGGCGGCACCGGCGGCGATCGGTGCCGCGCCCCGGGCGGATCCGCCCTTGCGGCGGTCCCTGACGCAGACGGGGGCACCGGCCCGGCCGGTGCCCCCGTCTGCGTTCCGGCCCCCAGGCTTCGGGATGGGCGCGCCGCGGGCGTGCGGCGCGCCTGCCCGTCTCAGGCCGAGAGGGCCGGCTGGAACTCCGGCGGCGCGGTCCGCTCGCGCTTGGCCAGCAGCTTGTTCAGCGCATGCACATAGGCCCGGGCGGAGGCAACGATGGTGTCGGTATCCGCCCCCTGCCCGTCCACCAGCTTGCCGTTCTCCTCGAGACGCACGGTCACCCGCGCCTGCGCGTCGGTGCCGCCCGTCACGCTCTGCACGGCGAAGAGCTTGAGGGCGACCTCGTGCGGGAAGGCCTGGCGGATGGCGTTGAAGGTGGCGTCCACCGCGCCGTCGCCGACCGCGGTGCCGTCGCGCCGCTCGCCGTCCACCTCGAGCGCCAGCGTCGCCATCGGGCGCACGCCGAGGCCAGTGGCGACCGTCAGCCCGACCAGCTTCACCCGGTCGTTGCCGCGGACGACCTCGTCATCCACCAGCGCCGCCACGTCCTCGTCGTAGACGACCTTCTTGCGGTCGGCGAGGTCCTTGAAGCGGCGGAAGGCGTCGTTCAGGGCATTGTCGCCGATCTCGCCATAGCCCAGCGCCTTCAGCTTGTCGCGGAAGGCGGCCCGGCCGGAATGCTTGCCGAGCACGAGCGAGTTGGTCGTCCAGCCGACGCTCTCCGGCGTCATGATCTCGTAGGTGGAGGCGTCCTTCAGCACGCCGTCCTGGTGGATGCCGGATTCATGCGCGAAGGCATTCCGGCCGACGATCGCCTTGTTCGGCTGCACGTCGAAGCCGGTGATGGTCGCCAGCAGCTTGCTGGTCTTCAGGATGCGCTCGGTGGTGACGCCGTTCTTCACCGGGATGGCATCGTGGCGCGTGCGCAGCGCCATCACCACCTCCTCGAGGCTGGCATTGCCGGCGCGCTCGCCGATGCCGTTGATCGTGCTCTCGATCTGCCGCACGCCGGCGCGGATGGCGGCCAGGGTATTCGCCACCGCCAGGCCCAGGTCGTTGTGGTTGTGGGCGGAGAAGACGACCCTGTCGGCGCCCGGCACCCTCTCCCGCAGCATGGTGAAGATGCGGATCATGTCCTCCGGCACCGCATAGCCGACGGTGTCGGGGATGTTGATGGTGGTGGCGCCGGCCTTGATGGCGGCTTCGACGCAGCGGCAGAGGAAGTCGGGCTCGGTGCGGGTGCCGTCCTCGGCCGACCACTCGACATCGTCGGTGTGCTGGCGGGCGAGCGCGACGCTGCTGGTCACCAGGTCCAGCACCGCCTCGGGCTCCATGCGCAGCTTGACGCGCATATGCAGGGGCGAGGTGGAGACGAAGCTGTGGATGCGCTTGCGGGCGGCGGGCTTCACCGCCTCGGCCGCCGCCATGATGTCGGCCGGGGAGGTGCGCGCCAGGCCGCAGACCACCGGGCCGTCCTTCGAAAAGCGCTTGGCGATCTCCTGCACGCTCTCGAAGTCGCCGGGGGAGGCGATGGGGAAGCCCGCCTCCATGACATCGACGCCGAGCTCGGCCAGCGCCTCCGCCATGCGCAGCTTCTCCTGGATGTTCATGGAGAAGCCGGGGGACTGTTCGCCGTCGCGCAGCGTGGTGTCGAAAATGATGATGCGGTCCTCGGCCAGGGTGCCGAAGCTCGGGTGGGTGATGGCCATGGGGCGTTCCTTCGCGTCTCTGTAAATGCCGGTCAGGCGCACGAGGGCGCCTCAGGTTCCCCTGAGCGGTGGCGGCCGGTCAGCCGCGCGTCACGCCCAGGGGCGGCTAAGTCGAAGGAGGAGGAGCGGAAGCAGGGCGCGCGCGGGCCCGGCGGCGGGAAGGCCGCGGGTCAGGCCGGCGAGGAGCGCGCTGGGTTGCATGGCTTCGGGCACCCTAGCCAGCGGCACGGAAGGCGTCCAGGGCCGAATCGCGCCCTTCCCGCCCCGGCCTTCCCCGGCCTGCCGCAGGCCCCCCCGCCTCGCCATCCCGCCCCGCCCGCGGCAGAATGGCGGCATGCCCGGCGAGCGACGGATCCGCCTCCACCGCGACCCCGCCACGGGGATCGAGACCATCGAGGCCTTTTTCCCCGGCCATGCCTATGATCCCCACCGGCACGAGGACTGGCTGGTCGGCGTCACCCATCACGGCGTGCAGGCCTTCCGCTGCCGCGGCCGGCGCTGGCGCAGCACCCCGGGCCGCGTCATCCTGCTGGAACCCGAGGAGGTGCATGACGGCGAGGCCGACGACGCCGCCGGCTTCGCCTATGGCATGCTCTACCTGCCGCAGCCCTGGCTGCGGGCGCAGCTCGGGCCGGGGCCGGCCGGCGATCCGGGCTTCCGCACGACGCTCGTCGAGGATCCGCGGCTCGCGCAGGCCATCCGCCGCGCCCTCCGCAGCCAGGCCGCGCCGGAGGGGCGCCTGGCGCATGACGCGGCGCTCGATGCGGTGGTCGAGGCGCTGCGGCCGCAGCTCGGCCGCCCGCAGCGAGAGCCGGCGCGGGGCGATGCCGCGCTGGCGCGGCGGGCCCGCGCCGTGCTGCACGACCTGATGACGGAGGAGATCGGCGCCGATGCCCTGGCGCGCGCCGCCGGCGCCGCCGACCGCTTCCGCCTCGCCCGCGCCTTCCGCGCCGCCTATGGCCTGTCGCCGCATGCCTATCTCGTGCAGATCCGGCTGGTCGAGGCGCGCCGGCGCCTCGCCCGCGGCGGCCGGCCGGCGGCGGTCGCGGCGGAGCTCGGCTTCGCCGACCAGAGCCATCTCGGCCGCTGGTTCCGCCGCGCCTATGGCCTCACCCCGGCCGCCTATGCCGCGCGCTGCACGGGCGTTCCAGACGGGGCCCGCGCGGCCGGCTGAACTCGCGCCGTCCATCCCGGGGAGGCGGCACGGCATGTTCGACACCAAGGTGGCCATCCTGGTCCTCGACGACCTCGCGGTCTGGCAGAAGCTGAACGTCACGGCCTTCCTCGCCACCGGCATCGCCGCCGAGGCGCCGGACGCGCTGGGCGAGCCCTACGAGGATGCCCTCGGCCGCCGGCATGCCCGGCTGCTCGGCCAGCCGATCCTCGTCTTCGCCGCCCCGCCGGAGGTGCTGCGGCGCGCCTGGGGACAGGCGATCGAGCGCGGGCTGACCCGGGCGGCCTATGTCCGCGCCATGTTCTCGACCGGCCACGACGCCGCGAACCGCGCCGCCTTCCGGGAAGAGCCGGCCGAGGCGCCGGACCTGGTCGGGCTCGGCCTGCGGGGGCCGCGGCGCGACCTGGACAAGGCGACCAAGGGGGCGGTGCTGCATGGCTGAGAGCGGCATCCCGGCCCCGGTACCCGCCGGGAAGGTTGCGTCCGGCCCCGCCTTGCGCCTATAGCCCCCGCTTCCCGCGGCCGGTCGGTATCGGCTGCGCCAAGCTGCACGAGCGCGCCATGAAGCCGGACATCCATCCCGACTACCACGAGATCAACATCGTCATGACCGATGGGACGACCTTCAAGACCCGGTCCTGCACCGGCAAGGAGGGCGACACCATCCGCCTCGACATCGACCCGAAATCCCACCCGGCCTGGACCGGCGTGCAGCGCGTGATCGACACCGGCGGGCAGGTGGCGAAGTTCAACAAGAAGTTCGCCGGCATCGGCATGCGGAAGAAGTAAGCCGCTCGTCCGCCTCGGGATTTTTCGCAGCGCCGCCCCCTTGAACCGGGGGGCGGCGTTTTCTATTTTCGGAGCGTCCGAGGCGCCCTGACGGGGCCTCGGGCGTGGTTCCCAGCCTTCCGCGGCGCCCGCACGGGGCCGTCTCCGGGTCGGGGATCGCAAGCGCCTATCGACCTTGCTTCCTCAAGGAGGTTCGACGTGAACGCCATCGATTTCTCTCCGCTCTTCCGCACCGCCATCGGCTTCGACCGGCTGGCCCGCCAGCTCGAGAGCGCCCGCAGCCTCACCGACGCGCAGGGCTATCCCCCGTACAACATCGAGAAGACCGGTGAGGACACCTATGTCCTGACCATGGCCGTCGCCGGCTTCGGCCCGGGCGACATCGATGTGGTCGCGCGGGAGAACGTGCTGACCGTCGCCGGCCGCGCCCCGCAGGCCGAGGATGGCCGCAGCTTCCTCTATCGTGGCATCGCCGGCCGCGCCTTCGAGCGCCGCTTCGTCCTCGCCGACCACATCGTGGTCGAGGGCGCGACGCTGGAGAACGGCCTGCTGCAGCTTGCCCTGAAGCGCGTGGTGCCGGAGGCCCTGAAGCCCCGCCAGATCCCGGTGCAGGCCGGCCGCCCGCAGGCGCAGCCGCAGATCACCGCGAACGAGCAGGGCGCGCAGGCCCAGGCCGCCTGAGCGGCCCGGTGACCGCAGCGCCGCAGGGCGCGGAGGTCTGAACCGGACCGCCATCTGCGCGGCCCGATGACCGCAGCGCCGCAAGGCGCGGAGGTCCGAATCGGCCCGCCACCTGCGCGGCCCGATGACCGAAGCGCCGGATGGCGCGAAGGTCTGAATCGGCCGGCCATGTGTGCGGACGGGACGGATCCCGAATGAGGGCCGGCGGGGCATCCCCGCCGGCCTTTGCCATGTGCGCGACCCGCTCCGCGGTTCCATGACCTCCGAGGTCATGGATTTCGCGCGCCGGCCGCGCGACCCTGGCGGCATGGACGGTCTCCTCAGCCCTGCCCTGCCCGCGGGCCCGGCCGGCGCCGGCGCCCTGCTCGCCACCGCCCGCCGCGCCCGGCGCCTCAGCCAGATGGACCTGGCGCTCGAGGCCGGCATCTCCACCCGCCATCTCAGCTTCGTCGAGACCGGCCGTGCCCGGCCGAGCCCCGGCCTCGTGCTGCGGCTCTGCGAGGTGCTGGGCGTCCCGCCGCGGGAGGCCGACCGCGTGCTGCTCGCCGCCGGCCATGCCCCGGCGCACCGGGAGACGCCGCTGGAGGCGCCCGCCATGGCCGAGGTGCTGGCGGCGCTGCGGCTGATCCTGGCGCGGCACGACCCGCTGCCGGCGGTCGCCTTCGATGCCGCCTGGGACATCGTCATGGTGAACGCGGCCTATGGCCCGGCGCTCGACGCCTGCCTGGCCGGAGGGGCGGAGCCGGAGGTCGGCCCCGGACCCCTGCCCCGCCTCGCCCTGCTGCCGGCGCCGCGGCCGAACCTGCTGCGGCTGCTCTGCCATCCCGCAGGCGCCCGGCGGATCATCGGCAATTGGCCCGAGGTCGCCCGCGCCCTGCTGGAGCGGGTGCAGCGCGAGGCGCGGCTGCCCAGCGCCGACCCGGCCCGCCGCCCGCCGATCGAGGAGGCGCTGGCCCAGCCCGGCGTCGCGGCGCTGCTGCGCAACCGGCCGCTCGGCGCCGCGGCGCCGCTGGTCGTGCCGGTGGAGATGCTGGCACCGGAGGGCGGCCGCACGCGGTTCCTGACCACCATCGCGACCCTCGGCACCGCGCAGGACCTGACGCTGCGGGAATTGCGGATCGAGACCTACCACCCGGCCGGCTGAGGCCTCCGCATTCGCCGTGCCGCCGCGACCGGAGGCACCGATGTCAAGGCTTCGGCAACGGATTAACGAGATGGTCGCAGCCTAACCATTAGGCATGCCAAATAATGCGCATCCGCACCACCTTCCTGCTCGGCTTCGCTGCCGTCTCCATCCCCGGCCTTCTCGCCTCCGGCTGGATGTCGGCCCGGGAGTGGGCGGCGTGGCGCGGCGCCACCGAGGCCGGAGCCGCTACGCAGGTCATCAGCGACGTGCAGCGCGCCCGCACCGCCTTCGTCCTCGAACTCGGCCAGATCACCACCTCGGCCCTGGTGGCGGCGCCCGACAACGCCATCCTCGCCACCATGCGCGAGCGGACCGATGCGCTGCTGGAGGCGGCCCGACGCAGCGCCCTCGGCGCCGGCCTCGACGCGCGCCCGCCCGCCGAGGCCAGGGCCGCGATCGCCCGGCTGCGCGAGCAACTTGCCACCCTCGTCGCGCGGCCCCTGCCCGAGCGGGATCCCGGCTTCGCCCCGGGGATCATCACCCTGCGGGCCGCGCAGTCCGCCAGCCTCGGCGGCCTGGTGCAGGAGGCGACGCGGCACATCGCGGGCGGCAGCCCGCTGGCCGCCGGCCTCGTCGAGGTGGCGGCCCAGGCCATGGACATGCGCGACCAGACGGGCCAGCGGAACCTGATGATCAATGCCTGGATCGGCGGCCGCAGCGTCCCGATGGCGCAGGTCGTGGCGGCGGATCGGCTCACCGGCCGCCTCGCCCAGGCCTGGGGGAATGCCCAGAGGCTGGTCGAGACGGGCGCCGCCACGCCCGGCGTCCTCGCGGCGATCAGGCAGTTGCGGGAGGGCTTCGAGCGGCAGCACGAGCCGCGCTGGCAGCGCATGGTCGACATCGGCCGCGCCCGCGCCGCGGCCGGCGAGGGCGCCGCGGCCCCGGCCTGGCCGGAGTCGCTGTCCGAGTACCGGGCCTGGAGCGTGCCGATGCAGTCCGAGATCCTGGCGCTGCGCGACGCGGCGCTGGACGATGCGCTGGCCGAAAGCGCCCGCGCCGCGCGCTCCGCCTCGCACGGCCTGGCCATGGCCCTGGCGCTCGTCGTCGCGGCGCTCGGCCTCGGCATCGGGTCGGTGGTGGCGCTGATGCGGCGCATCGTCTCGCCGCTGCGGCATCTCACCGGGACGACGGAACGCATCGCGGCCGGCGCGCTCGACCTCGCCGTGCCGGGGCGCGCGCGGCAGGACGAGCTCGGCGGCATGGCCGCGGCGGTCGAGAAGCTGCGCGCCGCGGCGGCGGAGCGGGAGGCGATGGCGGCGGCGCAGCTCGCCGAGGCCGGCGCCCGCGCGGCGCGGGCCGAGCGGCTGGAGGCGCTGGTGCGCGGCTTCGAGGAGGAAGCGGCGGCGGCGCTGCGGAGCGTGACGACGGCGGCCGGCGCGCTCGATGCCACCGCCGGCGAGATGGAGGCGACGGCGCAGCAGGGCCGGAGCCGGGCCTCGGCGGTCGCCGCGGCGGCGGACCAGGCGAGCGTGAACGTCCAGCGCGTCGCGGACTCGACGGAGGCGCTGCTGGCCTCGGTCAACGGCATCTCGCAGCAGGTCAATGGCAGCGCCGCCGCGGCGCATCGCGCGGCCGAGGGGGCGCGCTCCACCAACAGCGCGGTGCAGGCGCTCTCCGCCGCGGCGCAGGGCATCGGCGAGGTGGTCCGGATGATCGCCGACATCGCCGGCCGGACCAACCTCCTCGCCCTGAATGCGACGATCGAGGCGGCGCGGGCGGGCGAGGCCGGCAAGGGCTTCGCGGTGGTGGCGACGGAGGTGAAGAGCCTTGCCGAGCAGACGGCGCAGGCGCGGAGCAGATCGGCGCCCAGATCGCCGCCATGCAGGCCGAGACCGAGCAGGCCGTGGGCGCGATCGGCGGCATCGCCCGCACCATCGACGAGCTGAACGGCATCACGGCGCAGGTGGCCGCGGCGACGGAGGCGCAGTCCGCCGCCACGCGCGAGATCGGTCACGCGGTGACCGAGGCCGCCGCGGGCACCCGCGAGGTGACGCAGCATACCGCCGGCGTGACCCAGGGGGCGGACCGCACCGGCGCGGCGGCGGCGCAGCTCCGCGCCGCCTCCGGCGACCTCGCCCGCGAGGCCGGGGCGCTGAACCGCAAGGTCGACGCCTTCCTCGGCGCCATCCGCGCGGCCTGAGGACGGGCCGGCGGCCCGGCCCTCACCCCTCGCCGGGCCGCCGGAACAGCGCCTCGGCGGCGCCGCGATGCGCCTGCAGCCGCGCGATCGCCGCCTCGGCCCGGGCGATCTCCGCCTGCAGCCGCGCGATGTAATGCTTCAGTTCCTCAACTCCCCAGCCATCCAGCTTCGCCGGCACGAAGCCGGTGGCGGGCCTCGGCGCATCCTCCTCCATCATCGCTTTCTCCCATCTCGTCCGGGCTTTGACCCTGCGGGGGGCCAACTCTATATCGCGGGGGATGCCGCGGCGGGGATGCCCGGTTGTCCCCCGGCTCCGCCCAGAAGGTTACGCCCCATGACCCAGCCATTGATGCCGAAGGCCACCGCCGTGTGGCTGATCGAGAAGACGTCCCTGACTTTCGACCAGGTCGCGGATTTCGTCGGCATGCACCCGCTGGAGGTGCAGGCGATCGCCGATGGCGAGGTGGCGCAGGGGATCATCGGCTACGATCCCGTGCTGAACGGCCAGTTGTCGCGGGAGGAGATCGCCCGCTGCGAGGCGGACCCGACCGCCCGGCTGCAGATGGCGCAGAACGCCCTGCCGGTGCCGAAGACGCGCGGCAAGGGCGCCAAGTACACCCCCGTCTCCAAGCGCAACGACCGCCCGGACGCCATCGCCTGGGTGCTGCGGCACTATCCCCACATGTCGGATGCCGCGGTGGGCAAGCTGCTCGGCACCACCAAGGAGACGATCGCCAAGGTGCGCGACCGGACGCACTGGAACAGCGCCAACATCAAGCCGCGCGATCCGGTGATCCTCGGCCTCTGCACGCAGTCCGACCTGAATGCCGCGGTCGCCGCGGCCGGGGAGCGCCCGGCGCACCTGCCGCCGGTACCGCTCTCGGATGCCGAGGAGACGGTGGCCTGAGCGGCCGGGCGATCTGGACGCCGCGAGGCCCGGAGGCCTGAACGGCCCGGCGCGCAGGCCGGGTTGGTCCTCCCCCGGCAGGACCGGGGGAGGGTTCGAAGGACGCGTCAGCCCTCCCGCCGCAGGCGCTCCATCTCCTCCTTCACCCGCAGCTTCTCGCGTTTCAGCCTTTGGAGTTCCCCCTCGTCCGGCCTTGGCCGCGCGTCCTCTTCGCCGATCTGCCGGTCAAGCACCGCATGCCGCTCCTCGAGGGAGCGGAGTCTCGGCGAAGTGTTCATTCGGCATTCTCCCTTTGACCCTGTGGTGCACGGGGGACAGCCGGCCGGCAGGCCATGCTGTTGCGCCCGCACAGGGGCATGGTAATGGCGGCCCGCGAGGGATTGCATCCCTGTTTCACGTCCGAGTGCATATCCCCATGCTCGATGATCGCGAATCCCTGCTGCGCCGGCTCCATGAGATGCGGAGCGAGCATCGCGACCTGGACACGGTCATCGCCCGGCTGTCGGACAGCCTGACCGACCAGCTCCAGGTGCAGCGGCTGAAGAAGCGCAAGCTGAAGATCAAGGACGAGATCGCCTGGCTCGAGAGCCGGCTGCTCCCCGACATCATTGCCTAGGTACGTCACGGAACATGACCCCCACAGGGCCGGCGCCGCTCGTCGGCGTCATCATGGGCAGCCGCTCCGACTGGGAGACGATGCGCCATGCCGCCGAGACGCTGGAGCGGCTCGGCGTGCCGCACGAGACGAAGGTGGTCTCCGCCCACCGCACGCCGGACCGCCTGCATGACTATGCCCGGACGGCGCGCGGGCGGGGGCTCCGGGTCATCATCGCCGGCGCTGGCGGCGCGGCCCATCTGCCCGGCATGGCGGCGGCGATGACGCCGCTGCCGGTGCTCGGCGTGCCGGTCGAGAGCCACGCCTTGAAGGGCATGGATTCCCTGCTCTCCATCGTGCAGATGCCGGGCGGCGTGCCGGTCGGGACGCTCGCCATCGGGCGCGCCGGCGCGATCAATGCCGGGCTGCTGGCGGCCGCGATCCTGGCGCTGTCGGACCCCGACCTCGCGCGCCGCCTCGATGCCTGGCGCGCGGCGCAGACCGAGGGCGTGCCGGAGACGCCGGCGTGAGCGACGCTTTCGCGGACCGCTTTCCCCTCCCCCCCGGCGCGACCATCGGCATTCTCGGCGGCGGCCAGCTCGGCCGGATGTCGGCGCTGGCGGCGGCGCGGCTCGGCTATCGCTGCCATGTCTATGCGCCGGAGGCCGACAGCCCCGGCATGCAGGTCGCCGCCGCCGCGACCGTCGCGCCCTACGAGGACGCGGCGGCGCTCGGCCGCTTCGCCGCGGCGGTCGATGTGGTGACCTTCGAGTTTGAGAATGTCCCGGCCGAGACGCTGGCGGCGCTCGAACCCCTCGCCCCCTGCCGCCCCGGCGTCGAGGTGCTGCGGATCTGCCAGGACCGGCTGCGGGAGAAGGCTTTCCTCGAGCGCGCCGGCGTCCCCGTCGCCCCCTGGCGGGCGGTGCACGACGAGTCGGACCTCGCGGCCGCCATCGCCGCGATCGGCCTGCCGGCGGTGCTGAAGACCACCCGCCTCGGCTATGACGGGCGCGGCCAGGCCGTCCTGCGCCGGCCGGAGGACGCGGCCGCCGCCTTCGCCCAACTCTCGCCGAAGCCGCTGATCCTGGAAGCCTTCGTGCCCTTCGTGGCGGAGCTTTCCGGCATCGCCGCGCGCGGGGCGGACGGCGCCTCGGCGGTCTATGACGCGGTGGAGAACCGGCACCGCGACCACATCCTCGACCTCAGCATCGCCCCGGCGCGCGTCGCGCCGGAGATCGCGGCGGCGGCGCGCCGGCATGCCGCGGCGGTCGCCGAGTCGCTCGGCCTCATCGGCGTGCTGGCGCTCGAGCTGTTCCTGCTGCCGGACGGCCGGCTGCTCGGCAACGAGATCGCGCCGCGGCCGCACAATTCCGGCCACTGGACCATGGATGGCTGCGCCGCCAGCCAGTTCGAGCAGCATGTGCGCGCCGTCGCCGGCCTGCCCCTGGCCGACCCCGCGCAACATCACGATGTTGTTATGCTGAACCTGGTCGGGCCCGAGGGCATGGCGCGCTGGCCGGGGCTGCTGGAGCAGCCCGGCGTGGTGCCGCATCTCTATGGCAAGGACGAAGCGCGGCCGGGCCGCAAGATCGGCCATGCCAACCGGCTGCTGCCGCTGGGCGGCCTTGCCGGGCTCGAGGATCCGGCGGACTTCTTCGGCCGCTGACGGCCCGCGAGCGCGACCGGACCGCCTGCCGCTGCTCCGTATCGCCGGGTTTCGGACTGTGACCGATTTGCCATCGGCAGTCGTGACATTCGCGCCACATCGATGCGCAAATGGTCCGGCAACCCTGCCCTTCTCGCCCATGGGGTGATACTACGCCGTGACGCTTCGCTGATCGCGCGTGATGTGCGGACGGCGGTGCGACGGAATTGCCTCTAAGGATCGAGGAGAGACGAGGATGACCCTCCGCAAGGCCCTTCTGGCCGCGACGGTTCTGGCGCTGCCGGTGGCCGCCCAGGCGCAGCCCGTGTCGGGCCTCTATGTCGGTGCCGGCGCCGGCCTGAACTACCATCAGGAGTCGACCGACAGCGGCCTGAAGCTGAAGTACAAGGATGTCGGCGCGGTCGGCCTGGGCGCGCTCGGCTGGGGCTTCGGCAATGGCCTCCGCGCCGAGCTCGAGGGCAACTACCGCTCCAACGACCTGCGGCGCTCGACGATCGGCGGCGTGCGCGCCTCCGACACCGCGGGCTCGGTGCTGAACTACGGCGTGATGGTCAACGCCGTGTACGACATCCAGACCGGCTCGCCGATCACCCCCTATCTCGGCGTGGGTGCCGGCTATGGCTGGGTCGAGTCGCACAAGATCCGCGCCACCACCGGCGCGCTGACCACGACCTCCACCGACACGGCCGGCAACTTCGCCTACCAGGGCATCGCCGGCGTCGGCTACAACCTGGGTGCGGGCCTGACCCTGACCGCCGAGTACCGCTTCTACGGCACGCTCGATCCGAAGCTCGATGCCGAGGTGCGCAGCGGCGCCGCCAATGGCCGCGTGCTGGCCTCCGGCAAGATCGAGCCGACGAACTACAACCACTCGGTCCTGCTCGGCGTCCGCTACGCCTTCAACGCGCCCGCGGCCGCGCCGGCCGCGCCGGTGGTCGCCCCGGTGGCGCCGCCGGCCGCCGCCCGCACCTACCTGGTCTTCTTCGACTGGGACCGCGCCGACCTGACCGACCGCGCCCGGCAGATCATCGCCGAGGCGGCGCAGAACGCGAAGCGCACCCAGACGACGCGCATCGAGGTGGCCGGCCATGCCGACCGCTCCGGCACGCCGCAGTACAACCAGCGCCTGTCGCAGCGCCGCGCCGATACCGTCGCCGCCGAACTGGTCCGCCAGGGCATCGCGCGCAACGAGATCGCCGTCACGGCCTATGGCGAGAGCCGGCCGCTGGTGCCGACCGCCGACGGCGTGCGCGAGCCGCAGAACCGCCGCGTCGAGATCGTCCTGCGCTGAGCGCAGGCCTTCCCGGGAGCTTTGGGAAGGGGCGCCGCGAGGCGCCCCTTTTCGTTTGGAGGCGGCGCTCGCCACATCGCGCCACGGGCGCGGTGTGACGGATTTGCCATCCCGGTCTGTGGCCTGGCAGCCACAATGGCCTGCGAATGGTTCGGGTCGTCTGCCATTATACGATATGCGATGTTAGCGTCCGCCCTCGCATCGTCCTGTCCGCCTGCCGCACTGGCACTGCGACGCAGAACGACCGCCGCCGAAGCGAGGAGAGACGATTATGACCTTCAGGAAGGCCCTTCTGGCCGCCACCGTGCTGGCGCTGCCGGTGGCCGCGCAGGCGCAGCCGGTCACCGGCCTGTATGTCGGCGCCGGGGCCGGCGTGAATTTCCGCGATGACGCGGACGGCAATTATTCCCGCAGCACCATTTCCACCCTCGGCCTGCCCGGCACCACGGTGGGCGGCAAGGCGACTGCGATCACCGAGCCGGGCTGGGCCGCGGTCGCCAGCATCGGCTGGGGCTTCGGCAATGGCCTGCGCGCCGAGGTCGAGGGCAATTACCGCACCAACGACGTCCGCAAGTACAAGGTCCCGGGCATCGTCGGCACCGCCGGCAGCGGCTACCTCGAGAACTACGCCGCGATGGTCAACGTGCTGTACGACTTCAACTTCGGCTGGCCGGTCGTGCCCTATATCGGCGCCGGCGTCGGCTATGGCTGGAACCAGATCCGCAAGGGTGCGCGAATCGGCTTCCCCTCCACCCAGACGGAGGGCGAGCTCGCCTATCAGGGCATCGCCGGCATCGCCTACCAGCTCACGCCCAACCTCGCCTTCACGCTCGAGGGCCGGTACTACGGCACCACGGATCCGAGCTTCAAGGACGCCTCGCGCGTCACCCCGACCGTGTCGCAGCGTGTGAACTGGAAGCCGAGCAACGACAACTACTCGGCCCTGGTCGGCATCCGCTACGCCTTCTACTCGCCGGCGCCGCCGCCGGCCGCCCCGGTCGTCGCCCCGGTCGCCCCGCCGGCCGCGGCGCGCACCTACCTGGTCTTCTTCGACTGGGACCGCGCCGACCTGACCGCCCGCGCGCGGGAGATCATCACCGAGGCGGCGCAGAACAGCCGCCGTGTCTCCTCGACGCGGATCGAGGTGGCCGGCCATGCCGACCGCTCCGGCACGCCGCAGTACAACCAGCGCCTGTCGCAGCGCCGCGCCGACAACGTCGCCGCCGAGCTGGTCCGCCAGGGCATCAGCCGGAACGAGATCACCGTCACCGCCTATGGCGAGAGCCGCCCGCTGGTGCCGACCGCCGACGGCGTGCGCGAGCCGCAGAACCGCCGCGTCGAGATCGTCCTGCGCTGAGCGGAGGCCCTCTCGGGAGGTTGGGAAGGGGCGCCGCGAGGCGCCCCTTTCTGTATTGGGACGACTCCGCCGGGATTGACGCGGACGCGCCTTCACCTTGTGGGGAAGCGGGGCCGACAAGCTTGCGGCGGCCGGATCGCGTTGCTGTTACTTTCCCGGAAGCGTGGTTGCCCGGCGGCCACAAGCCCCGCCTCGTTGCGCCGCCATGGCCCCGCTCTCGCAGCCGTGGCGCGCCGCCGATGCCCCGATCTGCTCTACCGCCAATGCCCGATGGCGCTCGGCCGGCAGGATGCCGCAGCCCCTGGCCCCGGGCAGGCCGGTCCGCGCGGCCGCGACGCCCTGCGGGGCGCCGGCTCGCGACCGGCACGGGACGCCCGAGGATTGTGGCATGCGGGCAACAGCGTCAGCGCTTGCATCGCTCCCACTGAACCGGCGGCCCGGGATTTCTTTTGGCGAATGAGCGCGTGTCGCCCCCGAACCGAGCGGGTCCCGCGGCACACGCATCCAGGACGGAGAGAACAGGTCATGAGTCTGAAGAAGGCGCTGCTGGCAGCGACCATTCTGGCGGTCCCGGCGGCAGCCAGCGCGCAGCCCGTCACCGGCCTCTACATCGGCGTCGGCGCCGGTGGGAACTGGGTGAACAACCCCTCGAAATTCGACGTGTCCGGCCGGACCGCGGATATCAGCAGCGGCAATTTCGGCCTGACCCGCGATGCGACTCGCAACAATGTCGGCAAAGCGAATTTCGACTTCGGCTGGGGCGGCGTCGGCAGCATCGGCTGGGGCTTCGGCAACGGCTTCCGGGCCGAGATCGAGGGCAACTACCGCGAGAACGAAGTAGACAGCATTCGCAGCCTCAGCGTTGGTGGCTTCGGCCTTTCGCCGGTCGGCCGGACCGGCGGATTCCAGCGCGTCTACGGCGCGATGGTTAACGTCTTCTACGATTTCGACTTTGCCAATTTCGGCCTCGGCCAGTCCATCTTCCAGCCCTATGTCGGCATCGGCGCCGGTTATGCCTGGACGGAGTGGCGCAACATCCGGGGCGTGAGCAACAACCCGGGCACCAATGGCGCAACGATCTTCGCCAACGACACCGACGCCCAGTTCGCCTATCAGGCCATCGTCGGCGTCGCCACGCCCCTCACCTGGCTAGGCGTGACTGGCCTGACGCTGACTGCCGAGTACCGCTTCTTCGGCACGTTGCAGCCGGAACTGAACACGATTGTCCGCGCGCCGAACAACGTGCCGATCGCGGCCGGCCAGGTGGAGAGCGACAACTACCACCACTCGGTCATGCTGGGCCTGCGCTACGCGCTGTTCCAGCCGCCGCCGCCGCCGCCGCCGGTCGCCGCCCCGGCCCCCGCCGCGGCGCCCGCCCCGGCGCGCACCTACCTGGTCTTCTTCGACTGGGACCGCGCCGACCTGACCGCCCGCGCCCGGGAGATCATCGGCGAGGCCGCGGACAATGCCCGCCGCGTCGCCTCCACGCGGATCGAGGTGGCCGGCCATGCCGACCGCTCCGGCACGCCGCAGTACAACCAGCGCCTGTCGCAGCGCCGCGCCGATGCGGTGGCGGCCGAGCTGGTGTCGCGCGGCGTCTCGCGCAACGACATCAGCGTGACCGCCTTCGGCGAGAGCCGCCCGCTGGTGCCGACCGCCGACGGCGTGCGCGAGCCGCAGAACCGCCGCGTCGAGATCGTGCTGCGCTGAGGCGCGGCACACCCGACGAAGGCCGATACGGGAAGGGGCGCCGCGAGGCGCCCCTTTTTCGTTGGGTGGTTTGCCGCTGCCGGCCGATGCGAGGGTGGGAGCAGGCGCTGCCTGGATGCGGCCGCTCAGGCAAGCGACTGGACGGTGCGGCGCGTCGCCGTCAGGCTAAGCAGGCTTTCGCGGGTTGGGCCACACTTCCTGCGGCCCAGCCCTTTGAAGCGAAAGCCTGCTCAGGGTTTTATTGCAGCGCAAAGCCGAAGGGATTTGCTCAGGGGCGTGCGGCGCAGATCGCTCCGCGCCGCCGGCCGGCAGGGGTCCTGATGTCTGCCGGCCAGCCCGACGCGTCATGGAGGAGAACAGGTTGCGCCGCTCAATCGATCGGCGCCGGTTCTGTTCAGATGACGTGGAACAGATAGAGCAGGATGATGATCGGGATGGGCAGGCCGAGGAGCCAGAGGAGGATGCCGCGCATGGTTGCCTTCCGTTGCGTTCCGGTCCCGTGGCAACGCCCGTTTCGCCCCTGCGCTTCCGGCGGCTTGTTGGCTCAGCGTTTCGTGACTATGGCTCAGGGCCGGTGAGGCGGAGGCGCGGCATGCGGCCGAGGCACGGGGTGATGGCGGTGCTGGTCCTCGGCCTCGCGGGTTGCACGGTCGATCCCACGGCGAACTACCTCGGCGGCATCGGCGACCCGGTGCGCGGCGCGGCGCTCTTTGCCCCGCGGAACCTGGGCAATACCGGCCGCTGGGCCGGACAGCCGGCGGAGGCCGCCGTCGCGGTGGAGCAGCTCGAATTCCTGACCAGCGAGTTGGCGACCAACCCGCGCTGGGCGCCGGAGGTCAATCCGGCCGTGCTGCAGACCCTGCAGGTCGCCCGCACCGAGATGCGCGGCTATCTCGGCATCCCCGCCGGTGCCGACCCGCAGGTGGTGATCGAGGCGATGCGCCGCGCCGGCGCGGCGCTGCGCGAGGGCAGCCGGGCGCGGGCCGAGGCGGCGCTGTCCGTCCCCGCCTTCCCCGCCGGCCCGCAGGCGATGCTGGCGAAGCTGAACGCCATGCCGCGCCTGCCGCGCACCGCCGAGGCCGCGGGCATGGTCGCGTCCGAGATGGACCGGCTGGACCGGCGCCGATAGGGCGGATCGCCCCGGCGACCTGGACCGGCCCTGCGCGGCGCAAGGCCGGACCGTCCGGCGCCTCAGCCGAATTCGATCAACTGCCGCACCACATGACCGCCCTTGAGGCGCCTGAAGCCATCGTTGATCTCGGACAACTTGATCTTCGCGCTGATGAGGTGGTCGAGCTTCAGCCTGCCCTGCTGCCACATGGTCAGCAGCCGCGGCATGTCCGTGCGGAAGTGGTTGGAGCCCATCGAGGAGCCCTGGATCCGCCGCTCCCGCAGGAAGTCGAAGCCGTGCAGCTCGATCTTCTGGCCGAAGGGCACCATGCCGACGATGGTGGCCGTCCCGCCTGGCTTCAGCATGGCGAAGCTCTGCTCGGCCGTGACCTTCAGGCCGAGGCATTCGAAGCTGTATTCCACGCCGCCGCCGGTCAGGTCCTTCACTGCCTGCACCGGGTCGTCGTTGCCGACCAGGATGGTGTCGGTCGCGCCCATCTCGCGCGCCACCTCGAGCTTCTCCGGCAGGGTGTCGAGGGCGATGATGCGCGAGGCGCCGGCGAGCGCCGCGCCATTGACGGCCGAGAGCCCGACGCCGCCGCAGCCGATGACCGCGACGGTCGCGCCGGCCGGGATGCGGGCGGTGTTGATGACGGCGCCGACGCCGGTGATGACGCCGCAGCCGACCAGCGTCGCGCGGTCGAGCGGGATGTCGCGGTCGATCTTCACCAGCGCATTCTCGTGCACCAGCAACTGCTCGGCGAAGGCCGAGAGGTTCAGGAACTGGTGCATCACCTCCCCGCCCTTCCAGGCGAGGCGGCGGGACTGGCCGGGCACCATCTTCACCTCGGTGTTCTCGCAGAGCACCGTGCGGCCGGCCGTGCATTGCTGGCAGGCGCCGCAGAAGACGGAGAGGCAGCCGATCACGTGGTCGCCCGGCTGCAGATAGGTGACGTCGGCGCCGACCGCCTCCACCACGCCCGCGACCTCATGGCCGGGGACGGTCGGCAGCGGATGGGGATAGAGCCCCTCGATGAAGTGCAGGTCGGAGTGGCAGAGCCCGGCATAGGCGGTGCGCACCAGCACCTCCCGCGCCTTGGGCTTCTGCAGCGTGACCTCCTCGATGGTCAGGGGCTCGTTCGGCGCATGCAGGACGGCTACCTTCATGGGTCGGTCTCTCCTCCTCCCGCCGCGTCATTGCCGGTGCGCGACGGCTAGGTGGCTATTCTGCGCCGCCGGTATAGGCTGCGCCAGACCGCAGAAGCAGGAGGGAACGATGGCAGGCGACCTGATCGTCACCGAGGAGGAGGGCGTCGCCCTGCTCACCATGAACCGGCCGGACAGCCTGAACGCGCTGGGCGGCACGCTGCTCGACGAGATGCTGGCCGCGCTCACCCGCATCGCCGCCGACATGTCGGTGGGCTGCGTGGTGCTGACCGGGGCGGGCCGCGGCTTCTCGGCGGGCGGCGACATGAAGTCGCGCGCGACCGGGGAGCGGCCGATCCTGGAGGGCACGCGGGAGCAGGCGCAGATGTCGCTCCGCGCCCGCATGGAGGCCTCCCGCCTGCTGCACGAGATGCCCAAGCCCACCATCGCCATGGTCAATGGCGTCGCCGCCGGCGCGGGGATGTCGATGATGCTGGCCTGCGACATGCGCATCGGGGGCCGGAGCGCGCGCATGGGCACGGCCTTCGCGCGCATGGGCTTCTCGGGCGATTTCGGCGGCCATTGGTTCCTGAACCGGCTGGTGGGCCCGGCCAAGGCGCGGGAGCTCTACTTCACCGCGGAGGTGATCGATTCCGCCGAGATGCATCGCCTCGGCCTGCTGAACCGGCTGGTCGAGGATGCCGAGCTGCAGGCGACGACCATGGCGCTGGCCAGGCAGCTCGCCGCCGGCCCGCGCGTCGCCTGGCACCATATGAAGCGCAACATGCAGGTGGCGGAGCAGGGCACGCTGGCCGAGGCGCTGGATGTCGAGGCCTTCGGCATGACCCGCTGCCGCGACACCGAGGACCACAGGGAGGCACTGAAGGCCTTCGTCGAGAAGCGGCCGCCGGTCTTCCAGGGGCGCTGAGCCCACCCTCCCCGCCCCCGGACGGACCGTCAGGCGTCCATGTTCCAGCAGTCCACGTCCCATTTCCAGGCGCCGCCCTCCCGCTTCCAGAGGACGACATACTTGGCATGGGCGGGGCTGCCGCCGCCGGACCGGGTGAAGATCTCGGCCCGGCCCAGCTCCTGCGCGGTGTCGCCGGTGACGGCGAGTTCCAGCGTGTGCAGCCGGATCGCTGTCACGCCGAGCGCCGCTGCCGCGCCCTGCCAGAACGCGGCAATGCCGGGGATGCCGGTGATCAGCGGCACGCCCGGGGACAGCAGCCGCGCCTTCTCGGTATAGACCCGCGCGAGGGAGGCGAAGTCGCCGCGGCCGACCACCTCCTCCTCGAAGATGCGGTTGGTGGCGCGGAAGCCTTCGGTGCTCTCGGACATCGGACCCTCCTCTCCCGCCCGGGACTCTGCACCGGGCGGGAGAGGGAAGCCGTCACGAGGCCGTGACGCTCAGAAGCGCAGCGGCGTCGCCTGCACCACCAGCGGCAGGGACCGCACCTCGGCCAGCACCGCCTCGGGGATCGGCCCGTCCAGGCTGACGAGGCAGATCGCATCCCCGCCCTGCGTCGCGCGGCCGAGGTGGAAGGTGGCGATGTTGATGCCGGCATTCGCCAGCACCATGCCGAAGCGGCCGATGAAGCCGGGGCGGTCCTGGTTGGTGACGTAGAGCATGTCCGGGGCGAAATCGGCCTCGACCGCGATGCCCTTGATCTCGACGAGGCGTGGCCGCGCCTCGCCCACCAGCGTGCCGGCGACGCTCTTCTCGTCGCGGTCGGTCACCATGGTGACCCGCAGCAGGGAGGCATAGTCGCCGCGGCGCTCGTGCACCGTCTCGGCGACCTCGATCCCCCGCTCCTTCGCCACCACGGGCGCATTGACCATGTTCACCGCGCCCATCAGCGGCGCGAGGGTGCCGGCCAAGGCCGCGGCCGTCAGCGGTCGGCGGTTCAGCTCGGCGACATGGCCCTCGTACTCCACGCGGATCGCCTTGATGACGCCGCCCCGCGCCGCGGTGAGCTGCCCGGCCATGGCGCCGAGGAGCTGCGCCAGCGCCATGTAGGGCTTCAGGCGCGGCGCCTCCTCGGCGGTGACGGAGGGCATGTTGATGGCGTTGGAGACCGCGCCGGTCAGCAGGTAGTCCGCCATCTGGTCGGCCACCTGCAGCGCCACGTTCTCCTGCGCCTCCGCGGTCGCCGCGCCGAGATGCGGCGTGCAGACCACGTTCTCGAGGCCGAAGAGCGGGCTGTCGGTCGCCGGCTCCGTCTCGAAGACGTCGAGCGCGGCGCCCGCGAGATGCCCGGACTTCAGCGCGTCATGGAGCGCGGCCTCGTCCACCAGCCCGCCGCGGGCGCAGTTGATCAGGCGCGCGCCCTTCTTCAGCTTCGCCAGGTTCTCGCGGCTGAGGATGTTGCGCGTCTGCTCGGTCAGCGGCGCGTGCAGGGTGACGATGTCCGCCCGCTCCAGCAGCTCGTTCAGCTCCACCTTCTCGACGCCGAGCTCGAGCGCGCGCTGCGCCGAGAGGAAGGGGTCGAAGGCGACGACCTTCATCTTCAGGCCGACCGCGCGGTCCGCGACGATGGAGCCGATATTGCCGCAGCCGATCAGGCCGAGCGTCTTGCCGAAGAGCTCGACGCCCATGAAGCGGTTCTTCTCCCAGCGCCCGGCCTTGGTGGAGGCCGAGGCCTCCGGGATCTGCCGGGCGAGGGCGAACATCATGGCGATGGCATGCTCGGCCGTGGTGATGGCATTGCCATAGGGCGTGTTCATCACCACGACGCCGCGCGCCGTCGCGCTGGTGACGTCCACGTTGTCCACGCCGATGCCGGCGCGGCCGACCACCTTCAGGTTCGGCGCGGCCTCCATCAGCTCGCGCGTCACCTTGGTGGCGCTGCGCACCGCGAGGCCGTCATAGGGCGCGATGATGCCGCGCAGCTCGGCCGGGCCGAGGCCCGGCTTGAAGTCCACCTCGATCCCGCGCCGCCTGAAGATCTCGATGGCGGCCGGCGACAGCTTGTCGGAAATCAGGACCTTCGGCATCAGGCGGCCGCCTTCTGCTGCTCGGCCTCGACACCCGCGAAAGCCCAGTCCAGCCAGGGCAGCAGCGCCTCGATGTCGCTGGTCTCGACCGTCGCGCCGCCCCAGATGCGCAGGCCCGGGGGCGCGTCGCGATAGGCGCCGGCATCGAGGGCGACGCCCTCCTTCTCCAGCAGCGAGGCGAGCTTCTTCGCCGCCGCGCCTTGCGCCTCCGCGTCCAGCGCGGTGAACCAGGGCGCCACGATCCTCAGGCAGATCGAGGTGCAGGAGCGCGTCGCCGGATCCTCGGCGAGGAAGTCCACCCAGGGGGTCTTCGCCACCCAGCCGGCGATGGCGGCGAGGTTCGCCTCGGAGCGCGCGACGAGGCCCTTCAGGCCGCCGACGCTCTCGGCCCACTTCAGGCCGTCCACCGCATCCTCGACCGCGAGCATGGAGGGCGTGTTGATCGTCTCGCCCTTGAAGATGCCCTCGTTCAGCTTGCCGCCCTTGGTCATGCGGAAGATCTTCGGCAGGGGCCAGGCCGGCGTGTAGCTCTCCAGCCGGGCGACCGCGCGCGGGCTGAGCGCCAGCATGCCATGCGCCGCCTCGCCGCCCAGGACCTTCTGCCAGGACCAGGTGACGACATCGAGCTTGTCCCAGGGCAGGTCCATGGCGAAGGCGGCGCTGGTCGCGTCGCAGATCGCCAGGCCCTCGCGCTCCGTCGGGATGAAGTCGGCATTCGGCAGCCGCACGCCGCTGGTCGTGCCGTTCCAGACGAAGACCAGGTCGCGCGTGCCGTCGGCCTCCAGCTTCGGCAGCCTTCCATAGGGCGCGTCGATGACGCGGGCGTCCTTGAGCTTGAGCTGCTTCGCAACATCGGTCGCCCAGTCCTTGGAGAAGCTCTCCCAGGCCAGGACATCGACGCCGCGGGCGCCGAGCAGCGACCAGAGCGCCATCTCGACCGCGCCGGTATCGGAGGCCGGGACGATGCCGAGCCGCCAGTCCGCCGGCATGCCGAGCACGGCCTTGGAGCGCTCGATCACCTCGGCGAGGCGTGCCTTCGGGTCCTTGGCGCGGTGGCTGCGGCCAAGGAAGGCGCCGGAGAGCGCTTCCAGCGTCCAACCGGGACGCTTGGCGCAGGGACCGGAAGAGAAACGGGGATTGGCCGGACGGAGGTCCGGCTTCGCGGCGATCGCCATGATGCAGCTCCCTTGCAGAAGCGAATGCGTCCCGGTGGGGGGACGTGGCCCGCTGCAAGAGGTAGGGCAGTCCCGCCGCCGATGCAACGGCGACGTGTAGGATACCTAACCGAGGAGGGAGAGGAGGCTGCCCGCCGTCCCGGTCGTCGCCGTCCCGGCCTGGGCCATGACGTAGCGCTGGGCGAGGAGTTGGACCTTCTTCGGGTCCTGCAGGTCGGCGAGCTTCAGCCGGCTGGTGATGGCGCGCCCCTGCGCTTCCACCGACTGCACCGCGATCTCGGATGGCAGGCCGAGCGCCCCGGTGACCACCCGCCGCATCACCGCATTGCCGAGGATGCCGTAGACATCCGTCTCGCTGGCGGCGTTCTTGATGAAATAGAGCGCGTCCGACATGCCGGCGGCCTTGTCGTCCAGCCCCTTCTGGTACTGGTACTGGACATAGGCGTCCTCGAGCTTCGCCCTGACGGTCGGGTCCTGCAGCCCGGCCAGGCCCTTGCTTCGCAGGTCCAGCGTCTCCGCCGCCGATTTGAAGCGGCTGTCGAGGCTGGCCAGCAGCCCCTTCGTGTCCTGCGGATCGGCGAGCAGCGCCTTCTGCACCAGGGCCGGATAGTCCGCCTGGTCCGAGAGGCCTAGCGCCGGCAGCAGGACAGCCAGGACCCGCGGGTCCTGCAGCGCCGCCTTCACGTCCTTCGCCTTGGCCAGCGCCGTCTCGAACTGCTTGAGGGCGCCGATGGTGACGGGGTCCTTCTTCTCCTGCGCGACCCCCTTGGCCTCCGCCCCCTTGGCCTGGGCGGCCTTCAGCGCGGCGAGCGCCGAGACGGCATCGCCGGTCGAACTGGCGCTGGCCGTGCCGCCGAAGAGCGAGGCGACCAGCGAGGCGGTGAGCTGGATCATGGTCCGCCCCAGCCTGCCCGCGGGCGGCTGAATCCGGCGTTAAGCCGTCAGTGCCAGGCGGAGCCGCCATCCACCCCGAGCGCGCTGCCGGTCACGAAGCCCGCCTCCGCGCCCGTCAGGTAGAGCACCGCGCCGGCCACCTCCTCCGCCGTGCCGAAGCGGCCCATGGCATAGCGCGCCAGGAAGGCCCGCTCGGCCGAGGCCGGGTCGGGCTGCGCCGCCATGGTCGCCTCCACCATCGGCGTCAGGATGGCGCCGGGGCAGACGGCATTCACCCGGATGTTCTCCCGCGCCAGGTCGAGCGCGAGGCAGCGCGTCAGCATCAGCACCCCGCCCTTGGAGGCGCCATAGGCGCTGTAATTGGGCCGGGGGACCAGCCCGGCGGCGGAGGCGAGGTTGACGATCGACCCGCCGCCGGCGCGGCGGAGATGCGGGATGGCGGCGCGGCAGACATGGAAGGGCCCGTCCAGGTTCACCGCCATCACCTCCCGCCACAGCGCGGGCGTGGTCTCGAGCGGCGAGGCAACCCGGCTGATGCCCGCGGCATTGACCACCGCGTCCACCGCGCCGAGCGACGCGGCCGCCCGGTCGATGGCCGCCTCGGTCGCCGCGGCATCGGCGACATCGACCGGCAGGCCGGCCACGCCGAGTTCCGCCGCGACGCGCGCGAGCGCCCCGGCATCGCGGTCGAGCAGCGCGACCCGCGCGCCCTCCCGCAGGAAGAGCCGCGCCGTGGCGAGGCCGATGCCGGACGCCCCGCCGGTGATGATCGCGTGCCGATTGGCGAGCCGCATGCCGTCCCCTCCTCCCTGTCGGATGCGGGGAGCCTAGCAGAGGCCCGGAAAAGGCAATGGCCGGCGCAGGGCCGGCCATGCCGCGAGGTCGGTCCTGCGGGCGGGCTCAGTCGTCCCGGTGCACCCGCTCCATGCGCTCGTGGCGCTCCTGCGCCTCGATCGAGAGGGTGGCGATCGGCCGTGCCTCCAGCCGCCGCAGGCCGATCGGCTCGCCGGTCTCCTCGCAATAGCCGTAGGTGCCGTTCTCGATCCGCTCCAGCGCCTGGTCGATCTTGGCGATCAGCTTGCGGGCGCGATCGCGGGTGCGGAGTTCGAGCGCCCGGTCGGTCTCGACGCTGGCGCGGTCGGTCAGGTCCGCCTCGGTGATGCCGCCGACGGAGAGGCTCGCCAGGGTCTCGCCCGCCTCCCGCAGCAGGTCCTGCCGCCAGCGCAGCAGCTTCTGCCGGAAATATTCCAGTTGCCGCGCGCCCATGAATTCTTCGTCATCAGTCGGGCGATAATCCGGGGGTAGGGTGATCAGCATCGTCTGGACGGCCCCATTCCGATCGAGGCCCAGGCGCCGGGCGCCGTCCCCGAAGTTGGCCGGACCATACAGGCGCGGCCCCTGCCGCGCCAAGGGGTTACGCTATTGCACATTGCAGATACGGGTGAGTTTTCACGGAGTTGACACGACTCGGTTCCAACCCCTGCGGCACAGTTCCACCCGTGCGCGCAGGACGACCGCCTGCACCGCTTCCCGCAGGTTCGGGTCGGCCCCCTCCTCGCCCTCCTCCAGCGCCGCCAGACGCTCCAGCCGCCCCCGGTCGCCGCCGCCGGAGAGCAGATCGCGCTGCAGGCCCCGCAACTCTTGCAGAATCGAGTCGGCCCGCGCCCGCGCCGCCCGGTCCCGCGCCGCGCGCTCCCCCGCCTCCTGCACCGCCAGCAGGCCGAGCCCGACCGGGCCGGCCGCTGCGGCCGGGGCGGCGCCCGCCGCGGCCTCCGTCCCCTCGCCGGGCGCGAAGCCCGCCGCGCCGCGGCCCGTCCGCCGCCCGATCCGGCCCGGCCCGCCCGTCACCCCGCCGATCCCGCGCATCCTGCCCCCTTCCGGCGCCCCGCTGCCGGGGGCGGGCAATCCTCGCCGCCCCGCCCGGCACGGTCTGCCGGGCCACCCGCCCGGCGGGCTGGCACGGCCATTGCCATCCACCCCCGCAGGTGCAGGACGCCCGGCAGGTGCAGGACGCCCGGGCAACCGCGGGACGGAGAGCAGCGTGGCCAAAATTGCTTTCGCAAGGGCGAAAAGCGCGCTTGTGGCAGCGGCTATGACGGCGCTGCTCGCCATCCTCGCGGGCCCCGCCGCCGCGCAGCCCGTCCGCATCAAGGACATCGCGGACCTCGAGGGCGTGCGGGACAACCAGCTCGTCGGCTATGGCCTCGTCGTCGGCCTCGCCGGCACCGGCGACCGGCTGCGCACCGCCATCTTCACCCGCCAGACCCTGATCGGCATGCTCGAGCGGCTGGGCGTGAACACCCGCGACAACGAGGCGCGGCTGGAGACGAAGAACGTCGCCGCCGTCATGGTCACCGCCAACCTGCCCGCCTTCGCCCGGCCGGGCAGCCGGATCGACATCGCCGTTTCGGCGCTCGGCGACGCCACCAACCTGCAGGGGGGCACGCTGCTGGTCACGCCCCTGCTCGGCGCGGACGGGGAGGTCTATGCGGTGGCGCAGGGCGCGGTCGCGACCGGCGCCATCGCCGCCCGCGGCGCCGCGGCCAGCGTCCAGCGCGGCGTGCCGACCAGCGCCCGCATCGCCTCCGGCGCCATCGTCGAGCGCGAAATCCCCTATGCCCTTGCCGGCCGGCCCAGCCTCCGCCTCGCGCTCCGCAACCCGGACCTGACCACCGCGCGGCGCATCGCCGCCGCCGTCAACCGCGCGGCCGGCAGCGGCATCGCCAATGCGACCGATCCGCGGACCGTCGCGCTCAACCTCCAGGGCCGCGACCCCGTCGCCTTCCTCGCCGAGATCGAGCAGCTCCGCGTCGAGCCGGACCAGGTCGCCCGCGTGGTGATCGAGGAAGCCAGCGGCACCATCGTCATGGGCTCGAACGTCCGCGTCTCCACCGTCGCCATCGCGCAGGGGAACCTGACCATCCGCATCACCGAGACGCCGCAGGTCAGCCAGCCCAACCCGCTCTCGAACGGGGAGACGGTGACGGTGCCGCGCACCAATATCGAGGTGGACGACCAGGCGGAGCGGCGGCTCGGCATCCTCCGCGGCGGCATCACCCTGCAGGAGCTGGTGCGCGGGCTGAACGCGCTCGGCGTCGGGCCGCGCGACCTGATCTCCATCCTGCAGACCATCAAGGCCGCCGGCGCCCTGCAGGCGGAGCTGGAACTGCGATGACCCGCCCCCTCACCCCGGCCGAGATGTCGGCCGTGCCGCCGCGCCTGCGCCAGGCGGCGCAGGCATTCGAGGCGCAGGCCCTCGCCCGGCTGCTGCAGCCGGCCTTCGAGACCATCGGCACCGGCGGCCTCTTCGGCGGTGGCACCGCGGAGGCGCAGTGGCGGCCGATGCTGGTGGACGCCATCGCGACCAAGGCGGTGCGGGCGGGCCAGGGCCTCGGCCTCTCCGACGCCATCCTGCGCGAATTGCTGCGCCGCCAGGCCATGCCGACCGAGGAAGGACAGCCATGACCGACATGATGGACGCGCTGCTCGCCGCCGGGCGGCGGCTGGCCGAGGCGCTGCGGGCGGAGAACGAGGCGCTCGCCGCGCTCGACCTGCCCCGCGCCGCGGGCCTCACCCCCGCCAAGCTGCAGGCGACGGACGCCTTCGCCGCCGCCTGCGCCGCCGCGGCGAAGACCGGCACCAGGGCGGCGGGCCCGGTGCGCGACGATGCCATGGCGCTGACCACGCGGCTGCAGGCGCTCGGCGAGGAGAACCGGCGCCTGCTGCAGCGGGCCATCGCCATCCAGTCGCAGGTGATCGAGACCATCGCCGGCGCCGCCCTGCCGCGCCAGGCCGGGCCGGGCTACGGCGCCGCGGGCCGGCCGCCGGCAGCGCGACGGGTGCCGGCGCTGGCGATGGCGACGCGGGTGTGAGGCGCACCCGGCAAACGGGGCACGCCACCGGGGCTCTGCCCCGGACCCCGCGAAGGGGGCGATGTCCCCCTTCGAGACCCCCCTCTGGTCACGCCCTGGATGGACGGGTCGCGGGCGGCGCCGGCATGCTCGCGGCCACGGCGCGGCGGCAGTCCGCGCGGGGAGGACATCCGGCATGAAATTCGCGCTGCATTTCGGCAATACGAGCTTTCCCGACGCCGCCGGCGCCATGCGCCTGGCACGGCTGGCCGAGGCCGCCGGGTTCGATTCCCTCTTCGCCGTCGACCACGTGGTCCTGCCGGAGCACTACGACAGCCCCTATCCCTATTCGGCCAATGGCCGCCTGCCCGGCAACATCACTGCCGCCATGCCGGACCCGCTGGTCTGGCTGGCCTTCGCCGCCGCCGCGACCACGCGCCTCAGGCTCATGACCGCCGTCATCATCCTGCCGCTGCGCAACCCGCTGGTGCTCGCCAAGCAGGTGGCGACGCTGGATGCGATGAGCGGCGGCCGGCTCGACCTCGGCATCGGCGTCGGCTGGCTGCGCGAGGAATTCGACGCGCTCGGCATCCCCTTCGCCGCGCGCGGCCGCCGCACGGACGAGTACATCGCCGCCATGCGCGCGCTCTGGCGCGGCGAGCCCGCCAGCTTCGCCGGGGAGTTCGTCCGCTTCGAGGGCGTGCGCTGCACCCCGGCGCCGCCGCGGGGCGCGGTGCCGGTCATCGTCGGCGGCCATTCGGAGGCGGCGGCGCGCCGCGCCGGGCGGCTCGGCGATGGCTTCTTCCCCTCCATCGGCGCGCAGGTGGACACGCTGCCGCTGCTGGCGGTGGCGCGCCGCGCGGCGGCGGAGGCCGGGCGCGACCCCGCCGCCATCGAGCTGCTCATGGGCTGCCCGGGCGCCCTGCCCGGCTCGGGCCAGGACCCGCTTGTCGCGGTGGAGGAGCGCCGGAGGCAGGGCGTCGGCCGGGTCGTGCTGCCGCTCGGCGCCTTCCTGCCGGACCTCGAGGACAGCCTGCCGCGCTTCGGCGAGCAGGTGATCCGCCGCTTCGGGGCGGCCTGAACGAACAAGGCCAGGGACACCGTCCCTGGCCCAACGGGAACCTGCCTTCGGCCCGGGCTAGCCCTGCCGGCCCATCAGCGACTTCACCTCGTCCATCGCCTCGGTGAAGCGCTTGTTGAGCAGCGCCAGCGCCTCCTGGTTCGACTTCTGGATCAGGTCGGCCACTTCCTTCATGTTGGCGACCGCCTTCTCATAGGCCGCCTTCAGCATCTCCGCCTGCCGCGCCGCCTTGGCCTGCGGGCTCTCCTGCGTGCCGAAGGCCCGCATGGCCTCGGTCATCTCGGTCATGGAGGACTGCAGGATCTCCATGTGCCGCCGTGCCACCGCCTGCGCGCCCTCGAGCGCGACGCGGTTGGCGGCCGAGAGCGCCTCCAGGTTCCGCCGCTGGGCGGCCGCCAGGGCCTCGACATCGGGCATGCCGGGCATGCGGAACTCCGACAGCATCTTCATGAGGTCGGTCTCGGGCTTATTGCCGCTGTTCTCTGACATGTCGTCCTCCGCCATGGGATCGGGCGGCGAGACACTAGGGGGCTCGCGAGGTCCGGTCAAAGGACTTGTTGCGATGCAGCAAAATCAACTTGCGGCCATGTCGCCGGGATCGAGACGCAACGACCGCGCGACCTGTTCCGCCCGGTCCAGCGCCCGGTCCAGCGCCGCCATGGTGGCGCCGAGATCGGCCGTGTCGTCGCGCGTCCAGGCGCGCAGCGTCGCCAGCCAGATCCCGGCCAGGCCCTGGGCGCGCACCGCGCCATAGATCCCGCCGGACTCGATCTCCGCCGCATCCAGCAGCCGGGCCATGGAAGGCGGGACCTGCGCGAGCAGGCAGAGCGCGAGGCCGGGGCGCAGGCGGAGGTCATCCACCAGCCGCAGGATCCCGGCGCGATGCGGCTGCATGGCATCGATCCGCCGCATCACCACGTCGAAGACCCGGTCGCGCGGCGTACCGCCCTGGCCGGGGACGGTGCCGGCCGCGACCGCCTCGTCCGCCAGCCGCTCGTGCAGCCGCAGCAGGTCGCCCGGGCCCTGCGGGGCGCGGGCGCGGATCGCCGCCGCCGGCAGGTCGCTGGCCGCGGCCAGGCGGCGCAGGGTCACGCCGTCCCAGCCATGCGCCGCGACGACCTGCCAGAAGCCGGCGATCAGGCGGGAATCGGTCTCGTCGGTCGTATCGGTCATGGCAACCCAGGTTGGGGCGGCAGGCGCGTCGCGGAAGGGGCGGTCAGCCGGCAAGCTCGCGGGAGCGCGCCGTCGCCGCGGCGATCGCCTGCGACATCAGGGCCGGCCAGGCCTCCGGCGCCATCAGCACGGCGAGCGCCCGCTCCGTGGTGCCCTTCGGGCTGGTCACGTTCTTACGAAGCTGCGCGCTGTCCTCCGCGCTCGCGGCCAGCAGCGCGCCGGAGCCGGCGACGGTCGCCTGCGCCATCCGGCGGGCGAGGTCGGGCGGCAGTCCCTGCTCGATCGCCGCCGCCTCCATCAGCTCGGCCAGCAGGAAGACATAGGCCGGACCGCCGCCCGAGACGGCGGTGACCGGGTCGATCAGCCCCTCCTCCTCCACCCAGGCGGATTCGCCGATGGCCGAGAGCAGCCGGTCGGCGAGCGCCCGCTGCGCCGCCGTCACGCCCGGGCCGGGGCAGGCGACGGTGAAGCCCTGCCGCACGGCCGCCGGGGTATTGGGCATGGCGCGGATCACCGCGGCCTCCCCGCCCAGCAGCGCCCGCATGCCGGCGATGGCCCGGCCCGCCATGATGGAGAGGAAGAGGGTCTCCGACCCGGCGAGGCGGGCGAAGGCCGGCAGGGTCGCCGCCGCCTCCTGCGGCTTGATCGCCAGCACCACGGCGGCGGGGCGGAAGCCGGCGGGGATGGCGGCGGGCTCCGGCACGACCGTGACCTTGCCGGCGAAGGCCGCCGCCGCCGCGGCATGCGGCTCCACCACCACGGCCTCGGTCAGGCCACGCTCCAGCCAGCCGGCGAGCATGGCCCCGCCCATCTTGCCGCAGCCGACGAGGAGGAGGGGGGGAAGGGGTGCGTCGCTCATGCGCGGACCCTCGCGCGGCGCGGGTGCGGGCGCAATGGGCGGCGCACCTCCGGCACCCGGTTCGTTATCCGGCGCCGCCGAGCTGGAATGGGGTGCCGCCGATCAGCATTGAACTCGAATGGCATGGTGGCCCCCTTCGATCGAGGGCTCACTCCCAGCTCACATAACCGCATACCACCCAATCCAGCGGCTTCTGCAACGGCATGCCCGCGTGGAGGACTATTCGCGTGAGACGAAGGCCAGCCGTTCGAACAGCTTCTGGCCAAATCCTTTCTTCATGGCGTCAGGCGGCCAGTCGTAGACCAGGACATTATTGCCTTTCAGCCGCAGCGAGAAATCCACCCAGTCGATATGAACGTGATTTTCGTGCTTGCGACCTAGCGCCTCATCCTTGTTCTTGTTCTTCTTGAGCAGGTCTCCCTGGTAGATGCGGCTTCCTGGGATGGAAAAGTGGAATGGCGTGCCGTCGGGGTTCCAGTCGGTGTACAGGATATCGTGCCATCCTATATCCGACTGCATATCCACCAAGGCTTCAATGATTTCGTCAGCCAGATACTTTTCATAGGCCGCGCGGCTGTTCAGCATGATGTCGATGGCCAGACCGGCAGTGTGGCGGGAGGCGTCGGCGCGGATGGTCCCGATCCGTTCCGGCGCAGCGAGTAGCGGAATAGCGCTGCGCAGCGCCTTCACGACTTCGGCGACCGCCGGGGACTCTGTATTCGCAGGATGCGACATATCGGTCATCCCTTGTTGGCCTGCTCATCTCTCGCAGAAAGCCCGCAGGCGACGCTGTGAGGAAGGTCACACCGGCAGGCCGCCAAGGTCTGATCCCGACCTTCTCAAATCGCTTTCATTGGCGGCGCTTGATGGGTTCCAGGGCACTGTGTCGCATGGATCAGGCAAGTCTCCAACGAATTCATGCATTTATGTTAATGGGTGAATTCCATAATCCTGAGCGTTTCCAGGGGGTTGGCCTCTCCACGCAACAAGCGGGTCGGCGAACATCTCCTCGGCCGGGATGTGGCAGAGCCCGATCACCACCGCAGGCAGATAGCCGTCGGGCGCCGAGACGCTGCCGAGCCGCGGCCGCGACAGGAGGCGAGCAAGAGGCAGCCATGCGCCAGCGCCGATGGACGCCCCGGAGGCGAAGGGCTAGAGCAGGCTCGCCCCGGACGGCAGCCCGGGCGCGAACTGCCCGTCCCACCGGAGGCGCCCACCGGACCGACCGAGCCCGGTCCCGGCGGGACGCGCCCGGAGGACCAGAGAGGCATGCCCAGCTACCGCTCCCGCACCACCACCCACGGCCGCAACATGGCCGGCGCCCGCGGCCTCTGGCGCGCGACCGGCATGAAGGACGCCGATTTCGGCAAGCCGATCATCGCAGTCGCCAACAGCTTCACCCAGTTCGTCCCCGGCCATGTCCACCTGAAGGACCTCGGCCAACTCGTCGCGCGGGAGATCGAGGCGGCCGGCGGCGTGGCGAAGGAGTTCAACACCATCGCCGTCGACGACGGCATCGCCATGGGCCACCAGGGCATGCTCTACAGCCTGCCCTCGCGCGAGCTGATCGCCGATGCCGTCGAGTACATGGTGAACGCGCATTGCGCCGACGCCCTGGTCTGCATCTCCAACTGCGACAAGATCACGCCGGGGATGCTGATGGCGGCCATGCGCCTCAACATCCCGACCATCTTCGTCTCCGGCGGGCCGATGGAGGCCGGCAAGGTCGTGCATCGCGGCCAGAAGCGCTCGGTCGACCTGATCGACGCCATGATCACCGCCGCCGACCCGACCGCGACGGATGAGGAGGTGCAGGCCGTCGAGCGCTCGGCCTGCCCGACCTGCGGGTCGTGCTCTGGCATGTTCACCGCCAATTCGATGAACTGCCTGACCGAGGCGCTGGGCCTCGCCCTGCCGGGCAACGGCACGATCGTGGCGACCCATGCCGATCGCCGCGCGCTCTTCCTCGAGGCCGGGCGGCGCATCGTGGCGCTGGCCAAGCGGCACTACGAGGAGGACGACTACTCCGTCCTGCCGCGCGCCATCGCCGGCTTCGCCGCCTTCGAGAACGCGATGACGCTCGACATCGCCATGGGCGGCTCGACCAACACGGTGCTGCACCTGCTGGCGGCGGCCGAGGAGGCGGGCCTCGGCTTCACCATGCGCGACATCGACCGCCTCTCGCGCCGCGTGCCGGTGCTGTGCAAGGTCGCGCCCTCCGTCGCCAATGTCCATGTCGAGGATGTCCACCGCGCCGGCGGCATCATGGGCATCCTCGGCGAGCTGGACCGCGCCGGGCTGATCGACACGTCCGTCGCATCCGTGCATGCGAAGAGCCTCGCGGAAGCGCTGGCGCATTGGGACATCAAACGCACCGGGGATGAGGCGGTGCGCACCTTCTTCCGCGCCGCGCCGGGCGGCATCCCGACCACCGAGGCCTTCAGCCAGTCCGCCCGCTGGGACGCGCTGGACGAGGACCGCGCAAGCGGCGTGATCCGCGACATCGAGCACGCCTTCTCCAGGGATGGCGGCCTCGCGGTGCTCTACGGCAACCTCGCCGAGGAAGGCTGCATCGTGAAGACGGCGGGCGTCGATGCCAGCATCCTCAGCTTCGCCGGCCCGGCCCGGATTTTTGAAAGTCAGGACGCGGCCGTCGAGGGGATCCTGGGGAAGAAGGTGCAGGCGGGCGACGTGGTGCTGGTGCGCTACGAGGGGCCGAAGGGCGGCCCCGGCATGCAGGAGATGCTCTACCCCACCAGCTACCTGAAGTCGGTCGGCCTCGGGAAGGCCTGCGCGCTGGTCACGGATGGCCGCTTCTCCGGCGGCTCCTCGGGCCTCTCCATCGGCCATCTCTCGCCGGAGGCGGCCGAGGGCGGCCTGGTCGGCCTTGTCGAGGAGGGCGACCGGATCGAGATCGGCATCCCGAACCGCACCATCCGCCTGGCCGTGCCCGACGATGTCCTGGCGCAGCGCCGCGCGGCGATGGAGGCGCGCGGCGAGCAGGCCTGGCAACCCGTCGGCCGCAACCGCGTGGTCTCGATGGCCCTACAGGCCTATGCGGCGCTGACGACCAGCGCTTCGCGCGGCGCGGTGCGCGACGTGAAGCAGTTGCGGCGGCGCTGAAGGCCGCGGGAAGCAAGATCGGGGAGGGAAAGGTATTCCCTCCCGTTGGACGCCTTCGGCGTCCAACCCCGCCCTTCCCTTCTGGGAGTCGGCTGCCGCCGCGCGGCGGGTGCAAGACTCACAGAAATAGAAGAGGGTTGGACGCCAAGGGCGTCCAACGGGAGAATACCTTCTCCCCGACATTCCCTCGATGCGCACTCAGGGCAGGATGTCAGCCGCGTCGCAGGCAGCGGGCAGGACGGCCTCCGCCGGCGCGTCGCCCTCCGAATAGCGCTCCAGCAGCGTGCGGAAGCTGCGGTAGAGTTCGCTCGACTGGTGCGCACGGCAGGTGCCCGGCATGCCCTCCACCTGCGCCGGCAGGCCGCCATGCTCCTCCACCCGCGCCGTCATCTTCTGCCGCGCCAGTTGCATCTCGGCGCGCGTCCATTGCTGGTAGTGCCGGCGCGCAGTCTCGGTGAAAGGGCAGCGCGCGAAGCGCTCGGCCAGCGCCTGGCGGAACATGCGCCCGGCCAGCGCATCGCCGCAGGCATCGAACTGCCAGAGCGAGACGGCGAAGCCCCGCTCGAAGGCCGCGGGATTGTCGAGCGGCGCCTGCGCCGCGGCGGGGCCGGCGAGCAGCAGCGCGGCGGCAAGGACCGCTCGCCTCATTCCGGCTTCTCCAGGTAGACCGCGATGGCGGTGATGTCCGCGTCGCTCAGCCCGCCCGCCACCTCGTTCATGGCGGCGACGCCGACGCTCGGCCGCGCGGCGCTGCGGTAGTCGCGCAGCGCCTTCTCGGTATAGGCGCGCGTCTGGTGCGCGATCGCCGGCGCGGCCTGGCTGCCGGCATAGTCGTCCATGTGGCAGCCGGCGCAGCGGTGCCGCGCCGCGGCCTGCTTCCCCTCTGCCTGCAGCGCCGGGTCGGGCGTGCCGGGCGGCGGGTTGGCGCGCGGGAGCGAGGCGAAATAGGCGCCGAGGTTGCGCAGCTCCTCATCCGAGAGGTCGGCGGCGAGCGGGTTCATGATCTCGCTCTTGCGCCGCCCGTTGCGGAAGAAGACGAGCTGCCACTGCAGGTACCGCTCCTTCTGCCCGGCGAGGGAGGGGATGGAGGGGTCGGCGGTGATCCCCTCGGTGCCGTGGCAGGTGACGCATTGCTCGGCGCGGGCGCGGCCGGCCTCGATATCGGCGGCCCGGGCGGGCCATGAGGCGGGAAGAAGGCAGGACAGGGCCGCGAGGGCGGCCAACCAATGTCGCATGGGGAATTCCGGGATGGGGCCGCCCGCCCCGCATGGGACGGGCGGCCATTCGGGATCAGCGGCTGTAGCTGATGCGGTAGATGGCGCCGGCCCAGTCATCGGCAACCAGGATCGAGCCGTCCTTGGCGAGGATGATGTCGTTGGGACGCCCGGCATAGTCCTGCTTGCCGGTGATCCAGCCCTCGGCGAAGACCTCCTGCTTCGCGTTCTTGCCGTCGGGGTCGACGGTGACGCGCATGATGCGCCCGCCCTGGTAGTTGTGGCGGTTCCAGGAGCCGTGCTCGGCGATCAGGATGCTGTTGCGGTACTCCGCCGGGAATTGGTTGCCGGTGTAGAACTTCATCCCGAGCGGGGCGACATGCGCGCCGAGGTTCAGCGCCGGCGGCGAGAACTCGGAGCACTGGTGGCCCATGGCGAATTTCGGATCCGGCATGTCGCCCTGGTGGCAATAGGGATAGCCGAAATGCTCGCCCAGCCGC
>NZ_JAUTWS010000249.1 GCF_030657435.1 Paracraurococcus lichenis | reverse complement strand
ACCAGGCGCCCCAGGCGGCATCGAGCAGCGGGACGCCATAGGGGCGCTGCCCCTCAAGCGCGGCGAGCGCCGCCCGGACCGCCGCCTCCGCGTCCTCGTCGGGGGCCGCGAGCCAGCCGTGGTACCCCCCGTGTCAGACGAGTTGTCGCGTGTTTAGAACCGCGGAATGAAGGGGGCGCGGGTGAGCGAGAGTGGCTCGATACGGCAAAGCATTCAGGGATCGCATCGTCGCGCGGCTGCTGCCGCCGGAGAGTGCGGCCATCGACGTGGTCTCGCGCGACACGGGGGTCAGTGTTGCCACCCTGGAGCGGTGGCGGGCGCAGGCCCTGGCCGCACCCGGCGAGCTGGCCAGCAGCCAGCGTTGGACGCCGGCGGCGCGGCTGGAGGCGGTGATCACCACGGCAGCGATGGACGAGGCCGCCCGCAGCGCCTGGTGCCGCGAGCAAGGCCTCTACCCCGCTGAGCTCGAGGCCTGGAAGCACGACGCCATCGCCGGTCTGGGCGAGCCGCGGGCGGCGAGCGCCCTCGAAGCCCGGCAGGACCGGCGCCGGGTGAGGGAGCTCGAGCGCGAGCTGCACCGCAAGGACAAGGCGCTGGCCGAGACGGCCGCCTTGCTGGTGCTCGCAAAAAAGCTCGGGGCGGTCTTCCGCGACGGCGAGGACGAATGACCCGCCTGGAAGACCGCCAGACCCTGACGGCCGAGATCACCGAGGCCTGCGCTGCCGGCGCTCGGCTTGCCCCGGCCTGCAGCCTGGCCGGCATCGACGTACGGACCTTCCAGCGCTGGCGTGAGGACGATGGCCAGGTCCGGGCGGACGGCCGGCCCGAGGCCGTCCGCCCGCAACCAGCACACGCGCTCAGCGATGCCGAGCGGGCGCGGATCGTGGAGTTGGCCAATGAGCCGCGCTTCGCCAGCACGCCGCCGGCCCGCATCGTCCCGGCGCTGGCCGACGAGGGCGTTTACATCGCCAGCGAGGCGAGCTTTCACCGCGTGCTGCGCGACCATGGCCAGATGCGCCGCCGCGGTCGGGCCCGCCCACCGCGGAGCGCTGGGCCGCCCAGCACCCATGTGGCGACCGCCCCGGGGCAAGTGTGGTGTTGGGATGTGACGTTCCTGCCGACCCAGGTGCAGGGGCGCTGGTTCTATCTCTACCTCATCCTCGACCTCTGGAGCCGCAAGATCGTCGGCTACGAGGTGCACGACACCGACCAGGCCGAGCATGCCGCTCATCTGATCCGGCGCACCGCGCTGGCTGAGGGCATCCATGCGCGCGCCCTTCGGCCGGTGCTGCACGGCGACAACGGCCCGAGCATGAAGGGCACCACCGTGCTGGCCATGCTGTACTGGCTCGGCATCGCGCCGTCGCATTCCAGGCCACGCCCGCGACAATCCTGCAAAATTCCCCTTCGAGCTTGGGATCAAGCTCGAGCGCAAGCGGTTGCAGCTCGAATCTAACTTCGGGCACCCTGATGCTGCCCTGGTAGTTTGGCCGGCATCCGGCGACAGAACGCCGGTGGAGGGAGGCGCCGATGGCCCGGCGCAACAAGAAGGCACGACGCATAGCGGTGCGAGTCAGCCATGAGACAACCCGGCGAAGTACCGTGTGCCTCGCGGAGGCCTTCGAGTCCGTGGTTCCGTTCGTTCAACGCCAGCCTTCCCGAAGTGGGGATGTTGACACAGCAACGCCAAAACACGCGCAGTCCGGCGTGAGGAGGTAGCCATGCAGCAACTGCTTCGTGCTGCCATTTACGGTCGGGTTTCCTCGGAGCAGCAAGCTGGCGAGAGAACCATTGCGAGCCAGATCACTGCCCTGGAGCAACGCGTTTCGGCGGATGGGCTAGATCTCGCAACATTGCTGCGGTTTGTCGATGACGGTTATAGTGGCGCTACGCTTGTCCGACCCGGCCTTGAGCGGTTGCGCGATCTCGCGGCAGCGGGTGGACTGGACCGCGTCTACGTTCACTCACCCGATCGCCTCACGCGCCACTATGCATACCAAGTGCTGCTCGTTGACGAGCTCCGCCGCGCGGGCGTGGAGATCGTCTTCCTGAACCGACCGATTGGCGTGTCGGCCGAAGATGACCTGTTGCTGCAGGTCCAGGGCATGGTGGCAGAATATGAGCGCGCGAAGATCCTGGAGCGGAGCCGCCGTGGCAAGCGGCATGCGGCACTCGCGGGATCGATGAGCGTCTTCAGCAATGCGCCGTACGGCTATCGCTATGTTGGCAAGCAGGTCGGCGGTGGTGTTGCACGATTGGAGATTGTCGAGGAGCAGGCTC
>NZ_JAUTWS010000248.1 GCF_030657435.1 Paracraurococcus lichenis | reverse complement strand
TTCGTGCTCGAGAACCGGACAGGCGCCGGCGGCACCATCGGCGCACTATCGGTCGCGCGTGCGGCGCCGGACGGCCACACGTTGCTGCTGGGGACAACCAGCACCTACGTGGTCGCACCCTTCGTGCATCGGCCGCCGCCCTACGACCCGACGACGGCCTTTGAGCCGGTCATTGTCCTGTCAGAGGGCGCCATGGTGCTCTGCACGCATCCCCGGACGGACCTCCGCACGGCGGCCGAGGTGGTGGCGGCGGCGCGGCAGCGGCCGGAGCAGCTGACCCTCGCCTCAGCCGGCGCCGGCAGCCTGCCGCAGGTGGTCGGCGAGGTCTTCGCCGCCCTGGCTGGCGTGCGGCTGACGCATGTGCCCTACCGGGGCGGCGCGCTGGCGATGAACGACCTGATCGGCGGGCAGGTGGACCTGTTCTTCGAGGTGGTCTCGAACGTCGCTCAGCATGCCGAGGCGGGGCGCGTCGTGCCGTTGCTGACCACCGGCGCGGCCCGCTCGCCGTTGCTGCCAGGTGTGCCGACGGCGACCGAGAGCGGCTACGCCGACCTCACTCTGGCATCCTGGACCGGGCTCGCGGCGCCGGCCGGCACGCCGCAGCCTGTGGTCGAGACGCTGAACCGCGAGGCCAACGCCGCCTTGCTCTCGCAGGAGGGGCAGGCGCTTCTCGCCCGGCTCGGGATCGCGGCGGTCGGTGGCAACCCAGCCGCCATGGCGGCTCGGATCACGCGAGAGGCCGCGGTCTACCGGCGCGTGATCGATGCCCGCAGGATCACCGCGGGCTGAGGTGGCCGGGCCCAGATGCCTCACGGTGCATCGGCTCGCGGTGGCGTCGGTCGTGGTCGCCTGACCAGGCGACCCTCTCGGCGCCCGCCATGCCGATCGCGGCCAATCATCCGCGCCGAGGGCGATGCCGGCCTCGACGCGCCGGTAGACCGCGGACTTACCTCGCTGGGCGACGAGGCAATGACGCGGGCCACCCGCCTTGTCGTTGGCGAGGTGGTTTGCGGCTTTGTCTTGGAACAGCCGAATGCGATCCGGAGCGGACCGCCTGAATTTGGCACGGCGGTAATCGCCGATGGGCCGTGGCCGCCCCGCACCGGCGCTCCACAGGGCCTCGGAGGTTTGAACCATAGCTGCATAACTGCTGTAGGACTCCCCTGACCCCCGATGTGTACGGGACAGCCGCTCGGCGCGGAGGGCGAGGTCCGGGCCCCGACGCTGGGCTCCGCCCTGGGGAGGATTTAACCGTGAGTGCCGCCACATCGAGTTCGGTGACCTGGATCGCCTGCCTCTTGGTCCTCACCGGGTGTCTGCTCGTCTCGCCTGGATCCACGCCGCAGGCGCAGCAAGCCATCCCCGACAGTATCGCCGCGCCGAACACCCGGCCCGTCATGACGGTCCATGCCGCTGGCGCGCAGATCTATGAGTGCACACCCGTTGCAGATGGCAGGCGCGGCTGGCGCTTCCGAGAACCCATTGCTGCCCTGTTTGTCAACGGTGTGACCGCCGGCCGCCACTTCGCAGGGCCGAGTTGGCAGCTCACCGATGGAGCGCTCATCGTCGCCAGGGCCGCCGCCAGCGCGCCCGGTGCGACAGGCGAAGACGTTCCCTGGCTCAAACTGGCAGTCGTAGAAGGGCGGGCGAGCGGACAGCTTGCCGCCGTGACCGTGATCCAGCGCATCAACACCCGCGGGGGTACGCTCACGGGGCCCTGTGACACGGTCGGTGCCCTCAGGCCGGTACCGTACTCCAGCGATTACGTCTTCTTGGCCCCAAGCCGCTAATCCCCGGGGCTCCCGCAATCGTTTGCTTTCCGCTCCGGATGGTCTCCCGCTTCGGGCGACATGCGGCGGGTCCGCCATTTGCGGACCACCCGGCGGGGCGGCATCCTGCGCCGGGAAGCCCGTCCCGGCATGAGGTTCACGTCGTGAAGTCTTCCCGTTCGACGTCGGTCCCCAAGGCCATGCAGGCGACCTACGACGCCGTGGTCGCGCTCACCGATGCGTTCTGCCGCAACCACCTGAACGAGGAATACCGCGACCTCGCGCGGGCTATGACCGCGGCCCTCTGCCGCAAGCGTCCAAGTCCCTTGACCTCGGGCCAGCCGCGGACCTGGGGCTGCGGCATCATCTACGTCCTGGGCCAGCTCAACTTCCTGGCGGACAAGGCGAGCAAGCCTCACATGACGATGGCCGAGGTCTGCATCGCGTTCGGCGTCGGCCAGAGCACGGCAAGCGCCAAGGCCAAGGTCATATCGGACGCGCTGCGCACGAACCGGATGGATCCAACCTGGATGCTGCGAAGCA
>NZ_JAUTWS010000247.1 GCF_030657435.1 Paracraurococcus lichenis | reverse complement strand
TGTTGCCGGCGGCGAGAAAGCGCCTGAACCCGGCGCGGCCTGCCTGGGGTAAGCGGGGCGTAGAGGGCCGCCTGCCCCGAGCGGCGGGAGGATGCCGTCGTGCTCGCCGCTGTCGAGGACGCTGCGCGCCGCCTTCGGCGGTGGCCTACGGCCATCCTCGACAGCGCCTGCGCGCGCCGGCGTGTGGGAAGCCGGTCGGGACGAGAGGATGGCCGTTGCTGATCGAACCAGAGGATGTTGGTTTGGCGCCGCGAGCGGGTTGGCTGGCTCACGCCTTGGCGGGACGGCGGCGTCGGGCACGCTGCTCTGCACGCTCCTGCGCCTCTTTGAGGCGATAGGACTTGCCTTCGATGGCGATCACCTCGGCATTGTGGACGAGGCGGTCGATCAAAGAGACCACGCAGGAGGCATTAGGGAAGACCTCGCGCCATTCTGCAAAGGGGCGGTTGGTGGTGATGATGGTGCTGCGTGTGAGGTAACGACGGGACACCAACTCGAACAGGAGATCGGCGTGGCGGTTGGCGTAGGAGAGGTAGCCGACCTCGTCCACGATAAGCAGATCGGGCCGGGCGTAGTGGCGCAGGCGACGGCGCAGGATGGCGTCGCTGTCGATGGCGGAGAGATCACCGAGTAACTGTCCGGCGGTGGTGAACAGCACGGTGTGACCGGCAACGAGAGCCTGGTGGGCGAGATTTTGCGCCAACGTCGTCTTGCCCGTGCCGTTCTGCCCAAGCAGCACGACGTTGCCGGCGTCCTCGAGGAAGTCGAGGCTCATCAGCGCCTCGATGGCGCCACGGTCGCAGCGTTCTGGCCAGGTCCAGTCGAAGTCGCAGAGCGGCTTGAAGCGGCCGATACGGGCGGCCTTGAGGCGCCGCTCCAGGCTGCGGCGGGCGCGCTCCTGTTCCTCGTGTTCGAGCAGCGTGGCAAGCCAGGGCTGAGCAACGACCTCGCCCCAGTGGGCGAGCAGGCCATGCAGGCGGAGCGCCTGGGCGCGGGCACGCAGGGCGTCACTCATCGATGCTGTCCTTCAGCCGGTCGTAGGGGGCGAGCGGATGCGGTGGCACGGCACGGTCGCGGGCGCGGACATGCTCTGGCAGGACGAGGGTGACCGGCGGTGGCTCGCCGCGTTGTGCGCGTCGGCGATCGAGGGCGAGGCGGACGGCGTTGGGGTGCGGCACGTCGCGCGCCAGGGCTTCGAGGATGGCAGCTTGCAGCTCGGCGGGGCCGTGGGTGTCGAGCAGGTGCAGCAGAGCAGAGGTAATGGCGCCGAGGTTGTCGCCGCGCGCGGCGGCGCGGCGCAGCAGGTCCTGGCTGGCGGGCACCGCCCGGGCCAAGCGGTCGGTGGCGCGGTGCTGACGAGCGGCGTGCTTGTGCGTGACCAGGGCGGCGATGTGGGCGGGGTCCTCGATCTGGGCGCCTTTGTCGTAACTGCGACGATGGCAGGCGAGGAGATGGGCGCCGTCGGTGAGGCGCACCTCCTGTGGATCGGCGAGCAGCGTCAGCTGACGCCCGACCTGGGTATGCGGGACGGAGTAGTCGTTGCCGTCGAACCGCGCATAGGGGGTTTTGCCAATGCGCACGACGACGCGCTCGAACAACGAGGGCGGTGCGCCGGGTAGCGGCAGCAGCTGCGGCTGCTCGGCGGCGAATGCCTCGGCGACACTGCGCTCGGGCTGGTCGGGGCAGCGTCGGGCGGCGGCGGGACCGTGGCACCAGGCGGTGGCCTGGACATTGAGGTCGTCGAGGTCGGCAAACCGGCGGGCGGCGAAGAAGCTGTCGCGGACATAGCGGATGGCGCGCTCGACGCGACCCTTCTCATTGCCGCGCGCAACAGCGACCGGCCGGGGCTCGAAGCGGTAATGACCGGCGAAGCGCAGCAGCTCGGGATGGAAGCGGATCGCCTCGCCCTGCCGCTCCAGCACGGCGCTGCGCAGGTTGTCGTACAAGAGCACCCGCGGCACACCGCCCCAAACGGTGAAGGCAGCGACGTGGCCGCGCAGGAAGCTCTCCATCCGGGCGTCGAGGCAAAAGCGCAGGAAGATCTGGCGCGAGTGGCTCAACACCATGACGAAGGCCATCAGCGGCCGGCGCGCGCGGCCGATCTGCACATGTCCGAAGTGCCCCCAGTCGACCTGCGCCTGCTCGCCCGGCAGCGTGCGCAGCCGCAGATAAGCCTCGGCCGGGCGCCTCGGACGGTGACAGGCGATCAGATGGCGGAAGTGGTCCGGGCTGCCCTGCCAACCGCGCTCGCGGACCATGGCGTAGAGCCGGCTGGCAGTCAGGCTCGGGAACCGCTCCAGCGTCTGCAGGATGAACGGCAGGAACGGCTCGATGC
>NZ_JAUTWS010000246.1 GCF_030657435.1 Paracraurococcus lichenis | reverse complement strand
CGCCGCGGCGCGGTCACCGCCGCGATCGCTGCCCGCGAACAGCCATGACTTTCTTCCGAGGGCGATACCCCTCAGCGCGCGTTCGGCAGCATTGTTCGTGAGGCAGATCCGGCCATCGCCAAGGAACCGGGCGAAGGTTTCCCAGCGCGTCAGCATGTAGTCCATGGCCTTGGCGACCGGCGCGTGCCGGGACAGCTTGCCGCGGCTCTCGCGCATCCAGGTCTCGAGTTCGGTGACCAGCGGCGCGACGTGCTGCCGGCGGAGAATGAGCCGCGCATCGGCGGGCAGGTTGTTGATGGTGCGCTCGGCATCAAAGATGGCATCGATCCGGCGCACCGCCTCGAGGGCGAGCGGGGCGCGCGACAACTCGGCCAGCTCGAACAGTTTGCGCCTGCCGTGAGCCCAACACCCGGCCTCGGTGATCGGCCCGGGTTGTCGATCGGCCTCGTAGAGCGCGTTGTATCCGGCATAGGCGTCGGCCTGCAGGATGCCGGCATAGCCGGCCAGGTGCCGGTTCGGGTGCTCGGCGGTACGGTCGCGCGAGTAGCGGAACATCGCCGCCGGTGGTGCCCGGCCGCCAAAGGGCCGGTCGTCGCGGACATAGGTCCAGGCCCGCCCGGTGATGGTCTTGCCCTTGGCCAGCACCGGGACGGTGGTGTCATCACCGTGCAGCCGCTCGGCCGCCAGCACATGGGCCTCGATCAGGGCATTGAGCGGCTCCAGGTTGGCGGTGCAGGCCCCGACCCAGCCGGCAATGGTCGAGACGCTGAGCTCGATGCCCTGAAAGGCATAGGTCTCGCTCTGGCGGTTCAGCGGCAGGTGCTGGCCGAACTTCGCCTCCAGGATCATCGCCAGCAGGTTCGGTCCTGCCCGGCCGCGGGCGATGGGGTGGAAGGGTGCCGGCGGCTGGGTGACGGTCTCGCAGGAGCGGCAGGAGAACCGTTCGCGGACGGTCTGGATCACCTTCCACTTGATGGGCTCGACCTCGAGCGTCTCCGTGGTGTCCTCGCCCAGCTTGGACAGCTTGCCGCCGCAGCAGGGGCAGGCGGCCGGCGACGGCAGGACCACCCGCTCGCGCGGCAGGTGCGCCGGCAGGGGCGCGCGCACTGGCTGGCCGCGGGGCGGGCTGTCAGGACGGCGGGGGCGGCCCTCCTTGTCGGCGGCCTTCTCCGCCTTGGCGGCGTCCTCGCTGGCGGCCGCCACCAGCTCGCCGAGCTCGAGCTCCAGCTGGTCGATCAGCTTGCGGCCGCGCTCGGAGGAGGCGCCGTACTTGTCGCGCTTGAGCCGGGCGATCAGCAGCTTGAGATGCACGATCATCGCCTCGGCGCCGGAGGCGCGCGCCTCGGCCTCGCGTCGCGCCAGCCGCTCGGCCTCGAGTGCGGCGCGCAGCGCATCGACGGTGTCGGGCAGGTTGTCCGGCGCGGCTGTCACGCCGGAGATGGAATCACAGTTGTGGCGAGCCAGGTAGCACCGATGCAGCTGTGCCGAACACTATCCCGCCAACTGTGGTCTGTAGGTTTGTCGTGGGCTTCGCCAATCGATTCCGTCGAGCATGTAGGCGAGCTGTGCACCGGAAATCTGCAGGCAACCGTCAGCTGGCGATGGCCAGATAAAACGACCTCGCTCCAGGCGCTTGGTGTAGAGCGACATGCCAATCCCATCGTGCCAGATGATCTTGACCAGATCGGCGCGACGACCGCGGAAGACGTAGAGATCGCCGCAATGCGGGTCACGGCCCAGCGCCTGCTGCACTTGCAGTGCCAGGGTGTGCATGCCCTTACGCATATCGGAGTGGCCGACCGCGAGCCACACCCGGACGCCGGATGGGGTCGGGATCATGTGCGCACCGCCGCCAGCACGCGGCGCAGGATCCCGGCGCTGATCGTCGTCGTGACGCGCACCGCAGTGCCGTCCGGCAGCACGATCTCAATGCGCTCGTCCGGCTCGACCCCCGGATCGGCAGCACCAGTGTAAGGCAGTGCTGCCGACCCGCCCGGCGGCTCCGGCGCAGCCAACTCCGGCACCACCTGGAGCGGTAGAAAGGCCGGCGGCTCGGCCGCCAGCCTGCCGCGTCGCTGCGCTTCCCGCCACTGCCACAGCAAGCCGCGGCTGATGTCGTGCCGCCGGGCAACCTCGCTGCACTTGACCCCAGGCTCGTTCAGCTCGGCCAGGATCCGCAGCTTCTCCTCATCCCGCCATTGCCGTCGCCGCTCTACCCCGGTGATGATCTCCATCGGGCACCCCTCCGCCTGTCCTTACCGGCGCTCGAAAGAACGCCCGTAAGATCGAAGACAGGTTTCACCCCAGCCCGGTAGGCGGCCCTCGGCGAATGGGTACGGTCGCGC
>NZ_JAUTWS010000245.1 GCF_030657435.1 Paracraurococcus lichenis | reverse complement strand
ACTCTTCGGCGGCGCTCACCCACCGTGGCCACTTGGGCCGTGACGATCTCGGCCTGTAATGCCGCGGTGAGATGCTTCACCTCCTCAAGGCTGAGCCCGAGATCGGCCAGCCCGCCCGCCTCGCTACGCTCGATCCGGGCGAGTTCGGTCTCCGTCGTCCCTTCAGCCTCCTCGGGCACCAGTGTCAGCCGCCATACCCGCTTTGGCACCGGCGTCGCTCCTTCGCCCCCACACCCGAGGAGCTTACCAGATAGGCGCCCTCGCGACTCTTTCCCCCACAGCTTTGCATGCTCTCTGGAGGTCTGGTCCTCCTCTATGAGCGGACATAAAGCTGGCCAAACAGGATCCACCTCGTGGCCTGGTCTGGCCGAAAACGGCCTGTCCGCTCTTATGGCAGGACCGCATAGATGGCGGGCCTACGTGCTCCGCTTACCCTGGCCGTCCTGACCCAATCAGTCGCCCAGGGTGTTGGGTTCGCTGGCGGAGAGAACCGAGCGGTGATGTCCGCCTGCGCTATGGCACCTAACCACAGCGGACGGACATGCCGCCGTCGACCACCAGTTCGGTGCCAGTCACGAAGCGCGCCTCGTCGGAAGCAAGGAACAGCACAGCGTTGGCGGTGTCCCGCCCGTCGCCGGCAAAGCCCAGCGGGATGCGCGCCAAGCGCTGCTTCACAATCGCCTCCACATCGCCGCCGGCGCGCTGGCCTGCGAGGCGGACCTCCACCATCGGGGTGTGCATCTGCCCCGGCACCACCGTGTTCACCCGGACCCCTTTCGCGGCATATTGCACCGCGACCACGCGCGAGAGCTGGATCACCCCGGCCTTCGACGCCGCATAAGCGACCTGCGCCGCACCGGTCCAGCGGATGCCGGAGGTCGAGGCGAGGTTCACCACCGCGCCACTGCCCTGCCGCTCCATCACTGGCAGCACGTGCTTGAGGGTCAAGAAGACGCTCTTCAGATTGGTGTCGACCTGCAGGTCCCAGACCTCTTCGGTCATCTCCACCGGGCCACCGGCGGCCGAGCCGCCGACATTGTTCACCAGCACGTCGATCCGGCCATGGCGCGCGACTACGTCGGCTACCAGCCGGGCAATGGCGGCGCTGTCGGTCACGTTGAGCACCGCCGTCTCGAAGCGGCCGCCCTCGGCGGCGATCCGCTCGGCCGTCTCCGCCATGCTCTCCGGCGCGCGGTCCACGCCGATCACCGTCGCCCCCTCGCGCGCCAGCCCGACGGCGATGGCCCGGCCGTTGCCCCAACCAGGCCCGACGCACCCCGCGCCGGTGACGATGGCGATCTTGCCCGCGAAACGCTGCGACATGCTTCTGCTCCCCATGGATGTCGATGGTTGGCGCCCCCGGTGCGCCGTCAGTCGAGGACGATGTTCGCGGCCTGCGCCACGCGCCGCCAGCGCGCGATCTCGGCCCGCTGAAAGGCGGCGTAGTCCTTGGGCGTGCCGCCGGCGACGGTGTAGCCGCCCGCCTCCAGCGCCGCGGCCACCGCCGGCTCGCGCAGGATCGCGGTGATCCCGGCAGCGATCCCGCTACAGAGCGCGGGCGGTGTGGTGGCCGGGGCCATCACCGCCTGCCAGGAACTCACCTCGAAGTCGGGCAGCCCGGCCTCGGCCGCTGTCGGCACCTCCGGCAGCAGCGGGCTGCGGTGAGCGGCGGTCACCAGCAGCGCTCGCAGCCGCCCATCCCGCACCGGACCGATGACGGAGCCGAGCCCTTGAAAGGAGACCTGCACCGTCCCGGCGAGCTGGTCCATAACCGCTGAGGCGCCGCCGCGGGATGGCACATGTGTCGCCTCGGTCCCTGTCATCTGAGTGAAGAGCTCCATGGTCAGGTGCGGCGAGGAGCCGATGCCGCTGGTGGCATGAAAGACCTGGCCACGGCGCGCCTTCATCCAGGCGATCAGCTCCGCAAGGTTGTGTACCGGAGCTGCCTCCGGATTCACGACCAGGACATTCGGCGTGGTGACAGCCAGCGTCACCGGCGCAAAGTCGGTCACCGGGTCGTAGCCCGGGTTGCGGTAGAGCACGGTGTTCAGCGCAAAGACGCCAATCGAGCCGACCATCAGTGTGTGGCCATCGGGCGTGGCGCGCGCGAGGAGCCGCGCCGCCAACTGCCCGTTCGCGCCGGGGCGGTTCTCTACGACCACAGGATGCCCACTGCGTTCCGCCAGCCGGGTGCTGAAGGCCCGCGCCGAGATGTCTGAGGCGCCGCCGGGCGCGAAGGGGACCAGCAGGGTCACCGGGCGGGTGGGCCAAGCGGCCTGCGCCAGGGCCGGCCCGGCAAATCCGAGCCCAGCTGCCAGACCCAGCGCGTGGCGACGCGTGACGTGGT
>NZ_JAUTWS010000244.1 GCF_030657435.1 Paracraurococcus lichenis | reverse complement strand
CGGGTGGTCCTCGAACAGGAACGGAGGGCAGTTCATGCCGACCGTAAAAGGCGATTTTTACCAAAAGACAATCGCCATTTCATGCATGGCGCGATGCGACGCGAAGAAGTCACCGGCCGCCGCGGTGTCGGCGAGTCCTGCCGGTCGGTCGACCGGGATCGCTGTCAGGCCGAATGCGGCACCCCTGTGCCCGGCGCCGCGCGGGATGCCTGGCCGGCTGTCTCTCTGCGGCAGATCCTGCGCCAGCCGGCCGCCGCTGGGTTGCGCCGATGGTCAGCGCCGCCAGGGCGCTGGGCGCGCGGATCGTCCCGCGCCTCCCCATCGCGCGGCCAAGCGGCGCCTCGGCTGCCGTCCCAATGGCAAGCGACCGATGCGTCAGGCCGCGTGCCAGAGATCGGTCTGACCGGCCGGGGCGTTGGTGAGGGTGAGCAGGTCAACCGTGACGGTATCGACCGTGGCATCGTCCGTGATGCTGGTGTCCACCAGCTTCACCCAGAGCGAGGAGCCGACGCCGGTGGCGAGATAGCTGCCCTTCCAGGCGGGGGCGTCGGGCGCATCGAAGGCCTTCCAGGTGACGGCGTCGTCCGTCGAGTAGACGAGGCGAAAGGCTTCTCCGCCCGACCATGCATCGACCTGGAGCAGCTTGTCGCCTGCGGTCAGGTTGGTGAAGGTCCAGCGGTAGTCGATGGTGGCACCGGCCGTGGTCATGCCTTCGCCGAGGGTCAGGACGTCGGTAGTGCTGGCACCGAGGTTGTCCATGGCGATGGAACTGACGGTTGCGTTGCTGACCGTGGGCGCGATTGTGTAGGTGCCGTAGGTATTGCCGCCGCTGGCCGGGGCGATGTCGTTGTCGAGCAGCGTGCCGGCGGTGCTGAGATTGGGCGCGACCCCGCCACTGCTGGCAAGCAGGGTGAAGGCCTTGTTGCCGGCAGCGTCGCGATCCTCGATGCTGGCGAGAGTGACGCTGGCGGTCCAGTTGTTGGCGGCGGAGAGGGTGAGCTGGCTGGCCGAGAGGCTGGTGCCGACGGGGGCGCCGGACAGGCTGAGCAGGATGTCGCTGGTGGCGTTGGTTGCCGTATAGGTGATGGCGATGCTGCCGCCCTCGGTGAGGGAATAGCTGCTGTGGTCGGCCATGACCTGCGGCCGGACGGCGGTATAGGTGCCGCGGATCAGGTACTGGCCGAGGGAGCCGTAGTCGGACCAGCCGGTGGGCGTGCTGGCCATGGGGTCGCCCCAGCCGACGCCGTCGACGGCGAGGTAGTAGGTGCCGCCCTGGAGGTTGTTGAGGGCGAGGGTGGCGGTCGTACGGGTGACATCGTTGACGGTGGTGACGACCTGGCCGGCGCTGTCGTAGAGGGTGAGCCCGACATCGAGCATGCCGGGGGAGGCGGTGGTGATCACCGGGCTGCTGCTGCCGGTGACGAAGGCCGCGGTGCCAGCGGAGACGGTAAGGTTGACGCTGCCGCCGGCGCCCAGGGTGAAGGAGAACATGTCGACATCGTTACGGCTGCCCGAGCCCGAGATGATGCCGTAGGTCTGAACGGTGGCGACGCCGTTCGTGACGGTGCCGCCGAGGGCACCGGCATTCGCGAAGGTCCCGCCCCAGTCATCGGCGCGGTAGGTGACGCCGCCATTCTTGCTGGTGATGATGGCGAGGTCGTCCTCGGTGTTGGTGGCACCGTTGTAGCCGCCATTGCTGAACTGCACGACGCTGTCGTAGTAGCCGACCCCCATGAGCGGCGCCCAGGACGCATTGCCGGAGCCGTGGCCGTAGTAATACTCCGAGCCGCTGCGGCCGTCATGGTTGAGGCCGAGGGTGTGGCCGACCTCATGGGCGGCGGCGTCGGCGATGTACTTGGCGTTGTCGGAGAGGCGATTGGCGTAGATGTAGGCGGGCGTGTCGGTATTCCAGTTGAAGCTACCGTTGAAGCTGAGGCCGCCGTAGTTCTTGCCGTCCTCATCGGTGATGACGACGTGGATGCCATAGCTGGTGTCGCGGCTGCCGGTATAGCGAAGCGCGTCGATGCCCGGATCCTCGGTGGTGACGTCGATATTGAAGGGGGAGTAATACTCCGCGACGCGCTGCCAGATCTGCTGGATGCTGAGCAGTTCGGCGCTGTTGAAGGTCTCGTTGCCGTCCAGGGAAAATGCCTTGGAGTAGAAGCTCGGCGTATTCCAATAGCTGTTCCAGATAAGGCCCGTGGTGGTGTAGCCGTCGAAGTCGAGATAGACCTTGTAGGATGAGGTGGGCAGGCTGTGCAGGCTGAAGGTATTGCCGTAGCTCACCAGCCCGCCGGCGGGCAAAGCGTCCAGCACCACCGAACTCTCGATGGTAGTCACGATGGCCGAGGGAGCGGAGCGGGAGTCGCCGTGGGATGTGGCGACTCCCAGCAGATCGCCAGAGGCGAACGGGTGGGGAAT
>NZ_JAUTWS010000243.1 GCF_030657435.1 Paracraurococcus lichenis | reverse complement strand
TCCAACAAGGTCTATTTTGTTGAAAACGAACAGCTTTGACCTGCGGCGCCGGCGCTCGATTCAGCGAACGCATCGCCTGCCGGACGAAGCTGAGCACCGAATCCCGCTCGCTCCCCTCAACCCCTTGCCCCTCGCGGAGCGCCGATAGACCATGCTCCTCCACCCCGATCGGAGGCGGTCGCCTTGTCCAAACCGCACGACATCGCCGGATTGATCGCCTGGGCCAAGCGGGACGAGTGGCGTGGTACCCTGGCCGAGTTCATCGACCGCCATCGCGCGAAGGCCTGCGAGGCGGCCGGGATCGATGTAGACGAGATCGCGGACGTCCTCGGCGAAGATGCCGCCACGGTGGTCTGGGGCGCCGCTTTCGAGGACTTGGTCGCCACCGATCTCCCCGGCAACCGCAACCTTGCGGACGACTACCTCCGTCGGCGCGGCTGGAAGGAGGGCGCCTCCGCACGGGAGTACATCGCGGGCCTGCGCCGAGCGACAATCAGCCTCTACGAGGTGAGCGGGCTCGTGCCGGGGGAGTCGATCCTGCTGCGCGACCTGGTTCGGGGCGACGAGCCGGTGCGTGTCTCGGAGAAGCTGGGCTCACAGGGGCTGCGACAGTGGGACCGCATCGCCACGCGGGTGATCCCCTTGCGCGAGGGCGCCGTGATCAGCGGCACGCTCATGCTGTTCGATCACGACACCAGCGAGGCGTTGCTCGCCTCGCTCCGGAAGACCCGCACGAAGGCGCCCCGAGACGTGGCAGCGATCGCGCAGGAGTTCGGCATCGAGGCGGACGCCAAGACGCTGGCCGAGATGATGACCCCGGACCTGCTGCTCGCCGGCGCTGCCTTCATGGTCACGAACCTCTGGCTCGATGCCGGCCTCAAGGCGGCACAGGGCCAGAACCGGCCGGAGCTGCTGAACAGCGAGGGCGACCCGCTCGACTTCATTACGCTGCACTTTCCCTTACTGCCGAAGGCCAAGCCCGAGCACGTCCGCCAGGCTCTGGCCGCCATCCCCGGCTTCCGGCAGGAGGACCCGGGCTTCTGGAACTGGTTGGACGAGCCTGGGGCGAAGCCGCGGTCCGCACCGCGCCGGCGAAAGGCCACGACCTTCTTCAGCACCATGGAGGACGGCTCGTTGGTGCTCGGCACGCTGGCACTGAAGGGTCGTCGGCTGTCACTGGAGGTGAACTCCATGGCCCGGGCAGAGCGCGGCCGGGCGCTGCTCGAACCCGTGCTGGCCGGATTGGTCGGCTCCCCCCTCACCGAGCGGACCGACCTCGAGCAGATGCTGGAAACGGAGCGGCCGCCCCCGAAGCCGAGCGGTCTGTCGCCAGAAGAGGAGCGCGCGCTGATTCGCCAGAGCTTGGAGGACCACTACCGGCACATTCTCGACCAGCCAATTCCTTCTCTCGGCGGCAAGTCGCCTCGCGCGGCGGCGAAGACGCCGAAAGGGCGCGAAAAAGTCGTGGCCTGGCTCAAGACGCTGGAGAACCACTCGGCGAAGCGGCCGGCCAGGGACCCGATCGGTGAGTATGACTTCGGCTGGATGTGGCGTGAGCTGGGCGTCGAGGCACTGCGCCAATGAGGACGTGACTCGCTCGCTGGCCGGATCCGCCATTTTGACGGTACTCTTCGATCTGTGGGTACCACTGGCACCATGTCAGCCGGTCTGCCGACGCGTCTCCTCCACTCGCAGTGCCGCGGGCCGCCGGACCACCAGCGCGATCGCACCCAGCACGCAGGCCAGGGCCGCCACGTCGAAGGCGCCGATCCGGCGCTGCACGAGCAGCGCGCTGCTGGCGACGCCGATGCAGGGCACCACCAGCAGGGAGAGGCTGGCGACGCTGGCCTTCAGCCGCCCTACGACGGGGAACCATGCGGCGTAGGCCAGCGCGTTGGCGAAGACGACCATGTAGAACAGGCCGAACAGCCCGCGCTCCGCCTCCGGGTACAGGTAGATATGGTCGTGCAGCACCAGCCACACGGCAAAGGCTGGCGGCGTTCCCAGCAGTAGCTGCCAAGCGGTGATCAGCAGGACGGGGCTGCGGAAGCGCAGTTTCTTGCTCAGTACCGTGCCGGCGCCGAAGGTGGCACCCGCCGCTAGGCCGAGCGCCACGCCGAGGCCGCTCGGGCCCTCAGCTCCCGTGGTGCCCGCCAGCACCAGCAGCACGGCCGCCAGCCCGAGGCCGAGTGCCATCAGGGTGCGGCGGTCCAGCCGCTCGCCCAGCACCGGCACGGCGAGCAGCGAGGCCCAGAGCGGCATGGTGTAGTTCAGGATTGCAGCCTGCCCCGGCCCGACCAGCATCACGCCGGCGATCAGCGCGAAGGGGAAGACCACCATGATCAGCAGGCTGAGCGCGAGCACGCCGCGCCACTCCTCCCGGCGCGGCAGGAACCGCCGTCCCGGGCCACGCAGGCAGAGCAGCAACAGCAAGGTCCCA
>NZ_JAUTWS010000242.1 GCF_030657435.1 Paracraurococcus lichenis | reverse complement strand
TCATCTGTTGGCCATGCTCGTCATGATCCTTCCCTTTGCCGTGCTCGGAGCACTTCTGGCATGGCAGCGAGAGGTCCAGACCGCCGCGGCGATCCTCCTGCTCGGCTTCGGCACTGTTGAACTTCTTCGGCGCCGCCACCCGCGCGTGCTGTCCCGGATCCGGCCGACACGGCTCGGGCTCTGGTCCTTTGCAGTTGCTATCACACACGGTGCAGGGCTGATGCTCGTGCCGGTCTATCTCGGGCTTTGCAGGTCTACTGGATTGGACGAGCGGCAGAACGCCTTAGGTTGGTTGATTAGCGCCAACCTGAGCACGGCGGTGGTTGTCTCCGTCACCCATGCGACGGCAATGATCGTCACGGGCGGGCTTTTTGCGTGGCTGACATACCGTCATCTGGGGCTTCGGCTTGTGGCACGGACTTGGTTCAACCTCGGTGCGGTCTGGGCAACCAGCCTCATCCTGATCGGTGGGCTCTCGCTCGCTATGCATGCAACAGGTGGGTAACCGATATCTGGCGGGCACTGTCAACCCGCTCCACTTCGAAACATAAACGCGCAACGGAAGCTCACCGTAGGAAGCAGTGGGGACAGTCATTAAGCCGCAGGTTCATAGTCGAGACGGAAGCGGTCCGAGCGGGTGCCTCTGTGCCACGCGGATGCCGGCGGGTCGGCGAGTGACCTGCCCGGTAGCAGGCACTCGCCTGCGCGGTCACGTTCAGTCTATGTTCCTGTCCATGGGCACCGGCGCGATCGCACCCGAGGACCTGGCCGCGGCCAGGGCATTCGTCGAGCGCACCTTGGCGGAGCACCCGGACCGGGCGCTGCCGACCTGGGCGCTGGTCGAGACCCTGCGCGATGTCGAGCGCGTGGAAGGCGTCGTGCTCGAAGGCGCCGCGGTCGAGCTCGCGCGCCGGCTCGCCGGCCTGCATGGCTGCCCGGCCCCGGCCTTCCCGGACGTGTTCCATGCCGACTTCTCGGCACTGGGCGACCGCACGCTCGCGGTCTGCGTCCTTGGCTTGGCCCGATGGCTGGAGGCCGAAGCCGCGCCCGCGCCGTCCCGCGAGGCGCGCTTCCTCGTGCTCGGGGCCGCCCGGCTGCTGGCCGCCGACCCGCTTATCCGCCCGCCGGCGCGCCGGGGCGGACCGACAGCCGAGCGCATCGGACCAGCAGGTGCTCTCTCCCACCCCGCCGGAATGGGGTAGGCCCGCAGGGGCGGCAGGCGGGCGATTGCGCTTGGGCACCACCGCCGGAACACCCCGAACCGGAAGCCGGCTTCCCATCCTCTCTGCCAGGATCCCTGCAGGGCTTTGCGGATCGGTTGCGCCCCAGCCCCCGGTGCGCCACGGCGCCGCGATGACACTTGACCTCAAAGTCGAATCCGCATTCGGTTTCGACATGCCCGCCGAGCGTCTTCCCCTCGCAAAGCCCCGCTCCGGCGAGGCCGGCCGGACCGCCGCGGCCATCAAGGACGCCGATCGGCGCACCATCATGCGCGACGCCACCACCCTACGGGCGGTCGTCAACGGCGAGACTGCCGGCACCTTCGAGGTCGGCGTCATCGTCCGATCGCAGGTAACGGCCGGCGCGCTGCGTGCCCTGGCGGTCACGACGCGTCTGCGCGACCCTGGCCTGCCGGAGGTGCCGACCACGGCGGAGCTCGGCTTTCCTGCAATCCTCGCCGGTTCCTGGAGTGCGCTCTTCACTCCCGCCAGCACGCCGGCGCCGTTCATCCGGCTGCTCAACCAAAGGCTGACCGCGGTGATCCGAAGCACGGAGTTCTGCAGCCGGCTGGAGGCGCTGGGCGCGCAGGCCCAGGCCGCCAGCCCCGAGGACCTGGCCGCCTGGGTTGCCGAGGAGCGGGGGCGCTGGACAGGCCTCGCGCGGCAGTTCGCCGCGGTTCTGAACTAGGCCCGCGCGATGACGCGGCACGTCCCGGTGCTGGTCGCGGGCGGCGGCCCGGTCGGTATGACGCTCGCGCTCGAGCTCGCGCGTCGCGGCGTCCGCTGCCTCCTGGCGGAGCGAAATCCGGCGACCACCCAGCACCCGAAAATGGACATCACCAATGCCCGCAGCATGGAGCTGTTCCGCCGCCTCGGCGTCGCCGATGCGCTGCGCGCCGTGGCGGTGCCCGAGGACAGCAACTTCGACGTTGCCTGGATCACCACGCTTGCCGGCCACGAGCTGCACCGCTTCCGCTACCCGAGTGTCGAGGACTGGCGGCAGCTGATCCGCGAGACCAACGACGGCACCATGCCGGCCGAACCGTCCATGCGCGTCTCCCAGGTGGAGATCGAGCCGGTGCTGCAGCGCGCCGTCCTCGCGCACCCGCTGGTCGAGGCGCGCTGGGGCGTCGCCTTCGAGGACCTGGCTCAGGACGCCGGAGGCGTCACCGCGACGTTGCGCCGCGCCGCGGACGGCGGCACGGAGCGGGTGCGCTGCGCCTGGCTCGCCGGCTGCGACGGTGGCACCAGCGCGGTGCGCCGCGCCCTCGGCATCCCGCTCGAGGGCCAGGCT
>NZ_JAUTWS010000241.1 GCF_030657435.1 Paracraurococcus lichenis | reverse complement strand
CAAGGCCAACCGCCGAAGCTCACTCCCGCAGGACCGCTACCGCGCCGCCATTGGTGGCGTCGATTACCTCCTCGGCCTCCTCAACATTCCACAGCGTTGAACAGCCCTGTCGCCATTCTCGAGGCGGCGTAAGCTGACCTTGGCTTTCGCCTCATGTCGTCGTGTCTGGCACGAGTTCTGACAGAACCGAACTGTTCAAGTTGGGCCAGAGATGCGGCAGTCCCTTCGTCAACGGGCTGCTAAGCCCTTTGCCACGCCCGCCTCAATGGCCAAACTCGAGCTGAGAAATCATCTCGAGGCGCCGGACAACTTCCCTGACCCAGGAGGCTTGACAGCCGGCGCAGGTTCAGCCTCTCGTGCCGGCACACCGACGACGACCGCGAAGTCCGGAACATCATTGGTCACAACAGCGTTCGCGCCGATGCGGGCGCTGTGACCGATCCTCAAGCTGCGGTCCGACCGCGCCACGATCTTCGCGCCGGCCCCAATCATTACGTCGTCCTCGATTTGGATGCGATAAGGTGAACCAACCCAGGTCTCCGCGGCCAACGTAACCTGATGGTAGATAATCACATTTGATCCGATTGAAACATTTGGGTGTATAACTACACCTAATCCATAATGCCGGAGGTCCACTACATCACGTAGTACAGCCTCGAATGGAAGAACACATCCGAATGCAATGAAGTTTATAGCCTTGAGCAGCCTTGGAAGCAGTGGGATTCTCATCTTGTGGCACGTGCAACTTGCAGACCAAATTCGAAACGGAACAGATTTCGAGCGGGGTTTTTTCTCGGCCTTATTTTCCTGCATAATCCTTTCCCTTCAGTTCTCGTTCATTGGATCCCCAACTCCACGGCTTGTGGGAAAGCCGGCCCGCTCCTCAGCGACTTGAACAGCAGCTTTGCGGCGCGTCTGGCGGGTAGGCTGAGCGCCTCCCAGGCTAACGTCACGGCAAGGCCGTGATTGGCGCGCAGCAACCAGGACGCAAGGCTTGCCGCTTCAAACGCATTCGCCGCCATGATGGCATGCCGGTACGAATGGTGGAGGAAATTCTCTCGCCCTTTGCGCAGCAGGTGCGCTAGGTCAGGTCTCTCCTCGCTCAACGCCGATGCGACGAGCTCGAATGAGCGGATCATCTGCATCAAGTCATCCGACATGCGCCCCGGTGCGGAGCGATAGCCAGTTAAATGCTCTCTCACCACCGCGAAGCGGTATCGCGCGGCGATTTTCAAGTACAGTTGGTAATCCTCGCATCCCTGCGCCTGCATCGCGCGCAGGCTCGGGTCGTAACTCCCCGCTTCTAACACGACCGTTTTGCGCATGAGCGCCGAACTGCCGTTTCCCAACAAATTGCCTAGGCACATCCGGTCCAGGACGTAACCCTCGTCAGTAGGCTGGTCATGCAGCGAGATGATTCGACTCTTCTGGTCGATAAAAGCTGTCCAGGTATACACCAGCCCGACCGCCTCGCCGCCCGCGCGCAGTGCCTGCAGTTGGCGTTCGATTTTATGCGGGTGCCAGAGGTCGTCCGCGTCTATAGGCGCGACCAACTCGCCCTCGGCCTCCGCGATACCGCGGTTGCGCGCCGCTGCGACGCCGGCATTAGACTGCCGAAACAGTTTGACCCTGCAATCCTCAAATGCATGACCCTCGACGATCGCCGCTGTGCCATCCGTCGAGCCATCATCCACAACCATGATCTCGAGCGCTCGGTGAGTCTGGTTGCGCACGCTCCGCAGCGTCTCGTCAATCGTGGCTGCTGCGTTGTAGGCAGGGATGACGACAGCCACGAGTTCAGGCTTGCCAACGTCCAACCGTCCATCGCCTCGCTTCGTCCGTGGTGTCACGGTCCTCTCCTGGTACATTCTTGTGCCCTCGATGCGAGGACGTGGCTGCCGTCCGCCTGCCGGACAGCTTGGCTCACTGGCGTCGACTTGCGGGCTCCCCCTACCTGCGCGGCAGGCGGGATCGGCTCGCCCGCCGACGCTGGTCACTGTACAGCTTGAGTGCAATCCATGCGGGGAGCCTGTTTCGCATGTAGTAGAGCAGCCCATCAATGACGCCTCGCATCTCGACCCATAGTATCCATGTGGAATCGCCACTGCCATGCCGGAGCCGGTGCGGCCAGCGTGAGTTATACCAGGCGGTGCGTGTCATGTGTGGACGGCCCCCTCGAGGCAAGGGCCTTTTGGTGTGCTGGCGCCGCGGTCGGGTGCGGTCATTTGTCCGGCCTCGATGTGCGGTACGCATGACCGCGGGGGCATTGTCAAGTTCGCGGTCCCTAGCCGGAACGAAGCGGTTGGGGCATGCTGACGAGATGACCTCCGAGCCCGGCACCTACCCCGGGTACCGCTTCTCGGCCGAAATCATCAGCCACGCCGTCTGGCTCACATGAGGGTCTTGGTTGTCAACGGCGCATCTTGGGGTCTCCTGCGTTCGGATCCGTGGTTCGAGCCCGGGACTGCCGCATCTCTGGGGGTCACGCTGCGATAGCGACTGCCGGGTGCTGATCGTTGGCGGCGTGA
>NZ_JAUTWS010000240.1 GCF_030657435.1 Paracraurococcus lichenis | reverse complement strand
TTTTTTTGTCACCTGTTACCGTTCCGCCGCTAAGAGGTGGCGCAACGCTTCGACCATGACCTCTTGATGTGTCACGCGTCGGCCCGTTGCCTCTTCGCGCTGCACGCAAAGGCGTCGCAATCGGCGGTAGAGGTCCGGATCCAGCTTCACGGTGAGCGCCTTGCCTAGCCCGGCGACTGGTTCAGCGGCACTGGCCGGTGAAGGAGGCTGCGTTGCTACCGGGCCGGTATGCGGCTGCGTTTCCGCCGCCGCCCGCTTCGGCACCACCATGTCTCCGAGACTAGCGATTGGATTCGACAAAGCCATGCTCCCCACCACCGCCCCGGTCCGCTTCATCGCCTATCACCGGGTCTCGACCGACCGGCAGGGCCGCAGCGGCCTCGGCCTGGAGGCGCAACGTGACGCCGTGCAGCGCCATGTCGCCGGTGCCGGTGGGGCCATCCTGGCCAGCTTCACCGAGGTGGAGAGCGGCAAAAGGAACGATCGCCCGGAGCTGGCCAAGGCACTCGCCGCCTGCCGGGCGCAGCGGGCCACCCTGGTCATCGCCAAGCTGGACCGCCTGGCCCGCAATGCCCGGTTCCTGCTGTCCATCGTGGAGGGCTCGGGCGAGGGTGGAGTGATCTTCTGCGACCTGCCCACCGTGCCGGCCGGCCCGGTCAGGAAGTTCCTCATCACCCAGATGGCGGCCGTCGCCGAACTCGAGGCGGGGCTGATAGCGCAGCGGACCAAGGCGGCGCTGGCCGCAGCCAAGGCGCGCGGCGTGAAGCTGGGCAACCCGACCCTGCGCGCCGGCACGCCCGACGCGGCGAGGGCTGCGGCTGCCGCGAAGTCGGAGCAGGCCACGGCATGTGCCGTCGACCTGGCGCCGATCCTGGCCGAGATCCGCGCCGCCGGGGTGACGACCCTGGAGGGCGTGGCGAAGGCGCTGACCGCCCGCGGCATCCCGACGCCGAGCGGCCGGGAGGCATGGTATCCGGCCACGGTGCGGCGGCTGCAGATGCGGGCGGCTTGATCAGCCTGCCGGTGCTGCGCGGCTACATCCGCCGAGAAGGCGAAGACCGGCCATCAAGCCTGAACGTCGAGCGCCACCTGCTGCTGAGAGAAGCCGGTCGCCGCTCCGTAGCGGTCGGGCACACGGCCCGGCGCAGTTGCCCCGCCCCCCATGCACAGGATGTGTGTCTCTGGATCCAGGGTCACATGCAGCCGCATCTGTGCCGAGGAAGCCTCGGCCGGCGGCGCGCCGATGCCAAGAAGAGCGGCCTGTTTGGGCGCGCTCTCCCACTCCAACTTCTGCCGGTGCGATCGGTGTCTATGGTCAGCGATGGTCATAACCAGAGAAATCACAGCCTGATCTCCTCAGCAGGAAACACCTTCTGGTGCTTCCTGCGCTGCAGCGGAGACATTCAGTCCTCGCCCTTCGGAGTGCCCTTCCGCAGTGGAGACATCCCGCACTGCAACAAGGCCGGTTGGCGATATGCCAGAACGGCCTCAGTTTTAAAACCATTGGTTGTATAGCAAAACGTTAACGGCACCTGAGAGATTGACGACGGAGGCGAATAGCTCCGCAACGCTGCTCTTCAGGTCGCCTCGATGGGTGACTGCTGCGCCAGAAGGCGCTCCAGGACCGTTGTCGCCGCGTAGAGGCTAACGGCCGTGCCGCTGGGTGCGGTCGTCGCGTGAGAAGCGCCAGAACCAGGCGTCTCCGCCGCCGACTACGGCAAGGCGGTAGCCGGTCACCAGAGCAATCCGCGCTCTGAACTGCCCAGCCGGCACCTCGGCCCAATCGACCCTGGGTATCGCTCGCTCTCGCTCCATGAGTAGAAACTTAAGCAGACCGCCGCTTATGTTATGGGGGCTGAAATGGCCCCGCCGGAGAACCGACGGGGCTGCTAAATGTCGTTGTAACACTAATGTTTCGAGAACGATCTTTGATGGTTGCGCAGAAAGCTACGTGTGCTCGCGCTGGCGTGCTTTTCGATCCGAGGCCGACATGAGCGACTGGGCGGCATGACATACTCCGCTCTCGCCATTGCCTTCGCCGCCCTGCCGGATTCACCTGCCAGCAACCCGGAAGGGCGAGGTGGTGCGCTGCATTCTTCAACCTAAGATGGATCATGGGCAGCGAAACCTCCCCTCCGCGCCGTCGCCGGAAGCCTGCACCACCCTTGCCGGTCGTCTTCGTCGCCCCGGCCAGCGTGTCGACCCTAAATGGTCTGGTGGACGACCTGGCCACATCGCACCCTGACGCCATTCTGCTCGGCTTCTGCGACCACTTCATGGCCCTGCACGACAAGGTCACGGAGAGCTTCCGCCTCAAGCCGCGCGGCTACTTCGACCGCATTCGTGTGCTCCAGATGGACCTCGACGCTCTAGAGGAGGAGATCGCGGCCAGCGTGGCCCATACCCATGCCGGGCGCTGCGCCAAGGCAGAGGTGGCACTTGCTGTGCTGGGCAATGGTAGGCTTGCGGCGACGGCCCGATCCGCCCTGCGCGACTTCATGCGCGCGGACGGCGCCGCGTGATTGCACGCGGCAGCCTGTTCCCGG
>NZ_JAUTWS010000024.1 GCF_030657435.1 Paracraurococcus lichenis | reverse complement strand
TCGACCGTGCGGGCGCTCTGCACGGCGAGGATCCGATTTGGGCGGATTGCAGACCTTCGGTGACCCGAACGAACCCCGCTACGAAGAGCCACAGGAGCTGGCGCGTAAATCAAGACTTTCGGAAAAGGTGCTTTGAACGCCGCTTGCGATTAAGGGATGATCTCGTTGTTTTTCCACTTTGGCGCGCGCCTGCGAGCGTCGGTGATAAGCACCGAGGAGAAGCTTGTTAATGACGCAAGACGCAATCGCGTGCCGATGCTTACTGCCGAGGGCTGAGGGCCGATTGCAGTCCGGTTTTGGTCCCAGATCAGGGGCCACAGCCGCCAATCTCCGTAATGTTGCTGCGCCAAACTAGAGAGTGTGTCGCCGCGCCGCACCGTTAGCTCCGAGACGGAGGGCGCGATGGAGGGGGGCAGTGCAGACGGCGAGGACGTGGGCGGCATCGTCGGAGTGGGCGGCATCGTCGGAGTGCCGGTACCGCCTGTGGCGTGAAAGCTCCAGGGGGTTGCTTGCGAGATAACCTTTACGTCGGAAAAGACGATAAAATCACCGCCTGCGCTATGCGCGATACGCCAATCACGATAGTCGCCATTGTCCACAAGGTCATAGCCAAAGCCCGGCGTCTTACTAACCTGCCTCGACACCTCGTTCCAGAATCCTAACGGCTGATGGCCGTTGAAGTCAAAGCTGTCCTGCACATAAATGCCAACCCGCTCCACCGTTATCAGCCAGTCGCTGCCGCCCTGCGGTTCGGCTCGCCCCTCGGCCACAAAGCGAAGGTTATAGTCGCCAAGAGCGCCGAATAGATCGTCTAGCGGGTCGGAGGCCATCCTGCTCGACACCGGCATGCCTTGATAGTGTTCACGGTCTTGAACATCGACCGGCCGCCCTAAATCGCCGAAGCGCAGCGGACCGCCCGACAGTATGCCGCGCTTTTCGATCTTGTTGCGCAGCGATGCTTCCGCAGCAGGGGTTTTCCAGTACTCACCAGCAACAATTTCAAAGTCATAAATCTTCTTGGCTCGCGGAAAGGTCAGCAGCCAAGAATCCATTTTAATTGTGGTGGTGTCGGGAGAGGCGTAGGCTGGAGCAATTGCGCTGGGATTGCCGAACCAAACATCCTGGAGTCGGGCCGCATTGCCCCAGCTCGGACTTTGTGCCCGCATCAAACTTGGGATCTTCGCAACGTCGACCATCTTAGCCTGGACCTCGACAAAGACCAACTTGGCCGTCACAAAGGTAGTATAGCCACCCGTGCGGACCTTTCTACAAGATTGGGGAACAGGGCCGGCCCCAGCAATCGCCAGAAAAGCGCCTCGATCGAGCATTAGCCTCGGGAGCCGGACTGGGCGAACATCTCCTACCTTTCGGCTCAATATAAGCCGGCTCCACTTTCGCCGCCCCGAACGCATGCCCTTCTTGCACAAGTTAAGACTTCTGCAGCGGGAATTCACCCGTGAGCCAAGCTCGGTTTTCGCGGTGCACAAGTCCGGTACGAATGTCTGCTTGGGGTCGAGTGCCGACCTTCCGAGTACCCTGAATACGCATGCGCGAACGCCGGCCGGCTTTAGCATCAAAGCTAAATCGCAACAAATCGACTACTCTGGGGGGGCATTGAGCAAGACGGCACCCGTCATGCAATCGCCCCTTCCTAAACGGAAAAAAATCCTATACTCTCATGGCTCCCGCCCGCCACCCCGGGAGTCCCCCATGCCCCGCCCACCCTCCCACCGCCGGTACACCCCCAAGCGCCCCTGGGCCCCGATGACCGATGCTGAGTGGGCCGCCATCCTCCCCCACCTCCGCACCGTCGTCATGGGCCAGGGCCGCCCCCTGGCCGATGCACGCCACCGCATCGACGGCATGTTCCGCATCGCCGCTTCCGGCCAGCCCTGGCACACCCTCCCGCCCGAGTACGGCAAGCCGGACACGGTCAGCCGCCACTTCCGCCGCCTCGCCCGCATGGGGTTCTGGATGCGCTTGGTCGGCGCCTGCGCCGACCGCGCCGCCCCGGCGCCGCTCCGCGCCATCGAGTTCTTCGTCGTCCGCGCGGCCCGCCGCGCCATGCGCGTCCTCGGCATGGATGCGGCCGTCATGGCGGAGCGCGTCGGGATCCTCTCAGCCATGCCGGTGCTGCCCGTCCATCTCTGCCGCCCCCACTGGTTCGCGCAGGCCGAGGGCGCGATCGCCCAGATCCTCCGCGCCCACCGCGACGCGCCGCTCTCGCTGCCCTTCAAGGACCTGCGCGAATGGCTCCGCATCCTCCGCCACTATGCCGGCAGGCCCTGAGACCGCCGCTGGGCGGAGCCGTGAGCCTGCCCCCGTTCCGCCACGATCCGGGCCGGACCTTTGTCCGAATCCCGCCGCCCGCGGATAAAATCGCGGGATCCAAGGGCCTTGAGCCCTTGGCGGATGGGGTGCGGGGAAGGCAGAGCCTTCCCCGCCGCTTCCGGCCCGCGCTCCGCGGGACTAGGCTGCCCGCATGTGCGAGCTCCTCGGCATGAGCGCCAACGTCCCCACCGACATCACCTTCAGCTTCGCCGGGCTGATGCGACGGGGCGGGCAGACCGGGCCGCATGCCGATGGCTGGGGCATCGCCTTCTACGAAGACAAGGGCTGCCGCGCCTTCCACGACCCGCGCCCCGCCGCGCGGTCGGAGGTCGCGCAATTCGTCCGCAGCCATCCCATCAAGTCCAACATCGTCATCTGCCACATCCGCCGCGCCAATCGCGGCCGCATCGCGCTCGAGAACACCCACCCCTTCCAGCGGGAGCTCTGGGGCCGGCCCTGGAGTTTCGCGCACAATGGCCAGCTCAAGGGGGTGAAGCGCTGGCGGCTCGGCGCCTATTGCCCCATCGGCAGCACGGACAGCGAGCACGCCTTCTGCTGGCTGATGGAGCAGCTCCGCACCCGCTTCCCCACCGCACCCTCGGACCGGGAGCTGGCCGGGGCGGTGGCGGCCCTGGCCGGGCGCCTCTCGGCGCTCGGCGTCTTCAACATGCTGCTCTCGGACGGGCGGAGCCTCTTCTGCCACTGCGCGACCAGGCTCGCCTGGCTGACGCGCCGCGCCCCCTTCGGCCCGGCGACGCTGGTGGATGAGGACCTGACGGTGAATTTCGAGCAGGAGACGACGCCGCGCGACGTGGTGACGGTGGTCGCCACCCGGCCGCTCACGCGCGACGAGGCCTGGACGGTGATGCAACCCGGCGAGCTCGTGGTGTTCCGTCATGGCGAGGTGGCGAAGCAGCCCATGGGACGGGCAACGCGGCGGGCGCCGCGGCGCGCGGCCTCGGCGGTGATGGAAGGGAAGGCGGCATGAGCGGATCCTTGGCGGGAAGGCGGGTGATGGTGCCCGAGACGCGGGAGCTGGAGGTGCTGGCGCGCATGCTGGAGCGCCACGGCGCCGAGGCGCTGCGCTGCCCGCTGGTCGCCATCATCGACGCGCCCGACCCGGCGCCGGTCGAGGCCTGGCTGCGCCGCTTCATCGCCACCCCGCCCGACGACCTGATCCTGCTGACCGGGGAGGGCCTCTCGCGCCTGCAGGGCGTCGCCCAGCGCGCCGGGATCGAGGAGGCCTTCCTCGCCGCGCTGCGCGGGGTGCGGCGGATCGTGCGCGGGCCGAAGCCGCAGGCGCGGCTGCGCGCGGTCGGCCTCGGCGCCGACCTCTCGGCGGCCGAGCCGACCACCGCGGGGGTGATCGAGACCTTGAAGGGGCAGGACCTGCGGGGGCGGCGGGTCGGCGTGCAGCTCTACCCCGACAACCCGAACGACCTGCTGCTCGACTTCCTCCGCGGCGCGGGGGCGGAGCCGGACCCGGTGCTGCCCTATGCCTATGCCTCGAAGGAGGACGATGCGCGGGTCGCGGCGATGCTGGACGCGATGGAGGCCGGGCGGGTCGATCTCGCCGTCTTCACCTCGACGCCGCAGGTGCGGCGACTGGAGCAGATCGCCGGGCCTGAGCGGCTGCGGGCGGCGCTCGGCCGCACGCGTATCGCCGCCGTCGGGCCGGTGGTGGCGGAGACGCTGGCGCGGGCGGGCGCCGAGGTCGCCGTCATGCCGGAGGAGAGCTTCCACATGAAGCCGATGGTCAATGCCATCCTAGCCGCGCTCGGCGAGGCCGGCGCGGAGACCGGGACCTAAAATGCGCTCGTGTGTCGTCCATTGGATTGACGCACGCATCATGGCGGTGAATCATCCGCCGCGGGACGGCGTCCGGTGGGGCCTGCCGCCCTGCCGGCGCGCCGCCCCGGCCGCCGGGAATGCCCGAGAGGTGTCCCATGCCGCTGTCGCTGCTGCTCGCCAGCCTCGCCCTGCCGGTCCTGCCGCCGGAGGCGGCGCTGGTGCTGGCGCTGGCCGGCGCGCTCGCGCTGCTGGCCGCGGCCGGGCCGGCGGAGACGCCGCCCTCGGAGGATGTGACCACCGCCGCCATCTTCGCCTTCCACGGCCATGTCTGAGCCGCGCGGCCGGCGCGCGCTGCTCGGCGCCGCCGCACTGGCGGCGCTGGCCCGGCCCGCTGCGGCGCAGGCCTGGCCGGACCGGCCGCTCCGCTTCATCGTGCCCGTCGCTCCGGGCGGCAGCGTCGATCCGCTGGCGCGGCTCATCGCCCGCCACCTCTCGGATGCCCTCGGCCAGCCGGTGGTCGTGGAGAACCACGCCGGCGCCGGGGGGAATATCGCCTTCGAGATGGTGGCGCGCGCCAAGCCGGATGGGCATACGCTGCTGGTCGGCTGGGACAGCCTGGCGATCAACCCGGCGCTCTACCCCAGGGTCGGCTACGACCCGCTGCGGGACTTCGCCCCGGTGATCCAGACGGTGCGGACGGCGCAGCTTCTCGTGGTCCGCCCGGGCCTGCCGGCGGCGACGCTGGCGGCGTTCCTCGACCTGACACGGCGGCGGGCGGTCACCCTGGGCTCGCCCGGCAACGGCAGCATCGGCCACCTGGCGGCGGAGCTGCTGAAGGCGCGCGTCGGCGCCGAGTGGACGCACATCCCCTACAAGGGCGGCGGTCCGGCCATGGCCGACCTGATCGCCGGGCATATCGACGCGGTTTTCCTGACCCTGCCGGCCGCGACCGAGCATGTGCGCGCCGGCCGCCTCCGGGCACTCGCCGTCACCACTGCGGCGCGCGCGCCGGCGCTGCCCGAGGTGCCGACCTTGGCCGAGAGCGGCCTTCCCGGCTTCGAGGTGACCTCCTGGCAGGGGCTGCTGGCCCCGGCCGGGACGGAGGCGGCGGTGATCCGCCGCCTGAATGCCGAGGTGGCGCGCATCCTGGCGCTGCCGGAGGTCGCGGCGCAGCTCACCGCCCAGGGCTTCGAGCCCGTGCCCGGCCCGCCCGAGGCGCTGGCGGCGCGCCTCGCGGCCGATGTGCCGCGCTGGCCGGGGGTCGTGACGCTCGCCGGTGCGCGGGTGGATTGAGACGCCGCTGGCGCCTCAGACCCCGCCGTTCTTGTGGATCGGGTCGATCCAGAGGACCTCTTCCGGCTTCTCCACCGGCTCGATGTCGAGGTTGACCACGACGGCCTCGTTGTCGGAGCGGACGAGGACGCAGCGCAGCGTCTCCTCCGTGCTCGCATTGATCTCCTGGTGCGGGACATAGGGCGGGACGAAGATGAAGTCGCCGGGCCCCGCCTCGGCGACGAATTCCAGGTGCTCGCCCCAGCGCATGCGGGCGCGGCCGGAGACGATGTAGATCACGCTCTCCAGCGCGCCGTGATGGTGGGCGCCGGTCTTGGCATTCGGATGGATGTGCACCGTGCCGGCCCAGATCTTCTGCGCGCCGACGCGGGCGGCATTGATCGCCGCCGCGCGGTTCATGCCCGGCGTCTGCGCCGTGTTGGTGTCGAGCTGGTCGCCGGGGATCACCCGCACGCCGGTATGCTTCCAACTGTCCGGCGGGATGTCGTGGCTGTGGTGGCCGTCATGCGGCATGACGCGGTTCCTCTGCGGGTCTCGTCCCTGCGGCAGTATAGCCGCGGCGCGCGGGGCGGCCATGCCGGAGCGATCGGCAGCGGCGGCGCCACCAGGACATGGCCTTCCCAGCCCGCGGCCCCGCCCGATCCGCCATGGGTCTGGGCCTGCCGCGCCGGGCCGCCGCGCGCCAGGCGAAACCCCGCGGACCGCAAGACGCGAACTTATCCCCAGGCTTGTGGACATACATGTGGACACGCCTGTGGGCCGACCCTGCCGTGGCGCCGGACTCCTTGCTGCTTCATGAATGGGACGCGCCCGCGCTCCCTCCGGCCCGCTGACCGACAGGTGACCGGGCTGGCGACGCGCCCTGCCGCCCGCCCGCCAGCGCCGGGTCAGTCGCCCTCCGCCGGCCCCTCCTGGCTCTCCGCGACCACGGCCGCCAGTTCCGCGGTGCTCAGCAGCAGCACGCGGCGCGCATCGAGCAGTTGCGGCGCCTGGTGCTGGAGGCTCTCCCAGCGCGCCTCCACCGCGTCCAGCGCGTCGTCCGCCGTCTCGAAGCGCTCCTCCTCCGGCAGCGGGCGCCCGGCGCGCCAGCGCAGATAGACCGGACCCTGGACGGACATGGCAGTGCTCCCCCTTCGGTGCCGCGGGCATCGATACCAGCGGCGCCGGCCACGGCAAGGCGCAGGTGCCTGGATGCCCGGGCGGGCCGGTTCGCGGCGGCACCGCGCCGGCCTCCGCCCGTATCGCGATCGAACATCGCGCGGCGTCGGCGGCCGCGGGCAGGCGCCAGCCGTCGCGCGCGTCGATGTCAGCCGCCGGGCGCGCCCTGAGTGTTCACGTAGAGCGCATAGAGCGACCGGCTGCCCGCCATGAAGAGCCGGTTGCGGTGCCGCCCGCCGAAGCAGAGATTGGCGCAGCGCTCGGGCAGGCGGACATGACCGATCGGCGCGCCGTCCTTGCTGATGATGCGCACGCCGTCCAGCTCCTCCCGGCCCATGCCCCAGCCGGACCAGATGTTGCCGTCAACGTCGAGGCGGAAGCCATCGGGCGTCTCGCCCTCCTGGCAGCGGAAGAAGACGCGGTTGTTGGACAGCCGCCCGGTCGCGCCGTCCACGTCGAAGACGCGGATGACGCGCGGCGTCGCGGCGGATTCCACCACATAGAGCTTCGACTCGTCGGGCGAGAAGGCGAGGCCGTTGGGGCGGTTCACTTCCGCGGTCGCCACCGTGACCTGCCCGGTCTGGCCGTCCACCCGGTAGATGTTGGTGGGCAGTTCCGGCTGCGCCGCCTCGCCTTCGTAGAAGCCGAGGATCCCGAAGGGCGGGTCGGTGAACCAGATGCTGCCGTCGCTCTTCACCACCACGTCGTTCGGGCTGTTCAGCCGCTTGCCCTCGAAGCGGTCGGCGATGACAGTGATGGCGCCGTCCGGCTCGGTGCGCGTCACGCGCCGCGTCAGGTGCTCGCAGGTGATCAGGCGTCCCTGCCGGTCGCGGGTATTGCCGTTGCCGTTGTTCGCGGGCTGGCGGAAGGTGTCCACCTGCCCCGTCGCCTCCGACCAGCGCAGCATCCGGTTGTTCGGGATGTCGGACCAGACCACGCAGCGCTGGTCGCCGAACCAGACCGGCCCCTCGCTCCAGCGCGCCCCGGTCCAGAGCCGCTCGACCGCCGCGGCGGGCAAGCGGTAGCGGGCGAAGGCGGGGTCGAGGATCTGCACGGCCGGGTCGGGGTAGCGGTCGACCGGCTGGCCGAGCGCACGCGGCACCAGGGCGGGCGCGGCCAGGGTGAGGCCGGCGGCGCCCAGCAGGGCGCGGCGGGTGGCGGTCATGGTTGTTTCCTCCGGTTGGAGCAGAGTGCCGGTGCGCGCGGGGGCGTGGATCTGCTCGGCAGGCAAGGGCATGACGCGGCGCGAGGCCGCTCCAGGGCCGGCGGGACCGGCAGGGCCGAGGCTATCACGGCCGCCGCGACGCGCGGCGGGGTCAGCGCGGCGGCGTGGCCGCCATCCCGCCCGCGACCACCGGCGCGCAGACCCGGCGCGGCCCCTCCGGCGTCTCCACCGTACCGATCACCGTCTCCACCCCATAGGCCGCGCGCAGCCTGGCGGGCGTGACGATCGCCTCGGGTGGCGCCGGGCCGTCCAGCCCGCCGCGATGCAGCACCGCCGCGGCATCGGCGACGAGGAAGGCGTGGTCGGGATGGTGCGTCGTCATGAGCACGCCGAGGCCGTCGCGCGCCGCCAGCGCCCGGATCTGCCGCAGCACCAGCGCCTGGTTGCCGAAATCGAGGCTCGCGGTCGGTTCGTCCAGCACCAGGCAGGCGGCCTCCTGCGCCAGGGCGCGGGCGATCAGCACCAATTGTCGCTCGCCGCCCGAAAGCTCCGTCACCGGCCGGTCCGCGAGATGCGCGATGCCGAGCCGGGCGAGCGCCGCCTCCGCCGCCTCCCGGTCGCGGCGGCCGGGCGCGGCCAGCAGCGGCAGGCGGGCGGCGCGGCCCATCGCCACCACCTCCCGCGCGGGAAAGGCGAAACCGCCCGGCGCGGCCTGCGGGACATAGGCGAGGCGCAGCGCCACCTCACGCCGCGGCAGGCCGCGCAGGTCCTCGCCCGAGAGCCGCACCGTGCCCGACAGCGGCGGGATCAGGCCGAGCAGCGTGCGCAGCAGCGTCGTCTTGCCGCCGCCATTGGGCCCGAGCAGGCAGAGCACCCGCCCGGCCTTGAGCGCCAGCGAGATGCCCTCCGCCACCACCCGCCTGCCATGGCCGATGGCGAGGTCCCGCGCCTCGAGCAGCGCCGTCACGCCAGGCCCCGCCGTGCCCGGGCCAGCAGCCAGAGGAAGAGCGGCGTCCCCAGCACGGCGGTCAGGATGCCGAGCGGCACCTCAACCCGTCCGGCGCTGCGGGCGATGGTGTCCACCGCCAGCAGGAAGGCGGCGCCGAGCAGGGCCGAGAGCGGCACCAGCCGCCGCAGGTCCGGCCCGCCCAGCATGCGGGCCATGTGCGGCACCACCAGCCCGACCCAGCCGATGGCGCCGGCAAGGGCCGTGACGGCGGCGGTCGCCAACGTGGCGAAGCCGACCGCCGCGGCCCGCAGCGCCGTGGTCTCGACGCCGAGCGCGCGTGCCTCGTCCTCGCCGAGCGTCAGCAGGTTCAGCCGCCAGCGGATCAGCAGCAGGCCGAGCAGCCCGAGCAACGCCGGCGGCGCCGCGGCCAGGATATCGCCGCGCGTCGCCGCCGAGAGCGTGCCGAGCAGCCAGAAGGTGATGGCGGGCAACTGGTTGTAGGGATCGGCCAGCACCTTCAGCAGGCTGATCGCGGCGCCCAGCAGCGCGCCGAGGGCGATGCCGGCCAGCACCAGCACCAGCACCGGGTCTCCCTGGCCCCGCACCGCCCCGGCCAGCCCGGCGACGGCGGCGACCGCGGCGATGCCGCCGGCGAAGGCGAGACCCTGGATGGCCGCGACCGGCAGGCCGAGGAAGATGCCGAGCACCGCGCCGAGCGAGGCGCCGGCCGAGACGCCGAGCAGGTCGGGCGAGGCGAGGGGGTTGCGGAACATGCCCTGGAAGGCGGCGCCCGCCGCGGCGAGGCAGCCGCCCACCAGCATGGCGGCGGCGGCGCGCGGCAGGCGGATGTTCCAGAAGACCAGCGCCGCCGGCCCCTCCGCCCGCCCCAGCAGGATTGCCGGCAACTCCGCCGGCGCGATGGGGAAGCGGCCGACCGCCAGCGCCCCGAGCACCGCCGCCAGCAGCGCCGCCACCCCGATCCCCCAGGCGAGCGCACCGCGCAGCGCGCGCGGCCGCGGCGCCGGGACCGCCGATGCACTCACGCCGGGGGCAGGGCGGGGCGCAGCAGGGCCTCGACCTGCGATGCCGCGGGACGGCGGTGGTAGAAGCGTTCGTGGAACCCGGCGACGGCCTCGGCCAGTCCCTCGCGCGGCCGGACGCCGAAGAGCACGGGCAGCCAGAGCAGGCCGAGCAGCCGGTTCACCGAGGGCGGGAAGTCCATCCAGCCGAAAGGCAATCCGGGCAGCAGGACGATCCGCCCAGCCTGCACCGCCGGCAGGGCGCGCCAGAGCGGGTCCTGCCGCGCCTGGGCCAGCGCATCCGGGTGCTGGCAGATGATCCAGTCGGGCGCCCAGGCCAGCACCTGCTCCAGGCTGATCTGCACCAGGCCGCCGGGGCCGAGGGCGCTGCCCGCGACGTTCTCCGCCCCCGCGGCCTCGATGATTTCGGTGTTGATGGAGCCGGCGAGGCCGGTCTCCAGCCCGCGCGGGCCCCGCAGATAGAGCACGCGCGGCCGGCCGCGGGCGCGCAGCGTCTCGGCTGCCTCGGCGGCGCCGGCGAGGATGCGCGTCGCGTCCTGCTCGCGCGCCGCGGCCTCGGCCGGGCGGTCGAGGATCCCGCCGAGCAGGCGGTAGGTCTCCGGGATCTTCGGCAGGGCGCCGTCCAGCAGCAGGGCGGGCAGGCCGGTCTGCTCGCGGATGCGTTCGGCGAGGGACACGTAGGTCGGGCCGGTGGCGCCGTAGTCGAGGACGAGGTCCGGCCGCTGCGCCAGCACCGCCTCGAGATTGGCGGTGTTGTCGCGGCCGGTCAGGCGGCCGATCTGCGGCAGCGTCGCGGCCTCGGGCGTGAGGAAGGCGGCCTCGGCCGGGCTCGGGGGACGGGCGGGCCAGCCCGCGAGCAGTTCGGGCGCCAGGGTATAGAGCAGGATCGCCGCCGGCGGCCCGGCCGGGACCACGCGCGCGATGCGGTCCGGCACGCCGATGCGCCGCCCCGTCGCGTCGCCCACCCGCCGCTCCGCCCGCGCCGGCGCGGCGAGGCCCGCGAGCGAGGCGGCGAGCAGCGCGCGGCGGCCGGCGGGCATGGCGCTCAGCTCTCCGTCCCGACCATGACGTCGGAGGCCTTCACCACGGCAACCGCGCGCTGGCCGGGGGCGAGGCCGAGCTCCTCGGCGGATTCGTTGGTGATGGATGCCGTGAAGACCACGCCCGGCGCGACCTCGATCCGCACATGCGTCGTGGTGGCGCCCTTGCGGACCTCCTGGATCGTGCCGGGGAATTGGTTGCGGGCGGACAGCTTCAGCATGGTGCCTGTGTCTCCGGCCTTGGCATGGGTGACATGGGTCGATCGCGCCGCCGGCGCCAGGGCGGGCTCACGAGGCCGACTCCGGCTGCGCCGCATTGGGGAAGAAGAGCTGCTCGCCATTGATCTTGTAGGATGCGATGGCGGCCTGGCCGGCGGGCGAGAGGATCCAGTCCACGAAGCGCTGTCCCTCCGCCGCCTTCACATGCGGATGGCGCTGCGGGTTCACCAGCATGACGCCGTACTGGTTGAACAGCCGCGTGTCGCCCTCGACGAGAACCGTCAGCCCCTGCCGGTTGCGGAAGGAGAGCCAGGTGCCGCGGTCGGCGAGGAGATAGGCGTCCTGCGCTGCGGCGGTGTTGAGCGCGGGGCCCATGCCCTGGCCGATCTCCCGGTACCATTGGCCGCGGCCGGTCGCGGGATCGACGTCCGCCGCCTGCCACAGCCGCAGCTCCGCCGCATGGGTGCCGCTGCGGTCGCCGCGGCTGATGAAGGGGGCCTTCGCTGCGGCGATGCGGCGCAGCGCCTCCGTGCTGTCGCGCAGGCCGGCGAGTTTCGCGGGGTCGGCGGAGGGGCCGGCGATGACGAAGTCGTTGTACATCACGTGGTGCCGCGGACCGCCGGCGCCCTCGGCGACGAATCTCTCCTCCGCCGCGCGGTCATGGACGAAGACCACGTCGGCATCGCCGCGGCGGCCGACATCCAGTGCCTGGCCGGTGCCGAGCGCGACGACGCGCACCGCGATCCCCGTCTGCTGCGTGAAGAGCGGCAGGATACGGCCGAAGAGGCCGGACTGCTCCGTGCTGGTGGTGCTGGCGACGACGATGGTCCCGCGCGCCTCCGGCGCGACGAACCGCTCCTGTGCGAGCGCCGGCGCGGCGTAGGCGAGGAGGGCGAGGAGGAGCGTCCGGCGGATCCAGGTCATGGCGTCCCTTGTCTGTCCTGGCTCACCACACCAACTCGCCGCGGAGGAAGGCGGCGGCCTCGGGCGTGGCGGGGGCGGCGAAGAAGCGGCCGGCCGGCGCCTGTTCCAGCACCCGGCCGCGATGGAGGAAGACGACCTCGCCGGCGAGGCGGCGCGCCTGGCCGAGGTCGTGCGTGGTCATGACGAGTTTGGTGCCGCGGCGGACGAGGGTCGCGACGATCTCCTCCACCGCCCGCGTCGCGGCGGGGTCGAGGCTGGCGCAGGGCTCGTCGAGGAAGAGCACCTCCGGATGCAGCGCGGCGGCGCGGGCCAGCGCCAGGCGCTGCTGCTCCCCGCCCGAGAGGCGGCGCGCCGGGCGGTCCGCCAGCGCGTCGAGGCCGACCAGCGCCAGGGCCTCGCGCGCGCGCCGCGCGCGCTCCGCCCGCGCGAGGCCGGCGAGGCGCAGCGGATAGAGCGCATTGCCGAGGACCGAGCGGCGCAGCAGCACCGGGCGCTGGAAGACCATGGCCTGCCCGCGCGCCGGATCGCCGGCCGCGCCTGCCCAGGCGATGCGCCCCGCGCTCGGCGCCAGCAGCCCGTGCAGCAGGCGGAGCAGCACGCTCTTCCCCGCGCCGTTCGGGCCGATGATGAGCGTCGGGTCGCCGGCCTCGATGGTCAGCGACACGTCGCGCAGGATGGCGACGCCGTTCGCCGCGAAGCCGAGCCCCTCGGCGCGCAGCGGCAGGATGGTCTCCGGCGCGCGCATCAGCCGGCCCGGCGCAGCGCGGCCTCGCGCAGCCCCTGGGCCAGCGCATTCACCACCAGCACGATCGCCATCAGCACCATCCCGAGGGCGAGGGCCAGCGGCAGGTCGCCCTTGCTGGTCTCGAGCGCGATGGCGGTGGTCATGACGCGGGTGAAGCCCTCGATATTGCCGCCGACGACCATGACCGCGCCGACCTCCGCCGCGGCGCGGCCGAAGCCGGCCAGCAGCACCGTCAGCAGCGCGAAGCGGCCGTCCCAGAGCAGCGTCGGCACGGCGCGCCAGGGCCCGGCGCCGAAGGAGCGGAATTGCTCGGCATATTCCTCCCACAGCCCTTCCAGCACCTGCCGCGCGAGGGCCGCGAGGATCGGCGCGATCAGCGCGGCCTGGGCGATCACCATGGCGGTCGGGGTGAAGAGCAGGCCGAGCGGGCCGAGCGGGCCGGAGCGCGAGAGCAGCAGGTAGATCAGCAGCCCCGCGACGACCGGCGGCAGGCCCATCAGCGCGTTCAGCGCCACCACCAGGCCGCCGCGCCCGGGGAAACGCGCGACGGCCAGCAGCGCGCCGAGCGGCAGGCCGATGAGCGCCGCGACGGCGACCGCGCCCAGGCTGACGCGCAGGCTGAGCAGCACGACCTGCGCCACCGCCGGATCGGCGGAGACGACCAGCCCGAGGGCGGTCGAGAGGGCACTGCCAAGGTCGTTCACGATGCGCTCCGGACTGCCTGCCTAGTTGCGGGCGGCAGCGGCAGGGGTCAATTGCCGGAGGTGCCCGGCACCTTGCCGGAATCTGCCGGATTCTGCCGCCATATGCCGGATGTGCTGACATTGCGGGAGGCCGCCGCCTGGCTCCGCCTCTCCGAACGGACGCTCTACGAGTTGGCCCGCACGCGCCGCGTCCCGGCGGCGCAACTGGGCGGCAAATGGCTCTTCCCGCGCGCGCGGCTGGAGCGCTGGCTGGCGGCGCAGGCCGAGGGCGCGGCGCCCGCCGACCCGCCGCCGATCCTGGCGGGCAGCCACGACCCGCTGCTGGACTGGGCGGTGCGGCAATCCGGCTGCGGCCTGGCGCTGCGGGCAGGCGGCAGCCTGGAGGGCCTGACGGCGGTCGCGGAGGGGACGGCTGTCGCGGCGGCGACGCATCTGGTCGATCCCGATACCGGGGCCTTCAACGAACCGGCGGTGCGGGAGGTGCTGGCGGGGCGCGGCGTGGTCGGCCTCACCTGGGCCTGGCGGGAGCAGGGGCTGATCGTCCCGCCCGGCAATCCGCGCGGCCTGGCGCGCGCCGCGGACCTGGCGGGCGGCGGCATCCGCGTGGTGGGGCGGCAGCCGCGCGCCGGCAGCCATGTGCTGCTGACCCATCTGCTGACCGAGGCCGGGGTGCGGCTGGACGCCGTGCGCTTCCTGGCCGACCCGGCGCTGGCCGAGGACGAGGTGGCGGCGGCGGTCGCGGAGGGGCGCGCCGATGCCGGCTTCGGCATCCGGGCGGAGGCGGCGGCGCGGGCGCTCGGCTTCGTGCCGCTGCTGCGCGAGCGCTTCGACCTGGTGATGCCGCGGCGGCACTTCTTCGAGGTGCCGATGCAGCGGCTATGGGCCTTCACGCGGACGACGGGGTTCGCGGCACGGGCGGCGCGGATGGGCGGCTACGACACGGCCTCGACGGGGAGCGTGGCGTTCAACCTGTAGCCAGGATGACGCGGGACGCATCCTGCTCAGCCGATGAAGAATGCCGGCACGAACGGGAAGGCGTCATGCGTCGCCAGCCAAGGCCATGGGCCTTACGCTGTCCGCATGTATCGCATCGAAAGGCTGAAGAAGCGCGATCCGCACCTGCGATGGGCATTGCCGGATCGCGTCTTCTTCGCCGCCGGCGCCTGCCATATCCTGGCTTACGCTTTCATGGAGCGGTACCGGACAGGGTCGCTGCGGGCGATCTGGCTCAAGCCCGATGCGGGGTTCACGGGCAACCACATCTACGTTGCCTCGGGTGGCTGGGTCTTCGACTATCACGGCTATTCCGATGCCGAGCGATACCGTGCTCACACATGGCGCAAGGCGCAACGCTGGTGGCCCGGCTGGAACGCGACGCCGATCGAACTGCCTGCGGATGTCCTGATTTCGGAAGCCAAGTCCAGGACCTATGACGGGCTCTGGCTGCGCGAGCCGGACCAATTCCTTCATGACGCGCTGCCGCGTGCCGTGGCCTTTCTGAAGCGCTTCCCTCCGCCACCCGCTCCGGGTGCCTGAGTGCGTGGCGCGACGGACTCCGAGGCCGACGCGTCGTCGCTGGGCGGCGTGCGGTCACCATTTGCCCGGCATTGCAGAGCAGGCTGTCGATCGGCCAGGCAGGACACCCGGCCAGGAGCGGCAAGAAACCAGCAAATTGTCTAACTCTGAGTTGTGTGTGCCTGCGGGGGCTTCGCGGCCTATCCCTCTGCCAGCCGGTGGATCCGGCGACGAAAGGTGGATGGAAATGCCGAACCTACAGCCGCTGCCTCCCGCCTCGACCCTCACCGCCCAGCGCTACGGCCAGATCCTCAACCAGGCCTGGCAGCAGACCCAAGGGCGCGCGCCCCGGCGGACGATGAACGACGACGCCATCGGCCGGGCGGCCGAGAGCGGCCGCAGCCGCGGCCCGGGCCCGGACCGGCCGGCGCAGCGCTTCGCCCTGGAATTCCTGCAGAGCCTGCAGCGGTCCGGCTGCACCGAGATCAGCGAGGCCATCCGCGCCGCGCGGGCGCTGAGCGAGCCCGAGGAACCCGGCGCCTGAGACGGGCCGGCCGCGGCGATGGAGCGCCGCCGGCGGCCCTGGTGCATCGACTCGAACAGAAGGTGCAGGACGCCTGGCCAGCTTGCCCGGGATGGTTTCAGCAGGCCTGGTCCAGGCGAAGGGCTTGGCGCCGGTATCGAGATTGCGGATGTGGTGAGTGATGGCGTCCTGCAGGCGGGGACCGACTTGAAGGCCCCGCAGCGGATGCGCCTGCGGGTGATCGCCGAGAAGAAGCCCTCGACAGCCTGGATCCAGTACGCCGATCTCGGCGCGAGGTGGAAGACCCAGCGCGGATGGCCGGCCAGCCACTGCTGGAACTTCCGGTGCGCGCAGGTGGCGCAGTGGTCGAGGATGGCGTGGATCACCGTGCCGGCGTGGCCGGCACGCTCGACGGCGTCGAGGAAGCGGACGTACCCCTTGTGGGCGTGCCGCGGCGTGCATCGGCCGGCACGGCTCTCCGAATCGTGCCGCTCATTCACAATCCTCAATGCTCAGCACAGCAGTTCCGAGCATAGTACATCATTTATAATTAATAGACAACCTCGGCAGTTACGAGGTGGAGATGCTCTCCGGCGGTCTTGGCGTCGATCCGTGCGCCAGAATACAGACAGTACATTGAGGCTGGGGAGCAACGTCATCCCTGGTTGGCGCAGGGTCCGACCATGGACAGGATACGCGCATTGCGCCCCGGCCAACGCCAACGACTGCATCATGACACAAACCGCTCTGCGCGTTGCGTCGCGTACATCCTGATGGCCGGCTCAGCAGCGCGGTTCGCTCTGCATTTCATCGCAGGAGAAAAGAAAGATGGGAGATTTGAGCCTGGGCCAATCGCTTGCATGGCCGTGCAAGGTGAGCCGAAACGGCGACGGTCGCCTCGAAGTCTTCGCAGGCAACGGCAATGGTGAGCTGCTGCACATATGGCAGGAAACGCCAGGCGGTGGCTGGAGCGTATGGGATAATTTGGGCGGCCGGTTGAGAGCGGGCGACCTGGCCATCGGGCGCAACGGCAATGGGGCGCTGGAAGTCTTCTCGGTCAATGGGCCGGACGGTGCATTGGTGCACAACTGGCAGGTCTACCCGGGAGGCAACTGGAGCGGCTGGGAGAGCTTGGGCGGCGTGGTTGGCGGGGTGAACGTGGCCAACAACCTTGATGGCCGGTTGGAGGTCTTCGCGGTCGGCCAGGGGCACGACCTGTTCCACATCTGGCAGAAGCCCGAAGGGGGATGGAGCAACTGGGTGTCGCTGGGTGGCTACGTCTATGCGCCAGCCGTCACCAGCAATCTCGACGGCAGATTGGAAGTGTTTGTCCGCGGCAGTGATGGCGCGGTGTACCACATCTGGCAGCTTACCCCGGGAGGCGCCTGGAGCAGTTGGGCACCGTTGGGCGGACAGGTCGACCCGATCCTCGATGTCGGGCGCAACGCGGACGGCAGGCTCGAGCTTTTCGCGCGGAGCCCCCAAGGTGGACTTCTCCACATCTGGCAGAACGTGCCGGGCGGCAGTTGGAGCGCCTGGGAAGATCTGGGCGGCGACCTCAACACCCCACCCGCCGTGGCATCGAACGAGGATGGGCGCCTGGAGGCCTTCGCCATTCGGTTTGATCGAACCCTGTGGCACATCTGGCAGCAACCGGAAGGCGGCTGGAGCGCGTGGGATAGTCTCCAGGGCGACCATATGTGGGACAAACCGGCCGTCGGTGTGAATTGGGACGGACGGTTGGAGGTGTTCACCCGAGGCGGCGCATTCATTGCCGCCCCGGCCGACCTGCGGCACATCTGGCAGACCATGCCGAACAATGGTTGGAGCTGACATAGCAGCCGCTGTCAGCCCCCTGCATGCGGTCGACGGCGCCGCGTGATGCGCACCTGGCAGACTGGGCGCGTTGCTCAGCCGTCCTGTCCGGAAATCGGCGTGCGGCCGCCGCTGATGCATTGACCCAGGCGGAGGATTCCACCGCGGCAGCCGCCGTGAATCCTCCGTTGGGGTCGGTACACTGGAGCAGATCGCCGCAGGGCGGAAACGCCTGGAGGCGTGAATCCGGTCGTAAATCAAAAGCCTGGCGCATCGGACTGCCGATGGCCGGACAGGACATTCCCGACAGGACCGCACGCCGCGACATGGCGTCAGGTGCGGTCCGGCAGATTGCGTGGCCGCGGTGTCGGACCCGTGCTGGCTCCCGCCGCCGCGGCCAGGCAGGCCGGGCAGAGGCAGCCCGCACCTGCTGCCACCGGCAGCCCGGCCGGCGGCAGGTCCATGCACCAGCAGCGGCCTGCCGGCGTGCAGCGGAACCCCGCGCCGCAGCGCGGGCAGCGCGCTTGCTCGTCCCCACCCGTCGTCATCGCCGCGCCCCTTTGCCAGCCCCCGCGCGCCGCGGTCTACTCGCCGCAGAGGCGGGAGGACAGGCGATGCAGGGCGCGCTCGACGGGCTGGTGGTGCTGGACCTCACCAACTTCCTCTCCGGCCCCTACTGCACCATGCTGCTCGGCGACATGGGCGCCGATGTCATCAAGGTGGAGCGCCCGGAAGGCGGCGACGACGCCCGCCGCATGCCGCCTTTCGTCGACGGGCGCAGCCAGCCCTTCGCCGTCTGGAACCGCAACAAGCGCAGCATCACCGCCGATTTGAAGAACCCGGAGGACGTCGCGCTGGTCCGGCGCCTCGCGCTGCGCGCCGATGTCCTGGTCGAGAATTTCCGCCCCGGCACGCTCGATCGGCTGGGACTGGGACCCGAGGCGCTGCGGGCGGCCAATCCGCGACTCGTCACCTGCTCCATCTCCGGCTTCGGCCAGACCGGCCCCTGGGCCACGCATGGCGGGCTCGACATGATGGCGCAGGGTATGTCGGGGCTCATGGCCGGCAATGGCCCGCCGGAGGGCGAGCCCTATCGCCTGCCCATCGCCATCACCGATGTCACCGCCGGCATGTTCAGCGCCATCGCCATCCTCGGCGCGCTGCAGGCGCGGCAGCGCACGGGACGCGGCCAGCACATCGACCAGTCGCTGCTGGAGGCGGGCCTGGCGCTCGGCGTCTATGAGGCCGCGCATGTCTTCACCCATGGCACGCGGCCGGAGCGGCTGGGGCAGCTCCATCGCGGCAGCGCGCCCTACCGCGTCTTCCGCACGCGCGACGGCTGGATCACCCTCGGCGCCAGCAAGGAGAAATTCTTCCGGGCGCTCTGCGGCATCATCGGCCAGCCGGAGCTCGCCGCCGACCCCCGCTTCGCCAGCAATGCCGAGCGGGTGAAGCACAACGACCAGCTCATCCCGCTGATCCAGGCGGCATTGGCGCGGCAGGACAGCGCGCATTGGCTGGCGGCCTTCAGCGAGGCCGGCATCCCGAGCGAGCCGGTGCTCTCCTACGATGAGGCCCTGGCGCACCCGCAGGCGGTGGCGCGCGGGGCGGTGGCGGTCTTCGAGGATCCGGAGCGCGGGCCGCTGCAGCACCTCGCGCCGCCGGTCCACCTCGCCGACATGCCTGCCGTCATCCGCCGCCGCGCCCCGGACCTTGGCGAGCACGGCGCCGAGATCCGCGCCTGGCTGGCGGCGGCGGAGGCCGACGAAGGACCGAGCTGATCCTTGCTCGACGCGGTCAGGTCGGGGAGGGAAAAGTGTTCCCTCCCCGAGCCCCACCCTTCCTTTTTCTGAGTCGGTCGCCGCCGCGCGGCGAGTATCGACTCAGAGAAATAGAAGGGGGTTGGACGCCGAAGGCGTCCAACGGGAATACCTTCCCCCGCTCTTGCTTCCTTCAGGGCAGCTCGTTCATCCGCCGCTCCACCATCGCCCGCCAGGGTGCCTCGGGGGGCGCATCGGCGATCAGCGCCCGCCAGGCTGCGCGCGCACTGTCGTTGCGGCCGGCGCGTGCCTCCGCCAGCCCCGCGAGGAAGCGCAGGCCGATATTCTGCGGCGCCTGCGGCAGGGCGGCGCGCAGCAGGGAGCCGGCCTCCTCCACCTTACCGTCCTCGAGCAGCACCTGGGCGAGCTGCCCGGTCAGCTCGGCATCGAAGCTGCCGCGCAGGGCGCGGCGATAGGCCTCCGCCGCGGCGGGCAGGTTGCCGCGGCTGCGCTCGGCATTGCCCAGCAGCTCCCAGCCCTGGCGGGCCTGCTCGCTGTCGGCCGGCAGTTGCGCCAGGCGCTCCCGCAGCCGGCCGAGGATCTCCTCGTCGCGCGTCGCCGCCTCCTGCCGGAGCGCGTAGGGGGCGGAGGGCATGTCCGGGATGCCGCCTAGCCAATAGAGGCCGAGGGCGAGCGCCGGCGCCGCCAGCAGCGCCGCGCCCAGCAGCCGGCGCCCGCCGCGCGTCGCTTCCGGCCCGGCCTCGGCCGGCGCCGCGAGCAGCCGCCGCTGCACCTCGAGCGTCGCGGCGCGGTGCGCCGGCTCGTCCAGCCGTCCCGCCTCCTTCTCCCGCTCCAGCTCGGCGAGCTGGGCGCGGTAGAGGGCGAGGTCGGCCTCCCGCCGCCCGCGGGCGCGGGGCGGGGCGAGCAGCGCGAAGGCGAGCGGCGCGAGCGCCGCCACGGCCAGCAGGCCGAGCAGCGGCCAGAAGGGAAACCAGCTCACGCGCTTCGGCCGTCCTCGAGGCTGGCGAGCCGCGCGCGCTCCGCGGCGGAGAGCTCCTCGGGCGCCGCGGCGGGTGCGGCGGTGCGGCGGCGGCGCGCGGTGAGGATCATGGCGAGGCCGAGGCCGAGCGCGAGCACCGGCGTGCCCCAGAGGAGCCAGGTTTCCGGCTTCACCGGCGGGCGCAGCAGCACGAAGTCGCCGTAGCGGTCGTGCAGGTAGGCCATGATGTCGCCATCGCTGCGTCCCGCCGAGACCTGCTCCCGCACGATCCGCCGCAGGTCGCGGGCGAGCTCGGCATCGCTGTCCTCGATGGACTGGTTCTGGCAGACCATGCAGCGCAGCTCGCGGCCGATCTGCCGCGCGCGCTCCTCCTGCGCCGGGTCGCGCAGCATCTCCGCGGGGTCGGAGACGGCGGCCAGCGCCGGCGCGGCGAGCAGGGCGCCGATCACGATGATCCGCCCTGCACGCAGGGTTAGCGTGGCGGCCGCCCGCAGGGCGGGGAACAGGTGTGTCATGCGTAGGTCTTCAGGAGCGGGCGGAGCTGCTGCGCCACCGTCTCCTCCGTCACCGGCCCGGCCCAGCGCCAGCGGATGATGCCGTCCCGGTCGATGAAATAGGTCTCCGGCACGCCGTAGAGGCCCCAGTCGATGGCGACCCGCCCGGGCTGGTCCACGCCGAGCCGCTGGTAGGGGTTGCCGTGCTTCTGCAGGAAGCCGAGCGCGTCGGCGGGCTTGTCCTTGTAGGCGATGCCGAGGACCGGGATGCCCCCCCGCGAGAGCTTCATGAGCTCCGGGTGCTCGATGACGCAGGGCACGCACCAGGAGGCGAAGAAGTTCACCAGTACCGGCCGGCCGGCCGCGCGCAGGTCGGCGGCGGCGAGCGCCGGGCGGTCCGCGCCGTCGAGCGGCGGCAGGGTGAAGTTGGGCGCCGGCTTGCCGATGAGGGCGGAGGGCACGCCCTTCGGGTTGTAGCTGCCGGTGCCGAGGCCCCGCAGCATGGCGTAGAAGCCCGCCCCCGCCGCGACCGCGACGCCGAGCGGCGCCAGCAGCAGCAGGCGCCGGCGCGAGGGCGCCGGGCCAGGGGTGGCGCCTGGGGTAGCGTTCCGGGCGCTCGCCTCGCTCATGCCCGCGCCTCCGCCCGCACCGCCCTGGCCGCCGGCGCCGAGACGCGCACCCGCCGGTCGCTGAGCGACAGGCCGCCGCCGAGGGCCATGATGGCGGCGCCGAGCCAGATCCAGGGCGCCAGCGGGTTGTCGTGGATGCGCAGCACGGCGCCGCCGTCGCGCTCCTCGCCCATGACCAGGTAGAGGTCGCGCGCCCAGGTCGTGTGGATCGCGGCCTCGGTCGTGTTCATGCGGGAGACGGCGAAGCTGCGCTTGTCCGCCTGCATGGTGGTGATCAGCGCGCCGCCCTCGCGCAGCTCGACCGTCGCGCGGCGGGCGGTCCAGTTCGGGCCCTGCACCGTCGTGATGCCGGTCAGGCGGTACTCGACGCCGGCGAGCGTGGTCGCCTCGCCCGGCTTGAGCAGCGCGAGCTTGTCGGTGGCCAGCCCCATGCCGGCGAGGCCGAGGATGGTGACGCCGAGCCCCGCATGCGCCAGCGCCCCGCCCCAGGCGGCCCGCGGCAGGAAGCGGGCGCGCGCCCAGGCCGATTGCGGCCGGCGGAACAGGGCGATGCGGTCGGCGATGTCGGCGAGGGCGGCCGCGATGGTCCAGAGCGCCGCGCCGAAGCCGAGCGCCGGGCCGATCCGCTCGCCGGCCAGCGCCCGGCAGAGCAGCAGGGCCGCGAGGCCGGCGAGCGCCGCCCACCAGACGCGCTGCAGCACCGGCCAGAGCCGCGCCCGCTTCCAGGCCAGCAGCGGCCCGACGCCCATGCCGAGGATGAGCGGCACGGCGAGCGGCAGGGTGGCGAGGTTGAAGAAGGGCGGCCCGACCGAGATTTTTTCCTTCAGCAGCAGGTCGGCGAACATCGGGTAGAGCGTGCCGACCAGCACCACCGCGGCGATGGAGCAGAGCAGCAGGTTGTTCAGCACCAGCGCGCCTTCCCGCGACAGCGGCGCGAAGACGCCGGTCGGGACCATCGCCGCGGCGCGCCAGGCAAAGAGCGCGAAGCCGCCGCCGATGAAGACCGCGAGCAGCGCCAGGATGACGAGGCCCCGCGCCGGGTCGTTGGCGAAGGCATGCACGCTGGTCAGCACGCCCGAGCGCACCAGGAAGGTGCCGAGCAGGCTCATGCCGAAGGCGACGAGGGCGAGGAAGACGGTCCAGGTCTTCAGCGCCTCCCGCTTCTCGACCACGGCCGCGGAGTGCAGCAGGGCGCAGCCGGCCAGCCAGGGCAGGAGGGAGGCGTTCTCGACGGGGTCCCAGAACCAGTAGCCGCCCCAGCCCAGCTCGTAATAGGCCCACCAGGAGCCAAGCGCGATGCCGAGGGTCAGGAAGGACCAGGCCGCCAGCGCCCAGGGGCGGACCCAGCGTCCCCAGTTCGCGTCCACCCGCCCCTCGATCAGCGCGGCGACGGCGAAGGCATAGGTCACGGCGAAGCCGACATAGCCGAGGTAGAGCAGCGGCGGATGGAAGGCGAGGCCGGGGTCCTGCAGGATCGGGTTCAGCCCCTGGCCGTCCGGCGCCGGCGGCCAGACCCGGCTGAAGGGGTTCGAGGTCGCCAGGATGAAGCCGAGGAAGGCGGCGGCGATCAGCCCCAGCACCGCGAGCACCCGCGCCTGCAGGGCCGAGGGCAGGTTGGTCCCGAAGGCTGCCACCGCGCCGCCGCAAAGGGCGAGGATGAGGACCCAGAGGACCATCGAGCCCTCATGGTTCCCCCAGGTCCCGCTGATCTTGTAGAGCAGCGGCTTCGCGGAATGGCTGTTCTGGACGACGTTCAGGACGGTGGTGTCGTTGACCACATAGGCCCAGACCAGGCAGCCGGCGGCGGCGGCGACCGCGATCAGGATGCCGGCGGCGATCGGGCCGGTTGCCGCCATCAGCCGCGCCTCCGCCCGGTGCGCGCCCCAGAGGCCGACCAGGGTCTGGGCGAGGGCGAGGGCGAGCGCGAGGGCGAGCGCGAAATGGCCGAGTTCGGGGATCATGCGCGCATTCCTCGCGGCGAGCCGGGCCGCTCTGCGACGTCGGCGAAGCCACGCGCCCCGGGAAGGATGGCCGGGTCGCGCCCGGCCATGGCGGCATCCTGCCGCAGCGTCCGGCCCATCCCTGGCCTCACGACCCGCTCCGCCCTTGCGCCGGCGACTTCCCGGGCTCGAGCGTGTTCCAGGTCGCGGCCGGCGGCGGCGCGCCCTGGGCCGGGTTCCAGTGGCCGCTCTTCTTCAGGGCCTCCGCCACCTCGGGCGGCATGTAGGTCTCGTCGTGCCGGGCCAGCACCTCGCTGGCGCGGAAGACGCCGTCGGGGCCGAGCTTGCCGAGCGTGACCACGCCCTGGCCCTCCCGGAACAGGTCCGGCAGCACGCCGGCATAGGTGACGGCGACGGCGTTCGGCCCGTCACTCACCCGGAAGCGGGCCTCGGGCCGGCCGTCCGGCCCGGTCTCCTTCGCCACGCTGCCGGGCTCCACCAGCCCGCCCAGGCGGAAGGCGCGGCCGGGCGGCGGCGCCTCCCGCGCGATGTCGGAGGGGCTGCGGAAGAAGACCAGGTTGTCCTGGAAGGCCGTCAGGGTGAGGGCGGTGGCGCTGCCGAGCCCCAGCCCGCACAGCAGCAGCAGCCAGAGCCGCCGGCGCTTTCGTGTCATGTCGTGTCCTGCATCCGCCGGGCCCGCGGGTCCAGCGCCTCCAGCCGCCGCCGCGCGGCGGAGAGCCGCAGGATCGTGGCGGCGGTCAGCGCCGCGAAGCCGCCGAGCACCAGCACATAGCTTGCCGTCACATGGGCCCAGTGGAGTGTCATGCCAGCCCTTGCTCCTGGGCCATCCGATTCAGCCCTCCGCGCCCTGCAGGGCGCCCCGGCCATCGGGCGCATGCCTTGGCCATCCGATTCAGCCCTCCGCGCCCTGAAGGGCGCTCCGGCCATCGGAAGCACGCCTTGGCCATCCGATTCAGCCCTCCGCACCCTGAAGGGCGCTCCGGCCATCGGATGGCGCCGCCTCCGCCCGCCTTGCCGCCGCCATCTGCAGCGCCCGGATCCGTCGCTCCATCACCGCCGCCCGCGTCCGGGCCAGCACCAGCGCGGCGAAGGCGAGGGTGAAGCCGAGGGCGCAGACCAGCAGCGGATAAAGGATATCGACGTGCAGACCAGGCGCATTGATCCTGGTCACGCTGGCGGGCTGGTGCAGGGTGTTCCACCAGTCCACCGAGAACTTCACGATCGGCAGGTTCACCGCCCCGATCAGCGCCAGGATGGCGCCCATGCGCGCCCCGCGCTCGGCATCGTCGAAGGCGCGCACCAGGGCGGCATGGCCGAGCCAGAGGAAGAACAGCACCAGCACGCTGGTCAGCCGCGCATCCCAGACCCACCAGGTCCCCCACATCGGCCGGCCCCAGAGGCTGCCGGTGGCGAGGCAGAGCGCAGTGACCGTGGCGCCCACCGGCGAAAGCTCCCGGCAGGCGAGGTCGGCCAGCGGGTGCCGCCAGACCAGCGCCATGGCCGAGCCGATGGCGAGGCCGGCATAGCCGCCCATGGAGAGCCAGGCCATCGGCACATGGATGTAGAGGATCCGCACCGTCTCCCCCTGCTGCCAGTCCGGCGGGGAGAAGACCAGCGCCCAGGGCAGGCCGATGGCCAGCACCAGCAGCGCCGCGCCGGTCAGCCAGGGCTGCACCCGCGCGGCGAGGCGGAGGAAGCGCCCGGGATTGGCGAAGCGGTGCAGGCTCGTCCCGCCTGCGGCGGGGCGGCCGGCGAGCGGCGGTCCGAGGGGGCGTGTGTCGGCGGTTTCCACGGGCAGCACCCTAGGGCCGGAAGGCGCCGGATTGAAGCGCCCGTCGCGCCGGTTACCCTACGCAACGGAGTCTCTGGGGGAACCGATGGCGACCTGGCTGGTGAAGAGCGAACCGGATGCCTTTTCCTGGGACCAGCAGGTCCAGAACGGCACCGAGCCCTGGACCGGGGTCCGCAACGCGCTGGCCGCCAACAACCTGAAAGCCATGCGCAAGGGCGACCGGGCCTTCTTCTACCACTCCAACGAGGGCCGCGAGATCGTCGGCATCGTCGAGGTGGCGCGGGAGGCCTATCCGGACCCGACCGACGAGACGGGACGCTGGGTCTGCGTGGACATGAAGGCGGTCGGGCCCCTGCCGCGGCCGGTGACGCTCGCCGCCATCAAGGCCGACCCGGATTTCGCCGACCTCGCCCTGGTGCGGCAATCCCGCCTCTCCGTGATGCCGGTCGGCGCGGCGCATTGGGCGAAGCTGTGCGCATTGGGCGGCTGGACGGGGAAATAGCCGCCACCCGAGAGGAGGTCCCGATGCGGCTCGAAGGCTCCTGCCATTGCGGCGCGGTGAAGTTCCGGGTGGAGAGCCCGCATCCCTATCCCTACCAGCGCTGCTACTGCTCCATCTGCCGCAAGACCCAGGGCGGGGGCGGCTATGCCATCAACCTCGGCGCCGACAACGCCACCTTGCGGGTGACGGGGCGGCAGCACGTCACGATCTACCACGCCCGGATGAAGGAGCCGGGGGACGCGCGCGCGCATCGCAGCCCGGCGGAGCGGCATTTCTGCTCGCTCTGCGGCTCGGCGCTCTGGCTCTACGACGCGCGCTGGCCGGAGCTGGTTCACCCTTTCGCCTCGGCGATCGATACGCCCTTGCCGGCCGCGCCGGATTCGACCCACATCATGCTCGCGTTCAAGGCGCCCTGGGTGGCGGTGGAGGCGGGGCCGCAGGACCGCCGCTGCGACCGCTATCCGGAGGAGAGCATCGCGGAATGGCATGCGAGGCACGGCCTCGACGAAGGAGCATGATGGGACAGGCGATGGAGGCGGAGGAGCGCATCCTCTGCCGGGTGGAGGACATCCCGGAGGGCAAGGCGAAGGGCTTCCCGGCGGCGCCCGGCGGCGCCATCGGGCTCTTCGCGGTGCGCAAGGACGGGCAGGTCCGCGTCTATGTAAATGCCTGCCCGCATGTCGGCCTGCCGCTCGAGCCGCTGCCGCACCGCTTCCTCGACCCGCGCGGGCAGGTGATCCTCTGTTCCGTGCATGGCGCCCGCTTCCGGATCGAGGACGGGCAATGCGTCACCGGCCCCTGCATCGGCGAGGCGCTGGAGGCCGTGCCGGTGCGGATCCTGGACGGGCAGGTGGTGGTCCCGGCGAAGGCGGGGCAATAGGTGTAGGCCGTGTCTGCAATGGGCTGCGGCTCGTCTCGGCGGGTCTTTTCCGTCCCGACGGCGTCCGCGGCCTTGCCGATGCTACCAGCATCGGCTGCGGCCACGTCCTGGTCAGGCCGAAAGATCCCTCGCCGATCCTTCGCCGGTCCCTTTGCAGACACGCCCTAGCCCGCCGCCGGATCGTGGCGGCCCGCCATCATCGCCCCGGGCCTGCCCCGATCGACGCGAAATGACCCCGAAGCCGCCGAAGCGCCGCCGCGCCCGGAGGCCAGTCTTCCTCCCGTGCCCAGCGCACAGGAGGCTACCATGCACAGCATCAACCTTCGCCGCAGCCTGCTCGCCACCGGCCTGATGGTCCTCGCCGTCCCGGCCTTCGCCCAGGGCACCGCGCCCGCCCAGGCCCCGGCCTCCCAGCCCGCCGGCCAGGTCCAGGCCGGCCCCGCCGCGACGCTCGCGCCGCGGCCGGCCGGCAGCGCCGCGGCGACGATCGAGGCCGCCCGCCCCGCCACCCCGGCGCATCCCGGCGGCGAGGCGAAGCCGCAGCATCCGGCCCAGGCGCAGAAGCCCGCCGGCACCGAGCGGCACGGCGCCGTCACCGCGCCCGCCGCGACCGCGCCGGGCAGCCCTGCCGCCACCCGGACGAACTGAGGAAGCACCCCGCCCGGCACCCTGCCGGGCGGGGCTCCGCTGCCGCTCCCACAAACCCTTGCGACTTAAGCAGGAGCAGGGGGACCGATTGACGCAGCGCAAGGCAGCATGCCCTATCTCCTGGCAGGCAGACTCATACGCCCAAGGGGAGGCCAGGCATGGCAGACGACCTGATCGCCGTGAAACCGGAGATCGCCGCCAAGGCGCTTGTGAACACCGAACGCCATCGCGCCATGACGGAAGCGGCGGCGAAGGACCCCGAGGGGTTCTGGCGCGAGGAGGCGAAGCGCCTCGCCTGGATCAAGCCGCCGACCAGGATCAAGAACGTCGATTTCACCGGTGACGTCACCATCCGCTGGTTCGAGGACGGCGTGCTCAACGCCAGCGTCTCCTGCCTCGACCGGCACCTCGAGACCCGGGGCGACCAGGTGGCGATCATCTGGGAGGGCGACGACCCGAACAGCGACGCCAAGGTCACCTACCGCGACCTGCATGAGCGCGTCTGCCGCCTCGCCAACGGGCTCCGCGAACTCGGCGTGAAGAAGGGCGACCGCGTCTGCATCTACCTGCCGATGATCGTCGAGGCCGCTGTCGCCATGCTGGCCTGCGCCCGCATCGGCGCCATCCACTCCATCGTCTTCGGCGGCTTCTCCCCGGACAGCCTCGCCTCCCGCATCCAGGATTCCGAGTGCACCGTCCTCATCACTGCCGATGAGGGCCGCCGCGGCGGGCGCAAGGTGCCGCTGAAGACCAATGCGGACGAGGCGCTGCGCGACTGCCCCTCGATCAAGCACGTGATCGTGGCGAAGAACACCGGCGGCGCCGTGCCGATGCAGGCCGGCCGCGACATGATGTGGGACGAGCTCTGCGGCAGGCAGGCGACGACCTGCGAGCCCGAGGCGATGAGCGCGGAGGATCCGCTCTTCATCCTCTACACCTCCGGCTCCACCGGCAAGCCGAAGGGCGTGCTGCACACCACGGGCGGGTACATGGTCTGGGCCAGCTACACGCATGAGCTGGTCTTCGACTACCGCCCGGGCGAGATCTACTGGTGCACGGCGGATGTCGGCTGGGTGACCGGCCACACCTACATCGTCTATGGCCCGCTGGCGAACGGCGCGACGACGCTGATGTTCGAGGGCGTGCCGAACTACCCCTCCGTCTCCCGCTTCTGGGAGGTGGTGGACAAGCACCAGGTCAACATCTTCTACACCGCGCCCACCGCCATTCGCAGCCTGATGCGCGACGGCGAGGCGCCGGTGAAGAAGGCCAGCCGCCGGTCGCTGCGGATCCTGGGCTCGGTCGGCGAGCCGATCAACCCGGAGGCCTGGCTCTGGTACTACCGCGTCGTCGGCGACGAGCGCTGCCCGATCGTCGATACCTGGTGGCAGACCGAGACCGGCGGCATCCTGATCTCGCCGCTGCCGGGCGCCGTCGCGCAGAAGCCGGGCTCGGCGACGCTGCCGCTGCCGGGCGTCTTCCCGGCGCTGGTGGATGGCGAGGGCAAGATCCTGGACGGCGCGACCGAGGGCAACCTCGTGCTGCTGGATAGCTGGCCCGGCCAGATGCGCACCATCTATGGCGACCATGCGCGCTTCGGGCAGACCTACTTCTCCACCTTCAAGGGGATGTACTTCACCGGCGACGGCGCCCGCCGGGATGCCGACGGGTACTACTGGATCACGGGCCGGGTGGACGACGTGATCAACGTCTCCGGCCACCGCATGGGCACCGCCGAGATCGAGTCCGCGCTGGTCGCGCATCCGAAGGTCGCCGAGGCCGCGGTGGTCGGCATGCCGCACGACCTGAAGGGCCAGGGCATCTACTGCTACGTGACGCTGAAGAGCGGCGAGGAGCCGACCGAGGCGCTGCGCAAGGAGCTGGTGGCCTGGGTGCGCAAGGAGATCGGGCCCATCGCCTCGCCGGATGCCATCCAGTGGGCGCCCGGCTTGCCGAAGACCCGCTCGGGCAAGATCATGCGCCGCATCCTGCGCAAGATCGCGGCCAACGAGACGGAGAGCCTGGGCGATACCTCGACCCTCGCCGACCCCTCGGTGGTGCAGGAACTGGTGGCGAACCGGGTCGGCTGAGGCGTGCCGATGACCGAAGGGCCGGATGGCCCGGAGGTCTGAATCGGCTCGCCCAACATACAAGGCGGGCCGATGGCCCGGACATCGTCCAGGGCAATGCCCTGGACCGGCCCGCCCGGGCGCAGGGACGCGCCCGGGATGCCCAAGGACCGGGCATGGCGGGATCGGGATTGTGACCGTTCCAGGCAATCGGCCGTCGCGAGACACCCGTCCTCGTTCCCTGGTCTGTTGACACTGGAACGGTTCGCTGTAGGTCCCCTAGCAATCGGGACCTGGATCAGGAGTCGTTCACATGGCGGGGGAATGGACCGGCGGGCCGCGAGGCGGCGCGCCGCCGCAGACTTGGCCGAGCGGCAACCGCGTTCTGGACCTGCTGCCGGAGGCCGATGCCGCGCTGCTCACGCCGCTGCTCGAACCCCTGACCCTGCAGTCCGGCCATATCGTCGGGCAGACGGGGGAGGCGATGACCTGCGCCTTCTTCCCCTGCGCCGGCACGGTCTTCTCCCTGGTGGTCGATTGCGACGAAGGCCGCGCGGCCGAGGCGGTCTCGATCGGCCAGGAGGGCCAGCTCGGGCCGGAACTGATCGGCCTGCCGGGGCTCGGCCATGTCCTGGTCCAGATGCCCGGCCGGGCGCTGCGCATCCAGGCCGATGCGCTGGCGCATGTCGCCGCAGACAGCGCCCCTTTGCGGGATGCGCTCGAGATGCAGCGCAAGGCCCTGATGGTCCGGCTGGTCCAGGCGGCGGTCTGCTCCGCCCTGCATCCGGTGGAGGCGCGGGCGAGTTTCTGGCTGCTGCTGGCCCAGGACCGCCGCGAGCAGCCCGACCTGCCGGTGACCCAGGAATTGCTGGCTGCGATGCTGGGGGTCCGGCGCACCACGGTCACGCGCGTCATGGCGCAACTGACCGATCGGGGGTTGATCCGGCACCGCCGCAGTCGCGTCACGGTGATTGATCGGCCCGGGCTGGAGGCGGTGGCCTGCGGCTGCCACAAGTCCCTGCTGACGCGGCTGCGCCGAGTCGCGCCGGCGCTCTACCCCGACTGAGGAACAAGGCAGGAATCGGCGCCGCGACCGGCCGGAGGCGGCGGCCGCCGAAGCAACGGCTTGGCCCGAGTCGCGCGAACGAATCGCTGACCCCGCGCCGCCGACCGACTCGACCGGCCCGACACCATCCCTGGTAGGCCGAAGACGCGGCGGGACACAAGCCCGTTCGCGCTCCGGTCCCGGCAGGCGCCGGGCCGCGGCCCGAGTCGCGGGTCAGAAGTCGCTGACCCGCCCCTTCCGCTCCCAGTCGCCGTAGCGGGTCGGCTCCGGCCCGGCCGGGCCGCCGATCTCCTTCACCCGGATCGGGGCGTCCGGCGGCGGGTCGCCGGCGGGCGGCAGGCCGGGATCGCCGGGCAGCGGCGTCTCGGGCCCCGTCGGGTCCTCGACCGGGACCTCCGGCAGGTCCGGCCCCGGCGGGGGCGGCGGGATGGGCGGCACGGGCTGCGGCGGCAGGTCGGGGGAGATCGGCACCTGCGCCTCGAAGGCGTTCGCGGTGTCCGGGGCGGCCATCGGCGCCCCTTGTCTGGCTTCGGTCATGCGCCTCATCTGGGGTCTCGGGGCGGGGTCGCGCCACCCCCAACGCGGGTTTGGGGGCGTGGCTGCGCCGAAAGGGACGGGACATGGCTGGCACCCTGCGGACGGCGATCCTGCTCGCCGGGCTCACCGCGCTGTTCATCGGCATCGGCTATGCCCTCGGCGGCGGGCAGGGGATGGTGATCGCCTTCCTCCTCGCCTGCGGGACGAATCTCTGGGCCTGGTGGAACAGCGACCGCGTCGTGCTCTCCATGCACAATGCCCAGCCCATCACCCCGGCCGAGGCGCCGCGGCTGTTTGCCATCGTCCGGCAACTCGCCGACCGTGCCGGGCTGCCCATGCCGGCGCTCTACGTCATCCACGAGGACCAGCCGAATGCCTTCGCCACCGGCCGCGACCCGGAGCATGCCGCGGTCGCGGTGAATACCGGCCTGCTCGACCTGATGTCGGAGGAGGAGGTGGCCGGCGTCGTGGCGCACGAGCTCGCGCATATCCGGCACCGCGACACGCTGATCATGACCGTCACCGCGACGCTCGCGGGCGCGATCGGCATGCTGGCGCAATTCGGCTTCCTCTTCGGCGGCCGGGCGGAGGACGGGCGGCGCAACCCCTTCGGCCCGATCGGCGCGCTGCTGCTGGTCATCGTCGGGCCGATCGCCGCCATGCTGGTGCAGATGGCGATCAGCCGCTCCCGCGAATACGAGGCCGACCGGCTCGGCGCCGGGATCTGCGGCGACCCGCGCTGGCTGGCGCGCGGCCTCGAGAAGCTCGAGCACTACAAGCAGGGGATCGTGAACCCGACGGCCGAGGCGCATCCGGCGAGCGCGCATCTCTTCATCGTCAACCCGCTCTCGGGCCTGCGCATGGACAGCCTCTTCACCACCCACCCGCCGACCGAGGAGCGGATCCGCCGCCTGCTGGCCATGGTGCCGCCGGCGCCATCCCGCCCGGCCCTGGGCGAGGGGCCCTGGGCCGGGCCGGCGGCATCCTCCCAATGGGGGAGCGGCCGGCGCAACCCCTGGGGTTGACGCCGGGCGGGCCGGCACGCATTCGAAGCGGCAGCCCGAACGGCCGGAGACGCCAATGAACCGCATCGCCCCCGTCGCCCTGACGCTTGCCCTCGCGCTCGGCACCGCGCTGCCCGCGGCGGCGCAGGATGCCGAGGCCGGCCGCCGCGTCTTCAACCAGTGCCGCGCCTGCCACAGCATCGAGGCCGGTGGCCGCAACGGCGTTGGCCCGAACCTGCATGGCGTCGTCGGCCGCAAGGCCGGCACCATCGACGGGTTCCGCTACTCCGCGAACCTGAAGGAGAAGGCCGAGGCCGGCCTGACCTGGGACGAGCCGACGCTGCGCGCCTATATCGCCAATCCGAAGGCCGTGCTCCCGGCCGGCGCCATGTCCTATCCCGGCCTGAAGAACGAGGAGCAGCTCGACAACCTGATCGCCTTCCTCAAGTCGCAGGGCTGAGCCGGACCGATGACCGGAGCGCCGCAGGGCGCGGAGGTCTGAATCGGCTCGCCGACAGGCAAGGCGACCCGATGGCCGGAGCGCCGCAGGGCGCGGAGGTCTGAGTAGGCCCGCCCGGCCCCGGGGGCCACCGGCGCCTCAGTCCCGGACCGCCTCCCGCAGCGCGGCGAGCTTGGCCAGCAGCTCGTCCTTGCGGAGCGGCTTCGCGAGGTAGTCGTCGAAGCCGGCCTTGCGGTAATGCGCCTCGGCGCCGGTCATCGCATCGGCGGTCAGCGCGACGACCGGCACCTGGCCGAGCCGCCCGGGCAGGGCCCGGATGCGGCGCGTCGCCTCGATGCCGTCCATCTCCGGCATCTGCACGTCCATCAGCACCAGGTCGATGCCGCCCGCCTCGACCTCCGCCACCGCCTCCACCCCGGTGGCGGCGATGCGGACGCGGAACCCGGCCTTCTGCAGCATGCCCGCGACGACGAGCTGGTTGACCGGGATGTCCTCGGCGACCAGCACCGTCGGGCCGGCCGGGGGCGCCTCCGGCTCGGCCGCGGGCATCGGCGGGGGCGGGGCGGGCGGGACCGGCGGTTCGGTCCCCGTCAGGCGGCCGAGGCAGGCCAGCAGCTCGCCGCGGCGCACCGGCTTCTCCAGCACCGCGTCCACCACCGCCCCGAGGCTGCGGCGGGACTCCGGGACGCCGGCCGACGTCACCAGGACCAGCCGCATCGCCTCGCCGCCCGGCAGGGTCCGCAGCCGGCCCGCCAGCGCGAGGCCGGACATGCCCGGCATCATGTGGTCGAGCAGCGCCACCGCGAAGGGCCGCGCCCCGGCCGCCGCCTGCTCCACCGCGGCGATCGCCTGCAGCGCATCGGCCGCTTCCTCGACCGGGACGCCGAGCGCCCTGAGCTGCTTGCCGAGGATCTCCCGGTTCAGCGCGATGTCGTCCACCACCAGCACGCGCGGCGCCTGCCAGGTCTCCGGCAGCGGCTGCACCGGCGGCAGCGGCGCCGCGGCCGGGCGCAGCGGCAGGGTGAACCAGAAGCGGGAGCCCTGGCCGGCCGCGCTCTCCAGCCCGATCGTCCCGCCCATAAGCTGGACGAGCTGCCGCGAGATGGCGAGCCCGAGCCCGGTGCCGCCATAGCGCCGGGTGATCGAGCTGTCGGCCTGGCTGAACTTGTCGAAGAGCCGCGCCTGCACCCCGGGCGCGATGCCGATCCCGGTGTCCTGCACCTCGAACCGGACCAGGGCGCCGCCGGCCTCGGGCGTGGCCTGCACGGCGATGGAGCCGGCTTCGGTGAACTTCACCGCATTGCCGACGAGGTTCAGCAGCACCTGCCGCAGCCGGGTCGGATCGCCGCGCAGGCGGCCGGGCAGGCGGGGATCGACGAAGGCGGAGACGTCCACCTGCTTCTCCGCCGCCCGCGGCGCGAGCAGGGTGGCGCAGTCCTCGACCAGCGCGACCAGGTCGAACTCCACCTCCTCGAGCTCCACCCGCCCGGCCTCGAGCTTGGAGATGTCGAGGATGTCGTTGATGACGGTCAGCAGGGCATCGGCGGAATCGCGTGTCAGCAGCGCGTATTTCCGCTGCTCCTCGGTCAGCGCGGTCTCCAGCAGCAGGGCATTCATGCCCATGATGCCGTTGATCGGCGTGCGGATCTCGTGGCTCATGTTGGCCAGGAAGTCGGTCTTGGCGCGGCTCGCCGCCTCGGCCTCCTGCATCGCCCGGCGCAGGCCCGCATTCGCCTGCTCGGCAAGCCGGCCCGCCACCGTGACCTCGGCCAGCATCCCGTCCCGTCGCGCGACCATGCGGGCCAGCATGACGCTGAGCGCGAGCAGCACCAGGGCGGCCGGCACGACCAGCAGGATGGTCCAGCGCGCCGTCTCCTCCCAGTCGCTGAGGATGGTGGCTTCCGTGATCGTCACGTTGGAGACCAGCGGGACATCGGGCAGGCGTCGCGGCGAGACGATGCGCAGCTCCGTGCGGCCGTCGACCAGGCGGATGCTGCGGGTGACCTGCACGCCGGCGGCAACGCCCGGCTTCAGCACGTCGCGGAACACGGCCTGCCCGGCGAAGGACCGGCCGAGATGGTCGCCCTGCAGCGGCTCCCGCGCCAGCAGGATGCCGTCGCCGCGGAAGAGCGAGATGGCATAGTCCGGCCCGGCATGGATCGCCTTGTAGAAGTCCATGAAGAAGTCGGAGCGCATGCCGGTGATCACCACCCCGATCGGCGCGCCGGCCGGATTCCGGAGCTGCCGGGCGAGGTAGAAGACATGGCTGCCGGTGCCGCGGTTGGGGACGGGGATGGAGATGGTCACGCCCTCGAAGCCCGGCTGGATCGCGGCCTGGAAGTAGTCGCGGTCGGCCAGGTTGATCGGCGGCGCCGGCCAGCTCCGGGTAAAGTTCACGATGTTGCCGTCGGGGGCGATGACGGTGGCGACGTCGATCTGCGGCGCGCCCTTGGTGGCGCTGCGCATCAGCTCCCAGAACTCGCGCGTGCCCATGCGGGCGCGGAGCTGCTCGCCGGTCTCGATCTGCGCCTCGTCCACCTCCCGCTGCAGGGACCGCAGCACCAGGTCGGCCGCGCGGACGGTCTGGCCGGCATGCTCGGCGAGGATCGTGGTCAGGCCGGCGGCGCGGAGCTTCCATTCCTCGATCGCCGCCTCCCGGGCGCGCCAGAGGATCAGCCCGGCGCCGCCGAGGATGGCGAGGGCGAGGAGGACGCCGCCGAGGATCAGCCCGCGGCTGCGCACGGACCAGATCCTCCGGGGCGCGCCCGCCCTGCCGCCCCCGGCGGGTGGAGCGGGGCGCGGCAGATGGTCGGCGGGCGGTGCGGCGGGATCGGACATGCAGGGGACGTGGGCAAGCTAGCCGGCTTTTCGCCTTCAGCGTTAGCCTGCGAAAGCATGACTCAATCCTGGATGGTGCATGGCGCTCCCCCCTGGGGACAGGGTCCGCCGACGGCCGTCCCGGGGTGGACAGGCCGGGCGGCCTCGGCAAATCCCTCAGGTTTTGCGCCGCAACACAACCCTGAGCAGGCTTTCGCTTCGAAGGGCCGGGCCGCACGAAGCGTGGCCCGACCCGCGACAGCCTGCTCAGGCATTGATGCCCGTGACGTTCTCCGGCCGCGCCGCGATCTCGCCGCGCTCGACCCGCCTGACCATCGCCGTGATGGCGGCATTGGCCGGCGCGGCGAGGCCGGCCTTCGCGCCCTCCGCCACCACGAAGCCGTTGATCTGGTCGATCTCGGTCTGCCGGCCCTTCAGCATGTCCTGCCCCATGGAGGGCCGCTGCTTCGCGCTGCGCTGGCCGGCGGCGAGGGTGGCCAGGATCGTCCCCTCCGCCGCATCGAGCGCCGCCGCATCGCCCGCGCCGGCCGCCGCCAGCACCCCGGGCGCGATCTTCTGGATCGGCTCCAGCGCATAGCCCAGCGCCTGGCCGATCCGGACGGCCTCGGCGCCGAGGCGGATGGAGAAGCGGCGGATGCGGTCGTCCCGGTCGCATTCGTTGCCCGAGAGGCCGGTCGCCGCGCTGACGCCGTTGCGCATCACGTTGACGCAGAGCTTCGACCAGCGCTCGCCCCAGAGATTGGTCGTGGCCTGCACGCTGTCGATGGCCGCGATCATGTCGCGCACCTGCTCGACCCGCGCCGTGATCCGCCCATGCGGCTCGCCCACCGCATAGACCACGCGCTGGGTGCCGCCGAGCGGGACGGTGCGCATGACCTCGCCAGGCGCGTGCAACTCGCCGGAATAGGTGCCGGCGATGACGCCGATGGTCCGGCCCCAGCCGACGACCGAGGCGATCGCCGGCTCGTTGATGCAGTTCTGCAGGCTGGCGACGAAGCCGCCGGGCGCGAGATGCGGCGCGATCAGGTGCGTCGCCCAGACCGTGTCGTAGGATTTGACGGAGATGAAGGCGATGTCGATCGGCCGTTCCCGGGACAGCCGCTGCACGTCCGACAGGTGCAGCGCCGGAACCGCGACGGTGACGTTCTGGCTCTCCTCCAGCCCGGTCAGCCGCAGCCCCTGCGCCCGGATCGCCTCGACATGCGCCGGCCAGGCATCGATCAGCGTGACGTCATGGCCGAGCCGGGCGAGATGCCCGCCGAGATAGCCGCCGACCGCGCCGGCCCCCACAAACACGATCCTTGGGCGCATGGCAGATCCTCCCCGGCGCAAGGCTATCCTTCAGTCACCGCCGCGTCATCCCGGGCAGCGCCCGTCGAGATCGCGCGTGGCGCAACTTCCATGCCTGCGGTAGCATCGCGATCGCGAACATGGCTGCGAACCCATGGCGAAGACGCTGCAGACCTACCTGGCGGAGCAGGATGCCTCGGCCATCGCATCCTTCCTCGATGACGATTGGTGCATCTGCGCGGCAACCAGCGCCTCTGCGCTGGAGGAGCTTGCCTCGCAGCGCGGCGCCACGGCGGCCGCGCTGCCGGGCTATGGCCGGGAGGAGGCGATGCTGGTCCGCCGCAACGGTCACGCCGAGCTCTGGGTGCGCGCGCGCCGCCCGGTCTACACGGGCCCCTTTCTCGCCTTCGCCAGGGAGGTCTGCGGCTTCCCGATCGCGGCGGTGCCGGGCCGCTACAATGTCGACCACCTCTTCAGCAAGGGGCGAGTGCAGACCCCGACGGGCCTGGAGGACGACCGGCTGCCGGTCACCACCCTCGTCCGCATGCTGCTGGTGGACGCCGGGGTGAACAAGAGTTTCGGCGCGCTGATGGAAGGCGACATGGTGGGCAGCGGCAACGCCAATCGACCCTATCGACGCTTCACCTATCTCCAGCTCGTCAAGGCGCTCAGCATCGACGCGAACATCCATGGCGGCGGCTTCGGCGGGCCGCACCTCCTGGCCAACATCGATTATGTCGTGGCGGAGCTCGCCCGCCGCGGGGTCCTGGAGAAGTTCCGGATGGATGGCGCGGAGATGCGCCTGCAACTCCGCACGCAGGCCGAGACGGTCCTGCACTACCGCAGGCTGCGCGCCTGACGTTTCCCGCCGGGCCGCATCCAGGCTGACCGGCGAGCGCTGCCATGCGCCAGCATGTCCGCGATCCGGCATCACCCGAAAAAGGCCGGCCGCGGGGCCGGATCGAAGGGAATGCCCGCCGCTTCGAGCGAAGCCGCCAAGGCCTCCCGCGGCATGCGCGCGTGGTGCACCAGCAGATGCAGGTACATGCCGACGAAGCGCGGGCCGTGGCCGTCATTCGTGCCCTCGGCCGTGCTGGTCAGGCTATGCGCCAGCTCGTGCAGCAGGACCCAGGTGGGGAGCTCCGCCGGCGCCTCGATCGCCAGGCGCGTGGCGCGCGCGACGGTCGCGCGGGCCTGGCGGGGCAGGGGGCGAATGCGCGGCGGGAAGCGCAGCCCCTCGGCGGCCCAGACATGGTCGACCAGCGCCTGCAACTGCGCGAAGGGGACGCGGGAGAGGTCGCGCGGCGCGACCTCGGCGTCCTCCCAGGCGTACAACCGGCGGGCCGCGGTGTCCCCGCGGCTCATAGCCGGGGCTCCGCCCCGGACCCCGCGAAGGGGGCGGAGCCCCCCTTCGAGACCCCCCTTGCCATCAGCCGCTCGGCAGGCGGCCGGCGCCCGGGCCACGGCCGACGGGGCGGTCGAGGCCGACGCGGCCGCCGGCGGCCTGGCCCTTGCCATAGGCGCCGCGGTCGCGGACGGTCGCCGTGGAATAGATGGTCTTCAGCCGTACGCCGAGGCCGCGGAACCCCTCCTCCACCTTCTTCTCCTTGGCCAGCACCAGGGCGGTGGAGGCGCTCGCCTGCGCCGGCGGCGCCGCGGCGCGGCGCGCCTCGGCGGCCGCCTCGCGCTCGCCCACCATCGCCTCCAGCCGTTTGCCCAGCCGGTCCGCGAAGCCGTAGCGGAAGCTGCGCAGCCTTGTCTGCGGCGTCGCGCGGCTGCGCAGCCAGTCCGGGCTCTCGCGGTAGCGCGCCTCCTCGAAGCGCAGCGCGCCCTCGGCCACCTTCAGCAGGTACTCCGCCATCTGCACGTCCGGCTCGAGCCCGTAGAGCACGAAATCGGCGCGTCCGTCGGTCCAGCCGCGGCATTCGCAGAACCGCAGCAGGCTCGGGTAGAGCCAGCGCAACGCCAGGCGCTGCGGCCCGGGCACGGTGACGCGGCGCTGCAGGCAGGCCTCCTCCCGCAGCTCCACCTCGGACATCGAGAGGCCATAGACCTCGAGCAGCTCGCCCACCTTGGCGGCGGCGGCCAGCGCCTCGGCCTCGGAGCAGCCGCGCTCCACGGTCCGGGCGGCGAGCGCCCGGATGCGGGCCTTCACCTTGGCGAGTTCGGTCTGCTGGTCCATGCGCGCTAGCTGGCGGGGCAGGGCCGATGCGGTCAAGCCTCCAGGAACTGCCGCAGCGCGGCGGCCGAGGCCGCGGGCGCCTCCTCCATCGGCACATGGCCGATGCCGGGCAGCACCACCGCGCGCGCATCGGGCAGGACGCGCAGGTAATCCGCGGCATGCGCGACCGGCACGGCGCGGTCCTCCTCGCCCCAGAGCAGCAGCACCGGCATGCGCAGGGTGGCCAGCATCGGCTCCGGCCGGCGCAGCACGGTCTGCGGCAGCCGGTCCAGGATCGCCTGCCGCACGCCCGGCGCCAGCAGCATGTCGCGGTAGCGGTCCACCACCGCCGCGGTCAGCACGCCGGGCACGGCATAGGCGCCCGCCGTCGCGTGCTTCAGCAGCGGCCGCGGCAGGGTCCAGGGCAGCAGGCGCATCAGCGCCGGCACGCGGGGGACGGTGTCGTAGTCCCGCCCGGGGCTGGCGAAGCCATCGGGCGCCATCAGCACCAGCTTCGCCACGCGCGCCGGCGCCGCGACCGCGAAGCGCCAGGCGATCCGCCCGCCCATGGAACTGCCGACCACCGCCGCCCGCGCCACGCCCAGCCGGTCGAGCAGCGCGGCCAGCAGGACGGCCGAGCGTTCATCGGTGTAGTCGCCGCCGGGATCGGGGCCGGTCAGGCCGAAGCCCGGCAGGTCCAGTCGGATCAGCCGGAAGCGGTCCTCGAGCAGCGGCGCCCAGGCCTCCCACGTGTGCAGGCTGGCGGCGAAGCCGTGGATCAGCAGCACCGCCGGCCCCTCCCGCGGGCCGGTGTCGCGGATATGCAGGCGGACCCCGAGCACGTCGACGAATTGCGAGGGCGGCGGGGCCCAGCGCGCCTCGAGCGCGGCGCGCGGCCTGTCGGGATCGTAGAGGTACCAGCCGGCGCCGCCGAGCGCAGCGAGCAGGAGGAGCAGCGCGGCCGTCATGCGCGGGCGCAAGGGAGGGACATGGCAGGGGGCTCCGGCAGGCCCCAGGCAGATGCGGCCGGGCGGGAGCTGCCGCAAGGACCGGCCTCCCGGGCAGGCCCGTCCGCCATGCCGGGGCGGATCGCCGCGGAGTGGAAACGCCCGGAGGCGTGAATCCGCTCGACACATCAAAAGCCTGGAGCATTCTCACGCGGCACGGTCAGCCCGGGAATGCTCCAGGCTGGCGACATGACGAGGGGAGGGACCCATGGCCCGCTACGGCTTCGATCACATCCACCTGCGCAGCCCGGACCTGGAGGCGACGGCCACCTGGTTCCGCGACAAGCTGGGCGCCGAGGAGGTGCGGCGCGTCACGGGCGAGGCGCCCCGCATCGACATGACGCTCGGCGGCCTCGACCTCTTCATCTCGCAGTCCGACAACCGCGTCGCGGCGCCGCCCGTCTCCCCCTACAACGGCATCGACCATTTCGGCCTCGCGGTGCAGGGCCTCGACGAGGCGGTGGCCGACCTCAAGGCCAAGGGCGTCGCGTTCACCATGGAGCCGAAGCAGGCCCGCCCCGGCGTGCGCATCTGCTTCATCAAGGGCCCGCAGGACATCACCATCGAGCTGCTGGAGCGCACGCCCGCCTGATGGATGCGGGGGCCACGCGGCGGCCCCCGCCCTGCCGGTCCGGCGGCCCGAGGTCAGGCCCCCGGGCCCTCGCCGGCCTCGTTCCGGCGCGCCGCGGCGAGTTCCACCGCCGCCCAGCCCTCCGTGACCTTCGCCAGCTCGGTCACGTCGCCCTTGCCGCCGCCGCCCGCCATGGCGAGGCCGTAGAGCATCTGCGCCGCGCGGCTGGTCGGCATGACGAGGCCCAGCGCCTCCGCCTCCTGCAGCGCGAGGCGCATGTCCTTCGCCATCAGCTCCATCCGGAAGCCGAAGTCGAAGCGGCGCGTCAGCACGGCGCCGGGGACGAAGCGCTCGGTGGCGAAGCTGCGGCCGGAGCTCTTGTTGATCACGCCCACCATCAGCTCCGGGTCGAGCCCGGCCTTGGCGCCCATCGCCAGCGCCTCGCAGGCCGCCGCCCAGGTGGTCGCGGCCAGCAGGTTGTTCACCAGCTTCAGGGTCTGGCCGAGCCCGACCTGCTCGCCGACCAGGACGGTATTGGCGCCGATGACCTCCAGCACCGGCCGCACGCGGTCGAAGGCGGCGCGGTCGCCGGCCGCCATGACCGCGAGGGTGCCGGCCTCCGCCCCCGCCACGCCGCCCGAAACCGGTGCGTCGAGCGCCGTGACGCCGCGCGGCGCGAGGCCCGCCGCGACCTGCCGCGCCACCTGCGCGCCCGTCGTCGAGAGGTCCACATAGATCCGCAGGGCATTGCCCTCGATGAGGCCGCCGGGGCCGAGCGCGACCTGCCGCACCACGTCCGGCGTCGGCAGGCTGACCAGCACCACCTCCGCGTCAGCCGCGACGGCGGCCGGGCTGGTGCGCCCCTCCGCGCCCTTCGAGACGGCGGCGGCGACGGCTGCCATGTTCACGTCGTGCACCAGCACGCGGTGCCCGGCGCCGAGCAGCCGGCGGACCATCGGCGCGCCCATGGCGCCGAGGCCGACGAAGCCGAGAGGCGCGCTCACGGCTTCACCAGCGGGCAGGCGGGATCGAGCGGCTTGAAGGCCTGCTCCGCCGGCACCGTCGCCAGCACCTTGTAGAGGTCCCAGGGTCCTTTCGACTCCGCCGGCGCCTTGACCTCGACCAGGTAGAGGTCGTGCACGTGCCGCCCGTCCGCCCGCACGCGGCCGTTCTTCGTGAAGACGTCGTTCACCGGCAGCTCCCGCATCTTCGCCGCCACCGCCATGGCCTCGTCGGTGCCCGCGGCCTCGATCGCCTTCAGGTAGTGCCGCACCGCGCTGTAGATGCCGGCCTGATACTGGCTCGGCGGCGTGCCGCGGTTGCGCTCGGCGAAGCGCTTCGCGAAGGCCCGGGTCTCGTCATCCATGTCCCAGTACCAGGCCTCCACCGTCACCACGCCCTGCGCGGTGGCGAGGCCGAGCGCCTTGATGTCGTTGATGTTGACGAACATGCCGGCGATGCGCTGGCCCTGCCGCGTCAGGCCGAACTCGCCGGCCTGCTTGATGGCGTTGATGGTGTCCGTGCCGGCATTGGCCAGCGCCACCACCTGCGCGCGCGACGCCTGCGCCTGCAGCAGGAAGGAGGAGAAGTCGGCGGTGTTCAGCGGGTGCCGCGCATGGCCGAGCACGGTGCCGCCATTCGCCTTCACCACGCCTTCCGAGCCGCGCTCGAGCGCGTAGCCGCCCTCGTAGTCCACGGTCAGGTAGTACCAGGATTTCCCGCCCTGCTGCATCACGGCGCGCGTCGTGCCGCTCGACAGCGCGAAGCTGTCCGAGGTCCAGTGGAACCCCACGGGGGAGCATTGCCGTCCCGTCAGCTCGGTGGTGGAGGCGGAGCTGTTGATGATGATGCGGCTGCGCTCCCGCCCCACCTGCTGCACGGCGAGCGCGACGGAGCTGTTGGGCATGTCGATGATCATGTCGACGCGGTCGGTGTCGATCCAGCGCCGCGCCAGCGAACCGCCGACATCGGGCTTGTTCTGGTGGTCACCGGAGACGACCTCGGCGGCCTTGCCGAGCACCTTGCCGCCGTGGTCCTCGATCGCCATGCGGGTGGCGAGGACCGAGCCCGGCCCGGCGAAATCGGCATAGGGGCCAGAGAGGTCGGTGAGCACGCCGATGCGCACGGCCTCGTCCGAGACCTGCGCCGGCGCCACGCCGGGCCATAGAAGCGGCGCGAGCATGAGGGCGAGCGCCGCGGCGGCGCCCCTCCAGTGGGACATGGTTTCCTCCTGTGCGGTTGCGGCGCGTCGGGCCGCGCGCCTTGCCCGGGGAGGCTAGACCACCCGTCCTCCGGGGGAAACGCTGCGGTGCGCGGCAGGCCCGCTCAGGGCCGCCGCGCCAGCGCCGCAGCCGGCATCACGCTGCCCCGGGCCGCGAGCGCCGCGCGCAGCCGGCGCGACCAGCGGATCGCCGCCTCGTCCACCGGGCGGAAGGCGAGTGCGAGCAGCAGCGAGAGCAGCGCCGCCGCCGCCATGCCGGCCAGCCGCGCCGCCGCGCCGCCCAGCCGGGGCTCCAGCGCGACGAAGGCGGCCGCGCCGGGGCCGAGGATCATCGGCCAGTGCACGAGGTAGAGCGGGAAGGAGAGGCGGCCGAGCACGGCGAGCCAGGGCCTCTCCAGCCAACGGCGCAGCCCCGGCAGCGCCGCGACGGCGCCGAGGCCGAGCGCCGCGCCGAGGCTGCGCAGCAGGTCCGCGGCGGGCAGGGCGGCCGGCCAGCCCGGCCCGCCGCCCGGCAGCGCCAGCCCGTCCGGCAACTCGCGCAGCGCCAGCCAGGAGAGCAGGGCACCACCCAGCCCCAGGGCCGGCGCCGCCCGGCGCAGGGCCGCTGCGGCCGGCAGATGCGGCGCGGCGAGGGCCACGAGGGCGCCGGCGAGGAAGCCGCCATAGGCGCTGCGCCAGAGCCAGGCGAGGGCGAGCGCGGCGCCCCAGGCCCAGGCCCGTGGCCAGCGCCGCCGCGCGAGCAGCAGCAGCAGCACCAGCAGGGAGCCGCGCAGCTCGATCGCCAGCGTCCAGAGCGGACCGTTATAGGCCGAGGCGATGCTCGGCAGCGGCGCCAGCGCCGGGTCGAAGCCGAGCAGCAGCAGGCCCGGCCCCGCTTCCCAGAACAGGGAGGCGAGCGAGCCGTCGCCCGTCCAGTTGCCGCCGAGCCAGGAGGCGCCGAGCCGCTCGGCCGCCGCGCGATGCGCCCCGGGGAAGGCGTGGAAGGCCAGGAAGGCCAGCAGGCAGGCGGCGGCGCCGGGCAGGCCGAGGCGCAGCAGGCGCGCGGCGAAGGCGGCCCCCGAGGCCTCGACCTGCCGGGCGAAGGCGCCGGCCAGCACCACCCCGCTCATGGTGAAGAAGAGGTAGACCGCGCTCTCCCCGTCCCAGAGCAGGGCGAGGGGGGAGCGGGCCAGCCAGGCGGCGGGCCCGCCGCCCTCCCCGGTCACGAGCGGAAGCCAGAAGGCGCCGAGGAGGTGCAGCAACAGGACCTGCAGCGCGGCGACGCCGCGCAGGGCTTCGAGCCAGCCATGCCGGGGCATGGTGGCGGGGAGGGTGGGCATCGGCGATCCGGGCTGGATGGGATCGCCGGATAGGCGGATTCTCTTTGCGGCTGATTAACCCAAGGTCCTGGAGGCCGCCGCGTCCAGGAAGCCGAGCAGCGCCTCGCGGTAGACCGGCAGGCTCTTGTAGCGGCCCATCTCGGCCGGCAGGGCGCGCACCGCCGCGGCGAGGCGCGCCGCCGCGCCGGGAATGGCGGCGATGCGGGCGAGCGGGTAGCTGTGCACGCGGATGCCGAAGAGCACGCGGCCGGTCGAGGGCAGGCGTCGGAAGCTCTGGCGCTCCGTCCGCAGGTGCAGCTTCTCGCCGGCATTGGCGGCGGTGATGCCGGGGTCGCGCTCCGTCCGGTGCTTGCCACCGAGCTGGAACAGCGCCGGGCTGTCCACCACGGACCAGTTCATGCGCGAGGCGATGCGGCCCTCCTTCAGGTGGTGCATGAAGCGGTCCACCGGCGCGCCCAGGCGCTCGGCGTAGAGGGGCACCGGGGCGTGCACCTGCAGGAGGGGATGGCCGACCTTCTCGGTCAGTCGCCAGCGGCTCGGCGCGCAGACCAGCCCGGCCTCCAGCACCGGGCCGTCGGCCTCCGGGCGGATCAGGCAGAGATCCTCCTGCACCAGCCGTCCCGCGAGTTCGAGCGGGTCGCAGGGCGGGGCGGCGAGGTCCCAGCGCTCGCCGGTCAGCCGGTTGTGCAGGATCTGGCCGTCGCGGCGGAACCAGGCGGGGTGGTGCCGCGGCAGGTGCGCGGCGAGGACGGCGAGCGTCTCCGCCCGCGCCGCCTCGCTGCCCGGGACCACGGCGAGGACATCGGCGCGCCGCGTGGCGAGCAGCTCGCGCCGCTCCGCCATCTCGGCCGGATAGCGTGCGTCGATCTCGAACCAGGCCGCCTCGGGGCAGGCGACGAGGCCCATGGCCATGCGGAAGGGCCCGTCCTCGAAGGGCAGGTGGACGACCTCCTCGGGCAGGCTCGCGTCGCACTCCATCCTGCTCACCTCGTCCCAGAAGGCGACCAATGCTCCTGGCCACGGTGCCGGAGCGGCGTCAAGGATCGGGCTTCGCCCGACCGCGCGAAGCGCGGCTGCGTCCTTGATGCCGCTCCGGCACCGTGGCTTTCGCTCGAGGTGCGCTCGATGGGGTCGAGCGCGCATGGCGCGCCCGCGCTATCCGCGCGGCGCGGCGGCGCGGGAGAGGCGGTCGTTGATGGCGGCGCCGAGGCCCGTCTCCGGCACCGGCATGGCCGCGATGCGCGCGCAGCCGCGCGCCGTGCCCTCCGCATCCAGCCAGCGCAGCCCGGCGAAGAGCCGCGCCGCGGCCTCCCGCAGGTCCCCCGCCTCCGACAGGTTCCAGGTGACGGCGGCGCCCGGCAGCGGCGGGCCGAAGGCGAGCAGTGCCTCGTCCGCCGCGACGCCCGTCGCGCCCAGCCGCACCGGCAGGCCCGGCGCGTAATGCGACAGCATCAGCCCCGGCGAGCGGAGGCTCTGCGTCTGCGCCGCCGCGGTGATGGGCAGCGCGCGGCCGACCTTGCCGATGAGCGCCTCGATCGCCTCCGCCGGCACGCCGCCCGGACGCAGCAGCACGGCACCGGTGCCGGTCAGGTCCAGCACCGTGCTCTCCACGCCGACCGGGCAGGGACCGCCATCCAGCACCGCGGCGATGCGGCCCGAGAGCCCTTCCAGCACATGCCCGGCCGTCGTCGGGCTGACCTGGCCGGAGCGATTGGCCGAGGGCGCCGCCACCGGCCGCCCGACATCCCGCAGCAGGGCGAGCGCCAGCGCATGGTCCGGCACCCGTACCGCCAGCGTGTCCAGCCCCGCCCCGGCCAGCAGGTCGACACGGCATTCCGGACGCCGCGGCAGCACCAGCGTCAGCGGCCCGGGCCAGAAGCGCGCCGCCAGCGCCCGCGCGCGGTCGTCGGCGCGCACGTCCGCGAAGGCGGCCTCGGCATCCGGGTAGTGGCAGATCAGCGGATTGAAATGCGGCCGGCCCTTGGCGGCGAAGATGCCCGCCACCGCCTGCCCGTTCGTCGCGTCGCCGCCGAGGCCATAGACCGTCTCGGTCGGGAAGGCGACCAGCGCGCCGCCCCGCAGGAGGTCCGCGGCGCGCGCGACCGCGTCCGGTCCCAGCCGCTCCGTCACGTCCCGGTGCCCCCGTGGCAGACGAAGTCCGGGTTCAGCCAGCCCGGCTTGCCGTAGCGGAGCGGCGCGCCGTCCACCATCGTCACCGCGCCGCCCGCGGCCTCGACGATCGCCTGGCCGGCGGCGGTGTCCCATTCCATCGTCCCGCCGAAGCGCGGGTAGAGATCGGCCGCACCTTCCGCCACGCGGCAGAATTTCAGCGCCGAGGAGACCGCGCGGCGCTCCGCGATCGGCCGTCCCGCGAGGAAGGGCGCCATGCGCGGGTCATCGGCATAGGTGCGGCTGGCCAGCACCGTTAGCCCCACCGGCGGCACGGCGCGGACGCGGATGGCCCGGCGGGGTGCGGCGGCGTCCTCCTTCCAGGCCCCGGCGCCGAGCAAACCCGCAAAAACCTCGCCGGTCGCGGGCAGGGCGATGGCGCCGAGGATGGCGCGGCCATGCTCCACCAGGCCGATGCAACTGGCGTATTCGCTGCGGCCCTTGGCGAAGTCGCGCGTGCCGTCGAGCGGATCGACCAGCCAGAAGCGCGGCGCGGCGGCGGTGACGATGCCGGCGGCGACCTCCTCCTCGGCGACCACCGGCCAGTCCGGCGTCGCCGCGCGCAGCGCCTCGACGATCAGCGCCTCGGCGATCCGGTCGGCCTCGGTCACCGGGCTCTCGTCCGTCTTGCGCTCCACCGCGAAGCCGGCGCGCCGGACGGCCTCGATGGCGGCGGCGGCGCGGCGGGCCAGGCCGGCGGCAAGCTCGAGCAGGTCGGGATCGGTCATCCCAGGGATGTAGCAGCCCGGCGCCGCCGGCAGAACCGCGGCCCTGGCGGCAGGGCGGCCGGGTGCTATCCTGCCCCGGAAACGCCACGGGAAGGACCTCAGCCGGATGCTCGACATCGCCTTCGTGAAGCCCGCCCTGCCCCGCCACGGCGCGCTGGTGCTGCCGCTCGCCGAGGATGCGGAGCTGGCGGGCCTCGCCCAGGCGATCGATGCCGCGAGCAACGGCGCCGTCGCCCGCGCCCTGGCCGCAGCCTCCTTCAAGGGCCGGAAGGGGCAGAGCTGCACCATCTGGGCGCCGGCCGTCGAGGGCGGCAGCGGCCCCGCCCGCCTGGTCGTCATCGGCCTCGGCAAGCCGGGTGACCTGACGCCGGAGGGGCTGGAGGCCGCCGGCGGCGCCGCGCTGCCGCTGGTCTCGGGCGAGCGCGAGGCGGTGGTGGCGGCGGAAAGCCTCGCCGCGCCGCAGGCCGCCGCCTTCGCCATGGGCCTGCTGCTGAAGAGCTACCGCTTCGACCGCTACCGCACGACGGAGAAGGAGGAGGACAGGCCGAAGCTCGAGCGGGTCGAGATCGCCAGCGACGCGGCCACCGCCGCCAAGGCTGCCTGGGCGCCGCTCCGCGCCGTCGCCGACGGCGTCTTCCTCGCGCGCGACCTGGTCACCGAGCCGCCGAACATCCTGCACCCCGAGGAGATGGCCGAGCGCTGCAAGGAGCTCGAGAAGCTCGGCATCGCGGTCGAGGTGCTGGGCCCGAAGGAGATGAAGAAGCTCGGCATGGGCGCGATCCTCGGCGTCGCCCAGGGCTCGGCGAAGGAGCCGCGGCTGGTCGTCATGCAGTGGAACGGCGCCGGCGGGAATGGCGGCAAGGGGAAGAAGGCCTCGGGCAAGCCGGTCGCCTTCATCGGCAAGGGCGTCACCTTCGACACCGGCGGCATCTCCATCAAGCCCGCGGCGGGGATGGAGGATATGAAGTGGGACATGGCCGGCGCCGGCGCGGTCATCGGCGCCATGGCGGCGCTCGCCGGCCGCAAGGCGAAGGTCGATGCGGTCGGGCTGGTCGGCCTGGTCGAGAACATGCCCTCGGGCGATGCGCAGCGGCCGGGCGACGTGGTCAGGACCATGAGCGGCCAGACGGTCGAGGTCATCAACACCGATGCCGAGGGGCGCCTCGTGCTCGCCGACGTCATCCACTACTGCCAGGACCGCTTCGCGCCGCGCCTCATGGTGGACCTCGCCACGCTGACCGGCGCGATCATCATCTCGCTCGGCCACGAGCATGCCGGGCTGTTCAGCAACGACGACGCGCTGGCGCAGCAATTGACGGCCGCCGGCAAGGCGGTGGGCGAGCAGCTCTGGCGCATGCCGCTCGGCGATGCCTACGACAAGCAGATCAAGTCCGACATCGCGGACATGAAGAATGTCGGCGGCCGCCCCGGCGGCTCCATCACCGCGGCGCAGTTCATCCAGCGCTTCGTCGGCCCGAAGGACGGGCCCACGCCCTGGGCGCATCTCGACATCGCCGGCACGGCCTGGAGCAGCAAGGACCTGCCGACCGTGCCCAAGGGCGCGACCGCCTTCGGCGTGCGGCTGCTGGACCGCCTGGTCGCGGAGCACTACGAGGGATAGGCGGCCGCCCGCGCGGGGCCCGTGATGCTGAAGGTCAGGCTGCGGCGGGCAGCGCGGGAGCAGCCGGGCCCGCGCGCCATCCCGCTGGCCGCGGCCGCTTCCGTGCCGCACGAATGGCGGGCGGCGGCGGAGGCGGCGGGCTTCACCGGCGCTGCGGAGCAGGTGGCGGACCTGCCCGGACCCGAGGGCCGCGTGCTGCTCCTCGGCACCGGCGCGGCGCGCCGGCCGCTGGACTGGGAGGTGGCGGGCGGCACGGCGGTTGCCGCCGCCGGCCGGGCGAAGCGCCTCACCCTCGATGCCCGCGGCCTGCCGCCCGAGGCCGCCGCGGCGCTCGCCGCCGGCGCCTGCCTGCGCGCCTGGCGCTTCGACCGCCACCGCCGGGCGGAGGGGCCGGCGCTCGCGCATCTCGACCTGCTGGTGGACAGCCCCGAGGCGGTCGAGCCGCTCTGGGAGCGGGCCGCGGCGGGGGTGCGGGGCTGCCTGCTGGCGCGCGACCTCGCGGCCGAGCCGGGCAACCACCTGACCACCCGCGCCTTCGCCGCGCGTCTGGAGGCGCTGGCCGAGCACGGCATCGCCGTCGACGTGCTGGGACGCAAGCGCCTGGCGCGGGAGGGCTTGGGCGCGCTGCTCGCGGTCGGCGGCGGCAGCGCGAACCCGCCGCGGCTGGCGGTGCTGCGCTGGCGCGGCTGCCACGCCGTGCCGCCCATCGCCTTCGTCGGCAAGGGCATCTGCTTCGACACCGGCGGCATCAGCATCAAGCCGGCGCAGGGGATGGAGGCGATGCGCGGCGACATGGCCGGCGCCGCCGCCTGCGCCGGCGCCATGCTGGCCCTCGCCCTGCGGCGCTCCCCGGCGCCGGCCGTCGCCGTGCTGGCGCTGGCGGAGAACAGCCTGGGCGCCGAGGCCTATCGCCCCGGCGACGTGCTGCGCACCGGCGCCGGCACCACGGTGGAGGTGGTGGACACCGATGCCGAGGGGCGGCTGGTGCTGGCGGATGCGCTGCATTTCGCGCGCCGCTTCCGGCCGGCCGCGATGCTCGACCTCGCCACCCTGACCGGGGCGGTCGTCACCGCGCTCGGCCATCACCGCGCCGGGATGTTCGGCACCGATGCGGCGCTGATGGCGCAGGCCGCGGCGGCCGGGGAGGCGGTGGGCGAGCGGCTCTGGCGCCTGCCGATCGGCGAGCGGCACCGCGAGGACCTCAAGAGCGGCATCGCCGACCTGAAGCAGTGCCTCAGCGGGCGGCTGCTGCCGGATGCGAGCCATGCCGCGGCCTTCCTCCGCGAATTCGCCGGCGAGGCGCCCTGGGCGCATCTCGACATCGCCGGCGTCGCGGCGCGGGCGGAGGCCGAGGCGCTCGGGCCCCGGGGCCCGAGCGGCTTCGGCGCGCGGCTGCTGGATGCGCTGGTGGCGCATCACTTCGAGGCGCCGGACGGTCCCTAGAGCGTCGCCATATCGGCCAGCATGCATGCTGGCCGATATGGCTTTACGCGGACGCCCGGCCGCCTGGATCCGCCGCCGCAGGCCCGGGATCGCCGCGGACCGGCCTCCGGCTTCGACGGCCGCCCGCCGCGGCGGGCGGCCGCCGGGCCTCAGAATTCCCGCCCGTAGCCTAACCCCGCGAGGAGGTCGCGGACGGGCGTGGGCGCGCTCGTGTCGAGCGCCTGCGCCTCGGTGAAGAGATAGGCGGCCTTCGAGAGGTCCTGGGCAGCGGCGAGGGCGCCCGGCAATCTCGCGCGCAACTCGTTCGGGATCAGGTCGTCGAGCAGGAGGCGCGACATCTGCTGCGCCCGCTCGTCGCCGGGCGTGTTCGCCAGCTCCGCCACGCCCTCGGGCGTGGCGTAGTCGTAGAACTCCAGCTCGACCGTGCCCGGCTCGATCCGCCCCGTCCGCGGCGTCCATGTCGCATAGGTCGCCAGCTTGGCCGATGACGTGCGGATCCCGGCGATGTGGATCGGGGAGTCGTTGAAGTTGAACTTCGCCGGAATGAGCTCGTCCGAGGCCAGGAGCACATAGGGCCGCCCCGGCGCCGAGGCGGAGCGGAGCATCGGCAGCATGTCGTGCCGGGCCCCGTAGATGCTGTCGAGGCGGCCGGACAGCCAGTCCTGCGTGCCGTTGTTGCCCAGGCTGACGAGGAGCGGCAGCATGTCCACCGAGGATGTCAGCCCGGTCCGCAGCGTCTCCGTCTCGCCGACGAAGCGGTGGCTCGGGTCCACGACGATGAGAGGCACGTGGAAGGCCTCGTCGTAGCAGGTCAGGATCTTGCCCGACATGAAGCCATGCGCCCCGGCATATTCGCCGTGGTCGGAGGCGAAGACGATGATGGTGTTGTCGGCCACCTCGCGCGGCAGGGCCTGCAGGACCTCCCCGATGCGCTGGTCCACGATCTGCATGATGGCGGTGTAGGAGTCGAGGCAGCGCTGCCAGTAGCCGAAGGGCGCGACGCCGTAGCCGATGTTCACGCTGCTGTCCGGGATCGGGTAGCGCCGGACCGAGAAGCCGGTCTGGTCGGGCGTTTCCTGGGCGATGCCGCTGAAGATCGCGGCCGAGGCCAGTTGTCCCATGACCTGGGTGGAGGGCTTGTTGGCCTGCAGCGTCGCCGCGCTCTCCCAGTTGGGGGGAAGCGCTGGGTAGCCGTAGGAGCCGGGCGACTTCAGCGGGTTGTCGTCCCAGGCGACCACCGGCGGATCGCCCGGCGTCGAGTATTTCTTGACCGGCTGCAGCGCCGATCCGTCGGGGAAAAGGTTGTTGTAGGTCTGGAACTCGGTGCCGGCCCAGAAGAACTCCTGGTCGTGCGGATTGACGAAGCTGACGGTCAGGCACCAGGGGCGGTCGTCGGCGCGGCGGCGGCCGAGCCACTGCACGGCCTGCTGCGCGATGTCCTCGTCGTTCAGGAAGGTGTACTGGTAGTAGGGCGTGCCGGGCTTCTGGCCCACCGTGCCCTGCAGGTTGTAGCCCACGGGGTCCGGCGTGGTGAGGCCGCGGAAGCCATAGGGCTCGAGGCCCGTCACCACCTCGAACGAGACGTGCCATTTCCCGACATAGGGCGTCTGGTAGCCGGCCCGGCGGAGCAGCTTGCCGTAGGTCGGGTAGGCCGGGTTCAGCGGCGGCGTGGCGGAGACCTGGCCCGGCTCGTTCGTCAGCGTCTGCATCAGCCAGCTCTGCTGGCTGTAGAGGCCCGTGATGAGGACGCCGCGGGAGGGCGTGCAGGCCGATGCGGCGGTGTAGTGCTGCCCGAATTTCACGCCGCGTTGCCAGAGCGAATAAACGTTCGGCATGAACTTCTGCAGGAAGCCGCCGGCATCGGTGACGCCTTCGGGAAAGACCGACGGGAAGCGCATCTCGTCGACGAGGATGAACAGGATGTTGGGCTGCGGCCCCGGCACCGGGCCGGGTGGCGCGTCGCCGGACCCGGCGATGCCTTCCTTGCCGGCGAGGGCCCCCGCCGCGGCCGCCATGCCTGCCGATTTGAGGAAATTCCGACGTTCCATGCCTGTCCTCCCATCCTGGCCGGGCGCGACGGTGCCGGGGCCCGGCGCCGCGCGACGTGCGGGGCGCTGCCGGCCACCGGACCGTTCCGGCCGGGTCCTCGACGAACCGCCTCTCATGAAATGCCGGCCGATCAGCCTGCCGGCAGCCTTGCCTTCCGAATGGAATGCACCCAGTCGAAGCCAAGACATCGAAACGAATGGCCAAATACAAGACTGCCGCGCGATAATGCCAGAGACGTCAGGAAGCCGGGATGGTCGGTTTCCGCCTCGGTGCAAAGCAGGTCCGGTATGTTCTGCGAAATACTCTCTTCTTTGCACCCATGCAGCAGCATAGGCGCATGGACTTGGTCAAAACCAGAATGGATCATCTCGGCGTCATCACGAAATGGTTATCTTTTCGACCCATAGAGCGGCGGATGGGACAGTGCGTCCGCATCCGGTGGCAGAGGGCGCCGGCCCTTCATCTTCCCTGCGATTCCGGTCCGTTCCTCTTCGCGGCTGCCGCTCACGTTTCGCGTGTTCTGTCGCGATGACGCTCGACGCCCGGTGGAAACCTCCCCGGTATGCGGCGTTTGCCAACCCACCGGCGGCCGAGGTCGCGCCCTGCCTGGCCGCAACCGGCCGGGCGGCCCTGCCCCATCCGCCCCGGACCCGACCGCATCGCGTGCCGCCGCCCCCCGGGCCTGCGGCATGTTCCAGGGAGAATGCATGCGCCAGCAGGACGACCAGCCCTTCCTCACCACGCGCCAGGGCCCGACCTATGCCAGCGGCCGGCGCGAGGCGCCGCAGGGCCTGCAGCCCGGCCAGCAGGCGGCGGAATGAGCGAGGCGGCAGCCCCGGGGGCGCAGCAGGGTCTCGACGCCGAGACCCTGGCCTTCGCCCGCCGCGTCTTCCAGGCGGCCCGCGGCGGGGAGGCCGAGGCGCTGGCCGCGGTGCTCCACCGCGGCCTGCCGCCGAACCTGCGCAACGAGAAGGGCGACAGCCTGCTGATGCTGGCCGCCTATCACGGGCATCCCGGGACGGTGCGCGTGCTGCTGGACGCCGGCGCCGATCCGGACCTGGCGAACGACCGTGGCCAGACGCCGCTGGCCGCGGCCGCCTTCAAGGGCGCGGCCGATATCGTGCGGCTGCTGCTGGACAAGGGCGCGGCGGTGGACGGGCGCGGGGAGGGCGGGCGGACCGCCCTGATGGTCGCCGCCATGTTCAATCGCCTGGAGATCCTGGACCTGCTGCTGGCGCGCGGGGCCAATCCCCTGGTCGAGGACGGTGCGGGCTACACGGCGCGCGCCGCGGCGGAGCAGATGGGCGCGGCCGACACCGCCGGGCGCCTCGCCGAGACGGGCGGCTGAGCGCCCTTATCGTGAGGGCCCGATGCGGGCGCTCGACCCCGTCGAGCGACCCCAAGCAAACGCCATGCGGCAGGCGCGGCGTCAAGGACGAAGCCGCGCGTCGCGCGAGTAGCGCGCCTTCAGAACGACGCGCGGTGCGCCTTCGGCGCATCCTTGACGCCGCGCCTGCCGCATGGCTCGACGCAATGGTCGCCTTCGACGCCGTCGAAGGCGCCACGGACGCCTTCGCGGTTGCGGGTGCTACCCCGCCGCCTGCACCAGCGCGCCGTACCAGCCGAGGCCCTTGTAGGTCTCGTAGCCCGGCGTGCGGTGGAAGGCGACGGTGCGGCCGCCGTCGCGGTAGAAGCCGGACTCACGGCCGCCGGCCGCGAGCGGGACCCGCTCCTCCAGCACGCCCTTTCCGTCGGAGGCGGCGAGCACCCGCCCCTCCGCATCCAGCAGCAGCACGCGCGTCCGCCCCGCCTCCTCCGGCGTCAGCCGCACGCCGCGCACCACCGCCTCCGCCTGCGGGCCCCAGTCGAAATGGATGCCCAGCACGCCGATGACGCGGCCCCGGGTCTCCCCGCCCTCCCGCACCGCGGCGGCATAGGTGGCGACCGGCGCGCCGCCGACGGCGGCCGGCCGCGCCACATCGGCCACCGCGAATTCCTCGCCGCTGCCCGATCGCAGCGCCGCCTGGAACCAGCCCTCGCCCGAGACGTCGAGGCCCGCCGCCTGCCATCGATCCGGCCGGCCATTGGCGATCACCCGCCCCGAGAGGTCGCAAAGCCAGAGGTCGAGATAGACCGTATAGGCGCCGAGGATGACGCCGAGCCGCGCCGCGGCATGCGCCAGCCGCGCCGGCGCCGCATCGGCCGCCGCCTCCACCACCGCCGCATCGGTCGCCCACCAGCGGACGTCGCAGGTGCGCTCATAGAGGTTGCGGTCGATGATCTCGATGGCGTTCAGCGCCAGGTCGACCAGCCGCTGCCCGCGCACCGTCTCCGCCATCCGCAGGCCGACATCGCGCAGCGCATCGAAGGCGCCGCGCAACTCGCTCTCCATGTCCTCCGAGAGGCGGGCGACCTCGCCGGCCACGCCGCGGACCTCGTTGGCCACCACGGCGAAGCCGCGGCCGCTCTCGCCGGCCCGCGCCGCCTCGATCGTGGCATTGAGCGCGAGGATGCGGGTCTGCCGCGTGATGTCGCGGATGGCCCGCAGCCGCGCCGTCACCAGCCCCGCCGCCTCGTCGGCGAGGGCGAGCACCCGCTCGGGCGTCGCCTCCCCGCCCTCCTGCCGCCCTGGCCTCGTCCTGCCCTGGGGAAGAATGCTGCCGTCCATCGCGCCGACCTGTTGCAACCGGCGCCATTCCTCGCCCCGGAGAGGCTGCGAAACCGCTAACGGCCCGCCTGTTCCGCAACCTGCGTCCCGGCTCCGCGCCGGGCGCGTCCCGTGGTAAGGCTGGCCCTGGCCACCGCATGACCGACATCGCCTTCTACCACCTGACCCGCACCCCGCTCGACCAGGCGCTGCCGAAGCTGCTCGGCCGCGTGCTGGCGACGGGCGGCCGCGCCCTCGTCCTCTGCGGCAGCGAGGAGCGGGTGGCCGCGCTCGATTCGGCGCTCTGGCTCGGCACCGACCCGGACTGGCTGCCGCATGGCAGCAAGGCGATGGGGCATGCGGCGCAGCAGCCGATCTGGCTGACGGCCGAGGATGTGGGGGAGGAAGGGGCGCCGAACGGCGCCCGATTCCTGTTCCTGGTCGACGGCGCCGAGAGCGCGCGCCTCGCGCTCTTCGACCGGGTGCTGGACCTCTTCGACGGCGCCGACGAGGCGGCGGTGCAGGCGGCGCGCCGGCGCTGGAGCGCGGCCAAGGCGGCGGGCCATGCGCTCTCCTACTGGCAGCAGGGCCAGCGCGGCTGGGAGAGGAAGGCGGGATGACCGGCTGGCCTGGCGCTTGCTCGACCGTTGCCGGAGGATCACGCGCATGCGCCCACTCCCACGTCCGCGTCGCCGCCGCCCGCTGCCGCCGCTGCCCGAGAGCACGGCACCCCTGCCGCGCCCTGGCCACAACAACGGCCCGCCGCTCGACCCCGAGGAATCCTGGCGCGGCTACGTCTGGCGGAAGAAGGTGAAGCAGGCCTGGAAGGCGCCGCGCGAGATCGCCCTGCGCCGCCTGGCGCGGGCCGAGGAACTCGGCATGACCTACCGGGAATACACGCTCGAGATCCTGGAGCGCGGCCGGTATCTCTGACAGCGGCCGGCATCGGTGCAGGCTGGCATGGCGCGCGGCTGCCGCACCGGGTCCCCATCGCGGCCCGGCTGCGGCAGGGACCCGGCAACCCTGCCTGCGATACCGACATCGGCAGACGTCCTGACGTCTGCCGGCATGACCACGCCCCGAGGGGTGGGCGCGGGACGGGGCGGCCGCTGGCCGCCCCGGGGAATGCCGCTACTCCGCCGCCGTCTGGGTGTGCAGCCCGCCCTCGCGCGCGACGCCGCCGAGCGCGCGCCCGGCCAGGCGCGGCGTCCGGCCCTCCCGCGCCATGTCGCCGAGCGAGAGGATGCCGACCAGCCGCCTGTCGCGGTTGACCACCGGCAGCCGCCGCACCTGCTGCTCGGCCATGCTGTCGGCCGCCTGGTGCAGGTCCTCGTCCTCGAAGACGTAGCGCACCTCGGGCGTCATCACCTCCCGCACCTTGGTGCTCGCGGCGTCGCGGCCCTCGGCGGCGACGCGGAGCGCGAGGTCGCGGTCCGTCACCATGCCGACGAGGCGGTCGTTCTCGCCGACCGGCAGGACCCCGGTGTCCTCCTCCCGCATCAGCCGCGCCGCCTGCTGCACGGTGTCCTCCGGGCTGGCCACGCGCACCTCGCGGCTCATCACGTCGGCCACCCGGCCGCCCTGCGCCCCGGCCTGCCCCCGGCGCGCCTCGAGCTGCCGCTCGAGCGGCTGCAGGGCCTCGTCGGCGGTGCGCCGCGCCGCCTGCAGGATGACGGTCCCGCCCTCCATCAGCGCGCCGAGATACTCGGCGGCGAAGCGCTGCTGCAACTCGACGACGCCGCCGGGATTGGCCAGCCGGACCATCTCCTGCATGGTCCGCAGGTTGGTCCGGACCACGCCCTCGACCAGGCCGTTGAGCGCCTGCTGCATGTCGCGCAACCCGCCCTCGGCCAGGTGCGGCAGCACCATCATCCGGCGCATCTCGCGCGTGCCGCGCTGGATCGCCTCGGCCACCTGCTGGCCCATCTCCTCGAAGCGGTCGGCGGCCTCCTCGGCCAGCAGGCGCTGGCCTTCCGCGCCGGCCTGCGCACCACGCGCGGTCACCTCGGCCGCGGCCTGCCCGGTCCGGGCCAGCGCGGCGCCGCCCTGGCGGACCGCCTCGGCCGAGGCCCGGCCGCCCTGCCGCGCGGTCTCGGCCGCGGTCGCCGCGCCGCGCTGCGCCATGCCGCCGGCGGCCCTGGCCGCCTCGCCCGCCGCGGCCAAGCCGCGCTGGCCCGCATCATTGGCGGCGCCGGCGGCGCGCTGCGTCGCCTCGACGGCGGCGGTCCTGGTGTCCTGCGAGGACTTGCTGTTGGTGTCGGCCATTGGATGCTTCCTTCTTCTTGGAGCATGCAGTGATCCGGACGCCGTCTCGCCTTGGGGCGAGGGGCCTGCCCACGCCATCCGGATCGGTTCTGGTCTTCGGCTCGCGCGTCCCCCTTGCGGCTACCGGCGCCGATGCGCCGGCCGCTCGCGTCCCGGGACAGCGTCGAGCAGGTCCACTGACACCGCCGCGGGGTGGCGGTGCGGCCAGACGATCTCCCGGAGCCTCCCGGTCCCCGGGGATCTTCGTCCTGCGCGGGGCTGGCTCCGCGGCACAGGCGTCGTCGCAACAGGCTCCGCGCCTGCTGCGGCGATGCAGCATTCATCCCAAGGCCGGTGCCGCAGCGCAGCTAAAAAATCCGTGTCAATTGTGTCAAAGCGATGAAGAAGCTCAAGTGAGGAAAGTTGTCGTCCTAAGTTCCTCGATATGGCGCCAGTCGGAAATGAAAACAGGACCAGAAAAATACCGGTCCTTTTCAGGTCTTCTGCCAGTGACCGTTTGCGGTGGGCGAGCCGTGACCTTGGGGTTGATCAGCCCTCCAGGCGAATGCCGGTCAACTCGACGAGGCGACGCCAGCGTTCCACTTCGGCCCGCTGGAAGGCGGCAAATTCCGCGGCCGGCAGCGGCGCCGGCGTGAAGCCGAGCCCGGCGAGGCGCGCGGCGGTCTCCGGCTCGGCCAGGATGCGCGGCAGCGCCTCGGATAGCCGGGCGATGATCGCCTCCGGCGTCCGCGCCGGCGCCCAGAGGCCGAACCAGGCATCCACCGCCATGGTGGACGCCCCCGCCTCGGCGAAAGTCGGGACCTCCGGGAATTCCGGCAGCCGCCGCGGCGCGCCGATGCCGAGCGCCCGCAGCCGCCCTTCCTTCACCAGCGCCATCACCTGCGGCCAGGTGGAGACGAAGAAATCGACCACCCCCGCCACCGTGTCGGTCGTGGCCTGGGCGCCGCCGCGATAGGGCACATGCGTCGCCTCCAGCCCCTCCTGCCGCACGAAGCTCTCGGCGATGACGTGGCTGGCGGAGCCGACGCCGGAGGAGGCATAGGTCAGCCGCCCGCCGCCCCGCCCGCGCGCGGCAAGCTCCGCCAGCGTCCGGACCGGCGAGGTTGCCGGCACCACCAGCGCATGGTGCACCTCGGCGAGGCGGCCGATGGCGGCGAAATCCTCGACGGGACGATAGGGCAGGTCGCGCACCATGGCGGCATTGGCCGCATGGGTCTGGTTGTTGCCGAGGGCGAGGGTATGGCCGTCCGGCGCCGCGGTCGCTGCCGCCTGGGTGCCGACCACCGCCGCGCCGCCGGGCCGGTTCTCCACCACGAAGCCCGGTCCCGGGATCGCGACCGCCAGCCGCTCGGCCAATGTGCGCGCCAGCACATCGGTGCTCCCGCCCGGCGGGTAGGCGAGGAGGATGCGGACCGGGCGGGCCGGCCAGGTGTCGGGCGCTGCCCCCCGATCGGCCTGCGCCTGGGCCCGCGCGATCCCGGGGACGAGCAGGGAGGCGGCGAAGAGCCGGCGGCGGGCGATCATGGACGCATGTTCCTTCGAGTTGGCGGACGATCCGGCAGGGCTTGTAACCTGCGCCACGGCCGGCGTCGCCCCGGTGCTCCGAAGAAGCGATGAACCTTTCAGCAATCAAGCTCACGATCATGTGAAACATGAAGATCCGCCCGGAAGGGCCCTAGAAACATTCAGTATTGTTTCTGCCGTGATCGCGCCACATGGACCGTGCAATACTGGCGCCGACGGCAGGGGAACGAAGCATGTCGGGCGTTGCCATGACCGCCATCAGCACGGGCCGGAGGTGAGGCGCATGGAGAAGCGTGCCGATCCCTGGGGCGATTTCCTGCGGCGGCTGCTGCTCTCGGCCAGCCTCGCCAGTTCGGCGCTGCCCGCCGCGGCGGCCGAGGAGCCCGACTCGCCGCCCGCCGAGATGGAGGAAGCGGAGACGCCGGCCCAGCCCATCGCGATCGTCGAGGAGGCCAGGACCTGACCGCCGCGCGAGGCCGTCGCGCCGGCTGAGGGAGGCCCGCCAGGCCGCCCGCCGGCCGCGCCGGGCGGGGCCGGGCGTCCCATGCCAGCCGCATCCCGGACGCCGGCAGGCCGCGCCGCCGGACCCGGACATGACCGCGCCGGGCCTGCCCTCCGGCAAGGCCGCCGGCCAGGGAGGTCCCGGGCCGATTCGCGCCGCCCGGCGCCGGTCCGCTCAGCGCCGCGCCGCGAAGAAGCCCCGGAGCAGCGCCGCGCAGTCCGATTCGCGCAGGCCGCCGACCACCTCCGGCCGGTGGTGGCAACTCGGCGCCGCGAGCACGCGGGCGCCGTGCTCCACCCCGCCGCCCTTCGGGTCATAGGCGCCGAAGGCCACGCGCCGCAGCCGGAAGAAGCTCGCGGCCTGGGCGCACATCGGGCAGGGCTCGAGCGTCACGGTCAGGGTGCAGTCCGCGAGGAACTTGCTGCCGCGCCGCGCCGCCGCGGCGCGCAGCGCCAGCAGCTCGGCATGCGCCGAAGCGTCGTGCCGCGCCTCCACCTCGTTGCCCGCGCGCGCCAGCACCGCGCCTGCGGCATCGGTGACCACCGCGCCGACCGGCACCTCGCCGCGCGCCGCAGCGGCGCGGGCCTCCTCCAGGGCGAGCTCGATCGGCGTCATGCCCGCAGCATCGCATGGCGGCCGGCGCCGCGGCAGGCCGCCGCGGACCACCCTGCCGCCAGGCCGCGCGTCGCGTCCGGCAGGACCCCCGGCCCGCGACAGCGGCTCATGCCGACAGGCATGAACCGCCGCCGCTCCCATTCCCACGCCGGCCGTGCAGCGTGGGAATGCGCCGGGACTCCAACCTGCGGAGCGGCGTCACGCCTCCGGGCTTTGCCGCCCTGCGGCGGCCCGCTCCGGCCCGCGCGCCATGCCCGCCGGCAGGCGTCGGGACAGGCGCCGGCCGGTTCAGGCCGCCGCGCGCAGGCGCGCGACCAGGGCCGTCACCTCGCGGCTCAGCACCTCGCCCTGGCGGGCCACCTCGGCGGTGGAGCCGACGATGCCGTGGATCGCCTCGCTCGCCTGGCCCACCGTCCGCGTCACCTGGCCGACGCTCGCCGAGGATTCGCTCGTGCCGGCCGCCGCCTGCGCGGCGCTGCGGGCGATCTCCTGCGTCGCCGCGCCCTGCTGCTCGATCGCCGCGGCGATGCTGCCCGCGATCTCGCTGGTCTGCGCGACGGTGACGGAGATGTCGCGGATCGCGCCGACCGCCTGCTCCGTCGCCTGCTGCATGGCGCCGATCTGGGCGCCGATCTCCTCGGTCGCCCTGGCGGTCTGCGCCGCGAGCTCCTTCACCTCGCTCGCCACCACGGCGAAGCCCTTGCCGGCCTCGCCGGCGCGGGAGGCCTCGATCGTCGCGTTCAGCGCCAGCAGGTTGGTCTGGCCGGCGATGTCGCTGATCAGGTGCACCACCTCGCCGATGCGCGCCGCCGCCTCGGCAAGGCCGCGCACCGTGCCGTCGGTCGCCCGCGCCTCCTGCAGCGCCCGCCCGGTGACCCGCACGGCTTCGGCGACCTGGCGCGTCACCTCGCCGATGCTCGTCGCCATCTCCTCGGCCGCCGCCGCCACCGCCTGCACGCTCTCGGTGGTGGTGGCGGTGCTGCCGGCCGCGGCCCGCGCCTCCTCGGCCGTGGCATCGGCCGTCTGCTCCAGCGCCCGGGTGGTGCGGCCGAGCTCGGAGGCCGCGCCGGTCAGCGCGACCACGATGCCCTGCACGCTGCGCTCCATCTCCGCCGCCAGCAGGTGCTGCGAGTCGCGGCGCGCGGCCTCCATCCGCTCGCGCTCGCCGGCGGCCGCCGCCTCCAGCTCCCGCGCCCGGGCGGCCGCGTCGCGCAGGCCGGTCAGCGCCAGCGCCATGGCGCCGAGCTCGTCCTGCCGCTCGCGCCCCGGCACCGCGGTGTCGAGCGCGCCGGCGGCCATGCGGTCCATGGCCGCCTGCAGCCGCGCGACCGGGCGGGTGATCGACCGCCCGACCAGCAGGGCCAGCACCAGGCCGGCCAGCAGGGCCGCGCCGGCCGCCGCGAGGGTCGTCGCCCGGATGGCGCCGAGCGCCGCCTGCAGCGCGCCGCGCCGGCTCGTCCGCTCCGCCGCGAGGGTGGTCCTGGCCCTGCCCACCGCCTCCGCGACGCGGGCCTCGGCCGCCTCCAGCGCCTCGAGCCGCGTCGCGCGCGCCTCGAGCGCCGCCGCCGTCGCGGCGAGCGAGCGCGAGAGTGCCTCCAGCGCCTTCGCCGAGGTCCCGGCCAGGCGCTGCAGCCGCGCGCCGGCGGCATCCGGCTGGCGGAGCGTCTCCAGCGCCTCCCGCGCCCGGGCGATGTCGGCCGCGGCCGCCTCGCGCTCCGCCGCCACGCCGGTCATGCCGAAGCGGGTCGCGGCGGCGGTCGCCCGGCCGGCCGCCACCAGTGCCGCGGTGGCCGGTTCCGCCTGCTCCCGCCCGGCGGTCCGCGCCGCCGTCTCGGCCAGCGCGCCGAGGGCATTGCCGCTGGCGATGATCGCGGCGGTCAGGCCGGCGATGGCCCCCCGCTGCATCTCGCCGGCCTCGGAGACGGCGGCGACGGCGGTCCGGGCCGTCCCGACCAGCGCCGGGAGGCCGACCGTCCCGCCATCCCCCCCGAGGCCACGGGCCGTCGTCTCGAGCGCGCCGAGCGCCTCGCCGAGGGCCGCCTGCTCGGCCTGGCCCGCGCTGCGCAGATAGGCATCGAGTCGCCGGAGCGCGGTGCCGAACGACGCCTCGAGCGCGGTGACGCGCGTCATCGCCTGGGTCGCCGCGGTATCGGCGAGGAGCGCCTCCTCGGAGGCGCGGTCGCTCAGCAGCACCATGCCCGCGACGCCGAGCTGCATCGCCAGCAGGACCGCGAAGCCTCCCGCGATGCGGAAGGGGATCGAGCGCAATCGTCGCATCGTGTCAGGCTCCGAGGGACTGGATGCGGCGGATGAGGTCGGCGCCGTGCTGCCGGCCGAGCGCCTCGAGCGCCGGCCGCGCCGCGGCGGCCATCGCCGCGCGGTCGACATCCGTGACGATGGTCATGCCGCCGGCCCGCAGCTTCGCGACGCCATCGCGCTCGGCCGTGTCCACCGCCTCGCGCGAGGCGCGCGCGCCGGCGCGGGCGCAGTCGCGGAGCGCGGCGCGCTGCGCCTCGTCGAGGTCCTCCATCAGGTCCCCGGAGGCGGCGAAGAAGGCGGCGCTGTAGATGTGGCCGGTCAGCGACAGGTGGCTCTGCACCTTCTCGAACCCGGCCGCGACGATGGTGGAGACGGGGTTCTCCTGCGCCTGGAAGCGGCCGGTGCGCAGGGCCTCGAAGATCTGCGGGAAGGCCAGCGGCTCGGGCAGGGCGCCGAGCGCCCGGAAGCCGGCCAGCATCACCTCGGACTGCGGCACGCGGATCCGGAGGCCTTGCAGGTCGGCCGGGCTGCGCACCGGCTTGTTCGCCGTGACATGCCGCGGGCCGTTCTCGCCCCAGGCGAGGATCGGCAGGTTCTTCCGGCCGAGCAGTGCCGCGATCTCCTCGCCGATGCTGCCGTCGAGCGCGGCGCGCGCATGCGCCTTGTCGCGGAAGAGGTAGGCGGCATCGAGCAGGCCGGCCTCCGGCGCCAGGGCGCCGGCCACGACGGAGGTGGTGAAGACCAGGTCGAGCGTGCCGTCGAGGCAGGCCTGGACCATCTCCGCCTCGCCGCCCAGGGCTCCGTTCGGGTGCACCTCGACCTTGAGGACGGGCGCGAGGACGGGGGAGGCGGCGACGGCGGCGGCGAAGGCGGTGCAGGCGGCACCGAGCTGCGAGCCCGCGCCGTTGATGTGGCCGAGCCGCAGGCTGCGCGGCGCGGCGGAAGCCGGGCGGGCGAGGGCGGTGGCGAGCGCGGCGCTGCCGGCGAGCAGGCCGCGTCTGGTCGGGTCAGGCATGGTAGGCCCTTGGTGAAGGGCGCGAGCCATGTCGGCTTAGAGTTGAACAGAGATTAACAACCTGCGCGCCAATGCAAAAATCCCCACGAAGCGGCGCTTCGTGGGGATTCCTGCGGCCTTCCGGCCAGCGGGCCGCGTCAGCCCTGGGCCGGCGGCTCCGGCGCCGGCGGCGGGGAGGCGGGGCGCTGCCGGCGCTCGGCCATGAACTGGTCGAACTCGGCCTTGTCCTTGGCGACGCGCAGGCGCTCCAGGAACTCGCCGAACTCGCGCTGCTCCTCCTCCAGCCGGCGCAGCGTCTCCTGCCGGTACTCGTCGAAGGCGCGGTTGCCGGATGCCGGTGCCTCCTGCCGCGCCCAGCCGCGCCAGCCGCAGCCACCCGGCATTGCCCAGGGACCCGGCGCCTGATTGGCGGCATAGCGGCGCGACCAGCGGCCGCCGATCCGCCCGCTGCCGATCAGGAAGAACAGCACCGCGAGGCCGATCGGCCAGAAGGCGATGAAGCCCAGCACCATGGCCGCGATCAGCAGCGGCTTCGGCACCGACCAGACGAAGGCCCAAGGGTTGAAGCCATGGTTGAAGCCATGGTCGAAGCCGCGATCGGGGCGGCCGTTCGAGGCCCAGGGGGGCGCACCCCAGCCGGCGGGTCCGGCCGCGGCGTTTCCATAGGCGCCGGGCGGGACAGCGCCAGGCTGTGCGGTGGCAGGCATCTGCATGCTCCTCGTGTATGCAAGACATACTTACATTGGCCCTGGCGCCCCGCGGTTTCAAGGGAAATCCGCGCGCCCGCCGTGACGGACCGCACAGCGCGGCGGCCTCAGGGCCCGCCGGCCAGCCCCAGGCTCTGCAGGTAGATCAGCAGCCCCGCCTCCAGCAGCTCCTCCGGCGTCATCGGCAGCTTCCGCCGCGACCGGTCGGGACGGCAGAAGAGGGAGGCGATGCCATGCGCCATGGACCAGACATGCAGCGCCACCATCAGCGCCGGCGGGCGGCGGATGTCCGGCGCGCGGGCGATCAGCCGCTCCGTCGCCTCCCGCAGCACGCCGAAGGCGCGGTCGCCGGCGGCCTGCAGCCCGGGATGGTCCTCCGCCGCCAGCCGCGTCTCGAACATCGCGGCGTAGTAGGCGGATTCGGTGCGGGCGAATTCCAGGTAGGCGCGGCCGAGCCGCTCATAGGCGGCCAGCGGCTCCGGCGCGCCGTCCTGCCAGGCCGCCGAGAGGGCCTCGGCGAAGCGCTCGAAGCCCTGCCGCGCGACCTCGGCCAGCAGCGCCTCGGCGTCGCGGAAATGCCGGTAGGGCGCGCCCGGGCTGACGCCGGCCAGCCGCGCCGCCTCCGCGACGCTGAAGCCGGCCGGCCCATGCTCGGCGATGAGCGACACGGCGGCCTGCACCAGCGCCTCCCGCAGGTTGCCGTGATGGTAGCCGCGCCGCTGTCCGGACCAGGTCATGTGAGCAGCAATTACATGGCGAAGCGCCGCGCCGCCAGCCCCGCCGCGCTGGACGCGGCGCGGGCGGCGCGGCTATCTCGCGGCATGACCCGTCGCCCCCTGATCGGCCTGACCCTCGATTCGGAGCCGGCCGGCGGCTGGTCGAAGCTCCCCTGGTACGCGCTGCGGCAGAACTACTTCGCGGCGGTGATCGCGGCTGGCGGCCTGCCCGTCGCGCTGCCGCATGAGCCCGCCCTCGCCGCCGAGTACCTCGAGCGCATCGACGGCCTGCTGGTCACCGGCGGCGCCTTCGACGTCGACCCCGCCCTCTGGGGCGAGGAGCCGCTGCACCCGAGCGTGACGCTGAAGCCGGGCCGCACCGACTTCGAACTGGCCGCGACCCGCGCCGCGCTGGCGAAGGACTTGCCGGTATTGGGCATCTGCGGCGGGCAGCAGCTCCTGGCCGTCGCCTTCGGCGGCACGCTCGTGCAACACATCCCGGATGCCGTGCCGGGCGCCCTGCCGCATGAGCAGCCGAACCCGCGGACGGAGCCGGGGCATGAGGTCTCGATCGCCGGCAATACCCTGCTCGCCAGCATCGTCGGCCGGCCGCGCATGGCGGTGAACAGCGCGCACCACCAGGCCGTCGCGACCCCTGGTCCCGGCGCGGTGGTGAATGCCGTGGCGCCGGATGGCGTGGTGGAGGGGCTGGAGCATCCCGGCCACCGCTTCGCCCTCGGCGTGCAGTGGCACCCGGAATACGCCGTGGACCCGGCCGACCCGCTGATCTTTTCCGCCTTCGTGCAGGCCTGCCGTGGCTGACGAGCCCGAGGACGCCGGCGAGTCGCCCGAGCGCGGCGAGCGAATCGCCAAGTGGCTGGCCCGCGCCGGCATCGCCAGCCGGCGCGACGCGGAGAAGCTGATCGCCGAGGGGCGGGTGAAGCTCGAGAACAAGGTGGTGGAGAGCCCCGCCACCTTCATCCGTCCGGGCGACCTCGTCACCGTCGATGGCCGCCATGTCGCGGAGCCGCAGCGCACCCGCCTCTTCCGCTACCACAAGCCGGCCGGCCTGGTGACGACGCACCGCGACGAGAAGGGCCGCCCGACGGTCTTCGAGCAGATGCCGCCCGGCCTGCCGCGCGTCGTCTCGGTCGGCCGCCTCGACCTGAACTCCGAGGGCCTGCTGCTGCTGACCAACGATGGCGAGCTGGCGCGGCGGCTGGAGCTGCCCTCCAATGGCTGGCTCCGCCGCTACCGCGTGCGCGTGAACGGCGCGGTGAACGAGGCAGCGCTGGCCGACCTCGCCCGCGGCGTGACGGTCGAGGGCGTACGCTACGCGCCGATCGAGGCCGGGCTCGACAGCCGCAAGGGCGCCAATGCCTGGCTTACCGTCGCCCTGCACGAGGGCAAGAACCGCGAGATCCGCCGCGTCATGCAGCATCTCGGCCTGCACGTGTCGCGGCTGATCCGCACGGCCTATGGCCCCTTCCAGCTCGGCAGCCTGCCGCGCGGGGCGATCGAGGAGGTGAACCCGAAGGTGCTGCGCGAGCAGCTCGGGCTGAAGACCGAGACGCCGGCGCAGCAGCGGCGGCGCGCGGCGAAGGCGGCGGAGAAGGGCGGGGAGGGGTGATGCCGCTCCGGCGCCTCCACGTCCTGCGGATGGGCCGCCCCGAGACCAGGGGGCGCGCGCCCTCCCGCCACGCGCTCTCCCGCTAGCCCATGCGCATCATCGCCGGCCGGCATCGCGGCCGCCGCCTGCAGGCCCCGGCCGGGCAGGGGACCCGGCCCACCGCCGACCGGGTCCGGCAGGCGCTCTTCGACATGCTCTGGCATGCCCCCTGGGCGGGCCGGGCGCGGATCGAGGGCGCGCAGGTGCTGGACGCCTTCGCCGGCACCGGCGCCCTCGGGCTGGAGGCGCTCTCGCGCGGCGCCGCCGCGGCGACCTTCCTCGAGACCGACCGGGCCGCGCTGGCCGCGCTGCGCGCCAATATCGCGGCCTGCCGGGAGGAGGCGCGCTGCCGCGTCCTGCCGGCCGATGCGACCAGGCCGCCGCGCGCCGCCATGCCCTGCGGCCTCGTCTTCCTCGACCCGCCCTACCGGGAGGGGCTGATGCAGGCGGCGCTGGCCGGCCTGCGCGCCGCCGGCTGGATCGCCCCCGGCGCGCTGGTCGCGGCCGAGTACGGCGCCGCCCCCGATGGTGCGCCCCCCGATGGTTCGCGCCCCGATGGTTCGCCCCTTGGGCCGCCGCCGGGCTTCGCGGTCCTGGCGGAGCGCGCGCATGGCCCCGCGCATCTCCTCATCCTGCAGGCGGAGCCCGCCGCGTGAAGCCACCCGACCACCGCCTCGCCCGCGCCCTCGTGCTGCTGCCCTCGACCGAGCTGGGCGGCGCCGAGAAGCACACCGCCATCCTCGCGCGCGACCTCGCGGCCAGGGGCGCCGAGGTGACCATCGCGCTCGAGCCTGCGCTGCAGCCCGGCTTCGCCGGCCTGCTCGGGCCGGGCAGCGCGGTGCGGTTCCGGCCCGGCCCCTTCGCCTGGCGCCCCAAGGCGGCGGTGGAGGCGAACCTCGCCGCGCAGGAGGAGGCGGTGATCGGCCTCGTCGCCACGGCGCGGCCCGACCTGGTCATCCTGCCGCTCCCCTGGCCGACCCATGGCCTCGGCCTCATGCGCGGGCTGCTGGCGCTGGGCCGCGGCGCGCTGGTCATCCACCACCTGGCGCCGCATGACCCGGAGCCGCCCCTGCCCGCGGCCGCCCGCGCCGTGATCGCCGCGCTGCCCGCCGCGCCCTTCCACTGGGTCGCGGTCTCCGCCCCCGTCGCCGCCCGCAGCGCCGCGCTGCTCGGCCTGGCCGAGGCCGCCTTCACCGTCATCCCGAACGGCGTCCCGGTGCCGCGGGAGGATCCCGGCCTGCGCGCCGCGCTCCGCCTGCGGCAGCGCCGCCGGCTCGGCCTGGCGCCGGCGGCGCGGCTGGTGGTCTTCGCCGGCCGGCTCGAATTGTCGAAGGGGGCCGACCTGCTGCCGGAGATCGCCGAGCGGCTGGAGGCCATGGCCGGGGCGACGCTGGCGGCGCTCGGCGAGGGCTCGCTGCGTCCGAAGCTGGAAGCGAGCCGGGCCGGCCGCCGCCTCGGCCCGCTGCGCCTGCCGGGCCATGTCGAGGACGTGCCGGACTGGCTGCTCGCCGCCGACGCGCTGCTGCTGCCCTCGAGGAACGAGGGCTGCCCCTTCGTCTTCCTCGAGGCCGCGGCGCGGCGGTGCCCGGTCATCGCCTCGGGCGATGCGCTGGAGTGCTATGGTTCCGACGCGTCGAGCCTGGCGGCCGTGGCACCAACCGGTGGTGTCAGTGACTTGACAGGCAAAGCTGCCATGCGGTTGAACGATCCCGCGGCCGCCAGAGCCGCCGTGGACGCGGCCTTCCGCTTCGTCTTCGATCAGGACGAGGCCGCCATGCTCCGCCGTTACGCCAGCTTCATGCGGACGATCCTTGCCTGATTCCCTGCCCGTGCGTCCCGTGACCATGCCGCGGGCGATGCTGCCCCAGGATCCGGCCGCGGTCGCGGTGGCCGTGGTCATTCCCGCCTGGAACCAGCCCGGCCTGCTGCCCGAGGCGATCGAGGCCGTGCTGGGGCAGCAGGACGCGCCGCCGCTGGCCGCCGTCGTCGTCGACGACGGCTGCCCCTCGCCCTCGACCGCCGCCGTCGCGCTGCACTATGCCGCGGCCTGTCCCGGCCGGGTCTTCCTGCTGCGCCAGCGCAACCGCGGGCTCTCGGCCGCGCGCAATACCGGGATCGACTTCGCGCTCGCCGCCTTCCCGAATTGCCGCGCCCTGTTCTTCCTCGATGCCGACAACCGGCTGCGGCCGCATTTCCTGGCGCGCGCCTGGGCGGCGCTGCAGGCGGCACCGGTCGCGACCGGCTGGTTCTATCCCGACATCGACGAGTTCGGCGCCGAGCAGAACAACGCCTGCGGCGGCGACTTCTCGCTGCTGCACCTCATCGTGCAGAACTACTGCGAGGCCGGCAGCCTGGTGCGGCGCGAGGTCCTCGAGCGCGGCCTGCGCTTCGACACGACAGCCATGCGGGCCGGCTTCGAGGACTGGGACTTCTGGCTGCAATGCGCCCGCGCCGGCTTCCGCGGCCAGCACCTGCCCGAGGCCGGCTTCCTCTACCGCCGCCGCCCCGAGAGCATGCTCGCCGCCGCCGAGCGCCAGCGCGACCACCTGCTGCGGCAATTGCGGGAGCGCCATGCGCCGCTGCTGACCCCGCGCGCCCTCGCCGCGCTCGAGGCCGCGGAGGCGCCGCGCATCGCGCTGTTCGAGGCGGAGCGGCCCGGCGCGCTGCTCTTCCTCGACCCCGACCGGGCGGCGGAGGTCGCGGCGCCGGAGCTCCGCCGCCGCCTGCTCGCCGCGGCGCGCGCGCCGGGCGCGGTCCATGCGCCGGCCCTCTGCCTCTTCGCCGAGGGCGAGGCGCTCGACCTGCTCCGCGGGCAGCGCCTGCTGCCCATGCTGCTTTGGTGGGCGGAGCGGCTGCTGCGCGAGCATGAGCTGGTCGCCCTCGAGATCGTCCCGGGCGAGGCCGGCCTCGAGCTCGAGCTGCGGCATGGCCCCTCGGCGCCGGTCGCGCGCAGCGCCCTGCTGCTGCTCACCGGCGAGCGGCTGGTGCGCCTCGCCGAGGACCCGCTCTCGCCCGAGGTCGTCAGCCTCGACGGCGAGGTGCCGCTGCCGGCCCTCGCCCGGCTGCGCCTGACGCTGCCCGGCCCACTGCCGGCGCCGGGCAGCGGCGCGCTGCGGCGGCTGCAGGCGGAGATCGCCGCGCTCGGCCGGCTGCACCTCGCCACGGCCCGCATGCCGGGCCCCTGGCGCACGGACTGGCGCGGCGCGCGCCGCGGCATGGCGATGGCGGCCCGCGCCGCCATCGGCCTCGGTACCACCCTGCCGCTGCTGCCCGAGCCCGGGCGGCGCGAGATCGGCTTCCTGCTGCCGCTCTTCGCCTTCGCCGGCCTCGAGAAGGTGGTGATGCGCCAGGCGCGCGTGCTGCGCGGGCGCGGCTGGCGGACGCATCTGGTCGTCGCCGGCGCGCTGTCCATGGACTGGGGCCCCGAGGTCACCGAGAGCTTCGATACCGTCACGCTCTTCCAGGGCCTCGGCGAGGACCGGCTGGAATTCGACACCGGCTATTTCGGCGGCGTCACCTCCCGCATGGACCGCGATCCGGCGGCCGCCGATGCGCTCGGCCTGCTGGCGCTCTGCGACGTGGTGGTCAATACCCATGCCGTCGGCTGCCATGCGCTGATGGCGCCCTTGCGGCGGCTCGGCGTGAAGGCCTTCGGCGCGCTGCACCTGGTCGAGCGCACCGCCTGGGGCGAGCCGAACGGCAATCCGCAAACCCTCGCCGCCTATGAGCACGCCTATGACGGCGTGCTGGTGATCTCGGAGGCGCTGCGCCGCTGGTGCATCGGCCAGGGACTGCCGCGCGACAAGCTCTGCCTCGTCCGCAATGCCCCGGGCTATGCCGCCGATCCGGACCGCGTCGCGGCGGCGCTGCGCGACCGCGCGGAGCGGACGGGCCCGCTCAGGGTGCTCTTCCTCGGCCGGCTGGATGCGCAGAAGGGCATCGACCGCCTCGCCGCCATCCTCGCCGCGACCGACATGCCGGAGGTCGCCTGGCGCGTCGTCGGGCGGGAGGTGCTGGCCGACGGGGCGCGGCCCCTGCTCGGTGTGCCGGTCGCGCCGCCGGTGCAGGCGCCGGAGGAGCTCGACGCGCTCTATGCCTGGGCCGACCTGCTGGTCCTGCCCTCCCGCTTCGAGGGCGTGCCGCTGGTCATCCTGGAGGCGCAGCGCATGGGCTGCGCCGTCGCCGCCACCGATGTCGGGGCGGTGCGGGAGATCGTGACGGAGGGCGAGGACGGCGTGCTGGTGCCCGCCGACCTGCCGGAGGAGGCCATCATCCAGCGCTTCGTCGAGGCCATCCAGCGGCTGGCCGCCGACCGGGCGGCGCTGCGTGCGCTCGGCGCCCGCGCCGCCGCCCGGGCCGGCGCCCTGACATGGGAAGACAGCATGCGTGAGTTCCTGGACCGGCTGGAGGCGCTGGTGCCGGCGCCCGGCCCGGCGCCTGTCCTGGCGCCCGTCCCGGCGGCGGTCCCGATGATCGCGGACGCCGCGATGCGCGGCAGCGCCCGGGTCGCGCCATGATCCCGCAGGTGGCGGCGGGCCGCCTGGCCGCCTTCTGCGACGGCAGGCCGAAGCTGATCGTGCTGCCCGGGGTCAAGGCGCCGCAGGCGCTGGCCCTGCCCGGCCTCTCGCTCTGGACGGTGCGGGCGGGGGAGGGGGCGCCGCTGCTGCACCCCTTCGGCGAGGCCGCCGGGGAGGCCGGCCAGCCGCTGCCGGCGGCGCCCGGCCTGGTGCTCGGCATCGTCGCCGCCGCCGCGGACGACAGCGCCGGGCTGCTCGGCTGGTGGCGGGAGACGGCGCCGGCCGCCCTGCCGCCGGTGATCGAGGCGGCGACCGGCAATGCCGCGATGCCCGCGGTCGCCGCCCGGGCCATCGCCGCCCTCGCGGCGAGTGCCGAGGAGGCGACCGCCACCCTGCAGGGGCTGGTGGCGCTGCGCGAGGAGCACGAGGCGCTGCGGGTCGCCCAGGCCGCGCTCCGGCTGGCGAGCGCGCATCTGCCGCCGCCGGCCCCGCCGGTGCTGGTCGCATCGGCCGAGCCCTCCGCCGGCGGGCACGCCGTCGCGGCCCATGGCGGCCGGCTGGCGCTCGGCCAGTCGCTCGGCACGAAGCTGGAGGGGCTGGCCGCCATCGCCCTGCACCTCAAGGAGGCGCGGGCGGGGGCCGAGGCGGCGCTGCGCATCCGCCTCATCGGCGCCGAGAGCGGCCGCATCGCCGGCGCCTGGCTGCTGCCGGGGCGCGCGCTGGTGGCGGGCTGGCTGACCCTCGACCTGCCGGAGCCGCTGGGGGCCCTGCGCGAGACCGCCTGGCTGGAGGTGGCGGCGGATCTCGGGGCCTTCGACCGCCTCGCCCTCTCGCTCTCGGCCGAGCCGCCGATGCCCGGCGCCGCCGTCGCGGTCGCCGGCGCCGCCGTCGCGGTCGCCGGCGGCGCGGCCGAGAGCCGCGCGCTCGCCTTCGGCCTCTGGACCGCCCAGCCGGGGCGGCGACTGGTGCAGGCCGCCTATTGGGATGCCGAGGCGATCGGCCTGTCCGCCCCGCCCACCGGCGTGCCGGCGGACATGCCGCAGCAGGTCTGGCAGACCGCGCGCGTGCCGGTGGGCCGGGTGGAGCGCGTCGCCATCGGCCGGGAGCCGGCGCGGCTGGTGGCGAGCCTCGCGGGCGGCGAGCAGGCGCTGGTGGTGCTGCCCGCCGTGCCGCTGAACGGGCTGGACCTGCTGCAGGCCGAACTCGCCGTCACGCTCGGCGATGCGGCGGCGCTCGAGGCCGCGCTCTGGCTGCAGCCGGAGGGGACGACGATCAGCGCCGAGGGCGACCTTTCCGTCACCGCGCCGGGCGCCCGCTGGTCCGGCTGGCATGCCGGCGCCTTCGGCGAAGGGGTGCTGCGCCTGGCGCTCGCCCTGCCGGTGAACCCGCCGCGGCGGGGCGGGGTGGCGATCGTGCTGCGCAACCGGGCCGAGGCGCCGGAGGCGGTGCTGCGGGTCGAGATCGCCCGGTTGCACGGCCTGCGCGCCGTGCAGCCGCCGCCCGAGGCGGCGCGCCGCCAGCCGCCGCCGCTGCGCATCCTGCCCGCCAGGCCGGCCGGCGCGCCGGCTGCGGCGGCGGTGCGGCTGCTGGAGCGCTTCGCCGCCGATGGCGGCAATTACCGCCACCTCGACCTGCTGCTGGAGGGCATCCGCGCCGGCGAGCATGCCTGGCCGCGCCTGCGCTGCAAGCTGGCCGTCAGCGCCGGTAGCCCGGTGCTGGAGATCCGCCAGCGGCCGGACTGGCCGGTGGTGTTCGAGCACTGGCCGCCGAGCGATGCCGATGCGGCGGGACCCTTCCTCCAGATCGGCGAGGAGGCGCTGGCCGGCGGTTTCGCCGCGAGGCTGGAGAGCGAGCGGGACCGGGTGACGCTGGCGACGCTGCTGCGGCTGCTGCCCTCGGCGGTCGCCACGGCGGCGCGGGACGCGACCACCGATCCCGAGGATTACGAGCGCTGGATCGCCAGCGCGCGGCGGCTGGCGGTGGCCGGGGGGTAGGGCGGCGGCCGGGGTCGGCATCCGGACGCCGACCTCCGGGCGCCTGCGCCGGGGCAGGGTTGCGGCTTCCGGCGGCTAGGCCGCGCTCTTCGCGGCCCTGTCCCCGGATCGGGCCTCCATGACATGATGGCGCTCCTCGAACGGGTGACGCCGATGATCGCAGGAGCAAGCCCGGCCGGCCTCACGGCCCGGTGCCCCCGCCTGGACCTGGCCTATCTGCCGACCAGGGCGGAGCGGATGCGCCGCCTCGGCGCCATGCTCGGCCTGGCCTCCCTCCGGGTGAAGCGGGACGGCTGCAGGGGCCTCGGCGCCGGCGGCAACAAGGCAGGAAGCTGGAATTCGACTTGGCGGCCGCCCTGCAGGAGGGGGCCGATTGCGTCGTCTGCGGCGGTGTCGTGCAGTCGAACGCCGCACGGCAGGTCGCCGCGGCCTGCGCCAGCCTGGGGATCGGATGCCATCTCGGCATCATGCATGGCCGGACTGATCGGGCTCGCGCGCCAGGGCCGCTTCGCGCGGGGGGAGACCGTCCTGTGGATCCAAGCCGGCGGCCTTCCCGGCGTTTTCGCCTATCCGGAGACGATGGCCCGGCTGGCCGCCCGCGCGGGATGGCGGGCCGGGGCCGGGGGCCTCGGCGCGCTGCGCGGTCGGCCTGCGGATGCCGTGGGCGTCCGACACGACCCGGCGCCGCCGGATCGGGCGCCGCGCCTGCCTGTCATCCCGGCCAGGCCGGTCTCCTCCGCCCGGCCGCAAGAGGCCGCCCGCGCCGGACGGCAAAGGGTTGCGGAAGGCGTCGCGATCAGCCCCCCGGAGCCAGGAAGACGTAGTCGCCCGAATAGGGCACGGGCCTGAGGGCGCCGACCGTGTCGCAGGGGCCGGCGAGCGTACCCCCGTGGGTGTTGATGCGCTGGACCACGGTCACGGCGGCAAGCCGTCCGCTCGCCTGCCCCGGGATGACCGCCAGCTTCAGCCAGGGGATGTCCTCGGTGGTCGCACCCGGCGCGCTGGCCGCGGCCCGGGCGAGGACGAGGGCCCCGTCGGTGAGCTGCCAGCTCGGCCCTGCGAAATGCCGGCCGGCCGTCACGCCGTTGACGAACAGGGCCGCGATGGGTTCCCGGAAGCGCCAGCCGGGCCGGCCATCGGCATCGGCCGTGCATTCGTAGATCTGCGCGCCGGCGGCATGCACCGTCAGGACGGGCCGGGTGCCCGGTGCGGCGATGCCGTCGGGCAAGGACTGCTGCGCCCGCGGCGCGGATCCGGGTGAGGCGATCAGGAACCCGGCGAGCGCCAGGAGACAGGCGGCCCGGCGCGCCGAAGGCGGTGCGGTGGCAGTCACGGCGGCATCCTTCCCAGGGCCTTGCCCAGGCGTCGGGGCCCGGATCCGGTCCTCCACGCCGGGCAGCCCTCCCGTACACGTGGCGGGCGGCGGGAGTCCTGCGGGAGCAGCGGGGTCCGGGGTCACACCTCCGAGGCCCCTTGCCTGGCCGGCGCAGCGCGGCCGTGTCCTGTCCCCGGTCGAGGGTGATCGCCGGGCCAAGGCCCCGGGCCCGCTCCGGCGCGTCTCCCGCGCTTCCGCCCGGCAGGCCGGATCGCGGCCGCAACCGCGGCCTCGTCCCCACTTCCCCTAGCCCCCGACCAGCCGCTCCCGCGGCAGGGTGAGCCAGGCGCGCGCACCGATGCCGGGCAGGGCCTCGAGCCGCAGGCTGCCGCCATGCGCCTCGACCAGGGCGCGGGCGATGGCGAGGCCGAAGCCGAGGCCGCGGGTTCCCGGGGCCTCGCCATCGGGGGCGCCGGCGGCGAGGTCGGCGGCCGGCAGCCCCGCTCCCTCATCCTCCACCAGGATCGAGACGGCGTCCCCGGTGACGACCGGGCGCAGGTCGATCGCATCGCCCTCCCGCGTCATGCGGGCGGCGCGGGCCAGCACCTGGACCAGGGCGCCGAGCAGGGCGCGGCGATCCGCCTGCAGGGTCAGGCCGGCGAAGCCCTCCGCCAGCCGCCAGGCGCGCCCTCCCGCGCCGAGCTGGGCGATGACCTGCGCCACCGCCTCCTCGAGCAGGGGGGCGAGCGCGAGCGCCTCCGGCGCCAGCCGGCGCGGGCCGGCATCCGCCGCGAGGTAGTCCGCGATGTCGTCGGAGAGGCGGAGCAGGTGCTGCCCCACGGCGGCGATCGCGCGGCCGGGTGCCTCCGGCAGCGCCGGCGCCTCGGCGAGCAGCGCGAGGCCCGGCCCCTGGATCTCCCGCGCCAGCAGGGCGAGGCCGCGGCCGCGGCCTTCCGCCTGCCGCCGCGCCGCGCCGGCCGCGGCCTCGGCGGCCCCGAGGCGGCCGGAGAGGCGGATTGCCCGCCGGATCGCCAGGCCGGCGATCGGCAGGGTCAGCAGCAGGGCAAGAAAAAAGCCGGGCATGAGCCCGGCTCCATATCCCGGCGCGCGTGAAGGAAGCCTTAGGCCCCCGCCGCCGCGGCCAAGGTCTCAGGCCGCGGTGGCCTGGGCCTTCTTCGCCTGGGCGCGCTGGATGCGGCGCTTCAGGGACTGCGCCTCCTCGGGCAGCTTGCGGTTCGGCGTGCCGAGCAGGAAGGCGTCGAGGCCGCCATTGTGCTCGATGGTCCGGATGCCGTTGGTGGTCAGCCGCAGCTGGATGCTGCTGCCGAGGACGTCGGAGAAGAAGGACGTCTCCTGCAGGTTGGGCAGGAAGCGGCGACGCGTCTTGTTGTTGGCGTGGCTGACGTTGTTCCCCGTCAGCACGCCCTTGCCGGTGATGCCGCAGCGGCGGGCCATGGTGCAGTTCCTGAAAACGGCAGCACGCGGCGGAGGCCGCCGCGTGCGAGTGGGCGAAGAAGGTCGGGCCGTATGGCGCGCGGCGCCCGGCAAGTCAAGCAGGACCGGCGGCCGCGCGGCGCATCGGAGGGCTGGCCCCCGTCATGCCCTGGCGGCCGCCGAGGTCACAGCGCCTGCTGGCCGCCCGGAAGCTGGTCCCGCATCTCCCGCAACTCGCCCGATTCCACCGAGAGCAGCGCGTTGCGCAGCACGCCGGCGATGGCACGGTCGTCCATGCTGCGGGCGAGCAGGCCAAGCGCGCCGCCGAGCAGCGCCGAGGCAACCGAAATGGGCGCGATCTTCTGGTCCATCATGTATTCGATGGCCTTGTCCACCACCGATCCGGCATGGCTGAGGTCGTCCGGGGCCACGCCCTGGGGGTCTAGTTGCATGCAGCGCCCTCCTGTCGCTGGGCAATTGGGGGCGCGGGCGACGGCCTGAAACCCCTCGCCATGCAGGGCAACCCTGCGTCATCCGGGCGTTGCGCCCCAGGGCGTGTTTGCGAAGGGATGACGGGGGCTGGTTTGACGGGCTGATCCTGGCGCTTCAGGCGGCGTTGCAAACGGTTTTCGCCAGGGATACCGCCATGTGGATGCCTGCTGATCGCGCGTTGGTTGGGAAATGCGGCTCCGGCCAAGCATTGACCGATAGCCAGTTCCGCAAGCCAAGCCCCGCTGCGTTCGGTTAGCAAGAACACCAAAGACTTGGAAGTGTGCAACCATGCACTGTTAGGCTGGGCACGTCAGGTTCGGAGCCGGACATGAAGGACCGCCGCCATTTCATTGCGGTGACTCTTGGAGGAGCGATCATGGCAACGTTCAATCCAGGAAACGGGGACCACCCAGGCCAAGCCGCAGCTCAAGGGAATATGCCCGACGGCAAGATGTTCGTGGACGCAGTGACTGCCGAGATGAATCGGTACGTCGCCGCCATGGCCAGAAGCGCATCAAGCAATAATTACCGCATGGACGCATGGCAGATTTCCTCCACGCAGGTCGGCGATCCAGAACCATGGGGCATTGGTAAGGAGGGAATATCCAACACCACCTACAATACGACATTCTATCCAGTCCGAGCCCAGACGACATTTACATACGTAAATGGTAGGACCGAGCAAAAAAGAGTGTTGCTGTATTGCTTCTACAATTCTTTCCGCGAGTTTTCTTGTGCTACGGTCAGACCCTGGGAGTGGTAGCGCGCTCGACAGATATTGCAATCTGCTGGACGGGTTGTGCTACCTCGTCCGCTCCGGCTGCCGGTGGCGGTACCTGCCGCCGCCTCCGGCTTTTCCGCCTTGGCGCACGGTGTACCGGTACACGCGCGCTTTCCTGCAGGACGGCGTGTGGGAGAGCATCCGCCACCGCCTTGTGGTGATGCTGCGCGAGAGCGCCGGGCGGGAGGCCAGCCCCATGGCGGCGATCGTCGACACCCAGAGCGTGAAGACCACGGAGAGTGGCGGCCCACCCTATGACTTCGCTAACGGGCTGTCAGTGGAGCGCCGCCCACCCCTGAACGGCCCCTTATCGACGTGGCATGTACCTTCTGATTGGTTCTGAGCACTAGCCACGGATGGCAACCTCCGCCGCGCGACCGACCCGCGGCTGGTCGAGATCCGCCGCCGCCTGCGCCGCCGCGGCCGCTTCCGCCATTGCCACCGCTTCCGACTGCCGCCGCCACATCTCGGCATAGAGGCCGTCGGCGGCGATCAGCGAGGCATGGGTGCCGCGCTCGGCGATCCGCCCCTCCTGCAGCACGATGATCTCGTCCGCCTCCACCACGGTGGACAGGCGATGGGCGATGACCAGCGTGGTCCGGTTGGCCGAGACCTGGCGCAGCGCCGCCTGGATCTCCTGCTCGGTCCGCGTGTCGAGGGCGCTCGTCGCCTCGTCGAGGATGAGGATGCGCGGGTCCTTGAGGATGGTCCGCGCGATGGCGACGCGCTGCTTCTCCCCGCCCGAGAGCTTGAGGCCGCGCTCGCCGACCCGGGTGCGGTAGCCCTCCGGCAGGCGCGTGACGAAGTCGTGCACCTGCGCGAGCCGCGCGGCGCGGACCACCTCCTCCTCCGCGGCGCCGGGGCGGCCATAGGCGATGTTGTAGCGGATGGTGTCGTTGAACAGCACGGTGTCCTGCGGCACCACGCCGATCGCGGCGCGCAGGCTCTGCTGCGTCACGCCGTCGATCGGCTGGCCATCCACCAGGATCCGCCCGCCGGTCACGTCGTAGAAGCGGAAGAGCAGGCGGGAGATGGTGGACTTGCCGGCGCCGGTCGGGCCGACGATCGCCAGCGTCCGCCCCGGCGGCACGCGGAAGGAGACGCCCTTGAGGATCTGCCGGTCCGGCCGGTAGGCGAAGCGGACATCCTCGAAGACCAGCTCGCCGGGGCCGGCCACCAGCTCCGGCGCGCCGGGCCGGTCAGCGACCTCCTGCTGCTCGGCCAGCAGGTGGAACATGGCCTCGGTATCGGTCAGGCCCTGCTTGATCTCGCGGTAGGCGAAGCCGAGGATGTTCAGCGGCATGTAGAGCTGGATGAGGTAGGTGTTCACCAGCACGAAGTCGCCGACCGTCATCTGCCCGGCGGTGACGCCCCGCGCCGCCAGCAGCATGACCGCCGTGAGGCCGAGCGCGATGATCGCCGCCTGGCCGGAGTTCAGCATGTTCAGCGTGGTTTCGGAGCGGACATAGGCGCGCTCGTAGCGGGTCAGGCTCTCGTCGTAGCGGCGGGTCTCGTGCGCCTCGTTGCCGAAATACTTGACCGTCTCATAGTTCAGCAGGCTGTCGATCGCCTTGGTATTGGCCTCCTGGTCGGTCTGGTTCATCTCCCGCCGGAAGCGGAGCCGCCAGTTGGTGAACATCAGGGTGAAGGCGACATAGACCGCGATGGTCACCAGCGTGACCGCGGCGAAGGAGAGGCTGAACATCCCCCAGAGGATCCCGGCGACGAGGAAGATCTCGAGGATCGTCGGGATGATGTTGAAGAGCAGGAAGTTGAGGACGAAGGTGATGCCGCGCGTCCCCCGCTCGATGACGCGGGAGAGGCCGCCGGTCTGCCGGTCCATGTGGTAGCGCATCGAGAGCGCATGCAGGTGGGCGAAGACCGCGAGGGCGATGCGCCGCGCGGCGCGGGCCTGCACCTTGGCGAAGACGGCGTTGCGCAACTCGCCAAAGGCGCTGCTCGCCATGCGCAGCAGGCCATAGCCGATGACCAGCGCGACCGGGATCGCCAGCAGCGCCGCCGGGCCATGCTTCGGTGCCAGCGCATCGACCGCCCGGGCATAGACGAGCGGCACCAGGACATTCGCCGCCTTGGAGGCGACGAGGCAGAGGACCGCGATGGCCACCCGGGCGCGCAGCCCCGGCTCCTGCGCCGGCCAGAGCCAGGGGAGGAGGTTCGCCAGGGTCTGCCAGTGGGAGCGCTCGGGCACGAAGTCGGAGGTCGGGGGCGCGGCACGTCGCACTGGGCAGTATCTCCGGGGGCGGGCCCGGGACATAGGGCCGAATGGGGGGAGGGGAAACGGGCCGTGTGGGCGGGGTTGCCGGCCGGGCGGCCCGCAGCGCCGGGACCCCGGCCGGTGCCGGGCCCCGGGACGCGGCCGCGGCGCCGCCCGGCAGGGCAGGGCACTCCGCCCGCGGCCCGGTGCCGGCCGAGGCCGGGATAGCGGCAGCGCCTTCGCCGCCCCGCGTCGAAGAACCAGGACCCCTTTCCGGCAGCAGGCGCTGCCACCCGCCTGGATCCCGCCAGGCGGCGCCCGCTCAGGCGCCTGGCCGGACGCGAACCGCGGGCGCCCTGCTCAGGCCGCCCGGGCCCGGCCGGCGATGGTCTCGATCGTGCGGTCGATGCATGCGAGCGTCGCCGGGTCCTGCCGGAAGGTCACCGCCAGGACGCCGTCATCGGTCCGCGCCACGCGGGCCGCGACCGGCATGCCGGCTCCGGGCAGGTCCAGCTCCACCTCCGCCCCGGCCGGCAGCGCCAGCGCGCAGACCAGCGCCGCGCCGCCGCGGGAGATGTCGCGGATCTCGGCCTGCACCGCCGCGCCGCCCTGCCCCGGCCGCAGCCGGGCGCTGGCGCCGCCGCCCGGGACGCGCTCGTAGTGCCGCTGCTCGCTCTCGTCGGCGCGCATGGCGGCGAGGAACTGGTCGACCTCCCCGCGCAGCTCGCCGGCGACGCGCGACACCCCCTCGGCCGCCGACAGGACCGAGCGGCTCGTCCCGCCCGCATCCTCGGCGATGCCGGAGACCTCGCGCATGGCCCGCGTCGCCTCGCCGTTCTGCCGGGCGACGGCCTGCACGCTGGACGCGATCTCGCGCGTCGCCGTGCCCTGTTCCTCGACCGCCGCGGCGATCGCCGCCGACACCGCATCCACCTGCCCGATCGCCGCGCCGACCTCCTGCACCGCGCCGACCGCCTCCTGCGTCGCCGCCTGGATCGCCGCCACCTGGCCGGCGATCTGCTCGGTCGCCCGGGCGGTCTGCTCGGCCAGCGTCTTCACCTCGCCCGCCACCACGGCGAAGCCCTTGCCGGCCTCGCCGGCCCGCGCCGCCTCGATCGTCGCGTTCAGCGCCAGCAGGTTGGTCTGGCCGGCGATGTCGCTGATAAGCTGCACGACCTCGCCGATCCGCCCGGCCGCCTCCGACAGGCCGCGCACCGTGGCATCGGTGGCCCGGGCGCGGCCGACCGCCTGCTGCGCCGCGGCGGCGGCATGCGTCACCTGCCGCGCGATCTCGCCGACGCTCGCCGAGAGTTCCTCGACCGCCGCGGCCACCGTGCCGAGGTCGTGCGCGCTCGCCTCGGCGCCGGCGGCCGTCGAGGCGCTGCGGTCGCGGGTCTGCTCGGCCACCCGCGCCATCCGCTCGGCGGCGCCGCGCATCTCCTCGGCCGCGCCGCGGAGCGTCTCCATCACGCCGGCGACGGTGGCGCCGAAGTCCAGGGTATGGCGGTCCATCGCCGCCTGCCGCCGGTCGCGCCTGGCCTGCTCGGCCGCGGCCGCGGCCTCGAGCCGGCGCTTCTCGACGCCCTGCAGGCGGAAGGTCTCGACGGCGCGGGCCAGGATGCCGACCTCGTCGCCGCGGTCGCGGCCGGGCACCTGGGTCTCGACTTCGCCCGCGGCCAGCCGCTCCGTCGCCGCGGTGACGGCCGTGAGCGGCCGGACGATGCCGCGCGCCACCCGCCAGGCGAGGAGGCCGACCAGCAGCGCGGCGGGAATCGCCTCGGCCATCGCCCGCAACAGCGCCTGCCGTTGCGCGGCGCGGAGGTCGTCGACATAGACCCCGGTGCCGAGCACCCAGCCCCAGGGCGCGAAGCCCTGGACGTAGGAGAGCTTCTCGACCGGCTCGTCGGCGCCCGGCCGTGGCCAGCGATAGCCGACCATGCCGGCGCCCTGCCGCCGGACCGTCTCGGTGAAGGCCTGGAACAGGGCGAAGCCGGTCGGATCCTTGAACCCCGCCATGTCCTTGCCCTCGAGCTCGGGGCGGGCGGGGTGCATGACCATGCGCGAGGCGAGGTCGTTGACCCAGACATACTCGTCCGCCCCGTAGCGGAGCTTCCGGACGGCCGAGAGCGCCGCCGCCTGCGCCGCCGGCCGGTCGAGGCGGCCGGCCGTCTCCTCGGCGTGGTAGGCGGCAATGACCGAGGCCGCGGCCTGGGTGATGCTCTGCAGGATCGCCACCCTGTCGCGCTCGAGGTCGCGGACGTGGTCCAGCGCCTGCAGGCCTGCGAGCCCGAGCAGCCCGACCACCGCGAGCATCGTGGTGAGATGGATCCGAAGGCCAATCCTGGCTTTGCTCAACACGCGCGACGTCCTCTGCGAACCGTGCAGTGTGCGCATGACAGCATTACCGGGACATTTACCTGCGCATCGCGGCGCCTGGACTTGGGCGTTGCGGCGCCGGTCGGCCTGCGGGAGATCAACCTGCCGCGGTTGCTTCCTGTTATTCGGGGATCCTTACCGATTTCCATCCGACCTCGACCGGGGGCAGGGGGGGCAGGCAGGAGTGCCGGGCAGGCCGCCAGGCGCGGTTTTGGTGGACAAGCCCGTGCCGGCAGGGTCGGATCAGGGGGCAGCCCGATACGGCTGTGGGTTGAAACGTCGCGCGGCACGAGGTGAGGCATGGGCGGGCTCCTGACCCTGGGGCAGATGCTCGGCGTACAGGCACGCCTGCAGGGCGAGCGGATCGGCGCCTTCGACCTCGAGCGGCGCATGAGCTTCGCGCAATGGGAGGAGCGGGCGAACCGGCTGGCGAACGGGCTGCTCGGTTTCGGCCTCGCCAAGGGCGACCGGGTCGCGGTGCTGGCCTACAACCGCATCGAATGGGCCGAGATCTATGCCGCGGCCGCCAAGGCCGGGCTGGTGGCCGTGCCGATCAATTTCCGCCTGACCGCGCCCGAGATCCGCTTCATCCTCGAGGATTGCGGCGCCGCCGCGCTGATCGCGGAGGACCGGCTGCTCGGGCCGGTCGAGGAGATCGGCCGCGACCTGCACATCCCCGCGGACCGGCTGGTCCATCTCGGCGCCGGCCGGGTGCCCGCGGGCTGGCGCGGCTACGAGGACCTGATCCAGGCGGCCGCCGCGGCCGCGCCGGGCATCGCCGTCGCGCCGGAGGATCCCTGGTGCCTGATGTACACCTCCGGCACCACGGGCAATCCGAAGGGCGCCATCCGCGGCCATCGCGGCATGTCCATGCTCGCCATGATGACGCGGGTGGAGTTCGGCCTGCGCCGGCATGACGAGGCGCTGCTGGTCATGCCGATGTGCCATGCCAATTCGCTGAACTTCTTCTCGGCCTTCCTCTTCGGCGGCTCCGCCGTCGGCATCTTCTCCCGCCCCAGCTTCGATGCCGGGCTCTGCCTGCGGACGCTGGCGGGCACGGGCACGACCTTCACCTCGCTGGTGCCGACGCATTACGAGATGATGCTCGATTGCCGCGCCCGGGCGGGCGGCGATTTCGGCCGGGTGGAGAAGCTGCTGGTCTCCTCGGCACCGGCGCGGGCCGAGACCAAGCGCGCCGTGATGGAGATGTTCCCCAATTCCGGCCTCTTCGAGCTCTACGGCTCCACCGAGGCCGGCTGGGTGACCATGCTGCATCCGGACGAGCAGTTCGAGCAGCTCGGGTCAGTGGGGCGGGAGGTGGTCGGCTCGGCGCCGATCCGCCTGCTCGACGATGCCGGGCAGGAGGTGCCGGATGGCGCGCCGGGTGAGCTCTTCTCCTGCAGCCCCTATGCCTTCGACGGCTACTGGAAGCTGCCGGAGAAGACCGCCGAGGCCTATCGTGGCGACTACCTGACGGTCGGCGACATCGCGGTGCGCGGCCCGGGCGGCTTCATCCGCCTGCTCGACCGCAAGAAGAACATGATCATCACCGGCGGCGAGAACGTCTATCCCGCCGAGGTCGAGGCGGTCCTGGCCGCGCATCCCGCGGTGCGCGATGCCGTCGTGATCGGCCTGCCCGACGCCAAATGGGGCGAGCGGGTGCATGCCGTCATCGTCCCGCGCGAGGGCGCGGCGCTGGCCGAGGCGGAGCTGCTGGACTGGAGCCGCGGGCGGCTCGCCGGCTACAAGCGCCCGCGCTCCTGCTCCTTCCTCCGCGACGAGGAGATCCCGCGCAACGCGACGGGCAAGGTGCTGCACCGCGTGCTGAAGGCGCAGCTCGCCGCGACTCTGGGCGGCTGACGATCCGCCGGCCCGGCGCGGCGCGAGGCAACGAGATCCCGAGGAGACGCGGCATGGCAATCGATCCCGACAGCGTGGCCGGCCTCATCGCGCGGCTGCTGAAGCGGCGCGGCGTGCAGCGGGTCTTCGCCCTCTGCGGCGGCCACATCATGCCGATCTGGATGCGGCTCGACGCCGAGGGTATCCGCATCGTCGATGTCCGCGACGAGCGGGCGGCGGTGCACATGGCGCAGGCGCATGCCGAGCTGACGGGGGAGCTCGGCGTGGCGCTGGTCACGGCCGGGCCGGGCGTCACCAATGCCATGACCGGCATCGCCAACGCGCATGTCTCGCGCGCCCCGGTCCTCGTGCTCTCCGGCACCAGCCCGCGGCCGCAGGAGAACCGCGGCGGGCTGCAGGACCTCGACCACACGCTGCTGCTCCGCCCCATCACCCGCTACGCCCGCACGGTGCGCGAGCCGGCGCTGGCGCTGGCCGAGCTGGACGAGGCGATCTCCCGCGCCATGGGGGAGGGCGGCGAGCCCGGCCCGGCCTATCTCGACGTCCCGACCGATACGCTCCGCGCCCCGGTGCCGGCGGCGCTGCAGCTCGAGGAGCATCTGCGCCCGAAGCCGCGGCCGCTGACCCGCCCCGACCCGGCCCGGGTCGAGGAGGCGGTGGAGCTGCTCTGGTCGGCGCGGCGCGTGCTGGTCGTCTCCGGCCGCGGCGCGCGCGGCGCCGGGCCGGAGCTGGTGGCGCTGCTCGACCGGCTCGGCGCCGCCTATCTCGACACCGGCGAGAGCCGCGGCCTGGTGCCGGACGCGCACCCCTCGGTGGTCGCGGCCATGCGCGGCGCCGTCATGGGCGATGCCGACGTGGTGCTGACCGTCGGGCGCCGGCTCGACTTCCAGCTCGCCTATGGCTCGCCCGCGGTCTTCGGCGCGGCGCAATTCATCCGCATCGGCGACATCCCGGGCGAGCTCCGGGACAACCGGCGCGGCGCGGTGGAGCTGCTCGCCTCCCCAGCCGAGGCGCTGCGCGCCCTGGTCGAGGCGGCGGGCAACCGGGCGCCGGCGCTCGACCGCGACTGGGCGGCGGGGCTGCGGGCCGGGCATGAGGAGCGCGCGCGCAAGCTGCGGCACTCCATGGCGGCCGCGCCCAATGGCAGCGACGGCCGGCTGCACCCGAACCGCGTGCTGGCGGCGCTGCAGGAGGCGCTGGGGCCGGAGGCGATCGTGGTGACGGATGGCGGCGACTTCCTCAGCTTCGCCCGCGTCGGCCTCTCGGCGCCCACCATGCTCGATCCCGGCCCCTTCGGCTGCATCGGCATCGGCCTGCCCTATGGCATCGCCGCGAGCCTGGCCTTCCCGCAGCGGCCGGTGGTGGTGGCGACCGGGGACGGCGCCTTCGGCTTCAATGCCATCGAGATCGACACCGCCGTCCGCCACAAGGCGCCGGTGCTGATCGTCGTCGCCAACAACGGTGCCTGGCAGATCGAGGTGCACGACCAGAAGGTGACGCATGGCAAGGTGGTCGGCACCACGCTGCAATTCGCCGACCACGCGGCCATGGCGCGCGCCTTCGGCATGCATGCCGAGCGGGTGGAGACGGCGGAGCAGCTCGGGCCGGCGATCGCCCGCGCCATGGCCAACCGCCCCGCGCTGATCGACGCCGTGGTGACGCCGGAGGCGGTCTCCTCGGATGCCAAGACCGGCCTCGCCTGGGTGCCGGACCTGCAGCCGCTCGCGGCCTGGGACGCGGCGGAGCGGCGCTGGCGCGAGGGCGGCTGAAGCGCGGGTCGCGCCGGGGCCGGGGATCGGGCCTGGTCGCGGACGGGGCCGGCGCGCGGTCCCCGCCGAGCCGCAGCGGGTGGCGCATGTCGCGGCCCTGCGGCATGCCACGGGAGCCGGCTGCGACCTCCGCTGGCCAGCCGCCGACCGACGCGGCGCTGGCCAGGTTTCGACTGGCATTTAGGAATATTTTCTGATATCCTCCGCCCTACGCCGCGACGGAGCGTCCCATGGCCCTCGGCATCCCTCCCCATCGAGATCCCCCGCCACGGGCGCCTGCCGCATCCGGATGCGCCGCGGCTCGCCCCGCAGTGTCAGAAACCCGCGGCCGTCACCCGCCGCGTCCGCATGCCGCGCCGCCACCGTCCCGCCGCAATTCCCCCCGCCCCTTTGTTCGAATCCCGCCGCGCCGCGTTTCCCGGCGATCCGTCCGAAACCCGCACCCGGTGTTCCCCGCGCCCATGAGCCCCTTCCAGCGCCATATCGACGCCTGCAACAACCTGCCCTCCCTGGCCGGGCTGCTGCCCTTCCGGATCGGGGGCGACCAGGTCGGCTGGCTCGGCCCCGATCTCGTCCGCGCCCTCGGCGCCTTCCCGGAGGCCATCGAGGTCGATGCCGGGGGCGCGGCGCTGGCCGGCCGGCTGCGCAGCCCCGCAGCGCGGACCGAGGCGCTGGCCGCCATCGCCCGCGCCCTCGCGGAGCAGGGCCGTTTCCGGCTGCGGGGCGAGGATTTCGACGTCCGCGCCGGCGAGGAGGGGCCGGTCCTCGCCCGGCTCGACCGCGGCGCCCTGCCGGCCTTCGGCATCCGGGCGGCCGGGGTGCATGTGAACGGCCGGGTGATGCGGCGGGATGGCCTGCATCTCTGGGTCGGCTGGCGCGCGAAGCACAAGTCGGTCGCGCCGGGCAAGCTCGACAACCTGATCGCCGGCGGCGTCCCGGCCGGCCTCGGCATCGAGGAGACGCTGGTCAAGGAGGCCGGGGAGGAGGCGAGCGTCCCGCCCGACCTCGCCCGGCAGGCGCGGCGGGTCGGCCGCGTCTCCTATGTCATGCGCGGGGAGGGCGGCATCCGGCGGGACCTGCTGCACTGCTTCGACCTCGACCTGCCCGAGGGCTTCGTGCCGAGGCCCAATGACGACGAGGTCGAGCGCTTCGAGCTATGGCCGGTGCGCCGGGTCTACGAGGCGGTGCGCGACACCGACGACGTCAAGTTCAACGTCAACCTGGTGCTGATCGACCTCTTCCTGCGGGAAGGGCTGATCGACCCGGCCGGCGCGGAGGGGCAGGGCCTCCGCGCCGGTCTCGAGCAGGGGGCATGATACCGACCTGCAGAAGTCGTGGCTTCTGCAGGCCGGTATCGCGCGCAGGGTTGGTGTGGCGGCTGCGCGCCAATCATAAAGTCATATCGGGCAGCATTTATGCTGGCCGGTATGACCCTACCAGCCCCAGGCCGGCCGGTAGACCACGGCCGGCGGCGGCGCATAGACCGCCGGCGGCGGGGCGTAATAGGCGACCGGCGGCGGGGGCGGCGCGTAGTAGACGGGCGGCGGGGGCGGCGGCGCATAGGCGCCGACCGCGCCGGCGGCGAGCGCGCCCAGCGCCAGCCCGCCGATGATGCCGGCGGCGACCGCGCCGCCATTGCCGTGGTGGTGGTAAGCGCGCGGCGGCGGGCCGCCCCAGCCCGGGCCGGGGCCATAGCCACGGTGCCAGCCCTGGGCCTGGGCGGCCGGGGCGGCGAGGGCGACCGCGAGCAGGGCGGCGGCGGCGATGCGATACGTCATGGTCGGGACCCTCCTGGGTCTGTTCATGAGAGGAAACGCCCCGATCGCGCCGGGATCATGGCGGGACCCGGGCGGATTATGGCGGTCGGGTCACAGGCTTTGGAGGAAGCCGAGCAGCGCGCGGTTGACCTCCGCCGCCGCCTCCTGCTGCACCCAGTGGCCGGCGGTCTCGACCAGCACCGTGCCGCGGAGGTCGGGCACCGCGCGCGGCAGCGCCTCCAGCGCGCGGCCGCTCCAGCCGAGGACCGGGTCGCGCCTGCCGGCGATGAAAAGCCCCGGCACAGGCATGGGCGCGCCGGCGAAGGGGGCCAGCAGCTCCCAGTTGCGCTCGATGTTGCGGTACCAGTTCAGCCCGCCGCGGAAGCCGGTGCGGCGATAGGTCTCGGCATAGAGCGCGAGCTCCGCGTCCGGCAGCCAGGCGGGCAGGGCAGAGGGCTCGTGGAGGCTCGCCAGGAACCCGGCCTCCGGCAGGTCGGGGCTCCAGCGCTGCCCCTCCGGCGCATCGCCCGAGAGCGACCAGAAGGTCCGCCGCAGGGTCGATGCGGGGTCGCGCTGCAGCTCCTCCTCCGCCACGCCCGGTGCCTGGAAGTACAGTTGGTAGAAGCGGTGCCGGCCGGCGCGGCGCAGCATCTCGAAGGCGCTGACCGGGCCGCGCGGGGCATAGGGCACGGAGAGGCCGGCGACGGCGCGGAAGCGGTCCGGCCGCATCAGCGCGGCGTTCCAGGCGACCGGCGCGCCCCAGTCATGCCCGGCGATCACCGCCCGGTCGATCGAGAGCGCGTCGAGCAGCCCGACCATGTCCCCGACGAGATGCAGGAGGGTGTAGTCGGCGATCGCCGCCGGCGCCGCGGTCTCGCCATAGCCGCGCATGTCGGGCGCGATGGCGCGGTAGCCGGCCTCGGCCAGCGCCTGCATCTGGTGGCGCCAGGAATGCCAGGCCTCCGGGAAGCCGTGGCAGAGCAGGACCGCGGGGCCCTCGCCGGCCTCCGCGACATGCATGCGGATGCCGTTGGTCAGGATCGTCTGGTGGCGGATCTCCATGGCGGCCGTCCCCTCCTTCCCGCGGCGCGGCCTGCCGCGCCGGCAGCCGCGCGCGGATTGCCGCAGTCTCGGCTTCCCCGCATCCTGCGCGCAACCGCGCCGCTATGCGCAAGGGGAGGAACCACGACATGATCCAGCGCCGACATCTCCTGGGCAGTGCGGGCGCTGCCGGCCTGCTCGCCGCGCCGGGGCTCGCGCGCGCGCAGGCCTGGCCGGCCCGGCCCGTCACCCTCGTCGTCCCCTGGGCCGCCGGCGGCGGCACCGACATCGTCGCCCGCATCTTCGCGCAGGGCTTCGAGCAGGAGCTGAAGCAGCCCGTGAACGTGGTGAACCGCACCGGCGGCGGCGGCATCACCGGGCATTCCGCGGTCGCGACCGCGGCGCCGGACGGCTATACGATCGGCACCGGCACCTCGGAATTCGCCAATTACCGCACGCTCGGCCTCGCCGATCTCGGGCCGGAGCAGTTCGACCTGCTCTCGCGCATCGCCGCGCTGCCGGCGGGCGTGACCGTCTCGGTGCAATCGGGCTGGGGCGATGTCGCCGCCTTCGCCCGCGCGCTGAAGGAGAGCCCGCGCGGCCGCATCACCGGCTCGGGCGTCGGCACCGGCGGGGCCTGGCACCTGGCGGCGGCCGGGCTGTGCCGCGCGCTGGGGCTGGAGGCGGACCGCATCCGCTGGATCCCGAGCAATGGCGGCGCGCCGGCGCTGCAGGACCTGGTGGCGGGCGGCATCGGCGTCTTCACGGGATCGCCGATCGAGGCGCAGTCGCTGGCCGCCGCCGGGCGGGTGAAGGTGCTGGCGGTGATGGGCGAGCAGCGCCTGTCCACCATGCCTGACGTGCCGACGCTGCGCGAGGCGGGCCTGCCCTGGGCCTACGCCAACTGGTTCTCCCTGGTGGCGCCGAAGGGCATCCCGGCGCCGCTGCGGGAGGTGCTGCTGGCCGCGGCGCAGCGCGCGCATGCGCGGGCGGAGGTGCAGGACCAGCTCCGCGCCCGCGGCATCGTGCCTGTCTGGGACGGGCCGCAGGCCTTCGCGGGGTTCGTGGCGAATTTCGCCGAGACCTCGGCCGTGCTGCTGCGCGAGCTGGGGCTGGCGAAGGCGTGACGGGCGCGGGCCGCACGAGGGCCGCGGGCGGGCCTAAGGATTCGAACTGGAATAATTTCTCCAGATCTTCCGTTCCAAAAAAAGCAGGATTTTCCTAGCGAGGGGCCGTGTCGGACGCTCACCGCCCACCGCTGGAAGCCGTTTCGGAGCCCAAGGCTGAAGCATTTAATTCGCCTCAAGTCCTAAACGTCTGTAAAGGAACATGCCATGATTTCTTAATGGCTTGTATTTGAGTCGGATTGAAAATGAGTTGTTTGGGCCTATATGTGGCCGCGGGCTGTTGCGATGAATCTCCAATGGCAAGTGGCTCATTTCACCCACGTTCTTTCGAGACAGACATTTAGAAATTCAAGTAGACATTGCCCTATGGGGAGCTGAATACAATATAACATTTATGACGTATTGACAATGGGGCCCGACCAAATCAAAAATGATTTGTGCTTCAAAGAGGTTTCGTGTCATGCGAGCGTCAGCGCTTTCGCTATTTGTTGGGTTATTTTCTTTCTTTCTTGTTGATATGCGCTCTGCGCAGGCTTCTCTATATTTGGTCACGGATGGTTATATTTCATCGGGCTCTGACAATGGAGAATTTGGTGGACTGGGCGATGTGACCGGCAAGAGCTTCCATTTATCCAGCGTTTTATTTGGAGATTCATCAAATTACCAGACTGGCTCCACTACGGTCATTATAGATGGTGTATCTAGATCATATATTAACATGGCAGGACTTGGATGGATCACTGGAGATATGGGAACACCAGAATTTTACGGAGACCTGTATGGCGCGACGTACGCGCAGTATTTAGGGGGTTACACGATGTACTTGCAACAAAATCCATCATTGTGGGTTGGTCATTTTGAAATAGGAGACGGAATCTCAGAGCTTGCCAATGTGAGTTTCTCGGCTGCGGTATCCATTGTTCGTGTCCCTGAACCTGCGTCGGTATTATTGTTGGGTGCTGCTTTATTCGGGCTTGCGAGTTGCTGTTACTGGCGGCGAGTCGCCTGAACTCCGACTGATGGGCGTGCGCGCTCAAAACTTCCCGCCACCGCATAGACATCGGCGAGACAGCGCATGCCCATCAGCAAATCGCATCCGTACTGCATCGAGATCCAGTTACCAAACTAG
>NZ_JAUTWS010000239.1 GCF_030657435.1 Paracraurococcus lichenis | reverse complement strand
GTCGCGCGACGATCAAGGTGAGAAAGCCCGGCGATCAGGATGAGAACCGTCGCTGCGGCCCCGTAGGTCGGGCGTAGCCCGGCCGGAGGGGCCGCAGCGACAAGGGCGGACCCCGGAGGGGTCGGCTCTGGCGGTCACGGTCGGCCGGCACCGGAATGGCGTCCTTCTCGCGAGGGATCCATCCGGTGCCCGGTCGCCACGTCACAGACCGCCAGATGAGGCTCTACATGCAGTTCCGTCGCACCGAGCCGGTACCGATCGCCGCGGCCAAGGCCGGGTTCAGCACCGCGACCGCCTACCGCATCGAGGAGGATCCTCGTCCACCGTCGCAGAAAGCCACCCCACGAGGGCGCCGGCGACCAGACCCGCTGGCCGCAGTCTGGGAGGACGAGATCGTCCCCTTGCTGCGGTCGGCGCCGGGCCTGCGGCCGATCGCCATCTTCGAGGAGGTGCTGCGGCGCCATCCCGAGCTCGGTGCCGGGGTCCGCCGCACCCTGGAACGCCGGATCCGGGGCTGGCGAGCGCTGCACGGCCCCGAGCAGGAGGTGATCTTCCGCCAGGTGCACGAGCCCGGACGGCTGGGCCTGTCGGATTTCACCGACATGGGGGACCTCGGCATCAGCATCGCCGGCGAGGCTCTTGATCATCGGCTCTACCATTTCCGGCTGGCCTACTCGGGCTTCGAGCATGCCCATGTGGTGCTGGGCGGGGAGAGCTACGTCGCGCTCGCCGAGGGGCTGCAGGATGCCCTCTGGGCCCTCGGCGGCGCACCGCAGGAGCACCGCAGCGACAGCCTCTCGGCGGCCTTCCGCAATCTCGACCGTGAGGCCCGGGAGGACCTGACCCGGCGCTACGAGGCGTTCTGTGCCCACTACGGCATGGAGCCGAGCCGCAACAACCCCGGCTTGGCGCATGAGAACGGCAGCATCGAGGGGCCGCATGGTCACCTCAAGGCGGCGGTCAGGGACGCCCTGCTGCTGCGCGGCTCACGCGACTTCGCCGACTTGGCGGCGTATCGCTGCTTCATCGACGAACTGGTCGGCCGGCGCAACGCCCGGGTGGGGCCGCGCATCGAGCTCGAGCGCGCCGCGCTCCGGGACCTGCCAGCGCGACGCACCGCCGACTACGAGGAGGCGATCGTCGCCGTGACCTCCTCCAGCGGCTTCCTGCTGCGCAAGGTGTTCTACAGCGTACCCTCGCGCCTGATCGGCCATCGGCTGCGGGTCCGGCTCTACGACGACCGGCTTGAGGTCTACCTCGGCAGTTCGCACCAGCTCACGCTTCCCAGAGGGCGCCGGCGGCCCGACGGCCGGCATGGCCACGTGGTCGACTATCGCCACGTGATCCACTCGCTGCGGCGCAAGCCGATGGCCCTGCTTGGCCTGGTCTACCGCGACAGCCTGTTCCCGCGTCCAGCCTATGCGCGCGCCTTCGAGGCCATGCTCGCCCAGCAGCCAGCCCGCCAGGCCTGCCGCGCGACAGTCGAGATGCTGGTTCTCGCCCATGAGCGGGCCTGTGAGGCCGAGTTGGCCGGCGTGCTCGATACCCTGCTCGAGGCGGGGCGCCTGCCCGACATGGCCGAGTTGCAAGCTCGCTTCCTGCCCGATGCCGCGGCCCTGCCCGGGGTCGTCGTCACCCATCCTGCGCTCGGCGCCTACGACGAGCTTGCCACCGTCCGTCAGGAGAATGCCGCATGAGCGCCGCCGAGCCGATCGACACCGGCCGCCTGTCGCTGGCCCTCAACGACCTCCGGCTACCGGCTATGAAGTTGATCTGGCCCGACTTCGCCACACGCGCCGACAAGGAAGGATGGCCGGCGGCTCGCTTTCTCGCTGCGTTGGTCGAACACGAACTGGCCGAGCGCGCCAACCGGCGTATTCAGCGCCATCTCGAAGAAGCCCGCCTACCGCCAGGCAAGACGCTCGACACCTTCGACTTCGAAGCCGTGCCCATGGTCAGCAAGGCCCAGGTCATGGCGCTCGCTGCCGGCGACAGCTGGTTGGAGAAGGGCGCCAATTTGCTCGCTTTCGGCCCACCGGGTACTGGCAAGTCGCATCTCGCAGCGGCTCTCGGTCTCGCCCTGGTCGAGAATGGTTGGCGCGTGCTGTACACCCGCACCACCGACCTGGTCCAGAAACTCCAGGCAGCCCGGCGCGATCTGCAGCTCGAGGCCGCCATCGCCAAGCTCGATAAGTATCACCTGCTGATCCTCGACGACATCGCCTACGTCAGCAAGGATCAAGCCGAGACCAGCGTCATCTTCGAGCTCATCGCTGCCCGCTATGAGCGCCGATCGCTGTTCATCACCTCAAACCAGCCATTTGGAGAATGGCACAGGATTTTTCCCGACCAGATCATGGCCCTCGCCGCGGTAGACCGTCTCGTGCATCACGCGACGATCTTCGAGATGAACGTCGAAAGCTACCGCAGGCGTGCTGCCATGGAGCGTAAACGCGGCCCAGGCCGACCACCAACGCGCGCGACAGCCAAAACCTCATCCTGATTGCCGCGCCAGCCCTGAAAGCGCTTGCATCCATGTCGCGCCGCGACAATCATCCAGCCGCCGCGACCACAGATTCTCATCCTGGTTGTCGCGCTGCTCGCATCCTGATCGCCGCGCTACAGCCGGGT
>NZ_JAUTWS010000238.1 GCF_030657435.1 Paracraurococcus lichenis | reverse complement strand
GCGGGTCACGCCCGAGCGCCTGCTGCACCTGCAGGGCCAATGAGTGCATCCCGCGGCGCATGTCCGTATGACCGACCGCCAGCCAGACGCGCACGCCGGAAGGGACCGGGATCATCCGCGCAGTGCCGCCAGCACGCGGCGCAGCGCCGTGGTGCTGACATCCTCCGCCACCCGTACCGCCGTGCCGTCCGGCAGCACGATCTCGATGCGGTCGTCCGGCGCGCCGTCGGCATCGCTCATCGATGGGCAGGGTGTCCCTGGCGACATCTCCGGCGCGCAGGGCGCAGGCAGTTCCGGGATGACCCGCACCGGCACAAAGCCCGACGCCTCGGCGACCAGCTTGCCGCGCCGCTGTGCGTCCCGCCACTGCCACAGCAGGCCGCGGCTGACCTGGTGCCGCCGCGCTACCTCCGCGAACTTCGCACCAGACTCCTCCAACTCAGCAAGAATCCGAAGCTTCTCGTCGTCGCGCCAGTGCCGCCGCCGCTCGACCCCGGTGATGATCTCCATTCCGATCCACGCCCCCTGTCCTTAACGGCGCTCCAAAGAACGCTCGTACGAACAGAGGACAGGTTTCACCGCACCACGGTAGGCGGCCCTCCCCGGATGGGTACGCAGCAGGTGCTGAGCAACCAGGAGAGCCTGCGTCTGCAGTATGCCTTGCGTCACCGTGCGCAGGAACTTGGATGGCGTGACGCCGACATCGAGGTGATTGACGCCGATCTCGGTCGCAGCGGCGCGACGTCAACGTGGCGCGAAGGCTTCAAGGATCTGATTGCGCGCGTGACGCTCGGCGAGGTCGGCATCATCCTCTCCTACGAGGTCACCAGGCTGGCGCGGAACTGCTCGGATTGGTACCCGCTGCTCGATCTGTGTGGCTACCGGCGATGCCTTATCGGCGATCGGGACGGCGTGTACGATCCGGGCACCGCGAACGGGCGGCTTCTCTTGGGGCTGAAGGGAACGATCTCTGAAGTCGAGTTGCACACGCTGCGCGGTCGCCTGACAGCAGGCCTGCTGAGCAAGGCGGAGCGCGGCGAGCTGGTACAAGGCTTGCCGATGGGCTTGGTCCGCGACACGCACGGCACGGTGATGAAGCATCCTGATCGGGAAGTACAGGAACGGATCAGCTTGGTGTTCGCCGAGTTCCTCGATTTGGGCTCGGCCGGCAAGGTGCTCCGCTGCTTCCGGGATCGCGGCCTCACGCTGCCACGCCTTGACCGGTTTGGCGAGGTGGTCTGGCGGACACCGACGGACGGCATGATCGCCGGCGTTCTCAAGAACCCGGCTTATGCAGGTGCCTTTGTCTACGGCCGCACACGTTCCTGCGAAACCACCTACGCCAGCGGCAAGCCGGTCACGGGGCGCTGTCCCATGTCGGAGTGGAAAGTGATCGTGAAGGACCGCTATCCTGCCTACATCGGTTGGGCCGAGTTCGAACGGATCCAGGCCATGCTGCGCGACAACCACGCGGAGTATAGTCGCAACCAGACGCGCGGTGTGCCACGTGACGGCGCGGCGCTGCTGCAGGGCAGTGTCTGGTGTGGTCTATGTGGCCACAAGATGACTGTGCAGTACAAGGGCTGTAGTCGCTACGTCTGCAACTTCCTCGTGCGAAGCACCGGGTGAACCGGCGTGCCAGTACCTGCCTGCGGAGCCGATCGATGCCCGCGTTGTGGTCGCGTTCTTCGCTGCGGCGAGCCCCGAGGAACTCGAAACCTGGACCCGAGCGCAGGATGCTCGGCTGCAGACGGAGGAAGCACTCGATCGCGCTGAGGCACAGCAAGTGGAGCGGCTACGCTACCAGGCCTTGCTCACCGAACGGCAGTTCAACCGGGTCGACCCCGACAACCGCCTGGTCGCGTCGGAGCTGGAGCATCGCTGGGAGGGTGCGTTACGTGAACTGCGGTTGGCCGAGGAGGCACTCGCGCTTCGCCGTGCCTCCCGCAACCAACTGGAGGCGCTGAGCACCGAGGAGCGTGATGACTTCCTTGTCCTCGGATCGCAGCTGCCTGCTCTGTGGCAACAGCCCGGCATAGACCGAGCACACAAGAAAGCGCTGCTGCGCTGCCTAATTGAAAAGGTCATTCTACATCGCACGGCACCGGAGCGGCTCGACATCCGCATTGTCTGGCGTGGTGGTGAGGTCACCGAGGAGCAGATCGAGCTACGGGTGCATGCGCTTCACGCCCTTTCCCGTGGCGCTGAGATGCAGGCGCGGATCCTCGAGCTGGCCCGCCAGGGCCTGACGGACACCGAGGTTGCCACGGTACTGACCGAGGAGGGATACCACTCGCCGCGTGGAACCCAGGTGCTGGCGCGGACCGTACAGGTATTTCGCCAACGTCACCGGATGCTGCGTCCGACCCGAGCGCATCCACGACACATTCCGGGCTGGCCGCATTGCCTCACCTGATTTGCTCCTGAGCCGGGTCCGTTGCCTCACCTGAGACGCTCCCGAGCAGCGCTGAGCTGCGAGGGCTGGGATGAGGCGGGTGAGCATGACGACGCGGAACGAGTTGGTGGCTGCCGTTGCGGAACGGTACGCCCGGTCGAGCCGGCTGGATCGCGGCCGGATCCTCGACGAGTTCGTGGCGGTGACGGGGCACCACCGCAAGCACGCGATGCGGCTGCTGCGGGGCAGTGGGGCCGCGCCGGCGGTACGGCGAGGACACCGT
>NZ_JAUTWS010000237.1 GCF_030657435.1 Paracraurococcus lichenis | reverse complement strand
CGTCGGCGCCGTGCGCTTGAAATACGTTCTTCGCAACGTCGAGCCCGATCGTGCTAGCCTCTCCCATGGACGCCTCCCCTGGTGGTTGCTCAACACCTTCACCTTGGCACATCGATGCCGTCGGGGGGCGTCCACACCATCACACTGGATCCAAAGCGGTCGTAAGCGACCCTGAACCGTCCAAGCCGGCCACGCAGCGGAACAGACCGGGGCTGATCTGGATGCCAGTTTCCCAGGTGCAGGCACGTACTACCTGAGATTGCTGTAGGCAATCCGGATATCATCGACTTAGATATCTACTTAGCCGCGAGCTTCCCGCTCGGGATCTCCATCTCAGTTGGGCTTCCCCGCATGACCCACGCCTCCTCGGCCCCTCACATGGCCACCTCGCCTCCTCCCAGCAGCAAGGGGTCGAGCATCCGCACCAAGCTGATGGCTGCTTTCGGCGCACTCCTCCTGGCAGTCATCGTGATGGGCGGCTTTGCTGTCCTGGAGCTCGGCAGCGTCGATTCCCGTGCACGCGAGATACGCGACAACTGGCTGCCGAGTGTCAGCACACTCGGTCGCCTGGGCGAGCGGGCCACCCGGTACCGCCAGGTTCAGGCCCTGGTCCTCCTGACCGCCGATCCAGAGCGCCGGGAAAGTGCCAGGAAGGTGCTCCTGACCATCGAGGCCGAAGTGGAGCGCTTCTGGTCGGACTACAAGCCGCTTGTGTCACCTGGTGAGGAGCAGTCCCTCGCGGCCGCGATTGGGCAGGCTTGGCAGGATTACACCGCCCTCAGCCGTCAGATGTCTGATTTCGAGCGGCGTGGCGACAGCTCTGCAGCAACGGCACTCTATGCGGGTGAGAGCCGGGAAGTGTTCAGTCGCCTGCGCGCCGCAGTCGATGCCGATGTAGATTTCAACGAACGCTCCGCCAAGGCAGCCGCCGATCGGGGCAGCGAAGCCTACCACTTCTCGCTGTGGATCCTAGGCTTGCTCTCGCTGGCGGCCACGGGCCTGACGATCGCCGCCGCCGCCTGGCTGAACAGTAACGTCGTCGCCCGCGTCATCCGGTTGGCGGGCGTCACCCGGCAGCTCGCACGCCGCGACTACGCCTTCGACCTGCCCTGCGCGATGCACAGGGACGAAATCGGCGACCTCGCCCGCGCCCTCGACGAGTGTCGCACCGGGCTGCAGCGTGCGGACGCGCTGGCGGCTGAGCAGGCAGCGGAGCAGACGGCGAGGGCGGCGCGGGCGGAGCGGCTCGCGGCGCTGCTGCGCGGCTTCGAGGCCAAGGTGCGCCGCACCGTCGAGGTGCTCGGGGCGGCGGTGTCGCAGTTGCAGGGTACCGCGCGCACCATGTCTGGCACGGCCGAGGACACACTCGAGCGCGCCGGCGCGGTCGCCGCCGCGGCCGAGCAAACCAGCGCCAATGTCCAGACCGTCGCCGCCGCCGCCGAGGAGCTCTCCGCCTCCATCGCCGAGATCACCCGCCAGGTCTCGCAGAGCGCCAAGGTCGCAGGCCAGGCCGTCGCCGAGGCCCGCCACACCGACGAGGTCGTCCGCGGCCTCGCCGAGGGTGCCCAGCGCATCGGCGAGGTCATGCGCCTGATCACCACCATCGCCGGCCAGACCAACCTGCTCGCGCTCAACGCCACCATCGAGGCAGCGCGCGCCGGCGAGGCCGGCAAGGGCTTCGCGGTGGTCGCCTCCGAGGTCAAGAACCTCGCGGCGCAGACCGCCAAGGCGACCGAAGAGATCGCGGCGCAGGTCGGCGCCATGCAGTCGGCCACCGGCGACGCGGTGGGCGCGATCCAGGCGATCGGGGCGCGCATCGGCGAGGTGAGCGAGATCGCCGCCACCATCGCCGCCGCCGTCGAGGAGCAGGGCTCGGCCACCGCCGAGATCGCCCGCAGCGTGCAGCAGGCCGCGGCCGGCACGCAGAGCGTCTCGGGTGCGATCGGCGCGGTCAGCCGCGCCGCCGGCGAGGCCCGCACCACCGCAGGCCAGGTCGCCACCGCCTCGGAGGAACTCGCGCAACAGGCCAAGACCCTCGACCAGGAGGTCGGCGAATTTCTCTCCAATGTCGCCAAGGTGGAGGGTGCGAGAGCGGCTTGAGCACGACTGCGGCGCTCGCCAGTGGCGGGCGCCGGATGTCTGCCTACGGCAGGGCTTCATGCATGCCCAGCCGCCGTTGTGCGAACGCTGCCCAGCATCGAACTTGCAAATGGATCAAGAATTGGCTGGCAGCGAACCTCAGCTTGCCATCCAGAGCCGCAGTTCAGCCGCAGCAGAGAGGATCGCCAAGCCCAATCCGGGTACCGTCTTTCCGGAAAACCTTAACACGGCAGGCACTTGCCGCCGTCAAGCCAAACCGTGGATCCATGGCTCGGGTCAACTGAATTCCTGATTACGCGGAAACCTCAGCCAGTTTGAGCCGGCGGTAGGGCATAGGCGGCGCCTGCAATGCGGCGGTGGCAAGGCGCGGCAGCATGGCGGCAAGATCGTAGCGGCGGTTGAAGCGGTACTGGAACTCGGCGAGGTAGCGAGGGACGTGCTTCGGCGCGATCGAGCGGTAGGTGCCGGTGATCGCGGCCTTTATGTTGCCCAGCGCTGTGTTCACCCACTTGAAGGCTGGTGTGCGTGCCGCCTGCGCGCCCGAGCCGGTCTTGATGACCGTGTGTCGGCACCCTGCCTTGGTGACGGCGGCGAAGCAGGGCAGACCGTCGCTGACCACCTCGCAGG
>NZ_JAUTWS010000236.1 GCF_030657435.1 Paracraurococcus lichenis | reverse complement strand
GTGGTACTCCGAACATCTCCGCAAATCGAGAGTTGTAAACAGCGAGCCGCCGGTCAGCATCGAACAGGCAGAGCCCTTGGACCATATTGCTCAACGCCGCATCCAGTCTGGCATGTTGAGCTGCGAGCTCTCCGGCATGGCTCGACGCCTGCTCGGCGATAAGCGCTTCGATGCGAGCCCGATCGGCAGCGATACTCTCCTGCATGGTGGCAAGTGCACGCAGGAGGTCTGCCATCTCGCACCGCCCACTCGTTTCGATGCGGTTGTCCAGTTTCCCTGCCGCCACCGATTGGGCCACCTGCACAGCACGCCGAACCGGCGGCAAAATGGCCCGGGTGAGCCCCAGCGTGATCACGAGCGCTGCTGAGAGGGCAGCCGCGATCGCAAGCCAAGTACGCCGCGCAGACTGCCCTACCATCTCGCCAGCACGTTGGCGATAACGGTAACCATCGGCCGCGTAAACCTCTACGGCCATCGCAAAATCCTGGCCGGACTTTTCGAACAACGCCGCAATCCTGTCGTGCGGCTCGCTGGCAAGCAGCGCATCGGCGAGCTGACGCAGCCCAGTGCCGACGCGGTAAACAGCACTTCGCCCGGCTGCGGACATCGACCGCTCGCCTGCTACATCCAAATCTTCCTGGACGTCACGCAGAGCGCCGGAGAGATCACCACCGGCGTTGTGACTGAGGTTAACAGCCGAGCGGTGCCAATCCGCTTCGAGTTGATTTAGGCCGTTTTGAGCTGAGCGGAGATAGCTGATCGCCGTGAACGCTTCGTCGTAAATGCGAGTAGCGAGAACGCCCAGGTCATGCTGGGCGGTTCGGGCATACCAGCCGAAAAGGACCGTGACCGAGGCCATGGCCAGGCACGCCGCGAAAATTCTTGCTCGTATTCCCATGGCCCGCATCCTGGTCCGTCTACAGCGCTCAGTGCGTACTGATGGTCATGCGCATGCGGGGGTGGATGCCGCATCGCACCTCATACACGCCTGGTGCTACGAGCGTCACATTCACCACTTCTCCCGATGCTTGCAGGTCACTTTCGAAATCGAGCCCTGGCCCAGTCACGCGGATCTGGTGCGGATAGTCGTCTTCATTCCCGAAGTGCACGGTAGTGCCGCGGGTGACATTTGCCTCACGTGTACTGAAGGCTCGGCTTTTTTGTGTCACTGCCAGCACGCCACCGGCGGAGCAGAGCAGAGGGACTGTGAGTGTGCCGATGAGCACTAGCCCGGTCAGGGCAGGACGGGACATTCGGCTGGGAGTCCGGGTACTGCTCATCACTCAGCCCCTCGCCGGTCCGCGGACACTCTGTAGGCCTGCGTACGCGCCGCGAGCATGGGATCAGGACCCGGTGCGATGCCTCCGACAAGATTGGTTGGAACAAAACGCAGCGCTCGCTGCGCGGCGTCACCCTCTTGAGCAAAAGCGCGCAGCGAAATCGTACCTAGTTCTATGGTTGGACGGTCGCTCGGCCACGCGACCGACCCATCGGCAACGTCATCACCTTCCACGGCAAGCTGCGCGACCAACGTAAAGCGGATACGGCCGTGAGCAAGCCGCCCTGCGAGTTCGGTAATGAGGAAGTCAGGCGCACGCGCTTCGGTCTCTGACGGAGACAAGTAGGCCTGCCCAGCGTGCGGGATGACACGGTAGCGGGCGTATCGGCTTTGTCCTTCAGCGTTCGTGAAACGGAAGGCGTTCACCCCAAAGTATGCCTCGGTAGCGTAGCTGACGGGGGTTGGCTTCGGAGCATCAAGGAAGCGCCGAGCGGCCGGATGTCTGGCGGCGAAGGCATCACGCACGGCCGAGTTGGGAAGGGAGCGCAGGAAAGCGAGGAAATCGTCGGGTGTCGCAGCAGGAAAGCCGTTGTAGGAATGCAGGACCAGATCGGTGTCGCCACCGTCCGGCAGCATGAAGCGGACGGCCATACCACGTGGGCTCGCCTCGGGCGCGCCATTTGATAAGCTTGGCACAGCAGCGAAGTCGGAAAATCTCACCAGGACGGGAACCGGTCCTCCGTTCAGATGAACGGCACGGCTCAGCCGCGCGGCATTTGGGCCAGGTACGAAGCTACCCTCAAGCATTATACCGTTGCCGTGCACGGCTCGGCGGCCTTCATGCGGTCCAGCAAATAGGTTATCGAATGCGCCGACGATCTGCTGCGGGACACGAGACGGGGGTGTTTGCGCGGTCGCGCCAGATACGCTGCCTGCATAGATAGCCGTGACGCAGACGCTCGCCACAAGCATGTCCAACATCCGCCTTTTGGCGGAGGTCCAAGGTTCCGTTCTACGTATGTTGCGCATGACCCCGTCCTGTTGCGTGACTTCGGCAGCATCGCTGCCCGAGGTGAGCCGCAACCTCGTTGGTGAACCCTAGCGCAATGGCGTGCGACCTTCTGAGTGCAGTGTGCCTCATCTGGTCGGTGTTGCTCCTACCCCATGCTGAAGGCGCGTGATGCACCTGCGTCCAGGGGTGCTGGCGGCGGCAGGTAAGAGGCCTATCCTTCGTCGAGGATCTATCACTGGCCACCTATTGAGCCGGCCGCGGCGTTCTTGACGGTCTGGTCTGTTGTACCCAAATAGCTGACATCATGAAGCACGTGGACATGCGGAGCCTGACGCCAGAGGCGCAAGAGGAGCGCCGGCGACAGGTGATCGGGCTGCGTCAGGCAGGGCAGACCTAGGCCGCGATCGCAGCCCAGGTCGGGCTGACCCAGACCGGGGTTTTCGGCATCTGCAAGCGCTTCGCCGAGCACGGCCCGGCGGGGCTGAAGAGCAAGCCGCGCGGGCCGGTGCCGGGGCATGTGTAGCGCGGCGATCAGGATGCGAGCA
>NZ_JAUTWS010000235.1 GCF_030657435.1 Paracraurococcus lichenis | reverse complement strand
GGGGGGTTTACCGGCGCACACCGTCCTTTGCCTTCGGCCCGAATCGCCCAGAACGGGAGGCTGCTGGCACCCTGGTACTCGCCGATTCGACCGGGATGGGGGTTTCCCGGCGCTTCAACTGTTCACAGGACGACGATTTGGTCCCGGGGGGTTTGGTGGCGCGATATGGGGGGAATTCTGGCGCCACTCGGACTTATCCCGGGGGGGTTGGTGGCAGACTCTACTAGTCAGAATCCAACTACCTTCTACTAGCCCCGCCAGAAACCCCCCCGTTGACGTCGACCCGCGACGCCACCGATTGTCCTAGACGATAAAGGGGAATGGCGATGACCAGGGATGTCGATGGTGGCATACGCCAACTCGTTCTCGTCCACGGACGGGATCAAGCGCGCGCAATGGTCGAGCCCGAGCAGCGCAGCCTCGTAGATATCGCCGCGGAAGTTATGAGCGATGATGAAGGCAAGATCGGGATCACCTATACCGGCTTCTGCCTGACCGGATTGCCCCATCGCCGGCTGCCTGATGACGCAGCGTGGGACAAAAGCGGCCACAGGGTGCGGCTACTCGTGGAGCCGGGCCGCATTGTCCGCGGCAAGGGTCAGCCCAAGCTGGTCGGGGTGCCCTATGGTGCCCGCGCCCGAATGATTCTTCTTTACCTGCAGACTCAGGCTATCCGCACTGGCAGCCGTGAAGTCGAGTTGGGTCGCAGCATGCGCCACTGGCTTGGCCGAATGGGTTTGTCGTGGGGTGGAGAGACTGGCAAGGCACTGAGAGAGCAAGCGACACGGATCGCGGCTTGCTCTCTGAAGTTCTTCTGGACCGGCGAAGACGCAAGTGGCTGGGAAGCGGGCCGCTTCGTACGATCGGGTCTGCGTTTCCACCACAGGCAGGACGACGATCGGCAGACCGAACTCTGGGAAGACCGTGTCGTCTTAGTGTCCGACCAAGAACATCTTCTGCGATATCAAAGACATAGACGCGCGGAGAAACCGCCAAGGACGATCGAAATGAAAAATAATCTGAAATTTCAATGGCTTAAGAATTGCGGCATTTCTGTAAGCATTTGAAAATGCTCAACTTGTTCCTGGTCAGACACTTAGACGAGACGTTCTATGATGCCTTGCGCCAGCACCCTGTCCCACTTCGAGAGACTGCTCTCCAGCAACTCGCCAGCAAGAGCGTGAGCCTTGATCTTTACATTTGGCTGGCATATCGACTGCATACATTGGAAAAGCCGACACCCATCCGCTGGGCCGCGCTGATGAGCCAGTTCGGCAGCAACTATGGCCGAGCGCGCAGCTTTCGGGAAAATTTCAAGGTCGCCTTAGCGCCAGCAGTCGTTGCTTATCCCGAGGCCCGGTTGGAGATGAACGAAGAGGGGTTGGTCCTCTACCCCTCACGCCCGCCGGTAGAAAAGCGCTTGGTTGCGGTGGGCCGCCGGTAAACCCCCCGCTCAGAGTCGTCGGATGCCGTCATTGCCTCTGGCACCAGAGCACCGGCTATGAGCTTCCTGATATGTTCGCCTCTGGTTCAACATGCACGCGGCGCATTGTGGGCAGGCCAGCCTATGCCGGTCGAGCCTGCGCCAACAATTCCGCTAAGACAATCCGGAGTGCCGGGAGGTCGCGCTCCACCACCTCCCAGACGATCCGGCTATCGATCTCGGCGTAGCCATGGATTAAGAGATTACGGAAAGCTACCACGCGCGGAAGATCAGGGATCCGGCTCGCAGTCTCGAGGTCAATCCGGCGTAAGGTCGCAAGCGCCTCACCGATGATCTCGAACTGCCGCTCCACAGCCGATCGCAGCAGGTCATCAGCTTCGTAATCAGCAAAGCGTCGCCCCACCGTGAAACGGGTAATACGCTCCGCAGCCGCTTCAGCATCCCATAGCAGCTTGGCGGCTTTACCCTCTATCATGCAACCGGGAACAACTGACGGGCTTCGGAAAGCACCTGCCGTCGGAACCAAGGATTCTTGAGAGACGCCTCGGTGACCAAGTCAATCCTGCGTCCGAACAGACCTACCAGAGCAGATTGCAAGCCGAAGAAGGCTTCAGCATAACCGCCAGGCGGCGGCTCCCGGAAGGCAACCAGGAGGTCAATGTCGCTGTCCTCGGGATTGAAGTGCCCTGTTGCGGCAGAGCCGAACAGGGCAAGACGGAGCACCCCGAAACGCTCGCATAATTCCGGGAGGGCGGCTAGCGCCTCGGACGTCACAGGAAGAACGGCCGTCTCGCTCATGATCATGACCTAGCCGAAACCGGCACCGCAACGCAACGCCTCTATAAAACTCTCTGGGGGACCGTCCAGATCCTCGGGGTGCTATGCCCACCGCTGCCGGTGATGGGGGTGCGGACGCGATTCAGCAGCGGCTCATGCTGGAGCTGGCCGGGGCTGGCAGCATGTTACCGCAACACGTAGTCGGCTCCGGCGAGCGCATTCGTAACCGAGCATACTGTAGCGACGTTGTGACTTCAGCCTGGAAGCGGGCAATGCCACCTGATCGCGGCTCAGGTGCACGGGTATTTTTGCAACCGTCCGGACACTGTTGGCGAAGTCGCCGGGCTACTTGGCTGCGCACACCAATGCGGGAAATCAGGTCGGCATCGTGACCCGAAGTCGGGAAAACTGGTCGGAACATTCTCGAATGGCGCAACCGCGGACGCACATAGCTCGGGCCAGTGTGGTGCCTTCCTGATTTCGCCAACAGTGTCCGTCCGTATTGCGACCAGTGCGGCGTACGGCGGCTGCGCCGGCGTGGTTCAGAACCGGGTCACACGCGAAGCTGCGTTGGCGCTACTGGGATGGGTGATGGCACCCTCGGGTTGTCAGTGGTGAGGCGAGTATGGACCGAGG
>NZ_JAUTWS010000234.1 GCF_030657435.1 Paracraurococcus lichenis | reverse complement strand
CGCAGATAAAGGCTTGCTGCCGGCGCAGCACATCGTCGACACCGGCTATCTCAGTGCCGGGCAGCGGGTGCAGGCGCAGCACGACTTCGGCCTTGACCTGGTTGGCCCAGCCCGGGTCGACAGCAGCTGGCAGGCGAAAGCGGGCAAAGGATTTGCAATGGATGCCTTCACCATCGACTGGGATGCCCAGCATGTCACCTGTCCCATGGGTGTGCACAGCTCCAGCTGGTCGCCAGCGACTGATGGCGGGACGCCTGTGGTCAAGGTGAAGTTCTCCGCAACCGACTGCCAGGCCTGCCCGCACCGGAGCGACTGCGTTGGTCCGATCGCGACGCGGCGGATCATGACCTTCAAGACACGTGACGAATACATCGCCTTGCAAGCGGCACGACAGCGGCAGACCACGCCCGAGTTCCGCAGCCTCTACGCCCTGCGAGCCGGAGTTGAGGGCACGATATCGCAGGGCGTGCGTGCCTTTGACCTACGCCGATCTCGCTACTTTGGGCAGGCGAAGACACACCTGCAGCATGTCGCCACAGCCGCCGCCATGAACCTTGTGCGCCTGGTGCACTGGATCCTGGGCGACACTCCGGCGCGCACCAGGCGGTCGCACTTCTCTCGGCTGGTCCGAGCGCAAGCGGCCAGCTGACTTCGCCAGCAGTATCAATACTGCGAAAGAGCCATGGCGTCTCTCACCTGGAACCTATAGAGAACATGCGGAGCCCCGCATGACCGACCAGATCGTCATCACGGAAAAGACGAGCCAGGCGAAGGACGTCCGCGCCGCCATCGGTACCCGCTATGGCCCGGTCCTGCCGGCCGAGGGCCACCTGTTCGACCTGGCCGAGCCGGAGGACGTGGTGCCGGCCTGGAAGCGCTGGAGCACCGTCCTGCTGCGGCCGGAGGCGCTGTACGGCACCAAGCCCGCCTCGGGCGGCAAAAAGGCGGTCAAGCTGCAGGCGATCCGCCAGGCGCTGCGCCGGGCGAAGCGGGTCTGGCTGGCCACCGACTGCGACCGCGAGGGCCAGCTGATCGGTCAGGAGATCCTGGAGCACTACAACTACCGCGGCAGGGTGATGCGGGTGATGTTCACCGCCCAGGATCCACAGACCATCCGCGACGCCTTCGCCCGCGCCAAGCCGAATGCCGAGTACGCACCGCTTTACGCCGCCGCGGTGGCCCGACGGCAGGCCGACCAGATCTACAACCTCTCGCTCACCCGCACTGCCACCGTGACGCTTGCCAAGGGTGCACGCGCGGTAATCGGCGTCGGACGGGTGAAGACACCGGCGCTGGCCATCGTCTGCCGGCGCGAGCTGGAGATCCGGAGCTTCGTCCCGGAGGACTATTTCGAGGTGGTCGCCACTGCCGAGACCAAGGCTGGCCGCTTTCGCATGCGACACGCGCCGAAGGAGCGCATCCGCAAGCGTGCTGATGCCGAGGCAATCGCCGCCGCTGCCGAGGGCTTCAGCGGCCCGCTCTCCGTGCGTGTCGAGGACAAGCGGCAGTCGCCGCCGCGGCTGCACGACCTGCCTTCTCTGCAACGGCTGTGCGGGTCGCGGTTCGGCTGGTCGGCAGCGCGTACGCTGGAGGTGGCGCAGGAGTTGTATGACGGCGAAGGCAAGAAGGTTATCACCTATCCCCGCGCCGAAACCCGCTACCTGCCGGAAAGCCTGGTCCCGGACGTGCCGCGGATCGTTGCCGGGCTGCGCGTCGGGCGCGCCTATACGCCGATCCCGGTGCCGGAGCCGCCATTGATCCGCCGCGGCGCCGGCGGCGTCTTCCACGACAAGGGCCTGGCCGGCGCCAGCCACCACGCCATCATTCCGAACGTGAATACGGTGGCCGCGCTGCGCGAGGTCTGGCCGCGCCTGACCGCCGACGAGCGGCGGCTGTTCGATGTCATCGCCCGCGCCTATCTGGCGGCGATGATGCCGGATTTCCGCTACCGCCAGACCACGGCGAGGTTGGACGTCCGGGGGCATGAGTTCCGTGCAGTCGGTCGGCAACCGATCGAACTTGGCTGGCGAGCCGCCTTCCCGGACTGGACGCCGGCCGAGGAGAAGGGCGAGGACGCGCAGCTGCTGCCCGCGCTGCGCGACGGCGAGGCGACCCGGCTGCACGACGCCGGGGTGGAAGACAAGCAAACCCGTCCGCCGCCGCGCTACAACGAGGGCACGCTGATCGAGGCGATGCAGAACGCCTGGCGCTTCGTCGAGGATCCGGCGCTGCAGGAGCGTCTGAAGGAAGCCAAGGGCATCGGCACGCCGGCGACCCGCGCCGAGATCATCCGCGGTCTCAAGGCGCAGGAGTTCCTGAGGACCGACGGCAAGCACATCGTGCCGACCGAGCGTGGCCTGACGCTGTTCGGCGTGCTGGAGCGGGCCGACCCGGCGCTGGTCGACCCCGGCGTGACTGCGCAAATGGAGCTGCTGCTCGACCAGGTGCTGGTGGGAGAGCAGGAGATGATCGGCGCCATCGACGCCGTCTGCGTCCAGGCCAGCCGCATCATTGGCCGGTTGACGGACGGCACAACGGCCGGCGACGCGGCGCTGCTCGCCTCTGCGCTGGTGCAGCCCGACAAGGCGTCTCGGCGCGGCCGGGCGGCGGGCGAGGGCGCGCAGCGGCTGCCACGGCTGGCCAGGCGCCGCAAGGCCAAGGCTTCGGCCGGGCCGACGGAGGTGGCCGCCGGCGCCACCGGCCACACCCCGTCCAACCGAGGCGCATTGGGGAGGTCGGCCGCCACGGGGCCGCAGGGCCGGAAGGGCAGCCCGAGGCCGTCACGCAGGACGGCGGGGGGACCGACCAGGCCGGGGAAGCAGCAGCGGGGCGGCACGGCGGCCGAGGGCGACACGTCGCTGCGGATTCCTTTCGGCAACAAGGAGGTCGCGCTGCAACTCGGCGCCCGGTAT
>NZ_JAUTWS010000233.1 GCF_030657435.1 Paracraurococcus lichenis | reverse complement strand
CTAGGGCGTCGTCACCACTTCAACGGTGGGCGACCTAGGCGGAGCCCGCCTGCGGCCAGATGCCCTGTTGGCGCCAATATCGCTCCTCCGCCTCGACCCGCTCCTGCATTGGGCGCCAGAACCCCTTGGTGAGCAGCCCCTCGCTCACGGCCTGCCAATAGGCCAACGCCGCCGCACCACGTCACGCGGCCAGGGCCAGAGAGGCGCTCCCAGCTTTGCCCGCACACCGGGCTGGCTACCGGGAAGCGATCAGTCCTGTCAGCGTTGCCGGGTGCTCCAGTGCTTGTCGATCCGGCCGCGCCGGGCCGCTCCTGCCACCATCCAGCGCCGTCCAGGCTGTGCTGGCCGCGGCGTCACGCCTTGCGTCGGCGCGGCGGCATGCTGCGTCGGCCCGGCCAGCGTTGCAGAAACCTCATTCTTCTCCTCGATCAACTGTAAGTCGGTACTCGGCGCTGCTGAGCGGCCGCGCCGCGGCCGCTTCGGGCGAGACGAGGGCTCCATTGCCCGAACTAGCTCCGGCGTGGCCTCGACCAATGTCGGTTCTGGCTGCGGTAATGGCGGCTCGTCCGCTGCTGTGGACGCCTCACTTGTCGCCGCGCTGTCCTGCCAGGCCGCGAGGTCTCGCTGTTGCTGCAGGCCTTCCTCAATCACCTGCTGCAAGGTGCCGACCGTTTCATAGAAGCCATCCCCACGCGTGGCGAGGATCGGCTGTCCATCGGCATAGAAGACCTTCCGCTGCATGGCGAGGCGCTGGACCTGTGCCGGCGTGGCAGGGAGGAAGGTGACGCCACAGGCTTCCGCTGCAGCGATGTCTTTGGGGCTCAGTTGCAAGTGATAACTCTCGCATAAAGCAAGGACAAGAAACTGCAACACGGTGACCTATTGCAGATAGGGACGCTGCTGCGCTCTTCACAACTCTACTCCAACTTTCGTCAACCGATCACTAGCCAAGATATTGCAAGGCTCTCCTCGCAGACGAACTTGGCCGGCACTCTGCTTGTGCCGATTTAAGATCGCATCATAGAGGGGACAGAGCGCTATGAAGGCGCACTGCCGTGCGTTTATAGCGCATCGCCAGAATGAGAAATTATCAAATAGAATCAGTATTTTACAGTCCTTACGCACTATCTGCTCGTTCTATGGTATGCCCTCAATTTGGCCTTGAACCAGAGTGGGTCCAAAGCATTGCTTTCGACCATCGTGGCTGTCGCGCTTGCGCCAGGCAGAGAAGCGGTACTCCAGTCCAGCACTCCCTCAGTGCCTGTCATTCGGGCCACGCCCTATTGGTTCCTGAGGTCTCGATGAATCGACGGCCTTCAATGCCCTTGGCCTGCCACCCGGGCCAAGGGCTGTGGCACCGACTTATCCACAGCGAGCCGTTCTCGGCCGCGGTGAGCGGCCACCCTATAGGATAAGTTCTTATAGGACTCTTATAGGTAATTGGAGGCCGCCGATTCAGCGTGGATAACTGGGGGAAAGGCCGCCGATTCAGCGTACGGAGCCGAGTCGCGAGGCCGCCGATTCAGCGTAACTAGGCCGCCGATTCAGCGTGGATAACTTCCTGCACCAAGCCCTGCCCTGGTCGCTTATGCGATGCCGCTGCGCGGAAGGCCGCCGATTCAGCGTATGCCCGGGTTTCGAAGCGGTTAGGTTGTCTCGCACACTTTCCGGACGCAGCGCCCCGACCTCATGGCCGAGATTCACCGCCAACTCATGCTCTTCGGTGCCGAGGAGCTTCGCCGCAATGCTGCCGGCATCGGTAACCGCCAGGAGCGTCAGCGCGAGCTGGACCGAATTGCGGCGGCCAGTGCTGCCCTTGGCGAGCCGACTGAAGACGACCTCGCCTTCTCCCATTCCGGCCTCTGCCAGACCTGCCTGCCGCATGCCCGGCCGGCCTCGAACGACCTGATCTGGCAGCGCAACTCCGGCCGCTTCCACTTAATGGTCAGCCCCGGCGTGGTGCGCGGCCAGGATGGCCGCGCGGTGCGCGTCGGCGTGCCTTACGGCACGCGTGCCCGGCTGATCATGATCTTCCTGCAGACCGAGGGCGTGCGTAGCCGCATCGTCAGCCTCGGCCCCAGCATGTCGGCCTGGATCCGCTCCCTCGGCCTGCCGGTCACCGGCGGGCCGCGCGGCACCATCCAGGCGATCCGGGAACAATCGCTGCGCATCGCCCGCTGCGAGTTCACGCTGCAATGGACCGCCCGGTCGGAGACCGGCGCCGACGAGACCATCATCCGCGACCAGCGCCTGGTCTCCGGCCTCTCTCTCTGGCACGGGCAGGACGAGGGCGCGCCTTGGCAGGCCACCGTCGAACTGACACGGGAGTTTCACGAGCACCTGCGCGAGCACGCCGTGCCGCTGGTGCGTGATGCCATCGCGCACCTGAAGGATAACTCCCTAGGCCTCGACCTCTACACCCTGCTGGCCTACCGGCTGCAGCGGCTGGAGCAGCCCTTGCTGCTCCGCTGGCAGGCCCTGGCGGCCCAGGTAGGCTCGGAGACCGGCCGCACCTCCCACCTCGCCCAGCGGGTCAAGGCGGTGCTGCCGGACGTGCTGGCGGTCTATCCGGATGCAAGAGTGGAGGTGGTACGGCGCGGGCTGCGCCTGCTGCCCTCCCGCTCGCCGGTGCCACGGACGCTAGTGAACGGCTTCCGGGTGATCGAGGGCCAGACTGCAGCAGTGCGGCCGAAGCTCAGCACTGGCGGCTGAGGCGCGCCCGTACGCAGCCCTTGCGCCATGTCGTCGGCCCGCACCACTCCCTGGTCATCCAGGCGGGCGCTGTCGCGGGATAGACGGGCGACCTCGAGACGCTGCACGTCGGTCACAGTGCTGGCTGGCCGCGGCGGAGATGCTCTGAAATATCATCTCGGCAAAGCCGAAGTAGTCAGAAAAAAAACCCGCGCGCCAACGCCCCGTGGCTGATGGCCTGCGGAGTGTTGGCGTGCGGG
>NZ_JAUTWS010000232.1 GCF_030657435.1 Paracraurococcus lichenis | reverse complement strand
GGTCATGGGGCCCTACCACGCCTCCCTGGTCTCGGTGATCCTCGGCGCCGCCTGGGCGGCGATCGACGAGTACGAGCGCATCGTCACGACCATGTCCGTGCTGGTGGATCCGACGACGCTGCGCGCCGACCACCACGATGCCCAGCGGCATATCGGCCTGGCCCTGGCCAAGGCCGATGCGGCGGAGGGCATCCTGCTCTCGGCCTGCCACCGCTACATGGAGTGGTGTGAGCGCTGGGCGCGCGACGGCACGCCGATCAGCGTAGAGGACAACCTGCGGCTCCGCGCCATGCTGCAGCAAGGCGGCGCCCTGGCGAGCGAGGTGGTGGAATCGCTGCTGCATGCCGCCGGCGCCTTCACCACGAAGAAGGGCAACCGCCTGCAGCGCTACTTCCGCGACGTGCAGATGTACCGCACCCATAGCTCGGCCCAGCCGGAGGATTTCGCCACCTATGTCGGGCGGGCGCATCTCGGACGTCCCATCGGCATGCGGGGGCTGTAGCGCCATGCCGCCGCCGGTCCTCGCCGAGAACGGCTTCTTCTGGGTGGGGGTGGAGCGGCAGCAGCAGGGCGAGGCGACCTTCGCGACGGGTCAGATGTTCGCCCGCCTCATGGTGCCGGCCGAGCGCCGGCATCGCTGGCCCGTCGTCATGGTGCATGGCGGCGGCGGCCAGGGCCTCGACTGGATGGGCACGCCGGATGGCCGGCCAGGCTGGAGCGATGCCTTCCTCCACCGCGGCCATGCGGTCTGCGTCGTCGATCGCCCCGGCCTCGGCCGCGCCCCGGCGCAGGGGCCGCAGACGCCGCCGCCGAGCTACGAGATGATGCGCGCCCGCTTCACCGCGCCGGCGACGCGGCCGGAGAGCTACCCCCAGGCCCGGCTGCATACCCAATGGCCGCCGGGGGAGGAGGTGCTCGACCAGTTCATGGCGGGCCAGGGGCCCTCCGGCGCCGACCTCGCCGTGGTGCATGCCGGGATGCGGCGCGCTGCGGCGGCGCTGCTCGACCGCATCGGCCCTGCCGTGCTGCTGACCCATTCGGCCGGGGGCGCCTTCGGCTGGCTCGCCGCAGATGCGCGGCCGGAGCTGGTGCGGGCGATCGTCGCCATCGAGCCGATCGGCCCGCCCTTCGCCGCGACGCCGACCGGCGCGCTGCGCTGGGGTCTGACCGCCGCGCCGCTGACCTATGACCCGCCATTGGCCGACCCGGCCGAACTGGCGACCGTGCCGCGGCCCGCGCCCGGTCCCGGGCTGCGCGACTGCCTGGTGCAGGCCGCGCCGGCCCGCCGCCTGCCGAACCTGGCGCGCTGCCCAATCGCCGTCGTCACCGCCGAGGCCTCCTGGAAGGCGGCCGAGGACCATGGCGTGGTCGACTACCTGCGCCAGGCCGGCGCCACGGTCGACCACCTCAGGCTGGAGCAGCACGGTCTGCACGGCAACGGCCACATGATGATGCTGGAGATGAACAGCGACGCGGTGGCGGCGCTGGTGGCGGGTTGGATCGAAGCGCGGGACTGACGCGGGGGGAGACAAGGAAATGACGAGGACGATCGGGCGCCGGCCCATGCTCGGCGTCGCCATGCTGGGGCTTGCCGCGGGCCGGGCGCGGGCGGAGGTGGTGGAACGCCAGGCGCGGCTGGTGATCAATTTCTCGGCCGGCGGCGTCATGGACACCGTCGCGCGGCTCTATGCCGAGCGGCTGCGCGGCCTCTATGCGCCGCAGGTGCTGGTGGACAACCGCCCCGGCGCCGCGGCCCGGCTGGGGATCGAGCTGGTGAAGGCCGCACCGGCCGACGGCACCACCGTCCTGATGACGCCGGAAACCATGATGGTGGTCTACCCCTACATCTATACCCGCACGCTGCGCTACGACCCGCAGCGCGACTTCATCCCGGTCACCGGCCTGTCGTCCTTCGGCTTCGCCTGGGTGGTGGATGCCAACCATCCCGCGAAGACCTTCGCCGAGTTCGTCGACTGGGCGAAGCAGCGGTCGGATGTGCCCTATGCCAGCCCGGCGGCGGGTTCGACGCCGCATTTCCTGTCGGTCGAGATGGGCAGGGAACTCGGCATGAACCTGGTGCATGTCGCCTACCGCGAGATCGCCATGATCTTCGCCGATCTCAACGGGGGGCGCATCGGCGCCTACATGACCGTGGTCGGCACGGCGGTGGAGCAGCACCGGGCCGGCCGGGTGCGGGTGCTGGCGGTGACGACGCCGCGGCGCGTCGCCAGCCTGCCGGACGTGCCGTGCTTCGCCGAGCTCGGCTACGGCCAGTTCACCGCCGATGAATGGTACGGCATCTTCCTGCCCGCCGGCACGCCGGCGCCGGTCGTCGCCGGCCTGCATGGCGCGATTGCCCGGGTGGCGCGGACCGAGGAGATCCAGGCGGCGCTGGCGCGGCTGGAACAATACCCGGTGGACACCACGCCGGCCGGCTTCACCGCGCGTCTGGCCTCGGAGCGCGAGCGTTGGGGCCCCATCATCCGGGCTTCGGGCTATACGGTCGAGGAGGGCTGAGGCCAGGCGCCGGGGCCGCGGTACCCGGCGATGCCGCCGAGGCGGTTCTCAGGACGGCAAATGGGCCGATGCGGTGAGGTGAATGCCAAACATGGCGCACCGGTCAGGGTACCTGCCACTTCGTCATCGCGACGGACAGAGTGGCGGCCGCCAGATGGAAGGTCCCCCCGGGCGAGATGTTCCGCGCCATCATCCGGACCGTGTTGCTGGTCCAGGCCGCCGCGTCGAGCTCGAGAAGTGGGTCGAGGAGGCCAGCGCTGCGTCGGCCAGATCGCCCTGTCGGCAGCCGGGGACCGCCACGTCGAGCAGGCTGGTCGCGCCCGGCGCCAAGTTTGAGGTGGCCCCCATTCGTCGGACAGCTTGGCGGCCTGGATAAGCTCGGTTCTGGTTTCCGTCAGGCTGCCAATCTCGTCACCGCATCGGCCGCATACGCCTCGTCAGGGGTCCTA